>NZ_VFUO01000005.1:0-608753 GCF_006440875.1 Mesorhizobium sp. B2-5-7 | reverse complement strand
CACGGTCACGATTGCCGACGGGCATGGCGGCACGGTTGACCAGCTGGTGACGGTGACGGTCACCGGGACCAACGACGATCCGACGATCACGGCGGCGGCGACGGATGCGCTGGGGGCGGTGACGGAAGATGCCGCGGACCCGACGCTGTCGGACACCGGGACGATTGCGTTCAACGACATCGATCTGATCGACGTGCACACCACGAGCGTGGTGGCGGCCGGCACCAACACGCTGGGCGGCACGCTGACGATGGGCGCGGTGAGCGAACTGGCGACCACGGAGCCTGGCACGGTTGGCTGGACCTACCAGGTTGCCAACAGCGCGACGCAGTATCTGGCGGAGGGCGAGACGGCGACCGAAAACTTCACGGTCACGATTGCCGACGGGCATGGCGGCACGGTTGACCAGCTGGTGACGGTGACGGTCACCGGGACCAACGACGCGCCTGTCGTCGCCGTGGCGGATGTCACCGGGGCGGTCACCGAGCTGGTCACCCCGGTCGGCAACCTCACCGACACCGGTACCATTGCCTTCACCGATGTCGACCTCACCGACGCCCACAGCATCAGCGCCGTGACACCTTCGGGCGGCGCGCTCGGCAGTCTCACGGCCAGCGTCACGACCGACAGCACGGGCAGCGGCCTGGGCGGCGTGGTGACCTGGAACTACAGTGTGGCGGCGAGCGCCGTCGAGTACCTCGCCGCTACCGAGACCAAGGTCGAGACCTTCACCTTCAACGTGCTCGACGGCCACGGCGGTTCCGTGCCGCGCACCGTCAGCGTCACCATCACCGGCACCAACGACGCGCCTGTCGTCGCCGTGGCGGATGTCACCGGGGCGGTCACCGAGCTGGTCACCCCGGTCGGCAACCTCACCGACACCGGTACCATTGCCTTCACCGATGTCGACCTCACCGACGCCCACAGCATCAGCGCCGTGACACCTTCGGGCGGCGCGCTCGGCAGTCTCACGGCCAGCGTCACGACCGACAGCACGGGCAGCGGCCTGGGCGGCGTGGTGACCTGGAACTACAGTGTGGCGGCGAGCGCCGTCGAGTACCTCGCCGCTACCGAGACCAAGGTCGAGACCTTCACCTTCAACGTGCTCGACGGCCACGGCGGTTCCGTGCCGCGCACCGTCAGCGTCACCATCACCGGCACCAACGACGCGCCCGACATCCATCTGGTGGCGACTGGAACGGCTGACAGCGCGGCGGCGACATTGACCGAAACAAACGCGGGCCTGTTGACATCCGGCACGCTCACCGTGAATGATTCGGACCTTACCGATGCCGTGAGTTCTTCGGTGACGACAGTCGTGGCCTCGGGCGCCATTACCGGACTTGGGCTGACCAACGCACAGCTGCTGGCGATGCTGAGTGTGACGCCGATCTCGGGCCTTGCCGCGGATCCCGCTGACACCCACAATCTGAGCTGGACGTTCAACTCGGGCACCCAGGCGTTCAACTATCTCGCGGCAGGACAATCACTGGTGCTGACTTACACCGTGCAAAGCACGGACAATCATGCGGTATCCGATATCCAGGCGGTGACGGTGACGATCAACGGCACCAACGACGCGCCGGTAACCGCGGCCGACCTCGTTATCACCAGCGCGGGGAACAATCAGTCGTTTGATATTCCCGAGTGGGCCCTGGTCGCCAACGACACGGACCCAGACAACCCCATTCTTGACGTGCTCGGAGGAAGCGTCGGAAGCGCTACAAGTGGAACAACATCACACACCCAGGGTGCGGGCAATAACGGGTTTGTTACGTTCCAGGATGACGCGAATGCGGCGGGGTCGTTCCAATACCAAGTGACAGACGGAACCGCCTCAGGGCCAGTGGCGACCGTCACTATCGACAATCGGGGTAGCAGTGGAAACACGATCATCGGGACCTCTGCTGGTGAAATCATGATAGGCACCGGCAACAAGGATAATTTCGATGGAGCCGCAGGGAACGACATCATCATAGGCAAGGCAGGTGGTGGCACCTACATCGGAGGCAGTGGAAACGACATAATTGTCTATCAGGTGGGTGTAAACGGCGGAAGCGGGCAGGTCGTAATCCATGGTGACGCCGCAGCGGCGGCGGCCGGCATAGACAGTGACACGCTCAAGCTCATTCAGACGACGTCAGCCACGATCAACCTAGCGAATGCGAACCAAACAACCGCCGCCAATACCACTGTCGACGGCATGGAAAACATCGACGCGAGCCTTTCGTCCGGCGTGATGACCTTGACCGGCTCAAGCGGCGCCAATGTGCTGATCGGCGGATCCGCGGCAGATACCATTACCGGCGGGCTCGATGCGGACACAATGACGGGCGGCGGAGGCGCCGACACGTTTATCATCAACAGTGCGCAGTCCTTGGCGATCATCGGCGGTAGCGGCGATGCCGGGACCGTCACCGGATATGACGTCATTACCGACTTCGTCGGAGCTGCCGATTTCCTCGATTTGCAAGGCGCACCCGCCGCGGCAACCGGCACCAATATTGACGGTGCGAACTCCACTTTGACCATCGGCGGTCAAACCGTGAAATCACATACGATTTCGAACGGCATGGTTACCTTCGACGACGCGGACGCCTATAGTGCCGCGCTAAGCTTGGACGGGACCGACACCTCGCGCGTTGCGGCAGTCGTTCAATATTTGAAGAATAACGATATTGGAAATGCCGGTGCGACGGTGGCGTTCTCCGCAACCATCAATGGCGTGGCCCACACTTATGTCTATGAACAAGTCGGGGCAACCCAGAACCCCGCAAATGACATCCTGGTCGACCTTTCAGGCGTGACGCTGACGAGCGGCGGCACCAGCCTGCAAACCCTGATCACCAACACGCATGTCAAGCCGGCAGGCGTTGCTGGAGAGTCCATCAACCTGGCTCTGACCGACCCTTCGGCGGATCCGAACGACCTGATCACGCTCACGGTCACCGGCGTTCCCTCAGGCTGGAGCCTGAACGCGGGGACGAACAATGGCGACGGCAACTGGACCGTGCAAACAAACGATGTGCGTTCCCTGGCGATCACCTCGTCAACCGGGTTTGCGGGTGCGGTCGTCCTGAACATCGCCGAGACCTGGACGGGAGCGGATGGCAACACGGGGGCCAAGCTGGTTTCCGACAATGTCGAAGCCTACGCGCCGGGTTCGCCGATCTTTGCCTGGTCCGGCGACGACGTGCTGACCGGCTCGCACGGCAACGACCTCTTCGTCTTCTCGCAGCCGATTGGCAATGACACGGTGCACAGCTTCGACACGGCCGCGGACCATATCGATCTCATCGGCTATTCCGGTTTCGCGAGCTTCGCCGACGTCCAGGCGCATATGGCCGACGATGGTAACGGCAATGCGATGATCACACTTGCGGATGGCCAATCGATCACGCTCGACGGTGTGCATTCCAATGCGCTGACCGGCAGCAATTTCGTCTTCGACCAGACGCCGGTGGTCAACAATGCCGGCACCATGACGATCGGCGACGGCGCATTGCTGCCGCTGAGCGGCACGGTCAACAATACCGGCCTCATCTCGCTCGACTCGACCGGCAGCGATACGCTGCTGCAACTCATCCAGCACGGCGTAACATTGCAGGGCGGTGGACAGATCGTCCTTTCCGACAGCGAAGCGAACGTGATCTCCGGCACCGCAGCCGATGTCACCCTGACCAATGTCGACAACACCATCTCCGGCGCCGGTCAACTCGGCGGCGGCCTGCTGTCCCTGGACAACCAGGGCACGATCCTCGCCACCGGCATCCACGCGCTGGTCATCGACACTGGCGGCAGCACAGTCGCCAACTCCGGGATTCTGGAGGCGACGGGTTCGGGTGGCCTGACGGTCAATGGTGCCGTCGCCAATTCCGGACTGATCTGGGCCAATGGCGGTGACATTGTGATAGGTGGTCAAGTCACCGGGGAAGGCGATGCCATAATCGGCAACATGTCGCAGCTGGAATTTCACGCAGCCTCTTCCACCAACGTCGCCTTTGCGGCGGATGCTGCCGGCACATTGCAGCTGGATGATTCATTCGATTTCAGCGGAAGCATCGCCGGCATCACCAATGATGACAAGGTGGACCTCGGAGACATCTTGTTCGGCACAGCAACATCCGCCGTCTATCATATGAACCAGGACGGAAGCGGAGGAACGCTGCTGGTTTCGGATGGTACCCATGATGCCACGCTCCACATCATCGGAGCGTACGATGCAGACAGCTTCACGGTAGCCGACGATGGCACTGGCCGGACCGTGGTTGGCTATCATCCGGACGAATTCCACTTCGTCTGACAGTTCAACGGCCGCAAGGACCAATGTGAAGCGGGCGCCGGATCAAACCGGCGCCCGCTTCATATCTGAATTTCGGACATCAAAGACGCAGGGCGGGGCCTATTTCTCGCGGAATGCCCGCTGGAACGAATCGACCAGTGGCTTGGTGAGGTAGGCCAGAAACGTCCGCTCGCCCGTTGAGATGAATGTCTCGACCGGCATGCCCGGATAGATCTGCTCGGGCTTGACCTGCGGTGGCAGCTTGTCGGCCATTTTCAGCCGTACGGTGAAATAAGGCAGCCCCGTGCTGGGGGTAATCAGCCGGTCTGCCGAGATGTAGAACACCTTTCCGGGTACTTTCGGCGTCGTGCGCGCATTGAGCGCCGTAAACATCATATTCGCATCCTGCCCCACCCGGATCGAGTCGATGTCTTCGGGCTTTATCCTGGCCTCGACGATGAGCTCGTTCGTGGTCGGCAGGAGTTCCATCGCAACCTCTCCCGCTCTGATGACGCTGCCTTGAGAATTGTAGAGGGATCGAACGACGATGCCGTCCACCGGCGCCCGGATGATCGTCCGGTCCAGGACCGATCGAGCAGCGTTGATTTGTTCCTCCAGGTCCGCGACCTGTGCCCGTGCTTTGTTCATCTCGGTCACGGCATCCTCGACCCGGCTGGTTGTTAGCCGTTCAATCTGTTGACGCGCTTCGACGGTCTGGGTTGCAGAACTGGCGATCTGCGCCTCTAGAGACCCTGCCTGGCCTACCAAGTCGGCGGTGCTGCGTAGAAGATCTGTGTATTCCGAACGATTTGTCAGTCCTCTTTCCAGCAGACGCTTTTTGCGTTCGGTTTCCGCATTGACGATTGCGAGCTGGTTTTCCGCGGCCTCCTTTTGGGCCTTGAGCCCAACAATGGCATCCTGAAGTGCTGCTACCCGTTGCTTCAGAATCCCCTGTTCCGCGGCGTAACGCGCTAGCCGCGCCTCAAATTCCTTGCTTTGCTCTCCGAAGACATCGCTATATTCGGAAGCCCCCGAATATGCTCCGAGGTCACTGGACAAGACAATTTTCACAAGTCCGTCCCGCTCTGCTTCGAGCCGCGAAATTTCGGCTTTTTGTGCAACCCACTGCTTTAGAACGCGGTTCAGTTGGGATTGCGCGACCGTCGGATCGAGCACGATCAGGGCTTGGCCTCTTGAGACCCTGTCGCCCTCCCGGACCTTGATGCTGCTGACCACGCCTCCTTCGAGGTGCTGGATCATGACATTTTGCCCAGCTGCAGCCACCACACCCGGCGCGATCGTCGCTCCCCCGATTGGTGCGGTGGCCGCCCAGAAGCCGAAGCCGAGCACGAAAACGGCCACGCTTCCATAGCCGGCCAGCGTGATCCGATTCGTGCGTGTGTCGACATTGCGCTGCCAGCGATACACCTTGGCGTGCGCTTGAATGGCTTGGCTAGGAACCATCATTGGCGACCTTTATGTCGACGCGAGCCGGTGACGGGAAAGGCACCACTCCTTCATTGTCATGCGACGGAGCGGCCGCCGCCGCTGCCGCTTGGCCCCGTCGCTGGGCAAGTTGGTCGAGGACGTTCTTGGTCAAACCGTAAATCTCGACCTGACCATTTCGAAGCATGAGGATGCGATCGCATTTGGAAGCGAGGGAGGGCCGGTGGGTGATGACGAGCACGGTCGTTTTTCGTGAACGGGCCTGGATGATCGCCCGCTCGAGAGCGGCTTCGCCGTCGGAATCGAGATTTGCATTGGGCTCGTCGAGAACCAATAGCTTGGGATCGCCGTAAAAGGCGCGCGCAAGGCCTATGCGCTGACGCTCGCCACCCGAAAGCCGAACGCCGGTCGGGCCGATCAACGTCGAATACCCATCCCTCTGACCTAGGATGAGCTCATGCACCTGGGCCTGTTGAGCTGCTTGAACCAATTTCCCGTCGGGCGCATCCGGCTCGAAACGCGTAATGTTCTGAGCAATGGTTCCTGGAAAAAGCTCTACATCCTGCGGAAGATAGCCAATATAACGGCCAAGCTCCTCCGGATCCCAGTTTCGAATATCGCCGCCGTCCATGCGGATTACCCCCGAGCGGGGCTCGACGGCACCGACGATGAGGCGCGCCAGAGTCGATTTTCCAGCCTGGCTTGGCCCGACGATCGCGACTGTTTCCCCAGCGGCGACTTCAAAGGTCACCCGCTTTATCAGCGGTAGCGAGCCGTCAGCCGAACCTGGAAGATGGTAGACTAACTGATCCGCGCTCAACGCTCCTTGGGGCGTTGGCAATGCGACATTTTCCTTTGGTCCGGACCTCGATTGTACAGCTGAAAGCCGCTTCCAAGCAAGGTTGGCGTCGATGATCTGCCGCCAGCTTCCTATGATCTGATCAAGAGGTTGCAAGGCGCGCGCGGATATCATCGAGGACGCAAATATCATACCGGCGGTCATCTCGTTGTGCAGAACCAGATAAGCACCGACGCCCAATATCGCGATTTGCAATATTGATCGCGTCGTTCGAGAAACACCGCCATAAAATGCATTGGTCCGAGCGAGCCCATCGGAAGCGTGCAGAGAGCCGGAAAAACGGGCGCCCCAGAACTCTATCGCATTGGAAACCATGCCGAGTGCGCGAACGGTTTCGAAGTTTCGCGCGAAGGCCTGTGCCGAATTCATTGCGCCGCTTAGATTCTCTGCCGCCTCTTTGCCCGACCGCGAACTGGCGACTTGGTTCATTACGGCGATGAAAACCATGAGAACCGCCCCGACGACCGTTACAAGAAACAGCAACGGGTGGATGAAATAAAGCAGCCCTACGAAGATGGGCCCAAAAGGAAGATCGAAGAGAAAGAAAATGGTTCGCGAGGCGATAAATCCCCGCAGGGTTGCCAAGTCACGTAAGGCCTGGACATCGCCGAGCCCAGCTCGGGGGCCACTCATTGCAGCGAGAAAAGACGATGTGCCCAAAGAGACATCCAGTCGCGCCGCGAGCCGGCTTGCATATACACCCCGCACGACTTCGAGCACGCCGAAGAGCAAGAGCGACGAAAGCGCAAGCAATGTTAGGTAGGTGAGAGTATCCAGATTGGCCGCAGGCAAGACGCGATCATAGACCTGCAACATGTAGAGAGGCAGAATTAACACCAGGGTGTTCATGACCGCGGAGAAGAGGCCCATTTCGACCACGCTCCTCGATAGCACCGTTCTGTTTGTATAACCGGACATCCCCGAGAATCGCCTTTCCCCCCGCAGGACAAGCATCACATTAGACAGTCTTTATATAGGATTGGGAGGTATCACGCTATCGGCAGCGATTCTTTTGAGAGCCATAGTAAAGAGGGCCGACGCCGACTGAGGCGCTTATGCCACCAAAAATCGATGCATTTGAGGAATGCTCGCCGGCCGCTGCGCGCACGCATCAATCAGGCTCTCGATCAACTGGCTCGACAAACCTGATGTCCTTACCCTTCCTGCGCGCGGTGACCACACCTTTTTTCCGGCCTTGATCAAGCTTGTCCCATGGTGTGTTTCGATTTCTCTAACGCGCTCGCAACTCGTTGGGGAACGCTCGTTGTCAAGCCAATCGGACGGCCTACCTTGATCGCCTCTTTCTGCAAGGTCGCTGCGGAACCCCGGATGGGAATGCTGGAAGCTCATTATTTCTGGCCAGATCATCAAGCAACCTGATGATAGCCTTGGCTTCTTCGGACTTGCAGGAATAGTACCGCCAGGAGCCTTCGGCGCGGCACTCGAGAACTCCATGTTCGACGAGCTCTCTTAGATGTAGCGAAATGGAGTGCTTAGTGCAGCCCACTGGGGCGAGCAGATCTGACACCGTTCTTTCGCCATCCATCAAATGAATGAGTGTCAACAGGCGCTTGTCGTTGGCGATGGCAGCAAGCAACCGCGCCGCGACCGCCACCTGTTCGGGGAAGGAAGGGCGCTTGGTCGGACGCCGCCGCGGAGCAGGGTTGGCCCCGATTTCCACAAGACCTTGTCTAACATATGCAGTCATGCACGTGCATCCGACCCCAGCTAAGCAGAAGCACTACGACGCTTCTCTAGTCAAGCATATGCTAAAGGACGGTGTGATGTCCGGAATTATCTGTCGTCGTCCGGAATTAAGTGGGGCCGCTGACGTCGTGTGCGAAGTCGTTTCGGCGCTCGTGTAGAAGCTTGAGCGCGTCGCTGCCGCACGACATGCCGCGAAGCATGGTCTCGATCCGAGGAAGACGAATGCTGTCCTCGCCGCTGGTGGCGGCAGCGCAGTTCTGTAGCAGGTGGCAAAGCGCGCGAAAGGAGGTGTTCTGACCGTAGGTGGCGATTGCCTCGTAGGCGTCGGCTCCCTCAACGTTGTGTTCGGCGCCTATCGCATCTTGACCGCGGTATCGAAGGCGGCGCGCACAGTGGCCCCTCGAATTTGACTACAGGCAGCGCATCGCCAGCGCGCAATCCCTCATCGCGGCCGAACAGACAGCCGATATCGATTGGCCGGCCGACGTGCCCAAAACCGACCCCAGACCGGGACGGGCTGGGCGACGCGCAACATATGGCCGCCTTCGATCTGGTCGCGCTGGCGCTCGCCTTCGCGCTACTCCACGAATTCCAGCACGTCAGATATTCCGTCGACAGCAGCGCGCCCGCGACGCTGCGCCTGCGACACCTGGGCACGCGACTTCATGACGAGCGGTCTTGCGGCCTACGCGAAGGACAAGGGCCACAGCTATGCGCAGGTCCATGAGAAGCGAGCGATGGGGATAGCGCTCGCCGCGCTGACCATCCACGCGATGACCCCCACGCACGCACATTTGGCAATCGGCAATATCCGCCGATCGCCGAGCGCCTGCCGGCGATGATCAGCGGTCACAATCTCTCCGCCGGCTCGCCGTTCTGGCTGTCGCGGGGTGCCTGCTGATCGCGCACATGCGGCAGGAAGGCCGTCCGCTCGACATCGTCGCCAGCTCAAATCAGGAAGTGGTCGAGATGTTGATGGACCGGCTTCGCTGACGATTTCCATAAGGAGCGCAACTGGGTGCCGGTTTATTTCCTAGGTGAAGACGAGAATGGATGCTCCCCGATCAAAATCGGGGTCGCGAAGAACATCGAGAAGCGCACACGCAATCTTCAGACCGGCAATCCCTCGACGTTGCGTCTGCTCGGATGGATCGAGGCGTCCGAAGACTTCAAGCTCGAGGGCGACCTCAAGAGGCGCTTCGACGCCGCGCGCGTGCGCGGTGAGTGGTTCGCTCTCGAGCCAGCCGACATTCTGCCGTTGCTCATGCGGGCGGGCCGCGACGGGTTTGTCGCCAAGAATGCCGACGCCTTCCAGATCGTCGGATATGACCGTGATGCCATTCCCGAATATCTCGGCGTGTGGGACTGGGCCGATCTTGAAATCGACGAATGCTGCCCGTTTTGCGGATGCCTCTGCGGCATGCATTTCCAGGACGCCTCGCAGATGTACCACTGCTTAAGCTGCGACACCCTGACCGACTTTTCGGAGCTCGATCTGCGCGGCGAAGAACCGGAGGATTAGCTATGACCATCTGCAACGATGAAAAGGAGGAACGTGGTGTGAGCGAAGAGTGGTTGGAGGCGCGTGCGCCGGGCTTCAGCGATCTTCCCGAGCCGGACCGCCGCGCCATCTTCGACTTCGCCTTCCTGTGGAGCCTCTTCGAAGCGCAGGTCATGGGCAATTTCGCCCGCGCCGACCGTATCCGCGAAAAGGTGGATGCATGGGCAGCGGCGGGAACGCTTGGGGCCGACCTCTATGACGCCGAACTTTCCTACTTCCGGAGGCGCTACTTCGCCGACGGCAAGCTGACCCGCCATTTTCCTTTTCTCGATCTTCGGCGATCGGACCACCCTGACCTCGTTCAAGCGGTCGTCGAGGGAGCGAACAATGATCCTCGCGACCGGATGCTTGCGCTGCTGATGATCGTCTGGCGCTTGCGCAACAACCTCTTCCATGGCGCCAAATGGGCGTATCGGCTTCGCGATCAACGCGAGAATTTCAGCCACGCTAACACGGTCCTCATGCGGTTGCTCGAACGGCACGGCCAACTCGGCTGACAAGGCCGGCAATCCCCGGAATGCAGACTGAGGTGCTGATTGCCGCCCAGGCAGCACCGAC
This sequence comes from Mesorhizobium sp. B2-5-7, assembly GCF_006440875.1. Classification (NCBI taxonomy): domain Bacteria; kingdom Pseudomonadati; phylum Pseudomonadota; class Alphaproteobacteria; order Hyphomicrobiales; family Phyllobacteriaceae; genus Mesorhizobium; species Mesorhizobium sp. B2-5-7. The sequence goes on along the minus strand of NZ_VFUO01000005.1, from coordinate 598,340 downwards.
GCTTGGGATCGCGCTGAATGCCCCCGGATTTCAGATCGCCGCTGCTCTCGCAGCAATGGCCGGAGGTGAAGTCATCAACAGCAGCCTTCAGGCGGAGCAGAGGTCAGAGGGCAGCATGACGCGCACCGCTCCAAATTTCGTTCGGTCCAACGTCAGACCTCCTCGATGTCAATTTCGCTAGCCATCTCATCGTCGTCGTCCGTGTCCGGCAGTGGAATGTCGCCAGCGAGCAGCCTGTCTTTGCTGAGGAGCCCAGCGTCCTCGAGCGCCTCCATATCTGGCAGCTCGCGCAAGGTCTCGAATCCGAAGTGCGACAGGAACACCGGCGTCGTGACGAACGTGTAAGGTGCGCCGGGCGTCGGGCTGCGCGGTCCGGATGCGATGAAGCCCTGCGCGCGCAGCGTTCCGATCAGATCGCGACTGACCTCCTTGCCAAAGAACAGGCCGAGCTCGCCGCGGGTGATCGGCTGAAAGTAGGCGATGCACATCAACACCAGGCTCTCCGTGGAAGACAGAGGTCGGAGATTGTCGCCGAGCCCGGTTGCGGCGCGGATCGCCACGGCAAAACTCTTCTTCGTGCGGTGCTGCCAGCCGCCGGCGACGGACACCAGCTCATAGGGGCGGCCGGCGAGCTCGGCGCGAATGTCGTCGATGACCAGCTCGATGTTGCAGGTTTTCCCCACGACCCGCGCCAGCACGTCGCGCGACACCGGCTCGGCTGCGGCAAAGATCACCGCTTCGATCCGGCCCATCCACTCGCGCCAGCGCAGCTCGGGCGGCAGGTCCGCGAGTTCGGTATCCAGTCCTTCTGTTGGTCGCTCCCGCCGCGCCATGGTCTAAAGCCCGTAAAGGCGGAAGACCGGCCGCCCACTGAGCTCGCGCACGGCGTCGAGTTTGGTCAGCCGCTCGAACAGCCGGCGCGACGCAAAGCGCGACAGCCTCGGCGTTACCAACGAGCCTGACACAGCGTCCTCGGCGAGCAGAAGACGGATGGCCTCCCCTGCCCCCTTGGCCCGGAGTTTTGGCATCACCACTGCCAACCGCTCAGCGCAGCGGGCAATGTCCGCCGCCAGGCGGCAGGCTTCGGCCGCGGCTTGCGCGAGCGCGGTGCAGACCGCGCGGTCAAACCCTTCGTCTCCCGGACGAATGCGACCACGGCCGCCTGTGGCGCGGAACGCCGCGGTGTGCACCTGCGTCACCAGCAGCGGCACCGGCCGCGGCCAGCGCAGGCGCTGTGCCAGCGTCAGGTCCGCGAGCCACCAGGCCAGCACGGCGCCGTCCGGACGGAGTGCTTGCAGCTGGCCGGCGATCACCGCGGCCGCGAACGGCGCCGGCGATCCAGAGCGAACGAGGTCGTCGATACGATCCGGGAACGTCGCAAGCTCGGCGCTCCAGCGCAGGCCAAGCAGCTCGATGATGCCGCGCAGGCTTTCGCCGTCGATCTTCGGCGATCGGGAGGCGAGACGCTTCCACGCGGCGAGAATGTTGCCGCCGGGCCCCGCAACGTCGCCGAGCTGGCGCAGATACCAGGCGTCGCGCAGGGCCGCCTCGTCTTCCGTCCGGCCAGCGAGGCGGACGGCGGCGGCGGCCGCTTTGAGGGCAAGGCGCTGACGCCAGGCGCCGGCCCAGACCGGCTCGGCGCGCGCGAGATTGTCGAGCGAATTCAAGGCTGCACCGGCGAGGAAGGCGGCCTCGGCGTCGCCGGTGACGGGCCCGCGCGGCAGTGCCCAGGCGGGTACGGCCGGGGGGTGATAGGGGGATGGCGGCGGCGCGACGGTCGGAATCATGGGGACGAAGCGTAACAGAGATGTGCGCTTGTTGCCACGCTTGGGCGTTACAAACGCACAGCTTGTCGTCTGAGAAAAACGAATGATAATATTGCATTATCGTTCGTTTTGCTCTCTAAGGGAGAAATGGCTGTTTTCATCGAGCAAAAGCCCACAAAGCACTCTCAGGAGAGCTCCCGACCGTCCCACAGCACGGCTGCGCACGACGATGCGGGCGCGCGGCTGTCGGTCGAGCCGCAGGACGCGATCGCTGAGGACTTGCCCGACATCATCGACGTCGTCCTGGCGATGGGCACAACGCCGGAAGAACCGCCGGCCGAAGCTCCCTCCCCTCTTCCGGCCGTCGCCAATCCGCGCCTGCCGGCGCATCTTGAGGCGCTTGCTGGCCGCGCCCGTGACTATGTCGAGGCGGCAAGCGCGGCCAACACCCGCCGCGCCTACGCCGCAGACTGGAAGCACTTTTGCGCCTGGTGCCGCCGGCAATATTTTGACCCGATGCCGCCGGATCCGCAGCTGGTCGGGCTCTACATCACGGCGCTGGCTTCTGGGTCTGGAGGGGATAAAAAAACGGTTGCGACGATTGAACGGCGTCTGTCCTCCCTGACCTGGAATTATGCCCAGCGCGGTCAGCCGCTGGACAGAAAAGACCGGCACATCGCCACTGTGCTGGCCGGCATTCGCAACAGCCACGCCAAGCCACCAGTGCAGAAGGAGGCCATTCTGCCCGAAGATCTCATTGCCATGCTGGAGACGCTCGATCGAGGCACGCTGCGCGGCTTGCGCGACCGCGCCATGCTTTTGCTTGGCTTTGCGGGCGGACTTCGCCGCTCGGAGATCGTCGGGCTCGACGTGGCCCGTGGCCAGACCGAAGACGGTCGTGGCTGGATCGAATTCTTCCCTGGCAAAGGCGTCCTGGTCACGCTGCGCGGCAAGACCGGTTGGCGCGAAGTTGAGATTGGCCGCGGTTCGGCGGACGCCACCTGCCCTATCGTGGCCCTGGAGACGTGGCTGAGACTGGCACGAGTAGGCTATGGGCCGCTGTTTCGCCGTGTCACCGCCCAAGGCAAGGCGGTCGGCGCCGAGCGGCTCAATGACCAGGAGGTGGCACGGCTGGTCAAGCGCGCGGCACTTGCTGCCGGCGTGCGGGGTGATCTGCCGGAAGGCGAACGCGGCCAAAGGTTTTCGGGACATTCGCTGCGAGCCGGACTGGCCTCCTCAGCCGAGGTCGACGAGCGCCATGTGCAAAAGCAGCTCGGCCACACCTCGGCTGAAATGACCCGCATATACCAGCGCCGTCGCGATCGGTTCCGCGTCAATCTCACCAAAGCGAGCGGGTTGTAGGAGGAAAAAGCGCCCTCCCCTGCCCCGAACCAGACGTCCCAGCAAGACAGATGACAATCTGGTTTGGGTTGGCGCCGCAGGCCGTCAAACTCCTTGAAGGGCTGTCATAGCCAGGATAGGTGGTCTTTCGGCAACCGTCCGCTCGGATCGAATACGGTCACCTTGTGCGGCAGATCTGGCCCCCAATCCCAAAGCACGAGGTTGCAATCTTCTGCCTCGGCGCCCGGCGCAAAGCTTGGAACCAGAATGCCGGCAATGCCTCGAGAACGCAGGCGGTCATGGACGTTCCAAGAAGCCGGGCGTTCCCCGTTGCTGAGCGCTGTCGCCCAGGCGCACGACATCTCGTCGAGCGTGACGGACGCTTCTCCCCTCCCCTTCTCGGTTGTCAGGTCCACAATGGCCTCGCAATCGACCTCGTAGGAACACAGCACGCACGGATCGATCCGATGCGCGAAGCCCTGATTGGCTTCCTTGACCGCCGTCATAATGGTCAGCGCCAGGTACAGCGTTGGCACCCCCTTGGGATTGAAGCGCGCCCCCCTGATCGCGGCTCCCTCACCGGAAGTCGGTTTGAAAGCCCAACGCGGATCATGTGCCCTATAGCAGGTTCCAACGAACCTCAAGCAAAGCCGCCAAGCGCCATGTGATCGAGATAGTCACGAACGGCACCAGCCTTGCCCTCTTTCACCAGCGCCTCGGCGGTGCGCCCGCCGAATGCCGCAAGCGGCTGGGCTCGATACCACGCCATCGCCTGGTCCTTTCCCCCCGCCCAATCCGTCACGCGGCTGATGATCTCAAGCATCTCACGAAGTCGCCCCTGTGTTTTGGCGGCGCGGCTGCGCTCCAATCGATACAGGGTTTCGCGGGCAAGGCCGGCCGTGTCGGCCAATTGACCCTTGGACATTCCAAAGCCATCCGCCACCTGGTCGATAGCAATGTTCCCGGCCGGATCCATATAAAGCAAAACCAACGGTTCATTCGGGGCTATTTTTCTGAGTGCGTGGCCCACAGCTCACATCCTGTCATATCCGACGTCACAAATACCAGGCAAAACATAGGGCACTTTACGGCTAGCATCAAGTCTCGGAACCAAGGCGACCACCGACGAGGCTGCTGGATGGCCCGTCCCCGGCCGATCAAAGCACTCCCCTGCCTCGACTTATGACGTGACAGCACGCGACCCAGTACACCGGCCAACAGCTTGGGCCTTGAGCGGGATTGATCGGTAGGCACGACGAGGCCGTCCCTCCTCAATCAATCCCAGCCTTTCCGTTTCATGCTGAGCCGCAGCGCCTCGCTGATCTCAGCGGATCTTGGGGCGCTGGCCAGCCCATCCTGATGCGCGCTGTCCTTCCAGAGCGGCTTGCCGGCGTTCTGGCTGGTCTTTGCATCAAGCCTTGCGCGCAGCAGCGCCATGACCATCGGCCACACCGAAAACTGGCCGTTGCGAGCCCGCTCCGTCAGGTTCCTGAGATAGCCGCCCCGACTGTTGATCTGGTCGGTTCGCTGCAGCATCGCAGCTATCGTGATGGCCGCGTTTTCAGGCCCCATCACCTGGACCGCCTCCTGCCATGCGCTGGGGCTGACCCCCATATGCGGCCGGGCCAGTTCGGCCGCCGCAACAAAGTCACGCCAGGTTCGAATCTGGGCGCCGCGGCCCATGTTCAGGATTTCCGGGCAGGCGTCCAGCACCATTCCCAGGGGCAACTCCCGTTTGGGCAGGCTATGCACATTGTTATCGTACCCGGCACTGCCGCTCGCTTCTTGCTCGCTTTCGTAGCGATCTTCAGTTTCATCGGTAGAATGAGAGTCTGGGTTTGAATTCTGTATGTGGCGCTCGAAATGGGACTCATTGGCGTTCATATTTTGTGATTTAACGAACGTTTCCAGCAGCTGATGCACTTCGGCCCAGATGTCCTCCAACTCGTCGGCAACAGACTCCAGCAACTGGCGTGAGGCTGTCCGCGGCAATCGAGCGACGGCCGCCTCATACCGTGTTTGAAATCGGCGCCAATCACACGGAACCTGTTCATTGACCCCTGCATCGATCATCTTGACGATGTCGCGCCGGCAGATGGTGAGACGCTCCTTGACCAACCTGTAGGCCTTCCGCTCCGCCTGCACGGCCGCAGCCAACTGCTTGAACTCCTCGGCGCGCGCCACAATCGGCCCCAGGTCGAAGCCGTAGGCCTGCTCGATCTGCCCGCCCTCCCCCTTGCGAGCAAAGCGTTTACCGTTCGGGCTGTCACGACGGATCACCAGCCCGCACGTTACCAGGACCGACAGGTGGCGCCTAAGCGTCGCCGGCGACATGCCGTTGGCACGCCGGATCAGCTGCTCGTTGGAGGGAAACACGACCAGCCCACCCTCCCCGGAAAGATCGTCCTCGCGGTGAAACGACAGCAGCGCATTGAGGATCGCCAGCGAACGATCGGTCGCGCCTATGGCGTCCCTGGCCTCTGTGATGTCTCGAAACGCCTGCCATTTCGGCACAGCCGTCGTTCGGTCGATCGCCTTTGCACCTGCCTGGCTTGCCATCTGGGCAAGCGTCATCGGCCGCCGCCCAAATGGCGTCGTCGAAATATGCGTAACCATTTTCCCTCTGCCTCTAGTCAGGCAAAAGAAATCTGCTCGCCAAACGACGCCTAATAGCACTTGACAGTGATTCGCGGATTTGCGATTCTCGGCTTGCTACAGACCTGAGAAGGGCTTCCGTGACGGTGACGTTCGGGGGCCTTTTTCTTTTGCGGTTCAGTCTCCTGTTGTCTTCCTGGATTCCGTCTCTCGGAACGCCTCGAACAGCTCCTCGAGCCTGCCGGTAATGAAAGCACCGAACGCTGAGGCCTCCCTGGATTTAAAAGCCAGGGTGAAAACCTTCCCCGTATCGGTGATCCTTGCCTTTACGGAATTGTCTTTTGTCGCCCAGGCCCTTTCCCGCGCGCGCGTCGGCACCGATTTCGCACCGTTGACGGTTGCCGCCAGCAGTTCATAGAGCGCCTGGAACCGCGCATCGCTGCTGGCTTGCTGGAACTGGCCGGACCGGACGTGCGCCTGCGCCCTGGCGGCATTGGCCGGATGCTCCATGAGTTTGGCCAACTGCCACCAGCGGTCACGGCCGATCCCCTTGGCCGCACCGATGGCCATGATGATGGATTCGGAGACGTTGCTCGACACGGACCGCATCTTGGAGAAGGTCGTATCGTCGAGCGCCAAGGCCGATTTGACGATGTCGGCCGAATAGCCCTGCTTGAGCAGGCGCTCGGCAAACAGCGTGCGCTCGATAAAGGACAGGTTGGCGCGCGCCGCATTCTCCTGGCCCTGGGCGACGACGTGATCGCGATCGTCCATTTGCTTGACGACAGCCCGCACTGGGCGCCCCAACGCACGTGCAACCCTGACGCGCCGATGCCCGAACACGGTCTGGTAGCGGCCGGGGGACGCCGGATGCGGCCTGACCAGAATGGGCGAATCCTGTCCGCGCTCTTGGATCGCCCGCACCAACTCGGAGAACTCCTGCTCGTCTTCGCCAATCCGGTCCGACACAAACGAGGTGTCGACCAGCTCTGGGTCGAGATCGACCACCGAGCTTTTCGACAGCTCTTCAAAGGACTGGATAATGGATCGCGACGCGCCGCGAACAGCGTAGCTCGACACATCCCTGGTCTGCTCCACCGCAGTGGCGCCCATCACGCTATCGAAAACGTCCTTGCGCGCCATTCAGCCCCTCCTCAAATCAGCTACTCGTCTGATTTTGTGGACAAAAACCTGCGTTTTTACTGCAGTAAAATTCAACGCCATCACGCCCTCCCCCACGCGCGATGGACGAGCGAGACGATTTCGGAATTGACCGCATCGAGCGATTCCATGGCCCGATCGTAGGTCGTGCGGGTGAACGATGATTTCTCGACCTCGTAGAGTGTCTGCTTGGTCAGCCCGGCGTCCGATATGGCGGTCGACTTCAGCATCGGATGCTCAAGGATCTGGCCGGCCAGCATCGATTGCATGAAGCCCACCATCTGGGCCTGCGGGATATCGGTGGGCTCGTAACGGGTGATCAGATAACGAAACCAGTCGAGTTGGATCTCGGCTCCGGCTCCCTTGATGGTTTTCAGAATGCCGCCGAGCATCAGCAGAAACTGGCTCATGGACATGAGATCGAGCATTTGCGGGTGAACCGTAATCAGCACCGACGTCGCGGCCGACATGGCGGTCAAGGTCAGATAGCCGAGCTGTGGGGGACAGTCGACGACCACGACGTCGTAGCGATCGTCGACGTCGCTCAAGGCCCTGGCTATGCGCAAGAAGAACTGACGGCCGGCATTGGATGATTTGTCCTGCATCGCCAACGGCGTATCGTACTCATATTCCTGAAGTTCGAGATTTGCAGGCACAATGTCGAGGCCGGGGAAATTCGTCGGAACGATGACGTCGGCTATGGACCTACGCTCCGCATCATAGCGAATCGCCTCATAGAGCGAGAGGTTCCGGTCGAGTTCCGGCTGGAAGCCGTGGAGTGCCGACAAAGACGCTTGCGGATCGAGATCGATGGCAAGCACACGATGGCCGGTAAGTGCCAGGTGCTGGGCGAGGTGAGCCGCGGTCGTGGTCTTGCCGCTTCCTCCCTTGAAATTGACCACCGCGATGACCTGCAGCTTATCTCCGGGCTTGCGGTGAGGGACGTATTTCTTGACCTCCGTCCTGCCATGCTGATCGAGGAAATGGCGGAGCTCCAGCATCTGGTCCGCAGTATAAGAGCGTCGACCCGACTGCGCTTGTTCGGGCAGGGGCCCCTTGCCTTCGAGATGGAGCCGCTTCAGATTGTTTTGCGACACACCAAGATAGTGCGCGACCTCGGCCATGGAGAAGGTGCGCAGGGTCTTCGTGGCGTTGGGAGGAAACTTCTCCATGCGCAGCTGATTGAGCCGACGCGATATCTCCGCCCCGTGATCGAGGATCTTGTCGTCAAACTCGAAGCTGGGCAGCCGCATCGCGATGTTCATACTTCCGGAAACCTGAATTGGCGCTTTTTGCTGGGAAACAGACCAACAACCGCCATTAAGCTCCGATTCGCCATCCCGGGCAAGAGCTTTTGGGTTAACAGGAAGTTAACGGCCTGTCCCGTCAACACGCCGCAAAAAACGTCTGCCAGAAAGAGCTACCGCACTGTTTCGATTCATGTTTTTCCCGAAATTTACGGCAGTAAAGTACAGATGGTGGATGTTGCCACCACAGTCGCCGCGCGAGGGAGGAAGACGGCGTCATTCGACCCCGCTTTAGGGTCGAGACATCTGTGGATGCGGGCAGCGGGTCCTGGTGTCATCCCACGCCATTGCCAGGCGGCCACGCGCGTGATCAGGAGCAGCCCTGCAAGCTCGCGGCTGAAGCGACGAATGGCATAACAGCGCGAACGCGTGCCGGCGGCAGGTATCCCGCTGCCTGACAGGCGGACAGAACAAGGACTCTTTCTCCCTTCTCCCCGCTCCGCCTGCCAGGCCAGGAAACTTTCCAGCGTCTCGGCAGCCGTCGCCCCTGACAGAAGCCGCTTGTAGCAGGCGCGCGGATAGCACGGAGATGGAGCGCCTCTATAATGCTGCCAGGGGATCAGATCACCTTGTGATGGAAATCGGGCCATCGGGTCGGGGAACACCCGCGCATCGAGCTGTGCGACGCGCTCACCACCCTGCCGGCTTTCACAAATGCGCTCGTTGCCAAGTGATGGCTCACACACTCTTTCCCCGGTGTCTGTGGCGACGATTACTGCCCTGCGTTTTGGCAGCCCGTGCGACACGTGCCGGCGAGAGCGGTTGCCGCCGTGTCATAAGCCGGCGCTACGCGCAGATAGCATTGCTGCTGTCGTGGCCGCTGAAGGCGACTACCGACTTGTGGACGTTAAAGCACCTGGCGATCGTCGCCTTGTGCCTCCTCACCTCTGTCATCTGCAATCGCCTCGACGGTGAGCTGCTGCAGTCCGGATCAACGCTTCACTGCGGCCTCTGGCCCGCGTTCGCATCGCGGCGCCGAGCAGCCCAGTCCCGCCCGACAGCGGCGTTGCGATGTCGAGCCTCAATCGCGACGTGCCGCTAGTCGACAGCAAATTCTGCCCCGGCATTGTTTGGTTGCTTGGAGCGTCGAGCGGAGCTGGTGAAAAGCAGGCCGCTCACGGAAAGGATGACAAGGAGTGCGCCGCTCGCCATCCACATCGACGGGACCTCGCCGAGAATGGCCCAGCCGAGCATCACAGCGATGATGGGGTTGACGAAGGTGTAGGTCGCTACCAAGGTCGGCGTGACTTTGCGGAGCAGCCAGATGTAGGAAGCAAAGGCAATCACCGTTCCGGCGATGGTGAGGTATGCCCATCCAGCGATCGACCACGCCGTGATGGAGGAGGGGTGAACAAGGCTCGCTTCACCGTCGGCGGCACCGACAATGGCCAATGCGGCAGCGCCGGCCCATAATTCGACGATCGACATCACCAATGGGCTGCTGGAGGTTGGAGACTGTTCGGAGACCACCGTTCCGATGCTCCAGGACAGGGACGCACCAAGCAGCAAGAAGATGTCGATCAGGTGCACCTTCTCAATTCCGCCGGCAACTTCTTCCCAGGCTATCAGCGCAACTCCAAGCACACCTGGGGCGAGAAAGGTCAAGGACAGCGCGCTCGGACGATTGGGGCGTCTGAGGCCTGTCTGCAGCGCAGCAATCCACAAAGGAATGGTCGCCAGCATAATTGCAGCCAGGCCCGTTGGAACCCGCTGTTGAACGTTTGCAAGGATACCGTGGCATCCGACGAAGAACAGCAATCCGCATACGATGCCATAGAGCAGGGACTTTCTCGATGGGGCCTTCGCACCGGAGGCGGCGGCACCGACGAAAAGGATCAGGCCGCCAACCAGGCAGCGCGCCGCCATCAGCAGGAACGGCGGCAGTGATTGCAGCGCCAGCGCCAGTGCCAGGTAGGTTGACCCCCAGATAAAGTAGATGGCGCCGAAGGCCGCAATCACGAGAAAACTTGCATTGGAGAGCTTCATTGGCTTAAAACCTCTTATGAGGTTAGAATTCGGAGATCGAGCTTGAGTTCCCCGCACCTCCTGAAATTGCGGCAGCCCGGCAATGTCGCGAAAGAGGATCTGGCGATCCGCTTTGTCAACACGGCTGCCTGGCGCTTGCGGCAAGCCGCCGAGGAGCGGCTTCCCACGCCGGCCGCACTGCTGGATTGGCTTGATGAAAACGGCGTGCGCATTTCCAACGATCCTGCTGAACTGACGCCGGGGAGGGGAGGGCACCTCCAACGGGCCCAAGCCGTTTATGGAAGCGCCATAGCGCTGCGCGAGACGATCTATGAACTCCTGGTGGCACAGATCAGAAAGATCCCACCCGCTGATGACCACGTCCAGGCGTTCAATCGCTTTCTGCAACACAGGCCAGCGGCCTTGCTGGAATGGCAGGGCGGGAAATTCGGCTGGAACGCTTCCGAACCAGGCGTGTTCATTTTCTGCACGCCGATCGCCGTCTCCGCGGCTGAGCTCATGACCGGCCCGCAGGCAGGGCGGGTCAAGCAATGCCAGGACGATCGAGGCTGCGGCTGGCTGTTCGTCGACGGGAGCCGGGCACAAAACCGGCGTTGGTGTTCCATGGGAGATTGCGGCAATCGCGCCAAGGCTTCGCGCCATTACGCCAGGGTCCGCGGGACGAGAGACGGGAGATGACGACGCGGCAGCCATCCGCCGATGGTGCTGTACAAGCAGGTGGCTGAAGCACGGGCGCCAACCATGGCGTCAACTGTGGTGGGTTTGGCCACACTTCAGTGGCAGGATACGAGTGGCATCAGGTTTGCCGGACGGATGTAAGGTCGTATCGTCATCACGCAAAGCCGGATCAATCATTATGTGCAACGACTACGAGCAACACATTCTTTGGGCTGAATACTGCAAGATGATGCAGAGGCTCGAACTCGGGATACCGACCCAGCAGAGCGAAGGCGATCTCCCCCAGGCAGACGACATCAAGGTCAACGATGTCGGCCCGGTGATGCGCGCAGCGGGCAACGGCATCGAGCTGGTGCCCATGAATTTCAGCTTCCCGCCATCGAACCCGCGCAGCGGTCCGGTTTTCAACTTCCGCTCCGAAGGTCGAAGCTTTGCCAAGAGCAATCGCTGCCTCATTCCGGCCTCGGCCTTCTTCGAGTTCACGGGCAAGAAATATCCCAAGGCCAAGCATCGCTTCACAATGACTGATGAGCCGTTCATGGCCATCGCCGGCACCTGGCGGGAAGGGCAGGGCACAGCGCCAGCGGCCTTCACGATGCTGACGACCGATCCGGGACCAGACGTTGGGCCCTATCATGACCGGCAGGTCGTCGTGTTGCGCCCGCAGGACTGGGCGCACTGGATCTACCTTACCAAGAGCGAAGCGGAGCTGCTTCAACCGTCGCCTGCAGGCACGCTGCACGTTGAAACGGTTCGGCCAGGAAGCGACTGACGAGCCCTGCTCGGCGCTGGCGATTTGCGGCCAAACGCGAGGACTTCATTTGAAATCGCGAGGCTTCACGCGAATCGTGTCGATATGCAGGTCCGGGATATAGATATCGCGGCTGCGCATGCTGGCGGGACGACCGCGCGGATCGAGCGTCGGACTGCCATGATGGAACTCGTCGCCGCGCCCGTGCGGTAGCGGAAATGCGCCCTCGCGATGGCCGACGCTGGCGAGGTCGGCCGACAGGTCGGTGAGCCGCTGCGCGACGAGATGGACGACGTCGCCCTCGCGCTGGATGCGGCCACGCACAGCGATCATGCCGGCTGAAAGCACAACGCGCCGATACTGCTCGAACACCTTGACCCAGATGACCAGGTTGGCAATGCCGGTCTCGTCCTCCAGCGTGATGAACATCACCCCCTTGGCGCTGCCGGGGCGCTGACGCACCAGCACGATGCCCGCAACCTCGAGCCAGGCCCGATCGCGCGCCTCCATCGCTTCCCTGCAGGTGACCAGACGCCGGCGGCGCAGATCTTCGCGCAGGAAGGATACCGGGTGGGCACGCAGCGACAGGCCGACATGGCCATAGTCTTCGACCACTTCGCCACCTGCCGTCATCGGCCGCAACGAGACGGCCGGCTCCTCGATTTCGGGATCGGCGCGCGCCTGGCGAGCGGAGGCGGCGGCGAAGAGAGGAAGCGGCTCCTCGCGCAGCGCCTTGATTGCCCAGAGCGCCTCGCGGCGTGCCAGGCCCAGGGACGGACGGAATGCATCTGCATCGGCAAGCTGGACAAGTGCTACTGAGGACACGCCGGCGCGCCGCCAGAAATCATCTATCGAAGCAAAGGGCCGATCGGCTCTCGCGGCAACGATCGCGGCGCCATGCGCGTTGGCGAGCCCGCGCGTCATGCGAAGTCCAAGGCGAACGGCAAAGCGGCTATCATTTTCCGTTGGCTCGAGCACGCAGTCCCATCGCGAGGAATTGGCGCAGACGGGGCGAACCTCGACGCCGTGCTCGATCGCATCGCGCACGATCTGGGCAGGCGCGTAAAAGCCCATTGGCTGGGCGTTGAGGAGGGCCGCGCAAAACACATCTGGGTGCCAGCATTTCAGCCACGCGCTGGCATAGGCGATAAGGGCAAAGGAGGCTGCGTGGCTTTCTGGAAAACCGTAGGAACCGAAGCCCTCAAGCTGCTTGAACGTACTTTCGGCAAAGGCCCGCTGATAACCTTTGTCGACCATGCCGCGGATCAGCTTCTGCTTGAAGGAGGACACACCGCCGGTGAATTTGAAGGTTGCCATTGATTTGCGCAGCATGTCGGCTTCACCGGGGGTAAAGCCGGCGCATTCGATCGCCACCCGCATCGCCTGCTCCTGGAACAGGGGAACACCGAGCGTCTTGCCCAGAACTTTCTCGAGTTCGGGCTTGGGATAATGGACCGGTTCCAAGCCTTGGCGGCGCCGAAGATAGGGATGGACCATGTCACCCTGGATGGGTCCGGGCCGCACGATCGCGACCTGGACCACGAGATCGTAGAAGGTGCGGGGTTTGAGGCGCGGCAGCATCGACATCTGCGCCCGGCTCTCGATCTGGAAGGTGCCCAGGGTGTCCGCCTTGCGGATCATGGCATAGGTGCGCGGATCCTCGGCGGGGATGGTCGCCAAATCGAGCTTGATGCCCTTGTGATGGGCAAGAAGATCGAAACCGCGCTTCATGCAGCTCAACATGCCCAGCGCCAGGACATCGACCTTCATGAATTTCAGCGCATCGATATCATCCTTGTCCCATTCGATCACCTGGCGATCATCCATTGCGGCGGGCTCGATCGGCACCAGCTCGTCAAGTCGGTCACGGGTCAACACGAAGCCACCAGGATGCTGCGACAGATGGCGCGGCGCGCCCATCAACTGGCGGGCGAGATCAAGCGCCATGCGCAGGCGTCGGTCACCGAGATTGAGGTTGAGCGCCTCGACATGCCTGGCCTCGACACCTTCCTGCGACCAACCCCAGACCTGCCCGGACAAGGTTCTGATTAGATCCTCGGTGAGCCCAAGCGCCTTGCCGACGTCGCGCAATGCTCCCTTGGTGCGATAGCGGATCACCGTCGAGCAGAGCGCCGAATGGTCGCGGCCGTAGGTTTCGTAAACCCACTGCATGACGATCTCGCGCCGTTCGTGCTCGAAGTCGACATCGATGTCGGGCGGCTCGCGTCGCTCCTCGGAGACAAAGCGCTCGAACAGCAGATCGTTGCGGCCGGGATCGATGCTGGTGATGCCGAGCACGTAGCACACCGCTGAGTTAGCGGCCGAGCCCCGGCCCTGGCACAGAATGTCTTTCGATCGCGCAAAGCGCACGATGCTGTTCACGGTGAGGAAGTAGGGCGCGTAGCGCAGCTTTTGGATCAGCCGCAGTTCGTGCCTGAGCGAGGCTCGCACGCTGTCGGGCACGCCTTCGGGATAGCGTTCATCGGCGCCCTCCCAGGTCAACTTCTCCAGCGTCTGCTGCGGCGTCAGGGTCGGGTGGCTGCGTTCCTCTGGATATTGATAGGCAAGTTCGGCGAGATCGAAGCGGCAGCGTGACACGATCTCCACTGTCCGAGCCACCGCTTCCGGGTAGCGCGCAAACAGCCGGTGCATCTCCTGCGGAGGCTTCAGATAGCGATCGGCGTGGCGCTCGCGTCGGTGTCCAAGTTCATCGATGGTGACGTTATAACGGATGCAGGTGACGATGTCCTGCAGGATCCGGCGGTCCGGTGCGTGGAAGAGCACATCGTTGGTGACAACAGTCGCCACACCGACATCATCTGCCAGGGTGTCCAGATCATGCAGCCTCAGCTGATCGTTCGGCCGCCGGCGCAAGGTCAGCGCCATAAAGGCGCCGTCGCCGAAGACGTCGCGCAGCCGCCGCAGACGCAGGCCACAGCACTCGTCGGCCTCGTCGGGAACCAGCACGGCGAGTAGGCCTTCGCCATAGGCGACGAGGTCTGCCCAGTCGAGGATGCACTTGGCCTTGCCGCCGCGTTTCTTGCCGAGGGACAGCAGCCGGCAGAGCCGCGCATAAGCGGCTCGATTGGTTGGATAGACCAGGACGGACATGCCGTCGGCGAGGTCGAGCCGGCAGCCGACGACGAGGCGGACGCCGGTGGCCTTGGCGGCCTCGTGGGCGCGCACGATCCCGGCGAGCGAGTTGCGGTCGACCACTGCCATCGCCTCGATCCCGGCCACCGCGGCCTGGGCAAACAATTGCTCGCATGATGAGGCGCCACGCAGAAAACTGAAATGCGAGGTGACCTGTAGTTCCGCGTAGCGGTGGCGGTCGGTCATCCGAACACCCCATGCAAAAACCAGCGATGCGAGCCGGTGGCCGCGTCCTCGCCATCGCCGGAGCGGAAGATCCAATAGCGCTCGCCGGCATCGTCCTCGACGCGGAAATAATCGCGCACAGCCACCAGTTCCGCGTCGCAACGCCACCACTCGCCGAAAATGCGTTCCGGTCCATCGGCGCGGCGAACACGGCGTCGGATGCCTCGCCAGGTAAAGGACACCGGTGGATGATCGGGCAACAGCGCAACGGTCTCGATCGGTTCGGGCGAGGGCAGGAGCCGGGCCGGGCGCGGCCAATCACCCGGCCATGTGGCGCCGGAGTCCGGCGCCATTGCGGGAATGCGGCGCACCGATCGCTCCGGAACATCGGTGGCGACCGGCGCGGCGCGATAGAGCGAGCGCTCGCCGACACGGTTGGCCAGCACATCGATCAGGTCCGACACGTCCGGTGCCGCATCGTCGACCAGCGAGGTCATGAGCTGCTTGGCGGCAAGCGGCTCGGCAAGTATCGCCGTCAGTGTCATGACCTCGATCCCGAAGCCGGGGTCGATGGTTTCGACCTTGTCGGTCAAGAGCCGCGTCAGGCGCTTGGCATCGCGTACGGGAAGGGCGGTGCCGACGCGAATGGCCTGGGCGCTGCTGTCGACGCGGTGGCAGATGAGATCAAGACGCCTGGCCCCAAGCCCCTTGGCTTCCAACGCTTGGCGCAGGGCAGCGACGAGCTCACCGATGAAGCGTTTTATGGTCTCGGCCGCCCCAATCGGCTCGGCAAAGCTGCGTCTGACCTCGGTCAGCTCCTCGCCGCGTATCGGATCGATCGGCTCGTTGAGGACGCCAAGTGCCTGATCGATCCGCCGCCCAAGCTGGGGGCCGAACCGCAACGTCAAAGGCGCACGCGGCTGCGTAAGCAGATCAGCGATGCGTTCGAAGCCGAGGACGCGCAGGCCCTCGATCGTATCAGCCGGCAGGCGCAGCGCCGAAAGCGGCAGTTGTGCGATCGCTGAGGCGCTGTGTCCCGGCGGGGCGACGATTGCCGGTCTGGTCGCATGACGCGCGAGCGCGTGCGCTGCTCCCCAGGTGTCGGCGATCGCCGACCGACTGGTGAACCCGGACGTAGCCAGCCGGTCAACCAGGCGGGCGAGCATCGCTTCCTCGCCGCCGTGCAGATGATCGGCGCCCGTGGTGTCGAGGACAATGCCGTCCGGCACGTCGACCGCGACGATCGGGGCGTAACGCCGCAACATCCAGACGGCCAGCCGGCCGAGCGCCTCGGCGTCACCCGCAGCATCATGATCTCGAACGACCAGCTTGGGGACAAGAACACGGGCTTTGGTGGCAGGCATGCCGACGCGCGCGCCCGCAGCCCAGGCCGCCGCGTCCGCGGCTAGCACCACCTCCCGCCTCCCGTGCAGGCCAGTCAGCACGAGCGGCGCCTCAGCGGGCGGTGCGGCGTCGCCAGCCAGGCGCCGCAGCCTGTCGGTCGACCAGCTGGGAAGGAAGAGCGAGACGACCCTTGCCATCGCAGGCCTCCAGTTCAAAATCCGCACTTCCGCCAGCTCGCGCCCGGATAAGCTCGACCAGCCAGCGGTGACGGCCGACCCCGGGCACCGGCAATGAAGCCGAAGGCAGCACCGAGATGCGCCATCGGGTCACAGCCGCAGTCGGTTGCCCGAAATCAGCCGCCTCGGCCTGCCGTCGCCAGCGCCGCAGGGCGATGCCGATGGTGCCGGTCTCTTCGGCACAAAGCTGAAGCCGCCGGGAGGCCGTCATGTCGAGCCGGGCGACTTCGCCGACCACGGTGCCGAGCCCACCGTGCCGCAAGCCTTCCTCCACGCAAGCAAGAATGGTCTTATCGTCACCGGCTTCGGCATAGATGACCCGGTCGGGCGCCAAGCCTGCCTGCGCCAGAGCGGGCGCGAAGAGGTCGGAGCGCGTGATGACCCACAGAACCTTGCCCCTGGTACGGGCGGCGATGCCCGCGGCGAAAAGGGCCGCGGCGGCGGCATCGATCGCACCGGTGCCGCCGCCGGCGATCTCATGAAGGGCACCGAGCGCCAGCCCGCCCCCGGGGAGCCGCTTGTCGAGATCGGGGATTCCGAAGGGAAGAACCGACTTAGTAGGTCGGCTCCGGCCTTCGATTTTCTCGATCGACGCGCGCAATGTACCGATAGCGGGTTGTCGCCGCACGTTCATCGAACCTTCAGCAGAATAGGAATTTGTTCTCTATTTGTTCCAACACGGATCAAGAGTCAAGAGGTAGGGCAGGGCGGGTGTCCCGAGCAGGCCTTGGACGGTTTGAAGCAACGCGCCAGGTGAGCTGTGCCGAACTGCAGCCCCGCCCCGAGTGCCGGTGCGTCTGCGCGACCGCTCGTGCATCTCGTAATCAGCCAAGGAGTGCCGGAAGAAGTCCTCCCCGCAAGAGCAGGCGCGTTGATAGCTTCTCCTGCCAATTGGCAGCCCGAGCGCGCTGCCATCCACGGGCACGCATCGGCAGCGGCTGCGATGCGCAGCGGCGCACAGGGATCGTTTGGCCACCCGCCAGATCGCTTGGGCAGTTTCAGATGACCGGTCGCCGACCCGAGTTGTGGCGGATGCTCGCGACGGTGCGCTCGTTGATCGGCGCGAAGGCGGGATTGTCTCGGCCGCGAAGGCGAGGAAACGGACACAGGACGTGCGAGAAGCCTGGGCTGGTCTAAATGGCTCCCAAAGCGGGGAGGGCTCCGCCCGCGAAGCAACGGGCCGAGGCGAGATAGTGTCAACCGGCCCGGTGCTTTGTCGACATAGCTGACCGGGCGACAGCAAGGCCCTGCAGTCCGATCACGCCGCAGACTGGTTCGCATTCGCCCGGCTTATTGCGGTACCCACGCCACTGGGTTATTTTAGGAGTGTGGGAACAGCACCTGCCATCCATCGCGGGTGCGACCTTGCCGTTTGGGCAGATTGTGAAGTCTTTAACAGACCTGGTTGTCGCAAGCTGTGTCTTGTACCCTTCAGGTCGTGAGCAGTTAAGGATGCGCCATGCTGCGATGTTTTGCGTTCATTGCGGCCCTGATGCTCACCAGCTTCACGGCATTCCAAGCTTGTGCCGATCGTAGGGTGGCCCTTGTCATCGGCAATTCCGAATACCGCGAGATTCCGGCCCTCAAGAATCCGGACAAGGATGCCGAGGACGTGTCGAACACCTTTCGTCTGGCCGGGTTCGATGTGTTCGTCGCCAAGGATCTCACCAAGATCGAATTCGAAAAACAGTTCCGCAACTACCTCGCGGCGGCGGACGGTGCCGATCTGGCGATCGTGTACTATTCCGGCCACGGCTTTCAGATCGGCGGAGAAAATTTCCTGATCCCGGTCGATGCGTCGCTCAAGAACGCGGCCGACATTGAGGTCCAGGCCGTCAAGCTCGATGATGTGCTGCAGCAGTTGCGGACGAAATCAAAGATCCAGGTGATCATCCTCGATGCCTGCCGCAACAATCCGTTTCCGCGCAAGGACTATTGGTTGCGAGACCAGCTGATCGTTGCTGGCAACACCGGGCTTGCACAGGTGAAAAGTTCGCTGAACACGCTTATAGCCTTCGCCACCGAGCCCGGTGCTGTCGCTTATGACGGAAATGGCGACCTCAGCCCCTTCTCCTCCGCCTTCTCTCGTCGCGCGCTGGCGCCGAACCAGGAGATACGCTCGGTCATGGCAGCCGTTCGCAGGGATGTGGTCGAGGCTACGGCCGGTAAGCAAGTGCCTTGGGAAAACTCATCGCTGATCGACGAGGTCGTCCTCATGCGTCGCGCCAACCGGCCTGCACTGCCGCCCGTCTTGGAAAAGGTCGTGCCGTCCGGCGTCGGGCCTGTCGCGCTCGACCTGCCGGAGCCGGTCGATGTCGATGGCGGTGCGGTCACCGTCAGCATCGACAGGCAGCCGGCGCTGGGGCATCTGATTCTGGACGGGAAGCCGGTTGCGGCGGGGGAGCCGATTGCCGGCAAGGATCTCCCGCGATTGCGAATGGACGTGCCCAAAGGTGTGGGTGCCCAGGAAGAAGTCGACATGCTGGCCTATTCAACGCGCGACAATTGGGGCGGCGAATCCCAGGGCATCCTGGTGTTCCGGGTCAAGAATGGTGAGGGTGCCGAGGGCAAGCAACTTATAGCCTCGCTGGAGTCCGAACAGAAGCAGCAAGCGGTGGAACGCGGCATTCACATTGCCGGCGCCGCCGAAGCCATCGAGAATCGTGAGGTCCATGTTCCAGTTGGCGTCGGCCCGGTCCCGTTGCAACTGGATTTCCCAACCGCGGATCCGGCAGTCAGCCTGAAACTTGCAGGCTATCCGGCAACGGGAACGCTGTCGCTGCCGGATCGGACCTTGTCGCCAGATTCGAGCCTGATGGCCGATGAAGTCGACCACTTGCGCTATGAACCCCAGATCGGCGCCGTCCAGCCACTGATCGTCGGCTTCGAAATCAGGGCCGACAACACGTCGTCGAAGCCGGCGACGATGAAGCTCTCGCCAAGCGTCGACCCCTGCGACAGGGAGGCGGGTGAGCCACTTGACCTGCAGGGCGTCGTCCCCGGCCTGTTGCCGAATGAGATCAGCAGCAACGCCGTAGACGTCTGCCGAGCGGCGGTGAAAGCCTATCCCGATGTCCCTCGCTTCCACTACCAGCTCGGCCGGGCATTGCTTGCAGTTGGTAAGGTCGACGAGGCCAAGAAGGCGATCCAGGATGCTGCCGACAAGGGGCATGTGCGCGCAGTGTTCGAGCTGGGCTATATTGCCGCCTCAGGGATAGGGGCTGCCGTGGATCCCAAAAAGGCGAATGGCTTCTATGCGAAGGCGTCCGACAAAGGCGACCCCTATGGGATGACTGCCTGGGGACGTGCTCTGTTCAATGGTTTGGGAGTAGAACGCGATACCCGTAAGGGATTGGATCTACTGCTGAAGGCGGCCGCTATGGGGCATACCTATTCTATGAACGAGCTTGCTTCGATCTTCACCGAAGGTCGTAGCGGCGTGCCCGCGGATTATGATCGCGCAGTCGCCTTTCTCAAAGCGGGAGTTGAACGGCAAGATATGTACTCGATGAACCTTCTAGGCCGCAGCTATCTCAGCGGACGTGGCGTCGAGAAGGATCCGAAGCAGGCACAGGCGCTTTTCCAGAAAGCGATGGATCTCGGCCAACCCTATGCGCCGGGCAGTCTCGGCCGCATGTATCGGGATGGAGTTGGCGTGACGCAGAACCTCGATGAGGCGACAAGGCTTTTCGAGCTTGCGAGCGCTCGCGGAGATTATTCCGGCGCGTATGACCGCGCGGCCATCGAGATGCAGAAGGGCGACAAGGCCGATCAGGCTCTGGTTGTCCGCTATTTGGCGTTCAGCATAGGGCTCGATCTTCGCAACGAATTGCCGAGTGCTCGCACAACGCTGGCGCAATTCGGTGCGAAGCCGAAAACAGCCGCCTTGAAGCAGCTGCGCTCGGAACTCAGATCGAAAATTCCGGCGGGCGGCTCTGTCGACGAGCAACTAGTCAAGACGGCCAGAGCCGTCTGGGAGCAAGATAATCCGCGCCGAGACCTGTTCTGAACAACAAGGAGGCAATGTGGTGGGCTGGGCATTGAAGCAGGCAATTGTCGCAACAGTTCTATCCGGCGCTCTGGCCGTGGCGGGTTGCACAACGGTGACGCCCACGGTCGAGCCGACCCCGGCGACGAAACACCAACATCGGGCCAGGGCCGTTCGGACGACGACTGCACCGAAAACCATCAAGCGCAAGAAGGTGACGGCCACGAAATTGATCAAACCGGCCCAAAACGAATCCCCGCCGGTCGTCACTCCTTTGGGTGGCGGTAGCGGTGGGGGCAGTTCGGGCGGCGGTAGCAGCTGGTGACGGCGGTCACCAGCAGCTAACTTCATATTCTGGCATTGCCGCTGCCATGGCCGACTCGAAGCGCTCGCCAATCAGGGACAAGTGCTCTATGGTTGCGCCGATGCCGTTAGTTGGATCGGGTTGCCTGGCGGGGGCGTTCCATGTTCGAAGTCGTTGCATTCTGGCGAGCGCGAGCAAAAGCGCAGCGTCCTGGCTTTGTCGTCATAGCGATATTGGGACTGCTATTCCTCGGACCGCAATCGGCGAGTGCCGCGCCGAACTGGATGCTCGATCCGGACGCTTCGGTGCTTACCTATCAGTCGGTCAAGAAGAACACGATCGTCGAAACCAACAAGATCAGGAATATTACCGGCACGCTGACTTCCGCCGGTGATGCCAAGGTCAGCTTCGATCTCAATTCCGTCGACACCGGCGTCGACCTCCGCAATGTGCGCATGCGCTTCCTGTTCTTCGAAACGTTCAAGTACCCGACGGCCGAGCTGACGGCAAAGGTGGACCCGGCGGCCTTTGCCGACTTGCCAGCCAAGCGCCGCATCAAGGCAAGCTTGCCCTTCCGGCTCAGCCTGCATGGCGTCGACAAGGATCTGGAGGCGAGCGTCGTCGTCACCATGATCAGTGATACTCAGGTCTCGGTTGCTTCCGAGGCTCCCGTTGCGGTGCACGTGGAGGACTTCGGCCTGCTGCCGAACGTCGACAAGCTGCAGCAGGCCGCCAATGTGACGAACATAGTGCCCACTGCGTCGGTGTCCTTCGACTTCGTCTTTGTTGCCGAGGGCAGCAAGCCGGGTGCTGTGCAGACAGTCGCAGCCAACGCCGCCGAAGTCGGCCCCGTGGCCACCGACGCTGCGAAAGCCAATTTCAGCGACGAGGAGTGCCTCAACCGGTTTGCTGTTTTGTCGCGCACCGGAGCCATCTACTTCCGTGCAGCCAGCGCCCGACTTGATGCCAAGAGCCGTCCGTTGCTCGCCGAGGTCGAGGGGGTGGTCGGCAAATGCCCGACCCTGAATGTTGAGGTCACCGGCTACACGGACTCGGACGGTTCGCCAGAGGCGAACAAGACGCTATCGGAACGGCGCGCCAGGGCGGTTGCCGATGCGCTGGTCGCCGATGGCCTGCAGCGCCGCCAGATCAGTGCCACCGGCTATGGCGAGGAGCGGCCGGTTGCCGCCAACGATACGGCAAAGAACAAGGCGCTCAATCGGCGCATCGAATTCTCCGCCACGAAGCTCGCGAACTGAGGGCAGGGTGGGCTCCCGTCCATTGGCGTTTTGCGCAAGCTTGTTTCGCGGCACGGGGCTTGTCGCAATGGTCTTGCTTTTGACCTTGACCGCCGCCACTGCCGAGCGCCGTGTCGCGCTGGTGCTGGGCAACTCGCAATATCAGCACGCCGCGCCGCTCGCCAATCCCGCGCGCGACGGGCAGGCCATGGTCGAGCGCCTGCAGAACCTTGGTTTCGAGGTGGTCTCCGGTTTCGACCTCACCAAGCAGCAGACGCAAGCGACCGTCGCCCAGTTCGCCAAGCAGGTGCGCGGCGCCGATATCGCCCTGTTCTTCTATGCCGGACATGGCTTGCAGGTCTCCGGCAAGAATTACCTGCTTCCGGTCGATGCAGCACTCGAGGACGAAACCTCGCTCGACTTTGAGGCCGTGTCGGTCGATTTCATTTTGCGCCAGATGTCTCGCGAGACCAGCATCAGGCTGGTGTTTCTGGACGCTTGTCGGGACAATCCTTTGGTCGATCTGCTGGCCAAGACCGCGGGCATCAAAGGTGCAAGCCGCGGGCTTGCGGAAATTGGGATTGAGAATGGCGGTGCCGGGACGCTCATTGCGTTCGCTGCCAGTCCCAACCAGCTCGCCTATGATGGCTCCGGCGACCACTCGCCCTTCACGACCGCGTTGCTTCAGCACATTGGCGAATCCAATGTCTCCATTAGCGAAGCGATGAACAGGGTGACCAGCGACGTTTTTAGGGCGACAGGCGGTAAGCAGCGCCCTTGGACCAATGTCTCCCTGACCACCGAGGTTGTCCTGCACAAGGTCGATCTCAACGCGCCGCTGATCGTGGGTGAAGCGAGCACCCCGCCTGATGAAGCCAGCTCCGGGACGCGCAACACCGGCGGCTCGTCAGCCCAGACTGACGACCAGCTTGCGCTCGATGTTCTTCGAGCGAAGATCCCGAAGCTTGCCACTGACGGGCCAATCTTTTTCGATCGCCCGGTCACGTTCGGGGATCCGGCGATCGACGGCAAGAGCATCGCCCAATTGATCAAGGGCGAACCGCTTTTCAGTCCGGTCGAAGGTCTCGACAAGTCGGTGTGGGAAGGCAAGCACTGCGACAGCTGCCATGAGTGGAACGAGGCCCGGCTTTGCGACCAGGCGAAGAATTTCGCTGCCAACGGCGTCTCGGTCCTTCGCCTGCAGCATCCGCTGGGTACCCGATTCAAGGTCGCGCTGGCCAGATGGGCGCAAGGCGGCTGCCAGTAGTAGTGCTGGGCTGGTGTCAGCGACGAGGGAGGGCAAGCAGGGGAGGCGAACGGCGAACTCGTTACGCCTCAAGCTGAGCCATCTCGATGCCCATTTCGACAAAGGCGGAAAGCAAGGTAAATCGGTCCGCCAGCGCCGCGCGGGCCAGTCCCGCCAGGATTGCGGCGTTGACGGCATGGGCGGCGGGGAATCCGCTGGACTCCATTTTGAGCGTCGGATGACGCCATACCGCTGCCAGTGCGATCCAGGCGGCCGGGGTTGCCGGCGGCAGCTGCAAGGAATTGCTCAAGGCTGCTTGATGTTGAAGATTGTCAGGCTCGCCGACGCGGGCATGGACAAGCGCCAGCAATTCGAGGTCCTGGCCAGCGAGCAGCTCGGCGACATTGCTCAAGCATTCATGTCCCCACCAGACGGCGGCTCGCTCGGGTAGCAGGTAGGCACAGAACGTGACTGCTTCTTCCGGCACGCGCCCGGCAAGCAGGCTACGGCAAAAATCCAGGGGCGGCTGACCCGTGGCCAGCGATTTCATGTCCCTGGCGATGGCGGGACAAGCAATGAACAGATCCCGTGCCGTTCTGTACCCGAGTTCATTAGCCATGGCTGCCACATCCCCACGAGCCAGCAGACAAGCACCCAAGCCCGTGAGCGAGCGCCGGTCAAGCGTCCGACATTAACAGGTGGTCGTCACAAGCAGCATGCGTTTGTTCACAGACAATCGCTTCCTGATTTGCTATGGTAGGCGCCAGCGAAATCCACTCACACTGGAGTGACGGTCATGCGATGGGTCAGTTCAGCCTTGGCATTGGCGGCCATGCTTCTTGCAACGCAAGTCTGTGCCGATCCGCTTCAAAAGTCGGAAGACATCGTGAAGTTCTTCGCCAATCAGCCCGGCAATCTCGGTGCCTCGCGCGGCATCTGCGTCGGTACGGAGGAAGAGTGCAAGAGCAAGGCGGAGAAGACCGGCTCAGCCCCACAAAAAGCTGGTCTCGACATGATGATCAATTTCGCCCTTGATTCGGCTCAACTCGACCAGATCGCGCGCACCGAACTCGATGAGTTCGCAAAGGCCCTCAAGGACAATCGGCTGAGCACGTTCAGCTTTGTCGTCGAGGGGCATACCGATGCGACCGGCTCGGATCGGTACAACCAGGATCTTTCGCAGAGAAGGGCGCAATCGGTGGCGGCATTCTTGACAGCCAACGGGGTAGAACCTGCCAGACTGGAAGCAATCGGCGTTGGCAAATCGCATCCGCGGGTCGCCAACCCTTACGATCCGGTCAACCGCCGCGTGGAGATGCGTGTCAGGACCGAGTAGGCTCGCCGACCGGCCGATCCTTAATTAGCTTGGCTCAAGCACACCTTGGATCGAATTGAGCAGCGCTGTTATCGCCTGCTTGTATTTTTCGAACTCCGGTGACGTCTGCCGAACTTCGGTCGTGGTCGTCGCCGGCTGGCCCGCATCCGTCACCAGGCGCGGCACTTTTTGACCCATCTTCCGCTCGGCCCAGTCGATGACATAGCCAGCGGTCTTGCGGATGAGGAAGGGATTGGCCTCGATCACCGCTGAACCCAAAACGGCGCTCAATTGCGACGTGCCGGACGCGGCCAGCACCTGATGCGCTCCTTCCATGCCAAGGAAGTGGCACAGATAAAGGCGACCTGCGGTTATCTGGTGGCCGCGGGCGCGCAGATAGGCTTCGCCTTCGCGCGCCAGATTGCGCACCATCTCACGCGACAACGTCACGTCATAGCGAAGCGCGAGCAGGTCGGCGGTCGAGAGCGAACGGGCTAGATCGGGACGATAGGTGTTCATCATCCGGATCCAGGTCTTGGTGATGAACTGGCCAGCCCCGGTTGCCGACGAGTTGGGATTCTTGGCGCGGGCGCTGCCGCCGCTTTCAACATGTACGATCCGGTCGGTTAGCGTTTCGACCGCGGCATCGCCAGAGCCTGCGGATCGGCCAGAGCTGAGGGACTCAGCGCTGGCAACCGTGGTGACGGTGCCGAGCGGATCGATCGCCTCGCCGTTTTGATAAAGTTCGAAATGCAGATGCGGTCCGGTCGAGAGCCCGGTTGTGCCAATATAGCCGATGACGTCGCCTGCCTTCACTTTGGTGCCGACGCCGCTGGCAATGGCGAATTTCTGCATATGGGCGTAGCGCGTCTCGCGCCCGTTTGAATGGGTGATCTTGACCAGATTGCCATAGCTGCCGCCGTCGCCTTGGAAGCTGATCTCGCCGTCGTAGGCCGCCATGATGGGCGTGCCGACCGGGGCTGCCCAGTCGACGCCCTTGTGGATTCGAACCGTGCCGAGGATTGGATGTCTACGCGGGCCGAAGGTCGACGTCATCACCCCGCTCACTGGCGTGATCATGCCGTTGGTGACGGTCTGCGAACGAACCTGATCATCGCCGGTGACGCAGGCATACTGCCCGTCGGCTTGCTGGTAGACGAAGCAGTCGAGGTTTTTGTCCTTACCCAGGACGCCGACGTAAAGCACCCGTCCGGAAATCTCGCCTTGGCCGCGCGGGGTCTGCGAGTAGATCAGCACCAGGCGTTGGTCCTCGCCGGCGAAGGCGTCCAGATCCTGTCCTCTCGACAGATACATGATGGCTTCGCCGATCACGCTCGTCGGCACCTTGTTGCGCGCCGCCGTCGAGTAGATTGCGTCGAGCAGACGGTACTGCCGCTTCGGCCCACCCTGATCCGAGCCACCGGAATAGTTGAAGAGGTCCTCGCGCACCCAGGGATCGACGCCTGCAACAAAGGCGCCCCCGGCGTTGCGGGTCAGTGTGCCGACGTAAAGGTTCCTTGCGTAGACGGAGACTTGCATCAGCGACATGGTCGTCGTCTCACCGTTCGGCCGGAAACCGCGCAGGGCGACCACAAAACCAGGCTCCAGCCGATCGCGGTTGAACACCGCTTTCAGCGCTTCGCCCGCAAGCCTGGCATCATCCGCGGAGAAATGCGCGTCGAGCGCGACGCTGTCCAGACTGCGCTCGTTGAGGACTTTCACGAAAGTGTCCTCTGTCGCCTCGTAGCGCTGATAATCGCTGATGACGGTCGCGACCGTCGTGTTGTTCTCAATGGCGGTCTTCTCAAAGGCGGGCAGCGCTTTCTCGCCCTGGTCAATGGTCTCGCCCCAGCCGGCCTCGGGGTCGTCCGCGTCAGCTTTGAGCGCCGAACCCGGGGACATCTCCCCCCCTTCAGGCGCCGCCTGCAGGTCGTTCGCCAGATCATCGCGTTGATCCTCGGACGCGACGGCAGGTTCGGGCGCGGTCGGCTCGTGGCCCTCGGGTGCCGCGGCGGAGGGCTTCGGAGCAGCCTGCCGCTGCGCCTGGAAGAAGGCAAAATCCTCCTGCGTGGAGGGGATCGTCGTCATGAACTTCTCGCTGGCGCTCAACATCACGTCGGACAGGATCTCGATCTGCGGCGAAGCCCCGGAACTGTCGAGTTCGGCCGGGCGCGCAATCGTGCGGCCCTTCGTGGCGGTCTCGTCATCGGGTGCCAGCGTGATCCACATCGGGTCGCCGGCAAGATCGATGATGGCCGGCACATAGACCGAGGCGTCGGGGGGTATGTCATCCATACCTTCGACGGGATGCAGCTCTTCATTCTCGTCGCCGAACGACCAATCATCCCGGGTGAGATAAAACCCGGTGGCGATCGCGATGACGGTGAGCGCGGCAAGGCCGGCAAGAAAGCGGTGCCAAACTTTGCGCCTGCGCTCGCTCTGGCGCGCCAGCTTCTTTTGTTTGAAGCTCGTGTCGATACTGTGCGTCACGGGCCGTTTCCGGTGAGGAAATAGGTCCAGCGCACCTGCTCGAGCGTATCGACTTCGACGAAACGGGCCGCGATATGACCGCGCTGCCAGCACTCGTCGATGCCACGGATAGAGAAGCGGTGTCGATCAACACACATTTCGGTCGATCCGCTGAGGATCGCATGGCCGAACACGTCGGTTGCATAGAGGTATACGTACCGGTTGGTCAGTTCCTCGCGGATGACGTTCACGCATTGGTTGGCGCCAATGGTCCACCAGCCGTCGGTCTGGTCGGAATCGTCGATCTTCTGTCCGACGGCGAGATTGACGACGTCGAGGGTCTGGTTGCAGACGGTGAATTCCGCATGCGCGCTGTCGGTTGAGACGGCAAGGAGCAGTGCTGCGCCCGACAGCACGGAAAACGCGACGCGGTTGGCCAGCAAGCGTCCAGACCAGCTACGCTTTATGCGTGCGGAAGGCGGGCAGAATAAATGCAAGGCGCGAAGGTCCATCGGCGTTACATATCTATCCGCCGAGCCTGAAATACTTCGCGGCGGCGGAGAATTGCGAACCGTCGGCCTCGATCTCTTCGAGGATCTTTGGCAAAAGGTCGGAGGCTGGTGTCGGCCTGGAGAAGCTCGCGGCCCGAATGTCGTGCGGTCCGGTGATCACCAGCATGATCTGCGGCAGGGCTTTGCCGGCCGCCTTGTCGGCGGCGCCCAAACCAATCGGTATGCTGAAAATCGCCTTGTCGGCTTGCGCCACCATGCGGTCATCAAGGTTGAAGGCGATGCCTCTGTGGTCGATCAGCATGACGTTAGAAACCAGCCCGCCATGGGTTGCCAGCGTGCCCCTGATCGGCGCGCCGTCCGGCACCGCCGTCCGGTCGAGAACCAGTTGCGGCCTTTCCACCTGGTTGCGGTCGAGCAAGCGCAGGAACCTGGTCACTTCACACTGGGGCTGGTCGATGACACGGACGCTGATATCGGGCTCGAGATGGAACCTTGATTGAAAGTCATTGAGCATCTGCTCGAAGGGCTGCACGGCGGTTGCGAAGCCTTCGATTGCGGCGGCGCTGGCGCTTTGGGATGTCAGCGACGCGTAGAAACAGTCGCCGCCACTGAAGTCGCGCACCCACGACGCACGTTGCGCCGTCTCGTCGACTGCCGCCGCTGGCGGCACCGCCGGCTTGGGCATGTTGATGGCGACGGTGGTGTTTTCGGGCTGCGTGGTCAACGGCGGCCGCGGTTGCTGGGACGATTGCGGCGTGTTCGCCGCTTCGGACGGCGCGGCTGGCAGCGGCTTGCTAGCGATCGCAGTCGGCGGCACCGGCTGAGCCGGCGGGCTGACCGGCAGCGCCGGCACTGGGCTTTCCGCAATCGTCGGCGAGGAAGCCTCCGGCTCGGCCATTTTGGAAAGCTTATCGACCAACTCGGTTGCGCTTGGTTTCGTCGCCGGCGGGTTTGCTTCCCGCGCCGGCTTGCCCTCTGTCTGCGTCTGGCTTGCCGCCGACGTCCCCGGCGGCTCGCCGACTGGCTGCGGCGGGTTCGCGTTCGCCTCGGGCTTCGGCACCGACACCGCGTTTGACCGGGTCGCGGTCGGCGTCTCGGCAGGCTTGATCTCGACCGGCGGAGTAGCCGTTGCTTCGGGGTGAGCCATGGATGGTGCGGTCACCGGCTGGCCCGTCGGCTCCTGGCTGGCGACCTGCTGTGATTTTGTTGCCGATGGCAGCGCGGGGCGCGGGGTCGGCACCGGCATTTCGGAGGGCTTGGCATGCTGCGGTTTCTGCTCGCCTGCTGCGTCCGCCTGGTCCGCGACCGGTATTGTGGTCTTCACCTGAGCATCCGGCAGCGCAGGTGGCATTGCCGTTTGGTCGGTGGCAGCGTTATCTTGTTTTGACGGCTCCGGCTGCAGCGGTGATGATGGCGGCGGTTGCGATGCTTCCGGTTGCGGCTTCTGCACCACCGGTTTTGATGTCAGAGGCTTGGGGATCTCTTCGGCCGGCGGCCGCGCCAGGATGCCACTGACATAAAGGCCGCCCCCAAACAGGACCGCCAGCGTTACCAGGCCGGCAGCGATGGCCGGCATCCGCCCCGGCTTTCGCGGCTTAGCCGGAACGGCCGTGCCGGGCGTCGGCGCCGACTCTGGTTGCGACAGATGCGCCGGCCGCACATGCTCGACAAAGCGTTGTTCGCCCGGAGATGCCGAACGCTCGAGCCTGGAGGTGGGCAGTGCCGTCCAGCCGGCGCGCGGCAAGCCCGAGCGTTCGCGCGAACCATACGATACGGGCGGCAATGTCAGCTCGACATCCTCGCCACGCGTTGCCCTGGCGATCTCGGCCATGCTGGCCGGCCGATCGCGCGGGTCGGGCTGCAGCATGGCGCCGAGGAGATCGTGGAACTCGGGATCGATGTCAGACAGGTCTGGGACGTTCCGGCGTTTTTCGATGACCTCATACTGCGAGCCGCTCATGTCGAGTGGCTTTCCGCGCAGTGCGGCGGCGAGTACCAAGCCGAGGCTATAGATATCGGACTGCTCACTGACCTCGCCGCCATAGAGGCCGAGCTGTTCGGGCGATACGTAATTGTATTTGCCGGCGAACTTCCCACCGATCAGCGTTTCACCGCCTGCGGTCGCCGAGCGAGCGATACCGAAATCAATGATCTTGGCGTGCTCCACCCGCCCGCCAGGCAGGATGATGTTGTCCGGCGAAAGGTCGCGGTGAATCGCGCCCGCCTGATGCACAGCCGCCAGCCCCGAGGTCAAGCGATGGCAAAGGCGCCGCACGTCTTCCCCCTGCATCGCTCCGTGACGCATCACATCAAACAGCGATTGGCCGTCCACGAACTCCATCGCCAGGTAGGGGCGGCCGATCTTCGGATCGATGGTGAAGACGTGATAGCGAACCACCGCATCATGCGACAGATGGTTGAGGATCGATGCTTCCTTGCGGAACAGCGACAGGATCGTCTGGTCACGGGCGAATTCGGGCAGGACGATCTTAATCGCCACGTGATCGCCGGTTTGGATGTTGTGGCCGCGATAGACTTCTCCCATGCCGCCGGACGCGATCCTCTCGTCGAGTTCGTAGATGCCGCTGAGCTGCGTGCCGGCGCCGGCATAGGTGACGTTGGCCGATATCCGCGTTTTATCGTCGTCGCTCATCTCGCCAGGCTCTCCGGTCCGGACCGATCCGGATGGGGCGCACCGTTGCGCCCGCCGCCGATCTTCACGAGTACGATGGTCACATTGTCGGTGCCGCCCCGCGCCAGCACCGTCTCCAGCAGGCTCCGGCACGCCGCCTGCGGCGTTGCCGATCTGACTGCGGCTTCGATCTCGGCGTCGCTGACATGAGCCGTCAGTCCGTCGGTGCTCAGGACGAAAACATCCCCCGCCATCAGCTCGCCCTGCTGGAAATCGATCTCGAGCTCGTCGCTCACCCCGACTGCATGGGTAATGACGTGGCGGCGCGGCCAGGTAAGCGCCTCTTGCGCGCTGATCATGCCGCGATCCACCAGTTCCTGGACCTCGGTGTGATCCTTCGAGACCTGAAAGATTGTCCCGTCACGGATCAGATAGATGCGGCTGTCGCCGGCCCACAGGCCGGCAAACCGTCCATCCATGGCAAGCAAGGCGGCGAAGGTCGAGCCGATGGTGATGCCGCGGGATCGCGAGATCTCGCGGATCTCGGAATTGGCGCGGCTCAGCCGGTCCTCGAACCGCGCACGAAGGTCGGGTGCCGAGCTCGCTATGCCGATCGTTGCCAGATGGTCGACGATGCTGGCCGACGCGACCTCGCCGGCTTCGTGCCCGCCCATGCCATCCGCCACCACCCAGAGACCGGTCTGCGGCTCTATCAGGTAGTTGTCCTCATTGTGGTCGCGCACGCAGCCTCTATGGGTCACGCCGAAGCTTTCGATGGAAAGGGCGACAGTGCTCAATTTGCCACCTAGCGCTTCGCGAGCGTCCCCTGTGACCAACCCCGGGCAGCGTGCCCAGGCCACTTTGCCATAAGCGCATCCATTAGAGTACCAAAATGAGTGCCGCAGCCGCCGCTGCGCTTGAACAAAGCCGTGTCAGAACGCCTTCGGACAGCTGAAGTCGGCCAGGGCTGGCAACAGGAAGGGATTTGCCGCCGGTCCGGTCTGGATCATGTAAGCGACGTCGCGTCCTCCGATCACGAAGCGGGCTTCGCCGCTGGCGGTGATGGTCGCCTTTTCCAGCAGACGCTTGAACGCCCACGGTCCTTCGAAATTGATAGCCGAGTCGCGGCCGGGCATTTGCGGCATCAAGGTGAGGCTGGCGGAAGCCGAGGCAGTGCTGTTTGGCCACGTCACCGTACTCGGCGCGTTGCCCGTCTGGCTGCTCTGGATAGTCTGGCCGTCAACGCTGAGAACGGCGTTGTCTGCGTCTCCATTGAGCGTAGACGGCGTAATGGTCATCGAAACCGAGGGCACTGAGCCGCCGGACGGAAAGAAGGCGCTGCGGATCTCTGCGGCCGACTGAAAGGATTTCAGGGTCGATTTCGCCAAGTCGTGGCCGGCGCGGGCATCCTGTCTCCAGGTCCATTCCTGGCCGCTCATGTCGATGAGCGACGCAAGGTTCTGCGCAAAGAAACGGTCAATCAGCCCGCCCGGCGCGAAAAGCCTTGCGAAATCCGCTATCGAGATCTCTTGCGTGGCGTCCCTTGCGAAGGGATAGCGACCGCCGACCGCCTCCTCGCAGGCTCGTGTGACCGTCTGGTCGAGGCTCTGGTTGAGGTTGGCCAGCGAGGCTTTGGCGACACTGCCAGCAAACTCGTCCGCTGCGGCGTTGACCATGCGCGCAAGCGGCTTCGGAAGACGCGAGACATTGGCGCGCAGCGTGGAGATCTGCAGCTGCAGGTTGGCGTTGACGCGTTCGGTCTGTGAAGGATCATCGGCCGAAAGCCTCAGGCTTTGGAAGATATCACGGAAATTCCGCGTCAACGCATCGATTGGCCGCCCTCCGTTTGCGCCGCTGACCAGGGACTGGAAAGATCGAAACTGCGCCTCGACGTTCGCCCCGGCACTGTGTGCGACAGCCGAGCCAGAGCCGGCACGGCTCTGCGACTTGCCGCCGGCGATCTGCAGGCCGATGCGAGCCAGGCCTTTGGCCATGCTGGCGAGATCCTCTTGCGCCGCGCCGCCTTCGCCCTCGACCATCTTATCCTTTGTCAACGCGGTCTCGTCGGCAATCGCCGTAGAGAGCTGAGCAAGAGGCGAGTCCGGCGCGGCGAGAGCGGAAAGCGGCAGATATCGCGGCTTGTCTTCGAGCAATGCCTTGAACATCAGCTGGTCAAGGACGCCGTTCCACGCGGCGGAGAATTCCTTGCCGTAGCGGTCGATCAGTTCTGGACCAAGCTTGGGCAGGTCCTGGTCAATGCCGCCCTGTTCCCCGCCGCCGCCAAGCACCCATTGGTCGTTGACGAGAATCTGCGCGATGCGCGAGAGCTGCGGCAGGAAGAAACGGTTGAAGCCGTCCCGCGTGTAAAGCCCGGGAACGTCGAGATCCGCGAGATCGCCGCCATCCGCGCGTTCGAACACGAGCTGTGCCTCAGGGCCGGCTTTTGCTGCGACTGGGAAGCTCTCCAGCCTTGCCGCGTATACCGCCGACTTGATCAGCGCCGAAGCGCGGTCGGCAAGGCTCATGCGGCCAAGCGAGCGCTGCGCAGCTTCGATCAATGGCTGGTTGAGCTCGAAGACGGGATCGTAGGCGTCGTCCAGGGCAAGCATCGCGCGCAGATGCTTTTCGAGCTGCGCGCGGCCCTCGCGGTTGTTCTCGCCCGGATAGCGGTTCACTTCCCAATCCTGCTTCATCCAGGAAACAATCAACTCGTTATCGACCTTAGGAGCCTTTCCGCCGAGCATCAGGTAGATCTTCAGCGGCTCGTAGAGTGCGATTGGATCGGCAATCTTGGCCTGGATGGTCCGCTCCGCCTGCACCAGAAGCCGCGAGCGGAATGTCCGCTCGAGCGCTTGCCGATAGGCAT
Source organism: Mesorhizobium sp. B2-5-7 (assembly GCF_006440875.1). Lineage (NCBI taxonomy): Bacteria > Pseudomonadati > Pseudomonadota > Alphaproteobacteria > Hyphomicrobiales > Phyllobacteriaceae > Mesorhizobium > Mesorhizobium sp. B2-5-7. The sequence goes on along the minus strand of NZ_VFUO01000005.1, from coordinate 565,287 downwards.
CCTTGGAGGCCGACAGCAGCCTATCGCGCTGCCCGAGCCCGAACGTCTCCTCGATCGGCTTTCCCTGGTCGCCGGTCTCGAATCCCGCTGGCAGGTTGCGCAACTGGTCGAGCGGACCGATGACATTTTCGAGGTCGACGTCGCTCACCATAGTGCTCTTGAGCAGCGCATCGGCGCTGTCGCGATAGTGGGCCATGGACTGCCTGGTGGACGTGATCAGGGACTGGTTGGCGAAGAAGCTCAGCCCAAGCACGCCGAGCGCCGTCAACGTCGCCAGCACAATCGCGGCGAGGCCACCAAATCTCGCAAGTCTGGCGCGCCGTCCGGCCGCCCGGTCGAAAGATACCCAACCTGATTCCGGGAAGATCACCTTGGTCAGGAGATCGTGCAGGAAGAAGCTCTTGCCGGTGCCCGAAAGATGCGCCTGCGAGGCCGTGCCGAAGCTGCGCCCGATCGTGCCCAGTACCTGGTCGAACGGTGTTCCTTCTTGAGTACCCGAGGAGAAATAGAGGCCCCGCAAGCTGACATTCACCCGTGATCGGGAGGCATCGAACAAACTGCCGATGAAATGCGCGGTCCGGTTCCTGAGGGCGCCGAACTGCGCCGGGAAGTCGAAGATGGCGATGCGCGCCACCGGGTCGGCCTCTTGCTGCAAACGGTCGACGAGTTCTTCTGCCAAGCGCTGCGCCAGAGCGTCGAATTCGGCCACTGCCTCGCCGGCCATGTTCCTTGTGCGATCTGCGGTCTGGAACGTCGCGCCCCATACCTGGCGTCTGCGCGCGTCATCAAAGCCACCGAAATAATCCATGAAACCCGACAAGAGGTCGGCCTTGGTGAAGAGGAGATAGACGGGAAACTGGATCTTGAGCGTCTCGTGCAATTCGCGCAGACGGCTCCTTATCTCGGTGACATGCGCATCGATATGCTGGTCGTCGAGGCTGATGAGATCGGCGAGGCTGATGGCGACGATCACGCCGTTGATTGGTTGCCTGGGGCGGTTTTTCTTGAGCAATCCCAGGAATGCAAGCCAGCTCGCCTGGTCGCGTTCGCGGTCCGATTCCTGGGTCGTGTAGCGGCCAGCCGTATCGATCAGCACGGCTTCATCGGTAAACCACCAGTCGCATGACCGCGTGCCGCCGACGCCAGTCACCGGCTGGGCGTTGCCGGAGCCCGCAAGCGGAAAGTTGAGGCCGGAGTTGACCAGCGCCGTCGTCTTGCCGGCGCCTGGCGGACCGATGACGATGTACCAGGGGACATCATAAAGGAAGTTGCGCTTGCGGCTCGTCCGCCTGAGCGTCGCGATGGCTTCGCTCATGCGCACTTCGAGCACCAGTGAATCGTCGTTGCGCTCGTCGCCGCGCACAATGGCCGTTTCGAGCGCCTGTTGCGCCTTGCGTCTTTGCCAGAAGCGAATGCCATAGAAAGACGCAAGCACGATGGCGGTCGTGCCGATGATGAGTGCCCTGAGCCACACCGACCCAAGCGGGCGGGTGTCGGCGAAGCGGATCAGGGGTCCGGCATACCAGACGGCGGCCGAGAAGCCGACGAGGGCAAGCGCGCTGAAGATCCGCAGCACCCAGCCGATCAGCTCCTCGCCGGGCCCGCTCATAACGCGTCCTGCTTTGGGAGTATCACGTCGACGCGGCGGTTCTTGGCCCTGCCGTCCGCGGTCGCATTGTCGGCAATGGGTTCGTCTTCGCCCTTGCCTTCGACGCTCAGGCGCGACGGGTCCTTCAATTGCTTGGCCATCATGGCCTGCACCGCTTTTGCACGTGCAACAGAAAGATCGAAATTTGACTTGAATGTGCTCGATTTCTTCGGCTTCACGTTGTCGGTATGGCCGACGATCTTGATCGGTCCGGGTTCGGCATCGAGCGCCGAGGCGATGTCTGTCGCGATCGGCTGGAACTGTGCCGTTACCCCGGCCTGGCCGGATAGGAACAAGAGCTGGCTGCTGATCTCGACGACGATGAAGTCGCCCTTGGTGCCGACGCTCAGTCCACCGCCCGCGACCTCCTTGGCGAGTGCGGTGCGGATGCGGTCGATCTGCGTGGTGTTCGCAGGCGCAGGTGGTGGCGGGTCGGCTCGCGCCGGCTCGGCGGGCGCCTCTACGCTGGCCCGTTCAATCATAACCGGGCTGGATGGATTGAGCGCCAGCAACTCGCTGGCAGTGACATCGCCTTCGTCGGTGATCAATATCCTCAGCCAGAAAAAGGCTACCGTGACCAGGGTCGCGGCGGCGGCTGCGATCGCCCACAGCGGCAGCCGCCTTGCTGGCCTGGGCATCGCCGCCGCCATGCCTTGCCACCTGGGCGAAATCTCGTCTGCGGCACGTGGCCTGAAATAGCGCAGCGTGTCATATACATCGCGCCGGACGCGCTCCAGCGTGTTGCGCTCACCCGACAAGGCCCGATACTGGCCTTGGAAGCCTAGCGAAAGGCAGGCATGCATCAATTCGAGCAGGTCGCAATGCCCTTCAGGCTTGGGGAGGATATTGTTCAGCGCCTCGTAAAAGCCGGTCCCTGTCGGCTGCGTGTGGAAGAACTTCATCACCATGCTGTGCCGCAGCCAGGTATGTTTGTCCGGCCAGGGCAGATTGCCGATGAGGTCGTCGGCGGTTTCGCAAAGCGCAAACTTGGCGATCCGCGCGTCTTGTTCGGCAATTCCGGCTTTGGCCGTGGCATGGTCGAAGCTATCGATGTTGTCCGCGATATGCTCGGCCAACGCGGCCGCTTGGCGTTCGACCGGCATCAGCCGCAACTGGCCGAACAGCATGAGCAAGGGGGCTGCGGCGGCAAGGATGGGATTGGCTGCGGCATACTTCACGCCAGCGGTGGCGTGGAGCAAGGCATCCTGCTGCAACACCGGTCTTTTTGCAGCAACCGCTTCGTTGTCCTGAACAACCACGGTTCCCGACGACCAGCCGGGGGGCAACTGGCGGCCGGCGCCGGGGTCGAACACGGTCGATTCCCTGGTGAGTGAGGGGAGAGGGTGCACGCTTTGCGGACCGGAACCAGCGGGCTTTTGCCTTGGCCGTGGCGCGCGGATGACGGTTTTATCCGGAGACTCGGAGGAATCGTCCTTCGAGCTCATCGGCGCACCACCGCCGATATCGAACGGGCGTCTCTCTGGCAGGAGGAAAGCATACGACGCTCAGTATCAGCAGCGAGCCGGATGGAAGGTCTGATTTTGCCGAAACATGACATTCCTGCACACGCCCCAAGCCGCGCCGCTCTGCCAGCCTTGGCAAGCGCTCCTATGCTATTCTAGTCGCACAGGAAGCCGATTGAAATCGGAAAGCAGGATGTCAAGGAAATGGCTTTCCTTGAGGTTCATTAACGAGTGCTGCCAACGCGATATGGCGCAAGGCTATTTCTGTTTGCCAGCCTTGGCGTAGGCTTCGGCGAAATAGGCAAGAAAGACATCCAGCATGCCGTTTTCGTGCTTGTCTTCCATCGTCCGCCACGTCGCGACGAGCGCATCCCAGGCTTGGCTCTTCCTCGATGAAAAGGAGGCAGGTGGGTTTCTTCTGGCGATTGCCTCCGGTGACAGGTCGTCGAGCAGCCTTGAGAGCGCGGCCTGCATGGCTGCGTAGGTTGCGATTTCGTGGGTCTTCAGGTCGTCGAACCCATCCTCGATGCTGCGTCTGGCATCCAGATAACCCGCCCGCCGCTTGGCAAACATGATTTCCAGCATATCGTCGGTGCCCGGCACGAATTTCAGCGGGTTGTTGTCCGCGGCGCCGATCATCGTGCGATTCGCGCTTTTCGCGAGGACCTTGGCCGCCGCGCGCGCCTTGAGCAGCAAGGACAGTTGCTCGACTGTGGTTCGCAAGACGGCGCCGATCTCGGCAGCGACATCGTGCGGATCGCGCGACGCCAACAGCTCCGGCGACAAGCCGGCCGCCCTGGCGATATCACCAAGTATCCTGTCGGCTTCCGCCGGCTGCTTGACTGGGACATCAGGGCCGGGCGTCGGCGCCGACGACATCGACATTTTCGCTGCCTGGCCAGGGCTGTGTTCTGCCGGTGTGGGCAACGGTGCGCTGCCGGGCTCAAGCGACCGTCCCGTCGAGGCCGGCAACTCGCGTTGCGTCGAGCCGATTCTGGCTTGCGGATGACCGGCGCCAATGCGCTCTTCGTCGATCGAAACGGCGATGACATAGTGGCCAATCAGCAGCCGGTCGCCTCGGGTTAATCGATGCGGCGCAGTCAGGCGCTGGCTGGAGCCGTTGACGAAAGTGCCGTTGCGCGACAGGTCGTATAGCCAGAACGATCCCGTCTGATAGCGGATTTCGCAATGCCGCCCCGAGATGAATTTGGCAGGGTCGGACAGCGTCCAGTCGCAGTTTTCGCGCCCGATTTCGAAGCCACGGTCGCGGGCGGCATAGCTCGCGGCGACCCCTGGCGGTAGCCGGTCGACATTGCTGATCTGAAGCGAGATGAACATTGAAAGCCACTGTCCGCTGAAATCCCAAGGCATTCTAGCAGCTTGCCGGCGCAGTGGGAGAGGCGGGTTTCACGAACAATGCTCGCCAGGTTCATGCGTTGCTTTTATTTGGTCTCCGTCGAAGGTATGCTAGCTTGCGGCGGTCAGATGCTGTGAACGTAATGCCGTTCACGGAGCGGGGCTTCAATCCATCATCCCGGCGGCCGCGTCGAGGAGGGGCACGACCCATGCCGAATGAACGTGCCACGGTTCTACAGACGCCGGTTGGGGCCGATGTGCTGACCTTTACCCATCTCGTCGGCCGGGATGAGATCAGCCGATGTTTCGTCTATACCGTGGGGTTCGTCAGCAAGAGCCGTGAGATCGATCCGCTGAAGATGCTAGGCGGCGTCGTTTCCGTCGAAGGCGAATCCGATCCAAAGCGCTGGTTCAGCGGTCTGGTGTCGGATTTCAAACTTACCCGCATAGAGGATCGGTTGACCTATTACGAGGCCAGTGTCAGGCCATGGCTCTGGTTCCTCGGCAACACCACCGACTGCCGCATTTTCCAGAACATGACCGCTGTCGAAATCGTTGAAAAGATCTTCTCGAAATACGGCATCGCCAAGTTCGAGAAGCGGCTGCAGGGGTCTTATCCCTCGCGCGAATATTGCGTGCAGTACGATGAGAGCGATCTCGATTTTGTGCAGCGGCTGCTCGAGCACGAAGGGATCTTCTATTTCTTCGAGCACAACGAGGGCAAGCACACGCTGGTGCTGTGCGATGCCATGAGCAAGCTGAAGCCGGCGCCAGGCTACGACAAGGTGCTTTACAATTTCGAAGGCCACGGCTCGCGCCGTGATGTTGAATACATTACCGAATGGATTCCGGGCAGCGCCGTGCGTCCAGGCGCCTACGTTCATACAGACTATGATTTCGAGAAGCCCGGCGCTGACCTGATGGCGAAATCCGCTCAGCCCTTCGCCCATCAGGAGGCTTCGGGCGAAAACTACCGTCAGCCCGGCGCGCATCTCGATGTCGGGCGGGGCGATAAGATTGCGGGTATCCGCCGTGAGGAACTCCAGGCTGTGCACCAGCACAGCACGGCGGTGGGAACCGTCCGGGGCCTTTTTTCAGGCTGCAAGTTCACGCTCGAAAGTTTCCCGCGCGACGACCAGAACCAGGACTATCTCGTGATCAGCGCCGAATACCGGCTGTTCGATCCGGGCTACCGGACCCAAAACGAAGCCCACAGCGAGAATTTCAAGGTCGTGCTTGGCATCGCGCCCACCAAACTGCCCTACCGGCCGCCGCGGATCACGCCGCGACCGATCATGCGCGGACCGCAGACCGCGACCGTGGTCGGCCCGTCGGGCGAGGAGATCTTCACCGACAAGTACGCTCGGGTGAAGGTGCAATTCCATTGGGACCGCCTCGGCAAGAAAGACCAGAACTCGTCTTGCTTCGTGCGTGTGTCGCAGACCTGGGCCGGCAGCGGCTGGGGCTTCATCCAAATTCCTCGCATCGGGCAGGAGGTCATAGTCGATTTCATCGAAGGCGACCCCGACCTGCCGATCATCACCGGTCGCGTCTACAACGCCGCTGAGATGCCGCCTTACGCGCTGCCGGGCAACGCCACGCAATCAGGCTGGAAGTCCAATTCCTCGAAAGGCGGCGGCGGCTACAACGAGCTGATGTTCGAGGACAAGGCTGGTTCCGAGCTGGTCAATTTCCAGGCGCAGAAGGACCACCACCTGCTGATCAAGCACGATCGCAACAAGACCGTTCAGCACGACCAGTCCGACCGCATCGACCACGACGCCAAGCACTCTGTCGGCCATAATCTTGATGAAGACGTCGGCAACAACAAGACGGTCAAGGTCGGCGTCGACCAGACCACCAACATCGGCAGCAATGACACAGAGACGGTGGGCGCGAACCGTTCGCTGACGGTCGGCGCCAATGAGACCATCCATATCGGCGCCAATTCGTCGGAAACAATCGGCTCCAACCATTCTCAGACGGTTGGCCTGGTGCAGACCGTCACGGTGGGCGCAGCGCGCATGGACACGGTGGGCGCCACCGAGACACGTAGCGTCGGGGCAGCGCAGACGAACACGATAGGGGCTTCGCGGTCGGTCAGCGTAGGTATCAGCCAAAGTCACAGTATTGGCGCGGCGGACAGCTGGGACATCGGTGCCGCGCAGACCGTCAATGTCGGCGCGGATCAGAGTTTCGCGGTTGGCGGGGCACAGTCGTCCCAGATCGGGAAGGCAAGGAGCGCCGCCATCGGTGCCGACGATGTGACCGACGTCGGCGGCGCTCATGCCCTGAAGGTCGGCAAGGGCAGCGGCGTTCAGATTGCGGAAGACAGCACCCACAAGGTCGGCAAAAAGCTGATGATCGACGCCGGTGACGAGATTACACTGGTATGCGGGGATGCGTCGATCAACATGAAGAAGGACGGAACGATTTCCATCAAAGGCAAGGACATCCGCATCCAGGGCAGCGGCGATGTCCAGGTCAAGGCTGACGGCGATGTCAAGATCAAGGGTAGCAATGTCTTTAACAACTGAAATCACGGGACGCGAAGAACCTGTCCAATGCATCGAAGGCGTCGTCATCGGGCTCCTGATCGGCTTCGAGGAGGGGGCGCCGCTGGTTGTGTTTGTCGGCAACCCCGGCGAGACAGCGCTCAAGGCGCGCAGCCTGGCAAATCTCGACGCCTCGGCTGTGGGCGCTGAAGTGGCGCTGCTGTTCGAAGGCGGGGATCCGGGCCGCCCGCTCGTCGTAGGGCGCATTGTGGATCCGGTGCACGCGCGCGAGCAGGTGCAGGTGATGCGCGACGGCGAAGCGGTGACGCTAAATGCCAAGGAGCGTATCGAACTGCGTTGCGGCCTGGCCTCGATCATTCTTGAGAAGAATGGCCGCATCTCGATCCGGGGCAGTCAGTTGAGCAGCCAGGCAAGCGGCGTAAACCGCGTGCGGGGTGCGGCTGTCCACCTCAACTGAAAAGTCGATGCAGCGGACCGCGACGATCCCATCGATCATCGAGCAGCATCTAGAGGATGCCGCGTTCCTGTGGCATCGTCGCGCGCGCGAGATCGACGGACCCGTGATGGGCGCGTTCGACATCGGCCGCATCGATCAACGGCTCGACGCCAATCTTGACGGATTGTTCGCCGCCGGCCGGGCGGCATGGGATCTCGCGACGGCTCGCTTCGCCGATTACCAGGAGCCACCGGAATTGTTCGTGTTGGCGGCCTTGGCGCTGGAATGGCAATCAGCTCCCGCCATCAAGTTTGTCTTTGACAGCGCGATGTTGCTTGGGGGGGCCGGACTGTCGGCCTTGTCGGGCGCCGTCGCTCGCAGCTCGCCGGATCGATTGAAGCCGTTTGTTGCGCGCTGGCTGGATTCGGCGGTCGCGATGGAGCGAGCTCTGGCCGTCGGCGCGCTGCATCATCACGGGGCCAATCCCGGCCCCAGACTTAAGGAGTTGCTGAACGACGGTGACAGCGAAGTGCGGCGCAGGGCTCTGAGGCTCGCGGGTGCGCGACGGCGTCGCGATGTGATAGTGCAGGTTGCTGCTTGCCTGGAAGCGCGTGACGCACGGGAACGGCTAGAAGCTGCTGTAGCGGCCTGTTTGCTCGGGCAGGTCCGGCTGGCCCAACCTGTGCTCGACAAGATGCTCACCAATCATCCGGAGCTTGCGGCCGCAGCGATGGAAGTCCGGCTGCTTGCCACACCGCCGATCGAGGCGCGATCGTGGTGGCACAAACGCATCTCCTATGCCGCTGCGCGGGAAGTGGCCGTGGCCTCCAGCGGGCTGCTGGGCGACATGGGGATCATGCCTTGGCTGATCGAGATGATGCGCTCGCCAGACCTTGCCTATGCGGCTGGGCTCGCGTTGAGAGACCTGGTCGAGATCGACTTCAACGACACTGACGTTTTCGTCACGGATCCGGCCAAACTCGGGCCGGAATTCGACACTGTCGAAGCGACGCCGCTACCTTCCGCGTCGCGGGCGGCAGCTTGGTGGGAGGAGGGGAGAGGCCCGTCCAGGTTCGACCGATTTCATTCGATGCGGCGCCTGAAACTCGACGCTATGAGAGCTGCGCTTGCGAATGCCGAGATGGCGCTGACCAACTGGCGCCACTCGCGCCCGATTCCGGCGTGGATGTGAGGACCGCATAAGAGAATCCACTATGGGCCTCGAAGCGAGTTGTCCCACAAGGTCTGCCCTGGGCAACCACGGAGAGAGTGTGACGTGGATCTCCGCCCGGAATTGCGCGCAAACGGAAGGAGAGAGGGAGAGCGGCTTGCCATGTGACAGCGAAGCGCTGTGGCTAGGCGTTGACGACCGCGCTGACAAGCGCCGCGGCACGCATGCCGGCTTCGGATGTGGCCTCGCACATGGCGACACGGCCGGGAGCATAGGCCTTGGCGAAACTGTCGGCGGCAATGAGCAATGTGAGCGCGCCGGCCGCGGCGCCGATGTCCCCAACCGTCATCGCCGGATAGGCCATTGGTAGGGTTTCGCGGCGCGTGCGGTAGAAGCGCGGACGGCCTATCAATCCCTCCCAAGCGCTATAGCGCTCGCCATTGTCGTTGCTGACGATGAATGCAATGTCGGACTCCGTCGGCCCTCTGCCTTCCATAGCGGCGCGGCAGGCTGCCACCAAGGCCCTACCTTGGCTGTAATTTTCTGACAGCACTGAGTTCTCCTCAAGCGCTGCTCCAGCGCCGTGAATGGCACATTGGGCCGTCAAATCGCGACCAGGCGTGCGGCGCAGGCAGATAACGGCTGCGCCTTCACCCGGCACGAGACCCTGCGCATTGTCCTCCCTCTTCAACCGGCCAGCGGCCATCAGTCGGGCGATATCCTTGTCGTTGACTAGGCTGTCGACGCCGCCCAGCAGAACCTGCTCGACGCCCGGGGATGCCAGGAGCCGCGCCGCATGATCCAGCAATCCGAGGCAAGCCGCGGCGCCCCCGTCGACAATGCGCGAAGTAGGATGGAAGCTTTTGCCCAAACTGCGTTCCAGACCTGCGAGGAACCCGCTGGCCGGCACCTCCCAAAAGGCCGGATGTTCCCGGAATTTCTCAGGTGTCACGAGCAGCAGGGCGCTAGCACTGGCGGCTGTGGCGCCCTTTTGCAGCGCCTCCTCGACCGCACGCGCGGCCATGCTGGTTAACCAGGCGTTTTCCGTGAGACGAAGGGAGTAATGCGAGGGTATGCGCGAAACGGTTTGATCTTCGCCGAACGGGTCCGCGAGCGTGCGCCGCTGGAACGCCGAAAGACTGGCCCGGATGGCGGCCAGTGTCTGGCGCATATTGAGACCGGCGGGCGTTACCGCGCCACCGCCTGTGACGTAGATCGGGGCCTTTAGGCCAGCCACGTCGCCCTCCGCGCAGTCAGTCCGCCATCGCCGCGTGGACCGACATAGACCTTGCGCTTGCGCCGCGCGAGCAGAAACGCGGGTGTAACATGGCCGAAAATGATCTCCCTAAGCGCCGGCGCGTTCCGCTTGGTGACCATTGCCAAGCGCGACTTCAGCGTGACGCGACGCAGGTCCGGCTCGATGATGACCGTGTCTACCTGGAAGACACGATCCTCCGCTCGGTCGTCGAAAAGGAGGCGGATCGGCGCCACGACACGCGGCAGACGAAAGTTCCAGCGACCATCGGGCGTCATGCCAATGACGCTGACGTCTTCGCCGTCGTTCAGCCCCGGCAATTGCTGATCAGCTGGCGCACACAAATTATAGCGTGGATCGAAATCCGTCGGCGGCAGCGGCCACTGATTGTCGATCCAAGCCTGGTCATATGTGCCCGCCAGCGGCAGCCTTGGATGCCAGCCGCGGCCGATCACCCCGAACGCAGCCGGCTTTGGACGATCGGATACGCTGAGGAACGGCTCACTAACGTAAGTTATATTGGGCGCATGCGTCTTCACTGTTTTGTCCGCGGAGCGGGCATGGTTGAAGCCGACGCCCAGCGGATTGCGTGGATCGGTCCTGCCCTTGTCGTCGGTTCCGCCGAACGCCCGTTCGTAGATGACGGGCATCCTGGTGAACGGATATGGCTTGCTATAGGCGCCCGTATCGTAAAGGCGATCGCCGGTCACGTTAAGCACCTTGCGGATGCCAGCGACCTTCAACCCGACTTGCATCTCATGGACAGGTCTGTCGCGCGGCGCGTGTGCTTGACCGTTCAAGACAACATCGACACCCGGCTTAACCCATGCGATCTCACCTTCATAGCGGACCGACGAGCAAGCAGGGTTGCCGAACGGTATGTCGCCGAAGCTTACGGGCAGTTGGTCGACAGCCGGCTGAAATTGGGTGGCCCCTTGCGCGACATCGAAGCTGGCCGAGAAAACGGCCAGGAAAATTTCGTTGCCCTCGGCATTCGCTTGCACAAAGGTGCCGGCAAGGAACGGCGTGCGATTCTCGACCCAAACCGCAAACATGTGGTCAGCACCAGTTGCCGTTTTCGTCCTGGCCAATCGGCCAATACGGCATGCAGGCGACCAGCTTGACCAGTTCCTTCTCCTCCGCGTCGATAAGCCATTGCAGCAGGAAGATTTCGGCGGCCACACCGGCCTCCTCGCCTGCAGCGTCGTTGGCCGCGATGCATTTCAACCAGTAGCGGCGTATGACCCACACCACATTGGGACTGGACGCAGCTCCGGCTACTCGGTCATCGAAGGCTTTCTCCAGAGCCTTCTCGCGCCCGCCTTGACGCTCTTCTTCTGTGGCAACTATATCTGCCCACCAATCGGACGCGACGTCGTAGGCTTCCCTCAGCTCCGCCACATACTCGACGAACAATGTTCTGTGCGCCGGGCTGGCCTCGCCGTGACTGTGGACGGCACGGACGTCCGACGGTGGCGCCACGTCAAGTGGCTGCGCGAGCAGGCGCCTGATGCCGAGTTCGGAACTGTAGCGCGTGATGAGAGCCATTATTCGACCTCGTCTTGGAGATTCATCGCCATCGGCACGAAACACAAACCATCGGTAATGGGCTGGAGCTCCGGCGCAAAATGCCGGACGTTTATGATCAGGATTTCGATAGGCCACTCGAAATTCTGGCTCTTGCCACCGCTGTCGATGCCCCACTTCTCCTCCGGCTCGTCGCCCTCGGCGCGTTGCGCATTGTTCCAGGCAACAATCTCGAGATAATGCTTGCGAAAGATCGCTATGATCCGCGGGTGCCCCGCTATTCCTGTCGGCCAGCGCTTCCAGACAGCCTCCCCTTCCTTGGCAATCAGGTCATCCCACCAATCCTCCAGCTCGGGCTGGATAGCGAGCAATTCGGCGATATAGCTGTCTCTGATTTCCTCTATGCTGCGCATTGGGCGTCATCCAATCTTCACCGGGACGTCGTCAATGAAGTTCTTTGCATAACTCGCTGCCGGGGAGCCTTGCGACGTTGAGCACCTGCCACAATGGGGCTTGACCGATTGTGGCGTCGAAAAATGAGCCAGGAATGCGTCCGGTGATTTCTGCATGTTACATCCGCCCATCTCCCACGCAACGCAAAGAGGCGGTTGATGATCATGGACCATCTCCTGTTTCATTTCGCCCGACGGTGGGGTTGAAACCAGCTTCGAATAGCGGCCCCGTCTGGCTTTTTTGCATTGCCAGCAGGCTTTGCCGTTCACCTTGGCCGCCTGGTCGTCCGTACGTGCGGGACGGTGTGCTACACGGTCATATTTTTGCGCACACTTCGTGGTCTTCTGATCCTTGGTCAACGTAGCCAGGAACTTGTTGAAGGCGGCTGGGTTGATGCAGTTGGGCGGCGGGTCGCTCGCAGTATTCTGGTCCATGGTATCGCCATGGCGGTCGACGCCCTTGCCTTCCGCCTTGACGGCGAATGACCAAAGCTTGAAGACGCCTTTTCCCTTTATCTTGTGGGTAATGACGCCTGCACCGAGGCCTTGTGTGGCCGGTTCGTTACCGGTGCTGGTTGAGATTTCCGATGCATTTTCGATTGCCGTCGGCTCGCCGTCGATCTTGACGCTCTTGGTGCCCTTGGTGAGGTCCGATGACGACAACATGTTGACGTAAGGAACCGGAACAGGACCCGCCGGCGGGGAGGGCGGCGAGAGGCACACGTCGCCCGGGGCGATGCCCTGGCCGTTGCTACCCTTGTGGAAGAAGCCCATTTTCTCGGCATAGACGCTCAGAGCCATTGTCAGAACTCCTGAGGTACGGCGCGCGCCCAACGCATGGCCGGCAGCGCGTTGTCGGCAAGGTCGTGAATGTCGGCGAAGGCGAGTTCACGCACCTCCCAGTCGTCCGTCCAGAACACTATGCGGTCGAGCGTGCTAAATTGCCTTGGCGGCTCCAGCGTCTTCAAGCGCGCAATGATATGTTGCTGGTCCCACAGTTCGTTGACCGCCCACTTGGCGATGTTGGCCATACCCTCGAACCAGGGGTCGGCTGTGTCCGGCATCGCACCGACACCCACAACGGCGAACGGATAGCGGCGACCGACCTTGTCCCGGCTCATGCGCCAGGCTCCGGCGCATGGTTGTTCGCCAAAGATCGCGCCCTGGACGACGAACCGCCAGGTCCGATCGTCAACCTCCTCGTGCTCATCGGGTCGCGCGCGCAATTCCATTGACATCCATCGGTCCCAGCGGTCGATGAATAGCCGCGGCAGGTTCCAGGCGACGAAATCTCCTGTCGCCGGGATTTTGCCAAAAAAGCCGATGATCAGATCTGCGGCGGACATGTAAACTTCTTGAACATTTCGAGTGTGTATGGATTCTCGACGCTGGCCGCCTTGAGCTCGAAGTCGCCCCACATCCCCTTCGTGCCGAGCCGCAGGCTATAGACGTCGGTGAGCTTGGTCGCCGCGAAGCGGCCGCCGCGCAGCATTCTGAGCCAAGCCCAGCTGCCGGTCTCGTTGAGCATCACTTCGGGCGAGCCGTCGACCGGCTGGAAGGCGAGCGAGATCACCCCGGTCCCATCCTTGCCGGGCCACGTCATCGGCTGCGGCCTGGTCGCATTGTTGTAGTAGACGAGGTTCTGGCCATCGAGGTTGAGCGTCACCCGCGCCGCGCCGGGTGCGAGGTCCTTGGGTTCCAGGGTGAAATTCATCACCGGGCCGGTGCCGCCTGGAAACAGGTCGTCGCGGATATGCCTGGCCTGCTCGAACGCTGCGAGCGCCGCCGGGTCGAGGCCGAAATCGGCCCGCCATTTCCACGGCTCGCTGGCGGTGTCGACATAGTTGATCAGATGGTCGTTGATGAAAGCATCGATCAGGCCGGTCGGCCCGAACAGGCGCTGGAAGTCGCGCACGTTGACGTCAACTGCGCTGTCGGCGCTGAATGGATAACGGTTGTTGAGCGCCGCCTGGCAGAAGGGGAGTATGTCGGCCCGCCAGATGGCATTGAGCTCGTTGGTTACAGCCCTTTGCGACAAGCCACTGGTATCGCCGGCAATACCTCCCAGCCAGTCGTTGACCGGCGAGGGCAGGATCTGTGCTTGTCTCGCAACCGCGCCCGTCAGTTCGGCAAGGCCGCCCTGCTTCTTGATCGCATCCTGGGGGTTGGGATTGGCGGTGACCGTCTGCAGAACGTTAGACAGAGCCGTCAGCGCCACGATCGCCGCGTCGAGCGCCGGCGGCTGGCCGTCGACCTGTGCGATGGTGCCTTTGAGCGGCTTGAAATGGTCAGCCACCAGGCTGCCGGTCATGTCCACCTGGTTGGCGGAGCCGGCGCGAGGCAGGAGCTTGGCGCCTGAGGTCACCACCTTGCCGAGCTTGCCAAGCTTGCTGAGCAGCTTCGAACCGGTCTTGGCGGCAGCGCCGCTTTGGCCCTCGGCCGGCGCCTCGTCGGAGCGGGTGAGGTCAGTCTCCTGCACCACTGCCGTCAACAGGCGCTTCAGCGCGGAGTCGGCGCTTGACAGATCCTTGAGGTTCTCACTGGCAATGTTGAGATCGGTCAGCGGTGAAAGCCGCATGTCGCGCAGGAAAGAGTCCCACTGCGCGATATAGTCGTCGTAGTAGAGCTTCAGGATGTCCTGGGAGAGCGCCGAGACCGACGTCTCCGAATTCTCCGCGCAGCCGCCGGCAAACACCGCCCGGTCCAAGGCGGCCTGGCCGGCGACATCCTCGACCCGGTCGAGGACCGCGTCATGGAAGCCGGCATAGGTATAGGGGCCTGGAACGCCGACACGCAGTGTTTTGTCGGAGCGGCGCGCGAACACCTTGGCGCCGTTCGGCCCGGCGAAATTGGCCGGCACCCATTCCTTGACGGCTGCCACTTCCGGGTCGGCCAGGAGTTGCCTGTAGGCGCGCTCGGGCAGCGAGATCGTGCACACAGTCTTCAGCGCCTCTGCGACCAGTTGCTTGTCGGGGGCGATGTAGCTGTCATCGACTGCCATGCGGCCGATAGCGGCAAGCTGGTGCTCTTCGGCGTCGGCCGTGGGGAAGGGCGGAGCCGGCGCGAATTGCGGCAGACTGTTCACCCACCAGTTCTGGACGAAATCGGTGTCCATTTGCGACAGGCCAGTCATCATCCGGTAGGTCTTCAGCGCGCCAAGCATGAAATCCGGATCGCGGATTTGCCGCCACATCGTAGCCTCGAGCAGGGCGACCATATGCGGCTCGAGCACGTTGCGCAGCGCATGGTCGTAGGTATCCGTCTGTGCGCGCATCAACTCCGCCGAAGCGGTCGGCCCGAGCAGGTTGTGGACGCCGTCTGGCGGCGGCGTTCGAGCCGTCGCCACTGCGCCCATCGCCGCCAGCGCGCCATCCAAGGTCGGCTGCTCCACCGCAGCAGGCATGGCGGCCACCTCGGTGAGCGGCCGCTGCAGGGCTTCGAACTGGCCGGCCTGTTCGGCGATCGCATTGCGGTTGTCGAGGTAGGACCAGGTGAACAGGCCGCCAGCCAGCAGAGCCGCGAGCGCACAGGCGGCGGCAGCCCCGCGCCAGATCCAGGCCCGGCGACGCTGCGCCAGGGGATCGAATGTACCAAGGCCGGCCTCCTTGAAGATCACCTCGGTCAGAAGGTTCCTGAGGAAGAAGCTGCGCCTCTCGACGCGCGCCGCCGGCATGGCGCGGCGCGGCGGCAGGCCGAAGGAGGACGACAACGCCGCGGTCAGCCGGTCCATGGGAGCGCCTTCCTGGGTCGCCGATGTTAGATAAAGGCCGCGCAACCAGGCGGCTTCCTCATAGCGGCTTTCGCCGAATATTGCCTCGATCAATGTCTTGATCGGCTCGCCGAGGGTCGCCAGCTGGGCTGGAAAGCGGAAGATCTCGGCGCGCGAGGCGAGCTTGTCTTCGTCTTCCAGGCGTGGCACCAACCTCCGCTCCAGCTCGGTGGCGAGCCTGGATAGCTCCGCCTGGATCGTGCCGGCGTTGACTTGGGCCTCGAGCGGAAAGGTTGTTCCCCACACCTGCTCGCGCGCGCTTGTCGACAAGCCACCGAAGAAGGCTTCGAAGCCTTTGATCAGATCTGCCTTGGTCAGCATCAGGTAGACGGGCAGGCGGATCTCCAGCCGATCATTCAGCTCGGCCAGTCGGCGGCGGATCTTGCGGCCGTGCGCCTTGATCGCTTCCTCGCCCTCCGAGAGCGCGTCGATCGACAGCGCGACAATGACGCCGTTGAGCGCTCGGCGGCCGCGGTGCTTTTTCAAAAGGTCAAGGAAGCCCAGCCATTCCGCAGCATCGACGTCCGGCTGGCTCTCCTGCTGGACGTAGCGGCCCGCGGTGTCGATCAGCACCGCGTTTTCGGAGAAGAACCAGTCACAATTGCGCGTGCCGCCAACGCCTTGCAAATCATCGGTGAGGTCGATCGGAAAATTGAGACCCGATTGGCGCAACGCCGTGGTCTTGCCGGTGGCCGGAGGTCCGACGATCACATACCACGGCATCTCGCGCAGGAACTTGCGTCCGCCGAGCTTGCGCCGCTTGAGCTCGGCCATCACCTCGCCGAATTTGGCCCCGACGGCTGCAACGCTCTCCTCGCCAGGGGTGAGCTGTTTTTCGGCTACCGGAGCTGCGATCTCGGCGACGAACATGCGATTGGCGCGGATGGCGCGTCGCTGCGCGATGATCAGCCAGATCAGCCATAAGATGATCAGTCCGGCCACGATGGCGATGCGCACATTGTCGGATTCGAATGGCGCGTAAGGACCGACCTTTACGATCGGGCCGAACACCCAGATCAACAGCGAAAGCAGTGCAATGCCGATCAGGGTCCACAGAAATCGCGAGGTGATGACCGCCCACAGGAAGCGCAGGATGAACATCTCAGAGCCTCTTCTCGACTAGGACCTCAACGCGCCGGTTGAGCGCGCGGCCCTCGCGCGTCGAGTTGTCGGCCACCGGATCGGTGTCGGCGCGGCCTTCGGAATGGATGCGCCCCTGTGGCACGCCAGCCTGCACCAGGAGGTCTCCTATGGTCTGCGCGCGTGCCTCCGAGAGTCGCTGGTTGCTTGCCAGCGGGTTTGACCGCTGCAGGCGCACATTATCGGTATGGCCGATGATGGTGATGTTTCCAGTCAGCTCCTGGTTGGCGAGGATCACCTTGGCGATCGAGGCGATCAGCGGCTCATAGCCTTGGGACAGTGTCGGCCGGGAGGACTGGAAGAGCTCTGGGTTGGAGGACTGGATGATCAGCTTGGCCAGCGAAACGCTCTCGGTGCCGCTGAGCGCGCCCTTAAGGCCCGCCGGCGCTTCGGCCTTGAATGCGGGCAAAAGCGCGAAATCGACCGCTTGTGGCGGTTCAGGTTCGGGCGCATCCTGCTTTGGTGCGGCGCGGGTAACGTCCGGCCGAGAAGCCGGCGGCAGGGTGCGGACCAGTGCCGACAGTTCAACCGCCTGGCTGCTCAAGCTCACCGATAGGCCGATATAAGCGGCGGCGGCAATGGCAATTGCAGCAAGGGCCATCACCCATATCGGGACGATGAAGCGCTGTGGCTCGTCGGAAGCGATCACGCCTTTCCAGTTCGGCGACAGTGGCGCGCTGTCGGCGTCCGCATTGCGCAGGACGCGCGCGGCTGCCACACGCACGCCATTGAGCGAGCGGTCGCCGGCTCGGCCGGGCACCCGATACTTGCCGCGGAAGCCGAGCGCCAGGCAGTAATACTGAAGCTCCAGCATCTCGCGGTCACGGTTGGGGTGGCGCTCGAGCTCGTCGAGGCGGGTGAAAAACTGGGTGCCGGCATCGACGTCGCCACGCAGCATGACCACCAGCGGCTGGCGCGGCCAGGCGCTGGCGCCGCCCCACGGCGTGTTGAGCGCGAGGTCGTCGAGCAATGCCGCCACGGCCCATGCCGCCTGATCGGCGCGCTCCAGCGAGGAGCCCGCTGCCATAACGGCGTCGCGCGCCTGAACCAACTCGTCGAGCAGGCGTGTGCGCATTGCTTCGGGGTTTTCCGGCGCCAGCGCGCTTTCGAGCTCGGGGGCGAATTCGAGCAGTGGCGCGAAGATGTTGATGAGCGGGTTGGGATGGACGCGCGCCCTCTTGACCGGTGCGCCTGGCGTCAGGGGCGCCAGCGGCCGCGGCGTAACGCCCGCCAGCCTGATGCGCGTGCGCTCGCGATCCTCCGACAGGCCGAAAGGATCATCCCGGCTCATCACCTGTTCACCGAATAGCAGTCGACCTGGGGCTCGCTGTCCAGGACACCGGAAACGCCAATGACGAATCCGGGCGCGTCGAGCAAGGAGGCCCAATGCTCGCTCTTCTGATCGAGCTCCAGGCACAGTCGGTCGCCATCATAAGGAATCTCGCGTGGCTGCGAATGGAGCGGTTTGAGCGGAATGCCCGGCAGGCGCGACTTCCAAAGCCCTTCGAACTGGTCCGCGGCGCCGACTGTTGCCTGGTTGACGAAGATCTTGCGCAGCGCGTCTTCCGAAAGCTCCGATCCGACGCGGATGACGATCCGGCTGGCGAGCAAAAGCTTGGGGTTGTCGATGCGTACTTTCCAGACATTGGTCGCGTGCCGCATGACCGGCAGCGCGCGCGATTTCGGTTCGATGTAGCGCAGGCTGAGGATGAGCGAACGCAAGGCGTCGGCCAGTGCCATATAGGCGGGGCCGGGGGCCATGTGGTCGTAGGCCGGCAGGTCGCCGAGCCGCCGCGAGCTCGAGCCGTAGGTTGCCATCTCGCCGGCGAGTCCGGCAAGTTCGAGATAGAGTTCGGCGGGATGAAAGACATCCTGCGCCAACATATGGGCAAGGCGCGGGCGAGCGGCATTGGCCAGGTGCAGCATCAAGAGGTCTTCTACGCTGCGGCCGGCGCCGCCCATCACCATCTTGCCATGCGCTTCGCCGATTTGCTCGAGGCCGGTGACGACCTCCTGCAGCAATTGCCTGTACCAGTGGACCGCGCCGGTGATCAGCGTCGGCGGCAGGAACGTCTCGTCCAGCAAGATGCCGCCGTCGGCGCGTACACCTTTTATGTCGGCGATCGGCAAGGCGGTATAGCCGCCGACCGATTTGCCGGGCGCAAGCAGCGCCGCTCGCGGCCTTGCGATCTCGATCTCCTCGGGATCGCCGCCACTTTGGACGGCATCGCGCACCGATACGATCTTGCCGTGGTAACGCGCGCCCGTCGACGCCGCATGCGCCGGGTCGAATCCCACGCCTCCGGGGGGCTCGAGCGGCAATGCGACCAGCACCGGCCCAGCGCCCGTGTCGGGCGTCACCGGCAGCGGCTTCGGCGCATCCATCAGGTCGGGAATGGAAAAAGGCGTGCCGTCCGGGAGAATGCCCCGGGCGGACACGATCGAAACCTGACCGGCGTCGAGCAGCGACTGGTCGAGGGTCAGTTGCTGGAACCCGAAAGTATGGAGCTGGCCCGCCCGCAATGCGCCGCGCACCATGCCTTCGAAGAACCGATCCTGCTGCTGGAAGTGTTGGGTCCTGAGAAACAGGCCCTCCGACCACAGCACCCTGTTTGCATCGCTCATGCCGCTACTTTCTGCACGCAACTATAGCTGCCTTGCCGCTAGGCGGAAATGCCGCCCTTGCCCAAGCTGACGTTGACGGTGAATTTCGACCCTGGCGACACCGACTTGGTGGTGCGCCAGTTGCGTCCGCCTGGCTCGCGGATCAGCGCCACGAAGCCGAGCGCCGTCGCGTTCGGCTCGACCGTGATGGTCTTGGCCACCGTTTTGCCAGGCGCAACCGAGATGGCGTCGGAGCCGATGAGGTCGGCACCGAGGGCCGAGCCCGCGTCGCCCTGCAGCGCGAAATAGTCGGCCGAGTTGAACTTGCCGGTGCTGGCAAGCCGCATCACCAGCACCGTTACCGGCCGGTCGCCGCCGCCCGGCCCTGGATTCATCCCCGCACCGCCGGTCACATTGACGGAGATAACCGATGGTTTAGGCGGGCCGCTCTGGCACGCCGCAAGTAGCCCCGTAGCGCCGAGGGCAACGACGAATTCGCGTCTGTCGATCATGTTCTACTCCTCCTCATATGCGTCCCTGAAGTCTGCGCCGATCTCGCCCAGAAAACTCGATTCGGCACTCTGGGCGATGTCGCGATGGCGTTTCTGATAGAGCTCCCACAGCTTGGCGTTGCGCCCGCCCGAGAGCAGATTGCCGATGGCGGAATTGGATTTAAGCTCTTCTTCGATGGCGGCAGGATCAAAACGGTCGATCATGCGTCTAAGTGCCGCCTGAACGCCCCGCCAGGCGCGTACGTGATGCTGTGCAAGGTCCTTCACCGCGTCGCTGATCGCCGCCTCGCCGGAGAGAAAGCCCGGGCTGCGTTCGGAGATGATGGTGACGACGACATCCTCGACCGTCGGCAGGAATTTAAGCGGATTGACCTCGGAGGCGCCGACGACAGTCTGGGCGACGCGCGCGCTTCCCTTCTCCTCGGCGCGTTTGCGGAGCAGCTGCATCAAGCCATCCAGCATCAGCCGGTATTCACGCCCGAATTTTTCCATTTCGGCGATCGCATCGCGCCCGGGAAAATCAGCCTCCTCGACGCCTATGCCGCGCAAGAACGCGGCACGAAGCGCCATATCGCTCTGCGCTGGCTGCGCAGCGGGCGCCGGCTTCGACGCTGGCGCTGCGCGGCGCGGCGCCGGCGATGCGGCTGCCTGCACCGGCATGTCCCAAGGATTGTCGGCACGCGGCTTTTCAACGTGGTGCCGGGCACGTCCTGCCGGATCAGCGCCGTTGGTGACAGGCGGCGCAGCGGGGGGGCCGAAACTGAAATCGTCATCGAAGCTGGCCGGCTTCGCCGGCTGCCAGGACGCATCGTTGCGCGAAGACATGTCACCCAGCCCAAACGGATCCGGCTGACCCGCAGCAGGGCCGTCACCGGCCTGCGGCGTGGCCACCGGATCGAGGCTGAAGGGGTCATCGAAGGCAGGCGAACTGCGCTGGTTCGATGCGCGATCGTAAGCCCCAGGGACAGGCTGCTCGAACGGGTTCGGCAGATCCGCCGGGCGGGGTTTGCGCGGCTCTTCCTCGATCTTGACCGAGAAGAAGTCGTCGCCGCCGATGCTGGCTGGCGTTCGTGCTCCCGGAGGCGACCATGCCGGCGTGGGATGGTTGGCGGCCGGGGCCTGGCCGACTGCGGTCTGGCTCATTTTGGACTGAACCTCGACATGAAACACATAGTCGCCCATGCGCAGCCGCATGCCGTTCTGCAGCCGCATCGACCTGCCAGGTCCAAGAGGGCTGTCGGCTTCGTCGACAAACAATCCGCTGCTCGACGTGTCGGTCACGAAATAGCCGTCCCGGTCGCCCTTGATCGTGCAGTGCGCGCGCGAGACGAACATATCCGGGTCGTCGATCTGCCAGCCCGCATCTGCGCTGCGCCCGATCACCAACTCGCCCTCGTCGAGCCGGCTCTGCCGGACCACTTGCGAGCGGGGGCCCTGTTCCAGGGTCAGCAGCAGGCTCATGCGGCCGCCTCCGGCATTTGCGGCCGCCAGCCGACGATAGTGTGCAATGTCAGATCGTCGGCGTCGCCCATATTCGCGGGCCGTTCCAGCCAGGCCGTGCGGCCAAGCTGGACGGTCCCGACCCGGGGCGGCGGTACGGCATCGCGCGCCAGCACGATGCGCAAATCGACATCGAGCGCCTCGCCGATCATATCGCGCACCGCCTTCTTGAACAGGCCGAGACGCCGCTCGCCAGGCAAGAACGACTTGAACTCGTCGAGGCTCAACGCACCGACGCGCAATTCGATCCTGCTCTGGCGGCTGAACACCCGCGGCCCGATCGTCGCGCCGCGTCCAAGTCCGGCATAGGCCTTGCCGAGACGCGTCTGCAATGGGGTCGGTACGGGGATCCAGGCGGCAACGAACTCCTTGATCCGCACCGGAACCTTGAAGGCGGTGGTAAGGAACAAAGTAAGCCGCTCCACGCCGTCGACCTGACTGGCCAGCGACCCAGCCTGCCGCAGTCGCACAGCGTCGAGTTCGGGATCCTGCGTGCCGGGCAGGCCGATGCCGGACATGGCCTCCAGCATGGCGCGAACGCGCCCGCCGACGGAACGCTCGACCTGCACCGCTGGATGCGCGTCGGCCCAGGCGCGGTAGTAGAGCGCCATCATGCGGTGCTGCAGGATGTTGACGAAATCGACGAAGGTCGTGTCGCTGGTCTGCTCGGCGTCGGCTCCGGTGAACCAGCGCTGCGAAAGCCGATCGAGCACCCAGCGCGTCAGATGCAGCGGCATCGGTCCTTCCGGTCCAAGCAGCCCCAGATTGGCGACGGTCACCCTTGCCAGGGCCTTGTCCCCGCCCTCCTGGAATTTGACGACGTCGCGCGCCGAGAAGCTCAGCCGCACATGCTGGCCCAGCCTCGCCGGCTCGCGCTCGGCCGTTCCGGAATGGCCGAACAACCCGCGGCGCTGCTCCAGCCGTCGCAGCAACTCGAAAAAGTCGAAGTCCTCCGACAACATTTCGGCCGCGACCGTTGCGGGCTGCGCTAGATCAGGTAGCGATTGCCGGGCGTCATCGGCCATGGCACATCCTCCTGCTTCTGCAGCAACCGCGTACGGGTCCGCACAAAACCGTTTATCCCCGCATGGCGGGCGAACAGCCGCGAAAGCAGGGCCGAAAGCAGCAGTGAGCTTTGCCCCGCCAGCACGGACTGGTCGACATGCAGCGTTACCTCGGTGCCGCGTCCAAAACACATTGGCCCGTCAATCTGCAGCCGCTCAATCACCGGGCGCGAATCGATGCGCACGATCGAATGCACGTTGCGGGCAAGGGCCGGATCGCCCCGATCGGCATAGAGGTCGAGCAAGGCATGCAGCGGATCGACACCCCGGCCTTCCTTGGCAAGGCTGAGGAAGTTGAGCGAGAGCTGGGCCACCAGACGCCAGGCGAGATTGTCGGCGCGCGATTCACCTTCAGCACCGCCCGGCAGGGATGCGGGGATGGCCGGCTGCGGCGGCCGCAGCGCTCCAAGCAAGCGCACCGCTTCGACTGGATCTGCCGTCTCCAGCGTCAGCGTCGGCGTGTCGTCCAGGATCGGCAGGTCGCGATTGGTGCAAAGCGCCACGATGCCGAGACGCTTGACCAGCCGGTTTGGCACGCTTCCTGCCGGCCGCGAGACGGCGATAAAGACGTCGTCGCCGGTGTAGGAGGTGCGGGTCAGGCCGTCGCGCCGCTCGTCCTCGGTGGCCCGGCGCGGACGCCGCTCGGTCGAATAGACCCAGCCGCTGCCGCGGTTCTGCCCGAGGCTGAACAATTCGGGAATGGTCGCCTCGCTGCTTTCGGCGTCGGCGTCCTCAACCTGGGTGACCCGGAAGATCTCGAAATCCCGCGCCCGGGTGCGGTCGGCATGCAGCACCTGACGGGTTTTGCGCGGATCGATCTCGATGTCGTTGCATTCGCGTTCGAAGAGATTGATGACCGGCGTAACGAACAGCTCGAAATCGGCAGTCGTCACATCGGCGAGTTCGGGCACCGCACGGCGGAACAGGAAGATGATCTCGACCGCCGCCTCAGATGTGCGCACCACCGGCTGGAGGCCAGCGACCCGTACGTAATGGAAGCGCTCCGGGATCATGAAATATTCGCGCAGAAGCCGATAGCCCTCGAAGGTCGCACGGGTGCGTGGCATCAACGCTTCGTCGTCGCGAATGCCTATCATTTCGGGGTCGGGCAGCGCTGATAGCGGATTGGCCTTGCCCTGCGCGCGCGCGCCGAGCGCCGAGCAGGCGCCGAAGATTGCATCGAAAAGCACCGGCGCCTTGGCGCGACCGGCGAAATAGAGGTCGAGACGGTCGAGCGACAAGTCGCTGAGCTTGCCTTTTCCTGTCCGGGCGAGCGTGACCCGGAACGCCGCCTCTGCGCGCACGTCGCCGATCGGCGTGATTGCGGCGGCGGCGAGCGCGCTGCGGTCCTGGAAATAGCTGACCGAGGTGACGGCGATTGGCCACAGCGTCACCTCCTGCGCGGTGGTAAAGGTGGAGCGCGTCGAAAGCCCTGGATGCAGGGCAGAGACCAGTCGTGCGCCGCGCGCGATGGCGTGACCTGCGAGCATCGACTGCACTTGCTGGCCGGGTTTCAGGACCGCCATCGCCGTCGCGGGCGCCGGCGCGACCAGATCGGGGTAAAGCACTTCGAGCACGGCGCGCGAGAAGCGCGAGCGCTCCGCGTCGACCTTCAGACGGGTCCGCGCTGCCAGGAAGGCGACGCCGTCGAGCAGGCGTTCGACGTAAGGGTCGGGACATGGGACCGTGTCGAGGGAAAGATTGCGGGCGACAGCCGGATGCATGTCTGCGAATTCCGCCGCCAGGGCGCGGATATGGGTCAACTCCTCTTCGTAATACTCCACAAAGACCCGATCCATCTCAGGTCTCCCTGAATTCGGTTCGTGCCAGCCCGTTGTCGAGATTGATCGTGGTGCGCAGCCGCATGCGCTCCGGTGTGGGGGCCATGATCAGCACCGCGTCGATCTCGATCTTGAGGCCGATGTTTTTGTCGCCGAGCGTGACGTTGATGATCGTGGCACTCTCCTTCAGGCGCGGCTCGAACGTGGCCAGCACCGCGCGGATCTCTCGTGCCAGGGAATCGCGGTCGAAATCCCGCGACGAACGGCCGGAAAAGGACGGCACCCCGAAATTGACCACGCTGCGGCGCACCTGCGGAAAGTCAGCGAGCGAGGGCAGTTCGTCCAGGGGCTGTTCGTGTTCGGCGTCGGAGAGCATCGGTACGGATTCGAAGCGCTCGGTGTTGAACAGGGCCTCGATGTCGCGGCGAACGGCCTCTCTCAACACGCGTGCCGAAACGACCACGCCGCGGCCTTCGATCTCGGCGCGATGCTGGCTCTGGAAGACCATCCGGTGCAGGCGCCGTTTGTGCTCGGATGTGAGTTCGGCGTCGGTGTCGATGGCGCGTGCGCTGCCGGCCAGAAGAGCCTCGACGCGCTCGGCGCCGAGTTCTTCATCCAAGAGACGGCGCAGCGCCTCGATCTCCGACGTCAGCCCAGGCAAGTCGTTGACGAGGCGATCCCAAAGGGAAGGCTGGACCGCCTCGCGCCTTGCCCGCGAACTGCCGCCAGGCTGCGCTCTCGCGCCAGCCCACCTGGTCTCACTTGCCGACATAGACGTCCATTTCGATCTCGTCGTCCTTGTCGTAGACGAACTTGATCTTCTTGTAGGCGAAGCTGACTTCTTCCTCGATCAGGTCCGCCTCGTCGGGAGCCTGCCGCATGTCGTATTCCATGATCGAAGCATCGGTGAGGGTCACGACCAGATAGTCGCTGGTTTCGCCGTCAATGGTGCGGCGTGCCGAAAACACCACCTCGTCGAGCGCCTTGTTCTCGAACAACGCCTTCTTCAGATAAGGCGACGACTTGTCGTAGTGCTTGAAGAACTTGATCATTCCCATCGACACACGGCCGCGTCGCGAAAGCGAATTCGGATCATAAGGCGCCATCATCTTGTAATCGACGCCATGCACTTCGATCTCGTCTTCATGCCCGTCGCGCTTGCTGGGCCCCTTGATGTCGGGAACTTTCAAAAAACCATCAATCTTCATTGAAGGAGCATCGTTTCTGTCTGTGGTCGGCATTGTCTTTCTCCACCGCTTTCAAATGAAACAGGATGATGACTTCGCTGCGCTTCAGCCCTTCACGGACGGCAGTTCCGACACCAACCGCAGCGAGGCGTTGATGCCCTCCAACTGGTAATGCGGACGCAGATAGAAACGGGCGTTGTAGTAACCGGGTCTGCCTTCGACGCTGTCGACCTGAACCTCGGCCGCGGCGAGCGGTCGCTTGGCTCGCGCCTTGTCGTCGGCAAAGGCGGGATTGGCCAGCACGTAGCGGTTGATCCATTCGGTCAACCAAGTCTCCATGTCGGTGCGTTCCTTGAATGAGCCGATCTTGTCGCGCGCGATCGCCTTGAGGTAATGCGCAAAACGCGAGACAGGGAAGAGATAGGGCAGGTTGGCGCTCAGCCTTTCGTTCGACTGGGCGTCGGGGTCGACCAGACGCCCGGCACGGGTCTCGTCGTCCTGAAGCGAGTGCGCCCCGATGAAGGCTGCGAGATCGGTGTTCTTGCGGTGCAAGATCGGCATCAGACCGAGCTTCGCCAGTTCCGCCTCACGCCGGTCGTCGATGGCAACTTCGGTCGGGCATTTCATTGCGATCGAACCGTCGTCCGTCGGGAACGCGTGCACCGGCAGGTTGAGCACCGTGCCGCCATTCTCGACGCCGCGAATCTGCGTTCCCCAGCCATAGAGCTTGTGGCTGCGGTTGATGTTGACGCCCATCGGGAAAGCGGCGTTCATCCAGACATATTTGTTGTGGTCGCCGCTTACCTCTTCCTCGAAGGTGAAGCCCTTTACCGGAACGGTCTCCGAGCCGTAGGGCAGGCGTGCCAATACGCGCGGCATGGTGAGGCCGATATAGCGGGCGTCCTCGCTCTCGCGCAGCGACTGCCATGAGGCATAGGCCGGGTTGTTCACGATCATTTGCAGGTCTTGCGGGTTCGGCAGTTCCTGCCAGCTGTCCATGCGGAACAGCCGCGGCGAGGCGGCCGCGATGAAGGGCGTGTGTGCCGAAGCACACACCCCCGAGATGTTGCGCAGCAGGCCGACGTCGCGCGGGTGGTTGGAGAACTCGTAGGCGCCGATGATGCAGCCGATCGGCTCGCCGCCGAGCATCGAATACTCGTCGGTGTAGACTTTCTTGAAGATTGGGCTCTGGTCCCACATCTGGCCTTCATAGTCTTCCAGCGTGTCGGCCAACTGCTCCTTGGAGATGTTCATCACCCGGATCTTCAGCTTGGTATCCGTCTCGGTGTTGTTGATGAGGTACCAGAGGCCCCGCCAGGTGCCTTCCATCTCCCGCACTTCGGGGGCATGCAGGATCTCGTTGACCTGCGTCGTCAGCATCTTGTCGATGCCCGCGATCAGCGATTTGATCGACTTGATCGCGTTGGACGAGATGGTCGTCGTCTCGGATCGGGACTGAGCGGCCAGCGCCAGGTTGCGCACCAGTTGCTGCAGCTTCTCAGTGTCGTCCTTCCTGACCTTGAAATCCTTTTCAAGCAGGCCGCTGAATTCACCCAGATCTATGGCTTCCGCCTCGGCGGTTGCGACTGCGGTCTTTTGCTGTTCAGCCATGACTTACTCCTCGCCCTTGCCGTCGGACATCGCCTGGCTGGCGATCTTGCTCAGCAAAGGCTCGTTGTTGAGAAGCTGCGCAATGCGCTTTTCAGCATCGACGCGGCCATCCATGAAGCCCAGCAGTTCCTCAAGTTGCCGCCGCATCTTGAGGATCTCGGCCAGTTGCGGCACCTGCTCGGCGATCTTGTCGGGCGCGAAATCACCCATTTTGGAGAAGGTGAGATCGATCGCCATTTCCTCGTCACGCTCGGCACCTTCGGCCTGCGGCAACGTGTTCTTCACCCGCGCCTTCACGCGCGGTCCCATTGCTTCCATGAATTTGGGAAACCGGTTGGCGTCGGTTTCGACGAAATTCCGATCCAGAACCGACTTTGAGGCTTCCTTGGTCTGCGAGGCGCCGGAAAGGTCGGCAATGACAGCCATGACGAACGGCAACTCGATGGTCGTCGGGCTGCCGTAGGTTTCGACGTCATAGGCGATCTGCACGCGCGGGGCGCGGTTTCTTTCGATGACCTTCGCTTTGCTCTCTGCTGGCATGATTGTTACCTTTCATCCTTCTGGGCCGGCTTCTTGGGATCGGGAACGCCGGCAAGCAGCCGGAATTCCTTCAGCCCCGACGGGGCGAGATCTTCCATCAGTTCCACGAAATCCATATGCACCATGCGGCGCACGCGCCGGGCGAGATGCGGGATGGGGCTGGACGGCTCGGTGCGATCGTAGAACGCGACCACGAGGTCGAGGCATTTGACGACTTCGTCGCGCGAATTGAGGCGCTCAGGCAGACCGATGCTGGTTTCCGCCAAGTTTGCCACACTTGCCATCGTCTCGGCTCCATGGCCATTTCGGGTGGGCGTCGATGCCGATTGAGACGGCTGCGCTGCAAGCTTTGCGGCACCGTTGGCGACCGCGCTGGCACTGGTATTCCACTCCAGCGTCGTCAGCAGTCGCTGCAGGAACTTCTTCAATTCCGGAACGGCTGCACCATTGCCGTCGATGCGGGCATTGAGCGCAGCATCCACCGCCTCCAACCCCGAAATGGCGGCGCGCGCATCGCTCAAAATCGTCATGATGGCGTCGGCGTCCTGATCGGCCTGCGCCGCGCATCCCGTGCGTACCCGGTTCAGCATCTGGTTGTGGGCCGAAGTCAGCGCCGCCCTTTCGCTCGTCCCCAGGCCGGAGGCAGCTTCCTGGAGCATGACGCGCTCGTCGAGCGCGGCCTGTTCGAGGTCTCGCCCGCTGATCGGCCCGATCGCACGCGGTGAGAAGAACACGGTCTGCCTCAGGTTCGCCAGCAGGCCGTCCTGGCCGTTTTGGAGGTCAAGCAGCGCATTGACGCGTCGCAGCGCCGCGTCGCGCCGCGTGGCGGCCGTGCGCAAAGCCGGGTGCATCGTATCCCAATACTGGTCGAACGTCCTTGCGATCAGGTTCAGCCCCTGGGCGAGGCCCGCGAGCCTCTCTTCGTTGGCCAGCGCGCGCGTGACGATCACCAGAAGGCGCAAATCCCGGCCGCGCGATTGCAATTCTTCGGCTTTTTGCAGGACGGTCGCCCAGTCGACCGAAATGGTTGACTGCGAAGCCTTGTTGCCGCCCTCATGAACGACCTTGATCTGGGCTTCCGTAAGCCGCTCCAGCTCGTGAAAAGCCGGGTCGTTGCGCAAATCCGCTCCCGACGGGTTGTCACCGTCCAGAGGATTCAGCCAGAGTGCGAGATCAATCACACCTACCCCCCGCAAGCCGCCCCGTGCCCCCCATGTGACGTAACGTTATCATCGGTCCCGTGCCACGACAATTGAGCAGATGCTCGAAAACTCACAGAAGCTGAATGCTCGGTTATCTTTCAACGAAACCCCTGGGCGATCGGCGGACCGGGTATGCGCAATGGGTCACGTCGTTGGCATCGCAGTGCTGGTTCCTTGCGGGAGTTTGCTAGCCTTGTGTAACCACAAGGTGCCGCCCGAACGGGGCAAAAAGGGCCCGCTCTTCACATGGCTTTGTCAAGCAGCCGCTTCTGTGGCAGGGTAGGGTCAGCAGATTTCGGGGGCAGGTTCGAATGGAACAGCGCCGGTCGTCGCAGAGTTTCAAGCGCAAGGAACTCGTTGCGAAGCTCAATCCCACGGGGGTGCGCGCCTTCAAGGCCGCCGCCGACACGGCCAAGTTGCGCGGAAACCCTTATGTCGAGCTGGTCCACTTCGTCCAGCAACTGGTGCTGTCCGAGCGCTCGGACGTGCAGATGATCGTCGCTGATGCGGGGCTGGATGTCAGCCGGCTGACCGCGGATATGACCCGTTCCGTCGACAAGCTGCCCTATGGCGCGACCTCGCTGGAGGAATTCTCCGATCACATCTTCCACGCCATCCAGGAAGGTTGGAACCTGGCCACACTGGAATTCGGGGTCGAGGAGGTGCGCAGCGCGCATATTCTTCTCGCATGCCTGAAGACACCGGTGCTGGAAGGGCTGGTTTCGAAGATCAGCGCCGAATTCGACAAGATCGACGCGGATGGGGTTATCGCCCGCTTTTCCGATGTCGTCGAAGGCTCTCTCGAAGCCGGCTCACCGCCTGCCGCAGTCGCCGCCGAAACGTCGATGAATCGGGGCCCGGGGCGCGATTCGGCACTCGCCAAATACGCCACTGACCTCACCCAGCGCGCCCGCGACGGCAAGATCGATCCGGTCGTCGGACGCGATGCTGAGATCCGCCAGATCATCGACATCCTGATGCGGCGCCGGCAAAACAACCCGATCCTGACCGGCGAGGCGGGCGTCGGCAAGACGGCGGTCGTCGAGGGCTTTGCCCTGCGCATTGCCCAGGGCGACGTGCCGCCGGCGCTTCAGAACGTCAGCGTACACATGCTCGATGTCGGGCTGATGCAGGCGGGCGCCAGCGTCAAGGGCGAGTTCGAAAAGCGGCTGAAGGCCGTCATCGACGAGGTCCAGCAGTCAGAGATCCCGCTCATCCTGTTCATCGACGAAGCCCACACGCTGATCGGCGCCGGTGGCGCGGCGGGAACCGGCGACGCCGCCAATCTCCTCAAACCCGCTCTGGCGCGCGGCGAGCTTCGCACCATCGCCGCCACGACCTGGGCCGAATACAAGCAGCACATCGAGAAGGACCCGGCGCTGACCCGTCGGTTCCAGGTCGTCAAGATCGACGAGCCTTCCGAAACGGTCGCCGTATTGATGTTGCGCGGTGTCGCCGGCGTTCTCGAGCAGCACCACCAGGTGCAGATCCTCGACGAGGCGATCGAGGCCTCGGTTTCGCTTTCGCACCGTTACATCGCGGCCAGGCAGTTGCCCGACAAGGCGGTCAGCCTACTTGACACCGCCTGCGCACGCGTCGCCATCTCGCAGCACGCGACGCCTGCCGAGGTCGAGGACATTCTGCGCCGTCGCCAGGCGCTCGAGGTCGAGGAAGGGATCATATCCCGCGAGGCGGCGATCGGCATCGACGTGACCGACAGACAGGCGCGCGTAAAGGCCGGGTTGGCGGAAGCCGAGACCGCGCTTGCGGCAGCGCAAGAGCGCTGGGACCGAGAGAAGGCGCTTGTGAGCGCGATTCTCGACCTGCGCGCCAAACTCCGTGGCGAGGGCATGCCCCTTGAGGCGCAGGAAAGCGGGGAAGCTGCTCCGGGGCAAGCTGTCGACGCCCCAGCGGGCAAGGCGCCTATGACACAGGCTGCCCACGAGCCTGCTCCTGCGCCCGATTCGGCCGCTGATCTTACGCGGCTTCGCGAATTGATGGCGGAACTCGCCGCAGCGCAGGGCGAAACGCCGTTGATCCTGCCCTCGGTGGACCGTAACGCGGTGGCGGCGGTTGTCCAGGACTGGACCGGCATTCCGACCGGAAGGATGCTGTCCAGCCAGACCGAGAAAGCGCTCAAGCTCGCGGCTACCTTGTCCGAGCGCGTGGTCGGTCAGGACCATGCGATGGAGATGATCGCGCGGCGCGTGCAGACCAGCCGCGCCGGTCTCGGCGCACCGGAAAAGCCGGTCGGCGTGTTCCTGCTTTGCGGCCCCTCGGGCGTCGGCAAGACCGAGACAGCCCTGGCGCTGGCCGAGACGCTCTATGGCGGAGAGCAGAACCTGATTTCGATCAACATGTCGGAGTTCCAGGAGGCGCATACGGTCTCGACGCTGAAGGGCGCGCCGCCCGGTTATGTCGGCTATGGCAAGGGCGGCATCCTGACCGAGGCCGTGCGGCGCAAGCCCTATTCGGTGATTCTGCTCGATGAGGTCGAGAAGGCGCATCCCGACGTGCACGAGATCTTCTTCCAGGTCTTTGACAAGGGAATGATGGACGATAGCGAAGGGCGCAGGATCGACTTCAAGAACACGCTGATCCTGCTCACCTCGAATGTCGGTTCCGAGGTCATCATGGACCGCACGAGGAACGGCACCCTGCGCACCGGCATCGACGATCTGGACACTGCTTTGCGCGGTCCGCTGCTGAAAGTTTTTCCGGCCGCTTTCCTCGGCCGCGTGGTGACAATCCCTTACTACCCGCTTTCGGACACGATGATCGAGGCGATCACCACACACCAGTTCGGCAAGATCGCGCGGCGTCTCAAAGCCAGCAACCAAGCAGAGCTGGTGATCGGCGAGGGTGTCATGGACATGGTCAAGGCGCGCTGCACCGAGATCGAATCTGGTGGGCGCATGATCGACGCCATTCTCACCAACACGCTGCTGCCGGAACTCAGCCGCAGCGTGCTCAATCGCACGCTCGAGGGCAAGAAGATGACGAAAGTCACCGTCGGCGCCTCGGCGCAGGGATTTACCTACTTGTTCGAATAGACCTTGAGATGAGATTCGCGGTCACGCATTCGCGCAATCTAAGATCTTGAAGCACCATTCATGGCACGGACGCCGTTGATCAACGCACCTTCGCCGCCAATCGGAGCTCTGCGTGGTCCGCAAATGACGCGCAGCCGCAGAGAGCGTGCCGTGCTTGGCGACCGCGAGCACAAATCTCAAATCATCCCAGTTCAATGTGCCCGCCACCTTTGCGGCTTGGACTGTCGGCTCGCATCCCGGCCGAAACGGCGTCTCATTCGTCAGGCGAGCCTCAGCCCAATTCCTCTCCGCACTGTCACAGAATCAACGAACAAAGGAGCGCCATCCGTAACTCGTATCGTATGATGTTCGTTCTCTGGATCGACGCTAGACAAATACGCTCACCCTTGAGCAGTGCTGGACCAGCGTTCACTCTCGACGGACGCGCTCGAACCATGGGGGCCGTCCTCTCCCTCCAACGCGTAAGCGCCCGGCTGATCCCTGCGCCTTCACCCGGGTGCGACACCGCAGGCCGAGCAATCGGTTCGCGCGGCTCAATGAGCAGTGGGAGGTGGCGATCTGGTAGCAGTGGCGAAATGCTGGCGCGAATGCGCGCGCCGCGCCACGGTCATTCGGATCGCGGATACGTCACGCGACTAGAAGGCGACCTTCAGTCCGAGCTTGGCGCCGATGGTGGAACTGTCGGACGACACCTTACCACGGACTTCGCCGTTGACGGTCGTCAACTCCGAGACCTTCAGGTTGAAGCCGGCCGACAGCGCCGCGGAAAAATCGGCATCGTCAAAGGAGATCGTCCTGGTGTCGATTTCGGTCGTGTTCTTGTAACCGAAACGCTGCTGCAATTCGGCCCGTGCATAGGGGCTGAACACCATCCCGTTGCTTAGCTTGTAGTCGCCATAGATCCCAGGCTCGATCTTAAACGCGCCAAAGGAAAGCCGGCTCTTGCCGAACTGGTTGCCGCCGCTGTCGGTAAAGGAATCGCCGCGGAATGACACGCCAAGCAGGCCACCACGCAGGTCGAAACGGGTGCGCTCGCCCAAGGTGAAGATGTGGCCGACCGATCCCGTAACCGCATAGCCCTCGGTGTCATAGCTGCCTGTGGTGCCGAGCACGCCGTTGGTCACGTCGCTTCCGCCGAAGAAACCGGAGGCGGAGACCAGGGCGTAATTGGCGTCCTTGCGCAACAGCGCGTAGCCGCCGAACATGCCGGCCTTGTTGGTGCCTTCGCCTATGGCGTCAAATCCTCGGAACGCGCCAAGGTTGACATCTGTCGAGGCATAGCCGGCGAAAACACCGATGTTGAGACCATACTCATTGTCGAACTGGAAGTGCTTGGCGGCATTAAAATCCAGGCTGATCGCGGCCGAAAAATCATTGGCATCGAAGCTCGGACCGGGGCCATTCAAACCGCCGCCACTGATAGTGTAGCCGTCATGCTCGGTATGAGCGAATTGGCCGGAGGCAAAGACGCCGAAGCTGGACGAAACCGGCACCATTCCAGATCCCGATGCGGGCGAAAGGGGGAGGTCAGCATCGATCGCGTCGCGGTTTATGCCGTAGAGAGCATCGATTGCCACCGTCACCGCCCCGGCGTTGGTGGCGCTGATCGGCGCCGCCGCAATACCGAAATTGGCCGGCGTTGCGCGCAGGAACAAGCCCCCATTCGGGCCAGTGACGATCGCATAGGTGAAAAGTGAGCCCAGGGTGCCTGGAGTGCCTTGGATGTTGAAAATCCCGGCAATCGGCCCGCCGGTCGAGACGATGATCGGAATATCGGTCGCCTGCGTGAATTGGGGCGTGCCCAGCAGGTTGACGATGATTGTGTTGACCCCGGTGGCCGAAAATGCGTTGGCGACGAGTTGATCCGACTGCAGCGTCTGTTGATTGATGTCGAGGCCGATGCTTGCTCCATTGAGGGTGAGGCCGCCCAGCGTCAACACGTCATCGGCGGCACCGTCCGTCAGGTTGATCAGCGAATTCGTCGCGATGATCGAACCTGGCATAGTGACGTTGCCGTTGATGAACAGCGTCGAGCCATTGCCGAGATTGAGTTGGTTGATGCCTTGCGTGCCACCGCTGAAACGGAGCGTGGAATGGTCGGCGGAGAAACTATCGAACCCTGCGAAATTCTGGCTTTTGCCGCCGGCAGCAAGGTCGGTATCGGTGACGGTGCCATTGGCATTGGTTCCGCTGAAAAGAACGTGATCGCTCAGATTGAGCGGATCGACCGCGCCGGATCCGTTGATGATGAGCGTGTCGGGTCCAAGGCCGGTGATGTCACCGCCGATGGTTCCGCCGGAGAGCTGGACGTGGTCTGCGTCGATGCCACCCTTGATGGTGCCGCCGGAAACCGAAACTTGGTCGAACCCGGCTCCGCCGCTGACATTGCCGTCGACGGTGCCGCCTGAGACCGTGATCGTATCATTGCCTGCGTCTCCGGTCACGGAGCCGTGGACCGTGCCATCGCTGATAGCCAGCGTGTCGTTGCCATTGTCACCGCTCAGACTAGCGTCGAGGACGCCCCCGGTCATGGTGAAATGGTCGTCGCCGTCGCCAAGCCCGATGGCACCTCCTCCTTCCGAATCGCCGTGAACAATGGCGCCATTCTTGATGGTGACGCTGTCGGCGCCGCCATTTGTCAAAACAGAACCCGCGACAATGCCGCCGTCGCCATCGGCGACGCTTGTATCGTTTCCTATGGTGATGGTTTCGATGCCACCGCCACCTATGACTGAGCCGTCAATCTCACCGCCGGTCATCTCCAGCAAATTGTTTCCTTCGCCAAGGTAGATGCTCAGAATGCTGCCGCTGTGGATGGTGACAGTGTCATCGCCCGCCCCAGCGTCGAGGTTGGCATCGACTTGCGGCGCAAACGGCTCACTGTTGAAAACCCCATCGGACATCTCGAACCGGTCGTTGCCGCCAAGGAGTTGAATGGTCCCCGTGCCCGGCTGCAAGGAGGTCGTTACCTCCGAGCTTATCGGCGGCAGGCCACTTACGCTGGGTGTCGCCGTACTGTTGTTCAGGATGCCGCCAACGATGTTCACAACGTCGTCGCCATTGCCGTCATAGTCGTTGACGATGACAGTCGACGAACTGTTGTCTTGCCCTTGGTAACCCTCGAACGCCGTCGTGAATACGCCGCCGACGTCCTGGACAGTTCCGGCTGTGTTGCACGAGGCCGTGACCGACGTCGTTTGGAAGGTCGTTACGGCGGAGGTGCCTGACCCGACTGTTGTCGAGGCGCCCTCGGCGGTTGCGGTGCAGGCTGCCGCGCCAGACATTTGGAACGTGGACGCTGCCGCTAACGCAAGCAACGGGACACCCCCCAGTTGATAAACCCTGCGCGGCACTCTCATTCGACCTCACTTACGAGAAATCGATACCGTCACAAATTAGGCTATTAAAATCGCTCGGCGACCCATCTGGTGGGTTCGATGCCTTGCTGACCGGAAGTGTACGCGGCGCGCTGCCCTATGGCAATGGAAAGGCGTTCGCCCTCAGACCATTGTAACGCCATATGTGGCCACAAGGTCACTATCGAAAACTCCGATCGAACTGCTGACATGGCAGTACATCAACGTCAGAGGAGACTGTTACAGCTCAGAATAGGCTGCCGAAACGGTCATATCTCCTGCATGGGCGACCTTGCGGTCAAAGCTTGCCCATATTTCGCCGCCACATTGCTGCGCCCAGCGGTGGCAGAAAGAAAAATCGGTCGGCAAATCCACATCGGGCGTCACGATCTTTGAAAACGGCGTCAGAAAGCTGTCGAACTGTGCGGTGTATTTGTTGTTTTTGTAGCGAGACCGGTTCACCGTTTCTGGAAGTTTCTCGATTATCTCGGTGACGCAGTCGCGGGACACCAAAAAGACGCCCGTGCCGCATAGCGACACCCGGACGAAGCCGCTCATCTCCTGGCGGGGTTCGATAATGGTGCCGACGAACTCCAGACTCCGTGCAAAGGCCTTTTGGAAGGGCAGTTTCGACAGCGAGTGAAGTTTGCGGAGATCGATCAGGCGCCGAGGATACAAAGTGCCGACCACCGGCTTTTCAAGTGCCAGCATCGCGGCGATGAGATCAGGCGAAAAGCCCATATCGCTGTCGATCATCAGCATGTGGCTGCAATCCGGTTTGTTGTAGTAGAAATTCGTCAGCAAATAATTCCGGGAAAATGGGATATCCGTGTACTCGATTTCGGACAGCGTGAAGGCGTAACTGGACAGGCCCTTGTGGGTCAGGGCCGCGAACAGGCTGCGGACGAACACGCTTTTGTAGGCGGCCCCATAAACCGGTAGCGCAAGGTTGATCTTGGTTGGCATTTTGTCCTCCACAATCCAGCGACTGAGCGCATACAAATCCCTTTCACCTATCTTTGATATGATTCTTGGTATAAAAATCTGCTGGCCTTTGGGGGCGCAGGTCCAGACGCTCGGGCAGGATTGCGTTTTGCGTCGTGTTGCGCTGTTTGGAAGGCTGCGAGATCAACATTGACGCAGGCCGGACCGAGCATGCTGACATGACCCATCGCCTCAGACTCTTGTTTCGTATCCCGCTGCTTCTGCTTCTGATGCTCCTTGGCTCGGCCGGCGCTCGCGCGGCGGTCGAACAGACCGCGTCGCCGCAACCACGCAACCGGCTGGCGATCGTCATTGGCAATTCGAACTATCAAAGCACCCGGCTTGAGCATCTCCCCAATGCAACAAACGATGCCATAAGGCTTTCAGGGAGCTTGAAGCGGCTGAATTTTGAAGTCCTGACTGGGACCGATCTTTCGACCCAAGGTTTTGCCAAACTCCTGCAAGACGCTGAAGCGCGGTTACCGAGCGCCAGTGCCGTTTTGATTTTCTATGCCGGTCACGGCGTCCAACTGAATGGCGAAAACTACCTGCTCTCGGTTGATTCGCCCGATCCTGAAAGCCTGGAAAAACTGACGGGCAGCGCCATCAAGCTAAATGATGTGATCGCGCGGTTCGCGCGACGCGACCGCCAGACGTTCATATTCCTGGACGCCTGCCGCAACAATCCGCTCGGTTCCGGCAGCGGCGCGAGCAATGGTCTGGCGCAAGTTGAAGTCGGTGAAAATACATTCGTTGCCTTTGCCACTCAGCCTGGAAATGTCACGGCAGATGGCGGCGGCGAAAACAGCCCGTTCACCACCGCACTGCTGAAGAATGTCGAGATCCCCGGGCTCAGCATTTCGGACATGATGATCCGCGTGCGCAACGAAACTGAGGCGCTGACGGTCGGCCGTCAAGTGCCTTGGGATCAATCGAACCTGCGCGAGCAGTTCTATTTCACCGAGCAACAGGTGCTCGATCCGGGACAGTTGAGCGCAAGCCTTTCACGCATCCTGGCAGATCCCACAGCAAAGAAGAGGTTGCAGGTCGAACTTGCCTCAAATGACCTGCAAACAGCCGTGGTCATCGTTGGACAGACGTTGCGGTCGGTCGAGATTCCCGCACCGTCGTCCAGTTTGGCGCAGCCTGTTGGCACTCACGTTGCCAATTTGTCGCCCGCTGAAGGGGTTGAAGACGCTCGCCAAAGTGTCGTCTCCGGCCTCGAAACGCTTATAATCGGCGCGTCCGCGGGCGTGGGGGACAAGGACAAGACGGCCGATCTTGCACGCAACGTTCAGACGGAACTTCGTCGCCTGGGCTGCTACCGGATGCAGGTTGATGGGGATTGGGGCACGGGCTCAACTCGTGCTCTCACTGACTACTACAAAAACACCAAGCAGGTCGCAGCAACGACTGAGCCGAGCGTCGGACTGCTCGGCGATCTCTTTCTGCGCTCAGGCAGAATCTGCAAGCAACCGGTCATCGTCAAGGCCAAGCCGGCTAAAGTGGCGTCGGATGCCGCCCCGTCGCGCAACACCCCCAGGGGGATGACTGCAAAAGGCTCGCCAGCCGCGCCGAGACGTCCCGCGGCTCCCCCACCCGACATCTCAGGGGGCATAGGCATTGGCGGTGTATTCTAGGTGCGGCCGCCTTTGTCCCCGCTTGAAGCCCTTGGGGTAGAATTACGCGAAGCGACGCCGAGGCTTGAACCCACACCGGTTGGGCGAAGCGC
The DNA here is from genome assembly GCF_006440875.1 of Mesorhizobium sp. B2-5-7. Taxonomy (NCBI): domain Bacteria; kingdom Pseudomonadati; phylum Pseudomonadota; class Alphaproteobacteria; order Hyphomicrobiales; family Phyllobacteriaceae; genus Mesorhizobium; species Mesorhizobium sp. B2-5-7. The sequence continues at coordinate 527,428 of NZ_VFUO01000005.1, read as the reverse complement.
GTCTACCCAGGTTCTGGCGCAAAGCAAGCTGGCTATAAACGCTTTCGTCGCTGTACACCCTGGAGCAAGGTCGAAGGGCGGTGTTGGCAACGTGAACGGTTCGCTGCAGTAATCGACGAGGTTTATGCCGCGACCGGCCTGCGGTCACTTAATTCACCCGGCATCGATGCAGCAGGTTATATCCCAACAGCAGCCACAATCTTTTGCGTTTCGCCTTCCGATAATGTCTCGGTGCTCCTGAGTACGGAGGGGCACTCGCGCGTCGAGAGTGCGTGACCTTCAGCAAAACGAAGACGCCGCGACGCATTGCTCGATACAGCTCTGACGGCGCCGCAATCGAAGAAACTTGCCCCCTGATGAAGATGTGGCCGATCGACAGCAAGGTGGGTTCACCGCGCAACAACACGCCCGACATCATCGACGAGATCGGTCGCGGGCCTACTGATCTGTTTGACGTATAGGTTCCGGGCTTTGCAGGCCGCTGCCACGACACACAGGGCATCTGATCGTAGACCCTTTGCACCCAGCTCGGTGCACGCCTTGTGGGCAACAAGTGCCGTTTGAGCTCAGCCACTTTGTGCATTGAAAAACCTTGCCGGCGCCGAGACATTGCCGACACCCGAACTTCCTAAATCCTGCCAAGCACCACCTGCCCACCTACCTGAGACGGCAAGAACGTCAGGGGCATAAATTAGTTTCACTGGAGCTAATCCACGTCCGAGATTTTGCCGTTCGTGAGGTGCGTCTCGATCTTGCTGAGTGCCTTCCGAATGACGTCGACCGCCTGTTGGTTGATGGCGAAATCGAAATTGCCTTCCGCCGTCTCGAAAATCAGGACGCCGATCTTCGTTTCGTCATCCCCCAGCATGCCCATGCCAATTCCTGTGGGCATATACGGCGGTCTGTCTGCCATGACCTTCTCCTTTACAGGTATTTTTCTCCGTTGCCTCGCTGCTCGAACAGAACCAGTGAGGTTCTTGCCGCAAGCGGGCAAAGCCAAAGCCGGTGTGCTTAGTGCATCCTTGTGCTCGCACATGTGCCCTAGCACTCTGGCGCGCTCGCGCGGCGACGGCATCATGCCGTCAGGAAGCCTGATTGGTTCGTCGCTCATCTGCGGAAAGATTCCATGAGACCGCTTGACGCGCAAGAAATTTGTTCCTTTTCTGTTCTCATGGCGCACGATCCGATCGACAATCTGGGAAAGGGGACGCGGCACAATATGCTTGTGAAGGTGGAATGCAGCTGCGGCAATGTCCGTTACTGCAGGCCAATATGGGGCCGTGAGGAGAGGGGTCGATCGCCTTGGTCCTTTCCTCGATGCGACTCTGCACTTTGCCGGGGGCCGATGGCGCTACGTTCTCTTCCTGGTTCCCGTTGCGTTCCCATTTTGGTCTTACCCAACGTAATTAGGTCGGCTCAGACGCTACTGGATATTGCGAAGCCTGTTTGGTGGGAAGGGTACTCCGGGGCAGGCAAGGCGCGCTGGTTTGACGCAGCGCCCGTCGATGTCGTCGTCGCAAATAGAACGATCCTGGCGATAGCGAGGACGCGCCGTCGCAGTCGCACCTTTGGCAGGCGCGCGATACTCTGCATCCTCGTTTCGGGGTAGGGCAGGATCGGGAACCTGCCGGTCTAGGCAATGCCAGGATGCTTTGGCGGCGGCTTGTTGCTCCTTCAATAGACAACCGCTTGAACCCCGGGAGCTACTGCTACTGCGACCTGCAACGCTTTGAGCTTAGTTGAACGATGGGGCCTGTTGACCGGGCAGAACACCAGGCAACCTCGTTAGGCGACATCCGACATGGTCTGCCGATGAGCGGCTTTACGACAAGTCCCAGCGCCCCTCGGACGCACGATCGCCTCATAGGAACCTTTAAGAAAACTGGCCGTTATTGGCGGTCCACCAGACCACAAAGGGGACCCCTTGGACCAGGATGACGCGGCACCGACACCGACTGGCGTACCTGGCTTGGACTATGTCCTGCGCGGGGGATATGCCAGATACAGATCGCATCTAATTGAGGGACGTCCAGGCTCAGGCAAGACGACGCTCGGCCTTCAGTTCTTGGTCGAAGGCGTCGCGGCAGGCGAAACCTGTCTCTACATCACCCTTTCTGAGAGCAAACGTGAGTTGCTTGCGGTCGCAACTCGTCACGGCTGGCCCCTCGACGGCATCGTAATCCTTGAACTTGTGCCTCCGGAATTGAGCCTCGATCCATCACAGTTGCAGACGCTGGTGCATTCTTCCGACCTGGAACTCGGCGAAACCGTTCGGTCCGCGCTCGCGGAGATAGAAACGCTGAAGCCTGATAGAGTTGTCTTCGACTCGCTTTCGGAGATTCGCCTTCTTTCACAAGGTTCTTTGCGATATAGGCGGCAGGTTTTGGCCTTGAAAAGCTTTTTCTTGCTCAACAACGCGACGGTCCTGCTTCTCGACGATCTCACCGCTGAGCATGACGATTTCAATCTGCATTCCATTAGCCACGGCGTGATCCGCATGGAGCAGCTATCGCCAATCTATGGCAGTGAACGCCGCCGTCTGCGGGTCATCAAGATGCGCGGTGTTGAGATCCGAGGTGGGTTCCATGATTTTGTCATCCGCCCCGGCGGAGTGACTGTGTTTCCGCGGCTTGTCGCGGCCGAACACGAAGAAGGATTGCACGGTCCACCAGCCACCAGCGATAGTTCGGTCGACGCGCTCATCGGAGGCGGGCTCGACAGGGGTACCAGCACACTGTTGATTGGCCCCTCTGGTGTTGGGAAATCCACAATCGCCGTCCTATGGCCATGCTGCGTTGTTGCGGGGTGAGCGCGTGCTGGTGCTTCTATTCGACGAAACCAAGCGCATCTTTCTGACGCGTGCTGCCGGTGTTGGATTGGATCTGCAGAAGTTTGTTGACCAAGGGGCACTTCTCCTTGAACAGATTGATCCAGCCGATTTGTCGCCGGGCGAACTGTCCACCCTGATTCAAAAGGCCGTCAAATTGTCAGACGTGCGCATTGTTGTCATCGACAGCCTCACCGGATACTTGAATGCCCTTGCGGAACAACAGTATCTTGTGCTGCAAATGCATGAAATTTTTACTTACCTCAATCAAAAAGGCGTTGTGACCATTCTGCTGCTTGCCAATCACGGGCTCATTGGCAACATGTCCGTGCCGATTGACGTCACCTACCTCTGCGATGCGGTTATGCTGCTTAGGTTCTTTGAGAGCGGCGGTCGGCTCCGACGCGCGATCTCTGTTGTCAAGAAACGGGTCGGGCCGCATGAGGACACCATCCGGGAATTCAGGATCGGTAGCCAGGGTCTTTCTGTGGGGGAGCCACTGGCGCAGTTCCGCGGGATTTTGACGGGCGTCCCACTTTTCGAGGGAAATTCCTCGGAACTTCTGGAAGATAAGGACCGGGCATGAACGCCCGTGAGGGAGACGTGCTAATCCTTGCTCCGCTCGGGCGAGATGCCAAGATAGCGGCTTCCATTCTCGCCCAAAGCGGGATCTCTACCCAAATCTGCAAAACCCTTGATGACGTGGTGGCGACACTCGAGACTGCCAGATGTCTCGTCGTCACCGAGGAAGCTTTGCTTAACGCTGATCGTACTGCGTTGGCAGCCTGGCTCGACATGCAGCCGGCTTGGTCGGACTATCCGGTCATATTGCTGGTGATGCGGGAGACGGAGTTCGACAAGCGGCTAAATTTTCTCGACCGGCACTTGATCGTCCTTGAGCGGCCGTTCCTGGCCTCGAGCTTGGTCAACTCGGTCCGCTCGGCATTACGCGCCCGCAGCCGCCAGTTAGAAGTCAAGTCCTACATCGAACAGAAGCAAGAAGTGGCTGACCGCCAGAAACTATTGATCCGCGAACTGCGTCACAGGGTCAAGAACACTCTTGCCAACGTTCGCGCCATGATGAGCGCCACAGCGAGAACGAGCGGGCGGGTCGAAGACTTTGTTCGCGACTTTTCGGCACGACTTGTCTCCCTCGCGGACACACACTCCATTCTGACTGACTACTACTGGCAGACCGCGTCTTTGCGCCAGCTTCTTGAGGGAGAACTTCGCCATTACGACACGAGCGGCTCTTCCCGGGTCGTGCTTGAGGGGCTCGATGTAGCGCTGGTCGCTGACATTGCCATTCCTGTCGGCATGGCATTTCACGAGCTCGCCTCCAATTCCTCCAAGTACGGAGCTTTGTCGCGGCCTAAAGGGCGGCTGGAGGTAAGTTGGTCGATAGAACGGGTCGGCGATCACCGGGTCGTTGCATTGCATCGGCGAGAAAAGGATGGACCTGCAGTACTGGAGCCAAAGCGAAAGGGCCCTTTGGCACGGTACTGCTGGAAAAAGTTGTCGCCGTACAGTGCCAAGCGAAGATCAATTTGGTCTACGACCCCGATGGGTTGCAGTTCGACATGGAGCTTCCGGTGCGAGATACCCGGCTCGTCCCTGCTTACTCATAGGGACGACGCGACTACCTCAATTCTCTCGTCGGGCTGAGATAGGGATCGAGCTCGGACAAGCGATGCGCAGGTCTCGCCAGCTTCGCTCTCGCCAACTCCGTCAAGATCGCGCTCGCGGGCCACGCAATTTGCGATGCAGCTTTTCGACGGCGGGCTGTACCGCGGCAATGATGCTGCCGGTTTGGCTCGATCCGCCGGCAGCGAGGGGAGAATCTGGCAAGAAGGGTGTCACCATGGTCGAACCAGACCTTGTCGGTCGACAGGCGAGCGCTCGGCATGCTGGATCTGCACCGCCGCCCAGCCCCAGCCCATTTCGGCTCCCGCTGCCTCGATGAGAGCGTAGCCGTCGGCTGAGACGCGGGGGGCACTGTCGTGAGAAAGCGGAGGACGCGACAGTCCGCAGTCGCCACGCCGATCAGCCATTTGCCGTTGCACTGCGAGTGAGGCTCTTGTGCCAGAACCATCCCGGTCGGCGGCAACCTCGCGTTCGAGCGCGAGCAGCGCCTGCTCGACCTCATGGAGACGCGAGGGCCGACTGTTCTCAGGCATGCCCTCATTGGTCGCCTGGTCGATCAGGTACTCCGTCAAGGCCCAGTTCATCAGGATCGAGCGCTTCGCCTCCAGCGGCAGCGTCAGATCGCGGGCCAGCTCCATAGGCGATGTCCAGCCATCCGATCCGGAGGGATCGTTGCGATTAGCCGCACTATCGAGGGCGCGCCCGTAGCTTTCCTGAAGGACGGCAAGTCCGAGCCGATCGAGCACAGCATCCGAGGAAGCGCGCGTCGAACTCCCGGCCTGTGCAGGCATCTCATCGAGCCGCAGGCAACAGCCTTTGCCGACCAGCCCCGTCGGCGTCTGGAGGACATAGGTCAGCCCCTGCCGCTCGGCGTAGCGGATGGCCGATTCCAATGTCGGAAAGCCAAGCTCGACCTGGGCCAGCGCGTCATGGCCGCTCGTATAGCCCATCAGCGGCTCGATGGACGGCGCAGTGCGGCGCTCGAAAACGAGGCGCCAGCCCTTCGAGCGTGCCTTGCCCGACGTGGCCACCGCGCGCGACGGCCTGTAGATGCGCGCGACAGCGTCGTCCGGGAAGAGCGAGCACCCCATCGAAAGGTGCTTGTGCAGGTTGTCGTTCGACGGCCACCCCTGCGGGTTTGTCATTCTGGTTACTCTGTCGACCTGTCTCGTCGTCTCCATTGTTCATCCCTCCCTGTCTGGCGAAGGATGCTGCCGGCGGCGGCCAGCTGGCCCGCCGCCGGCGCGTGCCATGCGTTAGCTCTTGATGGCGATGCGCTTGACCTGCGACTGCGCCCTCTCGCTCTTGGGCAAGGTCACGGTCAGCACACCATTGCTGAAGCGGGCGTCGACCTTGTCGTCCTTGACCTCGTAGCCGAGTGGGATGCGCCGCTAGAAGTGGCCATAGAAACGCTCGGAGAACTGCCGGTCCTTGTCCTCCGTTTCGGAGTGTTTTTCGCCCTTCAACGTCAGCACACCGTCGTCGAGCAGGACTTCGATGTCCTTCTCTTCGAGGCCAGGCATCTCGGCTGTCACCTTGATCTCCGTCTCATTGTCGGAAATCTCGACGCTCGGCCAACCGCCGCTGAAGGCGGAAGGAGTGTTGAAAGAGGGAAGGTTCGAGCCGAACCCGCGAAGGACGTCGTCGAACAGCCGGTTCCCCTCGCGGTGCAGCGACAGGAACGGGTCGCGCTCGCTATCGCGGAACACAGTTGGAGCCTGATGGCCGTTGCCGCGGTTCCAGGGGGTCAGATCACGGACATTCATTGTTCTTCTCCTTCTGTTCGTTTGTTTCCTCCGGCGCCGGGGAGTGCCCGACACCGTGCCCAATTTGCGCTGTTGGTGCGGCTTTAGGCAGCCTGCTTCTCGGCCTCGATCTGCTTCGTCTCGGCCTTGGGCAGCGCCGCGCCGGCCGCAATCTCGACCTTGCGCGGCTTCATTTCCTCGGGTATCTCGCGCTTGAGATCGATCGACAGCAGGCCATTGACAAGGCTTGCTCCTATGACCTTCACATGGTCGGCCAACTCGAACCGGCGCTGGAAAGAACGCTGAGCCAGACCGCGATGCAGATACTGGCCGTTGTCCTCGCCAGCCTTTTGGCCGGACACCATGAGCATGTTCTGCTCCTGGGTGATGGTCAGATCGTCCTGCGAGAAACCGGCCACCGCCATGGTGATGCGGTAGTCGTCCTCGCCAGTTTTGGCTGTGTCATAGGGAGGCCAGTTGTCGATAGTTGCGACGCGGCTCGCAGCCTCCAGCGCGTTCAGCATTCGGTCGAAGCCGATGCTCGACCGGAACAGGGGAGAAAAGTCGAGAGTGGTTCTCATAGCCACATCCTCCTTTGAGCAATATGGATACAAGGTTCTTCTGCCACCGGATGCTGTCCGGCCGGCACACCGGCCCCGATGGCGCCGGCGGTCATGATTTAGTTCACTGGATTGGCTGTTCAAGAGGCCGGCGTCTTACTACGCAGCCTTTAACTTGAAGGACTGGATTAATGTCTTGGCACGTCTTCACCAGCCGGACCTCAGCCACTGATATAAGATCGGACCCCCTTGGCGACCCCCCAACGGGAAGAGATCAGCACCGCTGCGATGAGCAGACCAGAACGCGCCCGCTACCGTACTCAAGCCGCGACGGTTGACCGAGAGGAGGAGAAGCGATCGCTAGGCAAAGGCCCAATGTCTCTGGAGATCGAGCCGCGCGGTGAGCTTTACCTTCCAGATCACATGCAGGCCCTCCGCTCTGCGATGTGGTGGGATGACACTTCCCAGCGCGTAGGCGGTCAGACCAAGAATGTCTGCACCGCGCCTCATCGTGGTGGCTTTTGGTTGCCCTGAAGTGACATCTCCGGCACACCCTGGAGGTCTGGTTGCACGGGCCAGCGAGCGGTCGCCCGCACTGAGCGCCTTCAGGATCGCGTTGCGCCTTTTTTGACATCCGGCGGATAGCTAGACGGAGTCAAGGCGCAACTTTTCTCGTGCGATCTGCCAAGCGGATTCGACATGCCGCCGCGCAGCGGCCTCGGCCTGATCCGACTGGCGCGATCGGATGGCATCCATGATCTCGGTCATCTCGGCGATCGCCGGCTCGCGACGGTTGGCGGAAAGAATGGTCATCGAACGCAGCTGGTTGATGCGGACATTCAGGCCAGTCACGATCTCCCAGGCGACTCGCTTGTCCGCCGCTTCGAAAAGCACCTCATAGAATCTCGTCGTCGCCCGCATCACCTCGGCCGGCTTGCCGATCGCCCACGTTTCGAAGAGGTTGGCCAGGGCGCGGTCGAGCAAGACCAATTGCTCGTCAGTAGCTGATAGTGCGCACGCACGTGCCGCGATCCCTTCGAGCAGCGCTCGCAATTCATAGATTTCATCGGTACGGCCAAGATCCGGCTTGGCTACGGCCGGCCCATGCCCCGGTATCATCTGCACCAGGCCTTCTGCTTCCAGTTGGCGCAGTACCTCGCGCACGACCGAACGGCTGACGCCAAGCTGATCGCACAGCGGTCGTTCAATCAACCTTTGGCCGGGCTGGAAATGAAAATCCATGATCGCCTCGCGCATGCGCGCCAGCGCCAGCGTTCTCAAGGTCTTGGCGGTGCGGTCAATCCGAAGCGAGTTTTCTGTCATATCTGCCTCCATGCGATGCCACGAAAACAGATTCGATGGCCAATTGACAAGTTTCCCGGTAGTCCATAGCATGGTATACCATAAGACCAAATGAGGGTGATGCCTGCTCGGGCGGTCATCCGACCGAGGATTTCATGCAGCCGGCCATTCGAAAAATCGTCACGTACAGTGAGAACACGCTGATCGAAGGAGGCAAGGACGCACCCCGGCCGTTGCGTCTGATTGGCGTCGCGGCGGTGCTCACCAATCCGTGGGCCGGACGCGCTTTCACCGAAGATCTGTCTCCCGAGATCCGTGCCTGTGCGCCCGTGCTGGGAGAGTTGCTGACCCGCGAGATCATCGCGGTCGCCGGTTCGGGCGAGGCGATCGAGGGCTACGGCAAGGCCGCCCTCTGCGGCACGGCGGGCGAGATCGAGCACGCATCGGCGCTGATCCACACACTGCATTTCGGCAACCACTATCGCCGCGCGGTCGCCGCCAAGACCTATCTCGCCTTTACCAATCTGCGCGGCGGCCCGAACACGCCGATCATGATCCCGCTCATGGACAAGAATGACGAGGGCCGGCGCTCGCACTACCTAACCGTTCATTTCCAGATCGGCGACGCGCCAGCGCCGGACGAACTGGTGGTGGCGCTTGGCGCCTCGATTGGCGGCCGGCCGCACCATCGTATCGGCGACCGGTACCAGGATCTGAAGGATCTGGGCGACCTGCATGGCTGACGCACCCGCATCGGCATGGGCACGACAGGATATGGCGCCTGATGGGACGGGCTTCCTTCGAGCCGGCTCGGGCGCGCCGGTGCTTTTCATCCACGGCGTTGGCATGAATGCCGCGATCTGGCAGCCACAGATCGAACGGATGGCCGGCAATTGGGATGTGATCGCCATGGACATGCTCGGCCATGGACAGTCGCCGCTGCCGCCGCCAAGTCCGGAACTGGCCGATTATGCCGATCAGGCCATTCGGCTGCTCGATCATCTGGGCCTCGGCAAAGTGTCGGTCGTCGGTCATTCGATGGGCGCGCTCGTCGCCCAGGAACTCGCTTTGCGGGCACCCCAGCGCGTGCGCAGCATCGTCTCGCTCAATGCCGTCTTCCGGCGCCCGCCCGAGTTGGCCGCGGCCGTCCGTCAGCGCGCGGCCGCTCTCACCGGCCGGGGCGGTGCTGCTGGCACGGCACTGACCATCGCCCGCTGGTTCGGAGATCCGGTGCCGTCCGAACTCAAGGCGGCGACTGACAAGGCGGCGTCCGCGCTCAGCGCGGTCGACCCCGAAGGCTACGCCCGCACCTATCGGCTGTTCGCCCGCGCCGACAACGACCACGCGGAGCGCCTAGAAACGCTCGCCGTGCCGGCCCTGTTCATGACCGGGTCGCAGGACCGGAACTCATCGCCGGCGATGTCGGCCGCCATGGCACGGCTGGCGCCGCGTGGCCGCTGTACCGTGCTCCCAGGCGAACGGCACATGATGGCCGTGGCGGCACCCGACCTGACCACGCGCCATATCGTCGACTTCCTCGGGGAGAGCGGTACAGCCGAGCGGGACGGTGCCGCGGAGGCGATACCTGGTTTCGACAGCGGCGAGTTCCGCCGAGCGCTCGGCTGCTTCCTAACCGGCGTCACCGTCGTCACCACGATCGGACCCGAAGGTGAGCCGCGCGGCTTCACCGCCAACTCCTTCACCTCGGTGTCGCTCGATCCGCCGCTGGTACTTGTCTGCATCGCTCACAGGGCCTTGGGCCATCCCGTCTTCACCACCTCGAGGAGCTTCGCAATCAACGTGCTCAGCGAGGATCAGAAGACAGCCTCCGGCATTTTCGCATCGAAAGCGGCCGACAAATTCGCCTCCGTGGCCTGGCGGCCGGGACGCACCGGCAGTCCGCTGCTGGACGGCTCCGTTGCGTCCTTCGACTGCGACGTCGAGCGGCTGGTCGACGCCGGCGACCATTCGATCCTAATCGGCCGCGTCCGCGATTTCGAGCACAATTCCTCGCAGCCTCTCGGCTATTGCCGCGGCGCCTACATCGCGCCTGGCCTCAGCCAGGAGGCGCTCGCCGCCACCCAGCCCGGCACCGATGTCGGTGCCATCCTTGAAAATGGCGGCAGGGTCCTGTTCCTGGAAACAGCGGACGGCTTCGAACTGCCGCGCGGCCGGGGACTGGGCTCGGTCAGCGATCGCAAAAGCCTCAGGGGGCTGCTTGCCGCCAAGGCCATCGAGGCCCAGCTCGGCTTCCTCTTCGCCGTCTGGGACGACGCCGTCAATTCGTCGCTCACGCATGTCTATTATCGCGGCACGTTTGATGTGCCAGCCGCCAGCGATCGTGGCATCCGGCTGGTCGATCTCAAGGCGATTGAAGGCTTGAAGATCCTCGATCCGGCGGTCCGCTCGATGCTTGCCCGCTATGTCAGGGAATGCACGCAGGACGCCTTCGGCGTCTATGTCGGCAATGAAATGGAAGGCGAAGTCCGACCCCTGGGCAAAGCGTCTATGCCGACTGCGTCCGACACAGGTGACCACAAATGAAGTTCTCGCTCTTCGTGCATATGGAACGGTCGGATCTGGCCAAGCCGCATTCGGAGCTGGTGAGCGAACTTCAGGAACTGGTCCTCCAGGCCGAGCATGCAGGCTTCGAGACCGCGTGGATCGGCGAGCATCACGGCATGGAATTCACCATCTCGCCGAACCCGTTCATCAACATCGCTTATCTGGCGGCCAAGACGAACCGCATCCGTCTCGGCACGGGCACGATCGTTGCGCCGTTCTGGCATCCAATCAAGCTTGCCGGCGAAGCGGCCATGGCCGACGTCATCAGCGGCGGCCGGCTCGACATCGGCATCGCGCGCGGCGCCTACAGCTACGAATACCAGCGCCTTTTCCCGGGGCTCGACGCCTGGGGCGCCGGGCAGCGCATGCGCGAGATGGTGCCGGCGATCCGTGGCCTATGGGACGGAGACTTCGAACTCTCCGGCGAATTCTGGTCGTTCCCGCCGACCACCTCCTCGCCCAAGCCGCTGCAGAAACCCTATCCGCCGATCTGGGTGGCGGCGCGCGACCCGAACTCGCATGATTTTGCGGTTGCCAACAACTGCAAGGTCCAGGTCACGCCCCTGGCCTCGGGCGACGAGGAAGTGGCGACCCTGATGCAACGCTTCACCAGCGCCTGCGACGCGCACCCCGACGTCCCTCGGCCGGAAATCATGCTTTTGATGCACACTTTCGTCGCCATGGACGCGGCCGATGCCGATCGCCTCGCCCGGGACCTGTCGACCTTCTACTGCCAGTTCGGCGCCTGGTTCCAGAACAAGAAGCCGGTGCATCAAGGCGTGCTGGAGCCGCTGACGGCGGATGAGATCGCCGCAATGCCGCAATACGCGCCCGACAAGATCCGGCAGAATCTGGTGATCGGCGAAGCCGACGAAGTCATTGCACGGCTGAAGGCATACGAGGCACTCGGCTACGACCAGTATTCGATCTGGATCGACAGCGGGCTCTCGCACGAACGCAAGAAGAAATCGCTGCAACTGTTCATCGACCGGGTGATGCCGGCCTTCCTCTGATAGCGAGCCCATGACCGACGCTCTTTTCAGGAACTTCATCGCCGGCCGCTTCGACGAGCCGTCCGCCACTTTCGACAGCATCGATCCGTCGACGGGCGTGCCTTGGGCCAGGATGCCGGCGGCGAGCGAAGCCGATGTCGACCGTGCCGTCGAGGCGGCGCACCGGGCACTGCGTTCGGGCCCATGGATGGTGATGAACGCCACCGCGCGAGGCAAACTGCTGGTCAAGCTTGGCGACCTCGTCGCTGCCAGTGCCGGGCGTCTTGCCGAACTCGAGACGCGCGACACCGGCAAGATCATTCGTGAGACCCGTGCTCAGATCGCCTATGTCGGCGACTACTACCGCTATTATGGCGGGCTCGCCGACAAGCATGAAGGCGCGCATGTGCCGATCGACAAGGCTGACCTCGACGTCACCATCCGCCGCGAGCCGATTGGCGTTGTTGCCGCCGTTGTGCCGTGGAATTCGCAGCTCTTCCTCTCCGCAGTCAAGCTTGGCCCAGCGCTGGCCGCCGGCTGCACGGTCGTGCTCAAGGCCTCCGAGGACGGCCCGGCGCCGTTGCTCGCCTTCGCCGAACTTGTTCAGCAAGCCGGGTTTCCCGAAGGCACCGTCAACATTCTCACCGGCTTTGGTCACGATTGTGGCCGCCGCCTGACCAGCCATCCGCTGGTCTCGCGCGTCGCCTTTACCGGCGGCCCGTCCACGGCCCGTGCGATCGTCAGGAACACGGCGGAAAATCTCGCCTATACGACGCTCGAGCTCGGCGGCAAGAGCCCGGTCGTGGTCTTCGCCGATGCTGATCTCGACAGCGCCGCCAACGCAGTGGTGGCGGGCATTTTTGCCGCGACCGGCCAAAGCTGCGTCGCAGGCTCGCGACTGCTGGTCGAAGGCTCGGCGAAGGACGAGTTCCTCGCCCGGCTGAAGCGCAAGGCCGAGGCGATCAGGATCGGGGATCCGCAGGACCCGGCCACCGAAATGGGCCCTCTGGCCACGCAACGCCAGCGCGACTGGATCGAGAAGACCGTCGCGGAAAGCCTCGCAAAGGGCGGCAAGCTGATCACCGGCGGCGCAAGCCTCAGTGGCCCCGGCTTCTATTATATGCCGACCATCGTCGACGCCGGCAGCGCCGACCTGCCTTGCGTGCGCCAGGAATTGTTCGGGCCGGTGCTCAGTGTGCAGGCCTTCGACACAGAGGCACAAGCGCTGGCTCTCGCCAACGGCACACCCTTCGGCCTGGCTTCCGGCGTGTTCACCAGCAATCTCGGCAAGGCGCACCGCATGGCGCGCGACATCCATGCCGGCGTGGTCTGGGTCAACACCTATCGCGCCGTGTCGCCGCTGGTTCCCTTCGGCGGCTACGGCCATTCCGGGCTAGGCCGTGAGGGCGGACTCGATGCCATCAGAGACTACACGCGCTCCAAATCCGTCTGGATCAAGACGTCGGACGAACCAATCCCCGATCCTTTCGTCATGCGCTGAGGCGCGAGGACAAAGGTGCACTGAGAAAAACAAGACCAGACCAACAGAGGAGAACCAAATGAGACTGATCCTGACCGGCCTTCTGGCCGGACTGCTCGCGGCCACCGCCGCCAAGGCCGATGAGATGGCGTTCACCAGTTGGGGTGGCACCACGCAGGAAGCACAGACCAAATCCTGGGCGGCGCCGTTCGAAGCCAGCTCCGGCATCAAGGTCCTCCAGGACGGGCCGACCGACTACGGCAAGCTCAAGGCCATGGTCGACGCTGGCAATGTCACCTGGGATGTCGTCGACGTGGAGATGGACTTCGCCATCAAGGCGGCCAAGGATGGCCTGCTGGAGCCTATCGACTATGCGATCGTGCCCAAAGCCGATCTCGACCCCCGCTTCAGCAATGAGCATGCCGTCGGCAGCTTCTACTATTCCTTCGTGCTCGCCTGGAACAAGGGCGCCGTCTCCGGCGAACCGGCGAGTTGGGCCGACATGTTCGACACCAAAAAGTTCCCCGGCAAACGAACCTTCTACAAATGGTCGGCGCCGGGGGTCATCGAGATCGCGCTGCTCGCAGACGGCGTGCCGGCGGACAAGCTCTATCCGCTCGACCTTGACCGCGCCTTCAAGAAGCTCGACACCATCAAGTCGGATATTGTCTGGTGGAGCGGTGGCGCCGAATCGCAGCAGCTGATCGCCTCCGGCGAGGCCGCCTTCGGCCAGCTCTGGAATGGCCGCGTCTTCGCATTGCAGCAGGACGGAACGGACGTCGGCGTGTCGTGGAACCAGAACCTCACCGCCGCCGACGTTCTCGTCGTACCGAAAGGGGCGAAGAACAAGGATAGCGCAATGAAGTTCCTTGCCGCCGCCACCAGCCCGACCGGCCAGGCGAAATTCGCCGAGGCGAGCGGCTATGCGCCCATCAACACCAAGGCCAAGGCCGGGATGCCGGTCGAAGCGGTCAAGGCCTTGCCCGACACTCATGTCGACGGCCAGATCAACTTGGACATGAACTACTGGGCCGAGCATCGCGACGAGATCGCCACGCGCTGGTACGCCTGGCAGACCAAGTAGCGCCACAGACCCGGCGGGGCGCGGAACCTTGCCCCGTTCGGATAATGGAACCGGCCGATGCACGGAAATTCCCTTAAACGCGGCCCCATAGCCGGTCTGCCGGCCAGCAGCGGCGGCGCCCTGCCGGCCCTGGTCCTGGTTGGCTTGTTCTTCGTCGTGCCGGTCGTCGCTCTTTTGCTGCGCAGCATCACCGATCCCGCGCCGGGTCTGCAGAACTACGCCACGCTGTTCGGCAGCGGCACCTATGTGCGGGTGTTCCTGAACACCTTCCTGGTCGCCGCCGTCGTCACCGCCGTCACAATCGCTGTGGCATTTCCGGTCGCCTGGATGCTGGCGATCATGCCGCCGGCCCTCGGCTCGCTCGTCTTCGGCATCATCATCCTGTCTATGTGGACCAACCTGCTAACCCGCACCTATGCCTGGATGGTGCTGCTGCAGCGCACCGGCGTCATCAATCGCGCGCTGATGGATCTCGGCATCATCGATCAGCCATTGCCGCTCATCAACAATCTCACCGGTGTCACCATCGGCATGGTCTACATCATGCTGCCCTTCATGATCCTGCCGCTGGTCGGTACGCTGCGCGCCATCGACCCGATGACGCTGCGCGCCGCCGCGCTTTGCGGGGCAACCCCGTTCCAGGCATTCTGGCGTATCCTGTTGCCGCTGTCGCTTCCCGGCATCGCCGCTGGCGGGCTGATGGTCTTCGTCATGTCGCTTGGCTACTTCGTGACGCCTGCCCTGCTCGGCGGCACGTCCAACATGATGCTCGCCGAGATGATCGCCCAGACGGTGCAATCGCTGCTCAACTGGGGGCTCGGCAGTGCGGCCGCCTTCGTGCTGCTCGTCGTCACCATGGCGCTCTACGCGCTCCAGCTTCGCTTGGTCGGCGCCAAGCGCCCCAGCGGAGGGATCTGACATGCTGCTCGACTATGACAGGCTCGGATGGCTGCGCGTGGCGCTTGCCGGCTTCACTGCGCTGGTTGCGGCTTTCCTGCTGCTACCGGTGATCTTCATCGTGCTCTTGTCGTTCGGCTCCTCGCGCTGGCTTGCCTTTCCGCCGCCCGGCTGGACGCTGAAATGGTACGAGCAGCTGCTCGCCGACCCCACCTGGATCGATGCCGCGCTGACCAGCGCGAAAATCGCCACCATGGCCGCCATCCTCGCCGTCGTCATCGGCCTGTTCGCGTCATTCGCCTTGGTCCGCGGAGAATTCCGCGGGCGGCAATTCCTGCGCGGGCTACTGCTGACGCCGATGGTACTGCCCGTGGTGGTCTTCGCCGTCGCCATCTACGCCTTCTTCCTGCGCATTGGGCTGGCCGGCACCACGTTCGGCTTCGTCATCGCGCACACCGTCCTGGCACTGCCCTTTGCTATCATTCCGATCGTCGCCGCGCTGGAGGGTTTCGACAAGTCGATCGAAGATGCAGCCATCGTCTGCGGCGCCAGCCCGCTGCAGGCGCGGCTGCGGATCACCTTGCCCTCGATTCGGATCGGCATCTTCTCGGCGGCGATCTTTTCCTTCCTCGCCTCGTGGGACGAGGTCGTGGTGGCGATCTTCATGGCGAGCCCGACCTTGCAGACCTTGCCGGTGAAGATCTGGGGCAGTTTGCGCGCCGACCTCAGCCCAGTCGTCGCCGCCGCCTCCAGCCTGCTCGTCGGCCTGACCTTATGCCTGATGATCGCGACCGCACTCCTGCGCAGGAATTTATCGAGATGAGCCGGCCATTCCTGTCCATACGAGCAGTGCGAAAGACGTTCGGCGCTTTCGTCGCCGTCCACGATGTCAGCATCGATGTGCCCAAGGGCGAATTCCTGACCTTCCTTGGGCCGTCCGGCTCCGGCAAGTCGACGACGCTCTACGCGATCGCCGGTTTTCAGGACCCGACCTCCGGCGATGTTGTGCTGGAGGACAAGTCGCTGCTTTCAGTGCCGTCGCACAAGCGCAACATCGGGATGGTTTTCCAGCGCTACACGCTGTTTCCGCATCTGAGCGTCGCCGAGAACGTCGCCTTTCCGCTGCGTGTGCGCGGCCGCCCCGACGCCGAAGTGAAAAAGAAGGTGGCCGATATGCTGGCGCTCGTGCGGCTGGAGAATTTCCCCGGCCGCTTTCCCGGCGCACTCTCGGGCGGCCAGCAGCAGCGCGTGGCGCTGGCCCGCGCGCTCGCCTATGATCCGCCGATTCTCTTGATGGACGAGCCGCTATCGGCGCTCGACAAAAAGCTGCGCCAGGAAATCCAGGCCGAGATCCGCCGAATCCACCGTGAGACCGGCGTCACCATTCTCTATGTCACCCACGATCAGGAGGAAGCGCTCCATCTGTCGGACCGCATCGCCCTGTTCAGGGAAGGGCGCATCGAACAGATCGGCACGGGTGAGGACCTTTACCTGAGGCCAGCCAGCGAATTCGTCGCTGGTTTTATCGGCAACTCGAATTTCCTGCCCGCCGAGCATCTGGACAGCGCCAATGGCGCGTCGACCGTGCGCTTGGCCGACGGTTCAGTCGTGAGCGGGGTCAAGACAACACAGGCGTTCGATCGCGGCCAGAAGGCGCGGCTGATGGTGCGCCCCGAAGCGTTCCGGCTCACCCCTGGACCGGCGACCGCCGCGCTCGCGGTGGAATTCATCGATACCGCCTTCTTCGGCGACCGCAGGCGCGTCGTGGCGCGGACCGTCGGCGGACAGGAACTCGACGTCAGGCCGACGTCAGACGCGACGGAGCCACACGGCCTCGACTCGGGCCGCCAGATCTTTTTCGATCCCGCCGCAGCCTTCCTCTTTCCAGCCTGAAGGCTTGCATCAGTCGGATCAAGTCCATCCCCGACGGTCGCAGAAAGACTGTGTCCGCAAATGGTTGCCCGTCTGCTTCCAGCCCTTTGCCGACATGACTGGTTTGCGCCCCCTGCATGTCCTCAAAGTAGCGCGGTCGTTCGCCAAAGCTTGGCTGCCGGACGGCAGGAGCAGTGCGCAACGGCTACGCAGATGAAGGCAGTTCCTCCGAGTCGGGGCCGAGCAGTCGCGGCCACCGCATTCAGCCCACGGTTACCGTCTACGTTCGGGACGCCGTTAACCGAAGGTACCTTGGACCGAGGGCGGTGCGCATCGGAGCGCGATTGGTTTGAGGCCCAGACGCTTATGGATTCAAAGTGGGCCTTGGAGGGGCTAGGCATAGCGATTGCCGGGACGTTCGGAGCCGTCGGCAGGGCGCGGTGACAGCAATCACGAGACCCATCACCCATCGCGACTGGCAATTCTATGGCTAACAAACCCAATCTAAGGCAGTTACACATAAATTTGAAATCGACGCGCTTGCTTGGTATCAAACCGACATTTAACGCATCGCGGATCGGCTTTAGAAAGAGGTTCTTACAATCTTAGCTATTGGGAGGTAGCTATGATCGAAAGCCGTACAGACATCGCACGGGCGATGATCGACGCGACCTTTATTTCGCGCCACCGCTCCATAAACGACATCGCCTCAATCCGACGTGATCTGGACCAGTCCCGGCGGGCAGTTGCTGCATCCCGCGCGCTTCTTAAGCGGTTGCGCCAGCGCAAGATAGACGAGGCGAACAGAAACGTTGAGCAACACCCGGTGTCCGCGTTCGATGCCGACATTCTCCGCAGCGTCTTTCAGAAGTTGGTCTTGGAAACGAAGGCACAGGAGGGTCAGTGGCGCGACCTCGCCCAGACCCTTGTCTACGAGTTTACCGGCTGTAAGCGGCTTCAATCCGGCTTGATAGACTGGATGGTCAGAAAATGATCCCTGGCATCACTGAGTTTGCAATCTCTACCTTGATTCGCCAGAAACTGACGCGGGATGTCTTTTTTAATGAAAGACCGATTTCGGCGGACCTATAGAAATCGACGTTGCCGTTGGTTTCCTGGGAGGCTGTGATGGATAGCATGGTCGTGATGCTGAACGGCGAGGTTCTGCCTTGCATTGAAGTGTTCGAGGCCTGCGGTGAAGGACGCCTGCATAAATGCCGATGCTGACATTGGTGTCCCCAGCCTCGACCTTTTGCAGGGTCGAGCGGGAAGTGAAGGCGCGCTCTGCGACGACAGCCATTGGCAGCCGTCGACGCCGACGGGCATCGTGGATGTCTGCACCAAGCTTGCGCAGGAAGCGCCTCACAGCGTTGGGAGGGTTATGTGGTGTAGGCATTTGAAGCCTTCGCAGATTGGCGAGATATGTAGCACGAAGCTTACAATTTTTTTTCTAGCCCTCGCGCGATAGCCATCCCATTAAGGGGGGCGAACCAGGCACCTGACGGTATAATTCCGAGAGTCTGAATCGTGGCCGGCGTTGTCTAGCGTAGAGACGGCGGTGCGGGCTGAAGTGACTTTCGGGGTGTCGCCGCCGCCTGCCTGCCGATAGATGGCGAAACCACGACTGTCGCGATCTGGCGGAAAAAGCCAATGATTTCAGATACCGGTGCTTTTGACGGCCTATGTGACGGTATGCGGAAATCGAGAAAATATTTTGGTCGGTAAATTCAGATCCTTAACGTTGCGACTGATCTTCGAGTGGGCATGGCAGTCCTTTCGCATGCCCAGGCACGGATGCAGGCTTGCCTGATTGGGACAAATCGCGGCGGGGATCTGGCGCGAGACCGACGACGTCGGGGAGGCGCCACCACCTCGCGACGCAACCCGGTCCGGACACAGCCGCGTATCACGATCGGCGGATCGTGCTAGGGGCGGTACGATTGGGCGGGCTGGCTTGATCCCTCAGTTGTCCGCCAAATCCCCGATCCAGCCGCTTCAGGCGGGGACACTGGGCGTGGAAAGGGTGGGCGGACGAACCCTGTCGGCGCCGGTGAGGGCGCACCGATTCCCTTCATCTCCGCCCAGGTGACAGGTGAGCGGCGCCTGGTCGCAGCCGTGGGCGATCACTGACGTTTCGGCGGTGGTCGAGCATCGACTTGAGGAATGAACCCCGTCGAATCCCTTCATCAAGGCCTAAGCAACGCACCCAGCCTTGCAAAGATGCCGCCATTCATAGCGGCGCGCACACGAAGTGCTGCCCATCCGGCCTTCATCGTTGCGCCGACATGACAATGGCAAACAATGTCGTGCAGTTGCCAGTTGGACAGTTCGAAAAACTTCCGGGCCGCACCATAAGTATCGTCCTTCAGACCCTGCGCCCTCAGAATTGGGTCTTCGAACGCAACGCTGATCGGCGACGAAAGGCAACGCGCTTCGTTGCGCTCATCGGGGCTCATATATTCGGTGCCCGGGAGCGCTCCAAGGCATCGATCTGGTTGGTGTTCAAGGAGGTTTGCCCAGCGCTCAAGGC
This sequence comes from Mesorhizobium sp. B2-5-7, assembly GCF_006440875.1. Taxonomy (NCBI): domain Bacteria; kingdom Pseudomonadati; phylum Pseudomonadota; class Alphaproteobacteria; order Hyphomicrobiales; family Phyllobacteriaceae; genus Mesorhizobium; species Mesorhizobium sp. B2-5-7. The sequence continues at coordinate 507,930 of NZ_VFUO01000005.1, read as the reverse complement.
GTTGCCTACGCGTCATTGCTGGATATTCCGCGTTCACCTCCGCGATAACGTTCAGTTGTTCAAGTGTCTGGTGTTTCATAGCAAGCTGCTCCCATTGGGCAGGTTTTCCTTGCTTTCCGAGATCGCGACAGGCCCCGTCGCCATCGCCAAGTCCCGAACCTTGCTTTCTCGGCAAAGTTCCATGGCGTCGAAAATTTGGGTACCGCTGGCGGAGCCTCGATGTCAGCCCGGAAGTTGCCGTCACCAGGCTCATCGAGCCGCAGGCTCTGAAGGCGCGAGCCACCAGGCTGGCAAAATCTGCTCTGGTCCTGCCGAACCCATTGGGAGGCGATACGGTTCGGCTTGCAAAATATCTGAGGGACCGCGGGCGCGCGGAGCGAATCCGATTGGCGGGACAAGAATATACCTGAGGCAACGGGGCAGTCCCGCTCGCCCAACAAGGTGGACTCTCGATTTCGGCCCACACACGGTTCTACGGTTGGCCGCCGACCGCGCGGCCTTATTACTTCGGGTTCCGTTCGGTCGCCGGGCCATTGAGGCACCGAAGGAACTCTCTAGACTGTTGGGCTTTCAAGCGCATATCCACCCAGTCTGACGGTGCGAATGACGTCGTGGTGAGGAGACTGCTTGATCGATCTTCTTAGCCGACTGATGTGAACGTCGACCGTGCGCGGGCCGACATAGACATTGCTGGGCCAAGCAGCCCCGATCAGTTCTTCACGGCTGAGCACCTTCCCCGGGTGCTCAAGCATATGCCGCAGCAGCTTGAACTCGATCGGCCCCAGCTCGATCTCCCGACCGCTGCAGCGCACATGATGCGTGTCGATCTGCATTTCTATGTCGCCATGGCTCAGCGATATCGCGCTCTGCAGTTGCAATCGCGAGCGCCGCTCGGCTCCGAGCCTGGATCGCAGGTAGTCCAGCAGCTTGGCTGGCGCCAGCGGTCTGATGAAACTCTCATCGATCCCCGATTTCAGCAGCACAATGTGTTGGGGTTCCGCACCGGGCGCAATCAAGGCGATGACGGGAAGGGTGCTGGTCCTGTCGTCCTGTCTAAGCCGGGCGCAGCTATCCGCCATCTGATTGTCCGGCCGGCAGTCCAGCAGCAAGGCCTGAACGGACAGTTGGCCGGCCAACTCGAGCATCTCGTCGGCATTGGTTGCTAATGCGCTTTCAAAGCCGTCCACCGCAAGAATGTGGCTCAGGATCAGATAGAATTCCGCGTGATCCGAGCATATGATGATCAGTGGCTTCATGGCGTCGCTCGCGTTTCGGCGGGTCGCTGGGTAGGTTGCTCGTCCCTCGTGCGCACCCGCTTACCCAACCATTTACCGGGGTCCCACAACATCCGGCTTCGACCTTTTATCCTGTCGCTGGCCTGACGACAGTCAGCTCCTAAGCACGCGGGTGCTTTGCTGGTCCCGCACCTCTGTAGGCCAGCCAACCTGGTTCAGTTGATGATTGGCAACTGCTCTGGAGAGAGCTCGCTCAAAAACTCGACCCCGGCCTCGCGGACATAGATGACCTCTTCGAACTGGAAGACAGCGCCATTGATTTCCAGCTTGGGCTCCAGGTGCAAGATCATGCCAGGTCTTATCGTTTCTGGATTGGCCTTGGAGATGGACGGAGGTTCTGTCACATCGAGACCTCCACCGTGCCCGATACGTGAAACAAGCCCATAGGCGGGCGGCAGGCCCGCGTCGGACCAAAGCTGCTCGAAGGCGCCGAAAACGTCCCCGCATGTCATCCCCGCCCTGACGCTCGTTGCAAGGGCCACCGTCAGCGCACGCGTTCGTTCGTAGGCGTCTATCTCCCAGTTTTCCGGCGCCCCGCCGCGAGCGATGCGGTTTCTGTCCGCAGGGTAGCCCCCATAGGTCGATCGAAAATCCGTCCACACATACTGGCCAGCCTGCAGGGGATGCAGGCCTGGCGGGCGGCCGTAATTGAACTCGCCCCTGCAGAATGTCATGGCAATCGGATCGGCACGGTCGGCGCCGTTCATGATGATGCGCGCCTGGATCTGGCGGGAAAGCTCGACCTCGGTAATGCCGAGACGCGCCTGCGAAACAGCATTGTCGAAAGCTGCATTGACGATCTCGAAGGAAACGCGCTTGAGATCCGCTTCGAACGGCGATTTGATCATGCGCGTGCGCCACAGCAGATCGACCGCGCTCTCCAGCCTGTGCCCGCGCGTCCTCAAGCCGTCGACGATCTCCAGCGAACCGCGACCGGCCATGTCCTGTCCATAGTCAACCGCGACCCTGCCAGTGGCGGCCAGGTCGCGGGCTCGGACCGCCTCGACGATGGTTTGCGCACCTTCGGCCAGATACCCCGCGTAGTACACGATCGCGAAAGGTCGGTGCCGCGCTTCGAGGTTTCTGGTCTCGATCCTGTTGGCGATGACGCGGACATCCTGATGGTCGATCACCAGGAACAAGGGGCGCGAGTGATAGCCCCAGGACAAGGTCCTGTAGTCGGTGAAGTATTCGACATTCTTCTGGTCGGTGAGGACCAGCGCGTCAATATCTTCGTCTGCCATCTCGCGTCGCACCGCGGCAAGCCGCCTGGTCAGCTCGGCCACTGCAACATCGGGCGAGGGTGGAACTGGAAGCATGATTGCCTGCTCCTTATTCTAAAGCTCGTAGCGTCAGCCGGACGCCGGGTCGGTTCTCGTCCGCCGCTTAGGGGTTGGGTGATCGGCGTCGATTTCGACCACGCAAGCCAGCCGGTCGAACGGAGATTCGGTTATGCCGAACACCGAAACAGATCTTTCGGTCGTGCTCAGCCTGTAGAGGCGACGAAGGGTCGGATATCCGTTCGGAAGGGCGAATGTCTGCTGTGCTTCATTCGAGGCCGGCGCGGCATCGATCAGCAGCTTGGTCTTGGTGAAACGCGTGCCGTGCTCGCGCAGGACATCGCCGATGAATTTGTCCCTGAACTCGTCAAGCATCTGATCGCTCACCGGGTGAGGCAGGTAGGATGTGTCGTACATGATTGGTGTCTCGTCGGCTAAGATCACCTTGCGCACGCACAGCATCAATCCAGTGGGCGGTTCAAGCACGTCGAAGGCTGGGTCTTGTATTTTTTCGCGCGTCAACGAGATGAGCTCAATGGACGGCTTCAGGCCGAGCCGCAGGGCGTTTTCATAGGAGGTAAGAGAAAAATCGAGATCGCGAATGAACCGTCGCTGCTCCCGGACAAAGGTCCCCAACCCGGGTACCGACCGCAGGATTCCGGCCGACTGAAGATCCCGCAACGCCCGCTTGATGGTGATTGCGCTGACGCCAAAGTCCTCGGCCAGCGCTGCGGCGGAAGGCAGCGGCTGACCGGCACCATATTGCGCATCCCGCACGCGGCGCGTGATCTCCTGCCGTACGGTTTCATGAAGAGCAGTCCCGATCTGTCCGGCCATTCTCGCCCTCGCAAGGTATACTAGGAATACCTACCGCAGCCAGAAAGCGATGTCCATACCCCACGCAGGCCGGAGCGCCGAACGCGGATTTAACAAAAATAAAACTTATCCTTCACCTGATCTTGACATACCTGATATACCTGGTCTACCTGACGCAACGTTGACGTGGAGAACACCGCATGCACAACACGGTCGGACTGCTCAGGAAAATGGCGACTGCTGTGGCGGCGTGCGCCATTCTCGTTGCAGGCGCCAACAGCCTCCGGGCTGAAACGACAGGTGAGCGGGTCTTGCGCGAGGGGAAGATCGTAATCGGCATTTCGAATGGCGCGCCGTGGGGATACCGCGGTGCCGACGGCGAGCCGGAAGGCTTTCACCCCGACCTGATCAAAGCTGCGTTCAAAGGCCTCGGCGTCGATCGGGTGGAAATCGTGGTCACCGAGTTCGGCGCCCTTATTCCCGGCCTGACGGCGCAGCGGTTCGATGCCATCGCGGCCGGACTCGCCATCACGCCGCAACGTTGTGAGCTCGTCGCCTTCAGCGACCCCGATCTGAAGATCGCCGACGCCGCCCTGGTCGCCAAGGGCAATCCGAAGAACGTCCACAGCTATGCTCAGATCGCAGCAAATCCTCAGATAAGGTTTGGGATTGGGCGAGGCAGCGTGACGGCCAAGAATGCTGCGGCCGCCGGTGTCCCCGAAAGCACGATGCTGCTGTTTCCCGACATACAGTCGAATGTCTCGGCTCTGCTCACAGGCAGGATCGACGTCGCCGCATTTTCAGCGCCGACGGTGGCTCGCATCTTGTCCGACCCAAATGTCAAAGGCATCGAACGCGCATTGCCATTCCAAGGCCTGCAGGAGAACGGCAAGGAACGCTTCGGCTATTCAGCTATCGCCTTCCGCAAGGAGGATGGTGACCTTCGTGACATGTATAATTCCCGTCTCAAACTCTTGAAGAGCGACGGAACCCTGGCCCACATCATGGCCAAGAACGGCTTCAGCCATGAGGAGGCAGCACCGGATCTGACCAGTGAGCAGGTTTGCGCGGGGCAGGGCTGACCCGGACGCCCCGGGGATCGGCGGCAAGACACGTCGCGGCATCAGCGCGAGACGGTCAGGCTCTCGGAGCACGGAGCGTGCAGGATCAGGGATGTGCAGGCGTGACTATCGTTGAGATATTGGTCGGAATTTTCGCCGGCTTCCGGACCACGGCAACGGTAACCCTACTGGGCCTGCTGTTTGCCGTGCCCTTCGCCTTGATCTTCGGCGTGTCGCAGTATCTGACACGCGGCATCGCCCGTATCGCCGTCAGCGCCATCATCGAATTCTGGCGCAGTTCCGCAGTCATCATACTGCTGTTCGTCTTTTATTATGCGCTGCCTGTCATCGGTATCCAAATGCCAGCGACTATTGTCAGCGCCATGGTGCTGGGGCTCAATGCGGGAGGATACGCCAGCCAGGCCGTCAGAGGCGGACTTCAGTCGCTAGACCGGGGGCAGATCGAAGCTGCCGCGGCCCTCGGACTGCCGCGACGCCATATCCTTGTACTGATCGAGCTCCCTCAAGCGCTGACCAGGATGGCACCGACCTTCATCAACCAATTCATCCAGCTGGTTAAAGGAACGGCGCTCGTTTCCCTCGTTACGCTGACGGACATGACCTTTCGGGCAAAGGAGATCGCCGAGCTCCAATACAATCCCGTCGGCGTCTACACATCGCTTCTGCTCGCCTATTTCGTAGTCTGTTACCCAGTCGCGCTATTTGGCCGATGGGTCGAGCAGCGCATCGGCGTGGCAACGAGGTTATCCAGTGACCTTTGATCTCGAATTCGCCCTCTCGACCGTCCCCACGATCCTCAGCGTTATCGGAACCACGATCGGCGTGGCGCTGGCGAGTTGCGCGGGGGCCTCGGCGCTGGGCTTCTGCCTCGAGATCACCAGGCGGGCGGCGTCCGTTGCCGGCTATGTGGTGCGCTTCATGATCGACTTCATCCGGTCCACGCCGGTGCTGGCATGGCTCTATTTTCTCTATTTCGTGCTGCCGCACTACGGGATTACGCTGCCGGCGCTGTTGGTCGGCACACTGGCACTGAGCGTCTATTTCAGCGGCTATCTCGCCGAGGTATTCAAGGCGGGCATCGACGCTATTCCTGCAGGCCAGGCCGAAGCCGCCAAGGCGCTGGGACTGAGCCAGACTGACATCGTGGTGTTCATCCTGGCTCCCCAGATGTTGCGCAACGTCGCGGCCCCGGTCGGCAGCTACTTTGTCTCGATCCTGAAGGCTACGCCCTACCTCGCCGTCATCGCCGTACCGGAGATGCTGGGCAAGGCGTTGGATATCGCCTCGGACACCTACCGCTATGCCGAACCGCTGACTGTGGCCGGCATTGCCTTCCTTCTCCTCGCGCTCGCGGTCGCATGGCTGGTCGGCCGGATTGAACGCCAGCTGCTTGGGCCGACTAGAAGATGAATGAGCTCATGCGACAGGGCAGCTCCCAAACCACCGATATCGGGCAGGCAGCTGGCGCGCCAAAATCCGCCCAGCCGCCAGCGCTGGAGACGGTAGCGCTCAACAAATGGTTCGGCAGCTTTCAGGCTCTGAAGGACGTCGACCTCGTTGCGGCGCAGGGCGCGCGGATCGTGATTTGCGGTCCCTCCGGATCGGGAAAATCGACGCTCGTCAGATGCCTGAATGGTCTGGAGACCTTTCAGAAAGGCGCGGTTCGGGTCGGTGGCGTGGATCTCAGTCGAGACCGCAGGCAGTTGCAGAGACTGCGGCGCGGGATCGGCATGGTGTTTCAGCAGTTCAACCTGTTTCCGCATTTAACGGTGATGGCCAATTGCACCCTCGCTCTTAAGCGCGTGCTCGGGCAGTCGAAGACCGAGGCCGCAGGCATGGCGCTTCGCCATCTCGAACGGGTGAGGGTTGCCGACCAGGCACGCAAATATCCCAGCCAGCTGTCCGGCGGCCAGCAGCAGCGCGTTGCCATCGCTCGCGCGCTGTGCCTGAATCCCAAGATCATGCTGTTCGATGAACCGACCTCTTCGCTTGATCCGGAGATGGTCAAGGAGGTGCTCGACGTCATGACCGACCTCGCCAGGGACGGCACCACCATGCTTTGCGTCACCCATGAAATGGGCTTTGCCCGCGAGGTCGCCGACCAGATCGTTTTCATGGACCAGGGACGCATTGTCGAGCTCGCGTCCCCGACAACCTTCTTCACCGCGCCAAGCCAGGAGCGGACGCGGCTTTTCCTGGAAAAGATGCTTCGCTGAATGGAGAAGGTAGACATGGCCGCTGAGACACGGATCTGGACCCCGGTTGACTACGAGGCCGACGGCAAGCAGTCGGACTGTCTGAGGCTGCCGCATTCGACCGACCTGTCCGCTTACGGTTTCGTACCCATACCGCTGGTCTGCATTAAAAATAGCGGCGGCCCAACGGCGCTGCTCATCGCTGGCAATCATGGCGACGAGTATGAGGGCCAGATCGCCCTCTGCAAGCTCGCCCGCGAGATTCGCCGTGACCAGGTTTCGGGGCGGCTGATCATCCTTCCGGCGCTTAATTTTCCCGCCGTCGCCGCCGGCCGCCGGGTATCGCCGCTCGATCAAGGCAATCTCAATCGTACGTTTCCCGGCGATGCCGCCGGTTCGCCCACCCAGATGATCGCCCATTACGTGTGCGAGGTGTTGATCCCGATGGCCGACATCGTCGTTGATCTTCACTCTGGAGGGCGCTCTCTCGATTATGTGCCGAGCGCGCTCGTGCGGCCGGGGCGGACCTCCGAGGAACATGAACAACTGCTGCGTCTATTGCGGCTGTTTGGCGCGCCAATAAGCTTTGTCAGCGATGGCACGGGGGGTGGCGGACTGACCACCCTGGCGGCGGCGGCGCAGGACAGGGGCGCGCTGGTTCTAACCACCGAGCTTGGCGGCGGTGCGACCTTGTCCAAAGAAGGTCTGGCGCTCGCCGAAGCTGGATTGAAGCGCCTGCTGAAAGGCCACGGAATCTTGCGCGAGGTCGTCGTCCAACCGGCTCCGCCGACGCGGGTCATGACCGTCAAAGGCCATAGCGCCTTCGTCTACGCCCGCGAGCGCGGTATCTTCGAGCCGGCCGCCGATATCTGCGATGAGGTGGTCGGCGGCCAGCTTGCCGGCCACATTCACTTTCCCGACCTGCCGACGCGCGAACCCGAAACGCTGCTCTTCGAAAGCTCCGGACTCGTCGCGTGCCGCAGGGCGCCATCGCTTACCGAGCCCGGCGACTGCCTGTTCAAGGTGATGGCCGACCTGGACGCCCGACCAAATCGGCTGGCACATGCTTAGCTCGGAGCCTCGGCTCAATCCGCGCGTGAGTGGGATGCGCTGTATTCGCTGCCACGCCGTGTTTGCCGTGGCGGATTACTTCGAAGGTTGCCCGGCCTGTCTTGAACAGAACATGCCGGCAAGCCTGGCGATAGAGTATGAGGAATTCCCCTGCTGCCTCGAGCGGCCTTCTGAATGGCAGGTCTACCCGTCCTGTCCGACCTTGGGTGAGGGCAACACACCTCTGGTGGGGATGGACGAGCTTGCACATGAGGTCGGCGTCCGCGCGCTCCATGTCAAGAACGAGGGCACCAATCCAACCGGGTCGCACAAAGACCGCATGAGCCGGTTTGTCGTCCAGCGCGCGTTGCAGAGCGGCGCCTCGACGGTTGCCGCCGCCTCCAGCGGCAATGCCGGCGTGTCACTTGCCGCCTACGCGGCTCAGGCGGGGCTCGACTGCGTGATCGTCACCACGCCTGAGATGAACCCGAACTGGCGGCGAGCGATCGAAATGCACGGCGCGACCTTGCTGGCCGCGCAAACACCGCAACGCCGCTGGCAGGTGCTCGCCGATCGCGTCCGCGCCGGCGACTGGTATCCGGCCACCAACTTCATTGTTCCGGCAGTAGGCAGCAATCCGTTCGGGGTGGATGGCTACAGATCGCTTGCTTTCGAGCTGTTTCTTCAGCTTGGCGCCCAGGCATGCAGCGACGTTGTCGTTCCGACATCGCGGGCGGATCTGCTTTGGGGCATCGCGCGCGGCTACCGCGATCTGCAAAGGTCCGGTCTCAGCGGCGAGCCGCCCCGCATCCATGCCGTCGAGCCCTTCGCACGCATATCAAGGGTACTTGCGGGCGCCGATTACCGCGGCCACTTCGAAGGTCATTCGGCTTTGACGTCGATCGGCGGATCGACGGTCACCTACCAGGCCGTTGAGGCGATTGCCGCGTGCGGGGGATCGGCAGTTGCCGTTGAGGAGGAACCGACCTACGACGACCAAGCGCGGCTGGCGCGCTACGGTCTTTATCTCGAACTGTCGAGCGCGGCAGCCTTGACCGGCTTGCGAAAGTTGGTCGCGCAGCGCACGGTCGGGCGGGAAGCCGCGGTCGTGCTGGTCGGCACTTCGAGCGGCGCTTCAGAATATCGCGCTTTTCCCAATGCCATTGCCTCTGCCGACTAGTCTAGAGACTAGCAGAGCTTCGTTGCGGCTTGCGGTCACATCAGGGCATTTCCGCCTTATGCAGAACGCGCTAGACCAGCAACGGCGATGATCATCTTCAGCCTGCCCGCAGCCGATCGGGCTGTCTCGTCTGGGCTGCATTTGGTGTTCCGCGCCGAACGGCGGCTTGCGCCTATCCCGCCCGTTCACAGTGCAAGCTGAGGACCCTGTGGGTGAACAGCCGCGTCGGCGGGCTCGCGGCACGTCCACCGGGTGCTTAAGTGGGACAGAATGGGCCCAGAACGGCATTGGCTGCGGTCAGTACCAATACGCTAGAGGTTGGCGCCGGAGTTTCGCCGCGCTTGGCGCGGCAAACCGGTGCCCGTCCGCGTCGGGGACGCTCGGACCCGGGAACCGACCATGAGCCTAAGGAAGGGGCTGACACGTCAGCCAAACTCCTGGAAGACGGACATCAGCAGGACGTGGTGGGGCTCGCCATTGATCATGACGGGCATCATATTGGCCGTGGTCGGGTCCGTGGTCCGCATCGTGCGGGCCTTGGCGGCGGCCTTTTCGACCACCAGCTTCGACATCTTGTCGGTGGCGGTGACCGTGGCCTTGAAGGTCGCGGTGCCGCCGTAGATCAGGTGCGCAGCGTCGGGCGCGTCGATGGCATTGCCGGCGAGGCCCACATACGTGAGCTCCTCGGTGAAGTCTTCGTCGATGCCGCGGGCGCCCGACAGGTAGATGAGGTTGAGCTCGTCTTGAACCAGTAGTCCGAGAGGCGGTCCTTGCCGATTTTGCGGATATTGTGGACCGTGCGCTTGCGGCTCATCTTGCTCCCGGCGGAGACGCCGTGACGCAGCTGATCGATCCTCACCTGGTCGGAGAAGAAGCGGAGGTTTTCTTCCTTGCCCTGCAGCCGCGCGTCGCCGGCGGTGGGCTTCTGGCGCAGCTGCACCGAGAGATCGAAGTCGATGGTGTCGCCGGCGTCGGATTCGAGATCGGTGCGGCGCTGGATGACAGCGTTGTCGCTCTCCGACACGAACTTGCGGTCGAAGTCTTTTCTTGGTCGTGTCGAGGAAGAGAGACCCCGACCACTTCTTTTGGGCTTTCGGGTCGCCGAATGCGATGGTCGTAGGACCGGCCATGACGTGCCTCTCCGTTGAGGATTTAGCACGTCATGCGCAATCGAGCCTTGATACGATGGATTGCAGTTTCCCGCAACCGGGGGTCAGGTCGACGATTGAGAGGGAGGCGCTGAGCCAGCCGGCAAGGAGGCTCGATATCGCCATAGCTACCTGACCCGCACGAAGGTTTCGTACACGACGGGCTGGAATGTCTCAATCGTACACGAGCGGACTTCTGAATTCGTAGGGCGTATACAGCAGCATCGTTTGATACGTTTTGGGCGCGGACGACTGGGAGAACGCGTGCTCTTGCCCCCTTTGGAGCGAGAGCCATGCACGAGCAGGTCGAGCGAAGCAGAAGTTTGCTTCTGCAACGGATGAACCTGGCCGACTTCGAGCTAATGGAGCCACATCTCGAAAGCGTTCGTCTGGATCTGCGCGCGTCATTGGAAAAAGCCGGCGAAGAGATCCAATTTGTCTACTTCGTTGAAAGCGGGCTCGCCTCGGTCGTCGCGAGCACCGGGGGAGGCTACGAGGCCGAAGTTGGCGTGATCGGGTTCGAAGGCATGACCGGGTCGGCTTTGATCATGGGCGATCATCAGGCCACGCACGACTGCTTTGTGCAAATGACGTGCGAGGCGCTGCGGATGCAAGCGTCGGCGTTCGTGGCGGTATTGAGCCAAAGCAACACGCTTCGGACATTCCTCCTGCGATATGTTCACGCCCTTCATCTCCAGACGACATACACCGCGCTACTGAATGTGCGCTGCACGATTGATGAACGACTGGCAAGATGGCTGCTGATGTGTGCAGACCGCGTCATTGGCAACAGGCTTGCGATCACGCATGCCTTTCTTTCGATCATGCTTGGGGTGAGGCGCCCGGGCGTGACGCTAGCGCTACAGATCCTGGAGGGACAGGGACTGATTCAAGCCCGACGAGGAGAGGTCACAATACGGGATCGAGCGGGGCTGTTGGCCCTGGCGGGCCCCGGTTACGGTCCGCCAGAGGCCCAGTACCGACGACTGGTCACAGTGTTAGCTCCCGGTTGAATCTCCGGTAGGACCAAAAGCGCAGGCCTTGCTCCTACGGTTGGACGGCGTGGCGGGCGGCAAGCCGCTCTAGCAGCTTGCGGGATTCCTCGATTACGCGGCGCGTCTCATCGATGTCTGAGCGCAGATTCTCAACGTGTGCCACCGCCCGTTGCTGATAGAGGCGCGCGGTAACATTGAAGTAATCGTCAGGCTCCCAAGGGTCCATCGTTATCGCGCCTGTTTCGAACTAGCTCGAACGTAACCTTCACCACAAAAATTGGTTCGCTCGAACCATCATGGACGTGCAAGGCGACCTCTCGGAACGTGCCGTCCGGCATTTTGTCCCTGGCTATTTCTAACAGTGCCTTTGCCGCCTCGTCTTCAGCGGATTTCAGGCTCGGAAGGTCGGTTCCTTCAGTGTCCGGCTAGGCGGTTCCGTTGTCGGTTAAATCGAAATAATAGACAGCCATCGTCGCAAACGGAAAGTCGCAGGTTTTTGTTCCTTCTACCTAAGCTGCACCGCGCGGATGGTTACTGCCTTACTTTCCTGACGATCCAGTCCAACAAACCGTCGTCAAGAAGTTCGCACCCGGTAAACTCGAAAATCAGGTTCCTGGCTACGGGCTTCGGCGGCGCCCGAAGTTTCCATGGTCCGGGAGCGGGAATGTTTTGGCCCCGATGACCTGGCGGCTCTAAGCTGTGCCCCTGGTGCTGCGAGAACGCAATATATTAGCGGTAGCTTGACGAAACGGTTGGCCGCCCCAGAGTCATAGTTATGGCAAAGGCCATCAATATCGGCGACGAGGTCGTAATCACCGCCACGGTGCGCAAGCGGGTCACTGAGGACCGGGTGAGCGTTTCCATCCCCTCCTATGGCCAACCCCACTCGGTGATCGACCTCGCAACGAAGGTACAGAAGGGGCAGCATATCGAGTTAATTGGCAACGTCACCCACATTGACGAAAACCGCGTGACGGTGAACCTGGGCGCTCCAGTCACAGTCGACGCCGCTGTCGTCAGGCTGGTGAGCGCTTACAAGCCGCCAACCAGAAGGGCGCCGCTGGTGGAAAAGCCGACATGAGGCCGGCCCATCGTGCATCATGATCCTGCCCGGACGTGGCGGCGGCTATCGGGATTTCACAAACAGGGGCGGAGCTTAGCCCTCCTCTCATCGTTAGGGCGGCCAACGTATAATGAATGGTCCATGATTGCATGACGGCAAAGTCCTTGTGGTTGAAGACGAGCCTGTCATATTGCTTGACCTCGATTTCGCGCTGACCAACGCCGGCTTCAACGTCGTTGCTACCAACAACGCCGCAGGCGCGATTGAGGCGTTCGACAACGACCCGTCAACAATCCGGCTCTCGTCGCAGACATTCATCTGGGGCCGGGAAAGCGAGGTTGGGATGTCGCTCGACATCTTCGGCAGGCAAATCCCAGCTTGCCAGTCGTTTACGCCACCGGCGACACTACCTCACACTGAGGTGCGGAAGGGGTGTCGAATAGCATCATCATCTGGAAACCGTTTTTTATGGCCAGATAGTCACGGCAATATCGACGCTGATCAACTCCCAGCGGGGACCTGCAGCCGGCGACCTGACGCCTGGTTACGGGAATCTGGGGATCTCCTCGCGGATATAGCCGCGGCAATGATCGATGACCTCTGGCTCCAGCGTGGCGTGTCGAGCGTCGCGCCGAAATGCCGGCTGCAAGAAGATTGTTTCACCCTGTCTCTCCCGGCGCCGTGAAGCAGCAGATCCGACGTCAAAACCAACTGATTTGGCGGCCCGGTGGAGGCAACTGCACAAAAAAAGACAATGGCGTTCTTGGAACGTTATCACCGGCGGGCTTCGCGCGGGCCGCGCAAGCAAAGTCCGCTTCTCGCCTTCGTCTCAATGACACGGAGCCAGTTTTCTTCCTGTCGCGCGAATGTACCGGGCTGGCCAAGGTGTGCTTCTGCCGCGTTGAACGGCAAGGGGCTGTGACCATCCTCGATGACACAGCTGAGCCCGCGGCCATGACCTCAACCCGATGCTGCGGTACCTCGCACCCCTCGAAAACCTCCGCCGCCAAGCGATGTTCCGGGCGCCATTTAGCCGGGTGGAGTGAGTATGATAACCGACGGCGGGATCGCGGCCGAAACAGCGGACAAACGCTCACGCCTGGTCAGAACAGGCTTTTCATAGTTCTCTTCACGGCGGGGCCTCGGCATCCGTTTAGCCATAGCGGCGGCTCGGTCGTTCGCAAGCGCAAAGGGCCAAACCGCCAGTCCACAACCACAATGCTAGTTCGTCTAAGCTGGCGGCGGTTGCCAGTTAAGCTCGGTGCGTCATTCGAACAGACGAGCAGGCTTCGCGGTGGCACCGCATGAAGCAAAATCCGGCCGCGTGGCCACACTTGCTGCGTGAAAAAACGTGCGCCCGCAGCAGGCATTGGGCTACGAGGGGCCTGCACCCTCGAAAGAGAAGGCGCGGGCCGGCCAAGCTGCCCGCGTGGCCAACAGCGAGGAAGGGACGTCTGCGAGAGCGCTGGGTCGTCCGAGCCATCTGATGGCGACATTTCACAACGCATGCCAGTGATCCTGGCGCCGGCCGACTACATGCGCTGGCTGGGTCCAGAGCCGAATCCGCGCGACCTGATGAAGCCGTTCGCTTCCGACCTGATGAAGATGTGGCCCATCGACAGCATGGTCGGTTCGCCGCGCAACAACACGCCCGAGGATGGAATCGGGCAGCGGCCGAGCGACTTGTTCAAGGTTTGACCCAGGCTGATCGGTCCGTCGTTCATTCATCGACCAATTCAAGGAATAGATAGTTTTCTGGCACCATATCAACGGCCCAATCGGCGCAACACGCCTCGATCGCAGCCTTGTTTGCGTCCATCCACACGCTGGCCGCAGGATCCTGGTCTTCATCCGGCTCCATCTCCTCCTGAAAGCTGGCGTCGTCACAGCCTTCCAGCGCAAACATTCCATCTGCGGCCTGCTCGGGTGCAAGACCGGCGACTGCAAAGACGTTCTTCGCCGCCTCGATGCCGCGCTGTTTCTCTTCCGCAGACGCCCCTTTGATTTCCAACCGAGGCCTCATCACTCGCCTCCTGCGACTATCCGTCCGTAAGTGAACGAAATGAGAACAAAAGAGTCAAGTGTGGCTTGACGAGGCACGAAATGTTCCTTGAGGAGCATGGCGCACGATCCACCCGACAGGTCGGGAAAGGAGACTGGGCACACTATGCTTGCGAAAGTGGAATGCAGCTGCGGCCAGTCCGGCACTGCAGAGCGGCCGATCTCATGATTGCCACGGCGGCGGCGGCGACCCGCTGGCGCTGAAATTTGACTGCAGCCGGTGCAAGCCGCAGATCAACGCCAGGCATTTGGAACTGCACCCCGAGCACCTTGCGGAGTGGCGGATGACTACAAGCCCGTGAAATCGGCGGCAAGAACACTTGATAACTGAACGCTTCAAGGGGTCTTCTTCCTGGCGTTGATTGCTGGCTCAAGCCGGTGAGCTTTTTGTTTTCAGACGTGCTAATATGACCGCTCGGCAATGGGACGGGGGCGTCGCATGCGGGTCATTCTATTTGCAATTGTGGTGCTGCTGTTCATGGGGAGCGGCTTTTGGCTGGCTGCCGAACTGGTGATCGCAGGCGGTTGACACGCATGCCAAAAGATTTGGCGCTGGTCGACCGAATGGCCACATGCAGGGCGGTTGCAGAAGAAAGATGCTCTTCAATATGCTGCTCCAATGGAGTTTGCCGGGGACCGGCGGCCCAACACCAGAGGCTTCGTCAGGGGAGCTGCAACATCCGGCCATGCCAAATGTCGAGGTGATGACTGGGTCATCGGTTGTGTCCTCAACTATGGTGATGGCAAAGTTGCCATTCAAAGCGGCAGAAGCACAGGCTGGCCAGCCTGTCATGTTCCGGCGACAGGAAGAAAACTGGCTGAGGGTAACCGAGTTGAAAGGCGAGAGGCGGACCTTCGCTTACGTCATTCGGCAGCGTTTGTGAACAGCGCTCGATGCCGAGTCATGACGCTGCTCTTCCTGAATGGCAATCAAGTGCCGGTAAGGCGGACCGCGAAATGCCATCAGGAAAGTCCGGGCTGGCTCAAGCCGGCGCGTGACGCAAGTGTTGTGTCCATCAGCCTCTCAAACGCGACTGCAGTGACTGGCTCGGGGCCGAATGGTTGCCGACTAGATGCCGCTCTCGTGTTGACGTTCTCACTGAACACGGGGGCAACAGCTGCTGGGCGGTTTCCGCTTCACTTGATTTCAAACCAGCCCTCGACGCGACTTCACAGGCAGCTGGACCACGCAAAGCTTAGCAGCGAATCGAAGGTAGCTGGCGTGAGCCGGTCCTGATCAACACCGTCGATGGCCTCGCTGCCCCGAGATGGAGACACCGTCCGGATATTCAAATGACCGTGGCGCATGCCTGGATGGCGCAGTGCTGTCGAGCGACGTCGTTGAGGGTGTTGTACAGCTGGCATGAGCCGCTTGGTATCGCCCTGAAGGGCACGCGACACCGGGCTCGCTTGATCTTTATGGCAACCCGAAAAAGCTTACGCGCGGTGAGGGCACGTCATTCCTGGGTCAGGGCCAGGACGAATGCGTAAGCGAGGCTTCATTCATCGTCAGGCGGACCGAACGACATCGACATCGCGCATCGCACTGGGGAATGCCCTCTGACATGCGCATCGAGCGGGCATGCCGCCGGCACGCCGCTTAGTCGAGGCCCAGATCACAAGTCGACCCCGGCGCGGTGCCTTTGGCACCTGGAATGTCGATATGCGCCGGCAGGTTGTTCGTCTGACTGCTAGGCGGAAGTCTCGAATCCCCGTGCGGCTCATTTTCATTGCTGATCCATACCATCAGAAGTCCGGTCGTTGCGCATCCTTGAATTCCGCAATAGGGAAGTCGAGGGGACAATACAGGAGTTACAATTGACCAATACCGAGAGCTTTGACCCGATAGGTTTGACGGCCGAGATCGTGGCCGCCTATGTCCAGAACAATCCGGTTCCGACCGCAGGCTTGCCTGATCTGATTGCCGGCGTGCATGCCGCGCTGTTGAAGCTGGAGCAGCCGGAGATCGCCGCCAAACCAGCGCCGGTCGCTGCTGTGAACCCAAAGAAGTCTGTCTTTCCCGACTACATCGTCAGTTTGGAGGACGGCCGAAAATTCAGGTCGATGAAGCGTCATTTGGGTCTGCTTGGCATGACGCCCGATGAATACAGGGCCAAATGGGGCTTGGCCAAGGACTATCCGATGGTCGCGCCAAGCTATGCCGCCCAACGGTCCGCCTTGGCGAAATCGATCGGGCTCGGCCGCAAAGCCGCCCCGCCCAAACCGGCGCGGGCGAAGCGGAAAGCGAATGCATAAGCGGCAGGGCGTTCATTGTTCGGCGCTTGGTTGAGCCGCCAGGCAAATGAGCAACGGAGCGATCTCTCCCTGCTTGAGCAAACCCACGGACCGGATGAGTTGATCGAGCTCGGCACGCGAAAGGATGTCGCGGCCGAGGTCGTGCAGCTTTTCGCCTACGGCCAAGTCATCCATCGGGTTGTTGGCGTCGCCAAGCGGTAGGGGCACGTCAATGACGCGCTCGCGCGCTCCAGCAACCATGGTCACTCGCGCTGGCGTGCGCCGCGGAAAAATCCCGGCCAGGTCGTGGGGGTAGCGGATTTCGACTTTCGCCGCGAGCGCCACCACCTCCGGATCCATGAGCGAGCAAGGACGCAAGGGGCGGAAGGCGGCCGCGCCGCGCAGTGCGGCCAATGCCGCGGCAAAAGGCACTGAAAACTGTCCGCCTTCGAGCGACTTCGGTGCGATTTCGTTGGGCAGTTTCCGCGCTTCTGGAAAGATCTCCACGACGAGGCGGTCGATCGGCAGCCCTGGATCACGATCCGCAACGAGCGCGAGCACGGCATCGATGACCGGGTGCGTATAGCGGCAGGCGGCGTAGGGTTTGAGGTAGGTCTCGGCGATAAGCCAGCGGCTGCCAAGGTCGGCGGTTAGGGCGCCGACATCATAGGCGTGGGCCCGGTCCAGCAAATCGATCGAGCCGCTCATGCCGGCCTCGGCCCGGCCGGCGGCGAAGACCGCCGAGACCGTCGACCACGGGCTGCTGCCCTTGACGGAGCTTGCCTGGCAATCGCCTTGCGGCAGGTTTTGCGGCGCTTCGGGGCCGGCTATCGCGAGTGCATGGGCGAGCTGGTCGACTTGCATACCGCGCAGCCATCCGATGGCGGCCGCGACGCCGAAGCCAGTCCATTGGCCGCTGGCAAAGCTCATCGTATCGGTGAAGCGGCGGGCGGCGGCGATGCGCAGGGCAACATCATAGCCTAGCGCGGTCGCGGTGAGCACATCACGACCATCGCTGCCCAGCCTTGCCGCTTCCATCAGCACGGCCGGGACGATGGCAGCACCCGGGTGACCCGCCGCAAGACAATGGCCGTCATCGACGTCGAGCGAACTCGCCGCAGCGCAATTGGCAAACAGGGCGCCGAGCGGATGCAGCCCGGCCTCGGCGAACCAGGCATGTGCCGCACCTGCTCCAAAACAGGCTCTGGCGGCAATGCGCGACAGCCGCGCATTCTCGGTCGGCACGCCGCCGAGGAGAGCCGCGATCGTATCGAGAATGGCGCGTTGCGTCTTCTCGATGACCATATCAGGCAGGTCCCGGCGCCCCGCATCACAGGCAAAATCGGCAAACCGCTGCGTCACGAGTCGCATAGCTTCCTCCCATCAATCATAATATACCTAGTATACCTGCATTGCCAAAATGGAAAGCCCGCACTCGCGGCGACGCTCAGCCGCAGCCGCGCGGAATCCTTACCGTCAGAATGGTTTGATCGCCGATTGGGCCGTGGAAGATTTGACCAGTGTCGCTGAAACCCGCATTGAGATAGGCCGATTTCGCCGTCGCATTGCGGATGTTGACGGCAAGCATCAGCCGCTTGACCCCGGGGCGCTTCCGCCGCAGCCACGAGATCGCCAGATCCACTCCGGCGCGGCCGTAACCCCTACCTTGCAAGGTGCGACAAACGCGGAAACTGTGCAATGTGACCGCGTCGTTTGGCGCCCACAGGGGCAATGCAAGTCTCTCGCGAAGAATGAAGAAGCCGACCGTCTTGTCGGCGGCGACAATGGCTAGGGGGTGCTCAAACTGCGGATAGCGGCTGTTTTGCAGTCCGTCAAAGACCACATCCACGTCGCCGGCGAACTGTTCCTGCTCAGGATCGAGCAGCAACGTCTTGATGGCAGCCCGATCGCAGAGCGCCACGCGCTGCAGGCTGATCCCGTCCAGGCGCGACACGATCGACGTGGCCCGCACCTTCCCAGTTGTCGTCGCGCCGGATGTCGATGGCGATCTCATGGCTTTGTCCTCGCTTCACATGGCCCGGTCAGCCGGCGATCATCGTCGCTGGGCGCATCGATGGGGCTAGCAGGGCGCCGTTGCATCACAGGATTGCGCAGCTTGCGGCCGCAAACAGGCCGGCGAGACCCGGAAGAGGTGGCGGACCGGCATGGCATGTGGGGCGCCCACCACACCCCGGCCATTGCATCATCGGCGCACGAAAGCCTCAAAATCCATTGCTTTGTCCGCCGCCCAGGTTAAGCCCATCATCGGCCCGCGCCAGGACTTGTTGCAGCGTTCTGCGCCTCCAGGAGAAGCGGGACCATGCTGACATCGGCTCGCTCGGCGCGCCGACAGTGACCGGGAAGGCAGGCAGTGGACTCGGCCAGCCAGCAATCGTTGCAAGCCATTGCTGGTCGTAGACAGTCTCGACATAGCGGTGGCCCTCGTCTGGAAAGAGCACGACCACCTTCTTGTCGGGATTGTTGTGAGACCACCATTGGGCAACCCTGTAAGCGGCGCCACTGGTCGGGCCCATGAAAAGCCCGTGCTGGCGATGAAGCTGATGGGTGGCTTGGAAGACCTCCACTGGCGTCAGCCAGTGGACCTCGTCGAACTGGCTGTGATCGACATTGGCGGGAAGGATGTTGCCGCCCAGACCGCTCAGGTTGAGCCTACCACTCGGCTGGCCAAACAGCACGCTGCCGGGCGTATCGACGCCTATCGCATGCAGATCGGGAAACAGCGTGCGCAGGTAATGCGATGTGCCGCTCATCGAACCACCCGATCCGACCGGGCCGACCAGGCAGTCCACCTTGCCGACCCTGTCGATCAACTTTTCGGCGACCTTGCCGTAGGAGAGCGCGTTGTCGCGATTGTCGTACTGCGAGGGCCAGTAGCTGCCGGGAATATCGCGCAGATACTCGTGCAGACGATCGAGGCGCGCTTGCTGCAGCCCGCCCGCAGGCGCTGGGCTGTCGACGATCGCCACCTCGGCGCCGAGTTCGATAAGGCGCCGATGAAGATGGCGATCGAGCGCCCAGTCGCTGACCAGGATCAACCTGTAGCCGTGCTGTACCGCCAGCATGGCGAGGGCAAGGCCAAAGGTTCCAGACGAGGATTCGCAGATTATCCCTCCCGGTCTCAACCGTCCCTGTTCGACGGCGCGTTCGAGCATGAAGCGAGCCGGTAGAAGCTTCATCAGGAAGAAAGAGGCGCTGAAGAGAGTGGCGCTGAGCGGAACGAGGCGAGGACCCTCGAATTCTTCCAGCCTGCGCATCAACATGTGGACAGACATCATGCTTCTCCCCGCGCCCCAAAGTGGTCAGTGACGGAAGATTGCCGGGTCGAAACCAGACCCTCTCAAAGCGTCCGCCGCGCCATCGATGTTTGCCGAGGCTTTTGGATCGAGCCCATCGAACATCAGTCCGACGACCGTGCCGCTATGGGCGACCTGGATGCCGACAGCATCGAAACGGCAGCCGATGGCTTCGATCTCGTCCAGACCGGGCTTTGGCAGGAAGCGCTCGTTGATGCGCGCGCTTGCCGTCGCAACTCGGCCAAGCATGCGGATATCCGCATGCTTGATGGCCGTGCGCAGCAGGCTGCGCAGCGGCCGGAAGGTCTCGATTTCCGAGGCATCGTAGCGCGCCGGCTGGTATTCGAGTGTGTCGACGGTCACATCCGGCGTTGTGTCGACGCTGATCAGATCGACAGGAGGCAGAGGTCTGCGGAAAGCTTCCAGGACGATCCCGTCACGATGGGCGAACAGCACCGCCTGTTGTTTGAAGAGGGTGGAGTCACAGGCCGTCTCGGCGCTGACCGCGATGCGCATGACCTCGTCCGACGCCGCCTCGATCTCCAGCCACCCCAGCACAGCCTGGATGCTCGCAAGCACGTCGGCCGTGGACGATCCCATACCGCGGCCGACCGGGACGTTGCTGTCTATGGCGAGATTCCCGCCGGTGCCCCTTTGGCCAAACCTTGCGATGGTCAATTCCGCGGCGCGCCTGGCTTTGTCGCACGATTCCGGCGTCACAGCCACGAGATCGCCGTCGCCTGCGCTGAACCTGGCCCTCGATTGCAGCTGACGACAGGGGAGCGAGACCAGCGCGCGCCGCAGCCGAGCGCCGTCGTCCTCGAACAGGCCCTGAACCAATTCGCCGTGGTGGCCGAAGGCCACGCCAATTCCAGCTCCGTCCAGCATGAGACGACCCCTAAGAACAACGTATTAGATTATCCTGATGTAAACTCTGCCAGAGACTTTCATTTTAGGCGCCGGCGCGCAACAACAAACAAACTAAGCTTTTGTGCTATATACGTTACACCTTGTTTGTCTAGTATGTTAAGAGCATTAAGCCTAACCGATAAAGGAACACGGCGATCACTCCAAAGATATCGGGGTTACAGGCGGCGCATCAGCCGGGATGTGGAAGCTGCTGGGATGATCAGGACGGGCTGCGTGCCAGCGCGTATCCGGCGAGCCTGACGGTTCGGATAGCGGCGTCCCCAGAACATTGGCTAAGCTGCTTTCGCAGCTGGGAGATGTGGACATCGACCGTGCGCGCGCCGACGCCGCGGTTGCGCGCCCAGGCAGCGCCGATCAATTCGGCACGGCTGAGCACCCTCTCCGGGTTCTCCAGCATGTGGCGCAGCAACTTGAACTCGATCGGCCCGAGCGCGATCTCCTTGCCGGCGCAGGAAACGCGATGGGTATCGAGCCGCATTTCGACATCGGCGTAAGCAAGGGGTCGGCCATCCTGCGTCGCCGGCTCTGGCGTCAGGCCGATGGCGAGCCGGGAGCGCAGGTCCTGGAGCAGCTTGGCTGGCGCGAAAGGCCTGACAAAACACTCGTCAATCCCTGACTGCAAGAGCTGGATGAGCTGCGCTTCCGCGCCCGCATGGACCAGGGCCACACACGGGAGGGCGCCCACCGCGGTATCCTGCTTGAGCCGGCCACTTTGTGCCGCCAAATGGTTGTCCGCCCTGCAGTCCAGCAACACCGCCGCGATGGGTTTTGCGCAGACGAGCGCCAACACGTCGTCGATGGAGGCGGCAAGCATGGGAGTAAAACCGTCGACCTCAAGAATGTGGCTCAGCAGAAGATAGAAGTCGGCATCCTGCGAGCAGATGGCGATCAATGGCTTCATGAGGCCACCCAGTCTTTCGCCCGCGATACAGAGCAGTTTGGCAGATCGAATCCGGCGTGCCGGGGGGCAGGATGGCAGATTGGGTCGGCGATGGCAATAACTCCGGATCAAAGCTCATGCCCGTGTTCGCCGCTTCGACGTCAGAAGCTTGCGAACCGGCCTCAAACTCTCACTCAATCGTACCACATAGACTTGGCGAAGGGCATTTTCTCATGCTAGATTCTGGTGATCCGATGCACCCGCCATAGTCTTTTCGATATTACGAAGCCTGCTATAACCAGCGCGTCGCCGCGCGCCAGCATTCACCAAACCATGAACAGACCAGGATGAAAACCAGCATCGACCACTTGCCGGAGCACAAGCAGGAGGAGCTCGCCCGCGTGGTCGAGATCCTGCATGCCGAGTTCGAGGACGCGCTGGCGGAGAGCACCGCCGAATGGAAGAAGAGCGGCCGCATCCTGAAGATCATCCTGTTCGGCTCCTATGCCCGCGGCGACTGGGTCGATGAGCCGCTGACGATGAAGGGGTATCGCAGCGATTTCGATCTGTTGGTGATCGTCAACAACAACAAGCTGTCCGACTTCGCCTACTGGTACAAGGCCAAGGACCGGCTGGAGCGCGACCGCGCCATCAAGACGCCGACCAGCTTCATCGTCCACAGCCGCCGCTTCGTGAACACGGCGCTGCGACAGGGGCAGTATTTTTTCACGGACATCCGCCGGGAGGGCGTCGTCCTCTACGACCTCGATGAAGAGCCTCTGGCTGAACCAAAACCACTTACGCCGAGAGCGGCGTATGAGACAGCCAAAGAACATCTCGAAAGCCGACTTCCTGGAGCGAAAGGTTTCCTCGACACCTTCCTGTATGTTCTGAAGCAGGATCGACAGAAAGAAGCGGCGTTTCAACTTCACCAAGCTATCGAACACACTTACTCAACACTGTTGCTGGTGCTTACGAATTACAGTCCACCGTCGCACAAGCTTACGTTTCTGCGAGCCCTGGCGGAGGACCAGGATCGAAGACTGTCAGAGGCCTGGCCACGCGATCAGCAGCGCCATCGTGCTTGGTTCAACACGCTGAACGAAGCCTATGTGAAGGCCCGTTATTCAAAGCACTACGAGATTAGCGAAGAGGCACTTATCTGGTTAGGCGAACAAACTGCGGAACTCCAAAAATGCGCTGAACAGACCTGCTTAGAGCATCTGGTGCGGATGGGGGAGGCAGCAGGCGTCTAGGCGGCAAGTTTTTACCGAGGGGCGGCCGCCGACCCCCAAAATTGAAGTCCGCTAAGCGCCCTGATGTAGCTCGTTCGAGCCTGTGGCACGTTCGCAAACCCTGCACTCCGCCGGACTCACATATTTGCCTTTTCTGACCTCTCGTCGGGGCCACGCGTCGTGAATGAGGGCTGCCTCAACCTTCAACCAACCTTGCCAAGGTTGGGGTCGAGCGTTCGAATCGCTTCACCCGCGCGGTTTCTTCATCGATCGTCTAATCAGGGCCACCAGATGGTGGTTCTTTGCCTTCCGGTTGGCCGAGGCTCCTCTGGTCGCAATCGACGGGGCTAATGCATGGCAGCTGGCCTTTCGAGGTAATTGCCGCGTTTGACCCAGCATCAAGCGCACATCAACACTACAACGGCTGACAAGCACGTCCGAAAAAAGCGCCGGTGGGCTAGGCCCCAAGACATTCCCGCGCAGCGAAAGTTTTGCTCGATCCTCCGTCGAACACCCTTATGTTCCATGGTCGGAGACCGCCCATGGCATTTCGATTCGTACACACCGCCGATATTCATCTCGATTCGCCGCTGCGTTCGCTCGCGTTGCGAAACTCCGAGCTTGCCGAACTCGTCGGCGACGCCAGCCGCCAGGCATTCGTCTCGATCGTGGATCTCTGTCTTGCCGAGCATGTCGATGCGCTGGTTATCGCCGGCGATCTCTATGATGGCGACCAGACGTCGATGAAAACGGCGCGCTTCCTTGCGTCCCAGATGGCGCGCCTGCATCAGGCCGGCATCACAGTTTACAAGATCCGCGGCAATCATGATGCGCTGTCGCGAATATCAAAACAGCTGGTGTTTCCCGACACCGTGACGATCTTCGGCGGCCGGCCCCAATCCGTCCTGCAGAAAGCCGGCGGGCTCGAGGTGATGTTCCATGGCTTGAGCTTTGCCAACCCCAAGGCGCCGGAAAGCCTGCTGCCCAGATATCCGCCCGCCCGCGAGGGGGCCGTCAATGTCGGCATCATGCACACCAGCCTGGCCGGGTCGCCGGGTCACGACGTCTATGCCCCATGCAGTGTCGCCGATCTGCACGGCTACGGTTTCGACTACTGGGCGCTTGGCCACATTCATGTGCGCCAGGTCCATCCCGGAACAAGCACTGTGGTGATGCCGGGAATACCGCAGGGCAGGGACATCAACGAAGCCGGCGCAAAATCCATTACCCTGGTGACCATACGAGACGACCGTTCGATCGAGATCGAGGAAAGGCTGACCAGTGTGGCGCAATTCGAGCGCGCAAGCGTCGACCTGACCGGTACGGTCGAATGGCCTGACGTCGTCGGGCGTGTCCGTTCCGCCCTAGAAGCTGCCCGGGCCTTTGTTGGGTCGCGTCATGCCGTTATCCGCCTCAGCCTGACGGGCGCGTCACCTGTGTCCTGGGCGCTGATCCGCGACCGCGACCTGCTGCTCGCCGAGGCCGAGCAGGCAGCCGAACAGGTGGGCGACACATGGGTGGAAAAGTTGGAGCTTGATGTTGCTCCGACCGGGGCCGGAACGGCCGGGGAGGGCGCGGATCCGATCTTGGAGCTCGCTCAGTCGATGCGTGCTGATGCCGGCTCGCAGGCTTTCCGGTCCGAGGCGAGGGCGTTCGTGCAGAAAATGATAGCGGACCTTCCTGCCGAAGGGCGCGACTTCGCCGGAAAGGACGAGGCCGGGCTGGAGCTCTTCCTCGACAAGGTGCTGGCCGGCGGCGCCGACCTGGTCACGGCCCGTCTCAAGGCAGGCGGCGCGCAATGAGGCTGCGGCGTCTTGACCTCATCCGATATGGAAAGTTCACCGACAGCGTGATCGATTTCGGACCCAAGCCGGAATCGGGACCTGACCTGCATATCGTGTTCGGCCTCAACGAGGCCGGCAAGTCGACGGCGCTGTCGGGCTATCTGGACCTGCTGTTCGGCGTCGAGGAGCGCAGCCGCTACAATTTCCTGCACGAGTACAGCGCCATGCGCATCGGCGGGTTGCTCGAGCTGGCTGGCACGGAGCATGCCTTCACACGCACCAAACAGCGCAGCAACTCGCTCTTGGACGCCATGGGCCAACCGGTGAGCGAAATGGCCATATCGGCTCACCTGGCCGGCCTGTCGCGCGATGCTTATCAGACCATGTTTTCCCTGGACGACGAAACGCTGGAAGCCGGCGGAAAGTCGATCCTGGAGTCGCGCGGCGATCTCGGCAAGCTGCTGTTTACCGCCAGTGCCGGCCTTGGACATGCCAGCGACACGTTGAGCGCACTCGAAGCCGAAGCCGATGGGCTGTACCGGAAACAGGCGCATGGTACCGAGCTTGCGCTGCTCAAGAAGCGTCTTGCCGAGCTGAAATCGAGCAGGGATCAGATCGACACTTTGGCCTCGGCCTACGAGAGCCTGGAGACCGAACGTCGTGAGGCGGCGCAACAATATGATCGAACCATCGCCGAGCGATCGCTGCTGTCGGCCAGGGTTGGCACCATTGCCAAGTACCTGCGCGCCGGTCCGATCCTAGCCGACGTCCAACGCAAGGCCGCTCGGCTGGCCGAGCTGCCCGACATGGCTTCACCGGCGCGGACCTGGACCGGCAGTGCTGCCCGACTGATCGATGACGATGCCAGCCTGAGAACGCGGCTGTCGGCAAATCTCGATGAGGTCGAGCGACTGAAAACAAAGATTGCCGCGGTCGATGTCGACGAGGCGATCCTCGGCATCTCCGAGCGCATCCGCGGCCTGGCGGAAAGCAAGGTGCGCCACGTCTCGGCGGGCCTGGACCTTCCCAATCGCAGGATAGACCTGCAAATCCTCGACAATGCGGTTGCGGCCTCGCTTGCCGCGCTCGGACGGTCTTCAGAGACCGATCCCACCGCACTGCTGTTGCCGGCCGCTACTATAGGAGCTGTTCGCGCCATGGTCGAGCAACGGTCCGGGATCGCCACTGCTGCACGCGTTGCCCGTGATGAGGCCACAGCCGCCCTCGATGCGCTGCAGGCGGCGCAAGATCGCGTTGGCGAGGAGCGGGCAGTGCCCGAGCCGGCCAGGGCCAGGCTGAACGCGGCCCTGGCGAAGGCGAGGGCGAGCGGCCACCTCGGTGACATGAAGGCGGCACGCGAGGCGCAGGACGCTGGCGAGGTCAAATGGGAGAGCGCCCTCGGCGGTTTGCATGCGTGGTCTGGCGACGCGCAGGCGTTGGCCTGCATCGCCGTTCCGAGCGCCAGACAGGTTGGCGTCTGGAAAACGCTTGCCGCGCAGCTTGGTAAGAACAAAGCCGTCCTGTCCGAACGTCTCGCCGAACACCAGGCCAACCACGAAACGCTAGCGGCGCGTCTAAGCGCGCTTCGCGCCTCGGTCGATGTCGCCGACGATGAGGTGGCCGCCGCCAGCCGGCGTAGCCGCAACGAAGCGTGGACAAGGCATCGTGCGGCGCTGAGCGGCGAAACAGCCGACGCCTTCGCCGCGGCGTTGGAACGCGACGACGACGTCAATGCAGGCAGGCTGGCTGGCGCGGGCGCGCTCGCCGATATTCGAGCCATAACGCACGGCCTTGCGGAAGCCGCGGCCGATATCGCGCGTATCGGCGACAAGCTTGCGCGAGTCGACATGGAGGTCAACGCCGCATCGTCGCAGATGCGCGCGGCAGCCAGCGGCCTGCTTGGAGAACGTGTGGAGGCATCGCTCGAGGACCTGATCGAACTGATCGAGCGTCGCACTTCGGCTCGCGCTGATGCGCTCGCCGCCTGGCAGGAGATCGAACTGGCCGCCAAGAAGGTCGGCCGGGCGAGCGAAGACGAGGCACGGCTGAGGCTGGACCTCGCCACGGCGCTGGAGAGCGTCGGCATTGGTTCGGATCCTGGCGACAGTCTTGAGACGATCATGGGCGTTGCTGAGTTGTTTCTGGACCGGCAACGCAAGGTGGACGCCGGACATGCCGAGGCGCTCAAGACAGTCGCCGCCAGACAGGAAGAGCTGGCCACCCGGCGCCGGGCAGTTGGCGTGGCCGAGCGCCGTGAAGAAGAATGGCTGGCCGGCATTGTCGAGGCACTGAGAGGCACCTGGCTTGAGAACGGGCTGTCCGCAACGGGCGTCGGCACCGTTCTCGACCAGCTGACTGAGCTGGCCAGGAACCTTCAGGAACGCGACGCGATGCAACTGCGCATCGACAAGATGCAGGCCGACCGGGATAATTTCGTGGTCGAGGTCGCCGCGGCAGCAACTGAAGCCGGCGAGCCGGCAAATGACGAAGACACCGAGCAGCTGGCGATCCGGCTGGGCGAGCGCTTGGCGGATGCCGATCGCGCGCGCGAGGCGAAGGCAAATCTCGCTGCGGATCTGCAGCGCCTCCTCGACGGCCGTGAGCTCCTTGACGCCGAGATCTCGGTACACGAGCGCCGCAAGAACGAGGTGCTGAGCGCCTTTGGCGTTACGACGCTTGCCGAAGTGGTGGAACGCGACGAGCAGTTGCGTGAGCGCGACCGTCTACACGCGACAGTCAACGAACTGGAGGACCAGCTGGCGGCCGAACTCGGCGTTCAGACATTCGAGCAGGCGCGCTCGATCCTCGATGCGCTCGATTTCGGAGGCATAGCGATTGAGAAAGCGGAAGGGGAGCAACGGATTCAGCTCCTTGACGAAGCAATCCAGCAGCAGCTGATCCGGCAGACGCGTGCCGCCGACAAGCTCGATGCCATTGGCGGCGACAGCGCCGTCGCCCGAATAGACGCCGAACGACGCACGATCGTGCTGGAAATAGAGGACAGGGCGGTCCGCTACATCGAATTGAAGCTGGGCGTGATGTCCGCCGGAAATGCCTTGCGCGCCTACCGCGAGCGCCATCGCTCCGGGATGATGGCGCGGGCTTCCGATGCATTCGCGCTGATGACGCGCGGGCGCTACTCGGGGCTGACGACCCAACCGGTGAAAGGTGGCGAAGTCCTAATCGCCTTGCAAAGCGACGGGCAGTCGAAAGTGACCGAGGCGCTTTCGAAGGGCGCCCGTTTTCAGCTCTACCTGGCGCTCAGGCTTGCCGGCTATTACGAATTCGCGCAGTTTCGCCCCTCGGTCCCCTTCATCGCCGACGACATCATGGAGACGTTCGACCACGTCCGCTCAGAGGAGGTTTTCAGGTTGTTTGGTCAAATGGCGGATGCCGGCCAGGTGATCTACCTCACACACCACCAGCATCTGTGCGAGATAGCCAAGACGGTGGTGCCGGGCGTGATGATCCACGAACTCGGATAGCATCGACCTGTGCCAAAGGCGGACTTGTGCCTGCGATGTTGTGGCTTGCACCACGGCTCGGCCGAGATTTGCTTAGCTAAGGGCAACACAGAGACCAATAAGCTCGGCGGTGTTGCATCGGTTCGGCATGAGTGAGACATGGAACTTCGGCCCATCGGCGAGCTTCCAGATAGTCTGCTATGGGCGATGGCTCTCATTGAGCTTGAGGTCAGGGCCGAGGCACGCAAGATTGGGTTGAAGCGGACAGGTGTTTCATTGCCCTCCTTCACCAGCAATACGGGGAGAACGAGATGCGGAATCTTATGCTGGTCTTCGCGGCACTTGCCTTGGCCGCATGCCAATCACCTCAAGAAGTTCGGCAATCCGTCGCTGTTGAACCAGCATCGAGTCCGGCTGTTCTGCCTGCGGCAACGATGGTTCAATCGCCGACAATCACTCCTCCTGGAAAGGACGTGCCGGCAAAGTATGCCGCCTTTTCGGGCAGTTGGGTTGGCAGGTTGGAGAGCACATCTGAAGGAAGGCTCGATGTTCAGTCCGTTTCCTCAAACGGGAAGGTGACCGTCAACTACGCATGGGGCGTCCTGGACGATAACAATCCAGGTGAGGCTGCCGGCACAGGAAAGATCGTAGGGAATGCGTTGAGGCTTGGCCGTCTTCCGAATGGCGCGGACGTCAGTTTTCAGATGCTGCCCGATGGAACCCTGGCCGAAACATTCGCGCTTGCCGGTATGACCTATACCGGCGTGTTGACCAAGCAATGATTAGTCATTCTCGTCCTATCCGGCGTGAAGCGCACGGTGACGGCCGATGACGCTTGGTGGCGGCCACCCGGAGCCAGCAAGGCCCATAAGGCTTGCCTTCCGAGGGAGCCTTCACCGGACGGCCATTGGCGGCACACGAGACCCATGTGGGAGGTTGGGGCTGCTCTTCAGCTTCAACCTCTAGTCCAATCGCTTGGTTTGCCGGGCAGCATCGAATAGCGCGGCTCCATCCATTTCGATTCTATCGACAAGGACCCGCGCTTGCTCGGTGTCGATGCCGGTTTCCCGGGACAGGAGCATGACCCGAAAACGCTTTTCTTCGGATGGAATAGGAAGGCCGGGCCGACCGCCTTCGGAGGACTCGACAGCCCTCCGCCTCGCTGGCTGTCCAGCTTTGAGCTTCGGAATGTCGTTCTCTGCCGGGGAGGTGGCCTGCTGGACGATCATCGCGTTATCGCAGACCAAGAAAGCTCAGGATTGCGATGACCACGACTACCGCTCCGATGATCCAAATCAATCTGTTCATGTCGTTTCCTTGCGTAAATAATTAACTACATCACCCTCGTTATCAAAGAGATCGTGCCCACACTTGACGCTGAATGCGGTGATAGAGACGGGGGCGAGCAACCGCCGCCTCAGTCAATACTGCTGTTCAGTTGGAATCTCCCGCCTTCGTAGCGACAACATTCCGAAGCGAGGCTGGTTCCAGGCGCTTTCGAGAGTGGGACCTCTTCGTCTGTCGTTTCAGACTTAAGTCCGATCACAAGGGACCTCAGCGGGAATGTGATGTCCTCAGGCCTGATCCTAAATCCTCAGCCGTGCTTGTCGGCCCTTTGCAGTTCTTTGCGGCGCCTTGTTCGCAACCCGGTTCAGCCCCTGGCCTTGCGGCCGTCGAGCATACGATGGCGCAGCGGGAGGGCCTCCTGCACGACCAGGTTCAATACCTTGGCGTCGTTAAGAACCTGGCGCCTCATTATGCATCGGCGCGTCTTGTCGCCATGCCGATCATTGCCGGCGTGGGGATCGCAATCAAGGCGCTGGAAGCTCTCGCCGCCGGGCGTCCGATCGTCGCGTCGCCACTTGGCTTTCGTGGGCTTCCTCCGGATTTCCAGCACCTGCGCCGAAGCCGACATCCGATGCTTTTGAATTCGCCGCGGCAATCGATCGGCTGCTCAGCGATGAGCAAGCGCGTGACGAGGCGCTTCAGTCCATGCGGAAAGCTAACCAGGCTCTTGGGATGAGAGAGCGCTTCGAATCTCAGATGGCGCAAGCTGTCGAGCGCCTCGCGAATTGTGCGATCGGCTAAGGCCTTTTCCACGCCTCGCAATCGCATCGCCAGGCAAAGCCCAGTCTTGTCGCTGGTCGCCAATAGGGCAGTCACAAGTCAGCGCGCGCAGACCAGTTGTCTTTATAGGAAGGCTCTGCAACAATTGCATCTGCGCCAGTTTCCGCGATCACCGTGTGAAGCTGTAGAAGGCCAGGGACGACACGACGAGTGTCTGAGCGTAGCCGCTCGGGATCGTGGCTCACTCCAGGTGGGTTCCCCAACGTCCGGCCCGCAGCGCACCGCTGCCCCTGCCGGACCGATCCGCGGGAGGCCTTTGGCATGCCAAAAATCCACTCTGATTTCGCCGCCAGCTACAGCGAATTGACGCTCTGGGAATTGGCGGATCCAGCAGCGACGGTAGAGGCTGCGGTCGAACTCTACGGCCCGGACGCGGCGACCGCCGCGGCATGGTGCGCGCTGACTGCGAACTTCGACGGGCGCGAGGAGGACTATCGCTTCTGGTGCACGGTCTTCTCAAAACTGGGCAACAGACTCCAGTCTTGAACTCTGTTTAAGAACGAATGTCCCCGTTCCGATACAGTCGATGTGCAACGTCCCCGAGCCGCCTCACTGGAGGCGAGACAGGTGGCGGACAGGCCTGAATACTTAATGCACGAACAACATGTTTCCGGCGCTTAACGCCATTTCATCTAACTTTAGTACAGCGCCGGGAGTGACTGCGCTATCCTTCACCGACGCCGAGCCCGGAGGAAGAATGTCTTTCATCCGATTTCGGCCGGAGCAGATCCAAAGCCGGCATGCGAGGAAATTCATTTCACAGGAATGTCGGCCACGATGATCGCTTCTGGTGCCAATCTGTTCAGGTCGACGGGAAGAATGACGGGACAAGAGCACAGTGGGAACACGGCCACCCAGCGCGACCCGTTCAGGGGCGTTGAGCGGGTTTCGCCAACCGCTTCGGACGTCGGCCGCGCCAAAATCGGGAATCCTGCCATCGGGATGGCACGTTGCATCGAACGCCACCGGCGCCTCGTGGCCGCCGTTGAGAGGTTCTCCCGGAAACGGTGCGCCAGCCGTTTTAGCCTGCTGTCGGCTGCCGCCTGGCTGGCTCTGGTCGTAAGCCGGCCTCTTGAACGATCTGCGTGGCGCCGACTGGTCCAGCGCAAGCCTGTTGAAAGCTGCGAGGCCGAGCAGAAAATTCTTTATCTGATTGCTGCAATCCTGGCGCGGAAGACGCATTTGCGACCTGCGGAGGTCGACGAAGTCAAAGCCAGTGTCATGGAATTCCAGTCGGGCATTGCTGATTTACTGCGGAGAAAAGACCCGTGACTCTCTGATGTGAGCCAGAGGCCGTACTCATCGCGTCAGTGGCCGTTCGACTGTGCCCGGTGGGTGGGCGTCACATCTAAAGCGGCGACTTTGGCTGTTGCGAACTTGCGAGGGCTCGGCGCTACCGAACCGAGCTGGAAGCGCGCCTTCTGGCGTCCACAAAAGGCGGCGTGATCTCATATTTGCGCTCGGCGATTAGATTGGAATCTGCAACTGGCCTTCGCGCCAAACTCCTGTCGATGGCCTTGGCGCGCCACTCGTCCATGTCGAGGACGTATGTAGACCACATTCCATAGCGCGCCGACATGGCGTAGCGTTGCCATTTCAAATAGTGCGAGTGGACCGGGGAGCCGGTCTCCACCCGCGCCCAGCCGACGCGCAGCATCTCCACGGCAAGGTCGTGCCCGTCGGCGACACACCTGCCTTTGAGGGCACCGTCGCGATCAGGGAACTCGCCTAGGAGACAGACAACTTGTCTGTCGCCGACCATCCGCTTCAGCCAGGCTTTTGCCAAGGCCCCGCACGGAACCGGCTTCAGAACAGCACTTTCGCCGCGCCGCTTGGCATCGAAGGCCCATTGCGGCAATTCGCAACTGTCGATGCCGGCAAGGCGAACTTTTTGAGCCGATCGAGGAAACCACAAGGTGCGGCCGTCGATCACGCTGGCCCGTCCCGCAATCGCCTTTGAAGATCGCCCAGTGGTCAGGGAAGCAGGCTCACCACTTTGCCCGCTCCCAGCCGCTCTGGCGATATCGGCGCCGGGCGAAGGAGAGGGGAGGCAAGAGCAAGCCAGCGCGGTCAGCGCCCAAAGCAAATGCCTCGCGGTCATGGCCGCGACGCTTTTGCGCCGGCAGCCTGACCAAGCAGGATCGCCGGATGCTGGACGTCCTTGAACTGCCACAGCCCGGCGTGTCTGGCGCGCGCCGCCTGCTCGGCGACGGCGTAGCCGGCGTGGTAGGGCAATCCGTCGGCACGCAGGGCCGCGAAGGCAAAGCCGCTTGTGATCATGAGATTGCCGAGATCAAGCCGATCGCCCTCGATCATGACGAAACAGGCAACATGCACGGTGTCGCCGACCCTCAGCACAGGGGCGCATTCAGGCCTGGTGTCGGCGATCAGGGCGCCGAACACCGCGAGCGAAGCCTCGCCACAATCGGCACGGCGGCCGGCGGCATCGGTGTAGAAAGTTCCGCGAAGGCACGCCTGGGTGCCGTATAGACGATACTTGGTGCCGGCTTCGACCCAACTATCGCCAGTCTCGAGCGTCACGCCCGGTCGCAGGTCGAAATATCCGGGCTGCGCGGCGCCTGCCGGGCCTGCGGCGAGCGCGCCGGCCAGGAGAATACGAACGGTCCTCATTGCGCTTGCGCCTTGATCCTGGGATCGGCCCACATGCCATAACCGCGGCGACCGATCTTTTCTGCTTCTGCGAGATCCTTGCGCACCGCAGTGCCGTCAGGGTTCCTTGCCACCCAGTGGCTACCAACCGAAACCAGCTGCTCCTCGAACATGTCCACCGTGTCGAGGCTGCCGGGGTAATTGTAGTAGCCGTAGCAGGTCGCATCCTGAAGCGGCGCATTCGCCTCGCTGACGAAGGCACGGCAGAAGATCACCTTTGGCGATTGCAACAGCGTCTCCAGTCCCTTCCTGGCATAGTCGGCGCAGGTGCCGGAGAAATCCTCGCGGCGGTTGACCAGATCGCCCTCGCAGGGCTCGATTCCATAGAGGCGGAGTACCGTTTTTGAATCGACGCGGAAGTCGATCGGCGAGACGGCCTTGAAGCCGGTCGTCGAAGCGAAGCCCTTGCGCTCGGCGATGCTCCCCTGGCCATCGTAATATTCGACGACCAGGACCGTCTTTCCCGGCGCGGCGAGTGACCTGATGTAGGCCTGATCGACGGGTTCGGCCGCGATGGCCGGACCCAATGACGCCAGGCAAAGGACGAAGCTGCCGCCGACGCTGGCTCTCATGTTTGACACTCCCAAATAGCATGCCGTTTCGATCCAGCTTGCCAATTCCGGATCCTTTGCGCAACAAAAAACAATATCGATTTGACATTCTTTTTTCTGTCAGCTACCGATTCATCGAAACTTCAACCCAGCGGCGTGGAAACTTGCGATGGTTTCTCCATTGTTCATATCGGCAAACCGGCGGCTGCTCCTGCTGCTGAGTTCGGCCCTCGTGAGTTGGCCCTCGGCATATTCTGTAAGCAGCGCGGCGGAAACCCGTGACCTGCGCCAGCCGCCGCGCAATTCAACGGTTTCCGCGGTCAGCGCGGGAGAGCCCGGCATAATCGACAGCGTTTTCCATAGCCGCTGGGCGGAGGGGGCGGGAGAGTATGTGCTCGATGCCCAAGGCAGAATTCGTCAAACCCAAGCTCCCACGCGCGATGACGTGGATGTGAAGCCGGCGGGGCAGACGGCGAGCGCATCGCGCTCCATCGAACATAGTCAAATTGACTTTGCATCGGCTAACAACGGACTTCCCGGCGACGCTGAATGCGGGCCATCACCCCTCAATTCGGAAGAGATCGCACGGCTCGTGGCAGAGGCTGCATCCAGGTATGGCGTCGATCGCGATTTCGCACTTGCAGTCGCCATGTCTGAAAGCCGCCTCGACGACAGCCGCAACTCTCCGAAAGGGGCGCGTGGCCCGATGCAATTGATGCCGTCGACGGCAGCCCATCTCGGCGTCAGCGACATATGTGATCCGGCCGAAAACATCGACGGCGGCGTGCGGCTGCTGCGGGATCTGTTTGCCACCTATCGCAACCCGCTGATCGTTGCCGCCGCCTACAACGCCGGCGAGGCGAGGATCCTTCAATATGACGGCGTGCCACCCTTCCCGGAGACGGTCCGGTTCGTCGCCGACGTTATCAATCGGCAGCTGAAGCTGCCAGCGCTCGGGCGGCAGGCCGGCAGCGGCATAGCGGCTAATCCTGCTGACACCGGCAAGGCGCCTCCTCTCATCGGAGCGAACTCTACAGGCAAGCCGCGGCAGTGGGTCGGGGGCGTCCTGCAATTTTGACGGAGGAAGACATGAAGCGAGCCCTCTCGAACGCTCGACGGACACGGGCATTTCGAATTGCAGGCACCGCCCTGGTCCTTGGCGTATCGCTGTGCGCCATTGCCCAGCCGGCGTTGGCGCAGACCTCCGGCGCATTTGCACCGCTCGAAACCGCGGTGCAAATGATTGTCGATTTCATAACCGGCCCTTTCGGACGGCTGCTCGCCATCATCGCCGTCATCGGGCTTGGCTTTCTGGCCTTCGCCGGACGCCTCTCCTGGTTCACCGCGGGCGCCGTGGTGATCGGCATCGGGCTGGTGTTCGGGGCGCCGGCGATCGTCGATCAGATGATATCGGCTGTCGGCAAGTAAGCCATGAGCGGTCATTCTGACGACAGGCCGCAACTGACACCTCTGGTGATCGGGCTCACCCGGCCGCCGATGATGTGGGGAGTCCCGCTCAGCGCCTTCTACCTCATCCTCGGCATCACGCTCATCGCGTTCCTGGTGACCAGCAGTTTCTGGGCAGCCGCAATCGCGCCTGTCACCTATCTCGCCCTGTTTGCGCTCTGCAGCCGTGACCTGCGCATCCTCGATCTGGCCCAGACCGCGGGGCGCCGCACACCGCGCACGCCAAACAGGATCTTTTGGCAAACCAATTCCTACGGGCCCTGATCATGCTCAACATTGTCGCCGAAGAACTGGGCTTCGGACGCCAACGGCGCCGCGACAGACCAATGGCCATGCACGTGCCCTACATGCGCCACCTCGCCAACACGGTGATCGGTCTGGAAAGCGGGGCGCTGCTCAGCGTCATCAAGCTCGATGGCTTGTTCTTCCAGACCGAGGACCAGGCCGAGCTCAACATGCGGGCCAGCGTGCAGAACACCATGATCCGGGCCCTAGGCTCGAGCAGGTTTTCGCTGTGGTCGACCGTCATTCGCAGGCAAGTCATTCCAGAGATCGGCGGTTCTTTCTCGGATCCGTTCTGCGCTCTCCTCAACACACGCTACATGGCCGAACTCAAGCAGCGCCGCATGTTCACAAACGAGCTGTACCTCACCATCGTTCGCTCCCGCATGCGTGGCGCGCTGGGCGTAGCCGATAGCCTTTCTGCCGTGTTCAGCCGGACGCGTGACAGGGACAGCCAGAAACAGCAGGTGCTCGAGCGCATCAACGAGTTGGAGGAAATTGTCTCCACTGTCGCACGCGACCTGCAGAAATATGGAGCCCGGCCGCTTGGCATCGTCTACCGCGACGGCCAGCCCTATTCGGAGCCGTGCGGGTTCTTCAACACGCTTCTGACCTGCGGGACGTCTGCCCCCATGCGGCTGCCGCGCATGGCGATCCGCAACTATATCGGCACCTCGCGGCTGCACTTTTCCAAAAGGACGCTGCAGGCGCAGGGTCCGACGACGGCTGACCACCGCTTCGGCGCCATGCTCTCGATAAAGGAATACCCGCCTTTTTCAGGACCGGGCATGCTGGATGGGCTGCTGCAGCTCAATCACGAATTCATCCTGACGCAATCTTTCACCATCGCCGACAAGCCGATCGCGCAAGAACGGATCGCAAGATTGCAGCGGCAGATCCAGGCGTCCGACGAAGCCGGCAGCACGGTCGAGACCGACATCGATTTTGCCTTCAACAGCCTCGTCAACCAGGAGGCCGTGTTCGGCTATCATCATTTCAGCCTCCTGTGTCTGGCGCACGACCTTGCCGGCGTCGACAAATCCGTCTCGGAACTCGGCGCCTGCCTCACCGACATGAACATCAACTGGCTGCGCGAAGACCTCAATATGGAGGCCTCATTCTGGGCGCAGCTGCCAGGCAACCACAGCTACATCGCCCGTTCTTCCATGCTGTCGAGCGCGAATTTCGCCGGCTTTTCGTCGATGCACAATTTCGCCACCGGCACGGCCACGGGAAATCACTGGGGCTTGCCGATCGCGCTGTTTGAGACGACGTCGCAGACACCCTACTGGTTCAACTTCCACCAGCGCGACATCGGCCACTTCCTGGTCACCGGGCCGACCGGATCCGGCAAGACCGTGGTGCTTAGCTTCCTGCTCGCGCAGGCGCTTCGCATCTCGCCAGAGCCGCGTGCGGTCTTCTTCGACAAGGATCGCGGCGCCGAGATCTTCATTCGCGCCGTCGGTGGAACCTATGAAGTGCTGGAGCCCGGCGTCGCCACCGGCTTCAATCCGCTGCAGATGGACAATACGCCGGCCAACCGCGAATTCCTGCTGCGGCTGGTCAAGGCGATGCTGCAACCCGCCGACGGCCGCGGCTTCTCGCAGGAGGAAGAGCATACGCTCGAAGGCGCGATCGCGCGCATTTGCCAGGTGCCGGCGCAGCAGCGCACCTTCGGCAACCTCTCGGCTCTGCTGATGGGGCGATCGCGCTCCGACGCCAACGACCTCCAATCACGCCTCAGGCCATGGTTCGAGGGGGAGAGGGCTTGGTTGTTCAATGCGCCGCGCGATGTCCTGTCCTTCTCCGGCAGCCGCATCTTCGGTTTCGATATGACGCATGTGTTGGACAATGCCGAGGTGCGCACGCCTGCACTGATGTATCTTTACCACCGCCTCGATGAGCTGCTCACCGGCAATCCCGTCCTGATCTTCATGGACGAGGGCTGGAAGCTTCTGCAGGACAAGACCTTCTCCGGCTATATTGTCGACAAGATGAAGACGATCCGCAAGCTGAACGGGATCGTCGGGTTCGGCACGCAGTCGGCGGCCGACATCGCCAAGGCACCACAATCGCACACCCTCATCGAGCAGTCCTCCACTAACCTGCACTTTCCAAATCCGCGCGCCGATGAGGAGAGCTATGTCGGCCGCTTCGGGCTGACGGCCAAGGAGTTTGCCTTTGTCAGGAACACGCCACCGGAGCGGCGGACGTTCCTGATCAAGCACGGCAACGATTCCGTCATTGCCCGCCTTGATCTCTCGACCATGCCTGACATCCTCAAAGTGCTGTCGGGCCGCAAGGAAACGGTCGAGGCATGCGCAGCCCTGCGGGCGCGACTGGGTGATGATCCGGCACTCTGGCTGGCGGAATTCTGCGGTTGGAGGCAATCGACATGATCCGGCGTCTCCCCCTGCTTTTGCTGCTTCTTGCCTCGCCCTCGGCAGCCGATGTGGCGACCATCGACGGCTCGGTGCTGGAAAGGCGAAAGGACCGCAACGGCAATGTCACGGCACTCGAGAAGGCCGATCGCGATCGCTACAGCGTCGATCAAAGCGTCACATGCGCGATGTATCGGCCGGGCCGCAAGGACGATCCGCTTGCCGCCGCCAACGCCAACCCAACCATCGCCGGCCTCGTCCGGCGGGTGGCCCGCGAGGAGGGCGTCGACGAGAACCAGTTTCTGGCCCTGGTCTACCAGGAGAGCAGGTTTAACCCCTGTGCAAGATCGAGCGCTGGCGCCATCGGGCTGGCGCAGCTGATGCCGGGAACGGCGGCGGAGCTTGGCGTTGACGCAAACAGCATCGAGCAGAATCTGCGTGGCGGGGCGCGTTACTTCAAGCAGCAGCTCGAGCGCTTCAACGGAAACGCCTCGCTTGCACTGGCCGCATACAATGCAGGTGCCGGCAGCGTCGAAAAATACGGCGGCATCCCGCCCTTCAGAGAAACGCAGGGCTATGTCGCGGCGATAACGCAAAAGTGGCTGCCGGCCTTTGGCGGCTCGGACAAGTCGGGCATTCCATTGAACTATGGCGGAACGGGTGCCGCCTTCCAGGGCATGCGTACCGCAACGCTGGACGCCATGGGGCTGACCAGCGCGGTCGGCGACGGCTCAAGCGATGTGGCGTCCTGGTTTGAGCAATTCGGCTCGGCTGCCACCGGCACGGTTCAAGACAGCTGGGACAAGAATTCCGGCGCCCGCAACGCCAATGTCGAAATGCTCAACCGGCTGATCCAACTGGGCGCCAGTTTCGCAGACCTGGTCAACTCGAGCAACGCGGTGACGCTGAGCGATCTTTCAGGCGCCAGCCGTTCGGGTAGCCGTCCGAAGCCCGACCACCAGCCGCCGACAGGCGGGTTTTGCGATGCGCGCGCCGGTCTGGTCTGGAGCCGGCAGGCGCAAGCCTGCGTCCACAAGCTCGAGCAAGAGGTCGAGCTGTTCTTCAACCCGCAACAAGGAGGTCTCCAATGAAACGTGCTCTTGTGCTGGTCGCCGCGACTGTGATGGTCACCTCGGCCAAAGCCGACATTCCGGTGATCGACAGGACGAACTATGCCGTCGCCAAGGACACCGCGGACAAAACCGCGAGAATCCTGGACACCAACAGGGATATTCTGACCACCGTCGAAAAGACCCTGCAGGCGGTTACCGGCAATCGCGGCAGCGACGCCGGCTCGCTCAAGGACTTGGCGATCGGCAATGGTTTCAGCGTCTCCTCGGTGCCTTCCTTCGACAGCGTGCTTCAAAATGGCGTGCCGGATTTTGGCTCCATGAGTCCGGAGATCGCCAAGGCAGCGACGACCTTCATCAACGGCATGCAACTGGTGAAATCGCTGTCTGGCAAACAGCACAGTCCTCTGGCGAGCGACAAATCCTACGAGGAGATGGTCAAGACGGTGCTCGGCGTGTCGGCTCTGATCACTGGCTCGCGACAGGCTGTCGCAACGCGGCGTACCGCGCTCGAGCGGGCCGGGCAGGGGATCGGCCAGGCTCAGGACATCAAGGGCTCGATTGACCAGAACACACAATTGCAGGTGCAGACCGGACTGACCCTGAACGAGATGATCGGCGTCATGAACGGTGCCGTCCAGGCGCTGCAGGCGGAGAACCAGCGCAGGTTGACTGATATTTCAAACACCAAGAAGGCGCTGACCTACGAATGACACGAGGCCGGCACGAACCGATCGCGCTTAGCGTCGTGGCGCTGCTGCTTGCCGGGTGCGCCACGCCCAAGGAAAAATCCGCGCCCTGCAAACGGCCGGCCGCCGTGATGAGCTACGCGGCACAAGCCACCCACCTTGAGTGCGGGCCGATGCGGCCGGTCAACCCCGACACAGCGGCGGCATGGGCAATGATCGGCGGCGATTTTCCCTCTCGAACGGAATAGGGCTGACGTGGATAATTTCATAGGCGAACTGCTGCAGCGCATCGATGCTTCGGGCGAGAATTTCTCCGAGCGTGCGTTCGAGGTTCTGAGCAGGGACATCGAGCCACTGCTTCGGCTGCTGTTCATGCTGGTCGTGCTCTTCTACGGAGTGCAATTGGTGCTGGGAACGTCGAGGCTCAGCGCTGCCGAGATCGTGGGCCGCGTCGCCCGCGTCATGCTGATCCTCGTTCTGGTCAGCACCTGGTCGCGTTTCCAGGCTCTCGTCTACGCCTGGATCACAAAAGTCCCGGAGGCGGCGGGGCGGGCCATACTGGCCGCATCGGGCACAGGGGTGACGGAACCCAGCAACGGCCTCTCGGAGATCTGGCAGACCGCCAATCTGGCAGCGTCCACATTTGCCGAGCAGGCCGGCTATTTCTCCGTTCTGCCGGCCTTGATCGGCATGATCATCATGGCCTTTGCCGGGCTGTTCGTCTCCGTGGCGCTGGGCATCCTGGTCCTGGCCAAGGTGATCCTATGGGTTCTGCTTGGCACCGCGCCGATCTTCATCGCCTGCATGTTCTTTGATGTGACGCGCAACTACGCGATGGGATGGCTGAACCAGTCGCTGCTCTACGCACTGATCCCGTTGTTCGTCTACGTGATCGCCGCCTTCCTGATCGCGGCGATGGCGCCGGAACTGACCAAGATCAACCAGATCTCGGGCAATCGCGAGCTGAAGCTCAGCGACCTTGCAGCCTTCGTGATGTTGTGCCTGGCCGGCAGTTTCGTTCTCTTGCAGATCCAGTCGCTGGCGCAAGGCATTGTCGGCGGGCTCGCGATGCCGGTTGGTCAGCGTTCGCGAGCCCTCACCGGCCGCGGCGTCCTGTCGGGGCGCGCCGCTGTTGCCGGCTCGGCCACACAGATGCAGGCCGCTGTCAATCGTGTGCAGGCTCGATTG
Organism: Mesorhizobium sp. B2-5-7; assembly: GCF_006440875.1. Lineage (NCBI taxonomy): Bacteria > Pseudomonadati > Pseudomonadota > Alphaproteobacteria > Hyphomicrobiales > Phyllobacteriaceae > Mesorhizobium > Mesorhizobium sp. B2-5-7. The sequence continues at coordinate 467,498 of NZ_VFUO01000005.1, read as the reverse complement.
CGCAGCCCTCAAACGCCCTCGCGCGAGGCCATGCAGCGCGCCATCACCGCCAATGCGCAGACGCGGTAACACCAAAACGCAACAGAATTGTCCTCCAACGCTCCGCGACGTCCAATGGCAGAACCCCTCGACGAAAAGCTGCGATCCTACTTTCAGGACGGTGACGTCTGGGAGCACGAGATCTTCAAGCGCGCCATGCGCTCCAGCCGCATCGCCTGGTTTTTCACGCTGCTATTTGCCTCGATCGCGGCCCTTGCGCTGTTGGCGCTGGTGCTGATGGTGCCGCTGAAGAGCTTCGAGCCCTATGTGGTCGAGGTCGACAGGAACACCGGCTATGTCGAGGTCAAGTCGGGATTGACGAGGACTTCTGATCTCACCGATCAGGAGGCTGTCACCCAGGCCAATGTCGTTCGCTACATCCGCAACCGCGAGGGATATGATCCTTTTGCCATCGACGAATATTTCGGGATCGCAGCGCTTTTGTCGACCGACGAGGCGGCGCGCGACCTGCAGATGCAGTTCAGCGCCGCCAACGCGCAAAATCCGGCGAAGATCTATGGCCGGCTGAAGCGGGTGCTTGTCGATATCAAGTCCGTCACCTTCCCAAACGCCAGTACGGCGATCGTGCGCTTCTCGACCACAGAAAAGAGCGAGACGGAAGCCATCGACAGGCATTGGATCTCGGTGGTGAGATTCCGCTACACCGAGAGCCCGCTCAAGAACGAATGGCGCTTCGAAAATCCGCTCGGCTTCCAGGTCTACAGCTACCGCCGGGACCAGGAAACGGTGACACCGGGCGGTTCCGAATGATGGCACGCGGTCTGGTCGTGGTCGCTTATCTGATCGTCTTCGAGTTCACCGCTGTGGCCTTCGGCGCGCAGACGCCGAAGGCCGGTCGCCTGGACGCGCGCATCACCAGCGTCACCTATCAGGAGAACAACGTCGTCCAAGTGCATGCAAGCTATGGCATATCGACGATGATCGTCTTCGACGAAGAGGAGAAATTTCAGACCATATCGCTCGGCGACAGCGAAAGTTGGCAGGTCGTTCCGGCTGAGCAGGGCAACATCCTTTTCGTCAAGCCCATCGCCAGGAACGTGACGACGAACATGAACGTCGTGACCAGCAGGCGCATTTACTTTCTGGAGCTGAACGATAGTGCTCCCGCAGGAGGCCGGCAGGTGTTCGGCATTCGTTTCGCTTATCCGGAGAAGGACCGCGACGCCGCGCTGAGGAGTGAAGCTGAGCAGCGCGCGGCCTGGCCCAACATCGCCGCGATCGACAAGGCCAATGTCAACATCGACTATTCATTTTCCGGCGATGCGGGTCTGAAGCCGGCGTTGGTGTTCGATGACGGCACAAAGACTTTCTTCCGTTTGGGCCGGCGTGCCGCGGCGATCTTCGCCGTCAATTCCGATTTCTCGGAGACGCTGAGGAACTTCCGCAAGGAAGGCGAGTACATCGTCGTCGACGGTGTCGCCGCCCAATACACGTTGCGCGACGGCAATCAGTGGCTGTGCATCTTCAATCTTCGAAAGCCCGATTTCGGCGCGCCCGATGCCGACGCGCTGGCGCCAGTGCGGGACGACATGGCAACGGTCCGCAGGAGGAGCGGAAATTGATCCAGCGAAGTCCCGAACTGGAGGCTTTGGCCGGCAATGACGACCCCGCTGTTGCGGACGGGTCCGTACGTCGCAAGCAGCTTGCCGGTGGTGCCGTCCTGATCCTGCTGGGCGTTGTGGCGAGCTATTTTACCTTGGCTGGGCGTCAACCGTTGCAAGGCCACGTGCCAGCCGGTGACGAGGAGTTCTCGACCACCAGTTTTCGGCCGCCTTCGTTCATGCGTGAGCGAGAACAGCCGGCGAAGCCCACCGCGCCCGAAGTGATCGAATTGCCGCCACCGCCACCACCGCCGCCAGTGCCGAGTCCCAATGTCACGCCTTTCGATGTGCCACCGCCCCCAGCGCCTGTATCCGCTCCCGACGCCCCGGCAGCCCGAGGCGATGAGTTTCCCAAACGCTTTCGTTCCAAGATGATCGTCTTCGACGAAAAGGGGGCGACCAGCGACGAGCAAGGCGCCTCGGCCGGCGATGCGCAAGCGCGCGCCGTTGCCGGCGAAGACCGTAACAGCAAGTTTCTCGCTGCAGCGGCTAACGTCGGCGATCGCTCGGCACGGGCCAGGAAGATCGCCCGGGTCGATGCACTGATTGCGGAAGGCACGCTCCTTCCCGGCATTCTTGAGACCGCGGTTGTCAGCGACCTTCCCGGTCAGATCCGCGCCATCGTCGCCGAGGACGTCTATTCATTCGACGGCCGTCGTGTACTGATCCCGACAGGCACGCGGCTGATCGGTGAATACCAGTCCGAAATCACCCGCGGACAGAAGCGCATCTTCGTGATCTGGACGCGATTGCTTCGCGATGACGGTGTGAGCGTCCGCTTGAACTCGATCGGCGCCGACAGTCTTGGCCGCTCCGGGCTTACCGGCCGGGTCGACACCAAGTTTCGGGAGCGCTTCGGCGCGGCCATCCTGCTTTCGATCGTCGGCGGCGGCGCCAGTTACCTGACCGGCTACGGCAGCCAGACCGCGACAGGCAGCGACGAGGCAAGGCGCGCTGAGGATATCGCACGCTCGACGATTGCTCAGACGTTCTCGGACATGGCCAACCAGGCGCTTGGCGAGAGCCTGAAAATCCCGCCGACGATCAGCGTGCCGCAAGGCGAGCGGATCTTCGTCTTCGTGCGCCAGGACCTCGACTTTTCCGCCGTCTACGACGATCCGGTTTCAGAGGCATTGGAGGAAATTCGTCATGAGCACGGCTTCGATCGAGCCTGGCAACAATGACCGGCACTATTTCCTTCACCGGTCTCTCGAACCGCTCAAGCCGCTGCTGACAGATCCACAGATTGTCGAGATCTCGATCAACAAACCGGGCCATGTCTATGTCGAGCGCCTTGGTGCCGGTCACATGGAATACCATCACATTCCAAAGCTGACAGCCTCCGAAATCGTCCATATGGGCGAACGGGTCGCGGCTGCCACCAATCAGTTCATTGGTCCCGCAAACCCGATCCTCAGCGCAGCCCTTCCAACTGGGGAGCGCATACAATTCGTGCTGCCGCCGGCAGCGCCCGAGGGGGGCGCGGTTTCGATCCGCAAGCAAGTCGTTGGCGAGTTCACGCTCGAGGATTATCGCGACGCTGGCGCCTTCAATAAGGTATCCGTTGCCACCAGCGGCATGAACGATGCCGATCGCGGCTTGACGGAGCTTTTGCGGAGGGACGACGCCTATGGCTTTGTCCGTAGCGCCATTTTCAGCCGCGTCTCCATCCTAATCAGTGGTGGCACCTCAAGTGGCAAGACCACATTCATGAACGCCTGCCTCAAGGCCGTCCACGAGGGCGAACGCCTGATCACGTTGGAAGATACGCGCGAGCTGTTTCCTCCCCACCGCAACACCGTGCACCTGCTTTCATCCAAAGGCGACCAAGGCACGGCGAGTGTGACGATCCAGAACCTGCTGGAGGCCTCGTTGCGCATGCGCCCGGACCGGCTGTTCGTGGGCGAAGTGAGGGGAGGTGAGGCGTTCTCGTTCCTGCGTGCGATCAACACGGGCCATCCAGGCTCGATGTCGACAGTCCACGCCGACACGCCTCGCGGCGCCTATGAGCAGCTCGCCATGATGGTGACGCAATCGGGTCTGTCGGCAGCTTACTCGAAAGCCGACCTTATCTCCTACATTCGCAGCGTCATTCCGATCGTTGTCCAGCTGAGGCGCGAGGGCGGACGTCGTGGCGTGTCGGAGATCTATTTCTCAAGAATGGATCGATCATGACCGGCACGTTCCGCATCACCTATCTCGTTTTCTGCCTCGCGATTGGTTTTGTCGTCTGGCTGCTCGCCTACGGGGTGGTGCTACAGTTGTTGTATGGCGACGGCCGCATCTTGCAGGTCACCGCGACAACCAATCCGTTCGCAGCGCTCCAGCAGCTTGCCCGTTACCCTCACAACGCCGTGTTGCAGCGGACCAGTCTGGGGGCAGCCGCCGTGTCGGTCCTCATCGCCGGTGCGATCGCCTCTCTCGGTTTGAAGCGTGCTTCCGAACCGCTTGGCAATGCTCGTTTCCAAAATACGACCTCGCTGCGGCATGGCAGATGGTTCCGGCGCCACGGACACATTCTGGGGCGTTACGGGCGCCATGTCCTTCGCGTCCAAGACGAGCGCCATCACCTGGTCATCGGTCCGACGCGCTCGGGCAAGGGGACCTCCTACGTCATCCCGAACGCACTCACTCATCAAGGGTCGATGATCGTTACCGACCTGAAAGGCGAAATCTTTCGCTCAACGGCCGGGTATCGCAAGGCAACCGGAAACCAGGTCTTCCTGTTCGCGCCGGGCAGCGAAAGAACACATCGTTACAATCCGCTCGACTTCATCAGGCCCGACCGGGGCGATCGCACAACGGACATTCTGAACATAGCAAGCATTCTCGTCCCCGAGAGTGCCGATTCCGAGAACGCGATCTGGCAGGCCACCGCGCAGCTGGTCCTGGCTGGGGCTATCAGCTACGTGAACGAGAGCGACTCCTATCGCGGCCGCCGCAATCTTGGCGAGGTGATTTCATTCTTCAACAGCGGCGTCGATCTGCAGGCCCTGATGAGCCTCATCAAAGAAAAGGAGCCGAACCTGTCGCGCTTTACGCTCGAAAGCTTCAACGCCTATATCGCGCTGTCGGAGCGCGCCGCTGCGTCCGCGCTGCTCGACGTGCAGAAGGCCCTGCGTCCCTTTCGCAACGAGCGCGTGGTCGCAGCCACCGAGGTCACCGACATGGATCTTCGTGCGCTGAAGCATCGACCGATCTCGATATACCTGGCGCCCAACATCACCGACGTGGCGATGCTGAAACCGCTGCTATCGCTTTTTGTCCAACAGTCGCTGGACACGCTGCTGCTCACCCAGGACCAGAATTCGCTGCCCATCTACTTCCTGCTGGACGAGTTTCGGCAGCTGAGAAAAGTCTCCGAGATCACCAGCAAACTGCCCTATGTGGCCGGCTACAACATAAAAATGGCCTTCATCATCCAAGACCTCAAAAACTTGGATGAGATCTACGGCGAAACCGCCCGCCATTCGCTTATGGGCAATTGCGGATATCAGCTAGTGCTTGGCGCAAACGACCAGGTCACGGCCGAGAGCGTTTCAAGGGGACTGGGCAAGAAGACAGTGCGTTACAGGACGGAGTCGAGAACGATCGAACTGATGGGGCTGCATCGCCGCACCAAAGTCGAACAGGTGCGCGAACGCGATCTGATGATGCCTCAGGAGGTCAGGCAAATGCCCGCCGACAAGATGGTCATCCTCGTAGAAGGGCAGGCGCCTGTTTTGGCAGACAAGTTGCGCTTTTTTGCGACTTCTCCATTCAAGGCAATGGAGCGGTTCTCGCGATCCACTACCCCCGATGTACCAGCGACGGAGCTGCTGCCGCGGGCTGCGATACCCGCGCTCACAGACGCCTATTCCCAGTCGGGCGCGTCCGAAGATCGCCGCATTGCAGCATTCGGCACAGCTCATCCGCCTACGCCTCCCTCCGGAGCTGCGATAGAGGCGCGCTTTGTTGCTGCAGCTCGAAAACTGAAACAACTGACCACCACGGCATCCGAGAGATCCAGCGGCAAGGCAAAGCGGAATTGGTCCGCGCTTTTTGATGAGATCGTGCCTGACGATCCGACCGGGCAGGAAGACGATGCATGCAGTCAGGGCCCGTCAACTTTCGGCACGAGCTAACTTGTTATCCATCCGGGGTGGTTCTTGTCCTACTCAGGACCGCCTCTTCAAACGCCCTCAGCCGCGGTAGGGCGGCGGCACTGACGCTGGCGTGGATCGCTTCGGGAAAGTCACGAGGAAGGAGTTCAGTTACCCGGGTGAAGGCGCGTTCGCCACGCTCTGCGATATGCGCCATGGCCCCATTCACCACGCTGGCCGGCAGTTTGACCGCGGCGGCGGTCTGAAGGAAATGCCGCGGGTGAATTTGGTCTATCCGGTAGTTACGGTTCGTTCCCACTGCCATTGCCAGCTTCATCTGCTTGCGCGTGATCTGGTTCAAGTCGAGGCTCGGCTGAGCGGTTAGGATGTCGTAGAGCGGGGTCAGTTGGTAGCCGCCACCGGGCGCCAGAAACACGCTGAAATTCTTTGCGTGGCCGTCAGTCGCGCCTAGGATCCAGAACAACATCTGGGCGGCGAGGAAGGTCTTCTGGTCTTCTGCCGGCGTATCACTGCCTTTGAGGAGATTGAGGATTGCCGCCATGCCTGGCCCGCCCTCGTGTTGGTACTTGAGGGTCGGCGGCACAGAGAGGGCTTGGCAGCAGTCTTCCTGTGGAAGGCGGATGAGGCGTCCGCTCTCGGTCCAGCGTCGATCGAAGCGTTCGATGGCCAGCGCCTTGGTCTTGCCGAAGGTGGCAATGCGCGCCGTGTTGACGGGCAGGCCAAACGCTTCGGCCAGCGCCAGGCAGTAAAACTCGTTCTCGACGCTGTTGGTGAGGTCGATGCCGTTAGGCAGCGTGCCGATCTGCGTCTTGAAGATGTGTGTGGTGGGGGTGGTGCCGTGCGGTTTGAGCCACCGTCCGTCATGCCGGAGCAGGGCCGTCTTCTCCTGAGCGCCGGCGACAGAGATGCGGAAGTCATCATCGCGGCTCAAGCCGAGCGGAGCCTGTGCCAGGTTCTTGAGGAGTTTCTCAATCTCGCTGTCATCGACGGCTTCGCCGCTGATAGCTTCGATATCTGGTAAGTCATCGTCTCCGGCAATGAATTGCAGTGCGCCCACGCAGTCGCGGCCAATCCGCGCCAGCAGGCTGTAGGCGTCTATACCCCGCGCGCCGACTTTCTCGGCCACACGGCGGCGCAGCGCGTCCGAGTCAGGCAGCAGATTCTCGAAAACGGCGTTGACGGGTTCACCCCGGTAGGCATCTTCGCGCAAAGGCAGGGAGAGGGAGACCGGAAACGCGCCCCGCCGCGCAAGCCAGTCATCCTCGTAGCGGAAGCGAACGGCGCCGCTGGACTCTTTGCTGAGCTGGCCGACAAGGCGGTTGTTCAGATAGACCCGCAACGGCACGTGAAGGGGCCGCCGACCCATCAGCTGAGCAGGTCTTCTATTTCAGAGGAGGACCGCTTGGAGCGCGGCGCGACTTGGAACTCCAGGTCGAGGGCTGCCAGCAAAGCCAGCACGCTGTCAAGTCGGGCGGCTGGGTTCCCGCTCTCAATAATGGAAACGGAGGGCTGCCGCATACCGGCACGATCGCCAAGCGCGGCTTGGCTGAGGCCTTTCTGCTTGCGAGCGCGGCGGATGGCATTTCCGATTTGCTCAGGGGTACGGGCGAGGACCATGCTCGAATTATGCGTCAGCTTCTATATTTTGTAAATATGTGTTAGATCGAATATCCTGAACTTATCTGCTAAGTCGGATATACGCAATTTCCAAGGAAGCGCATAACAGATGCTCCCACGGGAACCCCCTTAATGCCTCGGCTGATCGCGTCGCGATATAGACGAGCAAGGCGCATTTGGGGCCGCGGCTCTCGAACCACCAATGGTGAGAGCCATCGATCTGCACGAGCTCGCCCAGACAGTCACGCCGACCGCGCGGCTGATGCAGTTGGCGCTTCCGCTCACGGCGCGAAGTCCAGATTCCGGCTTCCGTCATCCATTTGCGTAGTGTCTCGCGCGACACGACCAGGCCGTGGTTCGCCGCCAACTTCTCGGCCGCCAAGGTCGGCCCGAAGTCGACATAGCGTTCTCGAACCAACTGAACCGCCAGATCGCCGATGCCGGCGACATATCGGTGGTTCGACGGTCGGCCTCGAGCCTTGTGCCGAAGTGCTGCGGCGCCTTCGGCCCGGAACACCTTCAGCAGACGCTGGACCTGACGCGTCGTCATATCCAGGACATGCGCGGCCGAGACAACCGTCATGCGCCGCTCCAAAACCTTCGACAGCACCTCGATGCGTTGCAGCTCGCGCTCGCTCATCAAAATCAGTCCCAACCCGCCGTCTCCCTCGCTCATCGACGAGCAGGGCGACATTCCTACTTTGCGGAATCAAGACATTTCTATTTTGCGGCAATAACTATTTGCGGCATAACATACATTATGGAACCGAATATTGTCGTTTAGATTCAACTGGATAGAGAGTTGAGCTGGTCGCCGCCTGTAAGTCGTGCCCGACTGCCAAGTGAGGGCTGCCAGTATCTTCCTCGATCTCAGTGCTGCTGATGCCGACCTTTTTGGCGTCAGCGAAAAGCTTTTGTGTCAGCTCGGCGACTGAGATGACGCTCCTGCGGCCTTCCAGCTTGCTTTAATCATTGCTAATGCAACCCCTTGCTGCATTAATCCTCGATCATGCTAATTGGACGGGGAGTAACGATGGCCCAGATGATCCGGTTCGCGATCTTTGCGGTTTCGGCCGCTGTCGCCGGCTTGGCGTTTTTCGCCTTGCATTCCTTCTGGACTTGGACCGCGCCGCTCCTGATCATATCCGTCGGGTCCATGCTTGCCGAACATGCCTTCACCGTAAGCCAATGTAGAACAATCGTGAACCTAGACTTCCTTGTCCCCTTCGCCCCAATGGCACGCCAGTGGGTAGGACGCCAGTGGGTAGGGGAACATCGACCAGCATTTCATGGGCAAGGCGTCCAGCCCTTACGCGTACCGCGATGAAACAGCGTTCAGGAAGGCCGCCGCGCGCTCCCCGACGGACCCCTATGGCGTGGCTACAGGGCTCAAAGACGGGCGCCCGCCGACGTGACATGGGCATATCGGTCGCCGAACTTCGCTCGGCAGGGGCGCGCGTGAAACGAATTGGGACTAAAGCTAAAGAGGCTGCAAGATTTGTGACGGCGATGGCCAATGCTCGACGCCTGTTGATCATGCACCTCGTGCTCGACCGCGAATTGCCGGCTGAGGCGCTTCGAGAGCAACTGGGGCTTAGCTCGTCGGCACTGTCACAGCACATGGCCAAGTTACGCGCACTCGGCTTGGTCCGCGTCCGCCGCGACCGTGACAACATAGTTCACTATTCCTGTTGCAATGACTCGGCCCGCAAACTGCTTGCCATGCTGGACCACGCTTATGAAAGTGGCCCTTCGAAGCAAAACGCAGACTTGGGAATTCCAGATTGAGCCCTTGCGGACCCCGCATGAGGGACTGTTGAAGTCTATGCGGGAATCGACAGGGAAGGAAGCGAGTCATCCATTGGAATACCACCGGGCCTGTGCGGCGGCCTTCGTCAACCAATTGATGATGAGCGGCCCGGCTACCGAGGGGTTGATTTGGGCTTGAAGGTCCGCGACCGGGCCATGCCGGCGATCCCCCCGGGCAGAAGGATCATGAACTAATATTAGCAATAGCGCAAATACGAAACGGCGCCGGCATCGACGTCGCCAATATCGTAGCCCGATAGGATTCGTTCGATATCTGGCACCATAGGCTTACCGTGCCCTGGTCGCCCGCGAGATTTACAGGCCGGCTGTCAGACGCCGATAGGCAACCCGTGAGCATGCTTCACCTGGCCCAACGCAAAGCTGGATTCGATCGAGGCCACGCCGTCGAGCCTGGTGAGTTTCTGCTTCAGGAAGGTTTCATATGCCTCTAGATCCTTGACGACGACACGCAGCAAGAAATCCATTTTTCCGGTCATCAAATAACATTCGACGACTTCCGGCCAACGACGGACCGCGCTCGAAAAACCATCGAGCTCTTCCTCCCGTTGTCGCTCAAGCTTGACGGAAGCAAAGGCGCTAACGGGCAATCCAACCTTCACCTGATCAACGATTGCCACGTAGGCTCTGATCACGCCTGATTTTTCGAGCATCCGCACTCGGCGCGCGCAAGGCGATGGAGAGAGCCCGGCGATCTCGCTGAGATTTTCCGTTGTTGCGTGAGCATCCGACTGAAGTGCAGCCAGCAACTTTCGATCGATATCGTCAATCACACCTTTTGGCATAAGTTTTCGTTTCCCGCATGAAAATTGGCTGAGTCTGGCCGAAGCGGCTCTAGCTTATCGCGCTTTTAGCCGCAATCGCCCGCTGGATTTTCCTATCCTCGCCTCCTCTCGGTGGAGTTATAAAATGAACGATCCTCAACTCGCGTGCCTCAAGGAACTCGAAAGCAAGGTACTGTGGCTTTCCACATGGATGGTCCACAACGCCAACAACCTTCGGCCGAATGACGACGGGCTCAAAGTTGGAGGGCATCAGGCGTCGTCAGCATCGCTCACCACGCTCATGACTGCGCTATACTTCGCGGTATTGCATCCACAAGACAGGGTCGCGGTGAAACCGCATGCAAGTCCGGTCTTTCACGCCATCCAGTATCTCTTCGGCAACCAGACACGGTCGAAACTGGAATCCTTCCGCGCTTATGGAGGTGCGCAATCCTATCCATCACGGACGAAGGATACGGACGATGTCGACTTCTCGACCGGGTCTGTCGGACTGGGCGTCGCGCAAACCCTGTTTTCCTCATTGGTGCAGGATTACCTTCGAGCAAAAGGCATGGCCAAGGACCGTCCGGAAGGCCGCATGGTCGCGCTTATTGGCGACGCCGAGATGGATGAGGGTAACATTTTTGAGGCTCTTCTCGAGGGTTGGAAACACGGTCTGCGCAACACGTGGTGGATCGTTGATTACAATCGCCAAAGCTTGGACGCGGTCGTAAGGGAGGGCTTGTGGGAGCGCTTCGTCTCTCTGTTTCGCGATTTCGGCTGGGAGGTGGTAATCCTCAAATACGGCTCCCTGCTCGAGCAAGCCTTCGAGGAGCCTGGGGGCGAGGCTTTACGCGCCTGGATCGACAATTGCCCCAACCAGCTCTATTCGGCTCTGGCTTATCAAGGTGGGGGAGCGTGGCGCAGACGCCTGCTCGATGAGATCGGTGACCAGGGTCAAATCTCCAGGTTAATTGAAAACCGTTCGGACGAAGACCTTGCGCGCTTAATGACAAACCTTGGCGGTCATGATCTGCCCCTGTTGTTGAGGACCTTCGAAGAGGCCCGCAAGCATGACCGGCCGATCTGCTTTCTCGCCTACACGATCAAGGGATTCGGCCTGCCGCTGGCGGGCCACAAGGACAATCATGCAGGGTTGATGACCACCGCGCAGACGGAAGACCTGCGCGCTCGTCTTCGGATACGGCCGGGCTGCGAATGGGAATTGTTTGAAGGTCTTCAGCTCCCCGCCGCTGAGCTGGCTGCTTTCCTCAAGGAAGCTCCATTCAATGCCCGGCGCCGTGGCCGCCAGCAGGCACCGAAAATCGCTGTCCCTGAGGCGTTTGCCATCGAGGTGCAATCTCCTGTCTCCACACAGCACGGCTTTGGAATTCTCATGCACGAGGTCGCCAAGACGGAGACTGATCTGTCGAGACGGATCGTCACAACGTCGCCGGACGTCACCGTCTCAACCAATCTCGGCGCATGGGTCAATCGTCGGGGACTCTTTGCCCGGGAAGAGAAGGCGGATCTGTTCAAGAAGGAGCGGATCCCGTCGACCTTCAACTGGCAATTCTCACCCAAAGGCCAGCATATCGAACTCGGCATCGCCGAGATGAACTTGTTTATAAACCTCTCGGCTCTGGGGCTTTCCCATTCGATATTTGGCGAGCGGCTTTTGCCGATAGGGACCCTTTATGACCCGTTCATCGAACGTGGGCTCGATGCGCTGAACTACGCCTGCTACCAGGATGCGCGCTTCATTGTCGTTGCCACCCCTTCCGGTATCAGTTTGGCGCCTGAAGGCGGCGCCCATCAATCGATAGCAACTCCACTTATCGGCATGGCTCAGGATGGGCTCGCCAGCTTTGAGCCAGCCTTCGTCGACGAGCTTGCAACCGTTCTGCGATTTTCATTCGACTACATCCAGCGCGATGGAGACACCCAACCCGATCCCGTGACCTGGCTCAGGGATGCCACTGGAGGCTCGGTATATCTCAGACTGTCGACGCGGCCGATTGAACAACCCAAACGCGTCATTGACCAGACGCTGGCTGAAGACATCCTCAATGGAGGCTATTGGATGCGAAAGCCAGGGCCAAATGCCCAGATTGTGATCGCCTATACGGGAGCGGTTGCACCCGAAGCCATTGATGCAATTGGTTTGATCGCAGAGGATCGCCGCGATGTGGGCCTTTTGGCGGTGACGTCTGCCGATCGCCTGAATGCGGGATGGACGGCCGCGCAGCGCGCCAGGGAGCACGGCGTCGCCCAGGCGCAAAGCCCCGTTGAGCGACTGCTTGCCAGCGTCCCCTCACATTGTGGGCTCATCACCGTGCTTGATGGCCATCCTGCCACACTTGCTTGGCTCGGATCCGTCGAGGGTCACAAGACCCGTTCACTGGGCGTGGAGCATTTCGGCCAGTCGGGCACGATCGCGGACCTTTATCGGCACCATGGAATTGACGCGCAAAGCATCGCGCGAGCCGCGCAGTCGCTTTCACCTGGAAGGCCAATCCGACACCTACGAGCAGCCGTCTAACATCTCCGCTCTACAGGCGCGAAGGTGTCATTGGTCTAGCGCTCGCGCTCGTTGCGGTCACGCGGGTGCCTCTCTTGGATTTCCTGCTCCAATCCTGGCGTACGCTGCGCGGGTTGCTGGTGTGGATCCTGTCGTGGCGAACTCGGCTCCGGCAGCCCTCTTGGTTGACCCGCTATTTTCCTGGGCAATCCCGTCCTTTCACCAGCACGTAGATCGAGGGGATCAAGAGCTTGATGGGCGCCGCGCAGCCGATCCTCGTGGGCAACCTCCCGGCTGCGGACCACAGGCGCATTCCCTGAAATCGGCTCGTGCTTTGAGTTCGACGTGGTTTGAGGAGTTCGAGATCCGCTCTCAAACAACTGCGAAAGCTCGCCACTGCGAACTGGGATGTTGTGGTCAGCTTCGATGGCGGCAAGCTGTTGTTCCGAAATGCGGAGGTTTTCCCGGCGGACGGTCATCACTTCGCGCGCGGCTTCAACGACTTCGTTGAATTGTTTGCGCTCCCATGGCTCGACAGAGCGCTCAATATTCGCCAGAATAGTCGCTATCCGTTTTTCGTACGCCTCGAACTCAGGACGTGTCATTGCAAGCATGGCAGCTTCCTCGCCTCCAAAAAGTTCCCGAGCCAAAACGACTTTCGGATCGTTCCCGCCCGGTGTTTGCCGAGAGAATTCATTCGCAGTCGCGATCTGGGTGAAACGTGACGCGGCCCGGATTCGTTCGAGCTGACCTGCGGCGAACTCGGCCACCTTCTTTTCTTGGCTATCGCGCGCAAGTGCGCTCCATGCCTGACCAACCTCGGTCAAGTATGTGGTACTGCGGACGGACCTCGCCGCGTGACGGAGATTGGAACGCTTGGCTACATAGCGTGCCTGTGCCGGCCGGCTGGTGCCCTCATGCTCGCTTCTGCCGACATAGCTGACAGGACGCACCTGAGTACGAGCATAGGCCGGCGCACTTGCAAACTCGCGACGATCGGTCAGCTCCATGCGGATTCCGTGCTCCCGCGCCTTCTCAGCTATCAGTGAGCGCCATTCCCGAAACGCCCGGGGGCTCGTCTCGATGCGTTCTCCTGTCTCCGCACGCATGGTGACGATCGCGTGGGCGTGGACATGGGGCCGCTTGCCGCCCTGCCCCGCCACTTTTGGGTCGTCAGACGGATCGTGCATAGCATAAACATACCGATGCCCGGCGAATTGATCGCCAAGGAACTCCCGCACGGCATCTCGAAATGCCGCTTGATCGGTGCCCGCACGCGCCGAGGCGACCAGATGCATGACGTCGCGTCCTGTGCGGCTTTGCATCTGCTTGCGCCAGTCTTTCTGGACGAGCTCGCCGGCTTGTTTGACAGTCTCGATGTGGCTGTCCGTATCATCGCGGACCCGCCCTGCGAAGCGCTCCACCATTTGGCGAATCCGGCTCGTTGCGAAGGCGACGCCATTGCCGTGAGCATGGAACAGAACGCGTGCCTGGACGCTGCTGCCGATCTTGCTCCTGTTCAACCGTTCTTGGGCGATTGCCGCGGCCTTCGCGTCGCCGGTCAGGCGCTCGCCATCCGGCCCGCGCAGGAGCAGGACCCCCTGCACCCGCAAACGCTCGCCGTCCGCTTGCTCGATTGCATAAACGAACCGGCGCTCGCCGAAGGCGGCGCGCAGGACATGGCGAAGCATTTGGTCACGATCGCTATCGTTTGCCTTTGTGCTCACCGTCACCTGGAACAGACCAACGTCCCGGCTCGAGGCACGATTGTCAAAAAGATGCTCCCATTCGGTGCGAAGTTGCAGCAGGCCCGCCTTGCCGATGATCTGCTCGCCCTTGTCGGTTTCGACGGCCAGTTCGCCATTCCGGGAGACGTAGCTCACCATCGCACCCATACGCGCTCCACGACCATAGGACGTGAGCTTGACCACCGCAGGCTGGCTCCCTTGAGCCACGGCTGTGAACCGTTGACGCATCGATCGGTTCGGCGCGACAGCTCCGGTGCGACAGGAACGCAGGCTGGCGTTGTGGCCAGCGCGCGCCCTGTCCCCTCGCCTTGTCGTTTCGTCCGGTGCGAACGCCACCCCGCCCCTTCGCCGCCAGTCCCAGTCATGCGCGTCGCGCCCCCGCTGCATTTCATGAAGCAGGGCTGCGCGACGCCGTTCCCACTCCCGTTCGAAAGCCCCCAGGAAAAATTCCATTAGCCAGCTCCCGAGCGCCGCGCCGCGCCGGCGCGTTTCGTCATCTGGGACAGCTCTGCAGCGACCGTCAATGAAATGGCGCGGGCATCGTCGGCAGCTGCGGCGATATCCGAAACCGTGCTTAACCGCCCCGTGTTGAGCGCGCGTACGGCTTGATTGAGGGCATTGGCGACAGCACTCAGATCCGCAGCGAGGAGTTGTAGGATCGCGCGATCGGCATCATTGAGAAACGGGCGGATGCCCGCCCCCTCGCAGGCGAGCGTGCGGATGAAGGCGGACACTGACATGCCGGCGCCATTCGCGGCCGACTTAATAACGGCAAGCTCATCCGAGGCGAACCGGATATGCGCGACTCTCTCCCGCCTCGGCGGCCGTCTTGCGATAGCTGCGCCGGCTCTCGTCATTACGCTTCTGCCTTGTTCGCGGCCGAAGCCGCGGATCGAGGGCCCGTCCCTCGATCGTCAGAAAAAACGTATCACGTTTTTCCGTATCCTGCCAACCGAATTGACATTGAATTTCCCTGTTTACCCGCCATTTAGGTAATTCTCCTTGCCGTCTCGACTGTGTTTTTCTATATTGATGGAAATCCGTCTGTCCACTGGTCCACATTCGAACAGATCTGGATTCAAGTGGATGTAGGAACACACATTTATGAGGAGAGCTCGCTCATGCCGGTCGTGATCTCCGCCATCAATGGCAAGGGGGGCGCCGGCAAGACCACCGCCTTGATGAACATTGCTGGCGAGTACGCACTGCGCGGTTCAGCCGTGGCCATGGTCGACATGGACGGGAGAAGCAATCTGACCAGATGGTGGAGCGAGTGCCACGACAAGAACGCGCAGCCGGAAGGCATCAGCGTGTTCAGCCACAAGACCGCCAAGTCCTTGGACGCGTTCGTTGAGCGCCATGGCCACCGTTTCGATTACCTCCTCATCGACACGCCTGGAGAGGATATTTCCACGATCGATCCGGTGATTGGTTGGTCCGACCTGGTGATATCTCCTGTGCAGCCGTCTAAACGCGAGGTCCTTGGCGCGATCGACTGCTTTCACTCCGTACTCAGGATCAACGAGGCTCGCGCCAGCGCATGCCGGCATGGTGTTTTGAGAACCCGCATCTCGATGACGGTTCGCCAGACAGAGCTCTATCGCAAGATTAGGCCCATCATCGAGGACACGGTCGGAACGTATCTGTTTCGTACCGAGGTTATGGAGCGTAACGTGTACAAGGACATTCAAAACGGCATCGGCACTCTCCAGATGCAGACGCTGTCCGAGCCTGTCGCCAAAGCGCGGCGCGAGACCCAAGAGATCGTGAGCGAAATCGATGCGCTGCTGAGCTCCGGCGCCGAAGCGGGGCCCGCTTGATGAGCCGCAGGGATACCCTGTCGCTCGACGAGTTCGCGCTCGCTGCCAGGAAGCAAGCGGTGAGAGGTGATGAAGATCGTGGGTCGGATCTAGTCAGCACTGACCCTAACTCAGACCGCACGTCGCCGGACCGGAGCGACCTTCGACAGGAGGCCCGAAAAGCCTTGCGCCGGATGAAACGAGAGCGCGTTAAGGGGCAAAGCTGCTTTGTCAATGTGAACCTCGACCGGCCAACCAAGCGCCGGTTGAAACTGGCAGCCTTCCATGACGACACAACTATGCAGGCAATCGTGGAAGCGGCGATCGTCAAGTATTTGGACGAGCTAGGCCTATGACTCCAGCCACGGGTTTCTTCCTTGGCGGATCGGAATTTGATGTCAGCCCCTTCCCCTGCTAGACTCGCGGTCAAGTTGGCTCTGATTTTTCTCACATCGGGCAATTTGAGGTGGAAAGGCACGTCCTATCGACGTGCTTCCTCGACACGCACAGGAGCTGGCAAAAGCCCTCGAAATGGCAATCAAGGACCTCCAGAAGTACATTCACGAGCACGGACTCACCGAAACGGAAGACGCCGAATCCGAAAAGCCGGTCTACAGGAAACCCGGCTTCGAAGGCGTACGGAGCTTCGGCGATATGGAGAAGGCCTTCGGTCGGTTCGTGCGCGAACGCCGAGAAGCCAGGCGGCTCAATCGCGCCCAGATGGGAACCATGGTCGGCCTGCATGAGACTATCTTTGCACGCTATGAGCGGGCCTTTTCGAAGCTGCATGCCACGAGACTCGTTCATGTTTGCGAGATACTCGACTGCTCACCGATCGAAATGATCCATTTTGCTGCCCCGCATTTTTTTGGCCAGAACCGGCAAGAAGCTGACGATAAGCTGAAACTGATTTTGCGTGTGCTTGATATGCCGGCTTCGTCGGCATCAGGCCTGTTGAACCTTGTCGAGGGTCTCGCCGGGGCAAATGCCGGAGACGATCCGCGCGATCGATGATGCGATCGCCGCGCCCTATCCCCGATTCCCGGCCGGCGGCAACCTGCTCATGCCGGCCGCAACTGGCCCGGCCCGAAAGCCCGCTATTCGATCAAAGTTTTGAATCGGTCTCGAACCACCGATTCAAAAAATGCATTGGACGGTATTTGGCGAGCGCAGATAATCCAATGCATGAAGCACGCGACCCATCCACTATCCCTGCGCGCATAAACAGTGCCCGCACCATGGCGCGGTACTATGTCATGGCATTGCAACCCACGCTGTTCGGCGACGTGTCCTTGTACGGCAATGGGGCCGCATTGGCACACGTGGGCGTCAGAAAGTGGAATTTTTCGACGATGGCTGCAAGCAGCAGCGGCGCTGTGGCGGCTGGCCGCGCAAAAGTCCAATCGGGGATATTCGGGCAATCCCCGTGAGGTTTCCCCGGCAGGTGCGCCCGATCCGGCGTGCCAGCCGGTGCCGTTTGCCGGAAAGGGATCACAGGTGATCACCACGACCCCCGGCAGGAAATAAGTATGCAGGCGTGGCGCATCGATGCTGCGCGCAATTCCAGATGACCTCATGCCTCGCCTTTGCGCCAAGCGCCCCGGCCTGTTCGGGGGGCGCTGCGCGGTCGGTTGCCGTGCCAGCCATTGAGAACGGAACAGGGAAAACCTTTACCGTCCTTGTCCCCAACAGGTTGGCGCATTGGGCCGCTGAAGCGACGATCGTTGAGCTTGACGCCCCGGATCGTCGGGGACCCTGTTGGCTTGAGCGCCGTGGGTGACCCTTCGCCGACAAAGGGCTCGCGACCCGTCGGATGAGCAGGCTTGCGGTCGAGCTTGATCATCGCCGCCGGAGTTCTCGCCTTGTCCCTTCGCAGGATCGCGGCGCCCCGGGGAGCGCCGCGTCCAACGCCTGGCCGCCTCAGCGCGACCAGATGAGAGCGTATCCCTCGTCATTCTCGACCAGGCTCGCGTAGATCGGACCGGGGAAGCTTGGATCATCAAGCTTGACGGAGTGGTATTCTCGGCTGGTTTCCTTGGCCGTCTTCTTCCAGCCGGCGCCAATCTCGATGGTCCCTGCGAAGGCCCGAAGGTCGGGCGACTTATCGCTCTCCTTCTCGGCCGCGATCAGGCGGGCCTTGATGTTGAGGTTGAGCGTCTTGATAACACCGGCAAACGAACCGTCTTCGTTGCGAGTGAAAGTGCCGATCTGAGCCATGGGTTTTCTCCTTGCTGTATCAGGTCGCGACCATCGCGGCCTTGATGGCGGTCGCAGGGCACCGCGCGACCGGCCCGCACCCGTAGGGCTGGAACGCGGGTGGAAGGCAGCGCAGGGCCGAGCTTCTTGGCGCGCGAGGAAGCCGCGCGCAGCACGGCGGGGAAGAAGGTCGGCATGGGCTGTTGCGGGATCGAAGTCGGGCTGCGCAGCAGCTGGACGCGGTGTGAGATACGCCACCAAGAAAGGCCGTAGTGGGCGCTCCTCTGGTAACTGCGTGGAGCAGAGGACCCTCGGCGAGGCCAAAGCCGCCGCTGGCGATGCGATGTCCTATGTCCAGGCGCGATCGTGAGGCCCCGGCAAGTGTCGCGGTGATAAATGCGGGTCTCTCGGAGGGGCCGCGAAGGGATGGCTCAGTCCGGTGGCATTGAGGGCGCGGGCTGAAGATCGTGCAGGAAGGCGGCGGCTCGCTGTGCATGACCGGCAGCGGAAAAGATCGCCCGCTTGTCGTTGGCAAGGACCTGAAGCCAGGAGGCGAGGTAGCTCGCGTGATCCGGCCGCGGCTCGAGTTCCGGCGCGATGCCCAGATCCGCGCACAGGAAGCAGCTGCCAAGTTCGGCAATGAGCTCTTCCCGCGCCCGCTCGCTGCGATCCTTGACATATCGGCTGAGGTCGCGGTTCACCCGTTGCGGCGCCGATGTCCAATGTGTGGCCTCGTGGCTGAGCGTGGCGACATAGGCCGCCGCATCGCGGAAGGCTTGGAGCGGCGGCATCTGGATATGGTCGGTCGCAGGCGAAAAGTAAGCGCGATCGCCGCCGTGTCGGATGACCGCACCGGTGTTGGCAAAGAAGCGGTCGGCGTGAACGATACGCTCGACCGGCTCACGAACCGGCTCAACCCGCTCATAAAGGTGGTCGGACAGACCCTCGATCTGGCCGGCGTTGAAGACGCTGTAGGCTTTGAGAAACGGGATCTCGCGGTCGAACTCCTCGCCCGAGGCGTCGATTTGCGTCTTGGTGAGGCGGCCTGCGAAGACCACCAGGGTGCCCGACTCTCCCTTGCGCACCGCCCCGCCGAGCTCGAGCGCCTGCTTGAAGGTCATCCACATCGGGCTGGAGAAGCCCCGCGCAATTGCCTCTGACCACAGCAACAACACGTTCATGCCGTTGTAGGGCATGCCGTTATGCCGTACCGGTCGGGTCACCCGACCGACGGCGGTGGCGCAGTGCCATGGCTGCATCCAGGGGCGGACGCCCCTCTCGAGATCGGCGACAATCCGATCGGTGATCCGCGCATAGATGTCGACGCGCGGCCCTCTTCCTTCTTTTCTGCTCATCTCTCTGAACCTCTGGTTTTGGAGGCCGCGCCGATCGCGGCCCCGTCACGGTCCGCCGGTGGCGAAGGAAGACGGGCAGCGCACCCGCAGGGCCCCATAGCGCCAGCGAAGGACGGCGCAGCCGTTGCGCTGACTGTCTTGCTGCGCCAGGACCGCGGGGAAAGACGGGGCGCGAAAGAGGCGGCGCTGGGCGCCGCCTCGATACGTCTCGCAAGAAGGGTCGGCTCAGCGAATCGCACGGCCGCCCCGGTAGGGATCGTATTCGCAGAGGATTTCGACCTCTGCGTCATCGAGCTCGTCGGCGGGCAGGATGCCGAATTCGGCGTCGACCTGGAAGAGAACGACTGGGGCCATGAGGGTGCGGGCGAGGTGCCAGGCGGCCTTCTGGGCAAGAGTGAGATCGTGCGACATCTGAGGGCTCCATCTTGGAGCGGGCCAATCCCCGCTCAATGGCTGCGTCGGGGTGCGGCGGCGGGCGCGATCATCGCGAAGGCGACAGCCGAGCGGCCGCAGCTTGCTAGCGGACCCCTTGCGGGTTGATCGTGGAAGACCGCGCCGCACCAGGAAAGCCATCACGAAAGAGCGGGATTGGATTGCTCAAGTCCGGGCCGGCAGTGCTCGGTCGCATCCGATGTCACTGGCCTGAAGGCGGCTCCATGGATCGGCAGCGTGACCGCGGCGGCCATTCTGTCGGACATTTGGCGCGGCCGGGAGACCTGCCGGACCCAAGCTGAGCAGCGTTGGGATTGCGGCGGCAACGTGATCTCTCAACGGCTGTGTAGTGCCTGACCCATCTTTATCGATCCTTGAGGCAAATCCGCATGCGCCACCAACACTCGAGCCAACGGGTCGCCCTAGGACCATCCGTTGAGTTGGCGGGTCCCGGGTTCAGTAGACCTCCCCCGCCGAGGCAGGCGGGAGAAGTTGGGGCGCGGCAAGCGACGAGCGGGGCAGAGCCCCGCCCTGAAGGCGCCTACCCGAGAGCTGCCATCTGCAGCTCGGCCGCCTTGCGGTCGACTGTGGGGCCAGAGTTCTCGACCGACCGCTCGAAAGGCTTCCAGACCTCGCCAACAACGTGCTCGTAGGCGATGATGGCCCCCTCGGCGGCCATGCGCAAAGCGTGGGCCTGGAGTGCCATGTCCGCAGCGAACTCCCGCTGGCGCTGGGCGGCGCTGTCGAAACCAACGGGACCACCGACATCTTCGTCCCGATCGTCACAGGCGGACTTGGCTGTTGCGTCGCGAGCTTGGGAGACCGCCCGGCTGTAGAACTGGCCGGAGCCGTAGGCGGACCCGACGAAGGCCCCGACGACGCGCTGCAGGTGGATCTGCATGGCGCGCTCGCCAAGCCCCTCGTCCAGCGCTGCTGCGGTGTCGACGATCAGCTTTTCGTGCAGGTCGCGGATGCCGTCGCTGTCGAGGACAGGCAGGCCGAAGCTCTCGGAAACGAGAGAGCACTGCGCGGCATCGGGGCAGGCGAACCGCACCATCTGCAAGGTGGTTGCCTTGCGCAGCGGCACCACGCGAGCGGTAGAGCGAGGATTGGCAGCTTTCTTGATCATGACACGTCCTTTCTTCGGTTTCCGAAGCGCAGACCGGCTCCGTGCCGGCCCGCCCTCGGGCGCGGACCCACAGAACCGGCCGAGCGACGTTCGCTTCAAGGTCCGGGGGGACCGAGGCGAGCAGGGCAGGTTTGCGGCCAAGCAGGGCTCCTTCCCAGCCCTCGCGCGGGACGCGGGGCTGCTATGCCGAGACTGGATCGGCCCGGCCGCGGGGCGGCGCGGAACGCGGCCTTGAAGTGAACGACCGCCGGTTCAGGACCGCCTCAAGCCCGGGGAGGACCGGCACGGGCCTGGTTATCGAAACGGAAAGGGAAGGACAGGCGCGCAAGACCATTTGCCAGACCAGCGGACTGGACCTGTCCCATCGTTGACGCGGTCACCCTTACCAAGACGGTGCCGGTGTGCTTGACGGATGCGGTATCGCTGGCAGCGAGCACGGGCTCGCGCTAAGAACAGCATCGCCCCACCTGCTCGCAGATATCGCCGCCTCGCCCTGCAGGTCGACAACTCTTGGCGATTGCTTGTCCGCCGCGCAGCTAGCCGCGGCAACGCGTCAAGCTCCGGCTGCCGCTCCGCCAGGAAGGGTGTGAACGGGGCGCGCAACGCCGCCTCGACGGCGGGCCTAATCCGACGAGACGCTGTGGTCACACAATCGGATAGCCAAGCTCCAAAGCCATGCTTGGCGGCTGCGCGACGCGGGGCCGATATGAACGAGTTCGACATAGTCGCCGGGCCGGTCGAAGACCCGCATCGATCTCGGGGCGCTCGATGGCGGTGGAGCGCAGAGCTGGGCCTGGCGAACAGTGCGGCGGACCCGGATCGCGACGACTCCGCGGCTCATGGCCGGCTTCATGCAGGCACATCCCCTATGGCTCACCATCTTCTTCGGCCCTTCCGGACAGCTTCCTGCGGCTGCCACCGCGACCGGAGGGGTCAAGACCGCTCCTCCCCTCCTTTTGCGCCTTCATGTCAGGTCGGCATTCCAGTCGTCTAATTCCGGGCGCAGCCGCTCGGCGCTGCATCCGACCGCCTCGGCGAGCGCTAGAACCCTGCCGGCATAGACCTCGCCCTGGGCATTGTTGTCGGTGGCGGCGACGAGTTTGACACCTGCCCTAACAGCAAGCGCGTGGATCGCTGCGTGCGTGCCCGGCGACCAGCCACCGGCCGTGCTGAGGTACAGGGTGTCGGGACGAAGCTGTTCCAGCGCAGCGAGACTTAGGGCGTCGATAGCCGCCTCGGTGACGCAGAGGCGGGACGCCTCCGGGCGGCCGAAGCGGAACAGTACCTTGGCCCCGGCGGTGGCAAAGCCGCGCCAGTGCGGTCCCCGTTCTTCCCAGCCGGTGACGGAGCCGTCTGCATCAGTGTGCGCCGCCCACATGCTGCCATGCGGCCCCTCGCGCAGGAGACCGGCGATGATCGCGCCGCGCAGAATCGGCTCGGGGAGATGGCGACGGTCTCGCAGGTAGCGCCAAGTCGCCGATCCGAGCCATGGCTTGCGCCGGGCCTGCCAGCGATCCGCTATCGACGGTTCGGGCTGCCGCTGACGGAAGCTGCGCTGCCACACCGGTGTGGTAGCCGCGACACCAACGAGGTCCGCGACTTCGTTGATCGCCTTGACGAAGGGGATGCCCTCGAGATGCTCAAGCAGGCCGAAGACATCTCCCTTGGCATCCGAGAGCGGGTCGAACCAGCCCTTGCCCTCGTGGATCACAATGATTATCGATGCGTCGCGGCGATATTTCATCGCCTTGCGCGTGCTTTCCTTGAGATCGAGGGCGAAGCCCGCGTGTTCAAGCACGGCGGCGCAGGGCACCTTGTCCTTCAGCTCTTCAAGCTTTACTTTTTCCATCTTCGCTCGCGCACCTTGTCGCGCTCCCTGTTTCGAGTCCGCCCAATATTCTCTGGACAGGGACCGGAGGCCGCGAAGAGCAAGGCAGGCAAGGGCGCGGGCGTGATGCGCATTTGTGCCGGGTTTGCGAGGCAGACGAGACCGCGGCGCCGCTTCCCTTGCCGGGCGCAGCACGCAAGCGGCAGCGATGACCAATGATTTCGGCAGCACTCCTGGTCAGCAACCGCTGCACACTGACTGGCGATGTCTGTTTTCGCCGCAGTGCGATCCGTGGCTCCTGAGCGGCCACCTTGGCGTAGCGCGGCAACCCGGCCCTATCCTCGCGCTACCGGGTGCTGGCGCGCAGCGCTACCCTGTAGACGCGCCCCATTAGGGCCGACGCGGCTGCCCGGCATATTCTTGATTCCTAATGGAACAAAGAGCGCCAAGTCAGATTTGAAAAGGTCCGCTGGCTTTGGAGCCGCGGGTGGCTGCCCTCCGCCAGGGCCGGCCGGCCTGCGCCGTCAGGCGCAGGCCACACGACGACAGGATTACACCCATGAAACGTCTCCCCCTTTTTCTGCTCAGTTTCGGCGCCATGATGATCCCCACAACACTGCTGGGTGCGGCACAATGGGAGGGCTTTGGCATCAAGCATCTCGGATTCGTATTCGACGTTCCCCCGGGGTTTGTACTTGCCCAACGCACCGATCAAGGGGCAGCCTTCGAAGGCCGACACAAAGCATTTCTTGCCGTCTGGGGGGCGCAACTCGGCAAGGCAAGCTTTCGCACCGAGATCGAGCATCGCATTGCCGTGAACGAGAACGACGGATGGAAGGTGACCTATAAGCGAGTGACGCCGCAATGGGCCAGCTATTCAGGAGTGAAGGAGGGTCAGATCCTTTATGTCCGGGCTATCGCGATTTGCGGGAACAGAGCTGCATTGTTTACCGTCAACTATGCTCGCACCGAGAAGGTTCCTTATGATCCGCTTATCATTCGCATGGTCAAATCACTGAAGGTCCAGGGCTGCTGAGGGCCGGTTACATTGGCGCGCCAGCCGAATTGGGTTTAGGACACAGGCGGCTCGCTTCTGTGTTGAACCATGCAGAACGTCAGCGACCTGGTTGTTCCGTCGCAATGCGCAGCACTGACGCCTCGGCCGCTGCTCAAGCTCAAGCGGATCGGCTACGCGCTGCCAGCGGGGTCCAGCGAGGTCGATCACCTCGGGCTCGCCAGCGGCCACCGGATGCAAGGGCAGCCGTAGGAGCGTCAGCCCTTGCGGCGCCGCAGGCGCGACGCGGGACCGACTGCAACGACGAGACCGGTTAAAAGGGTAGCCTAAGGAGCGTCAGCAGGGCGCCGCCGCAGGCGGGACGCGGGACAGACTACCCCCGGCGAAGAGTGCCGTTTCGATTGCTGGAACGAACGCTAAGCTGCGCGTTGGTCAGACATCCAGCCGCTGGGTGCAGCTTCTATGGCTCGGCCCGGCTAGGCTCCTAGGCAGAGGCGCGCGCTGAGACGACCCCGAGAAGCTCTTGAAGCTCCCCCTTGGGCAGTGGCCTTGACAGTAGAAAGCCTTGGAGCTGGTCACAGCCGAGCTTGCGCAGGTAATCGCATTGGCTTTCGGTCTCGACCCCTTCGGCAGTGGTGCTAAGTCCCGTCGCACGAGCCAGGGTGATAATCGCCTGAACGATGGCCTCGTCGCCATTGGAGCGGCCAAAGCCCTGCACGAAGCTGCGATCGATCTTGATCCTGTCCACTTCCAGCGTCTGCAGTCTTCCCAAGGAGGAGAATCCGGTGCCGAAATCGTCGAGTGCAAAGCGCACCCCGATGCTGCGCAGAGCCTCGATGTTGTTTCGGCATTCGCTCCGGCGCTCCGACAGAGCGCTTTCGGTAACTTCGATTTCGAGCCGCCGCGGGTCCATGTGCGTCTCCAACAAGATACTGGTCACCCGCATGGCGAAACTGGGATTGTTCAGCTGCAGGGCCGACACATTCACCGCCACGGTCTCGATGGGCCAGTCCGCCGCGTCAAGGCACGCCTGCCTGAGAACCAGTTCGCCAAGCTTTTCAATCAGACCTGTTTCCTCCGATAGCGGTATGAACAAATCCGGTGCAACCCAGCCCCGCTCCGGATCAGACCAGCGGGCCAGCGCTTCGACACCCGTCATCCGGTTTGTGTCAGCGTCGTATAGCGGCTGATAGTGGACCTGGATTCGACCGGTTGCATTCAGCGCGTTGCGCAGGTCCTGTTCCATGCCTTTGCGCATCGCCAGCGTCAGATCCATCTCATGCCCAAAGAAGGCGTAGCTGCTCCGGCCGCCCGCTTTGGCATGGTAGAGCGCCACGTCGGCTTTCCGCACCAACTCGACCGTGTCCACCCCGTCCTTGGGTGCAACCGCTACCCCGACACTTACGCCGACAAAGACTTGCACCCCGGCGACCTCGAAGGGCCGACGGGCAGACTCGATCAAATGCTCGCATAGCGCCTTGACGTCATTCTCGCCGCCAACCGAGCGTCGGATGATGATGAATTCATCGCCACCGAGACGCGCCACGGTGTCGGCTTCAGTCGTGAGCCGTCTTAGCCGGTCCGCGAACTCCCTGAGCAGCTCGTCACCCGCCGGATGGCCAAAACTGTCATTAACCTGCTTGAAGCGGTCGAGGTCGAGGTAAAGAATCGCGAGCTGCTCGTCCGTCGACGGCAGGCGCGCCAGCGCATCTGCCAGACGCTCGTTGAACTGACCGCGATTGGGCAGAGCGGTAAGCAGATCGTTATGAGCGAGGTGGTAGATCCGATCCTCGGTTTCGATCAGCTTTAGTGTCCGCCTGCGAAAGCCGACGAGGGCCATGATGACGCCCGCCAGCACCAGGCCGAACAGAGGGACGAGAACGGGCACGAGTTGAAAGAGGACAAATGCTCCGGGCCGGTATGGCCGCCAAACGAAGAAGCCGATAGGTCCAGATCGGTCGACAACGGGATACGAAGCCTCGCCGGAAGCAAGGTTACTGTCCCAGGAGAATCGGGCGCCATCGAGCAGATAGTCCTGCCGCAAGGCGGTGAGGAAACTGCCGTCGAGATAGCGAACCGCCACATGCAGGAATTCCTGGCCTGGCACCTGCGCGATGTGGCCACTGTCGGAAACCACGGGTTTGATGCTGACGACCGCGGGATGGCCGGCGACAACGGCCAGATCGGAGGCGCCTATGGTGAGCACCTGTTCCGTCACACCTTCGGTATCGCCTCGCTTCAACCTTGCCCTCAAAGTCTGGACCAGGGGCGTGGTGGTCGCGCGTATGGCGCGGTAGCTGCCCGGGTCAGCCGTCGACCCATCGGTGAACGCGTAGACCGGCGCATCATTGGCATCGAGAATATAAGCCTGGTCGTGACCGAAATAGGTGTGCATCCAGCTGCCGAGGTTGGTATCGAGCCATTTCGCATCGCCGCTGCGCAGTGCGTTGACCGCGTCGTCCCAAACCGTGACGCTCTCCTGGTCGTGCGCTACTGCGCTCTCCAGCTTTGACGTGATCAGTCCAACCAGACTTTTCTGCCGCGCCGCGGCAACGCGGTCAGTCTGGATCGTGGACCAAAGCAATAGACCTGCCGCGGCTGCTGCAATGAGCAGTGTCAGCCCAATGACGGGCAAAGCCGTTCGCATCAGGAAGAGACGACGGGTCGGTTCGGCAAAATGTCGCAGCAGTTTCATGAGATCGCTATAAGCGATGAACACTTCTGGACCGTTAAAAGGCCCTGCGCGACAAGGGCCCGCGCGTGCCCTGCCCGGCAGGCTTGTCCGGGGTCGCTGTATCGCCGCGGAGCCGACGCGTCAGGCCGGCGACGCCTAGGATGAAAACCGGCGAGAGCTGGACGATGCGGCGGCAGCCACGGGCAGGCATCTGAGACCACAATGTCAACAGCTTTTCAGATCGACCGATCCGCGTCTCGGTTCGTCGATCGGGACAAGCGCCTGGTGAAACTGCGGGGCTAGGTTAGACGCCCAACCTGTCTCTCAGCGGACGCATCGCCACCGCGGGTATATGCAATTTCGCTAAAATTATCGGAACTGATCGCCGTCCCACGTTTTGACTCCCGATTCCAGGAGTTCGCGTGCGCATGAGCAAGACCGAATACCGGCTGCCGTTCATCGAGTTCCAATCGCCAACGCTGGTCGAGAAAGCTCCTGACGGCGGCAACTGGCTTCACGAGATCAAGTATGACGGATACCGGACCCAACTCATTGTGGAGGGCGGAACAGCGCGAGCCTTCACGCGCCGGGGTTACGATTGGTCACATCGGTATAAGAGAATCGTTGAGGCCGCGGCGAGCTTGCCGGCAAAGTCCGCGATCATTGATGGCGAGGCTGTTGTTCTGGGCGAGACAGGCCTTCCGGACTACCAAGCGTTGGAACGGGAGCTGGGCAATCCGCGTTCGCCGAGGCTCATCTTCTATGCGTTCGACCTGCTTCACCTCAACGGCAGCGATCTTCGGCAGCAACCGCTTTTGGAACGCAAGGCTGCCTTGGAGAAGCTGCTCATGAATTCAGCGGCGACGCTGACCTATGCAGAACATCTCGAGGTGAGCGGCATGGAGATGTTCGCCCACGCCTGCCGCATGGGCTTGGAAGGCATAGTGTCAAAGCGCGCCGATTCCCCCTATCGCTCCGGCGTCCAGACAAGCTGGGTCAAGGTCAAATGCATCAAGAGCGACACCTTTCCTGTGGTGGCTTTCGTCGAGAAGCTTGGCGCTCGGCCGCGCCGGATCGCCTCGCTGTACATCGGCAGGCGCGAAGGCGACCGGCTGCTTTATGCCGGCAAAGCCCAGAGTGGCTTCAGCTTGAGCATCGCGCGACAGGTCCGGGAGCGACTGGACCCGCTGATTGTCGACAACTCGCCATTGTCGGAGCCGATCGACAAGCCGAAGGCCACCTGGGTTAGGCCGGAGGTTCTGGCCGAGGTGCAGTTCAGCAGCGCCACCGACCGTGGCATCTTGCGCGAAGCGGTATTCAAGGGCCTTCGTGAAGATCTCGTCACGATCCCCGCAAAGCCGCCCGCCGCATCGAAGCGGCGGAACAGGGCCGAGGGACACGCAGTGCCCCGTGAGAACGTTCTTCAGCTGCTGCCGGACGCGATCTCGCCTTCCAAGGAAGCCCTTATGCGCTACTGGGGACAGGTTGCCGAGCAGGCGCTGATCCATCTCTGCCACCGACCACTGAAGCTGGTCCGCCACGCGAGCGGGACCACTTTCTATCACAAGGGTCCCTTGCCCGATATTCCGCGCGCCGTGCATCAGCTGCGCGTCCAGAAGCGCGAGGGTGGGGAGGGCGTGCGGGTGTGGGTGGATGATCTCGCCGGTTTGCTCGGGCTGGTCGAGATGGATGCTGTCGAACTTCATCCGTGGAACGCCACCATAGATGACATCGAGCGGGCCGACCGCGTCGTGCTGGACCTCGACCCCGGCGAGGGCGTCGAGTGGGAGCAGGTGATTGAAGCGGCGCTGGCGCTTCGCGATATCCTGGAGGCTTCAGGTCTGAAGAGTTGGCCCAAGGTCACCGGTGGCAAGGGCATCCATTTGATGGCCCCTCTTGAGACAAAGATGACCCACGACAACGCCCGGCAACTCGCCAAATCGCTTGCCCGGTGCCTCGCTGACGCTCATCCCGACCGCTACCTCCTGTCTGCAGCCCCGGCGGCGAGAACGGGACGTATTTTCATCGATTATCTTCGCAACGGGAGAGGCAACACGGCCGTGGGCGCGTTCTCTCCACGAGCACGCCTCGGATTTCCCATCGCACACCCTGTGACATGGGGCCAGGTTGAACGGGGGGTGCGTCCAGACGCCTTCACCATGGATCACCCGTTCAAGGCAGTCGTCAGGAAAGCAGCCTGAGGTGAAGCCAGTGCGGCATGCTGTGGCAGTGCTGTCCGATTTTGCTGCCCTGGCCGCCTCGATTCCGGCGCGGTAAGGAATCGTGCCGCTTCGGTCACGCATGAGGTCGCACGGGTGCCGAGCACTGCCGGAGCGGCCTCTACGCGGCAATTATCATTGACCGGTCCGCACGGCTGCAAGGCTGGTGCAAGCGATGCCCTGCCAGAGCGGTCGGCGATAACCCCCCAAGTGCATTGGCCCGATGGTTCCCGCAGCCGCGCTCGGCTGGAAACGAACAACCATCTTCCTTGTCTGCGGGAGAACTGGATACTAACATTTGTTATGGGGATTATGCGGGAAAAATGGCAACCAAGACTGTGCAGAACTCGATTAACCAATCCCTGCCTGCCTGATACGGATGCCTTCGGAAAAACCCGTCGTCCTCATCCTGGAAGATGAGGCCCTTATCGCTTTGGATCTCGAGTCCGCGCTGAATGACGGTGGCTTCAGCGCGGTTGTGCTGCGTCATGCGCAGAAGGTGAAACTTTTTTGGCGGCAGCCAGACCAGACGCCGCCGTGCTGGATGTCTCGTTGAAGGACGGAGAATGCTCCGCCTTGGCAAAGACGCTCGTTAGCTCGCGGCGTGCCGTTCATTGTCCACACCGGCAGTGACCCCTTGGGCCAGGATGAAGTATTCAGTCGCGGCATTGCGTTCGGCAAGCCATCCAACCCCGATGACATAATCGCGGCCGTGGAAGCTGCCATCGCGGTCAGTTCCAATGACGAGGTCGCGCCCGATGCGCTTGCAGCCAACTTCGGCAAGTCGCCGATTAGGACAGGTTGATTGCGACGTTGCGCAGCAGCGCAACGGATTTTCGCATACCCTCCATAGGGGTCAGCATCATGTCCTCGTGCTCAATTGACAAGACGTCGTCGTAGCCAACCTGCTTGAGCGCGGTACAGAACTGCCGCCACCAGGTCTCACCGTGACCGTATCCGAGTGTGATGTAATTCCAGGCTCGTTCGGCATAGAGGTGTGGTGGGCGCGGGTCCAGTGTGCCGTCCATGGCTGCGACGATGGGCTCGACCCGGATATCCTTGGCGTGGACATAGTAGATGGCCGAGCCGAGCGTGCGAATGCCGGCAATCGGATCCGCCCCCATCCACAGCGGGTGACTGGGATCATAGTTGGCCCCGACCGTCTCTCCGACAGCGTCACGCAGCTTGAACAATGTCTGGACGTTGTACACGGCCTGGTGGCCATGCAGTTCCACGCATAGCTTGTGAATGCCAAGGTTGTTTGAAAAAGCCACGAGGTCGCGCCAGTACGGAATGATGCGCTCCTCCCACTGATAGCGCTGGATCTTGAGGCATTCCGGCGGCCAATCGGTGACGATCCAGTTCGGGTTGGCGTCACCCGGTCCGCCCGGCAGGCCTGACATCATGACGACACGGTCGATCTCCATCAGGCCGGCCAAGCGAATTGTGTCCTGTGTCACTCCATGATGGACCTTCCCCTGCGGGCCTGGGTGCAGCGGATTGCCCGAGCAATTGAGCGCTGCAATCGTCAGCCCGTGATCCCGGATCTTGGCGACGAACTCCTTGCGCGCGGCAGCGCTCGCGAGCATGGCCTGAAGGTCGATGTGGGGCGCCGACGACCAGTTTCCGCACGCGAACTCCAATGTCTGAAGCCCAAGCTCGGCGGAGGCGGCTAACATCTCGTCGAATGAGAGGTCGCCGAGGCTGTCCGTAATCATGCCGATCTTCATCGGAAGCTCCTCATTTTGGTTGATCTAAAACCTGACGGTCTCGAACCTGCCCGACTTGGCGGAGGCAAGCGCTGCCTCGCATAGGATCATCGCTTTGCGGCCGTCGCTTGCCGTGACGTCGGGCCGTCGCCCCGTTTCGACGCAGGTAATGAAATGATCGATCTCGGCCGCGTAGGACTCGGCATAGCGCTCGACGAAGAAGTAATAGGGCTTGTCGTGCGATATCGCCTTCGCGCCTGACATTTCGACCGATGTCGGCACCCTGTTGCCGGCCCGCAGCATCCCGTCGGCGCCATGCACCTCGATGCGCTGGTCGTAGCCGTAGGCGGCCCTGACGCTGTTATTGATGTGACATTGCCGGCCCGACGCCGTGCGCAGCACGAACATCGCGGTATCGTAGTCCCCCAGCTTGGCATATTGCGGCGCGACAAGCGACGACCCGGTCGCGAAGAGCTCGACCGGTTCCTCGCCCAACAGGTTTCGCGCCATGTCGAAGTCGTGAATGGTCATCTCCCGGAAGACCCCCCCTCCTCCCGCCAGCGCTTGCTCGGTTTCCGGCTCCGGATCCCGGCTGGTGATGATGACCTGTTCGACGGCACCGATCTCGCCTTGCGCAAGTCGCGCCTTCAGCGCCCGAAAGCTCGGGTCGAACCGACGGTTGAATCCGATCTGAAAGGGCACAGCTGACTTCTCGACAGCCGCCAGACATTGATCGGTGCGCTGGAGATCGAGATCGATCGGCTTTTCGCAGAAAATCGCCTTGCCCTTGGCGGCCGCGGCCATGGCCAGGTCGGCATGCGTTCTCGTTGCCGAAGCAATGAACACCATGCCGATCGATAGGTCATTCATTACGGTCTGGGTGTCGGCGATTTCGGCCCCTGTCAGGGCCGAAACCTTCGATGCAGCCTCGGGGTTCGGATCGACGATGTAGCGCAGGCGCACGCGCGGGTGGCGCGCGAGGTTGGCCGCATGTACCTGGCCGATAAGGCCCGCTCCGAACAGACAGACATCGATCATCTCTTTGATTTTCCTAAAAGGCAGCATGGTGCCGGGGCGGCCGTTAGCCTGGCCGGGACAGCGACTGATTGACGTGAGCGGCTGCCCAGCCAGGTCGTCATTTCACGGCTCCCATGGTGAGTCCGCGCACCAGATGGCGCTGCACCAGCAGCGCGAAGACGACGATCGGCAACGCGCCGATAACGCCGGCGGCCGACATCGAAGCCCAGTCGGTGTCGATGCGGCCGATCAGCGTGGCGGTGCCGCGTGGCATCGTCATCGCCCGGGGCGTGGCTGTCAGCGCCAGAGCGAAAAGGAATTCGTTGAAGGTGACAAGCACGGCAAAGATAGCGGTCGCCGCGAGGCCGGGAGCTGCCAGCGGCAGCGTGATGCGCCAGAACGCACCGAAGCGGGAATCGCCATCGACCATGGCGGCTTCCTCCAGATCGACGGGGATTTCCCGAAAGAAGCTCTCCATCATCCAGACGCAGAAGGTGATGTTGAAGGCGGTGTAGGTGGCGATCAAACCCAACCAGCTGTCGAGCAGGCCGAGCTTGAGCATCAGCAAATAGACAGGGATCAGGATCACGACCGGCGGCACGATGCGCAGCGTCAGCAGGAACAAGCCGACCTTGCGCTCCATCATGAAAGGCAAGCGAAAGCGGGCGATCGCATAGGCGCCCAGGGCGCCACCGACCAAGGCGATCGTCACGGAGAAGAACGTCACCACCAGCGAGTTGGTCAGATAGGCGCCGAACTGCTTTTCCGTGAACAACCTGATATAATTATCCAGCGTCGGAACATGTGGATAGAGCGTGCCTTCCTGGGTGATTTCGCGATTGGACTTAAGCGATGTCGAGACAAGCCAGTAGACGGGCAGGAGCACGATGGCCAATACGGCGCTCATGAACCCGATCCGCGCCAGACGATTGTTCATGATGCATCGACCCTGCGCAGAAGCCGCACGGCGCTCAAGGCCAGCGCAAGCACGACCAGCCCGATCGTGACGAACAGCGCGGCCGCATAGCCCGTCTGCTGGAATTTGAAGGCGGTGTCGTAGCCATAGATCGAGACGAGCCGCGTCGCCTCGCCCGGTCCGCCCCGGGTGAGCACGAACACCTGGTCGAACGTGCCGAAGGCGTCGATCGTTCGCAGCACGATGGCGATCGCCAGCACGGGCCGCATCATAGGAAAGGTAAGATCGGCAAACACCCGCCAGATGCCGGCGCCGTCGACGCGAGCGGCCTCGAAGGGTTCATGCG
Source organism: Mesorhizobium sp. B2-5-7 (assembly GCF_006440875.1). Lineage (NCBI taxonomy): Bacteria > Pseudomonadati > Pseudomonadota > Alphaproteobacteria > Hyphomicrobiales > Phyllobacteriaceae > Mesorhizobium > Mesorhizobium sp. B2-5-7. The sequence goes on along the minus strand of NZ_VFUO01000005.1, from coordinate 434,622 downwards.
GCAGCGACTGCAGGCCGGCCAAAAGGATCAGGAACATCAGTGGCGTCCATTCCCAGACATCGAGCACGACAAGGCCGAGGAAGGCCTTGACGGGGTTTCCGAGAATTTGCACCTGGCCGCCGCCCATCCACTCGGAGACTGCCGTCAGCATGCCCGCGTCGCTGGCATAGATCAGCCGGAAGACGATGGCGACCACGACCGGCGTTATCACCATTGGGATGATCAAGATGGTTCTCAGCAGGCGGATGCCGCGAAATTCGCGCAGGCAAAACAGCGCCAGGGCAAAGCCCAGAATTGCCTCGAAGGTGACCGACAGGGCGACGAATTTAACCGTCACCAACAGCGAATTCAAAAACTGGGGATCGCTCCACAGTTTGATGTAGTTCCCCATGCCGACATCGGCGACTACCGAGCCATAACGATAGGCCTTGGTGCTGGCGCGCAGGCCGTCCCACAAGGGATAGACGAGCACGCCGAGCACGATCAGCAGGCCTGGCGCCAGCATGAGATAAGGGAGGGCGAGGTCGAGCCCCGCCCCCTGCAGACGGTATTTGCGATTCTGCGTCCCGCCGTTTGGCATCAGTAATAGCCGACCGAAGACAGGTAATCCTTGACCTGCTTGGCGGCGGTGTCCAATGCGGCCCCACCACCCGAGCCAGCCTGGAGCGCCTTGTTGAGCTCGATGCCGAGCAGTTCCTCAACCTTGGCCCAATCTGGCGTGCGCGGCCTCGGCAGCGCGCCAGCGTCGAGCTGCTGCAAGGCGACGGGGATCAGCCGGTTGCCGGGCTTGGCGACGCCGAAGGCGCTCCGTTTGACCGGGATGGAGCCTGCTTCCGACAGCTTGGCCTGGACGCCGGCGCTGACATACCATTTCAGGAACTCGACCGAGTTGGCCTTGTTGGGCGCCGATTTCGGAATGCCGGCAATGAAGATACCCATCTGGGCAATCGCCGCAGTCTGCTTCGGCACGACTCCGAAGTCGAGCTTGCCAGCCACCTTTGTCTGCGTCGGATCGTCGGCCTTCAGCGCATTGCCGGAATATTGGATGATAGCACCTGCTTCGCCGCCGAGGATCGCCGCGCCTTCCTGGTCCGAGTCGAACTCGACGACGCCGCTCGGCGCGTTTTGCTTCATGGTGCCGACGAAGAATTCGGCCGAGGCTTTGCCTTCGGCGGAATTGAAGACCGGGTTCCATTTGTCGTCGAAGAAGGAACCACCGAACGACAGGAAGACCGGGTACCAACTGGTCACGATCGGATTACCGGAAACGCCACGGAAGACGACCGGATATTTGATTTTGCCCGCCGCCACGCCTTCCTTGCCCTTTGCGATCACCTCGTCCCAGGTTTTCGGCGCGCCGCCTGTGTAGACATCGTTGCGGTAAGTCAGCGTCTGCAGATCACCGACGAACGGCACGCAGATGAGCGCCGGCGCGGCGGTTTCAAAACCCTTCACGCGCGGGCCTTTCTGAGGCGGCCAGTAGCCCATGTCGATCATCGAGCCGATCCAGTCCTTGTCGCCGCCATCGATGCCGGCCGCTCCAAGATCCTCGAGCACATTGGCGGCGCCGAACTGCGGCACCCATGGATCATCGAGAAGATAGAGGTCGTACTGGCCGGCGCTGTTCTTGGCGTCGGCGAACCACTTCTCCAGCGTTACGCCATATTCATCCTCGAGAAATTCAATGTCGAAGCCGGCATCCTTGGCCAGTGGGATGATCTTCTGTTTGAACGGCGTCAGGCCGCCATCGGCGAAGGCCCCAATGATCACCTTCTTCCCGGCGGCGCTCGCCGGGACAGGCAGGCCCAGTGCGGTAAGGGCCGTCGTGGCAAGTGCAAGGCCAATTCCCCCCTTGAGCACGGTACGGCGAGTAAGTCTGCTAATGCTGGACTGCGTCATTTCACTCTCCATCACTGTTGACCCTGTGGACGGCCGTCAGGCCGGCGGAATTGAAGAAGCATGCATTCGACACATCGAAAGTGAGCCCGATGTTGGCGCCCACCGCCCCCCGGAAGTCGCGGCCGGCACGAACCGAGACATTGCCGCTGGCGATGCGGACATTGACCAAGGTCTCGTTGCCCATCGGTTCGACGACATAGATCTCGCCGGGCAACGTGGCCCGCGTGCCGGGTGCTGCAACACTCATGTCTTCGGGCCGCAGCCCGATCTCGACCGCGCGGGCAGCGCGGCATGTCGCCAGCCGGGGCGCCTGTATCGGAACCATTGCTCCGCCGACTGCGATGCATTGTTCAGCAAGCGCGACCGGCAGAATGTTCATCGGCGGGTTGCCGACGAAGGTGGCAACGAAACGGTTGGCCGGGCGGTCGTAGATATCGGCCGGCGGCGCCATCTGCTGCAGTTCACCGGCGTGCATGACCGCGACGAGGTCGGCCATGGTCAAGGCCTCGACCTGATCGTGCGTGACGTAGAGGGTCGTTGCGCCAAGCCGCTGGCAAAGCCGCTTGATCTCGCCGCGCATGGTCAGGCGCAGGCGTGCGTCAAGGTTCGACAGCGGCTCGTCCATCAGGAAAGCGGCCGGATCGCGAACAATGGCGCGCGCAAGCGCCACGCGCTGCCTCTGCCCGCCCGAAAGCTGGCGCGGCCGGCGATCGAGCAGGTGGCCGATCTCGAGGACCGTGGCGACTTCGTCGACCTTGGCGCGGCGCGAGGCATCCGGCATGCCGCGAATCCATAGAGGATAGCCGATGTTCTCAGCGACGGTCATCTGCGGATAGAGCGCATAGCTCTGGAAGACCATGGCGATGTCGCGGTCGCGCGGCTGCAGCCGGGTCACGTCACGCTCACCGATGAAGAGCTTGCCGGCGCTCGGCATGTCGAGACCGGCAAGGATGCGCAACGCCGTCGTCTTGCCGCAACCCGAAGGACCGAGCAGGGCCAGGAACATGTGGTCGGGGACTGCGAGGTCAAGCGAGCGCAAGACGTTCAGCGCGCCGTAGTTCTTGACCACACTTTGGTACAGGACAGAACTCATTGCCGCTACCCAGCGCGCCCTAAGCGTATCAGTTCTCCCGTTCCTTGACCTCGAAACCGGCTCTGAGGGCCAGGTCGTGCAGGTTGCGATAGCCCATCGTCGCATAGGTAAGGGGATGGGCCTTACTCGGATCCTGTTCGGCCTCGACCACCAGCCAGCCGGTATAGCCATTGTCAGCCAGCACCCCTAAAAGCGTCGGATAGTCGATGGACCCATCGCCGGGCACAGTGAAGATGCCTTCCATCACCGCGCCCATGAAACTCATATCCAGGGCGCGAGCGCGCTTCAGCACATCGGGCCGCACATCCTTGCAATGCACGTGAACGACGCGACCGATGTGGCGCCGCAGCAACGTCTCGGGATCGCCGCCGGAAAACAGGCAATGGCCGGTGTCATAGAGGAGGCCAACGGCTTGCCCTGAACCGGCCATCAGCCTGCCGATCTCGTGATCCGTCTCGACGATTGTCCCCATGTGGTGGTGAAAGGCCATGCCAACGCCAAAATCGGCGAACCGTTCAGCCAGTCGCGTTATCTTCTTGCCGTAGGATCTCCACTCGTCGTCGGCGAGCTTGGGACGCTGCGAGATCGGATCGTGAATGGCGCCATGGCGGCCACGCGAGGTATCGGCGTAGACGACGTGCTTGGCGCCGAGGTCGCGCAGCAGCGTCAGATGCGGCAGGATGGCGTCGAATTCCTCCTCGACCTCCTTTTCGCAGATCCGGCCATCGTACCAGCCGGAGACCAGTCTAAGACCATGGGTCGCGAGAGCCACGGCGAGGTCCTTGCTGGCACGCGGGAACTTGCCGCCGAGTTCCGTTCCCGCGTAGCCGGCTTCGGCCGTTTCGGAAAGGCAGACCTCGAGTGGGGTATCCCCGCCCAGCTCGGGCACGTCGTCATTGCTCCAGGTAATCGGATTTATGCCTATGCAGACAGCCATCATCGTTCCTCATCGGACAGGCCGGGCCATTTGCTGGCGGTGCCTCATCAAAACCAACCAGGTCGGTGAAGGCGTCGGCTCGTGGTGTCTGGGCCCGTTGTTCCCTCTTCCTTTCATTTAAGCGCCGATCTGTCTCCATCGCGAGAGCCAGTTCGGTGAGAAGTGAGGGTGCCAGTTTCACTTCGCGCGGCGCTCGTCTAAGCTCGATCCGCTCTCATCCCGCGAGGCTTTTCCAATGCAGCTATCGAGGCGTAAGCGCCAAGGCTTTCCGATGGACGCGCTGATGATCAATCGGACTGTGTATGAACCGATTCATCGCCAGCTCTACCGGCAGATTGCCGCGATGATCCGTGAGCGTCGTCTGGCACCGGGATCGGAATTGCCGTCGACGCGCGCGCTGGCTGAGGATCTGGGCCTCGCCCGCAATACTATCTTGGCTGCGTATGACCAACTGGCGACGGAAGGTTATCTTACGAACCGGCAGGGCGCGCGACCGGTGGTCATCAACCTGCCCGTGAACTCGACCGATCAAGGTGGCAAACCCACTGCCGTGGCGATCCGCCGCCCGCTTTCGAGGCGCGGCGAGAGCCTGATGCAGCAACCCTTCCATCATGGAGCGCCAGGGCGCTTCGCCTTTCATCCGGGCATGCCGGACCCACAAAACTTCCCGTTTGGCGTCTGGGGCAGGCTGCTCGCACGCCGGGCAACGTTTGGCGCCGACATGTTGTTCGGCACCTATCATGTGACCGGCCTGCCGGCGCTCAAGGAGGCAATTGCCGGCTACCTGACCTCGGCCAGAGGGGTGCGATGTTCTCCCGAACAGATCGTCGTAACGACGGGGGCGCAGGCGGCGTTCGATCTGCTGGCGCGTCTGCTGCTCGATCCGGGCGACACAGTCTGGCTGGAGGAACCGGGCTACTACGCGGCCAAGGCAACCTTCACCGTCGCTGGCGCCAACATTGTGCCGCTTGTTGTCGACCGCGATGGATGGCAAATGAGCCAGCCCGAGATTTCACCGCGCCTGATCTATGTGACGCCCGCCTGCCAGCACCCCTTGGGAATCACGATGCGCATGGACCAGCGGCTGCGGCTGTTCGAAATCGCCGAGCGCAACAATTCCTGGATCATTGAAGATGATTTCGACGGTGAGTACAGATTTCAAGGAAGGCCGGTGCCCGCCATACAGAGCATGGATTGCGCGGACCGGGTCATCTATGTCGGTACGTTTGCCAAGTTGCTGTTTCCGGCGCTCAGGCTGGGGTTCATGGTCCTGCCCGCCGCCTTGTGCGAGGGCATTCCGCATGCGCTGAGCACCACTGGGCAGTTCGCGCCCCTCCTGCTGCAGGCAGCACTGGCCGATTTCATCGATGAAGGCCACATGACCCGCCATCTGAAGCGCATGCGGCGCATCTACGCCGAGCGCCGCAAGCTTTTCTACGAATTGTGCCAGACCGAACTGGCCGATCACATGACCCTTTCGGCGGCGGAAGCCGGAATCCAGGTCGTTGCTTCGCTTCACGGAAGTTGCGACGATCGGGCGGTCGTGCAATGCGCCGACAAACTCGGTGTCAACGCATCGCCGCTTTCGAAATATTACTGGTCATCCTCCGGGAATGGCCTCGTGCTTGGCTATGCCGCCTGCAACAAGGCCGACAGCGAAGCGGGAATCCGACGTCTGCGCCAGGCCATCGAGCAGGTACGGACTTTGTCATAACCCGTCGGCCTGCCAGGAAGCGGGATCCGGCATCACCTCGAAATCCTTCGCCATGGCTTGCCGAACACCTGGCTGCTGACCTCACCTGGCGGGGACGGGCGCTGAACGGTCTCGGGCCGGCGTCCGACGTCGGAGTTGTCCCGATTCAGTTCGATCTGGCCCCTTGCGCAAATCGTAACATCGCATTGGCCCAGGACCTGATTGGCTCACAATGGCCAAGCAAATCCCCACCAGATATCCAGTCAACCGCCTCGCATGTGCCCCTCCTGTATAGGCATAGCGGTGTCTCTGTTCATCCGCCACAGATGCGTGGCGCATTAACATACCATCGAGCGAGCCTACCGCGCCTTCTCAATAATTGCCGTTGTAGTACCGGTCATCGCACGGCGCGGTGTAAATTCGGCCGTAGCGGTCCTGGTACCGGCAGAGCTGATCCTCACGACGCTGCGGGGTGGTGGCGGAGCCGACCACTGCTCCTAGCAACGCGCCGCCGGCCGCGCCGATCACGGTGCTCTTCGTGTTGCCGCCAATAGCCTGGCCGACCAGGGCGCCGCCGGCGCCGCCGAGCAGAGCGCCCGTAGTTGCCCGCTGCTGGCCTTCCGTCTGCGTTTCGCAGCCTGCCAGAGCTGCCGTCATCAGGACAGCCAAAACCGCTTTGTTGAGTCTCATCTGAGGAACCTCCTTGAGGCCGCGAGGGCCGATCGCGCCAAGTGCTGCGGCATTGCGGCGGAACGGCGGCGGGCTGTCTCACGAAGTGAGACATGGTTTCTCGCTGGTTGAACGTTGATCTAAAACGGGCCCTAATCAGCCAGATTGTTAGGCACGACGTTCCCGTGGCGGCGCTGATAGTTTCCCTGATTGGCGCCGGTCCGGCCATTTTCCCAGCAGCGGCGTTGCATCGCTCTCAATCACCGACGTGCCAATTATTGGGATGAGCGACGGCTCTTCAGCCTTTTTCCTATCTCCAGTTTTCAGCGCTGCGATTTCTTCATCGCGCCTCGTGATGCGGCTTTCCAAGTTCGCGATGCGCTCGGTCAGAAAGTAGCGGCCGGCGACGAATCCTCCGCTCCCGAACAGCACTGAAAAGGTGGCAAACGCTATGGCGTTGCCGATGACCAATGCGGCATTCGTTTGGAAGAAGGCGATCAGGTCGTGCATGTTGAACATCCTGTGGGGTTCCGGAGGGTGGAGTTCCGGTCCGAACGACCACGTCTTTCGAACTAGCCTCGCCGCCGCCGTTTTTGGCGCCCGGCACAAGCCTCTCCTGCTCATCTGCTTCCAGCAATAAGGAATATATTCCTGTCTCGTCAAGGCCCATCCTGACTTTTTGTTCCTATTTCGTTCACTGCTGGCCCAATTGCGACAGGAAGGCGAACGATGAGGCTTCAGCTGGAGATCGAAGGAGGTTCCTCAACAGTGGAGCCGCGCGCCATCGAGGCCGCTAAGCTATGTTTGCGGCGGCGCGCATCTCCTCCGAGCAATGGGATGTCCGCGGTTCAAAACTGGGGCGATGCGTGCTGTCACGACGATCAAGCTCCCGTGCAGGACGAGGATATGGATGATGCCAAAAAGGCGGCGATCGAGTTGTTGGATTGATGTCCGACTGCGATCCGCCTTCTCAGAAAGAGCCGAAACTCATCGTTGTCGTGGCATTCGACCGCGGACTGGATGAGAACTGTTCACGGTTACGGCCCGACTGATCAGCGAAGCGAGGAGCGGGTGATTAGGATCGCCAAGGCGCTCGCCTCGAAGCATGTCGGCGTGATTGCCTGAAGCCGAGATGCGGACCCTGCATTGGGCGACTACGGCCACAACCCTCTTCGTCATCGCCGATGTCAGACATGGAATAAGCGCCAGTCACGAGCTTTTGCGCCGCACAGCCCACGGAGAGAGGCCGGCCGAACAAGACGGCGATTGAAATTGTCGCCTTCCGGGCGGAGTTGGCCACCGGCTCGCCTTTTGATCCGGACGCGCTCTTCCGCACGGCAGGAACCCGTCCCATGAAAATGTCGCTCGGGGCGCGTATGACTGGAGCCGGACGAATGTCTGTCGTGTGCCGCGGCAGACCCGGTTCCGTAGGTGGCCTGCGAGGTTCTACGGCAACAGAGCAGATCGGCTACGCACGTTACGCAGCATCCCTACCCGATTTTCGGCCCTTGGATTTGGTGCCGCCCTTAATGCCTTCCTTGGCAAGGCTCTTGCGAAGCACCGAGGCCAAGTCGATGACGTTTTCTTTTGGCGCCGGCGCCGGCTCGGGCGGTGCTTTGCCCTTGCGCTTGGCGTCGATCATGGCAATCAACGCATCCTCGTATGTATCTTCGAACTTTGACGGATCGAACTTGGTGACTTTCTTGTCGATCAGCAGCCCGGCTATCTCAAGAAGGTCTTCATCGTATTTGGGGCTTTCCAGGCCATTGAACACCGTCTTTTCCGACGTCATCTCGTTGTGAGTGCGCAGCTCGGTCAGCAGCATCCCCTTCTGGAAGGGTTGGATCAGCACCTCGCGCCCGCGCTGGTAGAGCACCACGCAAGAGCGCGCGGCCACGCGCTTGTTCGCCATCGCGTCACGAAGAACCGAAAAGGCTTCGAGCGAGGCGCCGTCCGCCGGGATCAGATAATAGGGCTTTTCCAGATATCGAGTGTCAACCTCCTCAATTGCGACAAATGAATCCACCTCAAGTGTGTGGGCCGATGTCAGCTTGAGTTTCTTGATCTCATCCGGCTCGACCTTGATGAAATGGTCCTTGTCCACCTCGTATCCCTTAACCTGGTCCTCGCCCTCGACGATATCGCCGGTTTCTTCGTCGACATACGCGCTTTTGACGGGCAGCCCATCTTTCCGGTTCAGTATCTTGAAATGGATCTTGGAGGCCTCGCTGGTTGCACCGACGATCTTCACGCCGCACGAAACCGACCCGACCTTCAGAAAGCCTTTCCAAACCGCGCGGGGTGCCGCCATGACATCGCTCCTTGTCTGCCGTCAGTAAGAACACACGAAGCCGCCACCCGTTCCGTCGGCGCACCCGGGCTCCGCTACTCGGTTGCCGCCATCGGGCTGGTTTGAGGACAGCGGTGACACCCCGGGGAATGCTGTGGAGCGGTAGCCGACCTCGTTCGCGCATGCGCGGTCACCACCGGCGTCTGCCGGTGACGGGCGCACCGTGCTGCCTCATTTGACTCAGTTCGAGCCAAAGCGTAAGCCGGCTTTCCCGCCCACGTCCAGAGCGCATCTACTAACCTTAAGGTTTGAAAAATGGACGACAAATACGCCAATGCGCGTGAGCATTTTTTCGCGGCAGTTCGCACGCTAGCCGCCTCTTCCGATCCCATCCAAACACGATTGATCGACGCAAACCTGAATGTTTTGCATGTCACGCTCGATGAATTCGCGGGCGACCGCGCGCTCAAGTTCAAGTTCGCCAGGATTTTGGACCTTCTTGCCGCCGACCAGGACGACATTGAAACGGTCGCCATCGAGACGACCGCCCATATGACGGACTTTGAAGCCGTCAAGGTGGCGGACCTGATCTGCGATTTCTACTATGAACTGACATAGGCACCGACACCGAGTACCCCGGTGCGCTCGAGGTGCGGCAAGCCCAGGCCCCGCGGCTCGTCGGCTGGAACCGACCCGCTATGTTCCCAGTCGTGTCTCTTGCAGCTTGCGAACAGCCGCCGCCTACACAGATCCGCTTCCAACCCTCTCAACGGCGGTGGCGGGAGACGTGAATTATAGCCGAAACGAATTCCTCCTGCTTGCGTTCTTGCCTCTCCGGTCGGCGGCCAGGTGGCAAAATGGCAGGGTCAGAAGTTCAGTGCCGGCAATGCTGCCCTCACGGCGTTCACCAAAGCCAGTGCAACGGCTCCACGATGATGTACCCACAGTATTGCGGAAGTGGCTTCAGGGCGTGGTCCCTATCCGAAGAGATCGGTAGATCGCGGTGAGCGAGTGCCAAGTCGTGTGCGGCCCGATTTTTCGTAGGCGCTAACATTGGTGATTCCGCTGGAGCAGCTTTCCGTGCTTGTCGCAAACAGAAAGAGGCCGCCGTAGCGGAGCCTCAAAATGATGGACCACATAAGCCGGGTCGGAGGAAGTTTCGAGGCCGCAATGATCTTGATCATGGCCGTAGCAGCGATCGGTATCGTTTTGGTCGTCACCACCGAAATTTTGTGAGTTCTCAGAGCTCACGGCGCTGGGCAGCGTTCGCTGATAACCCGCTCGTCGAATTGCGTTCCCAAACTGGTGGCTCGCAGACCTGATCTTGTCAGCGCCGAACTGGCAAAATGTCGAAACCTGGCAGCTACGCCTCGCCGTATCACTCCCGCGGACGCGCCGGCGTGATCGCCCTCCATGGGATTCTCCGGCGCCATTGAACCGCACTGGGCTAACGCCAGGAACAATCAACCGACCTTCTTGTTTGACGGCCATCGCGGTTAACCATCTGGCGCTGCCGCGGAACAAATCCATAGGTGGTCGAGGCCTGGAGACGGTCACCGAGCGGGGCGAAACTTCTGATCACTCGGGTTTCGTATTCGGTAGCGGGAAACAAGATGCTGGACAAGACCTGGCGAATTACGAAATCGAGTGTGGCCGGCTTTATCGGTGACAGCTCTTTCAGTCATGGCGCCGCAATGGCGTTTTTCGCGGTGACCTCTCTGGGTCCAATTCTGTTGTTGGTCGTGGCCGTAGCAGGCCTGGTATTTGGACAGAGCGCGGCGCGCAATGCCGTCGCGGGACAATTGACGGGCCTGATGGGCCCTAAAAGCGCCGATGTGATACAAAGCGCACTGCAAAGTGCATCCAACCCATCGTCTGGTGCCATCGCTACCATTGTAGGCCTGGTGACGTTGTTGTTGACAGCATCGGGCGTGTTCGGTGAGATGCAGACGGCCTTGAATGAGATCTGGAAAGCCAAACCCCAGGGAGGCTCGGTCTCTCGCTTGCTCCGTGCGCGCACGGCCAGCTTGGGACTGGTGATCGCCCTCGGTTTCCTGCTGATCGTTTCGCTTGCTGTGAGCGCCGCCATCACTGCGCTAGGCGACACGATCAATCGGCTTTTGCCGTTCGGATCCGTCTTGATCGAAGGGCTGAATGTCTTGATCTCCTACCTGCTGATAGCAGTGCTCTTCGCCACCATCTATAAAGTCCTGCCGGACCGACATCTGGAATGGCGCGACGTGTGGTTCGGTGCGTTTGTGACGGCCGCGCTTTTCACGGTTGGCAAGAGCCTGATCGGGCTGTACCTGGGTAGCAGCGCCATGGGGTCTTCATTCGGAGCCGCCAGCGCGTTGATCATTGTGCTGCTCTGGATCTACTACTCCTCGCTGATTTTTCTTCTCGGTGCCGAATTCACTCACGCCTACTCTTTGGAACACGGAAGCCGGCTTGGGTGAGGCCTCAACGGGTTGAGTGACGGCCGCAGAGCGACCCGACACGAGGCGAAGATCGCAAAAGTGCGGGATTGTCGTTCCTGGTGCGAGCACGGAGTCCAGGCTATGAACTATCGACGTGACCACGCGCGCGACCTGGAAGCACGCCCGTTTCGGACCCGCCGCCAATGCCGATGTATCCCGCTTGTTAATACCGACACCGATTCAAGGCAACGAAGGATGGCGCGGCGAGGCCGTCCTCCGCAAATCCGAACTGGAACCTAAACGCACAGGGCTGGTTTGATGGCGAGAAAGGAGACCTCCATGATACGCTTGCTCGTTCAATTCGGTGCTCTATGTCTGGCCTACAAATTCGGCAAACAAATAGGCCGTGAGCAGGCCCGTCTTTCACCATCAGTGCAACCGCGACGCCGCTCCTTCTCCGAGGCGGGTAGCGCACAGACTGGTGAGCCCTACGAACAAAGTTAGCCTTGCAGACTGCGGCCACCTCAGGCCACTGATGGGCAAGCGACATGGAGCGTCACGCTGGACGAAAAATTACCGCGGTGTGGCGCTCCAGCAGATCCACCCGGCGCGGCTCATCGTGCGGGCACTCTGCAGCTTGCGGGCGTCAGCGCGACGATGGCCGACGGTGTCTTCTAAACCTGGTGATCGCAGAGTGTCGGACAGTGATTATGCCCCCACAGTCAATCCGCACCGTCAACTTGTCGGCTCCGTGGTCGACGCGGATGATATCCCCCACGAGAACGATCTCATCTCCAGCGTGGGTTTTGGGTGGCGGATCAACCGAGTAGGGCTGCCCATACGACGGAATGCTTATCTGGGCGCGTCCGCTAGGCAGTATCGAGGTGACGGTGCCCGTCAATGCGACCTCGTCACCGATCTCAAATTCCAGGGGCACGCTATAATGTAGCATAAGCCTCCTCCGGCGTTTCAAGACACAATGCTGGCAAACTGACTTGGTTGCGTGAAATCGCAAGTCTCTCCCTCCTCGCTCGGTGAGGCCGAGCACCCGAGCCCATCAGCCACAAGCCGCGCGGTCGGGAACTCCAACGCCGTTGACCAAGATTCACAACACGATCCAGGAACTCACTAGCGCACGGTGATCGCCCGGCCCGTGGACGTGTGCGAAGCGAGCGCTACATCCTGCACGCCGCGCACGGGCTTCGCCTGCCGATGATCCCGGCTGGACCGATTGGGTTAGCGGCCGCTGCATGCCTTTCGGTGCGGGCCTGGCGGTTGCTGAGCATGAGGAGGCCTCCAAGTGGCAGGGGGCTGATGAAAAGCGGTGGATAGTTGTCGAGCTGAGGTGTTCTGGCACAGACTGTTGTTTTAGCCTGCTCCCGCCACCTGAAATACCCGCGCGGGGTGTGTCAGGCCCGAACGGTTCAGCCACATGTCATTGTCTGCCTTTCCCGTCAGCCGAGAGCGTCCCTCCGTTAAAATCGTCGCCGACGCAATAGCTCGGCTTCCGAACGACGAAGCGGCCGTGCTTTGGAACGAAACGGCTAAGCATCTGTTGTCAGTCGCGATTGAACGCGGCGATGACGCAGACCAGGCGCGCACTGAGGTTGTCCGGTTCTTCGATGCGGTTCAACGCATGCGAACCACGGCTTCATCAAAATAGATGGAGACGGCAATGGCAGGCTATGAAAGCCTACACCTATGGAGAGTTTCGTTTCGTATATCGTTGGCCTTTACCGGTGCCCAGGCGTCCCAGCATTGCGTGCGTGAGAGAGGGGACCAGATGCAGTTACCTATCGCAGGACGTTTACAGAGCGTCTGGATACCAGCCCGAATTCGAGGTGCTGCCTTGGGAATCGGAATACCGGGCCGTCAGAAACCCGACAATCCTAGCGGACGGTGATACGAAGCGGTAAGTGCCGGAGAATACCATGATGGAACCAAGCTCAAGCCGGCAGGTTCACCAACGTTATGCCGCTGTACTTCTTCGACACGATCGAGAATGGGCAGATCACCCGCGATGATCTGGGTGTCGACATGAGCCCGTGCGACATGCGCGAGGAAGCGAAGCGGCTTCTGCCTGCAATCGTGGCACATCATCCTTTGCCGGCAGACCTCAACGATTTTGCGGTCTGGGTCCGCGACGAGACCGGGTGCTGCGTTTATGAGGCGAGCTTAACGCTAATAATAAGGTCGCTGCTTGCGCCAGCGTAGGCCGTCCACGCTTTTTTAGCCGAACCGCGTTGTCATCGTTGCCGGTCGTCCAAGCCTTGCACGGCGCAGCTGAAGTATCCCGCGCATTACGAAGGGACTTCCGTCGGGCATCCCGAGATAAGCGCCCAAACGATGGACGATAATCACGTTCGATCCTTCCCTTTCCCTCTGCAGGACCGCCTTCAACCTCTCTGGCGCTGTCAGGCGTATCGCGCGGCCCCATGGCGACGATCGCGGCGGCGAGCAGGATCGCTACGATTCTGTTGGCGAGAAGCAGACGGCCGGGCGACTTTTTCTGGGCCTTGCGCCGGCAAGGTTCGAAGGGCTGATGCCGTGAGGGCGAGAACCGCACATGCGGCGCCCAGTTCAAAAAACTTCTCCATCATGCCTCACGCCCCCTCGTGCAGCGCCTTCGAAACTACCCGCCACTAAGATCACGATGGCCGCAGCGCCCATTTGAGGCGGGAGCAGGCCCTCCGCACCAACGCCGCCATTGCGTGCTATCAAAGCCGGAACCCGGATAGAAAACGACGGCGAGAACATGGGTCGAGGTGGCGATCGTGAGCGCAAGGTGCATGGACGTCCTTTCGTTGTTAATTGCATTTACAACATGTACACTGGATAATCCATAGGGAGCTGGACTGGCGAATGACGAGAAGGCCCTATGTGAGTGAGTTGCGCGCAGCTGCGGCGGCGCAGAAGCGCGATTACGTGGTCGAGGCGGCTCAGCGCCAGCTGCGGGAGGCAGGCATTGCCGGTTTTTCGCTGGACTCGGTGGCGAAAGCGGCGGGCGTCACGCGGCTCACCGTCTACAATCACTTCGGTTCCCGGAGAGGCTTGCTCGAGGCCGCATTCGATGAGATCGCCAAGCGGGGTGGTTTGTCGCGTCTCAGCGTCGCTACCGGTAATCCGGACGGCCGCAAGGGCGTCGAACAGCTCGTCGACATCTTCTGCGCTTTCTGGGGCAGTGATCCCGCCTTAGCGTCCCTTCACGCCGCAATGGCCATTGACGACGAGTTCGCGCAGGCATTGCTTGAGAGAAACGAGCGTCGCCGAGGTAATCTGGCCACCCTGGTGGGCCGCATCTTGGACGGGGGTACCGCCAAAACGGCGCGTGCCGAGGCGATCGACCTAATGTTCGGCCTGACGAGTTGCGCGATGTACGAGCATCTCAGCAAGGGACGATCGAGCAGGGCAGTGGCGAGGATCATCAAGGGCGCCTGCAACAACGCCATCGACCGGCTGATAGGCGCGGCTTGATCCGAGCCCCAACCCCCGGTTCTCAACCCGCAGGTACCGCGCCACCGCAAATTCCTGGGTTCGAGCTCTGGCCTGCGGCAGCCTTGCTCGGATATGTCAGCCCTAAGGGCCGCCGCGGTTCGGATTGTGAACCCTGTTGGCCTGATGGCGCCCGCCGATCTTATTCCTCACCGCAGGAATGCTGTATCACTTCCGTGAACTCGGACGGGGTATTTCGTCGTTCGACAGGTGCACCGCGGGCACAACAACTAGCTCGCGCAGGGTACAGTCGCGGCGACCAGCTCCCTGTCGCTGGGTGTCGTCACCGCGTCGTGCTCGCCGGCAATCATCATGGGCCGGTTGATGAATGCTACGGGTGCGCCGAAAGTCGGCATCGCGAACACCGCAAACAACCCGCTAGGCCTCGCCGGTCGATCATCAGCAGCATCGCACGAAATTCAGTGATGACGGGTTCTTTGGCCGCCAATCATTTTCGCGGGGAACCGGTTGTTGAGGAACACCTCGGCGGTTTCTGACCTGTCCGGCGCCTGCTGCACACCGGCGATCTGCTCGCCGACATAGCTTGCCGGCCCGAGCTGCGGCGACGTGTTGCCCAGGATCAGCCGGCCATCTGCTCAGGTGCGTGGTGCCGAGCCACTACCCAACAAAGCCGCCGAGCAACAGGCGAGAAATGCACGCCAACCGGGAGCAGGGTCCGGCTCCTGAAGGCTCCTCTCAACCTGAAGTGCCTCACGGCCGGCATCCAGAGGAACGCAAGCGCTGACGGGCCAGACTAAGAGGCCGGCCGGCGCGGGTATGAGCCCGTCCGGTCCGAGAGCCCTGTCCGGCACCTCTTCAACGGTGAGCGTATTCGGCTAGCGTCGATCTAGAGAACGAATATCATACGTATTTGGGCCGCACTCCATAATTTGATTATGCGACGGTGCAGAAGGAGGTTGGGCTGAGCCCAATGACCAACGAGAAGTCGTTTCGATCGGAATGCGACCGGCCGGAATGGTGGCTGGTTCATTGAACTGGGACGATTTGAGATTTGTGCTCGCGGTTGCTAAGCACGGCTCACTCTCTGCAGCTGCGCGGCATCTGCGGACCACGCAGCCTACGGTGGGTCGTCGCGTTGTTGCGTTCGAAGCCGACATTGGCACGCAAATCTTTCGGCGCATGCCCGGGTCACTAGCGCTCACCGAGTCCGGCATTGCGATCCTGGAAAGGCTCGAGCGTATTGAGACCGAAGCACTGGCGATCGAGCGAACGATCTCCGGGCGCGATGCGGGAGCAGAGGGCGTCGTCCGGGTCAGCGCGGCGGAATGGTTCTGTGCGCGCGTTTTGGCTCCCATCTGTGCGGAACTGTCCGAGGCCCATCCCGGCATCACAACAGAGCTCCTGGGCGAGACGCGTCGGGCCAATCTGGCGCGCGGCGAGGCGGACATAGCTTTTCGCTTCGCTCGTTTCGAACAACGTGAGGTCCTCCGGCGGCGACTCGGTGGCTTGGCCTTTGGCCTTTACGCCGCGCCGGTCTATCTCAGCCGGCATGGTGAGCCGGACATCGGAGCAGGCTGCAAAGGTCATGCCCTCATCGCGATGCGGAGCGGGCTGGACGCGATTGCCGATCTTGCTTGGCTCGAAAAGAACGCCTACGCGGCGGGCACCGTGCTACGAACGGAAAGTCGCGAAGCTCAGGCGCATGCTGCGGTTGCCGGCGCCGGCCTTGCCTGCCTACCGCGCTATATCGGTGACAACACGATAGGCGTTGCTCGGGTGGAGACGCCCCTGTCCGTACCAGCGCGGGAGATCTGGATGGGCATGCACGCGGACGTTCGCAACACGCCCCGCGTCCAAGCGGCAGCCCGGATTCTTGCCGCCGCCATCCGGAAGAAATCCTGCGGTCTCGATCCCGGCGGTCGCCCCCACAAAAATGCATAGGGGCTAAACAAGGATCGGCAATTTCATTTGCGCAGCGCCTCCGCTTGTGTGGATCATCTCTTCCACCAACGACGGAGCTTGGTCGTGATGATTGACTGGAATGGTTATCACAAGCAGCTGCTGAGCCGCATCGGCGAATTGGGCAGGCACTCGCCGGATACACTTACGGGCTACAGGACGCTCAGCGCGGCCCGTGAAACGACGCAGAAGCTTTCGGCAAAGACGCGGGAGCTGATTGCACTCGCCGTTGCGGTCACCGCGCGCTGTGACGGCTGCATCGTCGTGCATGCCGATGCGGCTCTCAAGGCGGGAGCTGAGCCAGATGAGATTTCGGAGGCGCTCGCTGTGGCGGTCGCGCTCGGCGCGGGCGCAGCAATGGTCTACTCGGCCCGCGTACTCGACGCTGTCGCGGTGAAGTCCGGGTCCGCTCCCGCCGAGTCGCTTCGATGAGCGACGGACCGTCAAGTTTGGTTAAAGTCGTGTACGGTCAGCCGCGAGAGGGATATGCGTTTCATTACGCGGTTGCCGCGAACTCGCCGTTTGAAACGGTCCTCGAGACCATTCGCATGGTGCTGCGCGAGGCGGATGTCTGGATCATCCACGAGATCGATCCGCAGATGCTGCTGAAGAATGGCGGCTACATCATCGCGCGCACCCGGCAGATCCTTTTCTTTCATCCGCGTTACATGGTTCGCCTGCTCGGTGCAGATCCGACCGCGCTCTTGGAGGCGCCCTTGAAGATCGTGGTGATGGAGGATGCAAACGCGGTTACCGTGAGATGGCCCGACCCCGGGCTACTGTTCGATCGCTATGGTCATGACGAATTGGTGGCACTGGGCCGAGAGTTCGAGTTGATCTACGCTGCTATCGCAGCCAGGCTCACGTAAGGGCAGCCGGACAGGGCCGTCATGGTTGCGGCCACTCCGCAGCCAGCGCTTCGCAGGGCCGAACTCAGTGATGCGCCGTGCTGGGATCGCGAGCCGCGGGTAGAGATGGCGATCATCCGCGAATGGCCACGAGCTGTCGCAGGGGTGTGGGATTGATAACCGCGGCGCGCAGATCTCGCCTAGCGGTCGCGGCGTCGTCGAAGCGGAAACAGGCGACGTCATCACCGCCAACCCCGGCGAAGTGCACGACGGCGCTCCCATTGGCGATGGCGGTCGGGCTTGGCGGATGCTCTATTTTGAGCCGCAGACCGTCTCTAACATTTTCCACGACATGACGGAGGGTCGAGCTAGGGGCTTTGAGCTATCCCATCCCGTCGTTCGCGGTACGGCTTTAGCAGGCCGATATCGATCGCTTTTCTCCGTCGTGACTGCCTGCTCCGGCACCGCACAGCACATGCAGACCGAAGAGTGTGTATTTCTCATGCTTGAGGGGCTTCTTCACAACAATCAAGTCGAGGCAATATAGATGCGCGTCTGAAGCCCTGTTGCGCCGGTTCCGTAAGAGGCCGTCTGCCGCGCCTCCATCCCCTCCTCCACCTGTGTAACGCCGCGTCCGTTGCTTACGCGATCCCAATCGCGGTCTTCGACACCGCCAGGATCGAGGGCGTGCTTGAAGTCCGACCCGCGACCGGCGAGGAAGTCTACGAGACGTTTTCCGGTGAGATAGAGAACCAGAGCCGGGCGAGATAATTTTCGCGGACAACGGCGGCCGCGCACACACCAGGCGCTGGACAAACCGGCAAAGCGGCTATTCCGCCGTTCATAGCGATACAGCTACCGCCTTTATCGTCGCGGAGGCTTTGCACTCGACGGCAGTTGGAGATCTCACGACCCTAATAGCAGAGTTGAAATCTGCGCTCCTCGCATCGTGGACGCCAAGCAAGGTGGTGGCGGCATGAGCATCGAGTTTTTCCTGACCACACTCGTGATCCTCGCCTCTCCACGGCACAGGGGCCATTTACAGGTTCGCTGCAGGCCTGTCCGGCGGTGTGCGAGCCAGCCTCGTGGCGGCCTTCGGCTGCACGCTGGGAACAGTGCCGCATATCGTCGCCGCGGTCAGCGGCCTCGCTGCGCTACTCCACGCCAGCATCGCCGCATTTCAGATTCTCAAATGGCTCGATGTCGCCTATCTGCTTTATTTGGCCTGGTCCATGTTCCGCGAACGTGACGTTTTGCGCATCGACGGCGCTCCCGTCGCCAAAAGCGACCAGCAAGTAATCGTCTCGGCCATCCTCATAAACCTGCTCAAACCGAAACTGTCGATCTTCTTCTTGGCCTCCTGCCCCAGTTCATCGCGGTCCGTGAAGCTAGCCCGATCATCTTGATGTTGAAGCTCAGCCTTGTCTTCATGGCGCTGACCTTGATCGTCTTAGCGGCCTACGGCGTATTTGCCGCTTACCTGCGCCGTCACATCGTTTCGAATCTTGCCGTTCAGCGCTGGATGCGGCGCGGCTTTGCGGCCGCGTTCGGAGGGCTTGCTTGCAACTCGCCCTTGCGACCAGGTAAAACTTCCACGCGCGAGTCTGACCATGATGATTTCCGTGGGGTGGTCCGAATTTTGGCATGGCTGATGGCAGCTCGTTCGTCATCAAGACGAAGATTGCCTTGATCGGATGATATTCCCCACTTGGGCACCCTTACCTCCTTTATCCAGACGGGTAACGAGTTTCGGGATGTTCGGCACTTGGTGCTGTACGTACTCGTGCGGCGGGCGATAGTTGGTGCACGCTGCTGTACGCACGGGCCGCTGAACGTTTCCGCTGTCCGCGTTGGGGATGAAACGTGGCGCCGCAGCCTGCCCGCGCGCCAATCGCAAGCGACATTGGGTTCGCCAAATATCCTGGCGGTCGTTACGATGATCGCCGCGATCTGGGCAGCCTCGCCGGTCCCTCGGCGCGCTTGTGGGTGCTCTGCGCAGCGGTTTGCTCGCTGATGCAGAAATCTTCGGGCGAAAAGGGGATTCGGGAAGGTTCGAGCGGCACGCGGCTATGGTAACGCTTGCGGCGGCGCCACGCCTCACATCAACATCAATGGCTTTTCACCTGGAGATGAGCACTCAGCCAATCGATTGCTTCGGCGACCCGCGAGATCGGCCCGACCTGCGCGACATAGGCGTCAGGCCGGATCAGGACGAAAGATCCCTTCAAGTCCTGGTGCTCGTGGGAGTGCACACACCGTGCGCAGATCAGTTGGGCAATCTGGTTAGGGACAAGCGCTGCGATGCTCGCACCCAAGCTGCTCACATCGTTGCACGAAACCAGAAGGAGCTTGAAATGCGCTCCATCCAGCAGGGAATAGAGCGGCCTGGTTCCGTCAGCTTCCAATTCGACCTCGGCATCCGGCATCCGGTCCCCGGCCCCCAATCCTTCCAGAAGGCGCCCGCGCCGATAGCTGATGCCGATCTGACTTATTGTTTTGCGTGCGACGCTTTGTACCAAGCGGGTGCGAGCGAGCGGCGGTACGATTAAATCGCGGACATACCGCAACGGCGGCGCTCGAAGCGATACCATTTTGGTGAGGATTTCCGTTTTCCGCAGAACGCCTTGTTCCACAGGATATCGCTCCGACTGGTAGGAATCGAGCAATTCCGGCGCGGCGTCGCCGCGCAGAACGAACGCCAGCTTCCAGGCAAGGTTCAAGGCGTCCTGTATGCCCGTGTTCATGCCCTGCGCGCCGGCCGGGCTGTGGATGTGCGCCGCATCACCGGCAAGGAATACGCGCCCTTGTCGCAGTCTCGTCGCGAGGCGACTGTTCACTTGGAAGAAAGACGACCATCGCAGATTGGACAAGGTCATCTCGACCGCCGTGCGCTGTGCCGCAAGGTCCTGGAGCTGCGACAACGTAGGACGGTTGGCAGAGGTCGTGGGCTCTTTGAGCGTTTCCGCGACCAGCCGATGGCCGCTGCGCATAGGAAAAATCGCCATCAAACCTTCTGGCGCCGTAAAGATATGGAATTGGTCGTTTGGCAGCTGCCATCGCACATCGAGGTCTGCCAGCACGAATTTCTGGCGCAGCGTTTTCCCGTAAAAGCCGAGATCTAGACCATGTCGCGTAATACTGTGCGCACCATCGCACCCCACCATATAGGCGTAGCGGCTGGCCACTGGTCCGGCCCCGCTCTGAGAGAGCTGCACATCGACGCCGCCGTCGTCCTGCTTGAACGACAGCAACGCGACGTCTCGTTCGATCTGCACGCCCTTTCGAACGAGCGCCTCCGTCAGGAGGCGCTCTGTTTCCGTCTGCTCGAGCAGGAGAATGAAGGGATAACGGCTTTGCAGGCAGCTAAGGTCGAGATGAACGAGTTGGCGCGACTGTGCGTAGATGTTGCCGGCACGTGCACGAAGGCCGAGTGAGACGAAGGCTTCAGCCAAGCCGAACAGGTCGAGCAGTTCTAAGGTGCGGGCCTGAATACCTATGGCACGAGAGGTGGTCGAAGGGGCGGCCTTGCTGTCGACCAAGCGGACCGGAACTCCTGCCGTTGCAAGGCTGAGCGCCAAGGCGAGCCCAGTGGGGCCCGCTCCTACGACCAGCACCGTCGATCGTGGGCTCAATAAAGCGGGCATTGCGGCCTTTCCTGATTCATGATCCTCCGCACGTCAGGTCCCGCTGTGACGGGCGCGGGAGCAGTTTGCTACGCCGCCCATTTCAAAATCACGACCTTCAGCACGATGCGGGGCCATGCGGCTTTTACAGGCGTCCGACTGCTCCACTATACATACTGTATATCTAAATGCTCCGCAAGCGTCGGATCACAACGCCCGCTGCCGCGACACTGCATGGGGCCACATCCGGAGCGTCGCAGAAGGACAAAGCGGGGATGGACAGATGGGGAGATGTCGCGGCGTCGACCTGACAGCGAACGGGACGTTGACGTCATAGTCGCCAAGCTCCTCGATACGCGCAAACCGCGTGCTCTGGTCTTTAAAATGCGCTTGTGCGGTGATCTTCTCGGGCACCAGTTCGGGAAAACGCTTAATCGTCGCTCTGCCGCTCACGTCAGCGCACCCGCAGCGGCCGCGCCCAGGATCGCCTCGATGTGCCATAGCCCGAAGAGTACAAATCAATACCGCTTACGTGGATGGAACGAGCTAATTCCAGCCGCGCTTCACTCAGGTGCAGAACTATTGCGTGAACAGTGTCCGACGCACGGCACAATGACCGCAAGTGACATGAGCGGAGGGTGGGAATGACCATCCTGGCTGTGCCACCCGGGGAGCCGCGACGAGGATCCCGCTCCAGTGAACACTACGGGCCAGTTGCTATTCCTGTCCGAATCTGCTCTCCTCTTCCAAGGACCAGTCGCAACGCAGTTTGCTGAATCCATGGTCCCTGTCCTTGATGGCGACCGACGTTTCCCCGCCCCCCCCAACCGGCGTCGGTCGCCCTGCTCTTCGGGCAGTTCGATCGTCGATGGCAATGGTTTCCGGGAACGCGGCTGACCTGCCCGCGAGAGCCGCCGGACCGGCACTCATCTGAAAGGGAGCATTCTTCTGCGCCATCGCGGTGCTCACGAACAAAGGACATGGAGAAAATGTCCAGCTTCGCGGGAACTGCTCGCCACCGCCATCAAGTTGTGGAAAGGACAAGCCGAGCGCGTCAGATGGCCCGAGATTCGACAGCCTTTCCGACTAGACCATCGGGTTTGTTGGGACAGGCTTGAGCATTAGCGTGCGCATTCTAAACCGGACTTTGGTCCGGGTTGCTTCCGACCGAAGACCAGCATCCGGAACTTTCGATTGTGCGTGATGTTGGGTCGGAGCCCAAAAAATTTGTCACGTGCGGTGTTTGTGGAAGATGGCACTCTCTCGACGATTGCTGATGTGCAACATGACGTTCGAATGTCCTCATTGCGGTTCGCTTTGAAAAGGGCAGGCAGTTGGTTTCAGGTCGTTTCCTCGCACCGCTGCGAGGGATGTCAAAAGCAGTTTCGGATCACCTATACCGACAAACTCACGCTCTTCGCCAAACATGAGCAGGAGGCAGTGCTTGAGGCTCAGCACGCTAGCCGCCAGATTGCATCGTAGTGATGCCTGTTCACGTCACGGCGTTCGATTACAACGCCGCCCTCCCCGCCGCCAGCCAAAGGATATAGAATGATGCTAAGTGGAACTGTCACATCCCCTGCCTTGGGGATGCGCGTCGCCAGCCTTCGAGCCCGAATGCAGGCGGCCGAGATCACTGAACACGAATTGATGGCCTTCCAGAAAGTCGTCGCGATCATGGAGGACGGACTAGGCCGTATCGATGGCGACGATCTTATCGCGGCCTCCTTTGTCGACAATCTTTCGCCGGAGAACGCAGCCGACCACGCCGACATTTAGCCGACTCTTTGACTCCCGTGCCGAAGCAGCGACAAAGTCGCAGACGAACTTGTGGCAGCGGGAATTGCCCGCGTACAGATCGCCGTCATGGGACCCGACCGCGACGAGTTGCTGGCTAGGGGTCCCTCCAGCTGCCATCCTTGCGGCGGTGTTCAGGCCCGCTTGGACCTTTCGGGATTGACGCTCAGGGTGCGGGTTCTCGCCGACAGCAGTGGCTGCGTGGCTTGCGCCAGCATTGCTGGCGGGCTGATCGGATCAATGTGAGCTGCCGCATTGAAGTATCGCACGGAGCGTCTCTGCTCCTTGCGACCTGCATCGCCGAAGTTCGATGTTCCTCGTGTGTTCCGGAACATCGGCGGAGCCAGATGTTGCAGCCCGCGTGAAAAGGCCCATTTGACCAGGGCGGCTCGGTGGCATGATCTCGCAGGGCAAACCGCCGAGCCTAACTGGCAACGGTTGCCAGCTTATGAGAAATTAGCATCGTGGCCATTGGCCGGCGTCGTTCAAACACACGAGCAAAAGAAGACACGCGGCGTTAGGTTCAAGTGTCGCGCGTAGCGGCACCCACCTTGAAAATTTCAAGCTTCTCGCTGTAAGAGAGCCTTACCCTTTCGCCGCATCGCTTGCAGGTGAACGTCGTTACGGACTTGACCCAGGAGCCTTTCCTGACCAGTGGTGTTTTGCAGCTCGGACACTGGAAGGTCAGGTTTTTGTCAAGCAGCTGATTGGATAGAGCCATCTCATCTTCTCCCAAGATGAAGTGGCCGTGCAAGACTGGTGCCAAAATGTGCGTATTATAACGACACAATTGGCGGCGGATCGGGATTCTTGCCAAGGGTCAACGTGAGGCTGGAAACTCTCGGCAGTCGAAGCTGACTGGGCCTGGCCATACCAGTTGGTAGCGGCCGGAAGGGCCGCGCGTGTGCGAAGCTCCTGGGGTCATTTCCCCGATAGATTTCAGTACCTCGTCCGACACATCACCTTTGTAGGGCCGCCTACACTATTGTTCCGGCTGAGCCTACTGGCGTGTGTCTCTGGGGGCATTCTTTGAACTCGCAGGCTGGACTGGAACCAAAGCGTTGGACATTTCGAACTGGAACTAGCCGAGGCCAGGCTGCGTGGTACCCATCCGGTGAAGACCGCAGGTAGCTTGAACCTGTTCCTAAAAGTTTGATCGGAGCGCCACGACCGCTTCTGCGGCTCTATCGCACAGCTTCGCCATCTTGCGATCGGACAGCGCCATGTCCTCTGTGGCGGTTTTGAAGAGATAGCCGGCGATGTCTTCTGCCGTCGCGTTTTCGTTGATCAGCATCCCGAACACGACGTCGGCATAGCCGTCATATTCGTCCTTAGCTTCGGGAATGCCAGATATGCCGATCGGATCCCAATCGCGAAGCAATACATCGCGAACAAGAGCTCGGTTTTTGTCAGCCTGATCTCTGTCGGTTTTGTGAGCCATCAGCTGAGCCTACGCAGCAACGGCTTTTACTGACGATGCCACCCAATTCCACGGGAGCAATTGCTCCAGCCTGGAGATCGGCATGTCGGCGATGTGAGCGAGAGCGTCGGCAAGCCATGCCTGCGGATCCACCCCATTGAGCTTCGCCGTCATGATCAGCGTCGCCATGAAGGCGGCCCGATCGGCGCCGCGATCGGAGCCTGCAAACAGCCAAGCTTTCCTACCGAGAGCAAAACCACGCAGCGCCCGTTCGGCGGCATTGTTCGTCAGGCAAATCCGGCCGTCGCTCAGGAAGGCCGTGAAGCCGTCCCAGCGCTTCAGCATGTAGTCGATCGGCTCGGCAACGGGGGAGCTGCGCGACAGCTTTACCCGCTCGGTCCGCATCCATTCCTCAAAAGCATCGACGAGAAGGCGGCTTTCCTGCTGGCGGCGTTCCATGCGTTCGCCGGCGGAAATTCCGTTGATCTCGCGCTCAATATTGAACAGGGCGTCGATGCGTTTGAGCGCCTCGAACGCGATCGGGGAAATCGGCGCGGCGTCCCTGCCACGCTTGGCATTGGTGGCGATGTCGGCAAGCACGAAGAACTTGCGGCGCGCATGCGCCCAGCACAGCGCCTGGGTCAGCGGACTGGGATCGCGGTCCCCCTTGAACAGCGGATTGTAGCCGCCATAGGCATCGGCCTGCAGAATGCCGCCAAAGGTCTTCAGATGCCGCTCGGGATGTTCCTGCCGCCGGTCGCGCGAGGCATAGTAGAGTGCCGCCGGCGGCGATATTCCACCGAACGGCCGGTCATCCCTGACGTAGGTCCAGATGCGACCGGTATCGGTCTTGCCGCGGGCCAGGATCGGCACGGTGGTGTCATCGCCATGGAGGCGCTCGGCAGCGAGCACATGCGCCTCGATCAGCGCATGCACCGGCCTCAGCGCTGTGGCACACGCGCCAACCTGGTCGGCGAGCGTCGACACACTCAAATCGATGCCTTCGGGTGTAGCGATCGCTCTGCCGGTTCAGCGGCTGGTGCTGGGCGAACTTCTCGAACAGGATCATCGCTAGCAGGTTCGGACCGGCAAAGCCGCGCGGTATTACGTGGAAGGGTGCCGGCGGCTGCGCGATCTTCTCGCATGCGCGGCAGGTGAACTTCTCGCGAACGGTCTGGATCACCTTCCACTGGCGCGGAATTACCTCCAGCGTCTCGGTGATATCCTCGCCAAGCTTGGCCAGCTTCCCCGAACCGCAGCACGGGCAGTTTGACGGTGCGGCGATGACGACGCGCTCGCGAGGCAGGTGCTCGGGAAACGGCTTCCTTGACGGGCGCTTGCGCTCAAAGGCCCGGACCGCCGAAGACCGCGCAGCCAGGTCCGCTGCCAGTTCGTCTTCGCTGGCATCAGCCTCCAGCTCCTCGAGCTGCAGCTCCATCTGTTCGAGAAGCCGGGCTTTCCGCTCCGAGCGGCTGCCATGGATCTCGCGCTTCAGCTTCTCGATCTCCAGCCTGAGCCGCGCAATCAGCGCATCCGAGTGCGAGTTCACGGCCTGCGCGCGGGCGGCGAGCGCTTGCGCCTCACGGCGGGCCGCACGCTCGGCGACGATCATCGCGTGCGCACTGGCAAGGTCACCGGGAAGCTGATCGGCCGCATCGGTCATGGCGCGAGGGAATCATATTCGCCCTCGCCATGCCAGCGATTTTGCTCATCCAGCCGAGCTTGGACGCCAGGTTTTTTGCGGCATTCGCCAGTCGATGCCTTCGAGCAAATAGCCGAGCTGTGCAGGCGTGATCACCACAGTCCCGTCTGCCGCCGAGGGCCAGATGAAGCGGCCGCGCTCAAGCTTCTTGGTGAACAGGCAAGCCCCCTGGCCGTCATGCCAGATCACCTTGATCAGGCCACCTTGCCGTCCGCGGAAACAGAACAAGTGGCCGCTGTGCGGATCCCGCTTCAAGGTCTCCTGCACCATCAATGCGAGGCCGGGGAAGCCCTTGCGCATGTCCGTATAACCAGTGGCCAGCCACACCTTCACATCGCGCGGGACCGGGATCATCGCCGCTCCAGCACATCCAGGATCCGGCCGAGCGCCTCACTGTCGATATCACTCTCGACCCGCAGGCGGCGGGCCCCGCCAAGCTCGATCGTCACCATGCTCTTCTTGCGCGCTCGGACGATCAGTGGTGGCTGCGCAGGTGGTTGCGGCGCTGGCAGTGCCTCGACGACTTGCACGGGAACGAGTTGTGGCGTGGAGATCTGGCAGAGTTCCTTGCGCCACCGGAAAAGCTGGCTCACATGAATGCCGGCCGATCGCGCAAGCTCCGAAACACTGGCCCCCGGCTCAAATGTCGCCCCGACCAGCCGCTCCTTCTCCTCGCGTGACCAGCGCCGGCGCCGCTCGACCGAGGTGATCACTTCAATCTGATGCTTCGTCATAGGGCTACTCCTAGTGATTGCACTAGCACTTGCAGCCCTTCAGCCTACCTCAGCAAGGCGGCCGTCACCGGAGGGGTACGCTGCGTGTGAGCCAAGCAGAGTCGGAACTGAAACGTGTCGAGCGGACATCGGACAAGCGCTACGGCGTGGGCATCGAAGAGGCGCCCAGCGCCGCGTTAAGAAGCAAGAGAGCACCTGGCGAGGATCAAGGCCGGCGATTCATCTGAGGTTTGCCCACGTGGGCACGGAGGCCAGTTCGTCAGGACAAGCGGCTCGGTGGATTGATCGCGCATGGGCAGGAAGACCGAGCTTAACCAGCAACCGCGGCGCTTATCATCATTCCCCGCTGAGCCGCAGATGTGCGCCATCTGCCCCCAAAGGCGCGATTGGAAGCAATTCGGATGCGACGGCTCCGTCAACTCTGGATCGCAATGGCACTTCGAGTTTTGCCGCAAAATTGCCTCCGCTCGATTAGGCCGTGCGGAGGCGTCCCCGGAGTAAAGGGACGCCCGGCCTTGGTACGCCAGGCAGATGCCACCAGGCACTCGGTGCCGAACCTGTGCCCCTAGGAAACGGCAAAGCCCGACGCGTGGCGTGTAGCCGGCGGATCAAGTACAAATCGGTTGCCCGCAACCCGCCAAGCGCCCTATCATCGGCACGGGTTGGGAATGTGATGGCGCCGAGGTTCATAGCAAAACAGCTTTCTTGGCCGGCTGGGTTCGGCGGGTGGCTCGTCCGAGCCGGTATGAACCGGGGCAACGCCCGACTGAACAGCTTCGCTCTCGACCAATTGCAGTTGGTTCCTGAAGACCGAGTGCTGGAAGTCGGATTCGGCGGCGGCGCAGCACTGCCGCGGCTCCTTCGTGGCGCGTCATTCGTCTGCGGTGTTGACCGCTCTCAGGATGTGGCGAGCGCTGCCGCTCGCAAGTTTGCCGATGCGGTGCGCGCCGGACGAGCCGAGTTTCACGTCGGGGCAGTTGAAAAACTGCCGTTGCGGGATGCGACATTCGACAAAGCCGTCAGTGTTCACACCGTATACTTCTGGGAAAGCCTCAAGGCCGGATCTTCGGAATTGGCACGAGTACTCACGCCTGGCGGGCGAATCGTGTTGGGCTTCCTTCCCAAGGCGCGTATGGATCGGATGAACATGCCAGCAGATATCTTCACGCCACGCGAGCCTGACGAGATCATCGCTGCTTTGCAAGGAGTGGGGTTCAGCGAGACCGAGCTTCGAAGACCGACCAGGGAAACGGCATGGGTCGTCGCGACAGGTGTGCGAAACTGAGCTGTCTAAGCCGATGCAGCGCGGCAAGAAAAAGGCCCGCAGGCGTGAGCCAGCGGCCTACGAGCATCTTTGCCGAATGTCGGGGTGCCGGTGGCGCTGGATTAGCTGCAAATTGATTTCCGTCGAGTAAGCAGGCCCGTGAGCCAGTCTGGATCCATCTGCGGCACCGAGGAGAGAAGCAGTTCGGTGTAGGCGGCGTGGGGTGGCGCGAGTACCTCGGTTTTCAAACCCTGCTCCACCACCTGCCCCTGGTACATGAGCCGGTGAGCAGGGTTGAACCAGGCGGCTGCGCTTTGCGCCACATAAGCAATGCGGGAGCCCCGAAGCCGCCGACGACGGGCTTCGCTCATTGACAAAAGATCGGCACCGTCGAAAAGCACCGCGCCTCGGCTAATACGGCAGTGGTGTGCCAACGTCGTCGGTAATAAGGCGACCTATGATCGTGACCTGCCCAGCTCTGGCTGCTGATAGCACGCCGCTGACGCCGAAGCGGGCTGCGGAAATAGCCGTGAGGTTCTGGCCGCACTCTCCTGGCCTCAGGCCGGTCAGAAAGCCCGTCGTAAAGGCGGGCTTTTGCAGTGTGGAGTGTTGACACTCGTTCGATCACCAAGGCACATCGGGCGCTTTGTGGGAGCTCCTCCTTGGCCTCGTACGTCCGGCAACGCCTTGCGGAAATCAAAGCGGATCCCGCCCTTCGCACCCGCCCCTCTAAAGGAAAACTTTCGCGACGGCAGGTGTCCGTTGCCTCGCAGCTATTCGCAGCCCTAGGCTTCAGCAAGCGCTTGCTTATCGTCGTTCACCTGATGGATGGCGAGAAATCCGTATCGGACCTACTTTCTCTGGTGGGCGGGACACAGACCGCCCTTTCACAGCATCTGCGCGGCATGGCCAAACTCGGAATCGCCCGATCCCGTACCGAAGGTAAACGGCGCTTCTATTCCTGTACGTCCGAACAGGCGAAGATGGTGGTTGGCTTTCTTAGCGACATCGCCGAAAGCGACAAACTTCCGCTGCGAAAAAGATCGGCAAAGGGGTCATCTTCTTGGCGCCCGGGCTAACCGGTGGGCACCAAGCCGCGCCTTTGCGCATTGCGATTGCCGAGAGCCAGACCGTCGCTGCTTCGCTACGCCCACGCATTCCTGGTCCAGTCGTCGCGAACGGCGCTGGTCAACGGCCATTCCAAAATCGAGGAACGGCTCGCCCGCTGGTTGCTGATGGTCAACGATCGCGCTGAAGGAGATATCATCTACCTGACGCATGAATTTCTGGCGACCATGCTTGGCTCCAGGCGCCCGGGCGTTACCACCGCCCTCCAAATGCTCGAATATCGGGGGCTGGTGCATGCCAAGCGCGGCGAGATCACGATCGTCGACCGTACCGGAATGATAAAACTCACGGATGGTGCCTATGGCGAGGAGGAGCAACATCACTTCGATATCACCAGCGGCTGATTTTTGAAGTGGACCGACCCTTGCCTCCGCTCGGAGCCTCTTCTTCGTACATGCGCCGAGCGATCATCGGCCATTTGACCGCTAGCCTATGGAGGCCGACCACCTCGATGTCCGAGGTAGGCCCTGCAGATCGCGAGGAGAGGTTTTCCACAGCGCCGTACATCACGCACGCGCGGCTGCCTGCGCCGGAAACGCAGCGCGGCCTTAGACGGGAGCTCCGCACGGGATTTGAGCATTGTCAGTCTAATTCGCGCCATTTTATGGGCCGGCGCATGGAATTGCGGGTGACAGGACTCGACGACAAAGTTCAACCTATCGGGTCGAGCAGAAACTGCTCGATCGTGTCGGCTGCGGCGTCTGACCTCTCCCTTAGCTATGCTAGCAGCTCTCGCACGTGCTCCACCGCTGCCGCTTGGGCACGTCTATCAAAACCTCGAGGCCCCCAAAGATATCCAATTCACCCTCACATGCGACAACAATGAACGCTGTGCCACCCCCCGAATGTCCAGGGAAAGGATAAGAAAGTGAGTGTCTCGGACACATCAACTCGCCGGCTGCGGCTTGGCAAAGTTTGTGTCAGTGCTTCAAAAGCTGGCTCAGAAACGTCCAGGATGAAGAACATCGCGAGCTTGGTCCGCGTATGCTGGGGATTCTCGAAGAAGCTGTCCGGCTCGCCTTGCTCGACGATCTGGCCGCATCCGATTCCCCATACGCCGACGAGCGAGCATGGAGATGAACTGTTGCCGGCCGGCGGAAGAGCCAATAAAGACAACCGGCGGCTAGCTATCGGCTGGGCTGGGCGGCTTCGCAGCGCTATCGATCCACGTCGCCCAAAACGATGTCCAATGAACCTAGTATGGCGGTGACGTCGGCTAACATATGGCCACGGCAGAGCAGGTCCATTGCCTGCAGATGAGCGAAGCTCGGAGGACGCAGCTTGCATCGGTACGGCTTGTTCGTGCCGTCGGCCACCAGGTAGACGCCAAACTCCCCCTTCGGCGCTTCCACCGCCGCGTAAACCTCGCCGGCAGGCACACGAAAGCCCTCGGTATAGAGCTTGAAATGATGGATCAAAGCCTCCATCGAACGCTTCATGGCCGCACGTCTAGGGGGGACGACCTTGCCGTCGGTATTCGAAACCGGCCCAGGTCCCTCGCTTACCAGCAGGTCGACACACTGCCGCATGATCTTGGCCGACTGGCGCATCTCCTCCATACGCACCAGATACCGGTCGAAACAATCGCCGCTCCTGCCGACGGGTATATCGAAGCCCATCTCGGCATAGCACTCGTATGGCTGGGACTTTCGCAAGTCCCAGGCCGCACCTGATCCCCGCACCATCACACCTGAAAAACCCCACGCCCAGGCGTCACTTTGCGAGATCTGACCGATGTCCACGTTACGAAGTTTGAAGATGCGGTTGTCCGTCAGCAGCCTGTCCAGGTCGTCCACGGTTTTGTGGAACGGGTCGATCCAATTGCCGATGTCCGTGATCAAGTCTGGCGGCAGATCCTGATGCACGCCGCCGGGACGAAAATACGCGGCATGCATCCGAGAGCCGCTGGCCCGCTCGTAGAAGACCATCAGTTTCTCGCGTTCGACAAACCCCCACAAGGGCGGGGTCAGTGCTCCCACGTCCATGGCTTGGGTGGTGACATTGAGCAGATGAGAAAGGATTCGCGAGATCTCGCTGAACAGCACCCTGATCAGCTGGCCACGCCGCGGCACGGCTAGACCCATCAGTTTCTCGATTGCAAGGCACCAGGCATGTTCCTGGCTCATCGGTGCCACGTAATCGAGACGATCGAAATACGGCAGCGCCTGGAGATAAGTCTTGGTTTCGATCAGTTTCTCGGTGCCGCGATGAAGCAGGCCGATATGAGGGTCGACACGATCGACGACCTCGCCGTCGAGCTCGAGAACCAGGCGTAGCACGCCGTGAGCCGCAGGATGCTGGGGACCGAAATTGATGTTGAAATTTCGAACGGAATTCTCTGCCATCTAGCGGCTCCTTCGAGAGGGCCCGCCTAACTTCCTTCCTAGCCCGACGTTCCATCCGTGCGCCCGTCGGCATTGTTCCGCCAGATTTCGCCAGTCCAAACTCCGGCTCATGCCCAACCGCTTCGGCCAATTGACTGAGGAAATTCACCAGAGCAGCTTGCGGATCATCGAGTTCGCCGACGACCACTGAAATACCCCAACGCCCAAGCACCGCCTTCTCCACAGGGTTTCGGCTGGTCATCAAGATGAAAGAAGGAGGGCGATCTTTTTCATACCCGGATCGATGCCAGGTTTGCCACAGGCGATGCAACAGCAACCGGATGTTCGGGTCGGAGAGGCTACAGCCTATGAAGAGGATTGTGCTGCCAAGTGCATCGGAACGAAACCGCACATCGAGTGGGGAATTGAAGGAAAGCCGGTCGAGATAATCCGTTTCGGTCAGGACGAGGGAAGAATCCTCATCGAAGTCGCCATGGAACTTGACGATGTGGGTAACCCCCTGGCGGGCTTGCGCTGCATCGCGTGCATTGGCCACCTTGACGTATCGCCGACCATATCTCGAACGCCAGTTCCAGATTCCGGTCGTAATTCGTGGTATAGATGATGGGGAAATTGAGCATCACGATGAGGCGATGCAACTCCGATTTTTCGATCCGATCCTTGGCGAGCGACCAGTTCTGTCCATCCAACTGCGCAGCGGTCCGATGCTGCCATGCCGTATCCGATAGTACTCGGCTAGAGTTTGAAAACGGTCGCGTCGCTTCGAAAACTCGTCATCGATCCCAAGTTCTTTTGCCATCTGCTCGATCAGTTTTTCCCAAGACGGAAGCCCAACGCTGATCGAGACACCCGGCCCGACGAAGAGGATCGCACTACCGCGGCCGATAGCTTTTGCCAGTGATGCGAGACCATCGCTCATGGACAGGTGCCGGTGCTGGATGAGGCGCTCCAAACAGTTGCGGTCGCAAAGGGCATTGAGGTTCTCTTTCGCGTCACTGGCAATCGTTGGCGACCAAACCAAGAGAGCCAGGCTGTGTTCCAGCGACGGCGGTGCGAAACTTGCCGTGAGTGCCGTCGCGTTTGATGACCACTTGAGAGACCAGGGCAGCCGTCCCTATGGCAGGGGCGACAACCACCTACCGAAGGGGGACAACGGAAGCAGCCGGGGCGTGAGGCTTCCATCAGACGCTCGGCTTCTTTCTTGGCCAAGCACCGGGCTGAATTGTCCTTCACCAAAAAAGTGGCGGCCTTTAACAAATCTAAGTGAGTGCGAGCCTCATTCCTGTACATTCACCAAGTATGGAGGCCGAGATGAGCCAAAAGCGCCGCGATCTGGAGTACCTTGTTCAGCACTATATTGACTGCAGGAGGGGCAAACCTTGGCCGCTGTCAGTATCGGCGGCCGTGGTGGCGATACGGACAGTTTTCCGCGAAAACCTCGTTTCCGATCGTGAATTGGCAACGCTTATCGCCAGAGCTGCGATCGATCGAGGACAGGTTGTCGAGTTCGACCTCAATGAGCCTGCACAGGCGGCGTAGTCCCGATATATGCAGGTAGCTCGACCAATCCTCACGGCAGGGAGTCGCCAACCGGCGTAACTGGGGCGCGGCACGGATAGCTCTTCACGACGACCTCGGACTGCTCGTCACAATACGTGGCTGTTCGCAAACTCGGTTAGTCGCGCATATTGCCGTGGCGCTCTGCAGCTCAACGCCGGCGGATGAAGTCAAAGGCAGTGGCACGACCTGATCAGAAACAACACGCCGATTGCGTAAGGGACGAACAAAAGCACCATAGCCAACCAGTAGCCAGGTTGCGCCATCACCGCCAAATCTGATCCAAGCTGTTCCATTGGCTGTCCAACGCAGGACGGTCCAGCTTGTTCCCGGGGGCGACCTTAGAGCCCCCGGCGGGCATCCGGGTCTTACCATGATGGAGCTGCAGGCTCGGGCATTAGCCTCATTAGGTCTGATTATGCTTTCGCAGATCGTTGCGACGTAACATTTGTGCGCCTTCAGCCCAGCGAGTTTTTTAGGCAGGATGAACAGACAAGCGGTTGCCGGCCCTCAAGAGTTGACGGTCGATAGATATTCGACGCTTACTCACCCGAACCGGGCTGGGCGGAATTTGGCCAACAAGGGATATTCGTTTCCCGTCGCAATCTCGCCTGCAGCAGTTCGCCCGCGATCAGCCCGAGCGTCGCGCCACTGTGGCTGAAGGCAACGTGATATCGCAACCGGACGTCGGACGAGCCAAAATGGCCATGGAGGCGTTCTCGAAAGCCGCGTCGACTTGTCAGGCCATCACCACCTCCAACAAGCCAATCTCAGTACCGTTCATTATGCGAAAGCGCGATATGCAGCGTTGCTCATACAGGCAGGCACCGCCGTCTCAATGAGAGGTCGCGACGCAGCCAACTCCTTCAACACAATCCGCGTCGAACGTCCACGGATACGCCTTGAATGTCGTGCTTGGCAGCCGCAGGCGGGACAGTTCTCCACTTCGGCGAAGTATTCGTTCGGTCTGGGTCCAGATGGATGGGCGCTGGACGAAGCGTGACCCAGCAGCGGACCAACCTGTTCGGACTTAACTTGATGGCGCTTCGGCAGCGAGCGGGGGCACAAGGATTGACGAGACTTATCGGTTCACTAGCTTGAGCGGATGGAAATCAACCCGCCCTCTTCGTCAAACGGCTTCCTGCGAGGCTTTCGCAGCGACGCTATTTGGCTGATCGCCTCATTGCTTGTGGCTGGCGGCCTTGTCCTCGGATTCAGCCTTCTGGCCGAGGAAGTTGTCGAGGGTGACACGAGCGCATTCGACCGCGCCGTTCTTATGGCGTTTCGGAGCGCCGATCATCCAACGAATCTGATTGGCCCGCCGTGGCTTGAAGAAATGGGCCGCGACGTCACGGCCCTCGGCAGCGTTGCGTTCCTGGGTTTTGCATCGCTGGCGGCCATAGGTTACCTGCTGATAACGCAGAAGCGCAGATACGCCTGGCTGGTCACCGCCGCCGTGGCTGGTGGTGAGGCGCTGAGCACAGTTCTGAAGGTCGCGTTTGATCGCCACAGGCCCGACATTTTCCACACCACCAGAGTATTTACCGCTAGCTTTCCGAGCGGCCACGCGATGCTGTCCGCTGTCACTTTCCTTACGCTTGGAGCTTTGCTGGCCAGGGCAAGTCCTGATCGCCGGGTGAAAGGGTATTTCGTTGGCCTCGCGGTGTTCCTGACAATCATGGTCGGATTGAGCCGGATCTATCTCGGCGTCCACTACCCCACGGATGTACTTGCAGGATGGTGCGTGGGATCAGCTTGGGCAATCCTTTGCTGGTCGGCGGCCCATCTTATCGAACAGCGGCGCGAGTTCTGATCCCCTCACCTACCCTGTCTGTCGTCCCGAAAGAATGCCACGCCCATTAACTCCGTGAGAGCCAGACGGCTATCCGGTGGCCGGCCATCTGCGAGATTGCGCGAAGCATTCTAAAGCCTTGGCGTCCATCGGTCGGCCGAGCGCGTAGCCCTGCAGCAGGTCGCAGCCGAGCTCTTTCAAGATGCGCGCATGCTCCATCGTCTCGACGCCCTCGGCCACCACTTCGATTCCGAGCGACTTCCCGATCTCGATGATGGATGACACCAAACGGCGTTGCGGCAGCGAGCTGGTGATGGGTGTGATAAGCTGGCGATCGATCTTCAGTCGGCGCGGCTGAAGCTTGAGCAGACTGACGATCGAGGCGTAGCCCGTGCCGAAATCGTCGATCTCAATGTCGATACCGAGGTCCTTAATGTGCTCGATGTTCCAGGCCACGAGGTCGTCATTCTCATCGAGGAAGATGGACTCGACAAGTTCGAAGGAGACCGTACCTTCGCGGATGTTGAGCTTGCGCAGGCCATCGATCAGGTCCTTGTCCTCAAGCCGGCGTGCCGAAACGTTGACCGAAACGTGTGGAATGTCGAGGTGCTGAAGCTGCCAGCGCTCAAAGTCGGCCAACGCCCTTTTGAGGACCGTTCGGTCGATCAGCGCGACGACGTTCAGTTCCTCCGCTACCCTCAGAAAGACGTCAGGACCCAGGATCCCGCGCGTCGGGTGCTGCCAGCGTGCCAAGGCCTCCACGCCGACAATGTCCAAGGTGTCGGCGTCAAACTGCGGCTGGTAGAAAACGATGAATTCGTTGCGCTCGAGACCGCCCAGGATCTCGTCGGCGGTCCGCTTGGTCTGCACGATTTCACTTTGCAGCTCGTCGTTGAAGAACTCGTAGCGGTTTCGGCCCCGGCTCTTCGCCCGGTAGAGGGCGAGATCGGCGTTGACCAGGAGCTGCCGTGCGTCGAACCCCTCGCCCGTATTCGCCGCAATACCGATGCTGACGCCGAACCGGCATTGGTGGCCACGAAAATCGACGGGTTGCCGCATCTCATCGATGATGCGGTCGGCCAGCGCGGCGAGCTCGGCGTCGTCGCGCCCGGCGCAAATGACCACGAACTCGTCGCCGCCAATGCGTGCCACGAAGTCGGCTGGTCCCGCATTAGCCGTGATGACCTTCGAGGCATGCATCAACATGGCGTCACCGGCCGCGTGTCCGAGCGTGTCGTTGATCTGCTTGAATCGGTCGAGATCCAAATGCAGGAGCGCAGTTCGTTCTACCCGACGCGTGCTCGTAGCCAGCATGTCGTCGAGATAGCGGCGGTTCGGCAGCCCGGTGAGCGAATCGTGGAGCGCCACGTGTTCGATGCGCCCCTTGGCCACTTCAAGCTCGGCGTTCCTGAGTTCCGACAGATGCCTTTCCCGCACAAGGTTTTCATTGAGCTCGACGTCGCTTGTCACGTCCCATTCGGCGCCGATCATCCTGGGCGTCTCGTTGCGCTCCTGGAAATAGGTCGCGCGCGTGCGCACATGCCGGATCTCGCCATTCGGATGGACAATCCGGTATTGCGAGGAATAGGGGCCCTTCACCGCCGCCGCGGCATCGAAATCCTGCTGCGCCCGTTCGATGTCCTGAGGATGAATCACTGACGCCCAGTCATCATAGCCGCGCGGCTTCCGGTCAGCCGGCTTGCCGTAGATTTCGTTGACTCGGTCGTCCCACACCAGCTCGTTGGTGGCGATGTTGTGCTCCCAGACACCGATCCCCGACGCATCCAGCGCGAGTTCCAGGCGACCGGACAATCGCCTGAGCTCGGCGAAGTTTTTCTGCCTTTCGCCGAACAGCCGCCCCGCAACGAGAATGGGCAGGACGACAAGCGCACCGGCAAACAGCATGATCGCCCGCAAGATCCAGGGATTCTTCGCCGATGAGGC
The DNA here is from genome assembly GCF_006440875.1 of Mesorhizobium sp. B2-5-7. Taxonomy (NCBI): domain Bacteria; kingdom Pseudomonadati; phylum Pseudomonadota; class Alphaproteobacteria; order Hyphomicrobiales; family Phyllobacteriaceae; genus Mesorhizobium; species Mesorhizobium sp. B2-5-7. The sequence continues at coordinate 398,058 of NZ_VFUO01000005.1, read as the reverse complement.
CCAGCCACCTTTTGGGATCGCGGCGATCTGCCAGGAACCGGACGGCAGGTGCACCGTCTCGGTCACGGGGTTGGCCCGCGTTATACTCTCGCCACCGAAAAAGCGATCACCAGTCCCGCCAAGGCCGTCCTTGCCGGTCAGGCCGATCTCGATGTCGAGATCGGCGTCCAAAAGGCCGCTTGCCCTATAGAGGCGCTCGACGTCAACGACGGCCGAGACGATGCCCCAGAAGCGCTCACCACCGCCCGCCGTCTTCACGAAGACCGGAAAGCGGCCAATGAAGCCGTGGCCGCCCTGCGCCAGGTCGACCGGACCGGCCAGCACGGGCGCCCGCAGGTCGCGCGCTTTGAGGGCGGCGGTGCGTTGGGCATCGTTCTTGCGGTAATCCAGGCCGATGGCCTTTTCGTTGCCAGCCATTGGATACATGAGCGAGATAACGAGGTCCGGCGCGCCGGCGATGTTGCGCAGTTGAGATTCCTGCTCAAGCAGGTTGCTTGCCAGCGCCGCAAACCTCTGTTGCCCCATATAGGGCTCGGTCACGATCGCCGAAACGAGGCCGCGCGTAAGCTGGAGATTGCCGTTGATGTTGCCTTCCAGCTTGGCCCTTATGATGTTCACTTTGGCCAACACGTCGGCGCGCGCCAATTGGCCTGAAACGAGCCTGCTTTCCCGGTCCGCCAAAACGGCGCAGATCACAAGGACCACAAAAGCGATCGCCGCCGGCACGTTTGCCGAAGAAAAAAACGACTGTCTCAACCGGCTGAGACTGGATGCGGTGGTGGCCAATTGACCCAAATACCTTTCCCGGGACTAACCCTCGGCCGACCCTAGTAGAAAGTACTTAAATTTGGTTTTCCATGATGCCGGGCAATTTCAGCATTGGGTGGCGCTCGCAAAGGGTCACGATCCGGCAGTGGGATCTCAAACAGCGGCACTCTTGCAAGCAGCGCTCCCGACGAGCATGCCCCACCTGCCTGGACGAGCAAGACGCGGCGCCTTCTGGGTGCATCGGAAAGGCAATTTGACGTGCCTGCAGGTTGGGAGCGGGCCGGCGGCCCCCGTCACTCTCACTTTCGATATCGCGCCATAATAGCGCTGAGCCAGTTGAACAGACTGATTTCCTCAGGTCGCCCCTCCGCCTCCTGAATGGCGGTGCGCAGCGTGAGCTCCACCAGATCATCTGCAGCCTCGACGGATTGCGCTCGATAGGAGCGGGCGACCAATCTGAGCGCGGCAATCAGGCGTGGATCTGTTGCGTCGGAAAGTTCATCTGCCGCAAACTGGAGAATTTTTCGGCTATCGGTTTGGTCTTGAAGCATGACTTCCATGGCTGTTCTGGGGCGGTTGTCACCGGAGCCGCGCTGACCATCAACGGAGGCGCGAACGCATAAAGCACCAGAGTCAATTTTGAAGCGTCCGCAGGCCGGACTGATAGAGCCGTTTACAGACTAAGCCGGGCATCGGACCGAGCAAGCTCAAATGATAAGTGAAGGGTAGTTGGTATCAATCCGACAATCGAATTGCCTCTGCCACGGGCCCCAGCTGGTGCTCTGGATTACCGCAATAGGGCGTGCCATCTACCAACATGCTGCCGGCTTGCTTTGAAGCGTCTTCACTTGGATTTTCTCGCTGCTTTTGAGCCTTGTGCGCTTGCAGCAGATGCTTTGACATCTTTTGATTGGGCCGCGACTGCCGCCAGCACCGGTCGGCTTCCGCAAAACCTGCTCGCTGTAATGACGTCTCGACCCCCCGCTGTGTCGCGTATCACCGCTCGGCAGTCGGAGCAGTAGGACGGCGCGTTAGCAGCATTTGAAGAGAGAGGCTCAGCCTGACCAGCTTCTTGTCATTCTCGTCCCGAATTTCAATCGCCAATTGATGTCCGTCGACGCCCTTCAGCGAGTCTCTAGCCAAGTCGATTAGACCTGCTAGCGCCTCGTTTCGTGCGGCTTCGATCCCCCCACATTCGATGCCTGTCTCATCTTTGATGAGCGCATCGCTTTCATAGGTGTCAAAGAAATATCTCGCCATCGAACCCACCTCCACCCTCACAAGCTCGTCGCGTTCCTTTGGTGAAGGTAGCCGGTCTCAAAGTCTCCGGCTCGAACGAGGCCAGGCCAGTCAACAGCGTGAAATCGGGAGCCCTCGGTAACAACCAGTCCGTCGCCTCGAAGATCCTGCAGCGTTCGGTTCACGTGCACGGCCGACAAGCCCAAGGCGTCGGCAAGTTCCGCCTGCCTAATCGGAAGCTCCGCCACATGGTCCTTGATAAGCCCCATAGAGCGAAGGCGGACGATGAGTTCGCACAGAATATGCGCCATACGGGCATACGCGTCGCGCCTTCCAACGTTGGTGACCCACTCTCGATATATAGCCGCGTCGATCAGCGTCGAGCGCCAAAACACCGTCGCTATCGAAGGATGTTGGTCGCAAATGGCCCGCAGCGCATCATGCCGCATGAAGCCAACGCTGACGCGCGTGAGTGGTGTGAAGGTGCAATCCAAAACAGACAGATGCATTCCGTGCAGATCAGGAATGTCGCCCGGAACAAAGAACGACGTGATCTGCCGTTTACCCTCCCCAGTCAATTTTGTGGACCCGACCAGACCCTCCAGGATGACAAATGAATGGGTGGGACGATCTCCTTCGCGCACAATGTCCTGATTGGCCTGAAAGTCCCGCTTCTGGAATTGAATTCCCTCCAATATACCGATATCTGAGTCCGTCAGATCACAGATTATCTGAAGCTTACGGGTCAAAATGCTCGGGGAAGTGGCCTGTGTCAATTTTTGTGACCGGATTGCGTTACGTGCCGAACTTGGGCCGGGCGCTAATGTTCCCCGCCCCCGGTCTGGGAAGGACCAGCTAACGGACCCGAGGCGTTTGCCAACTCAACGGCTGCAGTTCCGGGGCGCCTGGACCCTTCGCCAGAGCTTTCGCCTCTCGGACGAGTGATGCCCAATTCGTCCCGAGCAGCGATATGAACTCCCGCGCTGTGGCGCTGTGATTCCAGTCCCTTTCACGAGCTTTTGAACAATGCCGCGATCAGGTTCAAGCGTCATAGGACGGGATCCTGACTATAGACATTTGACGTATATTCCAGGCTCATTTCTCTCCCCGCGGCGAAGCCGAGGGCGTCGAAGTGCGTAGCGAGGAATGCTAAGCAGTTTCCGCTCGGGCTTTTCTTTATGCTGCGGCCGTCATGGGCATCGAGCCGGAACAAATCGGGTTGATTTCGGTTCGGAGAACCTGATCGAGGACCTTTCGGAGAACCTGATCGAGGACCTCATGACCACCACCTCCAATTCGCCAATGCGTCCAATTTTCATCTCCGGGCCCCCGATGCGCACGAGACGTAGAACCCCAGCCCTCTCGCTCGACGTCTCGCAGCGGCAGACACCTCCTCCTCGGAGAGGCTCAGAACTGGTTAGGAACCGGCAGACCTGGCTCGCGCAGATATATGGGCGGCCGTGATGTCGCCGTTGTCGCGGTTGGCCGCGCTGAGACGCATCCTGGGGAGCAGCCTGGGGCCGTTCGATGCATCAAATGGCCTCGGGCTCGATGGCGAGAGTTCAGTGACTGATCTGACGCCGGAGCAATCGCGGATAGCGCGAGGTCTGCTGAATTGGCCGCAGGTGCGGCTCGCCGTGAAGTCAGGCCTCAGCGAAGGTGCGATACGAGATTTCGAAAGCGGTCGCGAGTGCCTGGCCCTCGTAAACTTTCAGCGATTCGAAATGCATTTGAAGCGGGCGGCATTCGGTTCTCCACAGATGGCCCGATCAAAGCACAAGGTGAAGCATCAGCACTGGAGCAGTGCCCTGCGACCCGAGAAGGCGGTTAGGGAAATGCAGGCCGCCCCTTTGAAACCCAAGCAGACCAAATGCTGTAGCCGCGCGTGCGGTAGCACAGGGCAGGAACGACGCCTTAGCGAGCCGGGCGCGCTGCGGGCGTTTGGAGCGCGGGTGCGGCGGCAGCACCGGAGCAGAAGTTCGGGAAAGCCAACAAAGCCGCGGGATGAACCGGGAGCGAGCCGGCGGCCGCGGGTTGACATCGGCATCGACGCAGTGATCGACATGGTTCCGACCTCTGCCACAGCAAAGGAGAACCTCATGCCTTCATCCACAGCCGGATCAGCCGTGCGGAGCCCGATCTGGCCCTTTCAGCAGAGCTATGCCCAGTCACCGGATCATTTCTTCGCGCGTGCCCCTCTCCACCCGGTTTCAAACCCCAGGCTAATCCGGCTGAACGAGCCCCTTAGCTCTGGAGTTAAGGCTTGATCCCGATCAGCTCGGGAGCCCTGCTGGGATCGCCGTGCTTGCCGGGAACAATTTTCCAGATGGACTGCACCCTATAGCCTTAGCCTACGCTGGCCACCAATTCGGCAACTTCGTCCCCAAACTGGGCGACGGACGCGCAGCACTGCTGGGCGAGGTCGTCGATGTGCACGGAGTGCGTCGGGATGTCCAGCTGAAGGGTTCAGGACCGACCCGATTTTCGCGCAACGGCGATGGCCGTGCTGCGCTTGGTCCGGTGCTTCGTGAATACGTGGTCAGCGAAGCAATGGCTGCGCTCGGCACACCGACCACTCGAAGCCTTGCGGCGGTGCTTACCGGGGACCCAGTCTACCGGGAGCGCCGGCTGTCAGGGGCCGTGCTGACCAGGGTGGCAGCGAGTCATATCCGTATCGGCACTTTCCAATACTTTGCCGCCCGCAACGACATAGAAGCGCTGAAGCTCCTTGCCGATTATGCCATCCAGCGTCATTTTCCTGATGCGGCCAGGAAACCGAGATCTTACCTGGCTCTGCTCGAGGCTGTGATCGCGGCGCAAGCGGAACTGGTGGCGCGGTGGATGTTGCTCGGCTTCATCCACGGCGTCATGAACACCGACAACATGCCGATATCCGGAGAGACGATTGACTATGGACCGTGCGCGTTCATGGATTCATATGATCCGCAAGCGGTGTTCAGCTCCATCGAGCAACATGGCCGCACGCCTACGGCAACCAACCTCGGGTGGCAGTCTGGAATCTGGCACGCTTCGCCGAGACTCTGCTGCCGCTCCTGAGCGAGCGCGAGGGTGAGTCAATCTCGCAGGCCGAGCAGGCACTAGGGGAATTTCACGCTCGCTACGAAGCTATTTTACATCGCGGGTTCAGGGCTAAGCTTGGGCTGCTGAATGAAGCTGAAGGTGACTTGGACCTTGCCAACGATCTGTTAGATGTGATGGCGCGTGGGCGAGCGGATTTCACGCTCACCTTCCGCTTGCTGGGAGATGACCTCGACATCCCTGGCGCCCAAGCTACCGCGAGGCGGCTGTTTGAGGATCCCGGCCCCTTCGATGCCTGGTCGATGCGCTGGCGAAATCGCTTGGCGCGGGACGGCGGCGCCACCTCGACGCGCAAAGCCGTGATGCACGGCAGCAATCCCAAATTCATTCCTCGCAACCATCGCGTCGAGGCAATGATCAAGGCTGCGGTGGAGGACGATGACTCCGAATCTTCGAGCAATTGTTGGAAGTCGTGTCACGGCCGTTCGAGGAACAGCCCAAACTGTCCTATTACGCGGACCCACCTAAGCCGCACGAGGGCGTTCTGCAGACCTTCTGTGGCACGTGACATACGCCACCAACACGACTGAACTCTGTAGGGCCGCGGTCAAGCTAACGAGGCAGGCCTCAGGACGCGGGCGGCCGAGGCCTCTCGGAGCCAGGCGAAGGATCGATTGCGTCCGCCACCATCTCCCTCTTGGAACTGGGAAGGACCCTCATCAGCAGGATAAAAGTGGCGAGCACGAGGCAGACAGCGTTGGTGACTATGATGGGCCATTCGCCTTTGATGATGCCGAAAGTCAGCCACAGCGCGAAGCCCAGCACAGTGATGGCATACATCCACGCGGATATGCCAGCTGTGTCCCGGGTCTTGATGATCTTCCAGGCTTGAGGGGCAAAACTGGTCATTGAGCACAGCGCTGCCAGCGAACCGATGAGCGTGACCTTTTCCACGCAACCAACCTCCAACGGCAAAGTCTTTGGTACCGAGGGCACAGTGCTTCCCCAGTTGGAAGCCGCCCAGAGAGAAGCCAATCACAGCACTGGCCGCGATGGCCAGGGACGCCCTGCCGCACGGGGATGTTTCCACACAATCTGCCAGCAGATCAGAGCGGTTCTGGAGGTGGTGATCAGGTTCGAAGCTCAGCCGCTTTGAGCCGCGACAGCAAGTCGCGGGACGCTTGGATAAGGCGCCGTGTCTCCTCAATGGTACGAAGCAAGTCATCAGCGCTCGCCCGCGCCCGACGGATACCGAGGTGAGCTGCTTCCAAATAAACCTTGCGTGCTTGCCGGGGATCACTCATCGCTCGCCTTTATAGGTTGGAAGGAAGCGGAAGAAACTAACGTGTGTTAGGCAAGCGGATCTTTTTGACACCGCCATCCCGTAGCACCAGTGCGTCTGGGCAACAACGAGCCCTGACAGGTCGTCCGTCTAGCCGGCGGCTGACCGGTGACGCTGGGCGGCAGAAGGTGCGGTGCGTTGACGAAGCCAGGGTTGAGGCAGTTCGAACCCTGTCCAGAGGGATCTTCCAACATGCAAATTTACAGGAAATGAGCTTGAGGGCGACGCCGCCGGAGCGCCCAGATTGCCGCCGAGGCTCAGATAGACGGTGTTATTCGGGCCAGACAACGGTCACCTCGACGTAATCGAGCACGCCAGGCACCGGCGCATTGGGCTTGCGAACGGTGACCTCGGCTTTCCGGATCTGGGGAAAGCGCCCGCTGAGAGCCTTCGCGACTTCCAGGGCCAGCGCCTCGATCAGGAAGCGCCGGTGTCCGGTGATGATCTCCTCGATGACGGTGAAGGCGACGCCGTAGTTGACGGTTTCCCCGATGGCGTCATCGACGAGCGCGCGTCCCGGCTCGACGGTGAGCGAGGCATCGACATAGAAGCGCTGCCCCAGCGCTTCTTCCTCGTCCAGCACGCCATGCCGGGCAAAGAAGGCGCAATTCTTCATGCGGATGACGTACATGGCTCAGCGTTCCGATCCGGTTTCCCGCGCCAGCATAGCATCCGCCACCGCCAGCGCGTCCACGTTGATTGCGACATCATGGACGCGAAACAGATGCGCGCCCTTGAGCCGGAGAATGACGCTGGTCGCCGCCGTGCCGGCCGCCCGGTCGGCGGCGTCGCGGCCGGTGACGGTGCCGATGAAACGCTTTCGCGACGTACCGGCCATCAGCGGGAAGCCGAGCGCGCCAAGCTCGGCAAACCGTACCATCAGATCGAGGTTTTCCTCCGCCGTCTCCTTGGCGAAGCCGAAGCCGGGATCGAGCACGATATGGCCGTCGGCGACACCTTGCCCGCGCCCGATTTCAAGCGATTTTCCCAGGAACGCCAGCTGGTCGGCGATCACATCGGGCAGCTTGTCGCGATCCCGTCCGGTATGCATGATGACGAGCCCGGCGCCGGTTTCGGCCGCCACCCGCGCAATGTCGGGCTCACGCTGCAGACCCCAGACATCGTTGACGATATGCGCACCGCTCGCATGAGCTAGGCGTTTATCTTGTCAAAGTGGCCGTCAGGAAGTGCAGACCGTCAGCTAGCCATCGTCCTTTGAGGACAGCCGAGCCACCGTTGACTGAGTTTGAATCAGCGGTTTGGCGCACTGAGTCCGAAGCTGCCTTGCAGTATACCTCAGATACCTCAGACGTGAAGCGGCATGCACTCGGTCATCGTCTGGGCCACACCATTGCCGCAGGCGCTAGACCAAAGCCATCGGCAGATATCGAATCACAACCTGCTCCTGGCGGAACCGCCGCTCCAATTCCGAACGCCGCCTTTGCCAATCGGGCAGATCGACTTCGTGAGTCATAACCTCGAAGATGACGATCTCGTCTGCTCCCTGCCTCCACACACCTTCCGCAGGCGCGCGCAAATACGCGGTGACACCGTCGAAGCGGAGCGCGAGCTCCTCCTTCACACGGTCAAACTCTTGCTTGGCGAAGGGCTTTCCTGCGTTGTCGGCGCGAGGTAGCAGAATCTGGACCAGATGCATGTTTGCCCCTAAACCTCGCAATGCTTGCCTAGAGCCACTTCTTTGGAATGCTTGGCCTATGGTCGTCGACGGGCACAGCCGTCCAGCCTCGTGCGAGCTCTGCGCAGGTCTTTACCCCGTTGATCCTACCGAGTATCGGCGGAGCATAAGACGGTGGGGAGCCAAATACCGTGCTCCGAGCCATCTCCTGTGGGCCCTAGCTTCAGACGTCGAGCAGGCCGAGGTACAACCTGTCGGTGCTAACGTCGGTCCTGGTCTCCTCCGGGACGGAAAAAGGATTGGAGTTCCTGCATGTCGACGCTTTCATCGCCGTCCTCGTCGACAGCGTTGAAAATTCGCCCGATGAAATCCTGAACCTCCGTCCGCGACAGTGTACCATCACCGTCGGTGTCCATGATGGCGAACATGATCCTCATTTTGGCACCCTGCATCATATCGGCTCCCGCCCTGCGGCCGTGCTTCATACGTCCCGTATCACGATCGCTCATCTCGTCGTCCTGAAGCCTTGGGCCCCTGTGTCGCCAATCTGCCTCGGGGTCTCGATCCTTTGCTGTTTTTTCCTGCAGCATCTCATCCATCATCTCGCGCATCATTTGGCGCATTGCTTGCTGGTTCTGTCCGGCTTCGTCCGCCGTCCGATCCTGGGCTGGTGATGCGGGCTTGGGAACATCCGCCGATTGCGCAAAGGCGGACGGGGCGAGCATAGCGAACGCGGCCGCCAATACTGTAGTCGTGAATGCTCGTGTCATTGGGTTTCTCCATTAACTGCCACGCCGACCACCCGGCGTGCTGTCCAAACCAGCAGGTCGGTTCATGGTTCCTAGGCATCGGGCGCAAAAGCGGCCTAGCTCCGATTATCTCAGCAAAGCGCTGGCTGTCTCTGTCGGAATCGACCTTACCGATCACCTGATCGCTGCGCAGATTTGCCAGCGGCGCAACAAAGATCGGTCTTCACCGATTTTGCCGAACTAATTGAACCCACATCGACAAAGGTGGCGCAGATTCCGCAGCCAGTTCCGAGAGTGCGGCTGGATGAAACATTCCAAGTTGGCGGCAACGGCATCGTCTCCGGCCAACACCGGCCGCTTCCCGGTCGCGAACGCCGCGTGGGTGATGCCCTGCGAACTACCGTTCAGCAACCTGACGGCTTAGATGGCCACGAAGCAGGCGGATGTTGCGGTTGTTCGACTTGTAGTAAACATCGAAGATCGATCCGAGGACGGGCACGCTTCCCAAGACGGTATCAAACAGCACATTGCCCAACATCCGAGCAACCAACAGCTTCCCAGCGCCGCATTTGCGGGCTCGCAGCACAATGTAAGCCGAGATCAACCCGGTTGCTGTATCTCCCAGCACAGGCACCAGGCCTACCAGAGCATCCAGTCCGAACCGAATTGGCGTTCCCGGGATTCGCCAGCGCGAATCAAGCAGCACTGCCAAGAGGTCGAGCTCGGCGATTGCCCTCGCAGTCTGGCGATCCACAATAGGCGTTTCGCTTGTCCCTACTTTCCGGCTGCCATGGCTCGCTCGATCCAATCTCCTCGGTTTCGCACCTCTCCAGTCCGCTTCCGTCATGTGGAATTAGCTTTGTATCGGCCGGGAAGGCACGTCGTCGAGCAGGTTGGGCTGGTCTGGGACTTTTGTTCGGTGGTCTGCTGGGAGGGTGCCGTCGGGGGTCATCTGGTTAACCGCATCGGGCAAATCCCTGGTAATCCTTGCAATCAGCTCCTCGCGCGAGAGGCCGGTCTGGCGGGAAAGTGCTTCCAGTGTCTGAGCGTCAATCGCCGTTTCCACCTCGTGCGCCTCGATCGGCTGGTTCGGCCCAATGCCAACCCAGGAGTCCACCTTCGACCCGGCACCTGCATTTCTAAAGCGGTCAAGAATATCGCCCAGCGCGGTGCCGGATAGGCCCTTCGACACCTGGTCCAGTATCCCGCCTTGCGGATTATTGGGATCGCGCTCTCCCGCTCCGCGGATCGCCTCCGCGATCTTGTCGCGGTTTTGATAAGCCAAAACCCCCAGCATAGCGATCGCAAGTCTTCCTAGATTGGCCACTCGTTCCTCCTGTGGTTTCGAACATGGAGAAGGTCTCGCCCTGCCAAAAGTTCCGCGATTGCCAGCAATATCAGGAAGGGCTTGGCAATCCCGACCGCTCCCCAGCCGACCATGAGGCCTGCCCGCGCGAGACGGAAGGTCGAGACGGTAAAGACAGAGCGCCCGAGCCGGTGCTTAAAGTTTCAGCTTTGCCCTCAGTGCATCTATGCGCTTAGACGCCTCTGCCTTGCTGAGGTTGTCTGCAAAGCTTTCCTGATCCTCAGCCTGCTCACACAGGGTTTTCAGATAGGACTCCTGGGACGGCGTCATCGGGTCGCCACCACTCACCCATTGGTCAGGATCTTTCTCGACGTTTGCATCGGTTTTTGCGCGCAAGTCTTCCATTGCAATCTTCTGTCGTAGCCTAGGGAATGCGTTTGATCTCTTTTTGTTCCAATCGTTTTCTCAAAGCTGAGGCTCGCTTAGGTTGGGCTGGGGTGTCAGGCACGGCGGCGGCCAGCATGCGCGAGTGACAAAGCAAGAAACGGCCTTCCCCATTAAGCGTCAGCTTGCAGTTTCAACACGAAATCCCTCAATTCGTAACCGCCCGCCATATCCGCAACAGCTATGAACTCATTTTGGAGTCGCTGGAATATCGTGGCCTGTGACCTGCCATCGAGTTCATCGGCACTTCGACCCAAAACCAGCAAACCGCCATCGACAACTGTCTTTGCCACGGCGGTTACCGCGCGTTCGATTTGAAGACGAGGAAAGTTCCTCGTCCCAAGGGCGTTCATCACGCGCACGACGTCATACCGCACTGGCGAGGGCGAAAAAAAATCATCTCTGGTTGCCATGAAGCGACCGTCAGACTTCGTCTTTGCAATGACATCGGGATGAAAAAGCGACACGCGAGTTCGCGTTGCAAAGCTGGGGGACAACAGCCAGGCGAGAAACTCATTTGCCTGCTTGCTACGCAATGCGATAGCACCCAGCGCTACCTGAAGGACAACATTGTCGCTGTCGTAAAAGACCCAGCACACCCCTTTCCGGGCAGCGCTAATCTCATCGTAATAGTCGCTTGCCGTCAGCCTGACAGGACGCTCCTGGCTTAGCCTGTTGAACAGTTCCAACGAGGTGATGCCGTCAGAGGCCGCCATATCGTGAACGGTGACTTCCTTATCCACAGGTAGCCGTCGAGTGGCCGATATGATGGCCGCATCCAATTCCAGAAACCGATCAGGCCGAGTTGTTTTCGAAGTGAACGGCCCAGCTGGCATAGACGCCAATATGCGCTTTCGCTCTTTGGCATTGGGCGTCGAAAGCAACCTTGCAAAAGACGGCGCTAATATTTGCATGGACATCCGCCTTAGCACGCGGCAGGCTGCCTTTGAAGGCGAAGGTTTGAAACTGGGGCTGTCCAGCGCGATGGTAAAGGGCAGGGAAACCGCGCGAGGGAAGCGAGCGTGGTAGCTCAAGACCGATGTGACCTCTGCTGCGCTATTCGATCATCGTCATGAACTAAATTCGGTTGCCTTCGTTTAGCAATTGGAAAGAGGGCGGGCAGCTTGATGCTCAGTCGACATCGCAAGTTCATTTTTTTTCAAAACAATCAAAACGGGCGGAACGAGTTGCGAAATCGTGTTGTCGCGATTTTGCGGCCCCAAGGACGTAATCACCTATCTGCCGCCGCCCGATGAACGGCTGCGTCAAAGCTTGGGAGGACGTCCTGAGCAGCACAATCGAGAAGCGTTCCACAGACGATTGGCGGGAAGGTTGCTCGGCGGAAGACGGAAACGTCGATTCAACCACAATATCTCCGCGATCGAGCTTCGGGCCGTGCCTTTGCCACTGCCGTCCCACCGTCTGCGTCCGGCAGTACTGTTTCTTCAGCGCCGCCGGCGCCATCGGCATGGCCGTCCATCAGCTCTGCCGAAACCGGATAGTCGCCAATCGCGGTGCGCACCGCCGGCTTGAATCACTGCGTCCGACCGTGCCCAGGCCGCGAATGGAAGGACTTGTCGAGTGGCGGGTAGCGTCATCCAGAAACTCTTCAGGTTGCGCCGGCGTCAGTCGAAGCTTGGTCCTTAGCAGCTTTCCGAGTTGATCTCGATGTAAGCTTGGCGGAGCCGGTGCGCATCAGATAGGCAATGCCAAGCGCAGCGGCGTTGTCGGCTTCTGTTGCGCTGCGCCGATACCGAACCGCCGCCCACAGCGAGGACGCGCGGGCTTTAAGCGCTATTCTGGGAGGCCCGCAGCATACAACGCGCTGCCAAGAACCTGCGCGAGGGCGGGCGCGCAATTTACGCCTGCAAACTGACGGCTGTAGCGGAAGCCAGGCTGGAGCTCGAGCACGCGAGCGGCGGCCGCTTTCGCTTCGTCCAATCGGCCAAGCTTGGCCAGCGCGGCAGCCAATTGCACATAAGTAATGCTGTGCGCCGAATTGGCTTGGACGGACTTGTAGGCGGCACGGCAGGCCTCTTGGTAACGGCCGCGCAGCAAATGGCTCATCGCCTGTGCATCAAACGCTGCCCAAGCCCACGAATCGAAGGGGCTTAGCCGCATGCCCTGCTCGCTCCACTCTATCGCGCGCTCCGCTTCACCACCCCATCCGAGTATCACACTGCCAAGGATGTAGGTCAGAGCCGAGGACGGGCTGATGGCGAGGGCGGCTTCCAACGCCGCGAATGCAGCGGCGCGATCATGCGCATCCATTCCGATGGAAAAGCCGGCCCATGTGAGGGCCAGCGCATCATCTTGTCCATGGACAATGGCCAAGCGGGCGTGACGGACCGAAGCGGCGCGGTTGATCTCCCGCAGACCGGCGCGAAGGAACAAGCAGTGATGGCACATGGCGGCATTGCCATGCGCCAGCGCGTAAGCCGGTTCGAGCGCGATGGCGCGGTCGAGAAGGACCAGCGCTCTGGTCACTTGCTCCGGCATCCCGGAATCGACGTCAGGCTGGGCCTGCAGCACGAGATCGTAGGCACCGAGACTGTCGGGACGCTTGCGCCTGACACGTTCAATTTCGGCCTTCCGCACGCTTGGCGCAATCGCCCCCACGGTTGACAGCGCTATCTCGTCTTGAAGCGCAAAGATGTCTTCGGAGCTGCGCTCGTAGCGCTCGGCCCAAACATGCGTGCGGGTTATGGCATCGATCAGCTGCGCGGTGACTCGCACGCTACCGCCGGCTTTGCGCACGCTGCCTTCGAGTACATAGCGAACGCCAAGCTCGCGGCCGACCTGCTTTACGTCGACGGGGTGGCCCTTGTAGGTGAAGGTCGAGTTTCGCGCGATGACGAACAGCCATTTGATGCGTGCGAGGCCCGAGATGATGTCGTCCACCATCCCATCGGCAAAGTACTCCTGCTGTGGATCGTCGCTCAAGTTCGAGAACGGCAGGACGGCGACTGAGGGCTTCTCGGGCAACCTCGGTGCCGACGCGGCGCGGGCCGCGGCAGAGGCATCGGCAACATTGGTGGCGATGGCCGGTCCGACATAACGATAGCCACGGCGCGGTAAGGTTTCGATCCAGTCCGCGACATTCGCCGCGTCGTCCAGTGTGCGGCGCAAGGCTGCGATCTGAACCGTCAAATTGTTATCGGCAACCGCCGATCCGCCCCAGCCAGCGTCGATCAGCGCGTCTTTGGATACGGGCACCCCCGCGTTTTCGATGAGCAGCCGCAGCAGCGCGACGGCACGGTGCCCAAGCATGGTCGGCTCATCTCCGTAAAAGAGAATGCCCGCCTCGGGATCGAGGCGAAACATGCCGAACTGGTGGACGTCGCCCCTGACTTTCATTGGAGTCTTTTAGCAAATTTTTGGGAACGGATTCACGACTTTCTCCCGCGGGCGGCCGATGTTGGCCAAACGCTTACTCAGAGGAGGATCGAAATGAGCGCTGAAGCCGTCATCTGCATGCCCGACGAGAAGAAGGGCGTCATGCTGCGTGGTCACCCCATGGCTTTTCTCGTCACCGATGAACATACCAGGCATACGAGCATGTTTGACTGGACGATACCGCCGGACTTCGCCACCGGGCGGCATGTTCACCGGGTACAGGAAGAGAGCTTCTACCTGCTCGAGGGCGAGTGTGAATGGCATGTCGGAGACAAGACGATCCGCGCAACGCCGGGAACCTTCCTGTTCATCCCGCCGGGAGTGCCGCACAACATCACCAATGTCAGCGAGAAGCCTGCGCGCGTGCTGATGACCTTCTCTCCGCCTGGCCACGAGCATTACTTCGAAGAGCTCGCCGAGCTCGCGGCGCAGGGTGCGCCCGATCCAAAAGCGCTGGCCGAGCTCAGAAGCCGCTATGACACCGATCAGCTCTCCACGCTGACGACACGGGCGTGACGGCGATAGCGCAAGCGGTTTCGGGAGTTAAAGACCTCTGGTCGCTCGCGCAGGTCGCCCTTGCAGCAATGTGGGGATTGATCAGTAGGTGCAGCAATGCCAGTCGCGTTTGCAGGGCCCAATGACAGGCCGCTAGGCCAACGGCGGAAAGGCCGCCGCGAGCGGTGAAATGCCTGGGTGACGTCTTGCATATTGTGGCTTGAACATGGATCAAATGCTATGAACAGGCAGGGGCGCTGCGGGGAGGTCCGATGGCGCGTCGGCGCGATCGTAGAGCGGTGATCATCCACAAGGCTGGCACAAAGGAGCGATGATGTGGCAGCGGCTCCGCGGTCACAGGTTGCTGACCACTACGCGCGAGACAGCTTGATCCGTGATGGTCTTGCCGCATTGGAAGGCCGAAAAGCACGATCGAGGACCTATCGCGGTAGACGAGCTTCACATTGGCGGCCGCGCTGCCACGGGAGAGTTGGCGGAGCAACTTGCGCTCACCCGCTGCGGATCGAGTCCTCGACGTCGCGGCGGACCCGATCCTTCTCCAAGCCGTAACGTTCCTGAATCGTGCCTTCGAGCTGATCGCGCTTGCCGGCGATGCGGTCGAGGTCGTCGTCGGTGAGTTTACCCCACTGTTCCTTGACCTTGCCTTTGACCTGTTTCCAGTTCCCTTCAACGCGGTTCCAGTCCATTGTGGCCTCCTTCCTTTGATACGAAGTCGAAACGTAGTCGGGGCAGCGAGGTTCCGGAGTCCGTCTCTCAGAAGCGTTTACGAGCTTGCGATCAGTAGCCGCCGATCTTCGCCTCAATCGGTGCAGCAGCGGGATTATCGACGCCCCCGGGCCGGCACGGGCCCCAGCCGCCTCTGTGGGCCGTAGACCAGCATGGTTGCCCGCCATGGGGAAAGGGCTCGTCGGCCTTCTTGCCGACGCTTCGACCTTCAGCCATTTGAAATAGCGATCCGCGGTAACCGAGCAGCGGCGCCCGGCACAAGCAGTTTTGAAGTGCCATTGCTCGCGATGGGCCCGCACCGGGCGCTGGATCGAAATCTGTTGGTTCGACGCGCCGGTCCCGCAGGACCACCTGGGCAGGCATCCCCCTGCGACCAGCCGACTCTCGATTCTCACGAACGCGCAAGGATCGAACCTGATCTCAGGTGGAGTGGAGTCACGGACATGCACCTGGCATAGCCATTAGATTGCGCTCAGCAATCTCGGCTCTTATTGACCTCGTGCGCCGGAAAGGTGCGCACCTGATCGAGAGACGCATTGCGAGCTTCTTGAGATGGAGATCCCAAATCGCCCGATTGAAAGAGTTGCCCCCCTCGTCTTCTAAACGGGTGATGGCTGGGGCTGGACCCGCCGCACTCTTCGAATGACCTCACGGGCGATCTCATCGGCAGAACCGGTGAAGTCGAGCGGCCCATCATACATCGCCGCGTTCATAGGCATCCCGGCCTTGATCTCGCCGGCCTCGGTGAGAACCATCGTTGCACCGCCAGCGTGGGCTATTGCGGCAAGTCCGCGCGAGCCATCACTCAGTGAACCCGACAACACAATCCCGATTGCATGGGTGTTTGCGTGAACGGCGACAGAATTGAAGAGGATGTCGACGGTCTGGCCTCGGTGAATGTGCCCGGCGCCTTCAACAAGGTCCACCTTGCTTCTGGCGGCTAATGAGAGGTGTGCGTCGGGTTGGCCGACGTAGCAAGTTCCGACGCGGAAGACGTGATCTTCATCGGCGACCCGGACCGGCATTTGTGACCTCTTACTCAAAACCTCTTTCAGATGGCTTACCTTGTCACTGGGCCTATGAAGGACCACAAGGACGATGGCCTGCAGGTCCTTGGGCAGGTTGCTAAGGAGGTCTTTGATGTCGCTGAGGCCATCTGATCCCGATGCGCCGATGGCGACGAAGAAAGGGCTACGTTCGCGCTTAGCGTGCGGGATATGCATCTGCTAGGGGTAACAGGTTCCCACCAGCTTCGCGAGGATAACCTCAAGGCAACCGCAATAGCACCACACGGCGAGGGCCGCACCGGCAGAAGGCGCGGCCCATCCGGCGTCTGACAGCCTACATGTTGCTCGCCGCGTGATGGTGCCGCTGAGCCAGTCTGTTTGGCTGGCCGGGTCTGTTGTGAACCGGCTGATCGGCGATTGTGGTCGCTTCGGCTGCATCGCTCGCTGTTTGGCACTACGCGCGAGGGACGGTAGATCCTTCCAAACCCATTGCGTTTCACCAGCATGGCGACACAGCTTCGCACTCCAGTTATAGCGGGCTGCTCCCAGATGCCCTCCGGGTGATTTGTCATACGCCTGCTGAAGTCCAAGCGCATCTAGAGTCGACAGGGTTAACCCTGCTCCTTTCTGTTGGCGCGCGGAAGTCGATCAGTCGTCCTGCTGGCTCGATAAGGAGTCGAGGTGGTGATGACGATGGATCGGGCCGGCGACTAAGACGGTGTGCCGGCAGTGGCGATGGCTTGTCGGAATTCGGCGGTGATTTTGCATCTGCATGCACCGCCGGCAAGAGCCGTTCGGCATGCCAGTCTAATCCCGATGGAACTGCATTGGCGCAATTTTGTTTCTCGTCCGCCCCGTTTGTGAGGCAGTGAAAAAAGGGAGACAGTCATGGCAACCGCCAAAAGGGCCTCAACGAAAGGCCTGAACGAACTCTTCGTCGACACTTTGAAGGACATCTATTTCGCCGAGAAGAAGATCCTGGCAACTCTTCCCAAGATGGCCAAGGCAGCGCAAAGCCCTGACCTCAAGGCAGCTTTCGAAAAGCACCGCGGCCAGACCCAGGAGCACGTCGCGCGCCTGGAGAAAATATTCGAAGCCCTAGGCAAGAAGCCCCAGGGCAAGACCTGTGCCGCCATTATGGGCATCACCGAGGAGGGCGCCGAAATCATGGACGAGTACAAGGGCTCTCAGGCTCTCGATGCTGGTCTCCTTGCGGCGGCTCAGGCAGTAGAGCACTATGAAATCTCCCGCTATGGTACGTTGCGGACCTGGGCTAGCGAGCTCGGCATGGCCGAAGCGGTTAAGCTTCTCGAGCTTACCCTTGGCGAGGAAAAGGACACCGATGAAGCCCTTACGCAGCTCGCAGTGTCAGCCGTGAACGTCGCTGCCGAGGCAGCTTAGGAACTGCGACTACGGTGTCTGTCATTCGCCGAGAGAGACTCGCGGATACCGCACCATATGGGTCGGTATCCGCGGCGGAACGCTTGGGAAGATCAAGCGCGCCCTGGTCTGACGGCATGGCCAAAACGCTTTCCGGTTTTCCCACGCAGGCGCAGACCGGGTCGCCGGAATCGGCACCAACGACGTTTCATTCTTTGAACGGCGGGAGCAGAAAGGGATATGACACAACAAGAAGCGATCATCAGCGCCTTGGGCGTCGCTGCGAGTTTCGATGCCGCCGCGGAGGCACGCCGACGCATCGACTTTCTAAGCGGGTACCTGCGTGCAGCAGGGCTCTGCACGTACGTGCTGGGCATAAGCGGCGGTGTGGATTCGCTCGCGGCGGCACTTCTGGCTCAACAGGCCGTAAGCGAACTACGGAGGGCAGGATACGACGCCAAATTCCTTGCTGTCAGGCTGCCGTATGGGACGCAGGCCGATGAGAAGGACGCTCAGCGAGCACTCGAGACCATCGGAGCTGACGAAGCGCACAGGCTCGACATCAAACCGGCGGCGGACGCGATGCTCGACTCGATCAGGTCGGCTGGCGTGGAGCTCGGCAATGCTCGTCGGGAAGATTTCTTGCTGGGCAACATAAAGGCCCGTCAGCGCATGATCGCCCAATTCACACTCGCCGCTGCCAGACGAGGGCTGGTCATTGGTACCGATCATGCGGCCGAGGCAATGATGGGCTTCTTCACCAAGTTTGGCGACGGCGCCGCCGACATCCTTCCCCTTGCCGGGCTAAACAAACGCCGGGTGCGCGCGCTGGCGGCGCATCTGGGCGCTCCGCCGCAACTCGTCAACAAGGTGCCGACCGCAGATTTGGAGAACCTCGTGCCGCTTCGTCCTGACGAAGATGCGTATGGAGTAACATATGATCAGATTGACGATTTCCTCGAAGGTAAGGAAATCGACGAAGCGGCGCGAAAGCGTATCCTTGATGCGTATTTAAGCACCGCTCACAAGCGTTCGCTTCCGGTGGCACCCGATCTCCCGCTTCGCTAGCGGCGTTTGGTCCTTGCCACCGTCGGACCGGCACCATGGCGCTGGGCGGCGTTGGGCGGCCGAGCCGCCTGAACATCAATGCATTTGCAGTCGGAGGATGATACCGCACGCTGCGGGTGCCGTTCTCTCGTTCACAATTTTCGGTAATCGGCCTCAACACGAATTGGGAAATTGACGGAACGCGCGATGTAGCAAATCTCATGAATTCGATGATGGATGGCTGCAGCCTTGTCGAGATCGATGCCGCTTTCGACCTCGATCCTGGGCCGCAATGTGACGCCCACGAAACGCCCGGCTCCGTTTGGCTCGCTCTCGCCATGGCCCACGGGTTGATCAGTATAAGAGTGGACGACAATTCCCGCGTCGCTAGCCAGATGGAGGTACCAAAGCATGTGGCAGGCCGAAACGGATGCGAGAAGGAGATCTTCGGGATTGGGTAGCGCCGGATTGCCCCCAAGCAGCGGGTCATTGGAGCACTTTATCACAGGCTTTCCGATCGTGGTTATATCCCATGTCCGGTCGTAGCCCCGATACATTCTGGTGCCGGCGCCGCGATTGCCAGTCCATCCTATGCGGCAGGTGTAGTCGTGGAATTTAGCCATTGCTATATCTCTTCTGTGTTTGGATTTTTTATTATCGGCCCTCCGGCGCCACGTCGTGCAGGCGCCTCGCGAGATCTGCAACCTGCTCTGCTGTCCACTTCGAGTGTGTTCGTCGGCTGCTCGCTGGATCGTGCTCAAGCCCGAGACAAAAGCCCGCGCGCCATTCACGCCTGGGCCGGATCGGCCTTGCTGAAAAATTTCCGCCGCAAGTCGGGCAAACGTCGTGCAGGACCGTCGAAACGCACTCTGCACAATAGGTGCACTCGTAGCTGCAGATTCGAGCCTCCGAACTGCCCGGGGGCAGATCGCGGTCGCACCATTCGCAATTGGGCCTGATCTCGAGCATGGACCATATCTCTTTCCTCGCCGTCTGGATCGCACAAGGTTCTCGTGGCATAAATGCCATTATGACCTCGCATTCTGCCAACGCGCACTGCGAACGACTGATCGCCTTTCTGGTATTCGATCGCACGAAGCTTCTCGATGTCACCGGCCCGCTGCAAGTTTTCAATGACGCCAAGCGAGCAAGCGGAGAACCCGCGTTTCGTACCATCCTTGTTTCGCAACGAGGCGGGCCGATCGAGACGGATGCGGGCGTTGCTCTCCACACCGTCAGTTTCGATCACTGCCGTGAGCTCTCGATCGACACACTCCTGATTTCAGGTGGGGCGACGGCCTTAGAGGCCGCAAAATCCCGTCCTCTTCGGGGTTGGTTGATCAGATAAGCAAAAGACGTGCGTCGGCTTGGCTCCATCTGCTTGGGAGCGTTCATTCTGGCCGAGTGCGGCCTGTTGGATGGCCGACCCGCCACGACCGATTGGGAGCGTTGCGCCGAACTTGCACAGCGATTTCCCGCGATCGACGTCAGGCCAGATCCAATTTTCGTACGATGCGGGGCCGTCTGGACATCAGCAGGGGTAAGCGCCGGCATCGACATGGCGCTGGCAATGGTTGAGGAAGATCTCGGGCATACGACAGCCTTGGCAATCGCACGGGAGTTGGTCCTGTACCTCAAACGGCCCGGCGGACAATCGCAATTCAGCACTGCGCTTCGTCAACAAATCAGAGACCGCGTCGGCCGCTTCGACCGTCTGCACGCTTGGATCAGGCAAAATCCTGGCACCGATCTGTCCGTCTCGGCACTGTCATCCTTCATGGCGATGAGCCCGCGTAACTTTGCCCGCGTCTACTCTAAGGAAAATGGACAGTCCCCAGGACGAGCCGTCGAGGCTCTACGCGTTGAGGCGGCACGAGACCGTCTGGAGACCAGCCGCCAATCTGTCCAGCAGATCGCACATGAGGTTGGGTTTGGCGACCCTGAGACTTTTCGGCGGGCTTTCATGAGATCGCTCGGGGTTGCTCCAAGCGACTACAGGAGCCGCTTTGCGCAAGCTCCTCCGGATTGGGAGTGAACCTGATAAATGGCTTAGCCGCTCAATCTGGTTCGCGACATGACGATGCTTCAAAGCAGCAGCTGGCGGTGCGAGTTGGGTGAGCGGGTCATGCGACCTCCCGCAATGTCATGGCACCCGCCCTAATTGGTCGGTCGCATGCGCTTGGCGGCACCTCCGATTGCGTTGCGGAAGGCAGCATCGAAATTTACGCCGGAAATCTCCCACTTTTTACTTTCTGTAACAAGGGGGAGGCGCCAAACCGCATGCCAGCCCGGCTCGTTGGTTTCCCAATCGAGGTGCCCGACTAAGATCGCGTCAGCTCCCAACCTGGATTTCAGTCTGGCCAGGCTCTCATCAGGTATTGCAGCGACGTTTTCCAGCGCAAGCGCCGACAGGTCGGCCTCCTTCGGAAATATGATCGGCACTGCGAAGCGCACCGAAGCATCTTCAAAGCTTGCGCGCAGGTCCGATCCGTGGACGCCATCGGCGGCGAGCACATAGCTACGCGTCATATCGGTAACCTCGATGACGAGCTCCAGCTTTGGGCGCGGCCCCAACCATGGTCTCTCACCCAGCAGCGCCATCGCATGGTCCATTCGGTTGCGGTCGAACTGGAATGTCAGATCGAAAGGGCGATCGCGTGTGCCCTGCTCGTCGTGAATTGGCCTGCCGAACATGCGGTCATGATAGGTGTAGGACCAAACCATGGCAGGCGCCCCGGTCGCCAGCGAAGCGAAGGCCGGATTGTGCACGATGTCGGGATTTCCGGTCAGCTTTTGCGCTGCCAGTGCGAAGCCCTCAGTGATGGCAGGGACGCGCGTTTCCTCGCGATCTCCGGTGACGATCACGCTTGAGCGATAAAGGACATCGTCGTTTGCGTGGGCAGTGACTGCAAACGCAAACCAGGACAAGAACGTCAACAGTGGCTTCTTCATTTGACCCGCCCTGCCCTCTTGAGTAACTGTTTATCAGGTTACGTATTGACGATGATGGAATCAACTGAATTTGTCCGGACCTACGTCTCGCCGCGCGGCCCTATGCGCATGCTGGGTGGTGCGCCCGCCCTTGACCTTGCCAACACATTGCACTGGCGCGACGGGGCAGAGATCGACTGCATACCGAGTTATCAGGATCTGTTGGTCTTTTGCATTCCGGCCCTGTTGTTGTCGGAAAATGAAGGGCGGGTCCTCGAGCGTCGTGCCGTGACTTACCCACGCGTCGCCCGCGATGTGCATCTGGAGGTGCTAACGCTACGCGCCGCCCTCAAATCCTGGCTCAATGTCTGTGCGAAAAACCTCGGCCATGACGCCGCCTCCAAACGCGTTGCCCTGCGCAGCTTTCATAAAGCGATAGCGCAGGCGGGCGGCTCGGCTGGCCTTGGCGGCATCTTGAACCTCCAATCCTCGTCGGCGAACGAAAGGCTATACCTGCCGCTGCGCCGCTCAGCAGCGGCCGCTGCCATGCTGGTGCTGTTCCCCTCAGGAAAGGATATCCGGCGATGTGAGGCTGACAATTGCGGCGGGTTTTACATCGACGACAGCCGCTCCAAACCGAGGCGCTGGTGCTCGATGGACAGTTGCGGCAACCGCGCCAAGGCGGCCCGCTACCGCTTGGCACACCGGAGATAGCGCAGAATAGAAGGGACCGGGCCGGCAGCCAGTCCGCTCAAGACCTGCCGCATCGGACATCGAATGGGACTGTGTCGGTAGTCGCAATGGTACAGATTGTTTGTGGGAGATCCGACTGTCTCTGTGGGTCGCCGCATATCCGCTGTAGTGGCTACGCGGCGAGCATTGCGTAACCAGGAGACATTGGACTCATGGGATGGACTGGATCGGGCGAAACGACCACAATCGGGGCGCTCGTGCCTCTGTCTCGCCCCGGCTGGGTTGAGGCAGGCAGGCATTTGCTCGCGGGCCTTGAGCTAGCTGTTAGCGAAATCAATAGCGCTGGCGGCGCTGGCGGCAAGGCGCTTGAGCTGCTCGTCCGAGACACTGCAGCCGATCCACAGAAGGCTGTCGCGGCAGTGGATGAACTGGCCCGTTTGGGCGTGGTAGCGATAGCGGGAGAGTATCACAGTGTCGTTGCTCGTGCGGCGGCTATCAGGGCCGACGAGCTCGGAATCCCTTTTCTCTGTTCGTCGGCGGTACTCGACAAGCTAACGGATCAACCAACCAAGTGTGTCGCACGTCTTGCCCCGCCACAGTCCCGCGGCTGGCAAACATATGCCGACTTCCTGTCGCGCGCTGGCCACGATCGGATCGCAGTTGCATCGCAGCAGAGTGTCTATTGGGCATCTGGCGTTCACATTCTGCGTGATCGCCTGCAGGCAAATGGCGCGACGTTATCGGACATCAGCATGAGCTCGCTGGACCCATCAATGTTGTGCGACCAACTCATGGATCTTCGCGCAACGGTCCTTCTTCTTCTGGTAGGCCAGCCAGAGCCAGCAATCTCAATAGTCAAGTCAGTTCGCAAGGACGGTCGCCTGTCCACTATCAAGATCGGTGCTCCAGCTGGGCAACCGGAATTCGCTGAATGGGCCGCATTGCTAGGCGAAGATAGCGCCGCGATCCCCTTCCTGCGCTACCGACCCGGACACCTCAACCCGCTAGGCTCACGCGTCGAAAAGGCGCTGCGGGAGAAGTTGCGCGAGGCGCCCTCCTTCGTTGCTCTGGAAGGGTACGACACGATCGTGGTGCTTGCTCAGGCAATACGGTCCTACGGCACTGATCGGAACAGCATTGCAGAGTCATGGCCCCACATAGAGGTTGCCGGCACTCGCGGCCACATCCAGTTCTTTCGCACACCAGCTACGACCGTTTGGCAGTGGACTGCCGCGCCGATCCAAATCGCCGAAAGAACATCGGGCAACCCGGCGCAATTCAGGCGTGTTGACGATCCCAGGTGAGGCGGGTTGGCTGGCGCAGGGTCGCGGCGGCAGCAGCGCTGTTACCATTGGCCATCCAATGGCTTGGAGCATTCTCCAGGCTATGGCCAACCGGCTCCGAGAAATCTGAACGCGATGGATTGTTCCATGCAGCCGCTTCCGCAGGGAGCCTTCGGCGTCGACCTCTTGCGCGCGGCGCGCTGCTCTCTCCCTTGGCAAGTGACCGTTTGGATCAGCCCAGAAAATAGCTTTGGTGTTCCCGAACGAAAGGAACATCAGCGCTTAGTTGAAGTTCGGGAGCCGATTGGGATCCGACTATTGGATCCCGGAAGGATGTCCAATGACCAACGATCTCTCACACAATCAGGAACGGCGAGGTACAGCTCGGATCGCGAGCTGGGCGGTCCTCGTGATCGCCCTCGTTTTTCTAGGCCTTCTCGCCTTTTTTATATTTGCGCCCTTGTCAAACGCTTCGCGGCAAGCGACACCGCTTAAGGTTGCCCCCGAGCAAAACCAAGGCGGCAACGCACCCGCTCCCACTTCGCCTGCCGCAGGCTGATAAGAAGCGCTCGCCTCGCCGCCAGACCGGCAAGCTGAAGCTGCAAACCGGGGCGATCACCTCCATACCTCTTCCAGTCCCAGCATCGCTTCGGTGGCGGGATCTTCTCGCGCGCAGCGCACATGTGGCCTAACCGACCAAACGGTGCTGATGAATGAACGCGTGTCTACGGAGGGATGGCCCTCACCAATGTTGGAACAATGCGGCAGGAACAAAGACACCCCTGCCTCGTTGCCTTCGTGAAGGGACGTCTTTCAGGCATACAGGAATAGCAAAATGAAGGTTTTGATCTTAAGCGCTTTGGCTCTTTCGCTTGCGGCTCCGGTGGTCGCTTCTGCCGCCGAAGCTGACGTGGTGGTTTCAACACATCACCGGCATCACCATGGTACCACCGTCATATACAACGACGAAGGTGGCCGTCTTCACCGCCGGCATCACGGCCAGGAAGCATTCTATGACAACGGCCGTCGCGCCTGGCGCCATCGGCATCATCGCCGTGACACCGTCGTCATCACCCGCTCGATGCATCGTCACCACCATCGGCCCGTCGTTATCCAGCAGGACGACTGATCCCTCTGCGGTCCGGCTCCATGCGTCCAACACGGGAGCCGGACCGTGTCGAATCGGAATGCGCTTGCCCATTCAGCAGGTCATTCACTTGTCGAGAGCACCTGCAAAGAGTTGAGTGTCGTGAGATGCGGGCTTCTGTTGCCCGTTGATCAAAGTGAGCGCGCGCGACCAGCACCCCGCGGCAGCACCAACAGAGCGTTTGCGCATTCGAAATTGGCCGCAAAAGCGGGCTCAGTGAAAGGGGGTCGGCATTCGGGCAGGTGCGGACGCGGCCGGCAAGCTGGTCGGTTACCTTCAGCAAGTAGTTTGAAATGGTTGTGCTCGTCCGCGAGTGACCCCTGCACCTTACCGTTGATCGCCGACCGAGATCGGAGCGGTCCTTCCCTTCAAACGGATCTGGATGCTCCTCATGTGCGGCCAAGCTGTACTCGTAGACGGCGGCTTGCTCTTCATCGACCACACGGAACCAATGTTCCTGCAGTGCCCTTGGGGACATTCTTTGCCCGGCAGCCGCTTCGGCTGCTTTCATCGGATCGTCCTCCACGACGACGCCAGACGACACGACAGTGTCGCCGTAGATCTCTTCCACCTGGTACCTTGCCATCTTGGCCTCAGCAACCCTTCGCTTCGCGTTCGAGCGTTGGGCGGTCACTACCGTGTTGCTTGCGGACCTGCTGGGCCGTAATCCCGGCCTTCTCAGCGAGATATCGCACTTCGTAGTCTTCTTCGACCGAGACGCGGTTCCGATCCCGAGAGTCTCTCTTGCTCTTGTCGTCCGCCATCTTCGTTCCTCCACTCCTCAGGGGCAACGTTGTTCGCCTCGCTTTGTTGCACAACATGGCCGCTTCGTCTCGGCGGGCTGGGTCGGGCGGGCTGAGCTCGTGAAGGCGCTGGCCGACTAGCCGTCAATGCTCCTAGTGAGACCATCGGCAGCGTATCTCGCAACCAGAAAGGCCCTGGTGGCGTCGACGGTGACTTCGAACGGCAGAAGTTGGTGAGCCGGTAAAAAGGAACAGCGTTCCTTCCGCAGGGCCATGAAGTCCAAACCCTTTCGGCATAGCCTGAATTTGAGAGGTGTATTCTGATAACACAACCGGCGAAGTCGTGCGCACGCTGGCGATCGCTACCTATGAGCCCAACGACAGATTGCGAGGATTACGACCGCATGCCCGCATCCTGGCGCCTCCCGACTGCATGCGCAGACTTGGCCGGAGCAGACTGGCGATCTGCTCAAGCCCTTGGCCCCAAGTTCCCCTTCAGGCCGAAAGGAACTGCGGAAAAGTTCGAGGGTTTGCAGCAAGGCGGATTGCTTGAATTCGACGACCTCGCCCAGGCGGAACGCCTGCCCATGCGCGTATGAGGAGCGTACTCTTCAGATTCGGAAGTGAACGGACGGCGCTGCCACAGACGGTTACACGCACGGTCCATTTCTTCTCGCGGATGATTTCAACGGCATGCTGCTCGTGGGGAGCCATGCTCTCCTCCCAGAATGTGGAGGTGGCATCCATAGCGTTTTCGACATGTAACGTGTCGAATTCTGGAGCCGCGCCGGAGCGATTAGGCTGTTATTACCTTGAGCTGTTCGAGATGCTCTATGGCCAGCTTGTGCAGCGTTTCCGCCGTCTCTTCCGGGGTCCATCCTTGAGCGATGGAGGTAGCGACAAGGGCGTCGAAGGCCGTTTCCAAAGCGACCTCGCAATTGACAGGTCGGTCCGGGCTGGTCTCGGCTAGAATGGGTGGAGCAACTTCAGGGGCTTTTGTCATGCACAGCAATCCGCGCGGCTGAAAAAAGTTCCAGCGGGCGGCCGAGGAGTTATTCCCCAGCCTGCCAACTGAGTTGGGAAGGTGCGCGGCCGTTTATTAACTGCGCGGTAACTATGACGTACGAGCAAGCACAACGTGATGAACGAACCAGATTGGCGGTGGTTATGCCCGGCCTTCAACTGGGGACCATGTCATGCTCGCGACCGCCTTCGCCTTGCTGATCTCCTTCTCGATCAGCGTTGCCCTGCTTTCATGGGCGGCCCCTACCACCGCACAATCCATATCCACCGACCTGGAACGGGAACGGTCCATCGACGGGTGGCAACTACGTCCAACAAGGACCTCCTCAGAGACCGGGGAACCAGATATGGGCCTCCACGCGTCGGAGGGCGCGGCCCGAGCGGATCACTGCCCGTGCGGTTCTGCAACTATAAATCGCTTGCCGCGTTGAGCTGCACAACCAGCGAAGGAACGCGTGATGTGGTTCTTTACGGCCGTAGTACTGGGGTTCGTCCTGGCTGTCTCGCTCGGGTGGGCTGTCGGCGGTAGTCCGCGATGAGCCACCGGGCTAAGCAACTGCCAAGGATCGGCCGGGATTAGCAGAGAGGCAACGCTTCGAGCCTTTTTTGGCTGCCGCAGGTCCGTTCCGCGTAAGCGCGCGAAGGCAATTACGCGCTTGGTTCGTTTGATGGTTGCGGATTTGGTTGAGCAGCTTGGAAAGGGCCGTGATGACCTGAGGCAAAGCAAACGGCTTCTTGATCATGATGGTTTCTCCCTCGGCGCCCCAATGCGAGGCATTGTCCCGCCTATGTCAACCACCGGCATCGTTGCATTGTATTGCCGCACTGCCGGGCACCTCCCAAGCGGATGCCCATCACGCAGTCGGATGTCCGAGATCAGAGCGTTGGTGGTCAGCGGCGTCGGCCCGTGGAGGCTAGTCGTTCGTGGAATCGCGGAAATGCCCCAAACTCGCATTCGCAGTCTGCTGAATCCACTTGCCACGTGTCGCCGCGGGTCACATCCCCAAGGTTTGATCGGGCTCCAGATGAAGGAAAGCTGCGAGTGAGCGACGAGCAGCGTCGTGGGCAGGCTGATCCGTCGCTTGAGCGAACTGCGCCAGTGCGTGCTCCACTCCACTCACCGCCGTTTCGGTTAGCTGCATGCGATACAGGACGTGGTGGGTGAGCATTGCGAGCCTGGCGTCGCGGTACAACGCGCTGTGTTTCACACTTCCGGTATCGAAGTCTCCGATCCGCATGATGGTTCCTCCGGCATTGTCAATGACTCCAAGCAAATCTCTGGCATCGGCGTTGGTTCCGACCGCATCAAACTCGCTAGGTTTCCCTGCAGAATACGGCCGCGCGGCCGCCCTTGGTCGCGAACTCGGCGCCCACGCCAGTCCATTATGCTGCAATACGGCGCTGTTCGCGCAGCCGAGAGACCGCGCGCAGCTCGTTTGGCCGGTGTACAAGTCCGGAACCTCGTGCCTGAGGAAGCGGATGGCACTCAGTCGGTATGAACGGGCACGTTCAGACGCCGCTGCTCTTCCAAGCTTACAGCAGATAGAGGACCAAGCCAGCAACCCTCCTCGCCCCGCCTTAATTGGATGCCGGCGGAACTCGACGCAAGCGACAATCTTGGGGGGCCGTGTAGCTGTTTCCACAAAAGTGAGAAAATATTTGCAAGTCCCAGAGATCGCGAAGAGCCTGGTTGCCACTCCCGCGTCGAAGCGCGCCCTCATGCCGAGATCACGCCTCGAGCACAACTTTCCGGCGCCTTTCCGGCCGGAACTGGGAGGCGCTCACCCGACTTTGTGTGCCCTCGAGACGTTCCCTCCAAGATGCAGAAAAGCCCGCTGGCCCGAGCCAGCGGGCTTTCACATGGGAAGCCGGGGTCGCGATCCTCCCCACACAGCCACGCCTGATCCGTTTGCCGTGTGACCATGGTCATGCCTCCTGTCGGCGCGCGGCGGACCGGCGGGCTGCCTTGGCCGGCGCGGTCGAGGCACTGCGTTGAACGTTGGACTGGATCCACTGGTCGAAGAAGTCTGTGTCTCGGGTGCTCATCCGAACCAACCGAACGTAAGGCTGACCATCGCCACCGCAACCAGGACCGAGATTGGTACCGCCGCGAGCAGGGCCGCTTCTAAAATTCGTGTTTCTTTATCCCTGAACACTAGGCGCGCCTTATGAAACTCGTGAAGCTAACAAGTCGTAAGCCTCTGATTCGGTTCCCCTTGGTGACACCGGCGTCCATTTGCGGCGGACGCGGGCCGACCAAGGTTATGGCGAAACTTGACCAGCAGCCGAAACCAGCAGCCGAGCCTCAATCAGCAAACGCAAATGGTCCCAAAAGAGGCAGACCCGCCACCGGGCTAATGGCGACGGGTCTTGTAGTGAAGGCCGGTTCAGGGGACTTGTAACCGGCGATAGCTGCAACTGTCGGGCCGCTAGGCGCCTCCGATGAGGGCAAGTTCCGGCATCGCGCCTGCCCCTTTGGACCTGCACGAGGATGCTGTCCGGTATCGGTTCGGGAGGCTCGGCCTTTTCCGTGGCTGTCTGACAGATGTGAATCTCGATCGCTCCGCACCGCACAATTCCAAAAGCCCGCCGGCGAGTGCAACCAATCTCGGGCTGAACAGTTTGCAAGGCCTTATCACCATCAAGAGGGTTGGCCTTGAGCGCTTTCCTGCCTGTGCAGATTAAATTTATGAGCCTCCAAACGGCGAGGGCCGTCTCGTCCGTTGCCGAAGCCAGAGCGGCAATGGATGGCGAATGGAAGAACAAGAAGTTGCATTCCTATCGACAGGCACTCCGTTTGCTGGATGAGGCCCAGGCAGGAACTTGCCGGCAATCCGTCGCGTTCGAAGCCTTTGTCAAAGCAGCAAGAGATCAGGACATGATTGTTTCGGATCAGCCGAGTAAGGGCCTCAAGCGCCTAGACGCGCTGGCACGCTCCATCTATGCCCAGGATCGCCAGGTTTGATCGACAAGCGCACCGCGCGTCCCTTCGACCTGGAAGCTCGCGCCCCTCGGCAGAAAAGCGCGGACCGACCAGGTTTGGCCTTGGCAAGCGGCGCGAAGGAGCGTCGGAGTGCGCTGTGTTGGCCCAAACTTGCAATTTGATCAGGCTATTCCCGCACAGCAAAAAAGCCCGCCGGTGTGACCCAGCGGGCAGGTCACTTGGGAAGGCCGCTGGAGTAAGGCGGCCATGTCACGAACCTTTGTCGCTGACACATGTTCCGCAGGCGATCAAAAAGCCCGCGACCAGTGAGGCAGCGGGCGGGTGATAACGATATACCCTTTTCAGTTAGCCGGTCGGCCCTGTGACCGTGATCGACGAAGAGGTCCGGTGGCTATCCGTGGACTGTTGTCAGGGTGAAGGCCGCAAGGCGTACCTGGCGGGCCTGGAAGAGGCGAGCGGCAGCATGGATGTGAAGCCGTTTGCGGCGTTTCTGGCCGAGCGGGTTAACGAATAGGCCCGCTTCAAGAGGTTAGGCACTCGCGGCCGATGAAGGTGATCTGCCGTCGCGTGAACGATCTTGCCTGCACAGCGAATTCAGGTGAACCTCGTGACGGCCTCGACCCAGAAGTCCCTCCCGAGCCGGCGTAGCGTTGCAGTGCGGACAGGGAAAGTCAGGTCCTTCGTGACCAGACGATCGGACGAAACAATTCGTATCGTCGCGGGATAAATTGGTCCAGCAAGTCGGATTTCAGGGAAAATGTCCTGGCCTCCTAGTGCATTCGAATGCTTCACGAGTGCCTAAGGGAGCGCATAACCTCTTAGCCGGCGAGAGGACGCGGCCCCCCGCTCATCTCTCTGGCTAGGCTCGGCGTCTTTCAGGCAACTCTCCTTCAGGGCGCCGAGCCGACAAAACTCTGCTCGCCAAGGCCGCAGCCAATCGGGATCGATCGCCCTCGGGACATTCTAGCTCGAATGTTCGATCGGTAGTCGAAGCATCCTAGGTCGGCCACCACCGAACCAAACACGGGGTCCAGCTGATTGGCGAAGAAATTCTACCGACGCACAGTGTCGCAAGCCCGCAGACAGGCGAGACGCCTGCAGGCAATTTTGCACGATACCATTTTTCGCAACGCGGAAGCTCGGATTGTACGCACAGGCATCGAGTGGCCTGAACTTGGCCGCGCTCCCGCTTTCAGCGGGTCGAAGATGAAGGCTGTGGAGGGTGAATTGGCGCGCGTTTCGCTCAGGACCTGGTTTTGCGCATTTGACGCGTGCGAGAGTGGTTGAGGCTGCCTCTGGTAATGGAGCATCAGGGGAGAGCGGGAACAAACGGCGAGCCTTTGAGTTCGGCGGCGATGGCGCTATATTATTTCGACTTCGACGACAACGGAACGATATCCCCTGACGGTGAGGGAACAGAATGCCGACCTGCCGTGGTCAAATATGAAGCGATCAAAGCTTTGGCGGAGATGACCAAAGACGCGCTTCCAGACGGTGATCACCACAAATTGGCGATTGTCGTAAGAGATGAGGGCGGCGATCTGGCCCTTAGAGCAAGCATCGTTTTCCATGTCGAGGAAGAGCGGGACTCGTTTTCGTCGCGATCCTCCCCAGACAGCCACGCCTAATCCCGACGCCCCCTGCTGCGGGGGCAGCAGGCGAGTTCGTCACGGTGCGAGATGCGCATTGTGCCAAATGGACGCGAAAAATTCCGCATGCATGAAGGCACCTCGTCGTGCGGAATCTTGGGGTCGTGACGGTTCGGTTTTCCTGACGCGCGGCTGATCTCCGGCCTGCTCGCAAGGTCTGTATCTCTCACGCAACGCGCAACTGCCTTGCCGTGGTGAAGTCATACCCTTCGCTCGCGGGTCTCTGCAGAGGGCAAGATCAGCTGTGGTTGAGGGGGCCGCTATCTCACATGGATACTGAATCGCCCCAGGCCGCGCACCCGAATCCTGCCAAAATATTGGCCCGCGCCTTCCTGAGGAGTCGCGGGCCGACCAAGATTGGGTCTTTGGTCAGCGGCGGATTCGGAGTGGGAATCGGCCGCCGTGGCTCAATTCGCTCTGGTCCGGAAAGTTCCCCAGCTGCCCTGTCACGATCATGGCCCCGAGAGGTCGTGGCCACCGACTGACGGGCGTGCAGATTTGCTCAGAACGCGTCTCTCGTAAGTGTTCTTCACGGGCTCCCGGGGGGGTGTCCTCAATGCGGAGAGAACTGCGGCGGGTGGGCGGGCTGGCCAGAGCCGCAAAAAAGCCCGCTGCCGGTAAGTCAGACGGGCAGTTCACATGGGAAGGACCGCCCGGGAGCAGGCGGGCCGGCACCCGAACCTCGGTCTCTCGCAGATGTTCCAGCCCGCCAGGCCGGGCGGGACCCGCCAGGCAACTCTGCAGTCGGCCGACGGGGCCAACTATGACTGGCGGAGTAGGTCCCACCGTAGAAACAGAAATGAACCGCATGCGATGTCGTCGCGAATGCCCGGCCGAGCAAACGGCAGGTCACATGAGGACCGCGGCGAGTATTAGTGAGCGATACGAAGTTGATACCGGCCACACGCGTCCAAAGTAGAGAGCGGCCGGTCAAGGGCTCACCCGTTGCGGTCCCGCTCTCACCGGTGCGGGCGATCCTCAGCGATAACGTTGTAGAGAACGCAGCACGCCAACAACGAGACGACACCGCCTAGGAAATCATTCCCCGTCAGACCAGAAAAATAGACGAATTCAAACGCTGACACGGTCGTCCTCTCAATTGGAAAGATCCACAAGGTAGAACCGTCAGCAAGCTCTGATGTTCCGCTCCCGTGTGGCACTTCTGGACGTTCTCGACGCCGAGACGGCATGCCCCGTGTCAACCGTTTTCGCCTTGCTTCGACCGAAGCCGGAACCATCACCGGCGCGGCGAAACCGTGTTGGTATCCGCCGGACGCCGAGCCTTTCCCGGCGCAGTGTCCAAGCGGGATGATCGCCCCGTTAAGGCAGGTTCACCGGACTTCTGGTCGCCAAGGACAGAGTTCCGCGTCGTCAATATCGTCCTGTCTCAGACGTCAGAAGCTGCCTGTGGAGGGCCTCTGCCTTGGCGAGATAAACGCCCAGCGCCTTGCGCGAGCCGTGCGAAAGCGTCGTGGGAATTTCTTGAGGACACAGGCCATGCAGCAGTTGTGTACCTGATGAGCAGCAAGCCGCCACTTTGTGGGCTTGTTGGGGAAAGCTCTGTGAGCCACAAAAAGAGGATGTCAGTGTGTGAAAGTCGAGAGCGGCCAGTCCGTTCCAGGCATTGCTGCTCGATCGGAGGGCTCTCTGCACCGGCGATGCAAAGCAAATGCCATGCGGATCGATTGCTTGCAGGCAATTTATGCTGCACTGCAGCAACCAACCTGGAGACGCGGCGTTCCGTTTATTCGATCCGCTCTGGATCGACGCGAAAGGATACCGACATGAGAAGTCTCGCCGATACCGTTGCACGCTTGGCTGCGCGGCGAAAACAGATCGACGGCGTCTTGAATGGTCCCGACGAAAACGACCGCTTTTCCGAACTTCAGGCGTTCGGGTCAAATCCCGGAAACCTGCGGGGCTGGACATACCGCCCCAAGGACCTTGCGGCGAAGGCCCCTCTGGTGGTTGTCCTCCATGGCTGTACGCAGTCGGCTGCATCCTATGACAGCGGCGCCGGCTGGTCGAGGACGGCGGATCGCAAGGGCTTTGCCGTCCTCTTTCCAGAACAGCAGCGCAGCAACAATGCCAATCTTTGTTTCAACTGGTTTGTCCCCGACGACACACGGCGGGGCTCCGGCGAGGCGCTTTCGATCCGCCAAATGATAGAGGCCGTGGGCGCCGCTCACGACATCGACCGCACCAGGATCTTTATCACCGGACTTTCCGCCGGCGGGGCAATGGCTGCCGCCATGTTGGCGACTTACCCGGAAGTCTTCGCCGGCGGGGCCATCATAGCCGGTCTACCCTATGGCAGCGCCAGTAGCCTGCCGCAGGCTTTCGACCGCATGCGAGGCCACGGCGGCCCCACTGCCAAGCGGTTGGCGAGGGCCGTCCAGCAAGCTTCCGGTCACGACGGACCATGGCCGAAACTCTCCGTCTGGCATGGAAGCGCCGACACAACAGTCAGTCCGGTCAACTCCGATCAGCTCGTCGGGCAGTGGCTTGCATTGCGCGGTCAAAGTAGAGTGCAACCCGAGACGCAGGTGCATCAGGGCTACCGCCGCGAGGTCTGGAAGAACGCTGCCAATGAGGAAGTCATCGAATCGTACTGGATCGCAGGCATGGCGCACGGGACCCCCGTGGACTCTGCGGACGGATTGAGTCACGGCGGATCCTTTATGATCGACACCGGCATATCGTCCACCTCGCTCATCTCCCGGTTCTGGGGATTTGAAGAAGCGGGCTCTCAGGTCCCATCGCCAGATGTGCGTTTACCGGCAAAATCTGTTGGGCGCTCCCTCTTGGTGGTCGCACACCCACCCTTCGAGCCGCGCAGCGGTCTGACGGCTGGGCCCGGTCCGCTTATCGAAAGCGCCCTTCGCGCTGCCGGCTTGATGAAATAGTTCATGGCCAGACTTTTTGATGAACCTTCGTCTAGCGGGGGCCGGCCTGCGATGCAGCTATGGAAAATGGGAGTGCCAGATCAACGAGCGTCTCAGGCACCCTTGGCTGTCGAAACGGCAGCTGCTCCCGGGATGCTTATGCTGATTTTCAAACCGTCCGATGTCCAATCCCGCAGGATCTCACCCTGAAGCTGCTTCTGGACAATCGCATTGACCATGGTCGTCCCGAAGCCGGGCGCCCCTGGCGGAGATCCAGCTTTACATCTCCCGCGTTCCTCCCACCGCAGGTTAAAGCCGCCATGGTGGCCCGTCCCATGCCAGCTGACCTCCAACCGCCCCGTATCCTGGGCGAGAGCTCCATGGGTGGCGGCGTTGACGATCAATTCATGGGCCACGAGAGCCAGTGGTTGAACGACCACCGCCGGGATCAGTACTTCAGGACCGCTCATTGCCGTCCTGCCAGACGCAAACTGGGCGACTTGCCTGGAGACGATTTCGTCCAGCGGCACATCGCGCCAGCCGCGCTCGGCCAATAAAGCGTGTGCGACTGCCAGAGCGTGGATCCGTCGTTGAACGGCCGCGGCATAGAGCGATGCATTGTCTGCCTTGCTCAGCCGAACGATACCATCGACAACCGCTAGAACGTTCTTTGCGCGATGATCGACCTCCATGAGGAGGCGGTGCTCCGCCGCCTCCAGGCTCTGGATCATGCGATGTTTCGTAACGTCGATCTGCGACGCGAAGTAGTAAAGGAGGGCGCCTTCATCGTCCTTGATGGGGCTCAGATGGAGCTGGTTCCAGAACGGCGAACCATCCTTGCGGAAGTTCAGTATCTCTACATTGGTCTCGCGTTCACGCTCTATCGCCGCTCGAATTTCAGCAACGGCCGCGGGTGATGTTCCCTCCCCTTGTAGGAAGCGGCAATTTCGCCCCAGGACTTCATCGGATGTATAGCCGGTCAGATCCAGGAAGGCCCGGTTGGCGAGCACAATGGGATTGTCGGGCTGCCGGGCATCGGTGATGACGATGGGCATGCGCGTGCGCTCGAACGCCGCCGATGCCAGCTCCTTGCGATCCGCCCATGCGGTGGTGGCTGCTGCGGCCGGCGCGTCGCCATGGAGGGCTGACGATGATTTGGCGTTCTCAGGCACTCTTTGCTCATTTGAGAGAGGTCAGCGATAACGCCCGACTTCCTACAAGGTTTCCAATGTGATGTTTCGAACCGGACTGTAAAGCCG
This sequence comes from Mesorhizobium sp. B2-5-7, assembly GCF_006440875.1. Classification (NCBI taxonomy): domain Bacteria; kingdom Pseudomonadati; phylum Pseudomonadota; class Alphaproteobacteria; order Hyphomicrobiales; family Phyllobacteriaceae; genus Mesorhizobium; species Mesorhizobium sp. B2-5-7. The sequence continues at coordinate 362,906 of NZ_VFUO01000005.1, read as the reverse complement.
CGCAATCGGTTCTTCGAATTACTTGAGGCGAGGCAGCCGGGGCCTATGGGCCAGCTGAAATGTGCAACCTACCGGAGACCAACATCGCCGGCGTGTGCCAAGAGGGTACCTATGTTGGTCGCCCCAAAGGCGCGCGCGCAAAGTGCGAACAGATGAGCGCCAACGCACAGTACAGCCGGCGCAGGACGCTCATCAGGGCGTTCCCACTCAATCGATGGGCCATTCCGTTCGCCACTTCCCATCGACGCCTTGAACCAATACCTCTGCATCGTAGCCAGTGGCCGAGGCACTGCTGGCTGCCTTGACAGCCGCACGCACGGCCTCCGAATGCGCTGAATAGGGATAGTCCTTACCGTCAAACCGGACCAGCCATTGGTCACCGGTCTTTGAAATGAAATACCTGACATGCCCCATGGCCCGCCCCCCGATGATCGCTTAGAAATCACGATGTTCACTGGCTTGCAACAAGCTCGCAAGATGACGGTATAGTTCCCAGGCAGCCGAACGGCGCGGCGTTCGAACTGGCCAACCAGTTCTCATTTTATCGCCGTGACCCTGCCCGCCATGTCCAGTCGACAATCGACGTCGGCCTGCCGAACCTCGACGCCCCCTTGCCTTGCATAATCTATTTGAACCTTGATTGGTGCCGTGAGTGTACCCCCACGTCGACGCAACAATCCTGCGCTTAACGCCCTGACGCGGACGGCGCCAAGCGGTGTGGCGGCGGACGTGATCGCGGAGCGGCAGGCTTGCACAACAGCAGCTGGTATACCGGGCTTCGCTCTCAGGGGTCTCTGAGGCTTGACAGGATAGCCGTCGGTGAAGCCGCCGTCAGCAGATATGGAAGGCTTAAGAATTGGTGGCAAGGCAATCGATTGCTTACCACTCCTGGCGGACGCAGCGGCGGTGGGACCAGCCGTTCCTTTGGGTGTGGTGGCTGGACTGCCGCTAGCGGGAGGCGACCCGTCGTCGACCGCCGAATCGTCGCCTGAACCAATACTGGTCGAAACGCCTGCGCCTGCGTTGCGGACACTGCCGCTGGCACCAACGCCAACGCCGACTGCTCCCTTGGCCGCGCCAACCGAAGCTCCGACATGTGATCCCCCTGCATCGCCGACGCTCGCTCCCACCCCGACCGTTGCGCCTTGCGAACCCGCGTTTACTCCGGCGCCGACTCCGATTCCGCCGACGCTGGCGCCTACCCCTTTGTCGAGAGCGTAGGCAGGTCCGATTCCAATCCCGATCATCAGGGCGGCGGCGACGTACTGTTTCATTGCTATGTTGACCTCGGCATACATTCGGCTCCACGTCTGTTCACTGGCGCGGGTCGAGTCCTTTCGGTGGTCGGGTCGGCAGCAATGCGAGGGGAAGAGAGAGCGGGCCCAAGACAGCAGCCTGTTTCTGTTTTTCTCGCGAGCGCGGTTTGCGCCTCGGTTCAACACCTGATCTGGGTGGTGCACGTGCAACCACACCTGCCGGCTTATGGATCATTCGCGAGCGCGCTGCAGCCGCAGGCCGGTTCCTGGTTGCGAGGTCGTCGATTGCCTCGCGCGCGGCACTGAGGCTCAGGGCTAGACCGGTCGCCCGTTCACGTTCTTCTTCGAACGCCGCGCTTAACCCGACCGAGGTCCGGCTTGAAGCGTCGCGCTCCTTGCGAACTACGTCGAGGTCACGGGCAGCTGAATCGGCTCGGTTGCGTTCCAGCTCGAGCGCTTCTCCAGTTTGCCGTAGACCTGCTTCGGCCGTCTCACGGTTCTTATTGGCGTTGGCCAGCTCGACGGCGGCCGCATTTGCGGCTGTCTTGAGGGCCTCGATGGTTCGGTGAGCCGTTGTGAGCTCTTGTCCCAAGAGCTCAACCTTGTGCCGTTCGTCGTCAAGAGCTTGCGTCACAGCAGTCTCGGGGACGTCCTTGGAGGGCTGGGCTGCACCGGCGGCGGGCTTGTCACCGCCCCAGAGAGTGGCTTCGGCCCTGAAGCTTTCGATGGCGCGCTGCGCCGTCTGCAGATCGAGCGAAAGGGCTTCGTCCTTTCGCTGCTGCTCTTTTAGAACTTGTGCTTGCTTGGCTAGCTCCGCTCGTGCGGCATCCAATTCGCGTCGTAACATCTCCTGATTTTCGCCTGGCGGCGTTTGTGCCTCTGCGTCGGGTGCCTGTGCTTCGCTGGGCACCAGCTCTCCAACTGCGTGGGATCCGAATGCCCCTGCCGTTGCCTTGCCGGGCTCTTTGCCGACATCGACGTTGTCCGTAAATGCATCGGACGAACTGTCGCTGGCTGGGAGAGGCGCTGAGGCGTCAGGCGCGCGCTGACTGTGTGCCGGAGATGCGAACAGCAAAACAAGGCATAACGGAAAGAGGGTGACGATGGCCTCCGCCCGCCTTCCGCGCGTCTCGTGCGGCAAAAAAGAAGTCCATCGTCCAATCGAGCTGAACGCATCGAGGAGACAATTCGCCCTCGTGCTCTGCACATGACCCATCGCTGAACCTCGAGACTGCAGCCTCACCGCATTGCATCTCCACCTGTCGAAATTTCCGGTGCCGAGCAAAAGCGCGAAGCGAGCGAAACACCACCGCGCGCGCCAAAGCATCAGTTGGAACCTAACTGGTGGTTCCTCAGTTGCCATCATTCGAACGAACGGGAGATTCGTCCTATAAATGCCTGCCTCGCTTGGCATTCCCCCTTGGCGCCCGTCCATCCAGGCGGAAAAATCAACGATCGCAATCCCACATCGCCTGGCGATCTCGTCGCGTGGATATGTGACGCAATCACCTTCGGCGGCAATCCGCTTCACCCGGGCTCGAACGGCAGGAACTGAACACGCAGGTCCCGCATATAGCTGGCGAGACCCGCCGTCCGTTCGGTACCGTAGTCGCGTATCGCCAAAAGTCGTGCTGACCTGCCGGCCCGGAACTGCGTTGCAAGCTGGACGTTACGAAATTGCTGCAGCTTGGCTGCTCAGGACCTTTGATGTTCAATTTCGTCTTTGCCACCGGCATTGAAAACAGCGCTCCCACGATCAGTGGAGGACGGGAGCGGGTCGACGAAATGGAGAAATGTCGCTTCTACCAGCAATGGCGCACCGACTTCGAGCTGCTGCAGGAACTGGGTCTTCGCTTTCTCCGCTACGGGCCTCCAATTCACAAGACCTGGTTGGGCGACGGACACTATGACTGGACCTTCGCCGATGAGACCTTCGCTGACCTGAAGGCCAGGGATGTTCTTCCGATCGTCGACCTCTGCCATTTCGGCGTTCCAGACTGGGTGGGCAATTTCCAGAACCCGGATTTTCCACGGCTGTTTGAACGTTATGCGCACGACTTCGCAACCCGCTTTCCTTGGATCCAGCTCTACACGCCGGTCAATGAGATGTTCATCTGCGCCACCTTTTCAGCGCGCTGGGGTTGGTGGAACGAGCAACTGAGCACCGACACCGCCTTCGTCACCGCCCTCAAGCATATCGTGAAGGGCAACGTGGTGGCGATGCGGGCAATCCTGCAAGCGAGGCCCGACGCTATCTTCATTCAAAGCGAGTCCTCGGAGTACTTTCACGCCGACTCCCCCGCGGCCATCGGCAAGGCGGAGCGCTTCAATAGCCAGCGTTTCCTATCGCTCGACCTCAATTACGGGCATGACGTCGACGCGCGCACTTATCGCTACCTGCTCGAAAACGGGATGACCGCGCAGGAGTACAGCTTTTTCCTGGAAAATCATTTGCGCAGGCATTGCGTGATGGGCACTGACTATTATCAGACCAACGAGCATCGGGTTTGGGCAGACGGAACCACGTCGGCTTCCGGCGAGGTGTTCGGCTATGACGAAATTACGCGCCAGTATTTCAACCGTTACCGCCTGCCTGTGATGCATACAGAGACAAACATCCGCGAAGGGCCGAACGGGGACGAAGCCGTTTACTGGTTGTGGAAGGAGTGGGCTAACGTGCTTAGGATCCGCAACGACGGCATACCAATCGTGGGCTTCACTTGGTACTCGCTCACCGATCAGGTGGACTGGGATAGCGCGCTGCGCGAGAACAACGGAAGGGTCAATGCGGTCGGCCTCTATGATCTGGACCGCAACCCCAGGGCGGTGGGAACCGCATATAAGGCGCTCATCGCCAACTGGAACAAGCTGCTGGCCACCCAAAGTGTCTGCCTCGCTTTGCCCGTCTTTTTGCCGTCCGAGCAGGACGACCCAAGTGTTCGGGCGCAACAGGACTATGCGCGGGACCTTTTGCATGTGGACCGGATCGCCGAGGCTGGGGCCGAACCGCTGGAACCCTCCAAAGACAAGGTGAAACCCGATGCGCCTGGCTGACAAGAGCGCGATTGTGACTGGCGCCGCAAGCGGCATTGGGCTGGCCATCGCGACCCGCTTGGGCGCCGAAGGCGCCCGGATTATCATCGCCGACCTGGATGAAGGCAGTGCGCAGGCGGCCGCACAGGCAGTCCGAAAAGCCGGCGCGCTGGACACCGCCGTCTCGGTTTGCGACGTTTCAGACGAGATTGCCGTCGGGCAGTGCTGTCAACTGGCCCTCGCGCGATTTGGCAGGTTGGACATCGTCGTCAACAACGCCGGCCTGATAATGTTCAAGCCCATCGAGGCGTTCACCAGCGCCGACTGGCTGAAGGTGCTGAGTGTGGACTTGCTGGGGGCAGTCCATTTCACGCGTGAGGCATTCGCGCACATGACCCATGGCGGCTCGATCGTGAACATCTCGAGCGTGCACGCGCTTGAAACGACGCCGCACGTTGCCCCCTACGCTGCGGCAAAAGCGGCCCTACTGTCGCTCACCCGGTCCACTGCGGTCGAAGGCCGGGCGCGTGGCATACGCGCCAATGCTATCCTGCCAGGGGCCATCGACACACCGATGCTTTGGGAAAATCCGAACATCAAATCAGGCGTCGAATCCATCAGCCCGGAAGATGTGGGCAAGCCGGAGCAGATTGCCGCGGCCGCCGCTTTCCTGGCTTCAGACGACGCCGCCTTTGTCAACGGCGCGGCGCTCAACGTGGATGGCGGCCGGTTGGCACGGCTCTAGACGTGCAAGCGGTATTGCTGCGGCACTGCTAAGGCCAAGTCGCGCACGGATCACCCGCACCGGCGTCGACAGCGCGTGCCTCGGCAGGGAACGATTCCGCGCTCCGGGGATCGAAGACAATCACATTGTCACTGGTTCGGCTGGAGAAAGGCTCAAGAATTTTGCGCCAAGCTGGGCAGCGCAGATTCCACCGCGCAAGCGCTCCGGCAGCGGCGGCGATGCGGACCAATGCGGCGAAGGAGACGGGCGGCATGGATGAGGACGACCGGGCTCTAGCAGTTGACCGCGAGTGCCCTAGTTAGGAGTCGAGCCTCGCCGGCCGAACCAACTTGTCGCCGACCATCAGCGGCCCCCCTAGCCGCCGCCTCGTTCGGCGATACTTGGAGAATCGGAATTGCACAAGGATGAGGCCGCGATGTCCGATGGAATGCTGCGCTTGTCCCGAGCGGCCGAGTGCCTCGAGAAATATTGGAAATCCGATCTAGATCACTCAGTCCGGGGAGATCCGGCTGTGCTTTACACGCACTGCTGGTAGCGCTACCACTTCAGATGGAGGGCGCAGCAAGACCGAAAGCTGCGTATGTGAAGTGGACGTCTTCCTGCAGGCGTCTCATCGCTCGGGAGGAAATCGATGGCGTCCGTTGCGATCCGCGATGTCTATAAGTCCTTCGGCGCCGCCGAGATTCTGCATGGCGTCGGCATCGAAATAGAAGACGGCGAGTTCGTCACGCTGGTCGGCCCGTCGGGCTGTGGGAAGTCGACGCTTTTGCGCATGATTGCGGGCCTGGAAGGCATCACGCGCGGCGAGATCGCCATTGGTGGGCGCGTTGTCAACGCGGTCGCCCCCAAGGAGCGCGACATTGCCATGGTGTTCCAGAACTACGCGCTCTATCCACATATGACGGTGCGTGAGAACATGGCGTTCTCCCTGATGTTGAAGCGTGTCTCCAAGCGGGAGAGCGATGCCAAGGTTGCGCGTGCCGCGGAAATTCTCAACCTCACGCCGCTTCTGTCACGCTATCCCCGGCAGCTTTCCGGCGGGCAGCGGCAGCGCGTGGCCATGGGCCGGGCGATCGTTCGCGACCCGCAGGTGTTTTTGTTCGACGAGCCCCTCTCCAATCTCGATGCCAAGCTGCGCGTGCAGATGCGCGCAGAGATCAAGGAACTGCACCAGCGCCTGAAGACAACGACGGTCTATGTCACTCACGACCAGATCGAGGCGATGACGATGGCCGACAAGATCGTCGTCATGCATGACGGCAATGTGGAGCAGATCGGACGTCCGCTCGACCTTTATGACCGCCCGGACAATCTTTTCGTCGCGATGTTCATTGGCTCTCCAGCCATGAACATGCTGACAGGGCGCATTGGCGCCGGCGGCTTTGAAGGCAGCTCCGGCGTCGCCGTACCCTTGCCGCAGACGCCGAAAGGCCTGAATGGAGGTCGAGTGGTGCTTGGCATCCGGCCAGAGCATCTGCGCCTCTGCGACCAGGGCTTTCCCGTCACCATATCCGTCATCGAACCGACCGGGTCGGAGTTGCAGATCATCGGCCGCGCGCCCGGCGGCGAAGAGATCGTCGCGAATTTTCGAGAGCGCCACCCGTTTCAGCCGGGCCAAACCGTCAGGCTCGCCGCCGAGCCAAGCCTGGTCCATCTCTTTGACGCAGATACGGGTCGCCGGCTTTGAATATGTCGAGGTCAGTCAATCAAACAGGAGGAAATGGCCATGAGATACACCAGAAGAGACGTGATCCGCACCAGCGCCGGTGCTGCGGCTGCCGGAGCAATCGGTAGCCGGCTGCTTGGCACGTCAGCCTTTGCCCAGGATGGGCCGAAATACACGCCCGAAAAGGGCGCCAAGCTCAGGCTCCTTCGCTGGTCACCCTTTGTCCAGGGCGATGAGAACGCCTGGCTGGCGCAGACGAAGAAATTCACCGATGCCACCGGTGTCGAGGTGCGCGTCGACAAGGAGAGCTGGGAGGACATTCGTCCCAAGGCGGCGGTCGCCGCCAATGTCGGCTCGGGTCCCGACCTGATGTTCGTCTGGTTCGACGATCCCTTCCAATATCCCGACAAGCTCCTCGATGTGACCGATCTCGGAGATTATCTGGGCAAGAAATATGGCGGCTGGCACGAGGGCCCCAAGAGCTACGCCACCAAGAACGGTAAGTTCATTGGGCTGCCGCTAGCTACCATAGGCAACGCCATCGTCTACCGCGAGAGCTGGGTTAAGGAGGCCGGCTTTTCCGAGTTCCCGAAGGACACCGACAGCTTCCTCGAATTGTGCAAGGCTGTGCAAGCCAAAGGCCACCCAGCCGGCTTCACCCATGGCCATGGCGTCGGCGACGGCAACAATTACGCCCACTGGCTCTTATGGAGCCATGGCGGCAAGATGGTCGACGAGAACAGCAAGGTGGTGATCAACAGTCCCGAGACGCTGAAGGCGATCGAATATGCCCAGGCCCTCTACAAGACCTTTATCCCAGGCACCGAAAGTTGGCTCGATGTGAACAACAATCGTGCCTTCCTGGCCGGCGAGTTGTCGGTCATCGCCAACGGTATCTCGGCCTATGAAACAGCCAGGATCAACAAGGACAAGGATCCCAAGCTGGCTGAAATGGCCAAGGACATCCGCACGGCCAGCTTGCCGATCGGTCCGGTCGGCAAGGCGGTGGAGCTTTACCAGGTCACTTCGGCGGTGATCTTCAACTACACGCCCTATCCCAACGCGGCCAAGGCCTATCTGCAGTTCATGTTCGAGGAACCGCAGATGTCGGAATGGATCAAGGGCTCTTCCGGCTATTGCTGCCAGACCTTGAAGGCCTACGACGACAATCCGATCTGGAAGGCCGATCCAAACTATGCGCCCTATGCCAAGGCGTCAGCGACGCTGCGCAACAACGGCTACGCAGGGCCGCTCGGCTACGCGTCCGCCGCGACCATGGCCGACTACGTGCTGGTCGACATGTTCGCCAAGGCGGTGACTGGTCGGGCGACACCGCAGGAGGCAATGGAAGAGGCCGAAAAGCGCGCCAACAGGTATTACCGGGTGTAGTCTGGACGTCTTCTTCCATTCGCGGGGGGAAGACGCTTTGTTTTTCGGTCGAGCCCAGCAGGCGTCGCGACGTGCCGCCGAAAGGCACGCGCCCACAAGGAGAGAGCGCGGACCAATGGGCCCGCGCGCCTGCAGTCCACGAAAGTCGAAGGACTGCTGCAACTCGAGACCCGCCACAGGAGCGTTTCATGGCCGTGACAACCGCCGCCCCGCCCCACCCCTCCTTCTTGTCGCGCATTGCCGAAAGCCGTGGTCTGCTTAGCTTTGGCTTTATGCTGCCGACAGTGGTGCTGCTGCTGGTCTTTCTGACCTATCCGCTGGGGCTCGGCGTCTGGCTCGGCTTTACCGACGCCCGCATTGGCAGGCCGGGCGTCTTCATCGGCCTGGAGAACTATGAATACCTCTGGAACGACAGCGTGTTCTGGCTGTCCGTGTTCAACACGCTTCTCTACACGGTGAGCGCGTCTGTCCTGAAGTTCGCCCTCGGCCTTTGGCTGGCGTTGCTGCTCAACGAGAACCTGCCGTTCAAATCGTTTTTCCGCGCCGTGGTGCTTCTTCCCTGGGTGGTGCCGACGGTGCTGTCGGCGATCGCCTTCTGGTGGATCTACGATTCGCAATTCTCGATCATCTCCTGGGCCCTCAAGCAGATGGGCCTCATCGACCACAACATCAACTTCCTTGGCGATCCGCAAAACGCGCGCGCTTCGGTGATCGCCGCTAATGTCTGGCGCGGCATTCCCTTCGTCGCCATAACGCTGCTTGCCGGCCTGCAGACGATCCCGCAATCACTCTACGAAGCCGCCACGCTGGACGGCGCCGGTCGATGGCAGCTGTTTCGCTATGTCACCTTGCCGCTGCTGACGCCGATCATCGCCATCACCATGACCTTTTCGGTGCTGTTCACCTTCACCGATTTCCAGCTCATCTATGTGCTGACGCGCGGCGGCCCGGTGAACGCCACACATCTCATGGCGACGCTTTCTTTCCAACGTGGCATTTCGGGCGGGCAGCTCGGCGAAGGCGCAGCCATCGCTGTGGCGATGATCCCGTTCCTGCTGGGCGCGATCCTGTTCAGCTATTTCGGCCTGCAGCGACGCAGATGGCAGCAAGGCGGCGGAGATTGAGATGGCTCTGCGCGACCCCAAGGCCAATGCAGCCGGTGGCGACGAAGGTGGCATGAGCTATCTGCAAAGCCTGCCGCGTCGCGTGGTCACGATCTATGTCCCACTGGCCATTTTTGTCATCGTGCTGCTCTTTCCCTTTTACTGGATGACGATCACCGCGATCAAACCCAACGCAGAAATGACGAGTTACGATACATCGAGCCCGTTCTGGGTCGTCCACCCGACCTTGCAGAACATCCGCTACCTGCTTTTCGAGACCTCCTATCCCGGCTGGCTGCTCAACACGACGATCATTGCGGTCGCCGCTACCGTGCTGTCGCTTGTCGCCGCGGTGTTGGCTGCGTATGCGATCGAGCGACTGCGCTTTTCCGGCTCGCGCCAGGTCGGGCTGGCCGTGTTCCTCGCCTATCTGGTCCCACCGTCCATCCTATTTATTCCGCTGTCGGTGATGGTGTTTAATCTCGGGCTTTATGACACGCCCTTTGCCTTGATCCTGACTTATCCGACTTTCCTGGTGCCTTTCTGCACCTGGTTGCTGATGGGCTATTTCCGTTCCATTCCCTTCGAACTGGAGGAGTGCGCCCTCATCGACGGCGCCAGCCGCTGGCAAGTGCTAACCAAGATCGTGCTGCCGCTGTCCGTACCAGGGCTGATCTCGGCGGGTATCTTCGCCTTCACGCTGTCGTGGAATGAGTTCATCTACGCCCTCACGTTCATCCAGTCGTCCGAGAATAAGACCGTGCCGGTGGGCGTGCTGACCGAGCTGGTCCGCTCCGACGTTTACGAATGGGGTTCGCTTATGGCTGGCGCCCTGATCGGCTCGCTGCCGGTGGTGATCCTTTATTCCTTCTTCGTCGAGCACTACGTGTCGTCAATGACCGGGGCGGTCAAAGAGTAACCCACGGCAGTGACCGGCGGCCATGGCACCTTATCGCGTGCGCCACGGCGCACCGGAAGCATTATATTCGCTCGAACTAACGCTTGCTGTTCGTCGCCCGCCGATTATGGTTGAGGGTTCCTGAGCCGGCACGGGATATGGACTTGCCTCGTCGATCAGTTCGATCGCATCTGCTTGCTTTGACCGCCGCCGCAGTTGTCCCGGTGTGGCTGTTTGCCGGCTATCTGCTGGCCCAATATGCCCTGCATGAACGATACCGTTTTGAGCAGGATGCCGTGCAAACGGCTCGCCAGGTGTCGCTCGTTGTAGAGGGCGAGCTGGCAAATCTCCAAACCATCCTCGACGGCCTGTCCAAATCCGCCGCGCTCGCCAGTGGCGATCTGCAAGCCTTTCACCGGGAGGCGCTCGATCTTGTCCACGGGACGGACCGGACGATCGTCCTGCGCGATCTTGGCGGCAATCAGCTGATGAACACCGAAATAGGCTACGGTGCCGCCTTGCCGTCCGTCGCACCTATAGCTTCTGTCGAGCGCGAGAAACTCAGCCGTTCCGGTGTTTTCGTCAGCGATGTCTTCAGCGACAAGGGCTCGGGCGAATACCGCGTGGCGGTTGCCATTCGGGTGCCCGCCCCGAAGGGGGAGGACCTGCTTCTTACGCTTTCTGTGCCGACTGCCCGGATCCGCGATGTTTTGATGCCGGCGGTCCCGCAAGGATGGACTGTGGGCGTGGGAGATCGCGACGGAAACTACGTTGCACGTTCCAGGTTGCACGACGAATGGACCGGAAAGCGCGGATTGCCCGAATACGTGGAAAAGATAGTCGGGCGCTCGGGCTCATTCACGTCACGCAACTTCGAAGGGGAGACGCTGCTGGCGGGCTACTACAGGTCTCCGGACTCTGATTGGTTTTACACAGCAAACGTGCCGCTTGCAGCAGCGCAGGCGCCGCTCTGGCGCTCGCTGGCGGCGATCTGCGGGATAGGTCTCCTGTCGCTACTTGTTTCGGTTGCTCTGGGATATTTCGTCGGCAAGGGATTCACCCGGGCCACCGCTGAACTGGCGACACGGGCCGAAGCGTTGGGTCACGGCCGCAGCGTCGAAGCCTTGCCGACCTCGGTTACGGAGTTCGCTGCGATCGCCCAGGCGATGGTGAATGCAGAGCGGGCGATCGCCGAACGGCGCTACGAGTTGGAGGCGGTGTTGGAGACAGCGCCGGCGGCAGTCTGGTTTACCTATGATCCGAAGGCTCTTCAGGTCATCCGCAACCGCTTCGCGGCAGAACTCATGGGCCTGCCAACCGACGCGCACAAATCCTTCGGCAGCCCCGACCATGTTATCGACACGGTGGCCGTCAAGGACGGGCACATAGTGAGCCGCGAAGACCGCCCTCTTAGCCGCGCCATGCGCGGGCAGCTGACGGATCACGAAGAGTTCGTCTACACGTTGCCATCAGGTGTCGAGCGCCTTCTGCTTTCCAGCGCACGTCCAATCCGCAACCCCGGTGGCGGCATTATTGGGGCCGTTCAAATCAGCCTCGACATAACGGAACGCAAACGCGGCGAGGAGCAGCTCAAATTGCTGACCAATGAGCTGAACCATCGCGTGAAGAATATCCTTGCCGTGGTTCAGTCCATTGCCGCCCAGACACTTCGCAACGCCACAAGTCTGCCTGAAGCTGGACGCACGCTCTCCAGCCGTCTCGTCTCGCTAGCCAAGGCCAACGATCTGCTTATTCAGCAGAACTGGAGTGGCGCCGACGTCAGGGATCTGATTGCCACATCCGTCAGCTCACACGCACCGATCGACCGCTTCAGGGTTAACGGCGAGTCGGTCTGGCTATCACCGAACGTCGCTCTCTCGGCCGCTCTGGCTTTTCATGAGCTTACGACGAATGCGCTCAAGTATGGAGCACTGTCGAACGAAACCGGCACGGTGTCCATTCATTGGAAGCTTGTTGGTCAAAAACAGCATCGCTGGCTCGATCTGGAATGGCGCGAACGGGGAGGTCCGCCCGTCGAGCCGATCGAGCGAAAGGGATTCGGCACGCAGCTCCTCGAGCGCGTGTTTGCGTCCGGCACGTCCGGACGCGTCACACTGAAGTTCCACAAATCGGGACTGGTCTGCACCATGCGAATGAATGCTGCGTCTGAGGTTAATCCCGCGGTGGACAACGACGACACCCACGGAGGCGAAATGTAGAGATCTTCCCAGCGAAGCTCTTCCAGCCGCGCAGGAACATTCGCCGCGAAATATCAACCCGTCTTGCGCATGGTCCGGTCAACCGCCCAATGCGAAGCATCCCCGATTGCCAACGGCCCGCCGGATGAATTGACGACCGCGTCGGGGCCAAGGTTGCGGTCGCTCAGATCGCGGACAAGTCAAACAACGCCGGTAAAGGTACGAACGATTGAAGAGAGCGTCACGCCGACTTCGATCTGGTCGCCAGGATCCGTTGAAGTTCATGGTTCTTGCAAGCTTGCTGGGTGCGAGATGCGAATCGTGCCACCCTGAAGGGATTCAGTCGGCATCTATAGCGCTTCTCGTAATATGCGAATGTCGGCCTCGATCTTAATAACCACGCTCTTCAAATAGCCGCGCTCTTGAAGAGCGAAACCATAATGCTTGTCGTCTTCCGGGATTGCTTCGAGGCGAAGGATCGCGGCGATTATGTCATCCCGCACCACGACTAGGCTCTTGATCGGGTCCATCTCACCCCCAACGCTTTGCGCTGAGCATATCGGAGTTTTGGCCGGATCGCGACGGCGAGTTTTTTGCCGCCTAAGTTTCGAGGTGCCCCTTTGCTCTGACTTAACAAGGCTGGTTGTGCGGTCGCCGACTTCGCTGGTGGCCTGCTTTGCGGTCGCGCTACACGTCTTCGGCACGAGGCGGCCCGGTGTCAGTGTTCCAGCCTGTCGGAACAGGAGCTCTGGTTCAACCTGGAGACGGTCCTTGTCGTTGATGAAGCTGGAGAATTCCTGCTTTCCGCCCGCTCTTTGAAAAGCGTCCTTGGCGATGTGACTTGGTGAAGGCGGGCGGACAGCCGGGCCGTGCCTGAGGGTATCGAAGTGGCCGGCGCCGGGTGGGAGCTGGGTGGCGGGTTGGCGCCGGCCGAGCGGAATCAGGTCCGCCGCGAAGGCAATATCGCCCGCATTAAGGCGCCTGCATATTACGTGAACGCGCAGGTCCGCACTAGCGCCAACTGCAATTGCTACGGGAAGCGTTCACCTACGCCCAACTAAGCGGCGTTGGCTGCCGATAATTTTTCCCAGTCGAACACCACACCCACGCCCGCCTCGTCGGGTGCCACTGCTAGCCCGCCATGAAGCACCAAGGGCCTGGTCGTATAGGAGTCGATGTCAAAACTGTGCGCTTCGACCCACCCGGCGTTCTCCTGGCCGGCGACGAGGCTGACGTGCAGTTCCTGCATGCCGTGGCTGCACACCGGCACCCCGGCCTTGCGTGAACGGTGAGCGACCCGCAGCCAGCCGGTGACGCCACCGCAATTCGAGGCATCCGGTTGGATATAGGACAGCCTCGACCACGCAAAGGCGTGCTCGAACTCCTCAATCACGTGCAGATTCTCTCCCATCGCGAGTGGCATGCCAGTTGCGTGCGCGATGGTCGCGTAACCTTCATAGTCGTCTGGAATGATAGGCTCCTCGAACCATAATATGTCATAGGGCGCGAACGCCTTTGCCGCTTCGATCGCGCGCGGAACATCCAGCGCGTAGTTCGCATCCACCATCAACGGCGTATCAGGTCCGATACGCTCCCGGACGGCTTTCACGCGGGCAAGATCTTCGGCAAGGTTGTCCTTACCGACCTTGATCTTCACTGCCGTGAAGCCTGCCTGGAGATAAGATTCGATGTTGGACAGGAGCTGATCAAGGGTGAGATTCAGGTCGATGCCGCCGCGATACACCTTCGCAGTTCGGCCTGCTCCGCCTGCCATCTTCCAGAGCGGAATGCCCGTCCGCAGGCCCTTGAGATCCCACAAAGCTATATCGACCGCCGAAATTGCAAAGGAAGCGATGCCGCCACGCCCGACATAGTGAATATGCCACAACATGCCGTCGTAGATCGCATCGATGTCAGCGGCCTCGCGCCCAAGCAAAAAGGGCGTCAGATCACGCTCGATGAGGGCGCGGATGGCATGGCCGCCCTTGCCGCCCGTGTAGGTATAGCCGGTACCCTCGCTGCCATCAGTAAGCCGAACGGTCACGGTCACCAGTTCGAAATGTGTGTGGGCGCCGTGCTTGGCATCGCTCATCTCTTCGCGCAGTGGCACACGGAACAGCCGTGTCTCGACGTCCTGGATTGCCGTGCTGCTCACATCGGAGTCCTCATATGCGCGCCTCATTTGGTACGACCATAATTGCATCAGAAAGGGCTATGCTGCAACCTTAAAGCATCGATCAGCCGTTTTGGTCTGACTAAATGTCGTAGCTGCTTGTGCTTTGGTCCGATTTGCGCCTTAATGGAGGAGCGACATGGAGATCAGGCTTGCTGCAGGCGGAACAGCATCGGGGAGTGCCGGCGATGGTCGGATCTGCTCGCGCGGCCGACATCATGGTAGCGGGCATCGAGCGCGACATCATTTCCGGAAAGCTCGGTGACGGCAGCTATCTGCCGGCTGAGCGGGAACTCATGGCGCAATACGACGTGGGTCGTGGCGTGGTGCGAGAAGCAATCGCCCGCCTGGCAAGCCGGGGTCTAGTCGAAGCGCGCCCCCGCTTTCGCCCGGTGGCCCGTCGTCCGGGGCTCGATACGGCCCTTGGCGCGCTGGAAGGCATCGTCGGCCATTTGTTGATCGATCAAGCCGGGGTGAAAACCTTGTACGACACGCGCGTTTTCCTGGAAGCGGCCTTGGCTCGCAGTGCCGCGATCAGCGCCCGCAAGGACGATGTCGCAGCGCTCAGGGCGGCCCTTGCGGTGAACGAGGCCGCGATACCGGACTCCGAAAACTTCTATGCCACCGACGTTGCGTTTCATGCGGTTCTTTACGACATCGCACGCAACCCCGTGCTGCCCGCCGTGCATAAGGCGTTTACCGCCTGGCTCTCGCCGCATTGGCTGCGCATGCCCAGATCGCCTGAGCGCAATCGGGTAAATTTCCTCAGCCATCGTGAGATCTGCACGGCGGTCATCGAGCGTGATCCCGATGGTGCCGAACGGGCTCTGCTCAACCATCTTGCCTCGGCATGGGAATATGTCCGCGGAACGTTCGAAACACCTGACGGACAAGAAGGATGAAGAGGTCCTACGATCATATTGTCGTGGGCGGCGGAGCATCGGGCTGCGTTGTAGCGGCCAGGTTGGTTAGAGCGGGCCGGCGGGTTCTCTTGCTGGAGGCTGGGCATTCGCACCGCCATCCGCTGCTCGACATGCCGCCCGGTATTTTTAAGATGATCAACGGCTCAAAATTCATGAGCTATCATCGCACCGAACCTCAGGCGCACCTCGACGGCCGCGTACACGAAGTCTCGCAAGGCAACGTGCTGGGTGGCGGTACTTCGGTCAACGCCCAGGTCTACATGCGCGGCCGGCCCGCAGATTATGACGAATGGGATGAATTGCTGCGTGGCAACAATGCCGGCATCCGCTGGAACTGGCAGGCCGTTTTGCCGCATTTCACCGGCATGGAAGGCAACAACCGCCTCGCCGGCGAGTTGCACGGAAGCGCCGGCCCCCTGCTCGTCTCCGACCCCGGTCATATCGACGATGTTTCGCGCTGGTTCGTGCAGGCACTGCAAGGGTTGGGACTGCCCTACAACCATGACTTTAACGGAGCTTCGCAGCGCGGCGTAGGCTTCTACCAGTTCACGAACCGTGGTGGAAAACGCAGCAGTGCCGCCTATGCGTTCATCGAGCCTCTAGTTCGTGATCCCAGGCTCACCCTGAAGCTGAATTGTGCGGTCAGCCGCGTGCTGATTGAAAACGAGCGCGCCAGAGGAGTCACCTATGTGGATTCCTCTGGCACAGAACACACCGCCTATGCCGACGCCGACGTGATTATCTCATCAGGCGCGCTGATTTCGCCGAAACTTCTTATGCTGTCGGGCGTCGGCCCCGCCGATGCGCTTGCGCAGCATGGCATCGCCTGTACCGCCGACTTGCCCGGGGTTGGTGAGAACCTGATCGATCATCCAGAGGTGCCGATCATCGCCACCACCAACGGATCCTATGGCTACTTCAAGCAGGGCCAAGGCTGGCGAATGGTCAGAAACGGTCTGCAGTTCAAGCTTTTCGGCACCGGCACGATCTTGTCTGCTGGGGTCGAGGCGGGAGCTTTCGTCAATCCTGCCGATCCCGAAGGCGAGCCGACGATCCAAGCATTTTGCGTGCCGCACGTATACCTGGACCGCGACATTCTTACTTTGGTCGCCAACACGTATGGGCTGACCGTAACAACGGTGGTTGTGAAGCCAAAGTCGCGCGGCTTTGTGAAGCTTCGCTCGGCCAATCCAAAGGACATGCCGGTGGTTTCTCCTCATTTGCTCGCACACCCAGAGGACATGAAGGAGATGATCTCGGGCCAGCGCTACTTCCTCGAGGCATTCCGCACGAAACCGCTGGCCGATCGCGTAAAGGCCATAGCCGTGCCGGCAGGCAATGAAGATAGTGACGAGGCTTTGGCGAAGCACTGCAAGCGGTTCGTCAAGACGAACTACCATCCGGCCGGGACCTGTCGAATGGGGCCTGACAGCGATCGAATGGCGGTACTGGACGCTGCAATGTGCGTGCGCGGGATTGACAATCTGCGGGTCGCGGACATGTCGGCCTGTCCTAACATCAACGCCGGCAATACGGCCGCGCCGGCGATGATGCTGGGCGACCGCTGCGCCGACTTCATCCTGGAAGCGGCATGACGTCCAATGGAAATCCAAAGATAAACGGGCAGCCGCGAATGCAAGGTTAGTGAGGAACATTCACAGTCGTCAAAAAAACGACAATCAAGGAGGAAAGAGCATGATCATTACCCGTCGGAAATTGTTGATAGGCTCCGCCGTTGGCGCTGCGGCACTCACGCTGGGATCGCGGGCCTTCGCGGCGCTTCCGCCACTTGCCAAAAAGGACAAGTACAAGGTCGGCTTCGCGCAGACCGAAAGCAACAATCCCTGGAGGCTGGCCGAGACCAAGAGCATGCACGACGAGGCCGCGAAGCTCGGCCATCAGTTGGTCTACACGGACGCAGCCGGGTCGTCTGCAAAGCAGGCCGCCGACGTAAACTCGATGATCGCACAAGGCGTCGACGCTATCTTCTTGCCTCCGCGCGAGGACAAACCGCTGGTGCCCGTCATACTGGCCGCCCGCGATGCCGGCATTCCGGTCTTCCTGATCGATCGGGACGTCGACCATACCATGGCAAAGCCCGGTGAGGACTATGTCTGCTTCATCGGTTCCGATTTCATCGAGGAGGCAACCCGTATCGGCGAATGGCTGCTCAAGAACGCCAACGGAAAATCGAAGATCATCGAACTCGAAGGCACGACTGGCGCGTCGGCAGCGACCGACCGAAAGAAGGGCTTCGACGATTTCATCGCCAAGCACTCGCAATTCAAGATTTTGGCGTCCCAGTCGGGCGACTTCGCCCGCGACAAGGGCCGCCAGGTGGCCGAGACGCTACTCCAGGCGCATCCCGACGCGGACATTATTTATGCCCACAATGACGAGATGGCCCTGGGGGCCATTGCCGCCTTGGAAGCTGCCGGCAAGGCCCCGGGCAAGGACGTACTGATCTTGTCGATCGACGGGGAAAAAGAAGGCGTCCAGGCGATCATCGACGGCAAAATCGGCGCTATCTGCGCATGCAGCCCACTGTTCGGGCCGAAGGCGTTCGCAACCATGGCCGACTACGCCGCCGGCAAGAAAATCCCGCCCTTCATCAAGAACGAAGATCACTTCTTTGACGCCACCAACGCCAAGAAGGATTTCGACATCGCGTTTTGATTGCACTTTTCAATGGCCTGTCCACATCCGCGGGCAGGCCGTTCGGAGTTTGGCCCATGACCGCTCAGCCGGTTGAATCCGCTCGGTTGCTTTTGGATATGCGCGAAATCCAAAAGAAGTTTGCCGGCATCCCGGCGCTGACCGAGGCCACGCTTCAGGTCCGTGCGGGGGAAGTCCACGCCCTCATCGGCCAGAACGGGGCGGGGAAATCCACCCTGATCAAGGTGCTTACGGGGTACCATCGCAAGGAAGCTGGCGTGGCGCTTTTTCAAGGCCGTCCATTCGAGGCCGGCTCGCCGCACGAGGCGCAGCTCAGCGGCATAAGCACCATCTACCAGGAGGTCAATCTCGTCCCGCTGCGCTCAGTGGCCGAAAATATTTGCCTTGGTCGTGAGAAACGCCGCTACGGCCTGTTGGACTGGTCTGCCATGAACGCGGATGCGGAACGCCTGCTCAGCCGGTTCTCGATCCTCATTGACGTGCGCCGTCCGCTCGGCAGTTTCAACACCGCCACCCAGCAGATGGTGGCGATCGCCCGAGCAACCGGCTTTTCGGCCCGGCTCGTCATTATGGACGAGCCGACCTCTTCCCTTGACGAGCGTGAGGTTGCGGTTCTGTTCAACGTGATCCGGCAGTTGAAGGCCGAGGGCGTCTCCGTCATTTTCGTCAGCCACAAGCTCGACGAACTCTACGAGGTTTGCGATCGGGTTACGATCATGCGCGATGGCCGGACGGTGCGAAGCGCTGAGATGGAGGACATCAGCAAGCTCGAGCTGGTGGCGGCGATGCTCGGCCGCGATGTCTCCATGGTCGAGGGTCACGCAACAGCCTTCGGCGAGCGCGATCGTTCGAAGATAGGCGATGTGCTGTTTTCCGCCCGCGGCCTTGCCGCCGGGCAGTCGGTACGAAGTGTAAGCTTCGACGTACGCCGTGGTGAAATTGCCGGCTTTGCGGGCCTGCTTGGCGCCGGCCGCACCGAAACCGCGCGTCTTGTGTTTGGGGCCGACCCCCTCAGCGCCGGTGACATGACGATCGATAACGCGCCTTACCGCCCTGCCGGCCCGGCCGATGCCATCGCCGCGGGCATGGGCTTCTGCACTGAGGACCGCAAGGCCGAGGGCATCGTGCCGGAGATGACGGTGGCGGAGAATGTCACACTCGCGCTGCTGCCGAAGATCAGCCGCAACGGTGTCTTCAACGAGACACGGCAGCGTGAAATCGTCGAGCGGTTCATCCGCGAACTTGGCATCAAATGTTCCGGCCCGAACCAGAAGGTTCGCGAACTCTCCGGCGGAAATCAGCAGAAGGTCCTGCTTGCCCGCTGGTTGGCGATGAATCCGAAGCTGCTTATCCTTGACGAGCCGACACGCGGCATCGACGTCGGTGCAAAGGGCGAGATCCAGCGTCTCATCCGACGGCTAGCCGACGAGGGCCTGGGAGTTTTGATGATCTCCTCTGAACTGGAAGAAGTCATTGAGGGCGCGGACCGCATTTTCGTCTTGCGCGAAGGTATCAGCGTGGCCGAGCTAGAAAGCGATGCCGCCAACGAAAAGGACGTCATCGCGGCCATGGCGCATGGCGGTTCACCGACGGAGGTGGAAGCGTGACCGAGCTGGCGAGACCATCGACGGCTAGCGGCACCAGGACGCGCGGCTTCGACCTGTTCGGCTTTCTGGCACGCTACGGAATGGTGATCGCGCTGACGCTGCTAATGGGCTTCAATCTTGCCTACACCCAGAACTTCGCGACGATGCAGACGCTCAACGTTAATCTCACGCAGGTCTGTACAATCGTCATCGTTGCGGTCGGAATGACGCTGGTGATCGCAACCGGCGGCATCGACCTCTCGGTCGGGTCGTTGATGGCCATCTCCGGCGCGCTGGCTCCGATGATCTTCATGGGCAAGATCTTTCCCATTGGCAATATTTATGTGGCGGTGACGCTTGCCATGATCGCGGCGATCCTTGTTGCCAGCTTGTTTGGTCTCTTCAACGGCTGGTTGGTCGCCCGCTTCCGCATCCAGCCCATAGTGGCAACGCTGGTGCTGTTCATCGCCGGGCGAGGGATTGCGCAAGTTATGACCAATGGCAACTTGCAGACGTTTCGCGTGCCACAATTCCAATGGATCGGGCTTGCCCGCCCGTTCAATATACCTGCTCAGGTCATGATCATGATCATGCTCGTTGCGGTCGCGGCTTGGGTCCTGAAACGCACCGTGTTCGGACGCAGTATCCTTGCGGTCGGCGGCAACGAAAAGGCTTCTGAATTCGCAGGCATTGACGTCTCGAAAATCAAGCTGGCGGTCTATGCCATTAGCGGGAGTTGCGCGGGGCTGGCGGGACTCATCGTCATCGCCATCAACTCCTCAAGTGACGCGAATCTTGTCGGGTCGGGCATGGAGCTGGATGCTATAGCAGCGGTCGCGGTCGGCGGAACGTTGCTCAGCGGCGGCAAGGCAACTATCATCGGTACCCTGCTCGGCGCGCTCACCATCCAGCTCGTTCGTTATACCCTGCTTGCCAACGGGGTGCCCGACGCCGCGGCGCTTGTGGTCAAGGCGATCATCATCGCACTTGCTGTATGGCTACAGCAGCAGCACCGGACATAGCCGTGAACCGCGCCCATCTCGTCCGCATCATCGGCACCTACGGTGTGCTGCTCGCGCTTGCGGCGCTCGTTCTGTTCGGATTCCTACGCTATGATCGCTTCCTGGGCTTCTTCAACGTCATGAGCGTCATGCGCTATAATTCGATGTTCGCGCTCGTTGCCCTTGGCATGTGCTTCGTCATCATGACCGGCGGCATCGACCTGTCCGTTGGCTCCGTAGCCGCCTTGGGCAGTGTAGCCTCCGCACTGGCCAGTCCCTTTGGGATGCTCCCCGGCCTCGCGGCCGGGGTAGGCGTCGGGCTTGCCGCAGGGCTGATCAATGCCTTCCTTATCACCCGCGGCAAGCTGATGCCATTCATTGCAACCCTCGCCACGATGCTGGCAGCCAGCGGCTCTGCCCTGCTGCTTGCTGGCAATCAAACCGTCTCGGTGTCCTACGATTCAGGGTTCACAAGCATTGGCCAAGGAAGTTTCTGGATGTTTCCTGTCCCGGCGGTGATTGCCGTAGCCGCCTATGTGATCGGCTCCGTCGTCTTGAACTACACCAGCGCAGGACGCACGGTGCTGGCAATCGGGGGTGGCGAGGACGCCTCACGCTTAATGGGACTGCGCACTGACCGGGTCAAGTTTCTCGTCTATGTCGCGAGCGGCGGCCTTGCGGGGTTGGCCGGCGTCATCCTTGCCTCGCAATTTGGCGCCGGCCAACCGATCGAGGGCGTCGGCTGGGAACTCTTCGCCATCGCGGCGGTGGTCGTGGGCGGGACGCTGCTCACCGGCGGCTCGGGCTCGGTATTGACCACGCTTGCTGGCGTCCTCCTGCTGGGTATCCTTTTCAACATCTTGAACTTTGAGAATGGCATGGGCTGGATTTCGCTCTCAGCGTACTGGCAGTCCGTAATTCGTGGGCTGTTCCTGCTTGTCGTCGTCCTTCTTCAAGCGAGGCTGGCGGGAAAGCGTGTTACGGCCGCGTCGTAAGAAGGACCGCGATCGTGGATGCTTGCGCAACTTACCCCGCGACGCT
Organism: Mesorhizobium sp. B2-5-7; assembly: GCF_006440875.1. NCBI lineage: Bacteria > Pseudomonadati > Pseudomonadota > Alphaproteobacteria > Hyphomicrobiales > Phyllobacteriaceae > Mesorhizobium > Mesorhizobium sp. B2-5-7. The sequence continues at coordinate 341,218 of NZ_VFUO01000005.1, read as the reverse complement.
CTGACCACGGGCTGAGGACCGGTTGCCGTGGATCTGTCACAGGGGCCTAGTGGACGCGAAGTTTGAGCTAGGGTGCATGCAAGTTGGCTGTTGAATGTGAGGCGATTTGCGCCATTCTGTGCTCCTGCGGAAAACAGGAGTCCGAGGACGTGGCCTCCTTCAATTCTGCCGAGATCATGATCCTGGTCGATGCCTCGCAGCACGTGCTCATGCTGGAGACGGGGCACACGTCAAATCGATCCGTCGCAGAAACGGATAGTAAGGCGTGGTACTCGGAGATCCGCTAGCCTGATCGATGCTCATGCTTTTTAGACTGTGATGGCAAAATTGCGGGTTCAAGTCCCCGGGACGAGGTCTGCGGGGCCACAGGATGACTTGACGGACACGCCGCGTTTCTGGTGGCTGCAGTTTTCACGTGGGGTGTGCGCGCTTACGTTTTGCCATGCTCGTCCCTTCCTTCATGCACGTCGAGAACGCCGTCGAGGTTCGTGCCTTGCCGATCACCGACGAAACGGCTGACCATTGGTTCTATTGGTTACCCCGGATCATCGGCGTCTTCGCCTTCTTCTTCGCCGCCTTTAACCTCTTGCCGGGTCTCGGGATCGATCATACCGGAATGATGGTCCTGCCTCTGGGCGCCGATTTCGTCCTGCTGCTGCTCTTGCTGCTAGCCGTCTGGCGTCGGCCAAGAACACGGCGAGACGGCGGGCACGGTCACACGGCAGCAAGATGGCTGTTGACAGCTTATTTGATCGTTCTGTTCCTGGAGCGCATAGCCGGCCTTTATATACTCTCCTGGTTTACCTTCGCCGCAATCGTCTTGCCGTTGGCAATCGTGCTCGCACAGCGCGGGGTCAATTTCGTCCTGCGGCGAAGGTCCGAAGATGCCGGCCGGCCGACGGCCTTTACGATGCTGCCGGCGCTGTGGTTTTGGGAATTGCCGAGAAGGCGCTGGCGCTGATTACCGTTCTGCTCCATTGCAGCCAGACACGAGCGCAGCGGTCGGCCAGGTAGCGCCAAGCCCTTCCGCTGCGATTGCAATCAGAAAACGGCGGCCCTGTCGTCCACGCTTGACAACGGTCCCCGAATTTACGGTTGTGCACTTGAACTCGATTGAAGCAGGTGAGCGTCCACATGCCGGAATTTGGCAAGGAAGTGGCAATTATTGGAGCGGGCATCGTCGGCGCCAGCGCAGCTCTTTATTTGAAGCGGGCAGGCCTGAACGTCACCGTCATCGACCCGTTGCCGCCCGGCACTGCGACGTCGTTCGGCAATGCCGGAATGGTGAGACATGACTGCAATGTGCCTGTAGCAATCCCTGGAATGCTGAGGCAAGTGCCAGGCTGGCTTACCGATCCGTTGGGGCCGCTGGTTTTGAGGCCTCACTATGCGTTGAAGGCAGCACCTTGGCTGCTTCGATGGATTCGGGCCGGACGGATGGACATCGTGAATAGGGCAGCAGACGCCCTACTCAACCTCCACAAGGGCAACCTCGGATGCTATCGTGATTTGGTCGGCGGTCCAACATTCGAAGCCCTGATCCGCGAGGTAGGCGGTATCCAGGTCTGGGAAAGCGACGCCGTTGGTACCTCCGACCGCATCACTGCTGAAATTAACGAGCGGCAAGGCGTCGTCACCGAACCGTTGGCCCGGTCGGATTTGGAGCGCTTGCTGCCGGGTATTTCAAACATTGCAAAACGCGGGCTCCTCTATCCCCACAACGCCCACACGATCAATCCACATCGCTTGGTCATGGCCATTGCTGACAGGGTGCGGCTAGCCGGCGGTGTGTTCGAAGCGGAACGCGTGCTGAAGATCATCCCTCGCGATTCCGCCGGCTACACGCTTATGACGAACACAGCTAACCGAAAGGCGGACGCGGTGATCATCGCCGCTGGCGCCTGGTCGAACCGCTTGCTCAAGCCGCTTGGTGCGGAATTGCCGCTCGAGACTGAACGTGGTTACCACCTGATGATCCCTTCCCCGTCGATCGAGTTGCCGATGCCGGTGCAGATGAAGAACCGGGGTTTCGCGCTGTCGCCGATGGAACATGGCCTGCGGCTTGCCGGCACGGTCGAGATTGCCGGCCTGGAAGCCCCACCTGACGAACGGCGTTCCGAAATCCTGCTCACCCATGCTCGAGCGTTGTTTCCGGACCTGAAGGGCGGAGAGCCGACGAGCTGGATGGGCTTCCGCCCCTCCCTGCCTGACAGCGTACCGGCGATTGGCGAGGTGCGCGGACATCGCTCCCTATTTGTCGCGACGGGACACGGTCACACGGGTATGATCGGCGGCGGCTCGACGGGACGGCTGATCGCCGAACTCGTCACCGCCAATCGGACCCACATTGACCCCGCGCCTTATTCGCCTAGCCGTTTTTGAAACGCCTAAGCAACGCGCACTGAGCGGCGTTCGCGCAAGAAATCCGTGCCTTGGTAGGCCCAGTAAGTCAGTTGAACAGCCGCAGTGCCGAACAGGCCGCCGTTCCACAGAAAACCGAAAGGCGCAAACGCGCGATAGCGGTCGCTCTCGCCGGCAAGTGCCTCGGCAACCACCCGTGCGCCGATCGCGGTGGTGTTGAGACCATGGCCGCCGAACCCGGTACACGCCCACACACCCGGCATAACCGGTCCGATCAGCGGCATCAGATGTCTTGCATAAGCCATCAGTCCCGACCATGCCATATCGATCTTCAAGCTCTCTAGTTGGGGGTAGGTCGCGACCATTTCTCGCCGGATCACGGCAGCGATGTCGCGCGGATCGGTGGTGCGTGTGGTTATCCGCCCACCCCATAGCAGCTTCCCGTCAACCACGCGGTAGTAGTCGCCGGCGCGCCGGCCATCGCTGATCCCTGATTGCGTACGGATCGCGGTTGCGATCAATTCGGGCGCCAGTTCGCTCAGCACGACGTATGTGGCGATCGGCAGGAAGGTGCGGCGCAAAGCCGGGAGCACGCGGTCGGTATAGCCGCCGCCGGCGAACACGACGCTCGCGGCGCTTACTTGGCCTTCGGGCGTGCGTATTATTTTTTCCGCGCCAGCGAGATCGGCGGAAACCGCAGGCGTATCCTCGTGGACGGACCCACCGAGGCGAATAATCTCGCCCGCCAGCGCGCGGGCATAATTCAGCGGGTGGAGATGGAATGAGGCGTCGTCCAGGAGGCCTTGATGGTATTTACTCGATAGCAACAGGCTGTGTACTTCCTCTCGGGAAAGCAAGCGCAACTGGCGCCCGAACTCAGTCTCCTGTTCGTCGCGCTGAGCCTTCAGCGCCTCGCTATTTTCGTAACGCGACACACGCAAGATACCGTGCGTGACACGCGCATCGGTGATGCCCAGGTCGCGGATCGCGTCGGAGACCATGGCGACGCCTTCCATGGAAAGGCGAAACAGCATCTTGGCATGTTTGCTACCGACACGCCTACGGATTTGGTCGCTGCGCGCCGCCCAACCCGGAGACACGAAACCGCCATTGCGGCCGGACGCACCCCAGGCAATTCGACGAGCCTCAAGAACAGTCACCGAAAGCCCGCGGCGGGCAAGTTCGAGCGCAGCCGTTAGTCCGGCGAGGCCGCCGCCGACGATGCAGACCCTGGTGTCATGCCGGCCAGACAGCACGGGGTAGGAAGTCTCTGATGTGAGCGTGCGTCTATAGTAGGTATCGACATAGGGCGTCATTGGATCCGCCGGCCACGCTGGCTCAATCGAGGTTGATGAAACGGGTGCCGCCGACCTTACGCTCTGCCCAACGCGTGAAACGCAGGACCGGGTAGCAGTAGGCGAAATAAACCAGTGCGATCACGCCGTAGATGAAAAGCACGTCGCGCGGAAACCGCATGATCGAAATCTCACCCTGGCGCGTCAGCTCCGAGATGCCGATCACCGAAAGAATGGCTGTGTTCTTGATGATGTTGACATAGACGCCACTCATCGGCGGTACGGTCAGCTTCAAGGCCTGCGGCAGGACGACGAGGGCGAGTATCGGAACGCGCTTGAAACCCAGCGAGGTGGCAGCCTCCCACTGTCCCTTGGGAACAGCGTCGATAGCCCCCATCACGATCTCGGCGACATAGCTGGACGTATAGACGGAGAGCGACACGAACGCCGCCATCTGCGAGCTCCATTGCAGTGCGGCAATACTAGTGTTGGGCAGCACGAAATAGAAGACGTAGAGTTGCACCAGGAACGGTGTCCCGCGCAGCATGTGGATATAGAGGCCGAAAAGCTGGTGGATTACCGGCACTCGTTGGCTTCGCACGACGCCGATCAGGAAACCCAGCACAGAGCCGACGACGATTGCAATGAGCGAGACCCAAAACGTCTGCACGAAACCGGTCCACAAGAACGGCAGGATCGCGACGACTATCCCAACATAATGTTGCATTCTATTTTCCGTCGTTCCACGCGGGGCCCGCGAGCCAGCGTTTGACAGTCCATGACAAGCCCATCATCACGGCGTAGATGGCGAGATAGCCGGCGGCTATGGTGAGGAAACTCTCGTTGGGCCGCACCCTTTCGCTATTCAGCAACAGGCCAGCACTGAGGAAATCAAACACTGCAATGATCGAAAGAAGCGAGGTGTCTTTAATCAGCACTGCAGTCTGGCCAAGAAGGGGCGGCAGCGTATTGGCGAATGCCTGCGGCAGGACGATGTATCGCAGCCGCTGCAGATAGGTCATGCCAACGGCCTTGCCGCCTTCGATCTGTCCCCGGGAAACCGACGCGATGCCACCGCGCACGATCTCGCTCATATAAGCGGCATTGTGCAGCGAGAGCGCCATGATGCCGAGCGTCATCTCGCTCCAGCGGCCGGTTTCGGGGACCAGGATCGGCAGACCGTAGTAGATAAGATAGATCTGAACCAGCAGCGGGGTCGCCATAATGAACGCGACATAGCCGGCTACCGGGCGCCATAGAATCGCGCGGCTCGACATGCGGCAAAGTGCCAACGCTGTGCCAAGTATGACGGCGGCAATGAGGCTGACAGCCGCCGCGAAAAGCGTGTTTTCAAGACCCTCCGCGAAGCGCCCGAGATACTGTTCGACGATGCGATAGTTGTAAAACTCGAGGACGAAGTTCATCCGGTTTCCGCGTTGGGGTCAGGCATTGGCCGCCGAGGCGACCAGCCAGATCGCTGGCTATGCGCAGAAGGGGCGTCGATCGAGGCGGCGCAGGATCGCCGCGTCGATCGCTTCCAGGCGCTATTTGTGATCCTTCTCCCAGGCGTCGGAGGTCCACCAATAAGCCAGCAGTGTCTGCAGCGAATTGTCGGCGGTCTTCAGCTCGACATAGTTGTCCAGCCACATTTTGAGGTGGAAAGCGTTAGGCCGGGTGGCAAAGGCCAGTGGCTCCCTCGTCATTGTGCCTTCGAGCGGCTTGAGGTTTTCGAACTGACGCACGTAGGAATTGTAGTCCTGCCCCCCGACCATCGCGTCGACCCGCCCCATCGTCAGGGTCTGCGCCACCGCCGGGCCGCCGCCTGCAAACACCTTCAGCGTCGCCTTCGGTAGATATTTGGTCACCGCATCGGCGTAGGTACTACCTTGCAGCGCCGCCACCGTCACGCCTTCCTTGTTGAGGTCCTGCCACGTCTTGTACTGTGAATCCTTTGCAGCAAAAGCCAGCGTGTCGTTGAAGAACATCGGCCGGGAAAATAAAAGCTGCGCCGCTCGTTGCGGCGTTGGGGTCATGTCGCCGGCAATCATGTCCGCCTTGCCGGCCAGAAGCGCTGGAATGAGGCCCTTCCAGTCATAATCCTGAAACACAACCTTGACGCCGAGATCGGTTGCCATCTGCTTGGCGAACTCGACGGCGAGACCGGTGCGTTCGCCGTTTTTGTCGACGAAGCTGACAGGCGGGCCTTGTGTCTGGACTGCCACGACCAGTTCCCCCCGCTTCAGGATATCGTCCATTTCGTCGGCTCGTGCGCCGCTCGCCAGCGTGAACCAGGCTGCCACGATCACGGCCAAGCTCGCTGCCGCGCCGGCCAATCTGTTCTTTAAACTGCTGTTCATTTTCTCTCTCCCTTGTTGATTACGCTCTGACATTCCAAAATCACAGTATCTGATCGAGGAACTGCTTTGTTCGTTCCTTCTTTGGCGAGTGGAAAATCTGCTGAGGAGTGCCTTCCTCGACAATCAATCCGCCGTCCATGAACAGCATCCGGTCCGCGATTTCACGCGCAAAGCCCATCTCGTGGGTAACCACCGCCATCGTCATCCCTTCAGATGCCAAAACCTTCATCAGGTCGAGAATACCCGTGACCGCTTCCGGATCCAGCGCCGAGGTCGGTTCGTCGAACAACATCGCCTTTGGGTCCATGGCCAGAGCGCGGGCAATGGCCACGCGCTGCTGCTGTCCACCGGACAGTTGGCTGGGATAGTACCCCGCGCGGTCATCTACGCCCACCTTTTCCAGCAATTCATGTGCCCGACGCAATGCTTCCGTCCGTGAGCGGCGACGCACCACCGTTTGCGGCAATGCGACGTTGTCGAGCGCCGTTCGATGCTGGAAAAGATTAAATGACTGGAAGACCATTCCAACCTCGGCGCGTAACCTGTTGAGGTCAGCCCCGGGTTCAGAAAGCGAGACGCCATCAATGACGATCCGCCCGGAATCGATCGTCTCCAGTGCGTTCATGGTGCGAAGGAATGTGCTCTTGCCGGAGCCTGAAGGTCCGAAGACGACGAGCACCTCGCCATGCCCGACTGCAGTGGTGATCCCGGCCAGCGCAAGGTGTGAACGGCCATCATTGGACCGATAGGTCTTGCGGACGTCTTCAGCGACGATGATCGGCTTGCGATCCTGACCAGGCGTAATCTTCACGACATTACGAGCACAGGTTCGCGTCGTGATTGAAGGTTCTGCATTAGGCCAGGGTTCCCCCAGTAGACATTCAGTGCACCCGTTTAGGCCTATAAGTTTTGCCGTCCAGATCGGCTGCTTCGAAAGCCGGCGGTCGTTTTCACCCGATGCCTCTGATCTCTTCAAAGCGTGGTCATGAAAGCCGATCGAACTGGGCAAAACAAGCAGTTTCTTCGAGAGGCCTGTGGGTTTGCCCGAACCAGGTCCGATTTGTTGCCGGCCCGGAGTTCCCGCGGTTTCGCACATGGGCAGAGGGATGGCGCGTCGACAGTTGCACCCTCATCGAGTGGCATTCGTATGCGACATCAGGCGTGACGGCGTGGCCCCTTCCTTCGAAGCCCAGTGGGAAAGGCCGGTTGGATGCCTACTTCCCCTTCGCGCCGTCCTTGCGTGCTATGACAAGCTTCGGCATGTGGGCTTCAAGGATGATGCTGAGCGCTTCGTCTCTGGTGATGCCGACCTTGCGGGCGTAGTACTCAGCTTCTCGTGCCCGCTCGCGATCGAGCGGGCGTTCGTCCGCATGCTTCGCCCTCTGCTTGGGCTTCTGCTTCACCTTCTTTCCCATGAGGCGAACCATAGCACAACAGGCACCCCGGCTTAACCCGGCGGCCGGCATGGGGCCCCTCCAACGGAAACAACACCTAGCGCTTGTCTCTGTCGGGTGCTCGGCTCGTCTTTTCGATGATGCCAGCCCGGCCGTCACCATGATGGCTGTGCCGTAACTGTCAGCGAGCCCAACTCTTCGTGGGTGGTGAACGCCGCCAGAGAGGCCGGGCGATCAAAGCCCGCCCTCGAGGTGCACGGCTCCACCGGGCTTTCCGTGAAAAAACCCCGCCAGTAGCGGGGCACAGGCGAAGCCAGTTCGATCTTTCGCACCGGAACTGGATGAGCACTTTTGATGGTGTCACTTCGGTTCCTGGTCGGTGGGCGGATCTGCCAATGTTCCTGAAAAAAGCGCAGGGCCGCGCGTCTTGAGCAACGACAAGGACGTGTAATCGAGTATCGACAATCCGCCATCGACCACAAGCGTCTGACCGGTGATGAACGATGCTTCCTCACTAGCGAGGAAGGCCACCGCTGCAGCAATCTCGCTTGGAGTTCCCATGCGGTTGAAGACACCCGGCGGGACTTCCCATTCACCCGAGGGGTTCATGCTCGACGCAGGTTCCTTTTCATCGAGCTCTGTGGCGATCCAGCCGGGGCTGACACAATTGGCCCGGATTCCGAATGGCGCACCTTCTATCGCCAGCGAGCGCGTGAGCGCCTCCACTCCCGCCTTCGCAACGCCGTACAATCCCCAGTTTCCGTGCAGTTTGGCAGTCGACGAGATGTTAACGATCGACCCACCGCCGCAGTCGCGCATCACCGGAAGCGCGTAAGAGGAGACGAAGTAGGTTGAATCGAGATTGGGGCCGCGCAACTTTGACCAGCGCTCGCCCGGCGACTCATGAGCTTCGATGCCTGACCGGCGGGAGCCGACCCCGGCATTGTTGACGATGACGTCCACTCGGCCCCATTGCGCAACCTTGCCCACCAATTCCGCCGCTGCCGCCTCGCTTGCCAGATCACATTGAAAGAAAGTAGCTCTTCCCCCGGCAGACGCGATCTCTAATTCAACTTCGGAGCCCTTGGTATCGTCGCGCCCGACAAGAGCAAGCCTGGCGCCTTCCTTGGCAAAATACAGCGCTATTCCACGTCCGATTCCAGAATTGCCCCCAGTGACGACTACGACCTTGTCTTGAAACCGCATCTCGCCCACTCTCCTGATGAGATTCACTCTGCCCCGGTTTGCCAGTATAGGACCTTTCCAATACTCCGGCCCTTGCAAATCCGAATTTTCGACACCGACATCCTTCTCGCCAACACTGCCAGTGGCCCATCCAGGCCGGAACACCGTCAGTTCGTCGGACGTTCTTCCAACGATCTCGATGCCGGTCGGAACAGCCGTCTCATCAAGTCCCGGGGGCAGCGCCATCACATGCTATGTATCAGAGGACTTGGCTATGTCGTCGATCGCCAACGTCCTGGCGGACTGCGTGCCGTAGTCCGCCATCACAGCCGCGGGCCTTTCCGCGTGCTACAGCGTTTCGTTTCGACGGTAGGAATTCAGTGCTGTCTTCAATGCTCGGATGAAATCAGCATAGAAACCTCGGCTGACATGCGCTTCATGTGTCAGAAAACCGACCTCGACTGAAAGCCGTGGCACAGTTCGTCGGATGTGGAAACCTTCGCGCAGCATGCTACGAGCGGTGAGTTCATCGACAATCGTCGCCCCATTCCCGGCCGTCGCGATTGCACAAGCGAGAAAATAGGTCTGCACTTCTATCGAAGGACTGAAGTGCCGACCAGCCGCTTCAAGATGCATAGCAATAAGCGCGCCGATCTTGTCCCTTGATGAAACTCCCACCAGGTCTAGTCCGTCTATTTCTGCCAAGGTGATGTCGGGGCCTGGCTTTGAGCCGAAATAGACGAGTTCGACCTCTCCCAGAACTTCCGTGCGCAACCCAGGATGCTCGCCGGGGCATAGTGTCACTGCAAAATCCAGCCGACGGGCTCTCAGAGCGGTGACGAGCGCTTCGATATGATCTGTCTCCACCTCACAGGTCACCGCGGGATAGCTGCGGCGAAAGCCGCTGACCGCCTGCGGCATGATCGAAAGGCCGAGGCTCGGCAGGCAACCGATATGGAGCCGGCCCTCGGGAAAACGCCGCAGATTGGCCGCAAGCATCTTTAGCTGCTCAATCCCCGTGTGGAGCTTGGCGACCTCGACGTGCAGCGCTTCGGCCTCGATCGTCGGGAGAAGCCGCCCCTTCACTCGCTCGAACAACCTGAAGCCGAGAGAACTTTCCGCGTGCTGTAGCACCTTGCTCGCTGCCGGTTGCGAGACGCCGAGCAGGGCGGCTGCCTTGCTGATCGAGCCCGTCTGCTTAATCGCATGGAATACCTCGATGTGGCGAAGCCGCATGCCGAACCCTCCTGATGCCTTCACCCACATAACCCAAGGTTATGTATGCCGTCGATAATACATTTTGACCAGCCATGTCATTTGCGTTGAAATCGCAGGACATGACCTGGGAACTGGCAGCTTCCGCCCGAGCGAGCCACGAAAATTCCGGGCAATCACCGCCGCCCAGACAGCGGCACCAGAGGAGAACCAGCCATGTCGACAATCTTTGCTCCGGCGACCTTCCTCAAAAGCGCAATCGCCGCCGCCCTCCTCGCGTCAACCGCGATCCTGGCGACGGCCCACGCCGCCGATTTCCGGCTCGGGGTCCGGGCCGATGCGCTGACCATCGATCCAATCGCCTCGAGCGACAATCCTTCGATCTGGCTGGAATTGCAGGTCTATGACCAGCTCGTTCGCCCCAGCAAGGACGGCACCAAGCTGGAGCCGGCGATTGCCGCATCCTGGACGATTTCCGCCGATGGCAAGGAATTCACCTTCAAGCTGCGTCCCGAAGCCAAATTCTCGGACGGCCAGCCGGTTACGGCCGCCGACGTCGCCTTTTCGCTGCAGCGTGCTTCCGGCGAGAAATCGGAATGGGCCCGCTTCTTCAAGCCCATCACCAGCTATCAGGTGGTCGACGACCGTACCATCGTGATGAAGCTCGACAAACCCTTCACACCGATCCTCAACAATCTCGCTCTGTTCAGCGCCTCGATCCTGCCGGCCAAGCTCGTGCAGGAGCAAGGCGACAAATTCTTCGAACATCCAATCGGTTCTGGTCCTTTCGTGCTGAAGAGCTGGACCCGCGGTCAGGGCGAGGAACTGACGAAAAATCCCAACTATTGGGAAAAGAACAAGCCGAGCATCGACCACGTCTCGATCGAGGTCGTGCCCGAGGATAATTCGCGGGTGTTGAAGCTCAAAGCCGGTGAGCTCGATGCCATCACCGACGTCCCCTATAACCAGGCAGCAAACCTGAAGACGGATGCCGATATCGATATCCACGCAGCGCCGGTGTTTCGCGTCGACATGGTGCAGCTCAACACCACGAAGAAGCCTTTCGACAATGTATCGGTCCGCCAGGCGCTGAACTACGCCCTCGACAAGGAAGCCATCATCAAGGGCATCCTGCGTGGTAACGCCAAGCCCACGACGTCCTCGATCCCCGTCATGGCCTATCACAATGACCAGCTGAAGCCCTATCCGCTCGATCTTGCCAAAGCAAAGGAGCTTCTCGCCAAAGGCGGCGTGCCGGACGGGTTCAAGACCAGCATGCTGGTCTCGGCCGGTGATGTTACCGCACGCCAGGTCGCCAGCGCGATCCAGGCCTCGCTCAGGAAAGTCGGTGTCGAGGTCGCCCTGCAGACCATCGAGGACAGCTCGCAGTTCAGCACGACGAAGAGCGGCAACTATGAAATGTCGCTGAGTTACGCCACCAGCGATACCATCGATCCCGACCAGCTCGTGGGTTTCACCGCCGTCAATCCCGAGCGCGCCAACGCCTTCCACACTCAATGGAAGAGCGACCGGGTAAATCAACTGTATGCCGACGAGCGCGAGACCCAGGATGGCCCGGAGCGGGCCAAGCAGTTCCAGGAGATCGAGGCGGTCGTGCATGATCAAGCCCCGTTCATCTTTCTCTACACGCCAAATGCTGCCTATGCGAACCGCAAGAATGTCAGCGGGTTCGAGGTGGTGCCGACAGCGAACTATTCGCTCAAGGACGTGGTGGTGAAATAGTGTCGCGGAGCAACTGCCCGCCATGACCGGTGGGCCGGCAGGCAGTACTTTGTAATGAATATCCTGTTCTTCTGCATCTCGCGGCTGTTGCAGCTCATTCCTGTCCTTCTCGGCATCACCATCGTGGCGTTCCTGCTGCTGCGCGTGATGCCGGGTGATCCGGCAACGCTGATGCTGGGAAGCCGCGGGACGCCTGAGGACATCGCGGCGCTGACGAGCCAGCTCGGCCTCGACCGGCCGCTTTGGCAGCAATATCTCTTCTTTCTGGGTGACATCGCCAGGGGCAGCTTTGGCCGTTCGATTGCCTACAAGGCCGAGATCGGCCCGCTCCTCATCGCGAGGCTGTGGCCGACACTGGCGCTGGTCGGCCTCAGCACGGTAATGGCCCTCGTCTTGACGATCCCGCTCGCCATGTACACCGCCGTGCGCCGCAATGGCGCGGTCGACCATACGGTCAAGTTCTTCTTCGTCACGGCGATGGCGATGCCGCCATTCTGGCTTGGGGTGCTGCTCGTGCTGCCTCTGGCGATTGCCGTTCCGATCTTTCCTGTGTCCGGCTACGGCAAGGACTGGCTCGACAAACTGCACCATCTCGCCCTGCCGGCCTTCATCATCGCCCTCGGCACCGCTGCCTTGACGATTCGTTCCCTGCGCAGTTCCATCATCGCCGTGCTGGGAGCCGACTATGTCGACACGGCCCGCGCCAAGGGCCTGCCAGAAAACGCCGTGCTGTGGCGCCACGTCTTCCGCAACTCGTTGACCTCGACGATCTCCGTGCTGGCCGTCCACACCAGCTGGGTCATCGGTGGCACGGTAGTGATCGAAACGGTGTTCGGCATTCCCGGCCTTGGCTCGCTGCTCGTCGCCTCCATCAGCGCTCGTGATTATCCGATGGTCCAGGGGCTGACCGTGACGTTCGCGGTCCTGGTCGTTGTGATCAATCTTTTCGCCGACATCGCCTATTCGATGGTCGATCCCAGGGTGAGCCTGTCATGAAATTGTTGAGCCAGGAGACGGTGCGGCGCTTCAAGCAAAACCGCAACCTGCAGATCGGCCTTTTCCTGCTAGCCGTGATCGTGCTGACGAGCCTCTTCGGCCCCTCGCTCGTCCCCTACGATCCCGAGGAGCTCGATTTCGGCAATCCGCTGCTGGCGCCGACCCTGCAGCATCCGTTCGGCACCGACGATCTCGGTCGCGACGTCCTCGCCCGCGTGGTGGCGGCGGGGCAGGTCGACATGCAAGTGGTGGCAGTCTGCGTTCTCCTGCCATTCCTGATCGGCAGCACGATCGGTCTGGTCTCCGGCTATTTCGGAGGCTGGGTCGATCTTTTGATCATGCGCTTCGTCGACATCCTGTGGGCCTTTCCCTTCTACGTACTGGTCATCAGCATCGTCGGTGCGCTGGGGCCGCGCACCACCAACATCTATCTCGCCTTTTCGCTGGTGGTGTGGATTTCCTTCGCCCGGATCGTACGTGGCGAGGTCCTCCTGGCGCGCCGGCTAGAGTATACGCAAGCCGTATCGGTGCTGGGCTACAGCCACGCCCGCATTATGCTGCGCCATATTCTGCCCAATGTGATCACTCCGGCCATCGTGTTCATGATGGCCGATGTCGTCCTCACCATCCTCGGCGTCACCTCGCTCGGCTTCCTCGGTCTAGGCATCCAGCCGCCGACGCCCGAATGGGGTGTGATGATCGCCGATGGACGCAACTTCATCCAGGACGGCTGGTGGATCTCCCTGTTCCCGGGCCTCGCCATCGTGTTGGTTGGCGTGACCTTCACGCTGATCGGCGAAGGCCTCGATGATCTGTTGAGGCCGAAGGCGTGAGCGTGGCGCAGAACACCCTCGCGGTCGAGCACTTGCGCGTCACCTTTGGCAAGGCGCCGAATGCGGCGACGGCGGTCGACGATGTCAGCTTCGAGATCCGGCAAGGCGAGGTCTTCGGTCTCGTGGGGGAATCCGGCTGCGGCAAGAGCGTGACCTGCCGCTCGCTCATCCAGCTCTTCGGCGGCTCGAGGCCCTCGGCCCTGACGGGCTCGATTATGTTCGAAGGACGCGACCTCGCCGCTCTCCAGCCTAAGGATCTCGTTAAAATCAGGGGCAGCGAAATCGCGATGATCTTCCAGGATCCGATGACGGCCCTCAACCCGACCATGAAGGTCGGCCGCCAGATCGAAGAAGGCCTGCGCCAGCACGAGAAACTCAGTACCAAGCAAGCTCGGGGACAGGCCGTCGCGCTGCTGAAATCTGTGGGCGTGATGGCGCCGGAGCGTCGGCTCGACAGCTACCCCCACGCCTTCAGCGGCGGCATGCGCCAGCGTGTCCTCATCGCCATGGCACTCGCCTGCCGCCCCAAACTGCTGATCGCCGACGAGCCGACCACGGCGCTCGACGTCACCGTGCAGGACCAGATCCTCAAGTTGATCCTGAAATTGCGGGCGGATATCGGCATGGCGGTGCTTCTGGTCACGCATGACCTCGGTGTCGTGGCGCAGACCTGCGATCGGGTTGCGGTGATGTATGCCGGCCGCATCGTGGAAATCGCCACGACCGAGCAGCTCTTTGCCAACCCGTCCCATCCCTATACGCGTGCCTTGCTCAAGGCCTTGCCGGCCCATAGGGGCCGGGGCGGACGGCTGCAGCCGATCGGCGGTTCGCCGCCGAGCCTGGCCTCACCGCCGCCTGGGTGTCGCTTCCATCCGCGTTGTTCGCTGGCAATCCCGGCTTGCGAGTTGCAGCAGCCGCCCCTTGCCGCCATCCAGGAAGGCCATGCGGCCGCCTGCATCAGGATCGGAGAGCCGACGTGACCGAACCGCTCCTCGCGATCCGCGATCTTTCGAAGACCTTCCCGATGGCCCGCAATTTCCGCGATGTCGTCACGCGCTCGGCCAGGCAGAACCTGCGGGCCCTCCGCGATGTGTCGCTGACCATTCAGCCCGGCGAAGTGGTCGGCGTGGTCGGCGAGTCGGGGTGCGGCAAGAGCACGCTCGGGCGCTGCATCGCCGGTCTCGAGAGCCCCGAGCAGGGCGACATCCTCTGGCAGGGCGCTCCAATTACCGCCGGCGCAAACCGCAGGACCCGCGCCCGCCACATCCAGATGGTGTTCCAGGATCCCTACGCCTCGCTCAATCCGCGCATGACCCTCGGCCAGACACTTGAGGAGGTTCTCCATGTGCACGGGCTCGCAGGCAATGCGACGCGGCAGCGCGAACGTGTCGACGAGTTGATGCTGATGGTCGGCCTTGCGCCCGCGCTCAAGGACCGCTTGCCCCATACCATCAGCGGCGGCCAGCGCCAGCGCATCTGCATCGCCCGCGCCCTCGCCGTCGAACCGCAACTCATAGTCGCCGATGAACCGGTCTCTGCTCTGGACGCCTCAGTGCAGGCGCAGATCATCAATCTCCTGGAGGACCTCAGGGTGAAGCTGAATATCGCCTTGATCTTCATCGCCCACGACCTCAACGTGGTCCGCCACATAAGCGATCGTGTTGCCGTGATGTATCTTGGCGAGATCGTCGAGACCGCGGCCGCAGACGCGCTGTTCACCCGCCCCTTGCATCCCTATACGCGTGGTTTGCTCGCCGCGATTCCGATGCCCGACCCGAAGCGGCGCACCAGTGTACCGAGTATCGAGGGCGAAATACCGGACCCTCTCAGTCCACCGATCGGCTGCGGATTTTCGACCCGCTGCTCTCATGTGATCCACCCTTGTCGGGCCCGGCACCCCGATCTCTACCAAACCGGCGAGCATGGCGTGCGCTGCCTCAACCCGGCGGCCACCTTTGCCGAACCCGGATCGGTACATCCAGCGACAGGAAATCAGTGATGTTTTTTCAGAAATCGAAGCAGATTGAAGCGGTTGGCGAGGAAATCGTGCGCACAGCGCTGGACGGCTTCGCCTCCCGCGGGCTGGCGGAAGATAAATTCGCTTTCACGCTGTTAGTCCATCTCCGGCGGGAAGAGAAAGCCTATGGCGAGGGTGGGACGCTGCCGACAGGTTACTCCTACAACGGCGATGCCCTCTTCTATCCCTGCAGCGTAATCAAGGTCTTCTATCTTGTCGCCACGCAGGCTGCCCTTGACGCAGGAAAAGTCCAGGCGACGCCCGAGCTGGAGCGGGCCATGCACGATATGATCAAGTGGTCGAGCAACAACGCCACCAACTACGTCATCGATACTTTGACCGGGACGACCGGCGACACCGAGCTGGGCGAAGAGGAGATGCGGCGCTGGATGGCGGCCCGAAACGGCATCAACGCCTATTTCAAGCAGCTCGCCTTGCCGGAATTCGACGGCATCAATGTCTGTCAGAAACTGATGGACGACGACCGCTATGGCCGCGAAAAGGTATTCGTCGAGGTTGGTGGCAACAACCACAACCGCCTCACGGCCGACGCCTCCGCATCCGTCTTTTCTCGAATCATGGATGGCGCGATGATTTCGCCGGAACGCTCGCGCATTATGGCCGACTTCCTGTATCGGCCGCGCGACCCCGGCTTCGTCAAACGCCCGTTGTCGCAGGTGGTCAACTATATGGGCGCGAACCTGCCGGAGGGGGCCAAACTGTGGTCGAAAGCAGGCTGGACGGGCTGGACAGGCGATCCCCGCGCGAGCTACCGCCGCCACGACGCCGTTCATGTCGAGCTGGCGGACGGCAAGCGGTTCACCTGCGTCGTCTTCACTCAAGGCGAGCAGATCTCGGCGAACCTGACAATCCTGCCTGCCATAGGAAAGCACACAGCCGAGCTCGTCGCGGCCCTCTAGCGAGGTCAGCGAGGCCGATAACGGACTCCGTCCAAAAAGCCGATGTGATCGGAACGATGCTTCTGCTGCAATGCCGGCCTGCCCTGCCCGGGGCGTCGATCCAGGAGTTCGACACCCCCGCTCTCCTCATCGAACTCGATGCCTTCGAGGCAAATCTCCGTCGTACGGCGGGGCTCGTCACTGCCGCGTTTGCGCCTGCGTCAGCACGCGATGGCCCATAAATCGCCCGTCCCGTCTTCAGATCCAGCAGAAGGTGCACGATCGGCGCAGCGCATCCAGCGAGCCTTGGATTCTCTTAGGCAGACCATTCTCCTATGGCCGGTCGCAGAAATTCTTGCTGCTTCGAAACTGTCCACTCTCCGAGCGGCGACTTTGGGACATGCGGCTTTCGAAGCCCGTTGCGTCGGAGGCAATCTGCGCCGCGGCATCGTGGATGAACTGTACCTTCTCATCCGGCAGCGGAACGCTGAAATTCGGGGCTTCTTCATCTCGTCCCAGAGAGAATGGCTTGCCTTATCTCGTCGATCTGCGGCTCGTCGACCGACTGTAGCCTGTGGACATGGTCCTGCGCAGGCGCGGCCACCGCGAGCTTGGACGCCGAACCGATCCCTCAGCATGCGCGTGATTGGCTGCTGGTGGATGTAGCCGCCTTTTCACTCTTGAACCTGAAGAAAAAGGTCGGCAGCCGTTCAGGACCTGCTAGACTAGGAGTTGCAGATTTGGGCTGTGTTTCCCGGGCGCAAAAAGCACGCTGTACAAGCTCACGATCGGGCAGTCGCTGGAGCAGGGAAATACTCCGGCCCCCTTACGTGTGAAAACGGTCGCATTAGATTGAAAGACGCCGGTCCGCCCAGTAAGGCGGAGGCTAGTGCCTCCCAAAGCCGATTGATGACTCGACGGGTTCATTCGCAGGTCAGACTGGGTCTATAAAGGGCAACGCGCCGGTCCGGCAAATCGCAAGCCCGGTCAGGCACAACAGGAAAGAGCGGATGTCAGAACTGCCCTTTACGTCGTCGAGCCCCGCGGCCTGGCGGGATGCGCCGTGGCATCGTTCCTGGTTGAAGAAGCAGGCCGATATCCTGTTCGATCTTTTCGACCCGGTGGCCATCAACCCGCAAGGCGGGTTCTACGATCTCGGCCCCACCGGCAAACCGCTGCCGGGCAGCGCCGTCAGGCAGATCCACACCACCGCACGGGCGGTCCATTGCTACGTCATCGCCAGCCTGCTTGGCCGGCCCGGAAGCGACCGGATGATCGATCACGGCATGCGCTATCTCTGGCAGTCGCATCGCGACGTCAAGCATGGCGGCTATATGTGGTCGCTCGACGACGCGGGACCGAAGGATGTGACCAAACAGGGCTACGGCCACGCCTTCGTGCTGCTTGCGGCATCGAGCGCCAAGTTGGTGGGCCATCCTTTGGCAGAGCGCATGCTGGCCGACGTCACGACGGTTCTCAACGACCGTTTCTGGGAAGAACAGCATGGCGCCATAACGGAAGAGTTCGAGTGCGACTGGAGGCCCGTGCGCGGCTACCGCGGCCAGAATTCCAACATGCATCTGACCGAGGCGTTGATGGCGGCCTATGAGGCGACCGCCGATCAGGATTATCTGCACAAGGCGGAGCGCATTGCGGATCTGATCATCAACCGCCGTGCCCGGGAATGCGATTTTCGCGTTGCCGAGCATTTCGACGAGCAATGGACGATCGACCGCTCCTACAAGGCGGTCAACGAGATGTTTCGCCCGTCGGGGACAACGCCCGGTCACTGGCTGGAATGGGCGAGACTGACCCTGCAATTGTGGGTGCTGGGCGGCAAGAGGCGGGACTGGATGCCGGAAGCTGCGGAGACGCTGTTCCGGCGCTCCGTGGAATTGGGATGGGATGAAGCCAAGGGCGGCTTCTTCTACACGCTAGACTGGGCCGACAAGCCGGCATTCCGGTTCAAGCCCTGGTGGCCGGTCGCCGAGGCAGCGGGCGCGGCTTCCTTCCTGGTCGAGCACCGCCCGAGCGGCTTCCACGAACAATGGTACCGGCGCATCTGGAACACGATCGCCGAGGCCTATATAGACCGCGAGCATGGCGGGTGGTTCGAGGAGCTGGATGAGGGATTGCAGCCAGCGCATTCGCTGTTTGTCGGCAAGGCCGACTTGTATCACGCACTGCAGGCTTGCCTGATACCGCTCTATCCCGCGCAAGGGAGCCTAACGAACGTGATCAGCAAACGATACGACGCTCTCTCAACCAGGAATTCTTAGCGGTACCGCAACTCACCGAGGCGGCTATGACTCGAATCAGGACCATGCCGCCTTTACTTTCTCCCGACATCACAACTCCTCTGGAAGAACATGTTTGTATTTTTGCAACATCTTTTACGTTGCTTGGCGCGGCCGGAAGGGGCTATTTACAGAACGAAGGCTCGGCCTTGCCTATCAATGCCATATGGGCGGTAGATCATTGTTCATGAAATCCAGCATCGACCACCTTCCTCCCCCGAAGCAGCGTGAGCTCAAAAAGGCAGTCGAGCTACTGCTTGGGGAGTTCGATGACGCTGTGAGAGGGGGAACCGCCGATTTCAAGAAGCGCGGGCGCATTCTGAAGATCATACTCTTTGGATCCTATGCCCGCGGCGGCTGGGTCGACGAGCCGCATACCAAGAAGGGCTACCGTTCCGATTTCGATCTGCTGGTGGTGGTCAACAATCGAAAGCTGACGGACTTCTCCAGCTATTGGCAGCCTGCAGCTGATCGTATGATGCGTGAGATCAATACGCCCGTCAGCTTCATCGTCCACTCGCGCCGGGAGGTGAACACGGCACTAAGAGAGGGCCGATATTTTTTCGTAGATATTCGGCGTGATGGGATCGTGCTGTATGAGCTCGACGAAGAGCCCCTCACGAACCCCGTCGCTTCCGGCCCCGCGGATGCTTTTCGACTGGCAGAGGACTACTACACGGAGCGACTCCCGCAAGCTAGAACGTTCGCCGAAGGGGCGGACTTCTTCGCCGCCAGAGGAAGGCTCAAGGAGAGCGCGTTTCTCCTTCATCAATCCATCGAGCAAGCGTACGCGGCATTGTTGCTAGTGCTGACGAACTACAGCCCCGCCTCTCACAACTTAAAATTTCTTCGGAGCCTCGCCGAGGATCAGGTCCAGGAACTGGCCGAAGCATGGCCTCGTGACCAACAGCGCTTCGTCGCGTGGTTCAACGTTCTCAACGAGGCTTATGTGAAAGCGCGGTACTCGCGACATTTCGAGATCACGAATGAAGCACTTCAATGGTTCGCAGAGCGCGTCTCGGATCTTATCGATCGGATTGAATCAATATGCCGATCCCGACTTGAAAATCTGAAAAAAGAGGCAAGCACCGCATTTCAGCGAGCCGGTTGAGGGCATGCCAGTATCAATTCCAGACTGCCATCAATGCGCTTCAGAGTACAAAAAGCAAAAGACTTGCGCCTATGCGTTTCGACGTCAGCAGCCCGAGTGCCAAAACTACTTCAAGGCAGCAGGGATGATCAGGATTAAGCAGCATTTGCTCCAGCACTCCGATCTTGAGTGTGCTGCATCCACCCTCTGCCGCGCCGCGCGGATTTGGTGCCCGTCAAACAAAAAAAGCCGCCTCGATCAGATCGAGACGGTTAATGATTATGGTTGCGGGGACCCGCAACCACTTTTGTCATAACATCGTCAGGCTTTTGCATTTGGTCTGGTTTGGCGAGTTCGAGGATGCCGAACAACTCGCCGCGTAGCTCGGCATGCACCTCGCCGCGCTTGTCGCCGGGAGTGAGCACGATCTCTCCGATCAACGAGCGCAGCGCCTCGGCGGCTGGACGTCCATTGTCGTGATCGGCAAGCGCTTGCGTGAACTGCTCGACCCGCTTCTTATAAAGAGTGGCGATGTTGGGATGCAGGTCGGGCACGTCAGTGGGCGCCACCGCTAGACGCGCGGTGATCTCCGCCTTCTGCCTCTCCAGGTCTTCCATTCTCGCTTTCATCGAAGGTTGGTACAGGCCATCCTCGATCGCGGCCATCATGCCGGCGATGGCGCGCTCGATCTTGTCGAGCGCCTTGCGGTCCTGTTCGCCTTGCGCGCGACGCTCCTGGTTGAGGCGATTGGTCTCCTGGGCATAGGCCCTGATCGCCTCGGCCACGGCATCAGCCGAGACCAGCCTGTCCTTCAGGCCTGCAAGGACTCGCTGCTCGATCTTCTCGCGGTTGATGGAGCGGCCATTGTCGCAGATGCCGCGGCGCTGGTGGTTGAGACAGGCATAGCGCCCCGCGTGAACAGGCCGTAGCGCCCGCCGCAGCAACCGCAGGTGAGCAGGCCGGAAAGCAGCGAGACCGGCCGCTTCATGGTGTGCAGCTTCCTGGCCCTGGCTTTGCGCGTGGCGATCGTCACCGCCTCGAACTGGCTGGCGATGGACTTCTGTCTCTCCTTAACGGCCTGCCACAGTTCGCCCTCGACGATCCTGAGATGCGGCACCTCGGTGCGGATCCATTTGGCTGGCGGATTGGCCCGAGACACGCGCTTGCCGGTGGCGGGATCCTTGACGAAGTGCAAGCGGTTCCAAACCAGCACACCGGTATAGAGCTCGTTGTTAATGACGCCGGTACCCCGGATGACATGTCCGCGCACACTGGTATCGCCCCAGTGTCGGCCGAGCGGACCAGGAACGTCCTCCTTGTTGAGGTCGACGGCGATCGCCTTCGGGCTCTTGCCGGCGGCGAACTCGCGAAATATGCGGCGCACGATGGTCGCTTCGTCCGGCACGATCTCGCGCTCGCCACGGACCGGTTCACCTGCGGCATCCAGTTTCTTCACCACCCGATAGCCGTAGCAAAGCCCGCCCCCGGCCTTACCCTTTTCCACCCTCCCCCGCAGGCCTCGATGGGTCTTGAGGGCAAGGTCCTTCAGGAACAAGGCATTCATCGTGCCCTTGAGGCCGACGTGCAGTTCGCTGATCTCGCCCTCGGCTAAAGTGACGATGGCAACGCCGGCGAATTTGAGATGCTTAAAGAGAGTGGCAACATCTGCCTGGTCGCGGCTAACGCGGTCGAGCGCCTCGGCCAGCACCACTTCGAAGCGGCCACGCTGGGCATCACGTACCAGATGCTGGATGCCCGGCCGCAGCACCGTGCTGGCTCCGGAGATCGCTGCATCTTCATAGGTTCCTGTTACGCTCCAGCTCTCCCGCGCCGCCTGCTCGCGGCACAGCCTCAACTGATCCTCGATGGAGCCATCCCGTTGGCTGTCGGAAGAATAGCGGGCATAGAGCGCGACGCGGGTCATGGTGGCAGATCCTCTCTCTTCTTCTCAACGGGTTTGCCATCCGGCGCCCTGCCCTGTCCCTCTCGGCGGCCCGGCCGATTGTCGTTGGCCGCCAGCCGCACCTCGAATGCTTCCCGCGCCAGCTGCCGGCCGATCAGGCGGGCGATATCCAGCATCACCCGATCCAGCTTGGCTGCCGCGACGTTTTTCGGGCATCCCTCGGGGCTGGCGAGGTCGCCGTTGTCGTTCGCCGGAACCGACGCCTGCGGCCCAGTCCAGGTTTCCTCTGCCATCGCGGTCGCTCTCCCAAATGGTGGATCGACCGTCTATCGAATGGCCGCCTAACGGCGAGGGAAAGCATGAAGTTCATATCGTAGGACCACAGCGTGCAATGACTTGCGCATTGCGGTTTCATTTCGAACGTCGAGGTAGGGCTGCAGGCGATAAAGTGGGAACGTCCTGAAGCTGACCTCCGGCCGAACCATCAGAGGGAAGTGAACCTTCGCAATCTGTCGGCCGGCTCTCGATAATCCCGGGCTGTTAATACGCTTCAAAGGACGTGTCGGAAGTCCGCAACATCGTCAGGCTGCTCTGCTTCCCCTTCCTCTTTAAGCGCCGCGACCAGCTTGACTGCGGACTCCCAATGATTGGCGACATCGCTCCGCGTCTTCTCCCGGCTTCGGCGACAAACCGGCAAACCTCCTGCGATCGCTTTTAAGTCACGCAGTACCGAAGCTATGTGCGGCCACGGGAAGTCGGTAGGGTCACCAATATCTCGATCAGCGCCGACGATCATTTCTAACTTAGCGATGACGCCGACGAGCGACGTAGCCGCGACTTCGGGGATCGAATCTTGAAGTTTAAGAGCTTCGGTCATCGCAAAGACCTCGGCTTCGCAGGCTATGAGATGCTCAGAGCCTAGACCCGTAGTAGACACTGATAGTTGCCACGGCATCGGCTCGCCCGCAGTCAATACCTGAATTCCGGTATTGGCGATCATTCGCGCCTCCATCCGCTGCTGAATTCGACACAACAGCAATGAGGCATATCGAGCTCGTTGCCACTCGCTCCATAGTCTCAAAGCTAATTCTGTGCCTCGGGGCCCCGGCCTTTCGAG
The DNA here is from genome assembly GCF_006440875.1 of Mesorhizobium sp. B2-5-7. Taxonomy (NCBI): domain Bacteria; kingdom Pseudomonadati; phylum Pseudomonadota; class Alphaproteobacteria; order Hyphomicrobiales; family Phyllobacteriaceae; genus Mesorhizobium; species Mesorhizobium sp. B2-5-7. The sequence goes on along the minus strand of NZ_VFUO01000005.1, from coordinate 318,516 downwards.
CTCATCGCGTTGGCGGCCGATGACGAAAGGCAAAGTCGTGGTATTGTCGGAATCAACCATGATCCGAGCTCCAATCAGCTTGGGTTGTGGTCAGGCCGAGCGACGTGTTCGTGCACGTTGTTCGGCCGCAAAGCGCAAACCACAATTTACGTACATACCGTACATTACGGACATGGTCATTGTCAAACACGCCCGATGCTATTGATAACAAAACTGAGCGCTTCGAACTGCGGCTTACGAGTGACTTGCTTGCCCGCGTTGACGAATGGCGCCGAAATCAGCCCGATCTTCCCACCAGATCGGAGGCTTTCCGCCGACTTGTCGAGGCTGGTCTAGGCTCTAAGACAGCCGGCAAGCCAGAAACACGCGGCAAATGACTCAACAGGAATTGTCGGAGCGCTCCGGTCTGAACGCGCTGATGTTCGGCAAATGTTCTTGGGCGCATCGCCGACGCGCTAGGTATGGAGCCGAGAGCGCTCATTCGCAAAAGCGAACAGCCATCATTTCAGAATAGGTCCGCGCGTAGCCGCTCGCGAGCGCGCCGTAAACAGCGCCGTAGCGAGCGAGCGGTGGGTTTGCGCATCGTTTCGATCTTTGGATAAAGCGTCGTTATTCCCCCCAAAAAGCTGTTCGATCCCGGGCTTTGATAGGCACATCTCATTTTCCGAATCAGAGGATCCGCTATCCTTCTGGATCTTTCTTGCCGCGTCATTCCGATGCGCCGAGTGATCAAGACGGAGGCTTGAGAAGGTCCTTGAGATTGAGGTCCACCTTAAACGAGATAATTTTGGACAACCTCTCGATAAGGCCCTCGGCTGGCCGGTGAGAGATCGTTTGCCGAAATGTCGTTCCTTCGGGGCCAATAGCAATCTCGGTTTCTCCAGTGACAACGAACCCTCTCGCCTGCAGCTCATCGATGGTGTCCGTCATGGAAGCTGCGTCGGGGACTATCGTGTTCCGAGATATCAAGTGGCCTTGTGCTTCGGCCAGATCAAAGCCCGCCCTCAGTTGGTCGCCCCCAGACAGGCCTTTGTCGATTAGGCCCAGCGCAAGGTTGTCGGCGGGAGGGAAGAAATACTGGAAGATGTTGAGGCTTTTTAAGCGCTCCTGCACCTCATCAATGTGTTTGCCGCTGTGGAACAGATCCCAATCACCTTCGGTAAACTCGTAGGTTGGAATTGGGCATATCCCCTGCTTTCGATCCCCGGCTAGGTTGTCAATGGACCGCAGTTGGTTGAGGGCTTCCAAGGTCATGTCCAGCGCGGCACCGTGATTGCCTTCGAATATGGCACGCCAGTCCAGGGACGCAGCCTGCTCGATGGCATTCATAAAATGCGTCTTTAGCGGGAGATCGCTTTGCTGTATCGGGCCGAAGATCGAATTCATCCCCGGTCCAAGCAGCTCCTTCATTTCCTCTTGTGCTGAGTCGCCCTTTGCCATCACGGCGCCAATTTGCATCACCTTCGGAAGGTCAAGCTCGCCGGTGTCGGTGTTGAACATAAAGCGAGCCGCGAATGCCAAATCAACGGCCAATGGCCTTGCAACCAACACCTTGGCGGTTGGCAGGGTCGCCTGAACATCGACACGCATCAACGCGGCAGTGCGTGGATTGGGATCGGCGGATATCAGGATCACACGGTTGCCTTTGTCATCAACCGCTATGGCCTGAACCTCATGGGTCAGACCGCTCGCGCCCTGAATTTCCTTGGCGGGTCGGTATTCAGCGCCCAGCGCCTTGCTGAACGATTCCCAGATTGGCGGCTTGTCGTCCATGTCATCCTCACGGAATCGGCTCGGGTCCCTGCGTTGTCTATCCTAACCAGCATTGCAGCGCCACGTTCTGTCATGTCATGGTATTGCATTGGGGGAATATCATCATGTGGCACAAATGGGCCTTTGCCGTGGTTGTTGTTTTGTTGCTCTTACTGAACTGGCGGTTTGAGTTGCTGCGAAAGGGTTTTGACAGCATAGTCCAGCCCAAGAACAACGACAGCGCCAACAGTGTCTACCGGTTATTCGTCACTGGCCTTGTCGTCCTTGTTGCGGTGTTGGGGTTGGCGCTCTATCTCGACGCATGGAAGGGGAGCGACGACAGTCTTACGCTCGGCACATTCGGTGATTTCGTCGGTGGCGTCGTAAACCCGGTCCTGACGTTCCTGACCTTCCTGGGTCTGCTCATCACCATCATCCTACAGCAACGGGGGCTCACAGAGGCAAGAGCGGGCGGGAGCGAGTCAACGTTCTTCGAAATGCTGGGCTTACACAACTCCATTGTACACGCCATGGACGTGCAGAGGCGCAATCAAGAGGCCCTGCATGGCCGCGATTGTTTCCGCCATTTCGTCAAGGTGATGCGGGAAGCTTATGAGAAAAGCACTAAGCCAACGGAGCTGGAACGGGTTATCGATGGCCATGAGGTGCTGTGGGAGCAATTCTACGGTGATCTGGCCCACTACTACCGCTACCTCTACAACGTCATCCGCTTCATTGATGAGAATATAGATGATAAAAATAAGGTGCGCTATATCCGCATCCTGCGCGCCCAGCTCAATGATGACGAAATGGTTGTTCTTTTTTATAACGGACTCACTGACCGTGCGAAGAAATTTAAGGTATACATAGAGGCGTTTTCGCTATTCGACAACCTACCGAAAGAGCGCTTATTTAAGCTGGAACACAAAGATTTTTATAAACCTCGCGCCTTTGAAGAAGCTTGGAGTTAATCCTTCCAGGCTAATTCCGGTCGTCAGGATAAAGCGAAATAATTGACACTGCTCTCATCGCAGTGATGGTTCAAGACTGACGTTGTAGCTGCCGATGAGCAGACGGGGACCACACTGGGTTAGCCACGGCATTCTGGTCGATTTTCTTAGTCCCCCTCCAGGCGTTTGGTCGTCTCGTCGATATGGTCACGAACCGCTTTCGTTAGCGCATCGCAAATATTCCCTATCAAGAACTCCACGTCGGCGGCCCATCCCTTGGTATACCAGCGGCGAACGATCTCTCGCCCTTCATCGTCGAATGCATCCCAGCTGATTCTAGGGTGCTGCGTCACCATCTCGAAGATGTAGCACTGGTTGAGGCTGGGTGCGCAGCTTAGGACAAGTTGGAGCTGCTGGAGCGCCTTGTACTTCGGCGTCAGCGTCAGTTTGAGCTGAGCCCGTAACATGGTGCAGTTCAGCTCTAGGTCGAAATGCTCGGTCCACTCCTGGTTAAAGGTGGCCAGAATACCCATTGTGGCCTGTTCCCACGGACTCGCTTTCTTCTTGGTACGCTTGATCTCGGCGGTCACAAGTCGGTCAGGTCGTGTCTCACGGGACAGCACCCGGATCATAAAGTCCCTTATGACGGGCTCATTGAAAGTCGCGTGTTCAGTAGTCGCTGCATCGAAGAACTCAGCGAACTCGCTCTCGTTGAACCTCTTGAGCACCCCATCGAACAGGTTGTCGATCAGCGCCTTGGCCTCATCAGGCCCGCCCATCCGTTTCTCCGCCGCCATAAGCAGTTGTGTGGCGGTCACCGGCCCGGCGGTGACGGTAAGGTCTCCGGTGTCGTCGCGTTCGACGTTCTCGTCGCTTTCATCTGCTTTACTTCGCCAACGGTTTGCAAGCTCGTCGCGGAAGCCAGCTAGTTTGCGAGCGTCGTCGACCAGTATCTCGCGCCCGGTGCCTTGGTTGACGAAAAACGGAGTTTGGTCGTCGTTTCCGATGAAGTCGTCGCGCAGCGTGTTCTTGATGTCAGTGTAATAGACGACCCCTTCGGTCTTTCGTACGCTCGCTTCGAGAAACGCGCGGGTAAAAGCGCTTAGCCGCTCTCCGCCGAGCGACGTCTGGTCATCCAGTGATGATGAGAACTGAAGCACATTCCGCAATCCATCCTTCACTACGGGCAGCAGCGGGCGGTCACCCTTCACCAGCAGCGCACCGGAATAGCAAGCGTCGATAACCGTAACGAGCACGTCCGGTCTAGCGGCCCGGAATAGGTCCATTATTTCACTATGTGGAAAGGCTGTTTCGTTGGGGCGGCTTGGATCGAATGCTGTTCCGCATACGTAGAGTTCGGCACCGATGTGGATGCCATGCCCCGAGAAGTAGAATAGCACCTCGTCATGGTCGCCGTCCGGCGGCAATGCGCCTCGCACAGCCTCCCGCATCGCGTCCGCGTCCAGGTTGACGTAGGGAAAGATGTGATCGAATCGCCCGGTGGCCTCAAGAAGCGCCCGCATGGCTGCGACGTCCTCGCTACAACATGGCAGGGGAGTCTCTTGGTCGTATTCAGCATTGCCGATCAAGATTGCGGTCGAGGTCACTTCCGCTCCGGATTGTTTATGTTGCAAATGCGAGCGACACTATAGTCCCGTGGGATGGCGGTCCACGACCGATTCTTGCTCCGTGCTCCTCAAAGCTGTCAGTCTGAAAATCGGCCCCGTTGCCGCAATAAACAAGTCTAGGCAGCACATATCTCGTCTAATCGAATTTTGCCTGGTACCGCTCCTGCGGTGCCCGCCAGCTTTCGATGAAATCCAGCGGATCGACGCTTTCCATCATTGCTCTCGCGAGAGCCAGACGCTCCTCCAGGCGCTTGCGGCGATCTTCATCGTCCGTAGTGTTCAACCGCTTTTCGGCATCCGCGAAAAAACGCCCTACCGTCATCGCCTTGCCCCACCGTTCAATAATTTCCGCAAGCTGCTGCTGGCTATCGGCTAGTGCCTGAGCCACTTTGCGGGCGTCCTCCTGCTTTAGATAGCGCTCCCACTCCTCCTCTCTTTCTTTCTTCCTCTTCGCCGCCGCCACATCCTCGGCGTCCATAAGGCGCTGAAGCGTGCCCTTGGCCTCTTTCAATGTTTCCACGATTTTTGGGATCAGAGCGCCAAGCGGTTTCTCCCCGGTCTCTTGCCAGCTGACCGACCAGTCGACGTTCTTTTTCGGCGAGTAGGCAATGACCCGAAAGCGCCCGCAGGGCACGTCCTGCTGCCTTGTCCAGGAATGCGTTAGCTGCCAAGGCTTGGCGGATCGGATGAGCCTGCTGTCCTCCCGATGGTATTCGCCGTCGAGGTATCGCACCATCACTCTTTTGGTCATTTCGGTGATGGCGAGCCCGATCGGCACCGTCTCGACATAGAGGACGGTAGGTCGATCCGGAGCCCAGATGCTCCCGGAGTGATAGTGACCGTATTTGCGATCCTTGCTCTCCACCTCCTGTTCCTTGATGCGGATGCGGTCAAGGCCGTCGGCAGCCGGCGCGACTTGAACGCGGTATCCCTGCTCGTCCAGCGCGAGATAGAGATCGTTGGCGATCGAGAGTGCGCGAAGCAACTGGGTCTCTGAGGAAATCAGATCCGGCAGGATTCTCTTGTAGGGCCTTAGGAACTCGCCCTGTTTAACGTCGCGTGTTTTTCGCATGTGCTCTTCAACGCCGAAGAGCAGCCGATGGCGCACCGGACGATGGGGCTTCGCGGCAGGTCTGGCCTTGCGAACAGAGCCTTCCTTCGCGGTTCTCTTTCGTTGAGGCTTTGAGGTCGACGACGTTAGCTCGATCAGTTCGTCCGATGCCTCCGGCAGTGGCGGCAAGTCTACCGGGAGCCCGAGCAATTTACGCGTCCAATATCCCGACCCAGGATAGGGAACCTGATACCGCTTACATGTCGATGCTAACACCGTGCCGGAAATTCCGAGCTCTGGAGCGATTTTGCTGAGAGGCCTCTCGCAGACTCGATTGTAAAGCTCAAGGCGTGTCAGTTGCACGGCAAAATAGGACTCAATTCGATCATGGCCGATATCGCACCGCCAGCAGCGGCTGGTGATGCACATCGCTCGTCATCCGCGTATCAGCGGTTTGGATAACTTTTAAGACAACGTGGCGCCGGCGTATCCATTCATAGTAACCGGCCCAACCTTCGCACTTTGAGCGATGCGATCGACGTAGCAGACCGCCGGTCAAACATGCCCTGTCGACAAGGGTGCAGGCTTCCTTCACGACAACTCGGCAGCCATCCAAGGCCCTAACCTCACGGCGGTGCGGAACCACTTCCATAATATCCCAGGACAATCGCAATTATCAATTTAAGGGAACATTGTCAATTATTGAGCTAATACAATTGTTTAGCATCGGAGCGCACATTGCGGCAAAGGCTCACAATGTGCCGCGGGCGCGAAAAATGCTAGCAAAAACCACCAACCGACCGCCGCACAATGTGCGCCTTTTTATCTTGCCATCTTCAACGGTCGTATTTTGCTAGGCTCATTTGCCATCGTCGTTACTCTTCTAAGCTGCGATAGTACGCTATTCTATGCTCTATGTCACGATTGCGTATTCTGGCGTCGATTTCCAACGCGCCGCGCAGTCTTCCGCGCTCTGCAACGGGGCCTACCGGCTGCATGAGAGCAGCACTGGAATCGTCGCGGTGCACTTTTCCATCGAACTGACGGGGAGCATCGTCACGGGCAATCTGGCGCGGACCGGCCGTCTCGCGATCGGCTCGGCCGCAGGCACGATAAAGTGCGTTTCGTCGTTCCTGGTCTGCATGAGTAGTCATCCACCGAAGCGGATTCCTTGTGTCAGATGGCGCCCGTCAGCGTGCCGGCGCCATGTGTTTCGACTTTCGTTGCACCGTTAATCGATGCACTCCCAACAGCCTGCGATTCTAGATATCAGCGCGCCGGGCAGCATCGCTTCGGTTCGTCGTGGAATCGCCGAAATAGAACGTTCCGTCGCTCCACATATGGTATGGACCGGCCGCGCTCCGGCGGCGCGGCGGCCATGCTGCAAGTGCGGCTAATCGCGAAAGGAGCACATCATGACTGACATCGCTCGACATGACGAAAGTGTCGCCACGATCGGTATGGATCTTGGCGAGAACAGCTTCCATCTCATCGGAATGGATGCGCGCGGCAAAGTGATTGTTCGCCAGAAACTGACGCGTGGACGATTGGAACAGTATGTCGCCAATCTTCAGCCGTGCCTCGTGCGCGTCGAAGCCTGTGCGGGCGCCCATCACATCGGCCGTCGACTGGGGGCTTTCGGCCACGACGTTCGACTCATCCCGGGACAGTACGTCAAACCCTTCCAGAAAGGGCAGAAGAACGACCACCGCGACGCCGAGGCCATCGCCGAAGCCGTGCAGCGGGCCACGATGCGCTTCGTTCCAATCAAGAGCGCCGAGCAGCTCGACCTTCAGGCTTTGCACCGGGTTCGCAGCAGGCCCGTCGGCCACCGTACCGCAGTCATCAACCAGCTTCGCGACTTCCTCCTTGAGGCGGTGTCATCGTCCCGCAAGGGCCTGCGAGACTGGGCCAGGTGCGCCCATCTGTGTTGGCTCAGCGCACCGACGTGCTGTGGCCGCGTGTGGTTCGTCTTGTCGAAGAACTGCGCAAGACTGGCGCCGGCTCGACGATCGAGTTGAGACAGTGACTGACGAAATCCAGACACTCTCGCGCCAAGACGAGAGCTGCCAACGCCTGATGAGCGTTCCGGGGATCGGCCCGATGACTGCGAGCACAACGGTCGCCACGATCCGCAATGGCGCAGCCTTCTCGAAGGGGCGTGACTTTGGCGCCTGGCTCGGCTTGGTGCCTAAATAGCTCTGCACCGGCGACAGAACGATGCTCGGTGGGCTTAGCAAGCGTGGCAACAAGTATGTGCGAACCCTCTTCATTATTGGAGCGCGCGCCGACAGCACGGGGTCCATCAGCTCCCTTTTAGCGGGTCGTCCGCCACAGCCTGACGCACCGCCGCTCGAAGGCTCCTCATCCGACCTTGCTCAGGCGGATGCCGAATGCCGTCTGCGAATGGCGTTCTCCAGGTCGAGGAACTTGGCCCTTCAGATTGCGCCGGTGCGTCAGCAGAAGCTTGGTCCGATAGCGGCTTTCCGACTTGACATGGGCCTGCCGGAACCACCCGGGCGCATGATATGGGCGATGCCGAGTGCATCGGCCTTGTCGGTCTGCTGCGCTGCGCCGACATCGCGGCGCGCCCGAGCTCGGTATGCAGCAAGATGAGGGCAATCTGCCAATGAATGGACGCTGGCCTGGCGTCGGGATAGCTTGGCGCCGATATCGAGTTGCCGACGTCAGTGCCGATTGCTGGAATTCCGATCGTCTACTTTGTCTCGTTTATGAGGGTCTCGCAGCTTAGAATTAGCTGCCTCCCATATTGATCGGAGGCCTCGAGTACTGCCTTTTTGCCAACGAAAAAGAAAAAGAAGGCCGCGTGGATGACAGCGATCATCAGCACCGTAAAAACCTGAAGGAGCGAAGGATCGTTCGGGACATCCATTTTGCGTGAAATTATCAACAGGCAGATGAGCACGACCACCGCATTGAGTGTCAGCGCAGGCCATTTCACGCATACAGATTGCGTCGAAAACCATAAGTCTTGTTTTCCTCAAAAAGGATTTTGAATTTCGTTGTGTCCCGGGTTCTCTCTCGAAGCCAATTTCCGCACCGCTCGTAGAAACCGTCTGCGATGCGAGGATTGTTAAGCTCGTTTTCCGCCGTTGGGGCAGGCTCGCCGAGTTGCTTCGCCAGGAAATTGCGGTATCGGTCCTTGGTTTCTTCTGCGAATTCCTGTTTTCCGCGCCGCAGCAATGTGATGGCCGGCCGTCCACCTGTGCTGCTGAAAATCTGCCGCTCGGCACGCTTGCCGAACCGCCGCGCGATGTCCGAAAATCCTACAAAGATTACCCCGACAGCCAACGTTGTGATTGCTTGTGGCAAACTGAAAGCGTTCCATGTGACAGCGACAGTCGCAAGCGCTATGGCGGGTGCAATGGCCCAAACCGCCGGGAACAGGCGAGCTCTTATGCTGTATGAATCGAGAAATCCCAATTTCCGCCTTTCGACCGCCTTCGCCGATTCGGTCGCTATTCTTCTATCTCATCGGGGTATGGCTCCCCAGGCACCGCGCCCCAGCCTTCTCTCGCAGGCGCATTAGCATATGTGGTGATGCTGCCGCCTTCCGTGGTTAGCACCTTCGCACCGCGGTGAATCATCGCCCGAATGACAGCTTTCCTGGGATGGTCTTCGTCAAGCTTCGCCGAGCTGATCATTGCAACGAAGGTCGAGGAATCGGGCTTTGCGGGTAGTCGCTTTCCAAGCCAAGCATCACAGATTTCGGTCGACAAGTTGCGGCGAGATCCATGGTGGGGAACCTGAAATCGATCGATTCCCGGGAGAATGAGGCCGGCGAAGGGTGCGTACGCGGCGGCCTCCAGAAGCCCATCAACGCCAGCGTCGCCGGTGAGCAGAATTTTGCGTCCGTTCAGGTACGCATACTGGATCACAGACATTCGGTTTTCCGCGCTGATGGGCTCCGTCGAAAACTTCTCAAAGCCCCAGCCCTCTTTCACAAGCTTGATCGCAGCTTTGGCGAGCGTCGCAATGCCTTCTAGAAGCGTATCGAGGGCAGATTTCGTTGCTGGAGTTTTTTCTGATTCAACCACAAGGTCCAGGAAACGTGTCTTCGTAGGCGCCAGCACCGTGAACGCTCCGATCTTGGCTCCCTGAAATGGCTCTGACATCGGGATTGATTTTGCTTGCGCGATCTCGTCGAGGGCAGCCAAGTTGGAGTAGTTTTGTTTCAGTTCCTTCGCCAGATTTTCAACGTTGGAAAACCGCTGGAAGCGATGAATGATCTCTCCTGCATAGATCCAAGGACGTAATATCCACAGACGCCCCACCTCGTAGTTCTCAAGGATATAGCGAAGGCCACCAGTGTGGTCGTGGTCGTTGTGAGTTACAACCACATGGTCGATTTTCTTTGGATTGCCGTAGTACTGATTGATATGGAGAGCCAGCTTTTCCCCCGTTTCAACGTACCCGCCGTCAACAACGTGGATAAACGTCTGATTGGCAATCTCATAACGCAATGAGATTGCATCGCCGCTCTTTTTGGTTTCAACGTCCAAGAAGTCAATTTCGAAAAAATCAGCCATCTCAGCGCCCGTACCCTACAACCCTTGCCAAGGGTAGACACGAAAGCACTGAGTCGCCAGTTGGCTTTTCCTGCAATTCACCGAATACTTTGTACCTACGCACTCTGCGACCGGCGCCAACGTATTTTTCCAGGGTAACTTCAATGGATCTCAAAATCTTTGACGTTCAGCACGGTGCATGTGCGCTCCTGACTTGCGATGACGACACTAGAATGATGATCGATTGTGGACAGAACGCGGTTACCGGTTGGCGGCCAGGAAGCTATCTGCGGCATCTCGGGATCAGCTACTTGGAAATGCTCGCAATCACCAACTACGACGAAGACCACGTCGATGGGTTACCAGACCTTCGCAAAAGCGTCGAAATCGGCTGGCTCTGGCGGAACAAAAAGGTTTCCGCTCGACAAATCCGCAACCTCAAATCGGAAGATGGCATGGGACCGGGGATCGATGAACTCGTTTACATGATCGAGCGCGAATACAGCGGATCGGTGCCGTCTCCTGGTCCGAAGTTCCTGGACCTAAGGAGCACAGCGTTTTCCAATTCCACTAAGGACTTTGACGACGAGAACAACCTCAGCATGGCCTTGCACCTGTCCTGTCATGGGGTCGGAATCATGTTTCCCGGCGATCTGGAAACTACCGGCTGGCTTGCCCTGCTGAGGGATGAGAATTTCCGAAGCGCGCTGCGCAATACCCATGTGTTAATAGCCTCACACCATGGACGCGAAAGCGGGATCTGTCCCGAAATCTTCGACTATTGTAGCCCCTATTTCATCGTAATTTCCGACAAAGGATACATGTACGACACCCAGCGTACGATCCCGTACTATCGGACCAAAGCACGAGGGGCCGCATTTCGAGACGAATCATTCAGGAGAGTTCTCACGACACGTAGGGACGGTCGGATTGGTTTCACCTTTTCGCCTCGAGGGTGGGGGGCTTATTGACGTTACCACCAACCTTGGTGTTGCAGGTGCGTTGCCCAAGCTGCCATTGGCTGCATCCTGTACTCAGCGATCGTTTACCTCAACCGGGATGCAGTCTGCCGGCCTACGTTGCAAACTACGGACTCTAGACAAATCCTGTGAGTAGGAAGCTGTCATTCATGCTGGCCTCCACTCCAGCCAGCAGTTGAATCAAACCCCTCCTGATTTGGGAATCCCTTCCGAGCCCGTCACCATGCAGTGCGCTCACATCTAGTCGGCGGAATAATTGAAAGTGCCGCAGAGACGTTTGCTGTTGATGTTGTAGGGGGCTTCCTTCGATCCAAAGACCGCCACCCCAAGCAGCGGAGAATGTCCAAGCGACGATTTTTCGAGGAACACGACGTATCGAGCCGGGTCAGATTTCGGATCGCCGCAAAGCGTGTTGCCGTCTCTGAGAGCTCCTGGATCCCGTGACATTTTGAAGACTTCCGCAGTCGTCTTCTTGTCGACGGTCTCGTCCCACTGACGCCAAAAAGCGCCCACCGACGTCAGATCGACATTGTTGCCTTTGCCAAAAGTGATCGTCATCTTGCTACCGGCGACGGCGAATTCCGGATTTCCGGACAGCCGTATCGCACCTGTGATCGACTCGGCGGCGCGGCTATACGGCTCGAATTCGCGCTTATCTTGCCAGATGTGGTGTTCCGTGGCTGATTGGGTCAACGCTGGACCGCTAACTAGGCATGTCGTGATGGCTAGGGCTACCGAATATCGCGCTGCAAGGTCATTATTCCAGATCCGTCTCTATCCGCCTGGCGGCCACGCCAGATTGAAGCCTAGAACTCTATAAGAACCCGGAACCCCCTTGGGCGAAAGGCCGATGACGAAGAAGGTTTTTTTGGATGCCAACGTCATTATTCGCGCCGGACGCTCGCCCGGCGGCCCGCTTATTGATCGCATTGTCGACCTCGTGAATGCGGACTTCGTGGCAGTTGTGGCCACTGATCTGACTCTGATTGAGGTTGCGAAAAAACATGCCGACAACGACTTCAACGTCATAAAGGACGTGGGAAGACAGCATTTCCGAAGGCTTGTCCGCGAAACGCTTGGCGTCGAGTTGCCGGAGATTGGCAAGGACAAACTCCGTCAAAGGCTGGATGAAAAATATTAGAAGCTGACCAGGGACATGTTCGAAAGGCTTAGGGCAAAGGTGCTCTCGATCGATAACATCAAGCCGTCGGCAGTGTTCGACGCGTACTCTGCGGATCAAGGCTTCTTTTCGGGTCAGAGCAAGCGAGACCAATTCCCCGACGCATTTATTTTTGAATGCCTGAAGCCTGAGGCTACGGACCAGACGCCCCTTATTATTGTGTCCGATGATGCGGACTTCGTTTCGCCTTCAAGGTCCGTGAAGCATTTGACAGTGCTCAAATCGATACCGGACCTATTCACTGAACTAGGCTACGAAATCGAAGAGCCCGACATTTTCGAATTCATTGATGGCAGTATGGACAGGATTCGCGATCTGTTGGCTGAAGAGCTTGCCAATTGGGAAATGATCGCAACCGACGTTGAAGACGCCGATGTCGAACAAGATTGGGTGGAGGTGGAAACGCTTCATTCTTTCAGTGTGTTCGGCCAAATAGGTGATGACCGATCGATTTTGGTTGTAGCAAAAGCAGATTTGAAGGTGGGCGTGAATTACACGCATCCCGATTGGGCTACGGCCACTTACGACAGCGAGGATAAGGTTTTGATTCCGACGATGGAAGACGTGAGTGGAGAAACTGAAGTTCGAGTTGATGTAGATTTTTCAATGACGATCGCGGTGGACGAATTAGGAAAACCAGTTGAGATTGAAAGTGTCACCTTCCGCAACGACCGATTCGTGTATGTCGCGCTGAGCGAAGACGGCTATCCATACAAATAGGACCTAACCTTTCTTGTTTGTTGCCCACGTCGAAACGAGAAAGGTAGCCATCGTTCCCGACAGATTGACCGCAAGCTGAGCATGCCTGGAAGCAGGTTTCACCTTCTTCGGCCCCGGGCTGTGAGCGTCACCAATTTTGTTCCGCAGCGACCCCAGAGATTCTACGACCGATTGGCAGCTTCCAAGGATCTGCTTAAAGACAGGCTCAGTGTGGCCATCTGGCGCCAAGTTCAGAATTTTCGCCAGCTTCCGGTAGAGAACAGGCAGGTCGTCTTTTTCCTCGTAGGACTCCCCTGCTTCGAAAATGATCCACTTGCATACGTCCTCGAGCAATGTTCTGGCCAGCGTGATCGCCCCCTCGGCGTCAGCATCTCGACGGTCGAGCGCCTGAATCCATCTGGCATGCACCGTGTCAGTGTCGAAGGCTGCCAGCGCCTGCGATATCGCGTCATCTGCTGGACTGCCAACTATAGCGGGTCGAACTTCATAGACAGGGCTGCCTGACAGCCGACGGATAATAATCAACTGACAACCGTCATGGCGCAGGTGCTCGTTGACTGCTGCAGCGAGTTCTGCCTGAACTTCCCGCGATTGCGTAAGGGGACTCGTTACCTCCTCCAGGAAGCGGAAGAACTGCCTCTGCGAGCATGTCAGATAGCCCACGGCTTCTAATGTCTCTCGATTGTTCCAATCGTTGTTTCGGACGATCGCGTTGAATAGATCGTCGTCCAAAGTCTGCTCGGTGGCGACGTTCTCGAAGACAGAAAGCATCCGGCCTGTTGGCCAAATACGACGGATGAAGTCGATTTCTTCGAACTCCGTGCTGTAAGGTCGCTTATCAAAAAGTGCCATAATACGTCGACGAGTGAGTTCAGTGACCGTGGCCTGGCCAGTTTCCTGAAGCTTGGCTAATGCTTCCGATAGGTTATAGGAGTCGACTTCTTCAAGAAGCCGCACGGCGATCGGGATCAATTCCGCGGCAGATTTTTCAAACAGCCGCCGTTCAGCATATTTGAATTTGCTCTTGAACGACTCGTCGCGATCCCCAGTCCGCAATCCGAGCCGACTACAGAGCGAGGGCACCTCGTTCGCGCTGAAATCGGAAATCGCCCCGGCCATTTCATTCCTGAGCTTCCTGACCACTGACGTTGGGTATTGCTGCGTAGCTTCCTGTTTCACCTCGATGCCCTTTCCGACCCCAATCTATCTTCAGTCCCCGCGGCTAAGACGCCTAGCCATCTTGATACCGAGATCCTTCGCTTCAAGTGACATCCGCGGAACACGTTCGCTTGGAGCGATTGGTAGAGGAATCAGAACAGTTTTCGGCCAGCCAACAGTGGTCAGCGCATAAACCAGTTGTAGCACTGATTCTTTCCTGTAACTATGCTGCCCAATACTATGGAGCCGACATGACTGCCGAACTCGCCGTGTCCGTTGTCGCACTAGTCATTTCGATATTGGCATTGGCCCTTTCAATTTTTTTTTGGCGGCGACAGTTTCGACCAATCGTGACAGCTATGGTACAGACACACCATGGCGGGAATGACGGAATAGCTTATAACCTCGTTGTGCTTAACTCGGGCTCCATTCCAGCGAAGAACATCAAGCTGATCGTACGGGATCAGCCGTCGCTGGACGCGGCACTAGGCCCTGGCGCAGACACCAGGTCACGAGGGCTCTGGCTGGCTTGTTTTGAGCCGTCGACAGTGATCCGCCTTTTGCAAAATGGTGCTCGAACCTCATGCTCTTTTGGACTGACCCATCGAGAAGCCACAAAGAGCTTTTGGAAGCCTCGGGCCGAGTTTCCAATTCATCTTGAGTATGAGGGTTGGTTCGGAGAAAAATACCGAAACGATCCCGCGAACATCTTGCAAATTGCAGACAGCGACAGCTTCACAGGCGGCTTGTGGGGCCCGGTGGAAGTGGTGAGAAAGCCGTCCCGCCCCGAGCGTGAAGTTTGAAATTCATCGTTCCATGACACACAACGGTCTCGCAAGTGTTGCCCCCACGCGGGGAGCGGGCATATGGCGCTGCCGTCTCAAGCCCGCTGTCCCAGAGCTTTATCCCAAAAACGGCGGTGCCAGGAGAAGCTGGCAAAGAGGTGAGTTGAAATGACTGCAAAACGCAAGCTCGTTCTCGTCCAGGTGCCCAACGAACTAACGCATTTTACCACGCTCCCAGGATTGCTGGGGATCGTGGAGAACCGCTGTCTTTGGGCCTCGAATGTGTCGTTTCTAAACGATCGACGAGAGCTGCAGCACGGAATCAGTGCCGCCGAAAAAGTCCTTCGCGACTTCGCGACGGCACAAAAGAAGCAGATTTTCGCCCAGATTATAGATGAGGTGATCATTGAGCTGAAGAAGGCCAAGCTTCCGGATACTTACGCTACCTGCTTCTGCAAAGCGCACGACCTGCTTAGCCAATGGAGAGGCTATGGAGGTCGTGTCCAGGGAGTAAGTGTCACGTTTAACGGGAAGCAGTTGGATTCTTTATTTCGTTCTCACGGTGGGATCCCAATGGAGGTGATATATGATAAGCAACGCACCGTGGATCGCATGCGCAGAAGCATTGTCACTTTTTCTGGTCTGGCAGACCTCTTGCGTGAAAAGGACGTAGACAAGATCCGGTTCGAGCTAATAAGGCGCCTGCCTAAGCTAGTTCCACGGTTTAAGGACGACGGTTTCAGCGAAGAGAACGAGTGGCGGTTTGTCATTCAGAAAGAAAATGACTTCGAGCATGTCAGGTTCAGAGACGCCGATGGGGTTTTGGTACCCTATCTCGAGGTGGCTGTCCCGATCGGCAAAAGATTGCCCATCAAGCGAGTGACAGTTGGGCCAGGCAAGAACCAGGAGCTGACCATGCGCAGTGTGCAATTGTTCTTGGAAGCCAAAGGATACGAAAGAGTCCCGGTTGAGCCGTCAGCGGTGCCCTACCGAAGCTAGATGAGGTCGCCCATTGGCGGATCGTTTAAGGGTGATCGTTTCGACGGCAACAGGTGGGACAAGCCAACAGCTCGACATCGTGTGTAGAGCAGCTGACCAAAACAGCGAGGCCCCGAGCCCCGCTTCCCGCAATCCACAATCGATTTGAAACAGGAAATCTCACCGCGTAGCCGCGCGAATAGCCCGTGCCAAGACGCTCCGGCCGGCATACGAAATACAGGTAACGTAATCTTCAGCCTATTTCCGCACTCTTACTTCGGGACGGTAAGGGATGGGGCAATGCAGAACCAGTTGTGGTTTGGCGACAACCTGGCGATCTTACGTGAGGAGATCGCGGATGAGAGCGTTGATCTGGTCTATCTAGACCCACCTTTCAACAGCCAGGCGAATTATAACATCCTCTTCAAAACGCCGGCCGAGGACGCCGCGACCGCGCAAGTAGAGGCTTTCAGAGATACATGGAGTTGGGGGGCTGAAGCCAAGTGGGCATTCGATGAAATCATGCACACGGGGGGAGGAGTCGCGTCAATCGTTCACGCTTTGCATGCTGCTCTCGGCGACAGCGACATGATGGCCTACTTGGTCATGATGTCGCAGCGACTGCACGAACTGCGACGGGTCTTGAAGCCAACGGGCAGTCTCTATCTTCACTGCGACCCAACCGCGAGCCATTATCTGAAGGTGGTCCTGGACAGCATCTTTGGCGTCGGCGGATTTCGAAACGAAATCACATGGCAGCGGACCGCCTCGCACGGCGATAGCAAGAGTTGGAGTCGGGTTGCAGATCAGATACTTTTCTACACCAAAGCCACAAAATTTACGTGGAATCCGCCTTACCTACCCCACTCCGATCGATACATCGAATCGCATTACAGCAGCGCAGACGACGCCGGGCGCCAGTATCAGTTAACCTCGATCCTCAGCCCGTCACCAAGACCGAACATGATGTACGAGTGGAAGGGCTTTCCTTCTCCACCGCTCGGTTGGCGATTTCAACGTGAGAGGATGGCCGAGTTGGACGAAGCCGGCCTCATTTGGTATCCGACCCACCCGGACGGGAGCCTGGACACCACGAAGCGACCACGGTTCAAACGATATTTGGACGAACAAAAAGGCACTTTAGCTTCAACGATCTGGACTGACATTCCGCCTGTCAACGCGCGAGCGCGTGAGCGGATAGGCTACCCAACACAGAAGCCGGTTGCGCTCCTTGACCGCATAATCCGAGCGTCAACGAGTGCCGGCGACATCATCTTGGATCCGTTCTGCGGTTGCGGCACGACCGTGGCGGCCGCCCAGGCGGCAGATCGAATGTGGATAGGTATCGATGTGGCCTACCATGCGATCAGAGTGATCGAAGATCGCCTCGCGGATATGCCGGGTCAGATTAAGTATGATCTTGGCGGCATTCCGCGCGACTTTGCCGCCGCTGCGCGCCTTGCCGAACGCGACAAGTACCAATTCCAGTGGTGGGCAAACTACTTGGTCGGCGTGCAGGCGCTGAAGGAAATCCGCAAAGGCCCCGACCGCGGCATCGACGGGCAGCTTCATGAACGGGCCTCGAGGGTGGGGGCGCATTCTCACGTCCGTCAAAGGTGGCCAGCATGTCGGCGCAAAGGACGTAAGGGAGTTCAAGGCGGTGATCGAAAGAGAACGCGCCGAGATGGGTCTGTTCATTTGCCTGCGAGAACCAACCCGAGAGATGCGATCGGAAGCCGCCTCCTTCGGCTTTGTTGACACAGCCCATGGCCATCTGCCGAGACTACAGATCGTTTCGGTTGAACGGTGGTTTGCCGGTGATCGCCCGGTCATCCCATCTCTTGGACATGTCTCACGGGAGTTTTTCCGACAAGCAGGCAAAGCGGAGAAACCCAAGAAGGGACGCCGACCGGATCCTGCGGCGCCAGAATTCCCCTTTACCTTCACAGGCGACAAGAAGGAGACGGTCGTGCACTTCAACCCTGCCACCGTCCCGAAGGAGCAAGAGGCCTCCCTCCTTTGAAAAGGAAGGGCGCGGATCCACAACGCCGACTCTTTCAAATCACGGCGATCACCAAGACCATAATCGCCCTACGCTGAGCGCCGCCGATAACCCCTCTTTGCGGACGAAGGGTATTCTGGCTACATATTTTCAACTCGTCTTGCACGGGATCTTGGGGGGACTTGAACCTGCAGCCATTCTCGCCACGCGACCTGATCGCATCCAATCCGTGGTCATCGATACTTCTTACTACCTACTCGCTCAGTCTTTCCTTTCTCGAGGCGATACCCCTCTCTTCGGTCTACCGAACCTACCGGAACTTCACCGTGCTCTCCGACATCGAAGGGTACCGGGCCTCGCTCGCCGATGTCGGTGCGGTCGGCGTGGGCCGCGACTACGATCTTGTTCCCGTCAGGTGCCGCACCGGGGTCTTCCATCCGAAGATCGCGCTGATGACCGACGAGGCGGGCGAGATACGTGCCACGGTCGGCTCCGGAAACCTGACTTTCGGGGGGTGGGGCTACAACAACGAGATACTCGAATACCTCCGGCCGGGGAGGGATTCGGCGTGTTTCGCAGATCTCGTGTCCATGCTCGAATCCATGATGCGCGAGACGGCACCGCAAGGTCGGCTCGATTGCGTAACGCCTCCTGACCTTGGCCCTTTCATCGAGCTTGGACGAAAGGCGGCAGCCATCCCAGGTGACGGCGGATCGAGGCTTCTCCATACGATGGACAGGCCACTCGACGAGCAGATCCGAGAAATGGCGGACGATCTTGGCGGCGCGGTGAGTGTCTGCGTGGTGTCGCCATTTTTCTCGGGCCACCACGGCGTCCGGCTCCTGTGCGAATCCCTCCGCTGCGAACGAGTGTCGGTGGCAGTGCCTTCGATTGCGCCATCAGTCTTCGACTTCGATGCTGCGGCGGCGAACGGCATGAAGGTGTCGCCCGTTGCATGTGACACCTTCAGCGACGACAGGTCGCTTCATTCGAAGCTATTCGACATCGAATGCGTGAACGGGCGCCTGATCGTCGCAGGCAGCGCAAACGCCACCGTGCCTGCGCTCACCGGGGCGAACGTCGAGGCCGTAGTAGCGAGGATCCACGACCGCACGCCCGTTTTCGGATGGTCTCCGTGCATGGCATACAAGGAAGTGAGCCTCACGGGTGAAGAGGAGCCGAAGAACCGCGGCGGAGCCGCCCTCGTCCTGGAATATGGAGACGGCACCCTGTCTGGCAGGATAGTGGGGGCGGACGGTGTCTCCGGCGAGTGGGAGGCGGCTCTAGCGGCTGGAGCGCGTCGCGCTGCTGCAGGCAAAGTGGCGGTCGCCGACGACGGATCGTTTACGTTCGTCATGCCGGGGGATGTGGACCCCCTATCCTTCGGGTCGTCGGTGCAGGTCATCTTCGTCCGTGGATCCGAAGAGGTCCGGGGCTGGCTGGTGCTACGCGGCTTCCTCGATGCGATGAACCGCCGAGGCCCGCTGGCGAGAGAGATCGGACGCCTCGTGGCGGGGTTTGGCACCCCCGCCGGCATGGCTTCCATTCTCGAATTCATTGCAAGGGAACCCGGCGCGCTCTTGGAGGCAGCGGAACGAACAGGCGGCGGGCGTAAGGCCAACACGCCGTCCGGGCATCTCTTCGTCACGGGCGCCTTCAGCACGAAGAGCGCGCTCGACATGAAGGAGACTTGGCGTGCTGGTTCGGGGAGCTACGCTCAGGACGATCTGATCGATGCGTTGGTCAGGCATCTCGCCAGAGCGCTCCCAGGCGGAAACGATGATGCGGGGGATGACGAGGACGAGGAGAAGCTAGATGGTGCCGGAGAACGGCCGCAGGGCCGTCAGGGGCAAGGAAGGAACCCGCCCGGAAAGGGGCAGAGGATAAAGAAGCAGATCATCGAACGTGCCTTTACGCAGTTGTTCACGAAACTGGAGAAGAGTCCCGCGGGGCCGTCCCGCGGGAATGCACTTTACGTTCTCTTCGACATGATCTCGCGGATTGTTCCGAGAGCGGAGGAAGGAGAAAAGCTTCTTGCCCTCTTCCTCGAACGCTGGCTCACCTTGGCGAAGGGAGCGAGACCCGATGAGGACGATCAGGGCGAACTCGATGAATGCGTGGCCGCCGTCGTCAGCCGGCTGGTGATCAGCGAATCGGCCAAGGCGGTGAAGATGCACGAGTTCCTGCAATCTTGGCTTGGGAGAGAGGTACCTGACAATTTCGCATGTGAAAGGTCGCCGATTGCAGGAAACCTCAACCAGGAGCTTCTCGGCAGAGGGTTCTCCCAGGAAGAGTGGTCGGGAGCGTGGCGGTCGATCCTTGGCACGCGTACGAAATGGAATACAGTCAATGACCTGCGGCGCGCCCTCTTGGCCGGAGATGCGTCCTTTGTGGCACCAGAAGGAGCAACAGACCACGAGCTGGCGGTCTTGGGCAAATTCGCGGCCCGCGAAGGGAGACCAGACAGGATATACTGGTTGGAGCGGCCCTATGCCGGCCATCGGCCGGCATGCAAATGTGGAGTTAACTTCCCGGCACTACAGGAGAAGCGCCTGAGAAACACCCGGATTGCCACCTGCGACTACATCCGGTGCGGACGGGTCGTCGTGGATGTTTCCCTCTAGAGGGCTCGGAAATGCGACTGGCTGAAATCGACGAGATCTTCGAGAGGGCGCCCGGCTGCCGACTGGTCGACGAGCTGCGGACGGACGAAAGCGGGGTCGATCCGGTGGGCCTGCGACAGCTCAATCTCGACCTCATGGATGACTCCCTGCCGGGCATCAACAACGTGACGCAGCACGTGCGGCCCTATACGTTCATGGCGTGGGCCGCATGGAAGGCTTCCATTGTCGCACGCGAGGCCGAGAACGACGATCCGGAGGTGGTCGCAGATCTTGTCGACCGCTATGAGGCCCTCTACGCTTGGTCGCATCAGATTGCAGGCCGCCCATTCAGGGGAGCGGCGGCGCTGAAGCGGACGATCGGCCACCGAGCGGATCGGGAGCCTTTCGTGTTCAGCGGCCCGGTTTGGAAACAGTACCGGGACAGCCGCACTAGCTTTATGGCTCCGACCGAGTACGGCCCCTCAATCAAGTCCATCCGTTACATCGGCGCAGACTCCGGGTATGTCGCAGAAGAAGCCATGCCTGCAGTTCGCGATTTCGAAGCGCGGGTGCGCGATTTGCTCCCTGCGCGTCTCTTCGCGATCGACGCTCCCTCTGTCATGGACGAGGAGATAGCTCCCTTCGCCCAGCACCTTCCTGTCGATGCACCATCGGAAATCGAGATGAAGGTCTTCAGAGGTCTGTTCTTTGACATCGGCGGACACGTCGCCTCACCGGGATCCGCGAAGCGCAGGAAAGGGACTATCGACCTCGTCCGCGGTCTCCTGCTACGGGATGGGCCAAGCTCAATCGACTCCATCAGGAGACAGTTTGCCCGGCACGTTTTGCCGGCGGTGAACGACGGCGACCCCGAACAGATTGCCATCTCAGGGATGCTGCTATGCCTCCTTCAGGCGAGGCAGCTCCAGAGGCTCGCAACCGAGGCCATGCTTTTCTGGCTCGAGCGACTGCTTTCCGAGGGCCGCATTGGTTCCATGTATCAGCCGAAAACGTCGGAGGAACTCATTGCGAGGGCGCACAACGCGGCGGCAGCAGGTGATGCTACATATGCTTCTTCGGCGACCATCGGTGACTTCCTCCTATCAGTCGAAATCGAGGGCCAATCCACCGGATGGCCGGGAGCGTCGTCAACGGGCACGACCGATGCCATTTCGATGATCGCCGCGCTGATCGAAGCGCAACGCCGCGATGTCACTCGCGTTCCTGCACTGGCCGCGCGATCATTCGCAATAGTGCGCGCCGTCGCCAACGCGTTCGAGGGCAAAAGCCCGCCGGGCGGTCTCGTTGACGGTATCGAGGGCCGACCCGACAGGCTTCCGATGGGGCTTATGGCCAGACGGTTGGAGGCAGTAGCCGCCCGGCCGATGCCGTCCATCTGGCAGGAGGTCATCGAGAGCTGGGTCATCGGCCAGCATGTCCACTGGTCGGCCGTGCGTGGCGGAGACGGAAAGAAACGTCTTCGGATCGGCCTTGAGGGCAACGGCTGGATGAGGGTCCGGAGATCGTCATCGAGAAGCGTGTACGAGCCGACAGGCGACCGACTTCAGATTATGCTCTCCCTGGCGGTATCGTGCGGTCTTTTCTCGCGAGATGCGGACGGTCGATACATGGCGGACTGACACCGAGGCCCTTCCGGCGGCGCATCCAGATCAGTGGATGCAAGACGATTTTGTCGGTTTAGTGCTGTCTGCTTTTCGCTTGCTCTCAATAGTCAAGTGGCCGCTTCTGGTCATCGAAGGAAGCTCGCTCGGTAGATACTCGCCGTTAAACTCACATGGGCCTCAAGCGGTGGCCGCAGTTCGAATGCCCGGGGTTCGCGAGTGAAGTTCCACAGCCTCATCAGCAGCCAGTCGTTGCGATGACGATCGGAGGCCATCAGTTCGTTTCGCGTAATGTGGAACGGTGTGCGCTCCCAGCCATTTGTCGTCTTCACCTCAATCAGGCGATCGCTGCCATCTACTTCGAAGCTCCGAATATCATAGCCCACCCCGTCGCCGTCGACGTGCGACACCCAGCGAATGTGATTGGCAAGGTCGGTTCGTCCAGCAGCAAGCAGGCTAGCGCGCTCATGGGCAAGGATGCGCTCCTCTCCCGCGCGGCCGAGCGCCCGGTTCTGGGCGTCCCGCTGGGCGACATCGTACTTGCGGGCCATAGCGGCCATCTGCTCGGTCTCGTCGGGCGGCGGAGCATTGCTGTGCGTTGGCGGCGGCCCGATCCACAGCATCGTCTCCTCTTGCAAGGCTGACTGCGGGTGAGGCGCAGCAGGCACAAGCCACTCCGGGTGACGATCGAGCCATCTCACCACCGCGTCGACGAGCGACGCCTGGAAGTTAAAGGCCGGCTTGTAGCCGGGTATCCAAGTTTCTCCGAGTCCCTTGAGGACCGCGCTAACATTCTGGTGCTTGTACTCTATCGAGCCGCGCGGGCGGCCGATCGCAGCTTGGAGGAAACGATTGTGGCTGGCCTTGCTGTAGGGCAGCCCGGCGATGTCGTGAGCCAGCATCGCGAAATAGTTCGCGACGATTGCGTCATTCTGTTCGTCCGACCAGTCAACCGGCATTGGAAACGAGCTACAACTAGCGAAGAAGTATCAAAAAATTATCATTACAGCAGCTGCCGCACCACGACCAGTCCAGTGTATGTGTACGATCGCGGAGGGGTCGCCTTCTTGGGGCATGCAAGGCCGTCTACACGTCATTTGCAAAATAAAGCCTGATCGCGTCCTGCTGCTTGCCGAGCGTGCCGTCCTTCCGGAAGCGTGTTCCGTCGACCACAAAGATGATGCCTTTCTCAGTGGAGTAAACGGCCGTGCTCGTTACAGAGATGCGAACGATGCGGCCTTGAACCTGCCCAGTCACGATGTCACCGATATCGATCCCGAGGATTGATTTTGCCACTGCCGAACGTTCGGCCTCAAGCTCCGTCTCCCATTGCTCCAGCTCTTCTTCGATTCGCGACCAGGCATCGCGAGCTGACCGAAACGGGCGTTCGACGCCGAACCAGATTCTGTCGGCCAGCGCGAGGGTATCGTTAGGAACGTTTCGCTCCATCGCGCGAGCCGCTCCAGACAGCATTTCGCACACCTGCTCCGCGTCCATCAGTGCTTGGAGCCTACCCCGGTAGGGCGCAACGGTCGCTCTCGTGATGGAAGGAGGCAAGGGTAATTCACGAGTGGGAATGTAGTCGATTGGCATGATTTCGCGCAGCGCCAATCTTGCGGTACCGATGCGGTCAGGCGGATCTTCCTCTCTCCACGCGCGTCGCGTGCTTTCGACCCAAATTTCTGAGGCGGAGATGCAGAGGGTGCTGTCCAGAAGCATTCGCGAATCCGGAGTGTGGATGTAGCGGGCAGACCAGGAATGGTCAGCCGACGTCAGCGGCATGACAACATGGTGGAGCTGATGTTCGCGAACCATGCGCACCAGAGAGGCAATCCGCTCCTGTAAAGGAGCGGTCAGGCGGACAAGAACGGCGGGACCGTTCCCGCTCGACAACCGGTTTCTTTGCTCGCTCTCGAACATGAGAAGCTGGGGTCGGGCGAATGGAAGCAGCTTTCCGACGAGACTCGCAGCGCTTCCCTGCAGCGAGTGGCTCCATCGGGCGTCGATCTTTCCCTGCTTGATCCACTCGTGAGCGCGGTTCTGGATCAGCAGCAAAAGTTGCGCCGCGAGGTTCGGATCGAGATCCGGGAGCCTGTTTCCGGTAACCGCAGTAACGTCGACGCCTTGCGCCTTCAGGTCGGTTATAGCGGCGCTGTAGAATTGCTGTTGAAGATTGGAGAGAGTTCCGGCTGCTTTGATGCGCGCGGTTTCACGCCGGCGCCGATCGATCTCATCGCGGAAGGCACCCAACGGTGGGCGCCGGGGACCACCTCCTGCCTGAACCTTGGCCCAATAGCCTCGAGGTGGCTTGGGGACCTGCAGGCGCCTGCAAAGCTTGGCGAGTGCCACATCGGAGATGCCGAGCTCCTTTGCGATCTCACTGGTCGGCCTTTCCCAGACCAGCGCGAAGAGTTCCTCGCGGGAGAATTCTCGTCGTGTCATGCAAGTGCCTCCTGCCGGTCGTCCCATATGTCACTCATAGGGATCGCTTTCAAAAGCGATTGGGCGACCGTGCTGTTGAGCGTGCAGGAGGACCGGTGAAGACGGATGGATACTGCCGCGATCAGATGGCTGGAGGATGAAAGTCTTCGTTTCTTTCAAACGCAAAAACCGCCCCGGTCAGACCGGGACGGTTATTGATTTATGATAGAATTGGTTGCGGGGACCGGATTCTATCCCGCGCCGTCGGACTGGCCTTCTCCAGGCATATCAAGCAGCGCGGCCGCGCGCGGCCCTAGCACCAGCGGCTTACCGTCGATCCGGTGCACGATACCTCCAAAACCGTGTCCGCCTTTTGTGACCTGCGGACGGAAGCTACCTGCCCCTAGTCGTCTCCTGACGACGAACCCACATTCTGCCAAAAACCTTATCCCGCAAAACGTAATGGTGAACGAGCGCCGCGATGGCGTGCCCTGCCGCCAAGATGACAATCGCCCATCCGACATAGTTGTGAAGCTCTTCGAAAGTGTGGGCGAGGTCTCGATTCTGCGCCATCAAGGCAGGAATCGTGAACAGTCCGAAGAACGTAAACTCCTCGCCCTGGGCCCATCGCAATACGAAGCCCAGCATGCTCTCTGCGGCAAGCAAAACATATAGGACGATGTACATCAGCTGGGAGAGCGTTCCCGAAAGTCCGACCTCTGGCGTCAACTGCCGGCCTCCTGTCAGCCGCCAGACGATCCGGACTAGAATTAGGCCGGCGAACAGGATCCCGAGTGAGACATGAGTGCCCTCCAAGAGGGGGCGCCAAGTTCGGTCACGCGGCGTGACGTAGTTCCATACCAGCGAAGTACCGAACAACAGGACGACGAAAACCACCGTCAGCCAATGAAACCAGAGTGTCGGCCGGTCGTAGTATTCCAGTTCGATCGTCCGACTTTCGACGCCGGACTCGCTCATCACGGTTTGGCCAGCGACTGCGCAATTTTCAAGTGCTTCTCAAGTGTTGGCAAGGTCTTCTTGGCGAGCTTAGCGACCTTGCTGCTGCCGGTCTTCGCCTCATCCCGGAACTCGGCGATATCCTTCTGGTGGTCTGACACCATGTAGGTTGTAAACTCCTGATCGAAAGCCGCCCCCGAAAGTCCGTTCAGCTTCGTCATCTCGGCCGTCGCTTCGTCGGTGAGATCGTCGGTTTCAGCAACACCCAGTTTCTTGCCGACCGCCAGTGCCTGCTTCTTGGCCTTGCCATGGTCTTTTACGAGCGTTTGGCCGAATGCCTTGACGCCTTTGCTGTCGCCCTTCTGCCTGGCAAGGGTACCAAGAGCGACTTCGGAATTGTCGCCTTTGATGGTGTCGGTCAGAAAATCTGTATCGCTTTTGGCGAGTGCCTGGTTGCTGGCAATGATGCCGGCTGCGAATGCTACGGCAGCGAAGATGCGATGTGTGGTCATGACAGAGAGCCTTTCGGAGAGCTACGAGCCGACCCGAACGGATGCTCACGATCCTTGTTCCATCAACCGCCAAAAAAACGCCCCAAGGGTCGTGACGGTCAGGAGTGAGGAGCGACGTCAGAGGGAGAAACACCGGCCACCACGCTCAAACACAAAAAACCCGCGCGCGCCCTGTCCCAGCTCAGGAGGCCCCCAGATTTTTTCTCATCCATCTGCAGCACCGGTTGCATCTCTCCGGCCGGCGCGAGAACGAGCAGCGCCGCTCAGGCTCGACGTTGCGTGTGATCAGGATATCGTCGTGCGGCGACTTTGTCGTGGCGTAGCCCAGACGTGCCTGGGCAGTGGCGAGGTTCGCCTTCGCTTGATTGAGTTAAGTTTCCGCCATCACATAGCCGCTCCCGCCCGGCTGCGAGGTTGGTGGCCCCGTCGGGGGCTTGGTTCGTGCCGAATCCTGACCTGAAGAGATCCTCGGCCCGCTGGTAGGCGCCCTGCGTGTCGACCAGATTGGCGTGCGCCTGCTTGAGAGCCTGCTAAGGCGGAGCCCTTCTGTTCTTGCGGGTCGGGGTTTGATGTGAACCGGCCGCCGGAGTGTTTCCTCTTCGACACGGTTGATCCGGCTCCTCGCCTTGACGCATGGAGCCGGATCGCAGAGCGATCAGTCGTCCTGCTGGATGACGACAGGGCGGATTGTGGTGGTGACGGTGCATCGAACTGGTGACGGCGACGGTGTCCGTCGGTGGTGACGGTGCCGCCACGAGCGATGGCCGTTGTTGTAGAATGCTTCCTGGCCGTGATGCCGGTGGTGGCGCTTTTCTTCGCCGCCGGCTGGGGCGTGCTGACGGGAGCGCTGGTCAGCCCAATCCATGCGCTTGGCGAACGGGTGTTTGCCGCCCACATGATCGAGCATGAACTGCTGATGGCGGTAGCGGCGCCGCTCCTTGTCGCCGCCTGCCCCGGCGCAGCCCTGATATGGGCATTGCCGGCTGCACTTCGCCGAGGGACGGGAGGGCTCACGCACGGCAGGACTCTCCAGGCGATCTGGACCGTTGCCAGCCGCCCCCTCAACGCAACCGCCATCCACGGCATCGCGATCTGGATCTGGCACGTTCCCGTCCTGTTCGAGGCAGCGCTTCAGCAGGGCGTGCTGCACTACGCCCAGCATGCGAGCTTCCTCGGCACAGCCCTGCTGTTCTGGTGGGGGATTCTGCCGCGCTCCGGCCGCCAGCAGGCCTATGGCAGCGCGGTCATGCATCTCTTCTTCACGTCGCTGCACACTGGTCTGCTCGGCGTGCTGCTGCTGTTGTCGCCCAGACTCTGGTACCCGCAGAATGCCGCCGGCGCGGCGCTCTGGGGTTTAACCCCGATCGAGGACCAGCAGCTCGCCGGACTGGTGATGTGGGTTCCGGCTGGCCTGATCTATGGCGGAGCCGCCTTGCTGCTTGCCGGCCTTTGGATAAGCAAGAGCGGAATCAGGGAGGCAAGCCATGCGCTCCGGCCTGGCTAGGATGGTGGGCGGCGCTCGCCGCGATCCTGCTGCTGACCGCGGCAGTCGCCGCAGCGACCTTGTGGTCCGACCGGCGCGATCGTGTTCGCCACGAATCGGACATGGCGACCGGCGGCTTGGAAGCGCGCGCCATTCCGATCACGATCGCGAATGGCTGCTCCGGATGCCATACGATCCCCGGCGTGCCGGGGGCACAAGGCCAGGTTGGTCCGCGCTTCGATTCCAGCCTTGCCGACCGGGTCTTTATCGCCGGCGTGCTGGCGAACAATCCGGAGAACCTGATCCGCTGGATACGAGCGGCCAGGGAGATCAATCCGCACACGGCCATGCCATCGACGGGGATCACAGAGCAGCAGGCGCGTGATATCGCTGCCTACCTCTTCGCCCTGAAATGATCAGCCCTCGCCGCCGCGCCGGGACCACAGGCCGCGGCCGGGGTCGTAGCCGACCACTGCCGCCAGGAAAAACACGACGAGGCAGGCGAGAACGACAAGGGCGGAAACGAGATCGAAGCGCAGATAGAGAGTGAAGCGTATCAGTTCGACCGCCGAACTGAACGGGTTCCATGCGGCGATCGTAGCCAGCACCGGCCCTGCCTCGGCGAGCCGCCATATCGGATAAAGCGCCGTCGAGGCGAAGAACGTCGGGAAGATGACGAAGTTCATCACGCCGGCGAAGTTCTCCATCTGCGTCGAAACTGACGATACCAGCAACCCGAACGCGCCCAGCATCAGGCCTGACAGGACCAGCGCCGGAAACACGGCGAGGTAGCCTAGAACCGGCGGGCGCACGTCCCAATAACGCGCGATCAGCAAGAACAGATAGACCAGCGGCAGACCGACGATGACGCTCGCCAGCAGCCGCGCGGCAAGCAGATACCAGCGTGGAAGCGGCGCGGTCAGCAACAGGCGCATGCTGCCCGTCTCACGGTCATAGACCATCGCCAGCGAGCTTGCCATGGCATGGAAGAGCAGCATCATGGCCGCCAGCCCGGGGACGACATAGACCTCGTAGAGCACGTAGGTCTGATAGGGCTGCGTGATTGACAGGCCAAGCACCGAGCGGAAGCCGGCGGCGAAGATGGCGAGCCAGACCAAAGGCCGTATGATCGCCGAGAGCAGCCGGCCGCGCTGCCGAAGCGTTCGCAACATCTCCCTGTGCAGGATTCCCAACAGCGCCCGCACCGCGTGACGTGTCTTCATGCCGTCTCCGTCAGCAGATCGAATGCATCGGCCAGGCTGCCGACCGCAAGATCCGCGGCGACGCGGCCGGCGCCGCCGGCCCAGCGCAGCCTGCCCTTGTGCAGCACCACCAGGTCGTCGCCGGCCGACACCTCTTCCAGGAAATGCGTCGCCCAGAGAACAGCAATACCTCGTTCGCGGCATAGCGCGCGTACGTGCTGCACGATCGCCCGGCGCCCAGGCACGTCGAGCCCGGTCGTCGGTTCATCGAGCAGCAGGATACGCGGCCGGTGCATCAGCGCACGAGCGATTTCGACGCGCCGCCGCTGACCGCCCGATAGCGAACGGACCGGCTCGTCGCACCGGTCGAGGACCTCCAGCCGGTCGAGTTCCTCGCGCAATCTCGTTTCGCTGATGCCGGTCTCCAGCCCATGCAGTGAGGCGTGATAGCGCAGATTTTCGGCAGCGGTGAGGTCGAGGTCGAGCGTCTGCTGCTGGAAGACCACGCCCATCTGGGCAAGTGCGGCGGCCGGATCGGTCCGCATGGAGTGGCCGAACACATCGATCTGGCCGGATCGGGCATGATAGAGGCCGGTGACCAGCGAGAACAACGTCGTCTTGCCGGCTCCGTTGCGTCCAAGCAGTACGCACATTCCGCCTTCAGCGACCGAGAACGACACGGCATCGAGGACCCGTCGCTCTCCGAAGCTGTGTCCGAGGCCCTCGAGCGACAGCGCCTTCATGGACCGATCACCACTCCCCAGGGGCCGCGTCCCACCGGCACCGACTTCACCACCTCCTCATTCTCCAGATCGATGAACGAGATGTCGCCGGAATTGCCATTAGCGCTGACCAGGCGCTTCTGGTCATCGGACAGCGCCAAGTGCCACGGCCGCTGGCCGACGAGATAGAGGCGGCGCACCGCCAGCGTCTTGGTGTCGACCTCTGCAACCCGGTTGGCCGGACCGAGCGCGACATAGGCAGTGGCGCCGTCGTGTGCCATTTCGATGCCGACCGCCTGGACGCCCTCGCGGCGGATGCCGGGGACCTCGAACTCGACTTTGCCGGTCTCAGCACGAGACGTGGTGTCGAAGACGGTTACCGTTCCGCGTATTTCGGAAGACACCCAAAGCTGCTTTCCATCCGGCGAGAACGCCGCAGCGCGCGGGCGGGTGTCGACCAAGAGATTGTCGACGAGGTCGAGCGTGCCAGCATCTATGAGATGCACCATGCTGGTGGTCTCCGAGGTGCAGGCAACGTAGCGGCCGTCGGCACTGACCGCCATGCCCTCGGGTTCGACGCCGACGTCGACCGTACCAATAACCTTGGCGGACGCGACATCGACCACCGAGACCAGATTGTCGTTCTCATTGGCGACGAACAGCCGTTTGCCGTCGGGATGCACGACAAAAAACTCCGGATCGGCTCCCGAGGGAAGTTGGCCGGTCACCTGCCGTTTGGCGAGATCGACAACGTCGATCCGGTTGTCGTCGCCAACAGCAACGAAGAGCAGTTTCTTGTCTGCCGAAAGCGCCATTCCGCGCGGGCGCCTTCCGACATTGATGGTCGTGGACAGGTTCATACTGGCGCCATCCACCACCGCCACCGTGTTGTCCTGCTCGTTCGATACGTAGATCGTCTCGGCGGCGGCAGGTCCGGCCACGATGGACATCGAAAGCAGGATCGCGATCAGAACCTGCATGCGCTTTCCTCCAGGTCGATGCCCAGCGTGTCGAGCGGCGTGCGCTGGTGCAGGAAACCCGGCTGCGGCGAACTGGAGACGAGCAGTCGCGGTCCGGCTATGAGGACGGGTTGCCGCATCTGGCCGTCCCATGGCCGGAAGCTCAGACCCTGTCCTTTGAATCCGGCGAGCAGGAAATCGTTGCTGCGGAGATACTTTCCGATCGCAATCGGATCGAGGCTGTGCAGGCGCGTTGCCGCCTCGCCGATGCTTCGCACGGCGAGCCAGGCGGCGTAGTCGCTGGGCAGCATCCAGCGCCCGGCCTGCTTGTGGAAGCGATCCTGGAGTTGCGTGGCACCCCACTCTTCGTTGACCGCGCTCCAGCCGGTCGCGACCAGACCCTGCGTCCCTGCGACCGGCCGCGGAAATGCGGTTCGGCCTTCGAGATAGGCGCCAAACTCGTCCGCCTCGTCGGCAACGACGAGCACATCATAGTCGCTGACCTGCGTGGCAGCGGGAATCTCGGTCTGCAGCGTGACATGTCCGGTATCGGCGCGCCCGTTGGCGGGCCTGAACGTCCAGGGCTGGTCGATGGTGATCTCTGCTCCGAAACGCGTCGCCGCGCGTCGAAAGGCGACCGCCATCGCCTGGTCCTCGGGATGCGCCCCGACCAGCAGGAACCAGTGCTGCCAGCGCTTCCAGACGAGATATTGCGCCAGCCCGTCAGCGAGCATCGCGCGGCTCGGAACCGTGTGCAGCACGTTCTTGCGGCAATCCTCCTGGCGGAGCCGCTCGTCAGGAGCGCGACTATTGAACAGCGTCATCCTCTCGGCGCCTGGAGCGTCGCTCGCCTGCAGCAAACCGGCGGCATCGAGATCGGCGATGAGGAAGCTGATGCCGGCGGCCGCGAATTCCTTGACCGCTTCGGCTGGCATCTCGCCGGGCTTGAGGGTGATTTCCTGCAACCGGAATTGCTGACCGAGAAAGCGGCCGGCGCTGGCATTGTCGGCGATGCCGAGCCGGGCACCTTGCAGGCCGTCGTCGGTGACGACCTCGTCCAGTGGCCCGAGCGGCAGAGGCGGTTTGCGCTGTTCGCCGAGATAGCCGATCACCATCGTCTGGGGCTCGCCAAGCCCGGGCGCGACCAAAGCGAGCAGCACGAGAAATGTCAGCGCCAGCCTCATTCGGCCCAAGGCGGGCAAGCCAAGTGGGACGTCAATAATCGGCATGTGCGCTCCAGGATGGAAGCGACCCTAATGTTTTGGACAAAGGAATGTTCCTGGATTCCAACAAAGTGAGCCCGCCCCATTTCCGTATTTGGGGCGGGCTCCATGCCGTGGACCGGTAGAGGGAGGACCGACCCGACCCTAACTGCTGGAAATTCCGATTGTTCCTTGGCCGCGCTTGTCCCAAGTCGCAGCCGGTCCCCTGAGCGGCACGCCTGCTCTCACCGCTTCTGCGGCTACCGGCGGGCCTGCGCCCAGCTGGTCTAGCTCTGCAAGCGTTTCAACTCTATCAGGAACGATCATGAATTGTGGCGATGCTCCTTCTCGGCACCGGTCGGTCGACGGTGCTTTTGACCGGTCACTACGACACGGAGGCAACGCGCGATTACGGCGCGCTTGAAATCTGGCCACCCGGCCTGAAGCTTTGACACGCGCATTGCGCGATTCTTTGGCAGGGACCGATGCGCCAGCCGCCCGACTAGCTCGGGCCTTTGGCATGCATCACTGTGAAACGCACGAGGCGTGACCGCATTCATATTTGACAATCGGCTTACCGGTTGCGGCTCGACATTTCACGCCTGTTCGAGGAAAGTTAAGGCTGGTTCATTCGAAAACCGGGCTGGTGATGAAGGAACAACTGAAGCAGCAACACGTTGTAGCCCCCAAGAGTGCCCATTGTCAGGTAATGGCATCGATAGCGTGACCGGCCCGTTCGGCTGGCGCAAGAGGAGAACGGCATGAAGAAGATCTGGAAGAAACCGACCATGTGTCAGGTCGCCGCCGGTTTAGAGATTTCGCGATACCTGCCCGCAGAAAATCCGCCCAAGAAGTAGGCTGCAAATTGCATGTGCCCTTCAACGGCGGCATGCAATGCCTTGTCCGTAGGAAAATTGGACGCGGTTGCTTTTGAGAACGTCCTGCTAGTTCCATAGGGCTTCGGAGCGATGGTATGCTCGTGAAGATCATCGGATCGGCGGCGGGAGGCGGCTTTCCGCAGTGGAATTGCAATTATCGTTTGAGCCGCGCGGCTCGCAGCGGGATGCCCGGCGTTCGTCCACGAACCCAATCGTCCATTGCCGTGTCGGGTGACGGGGCAGGCTGGGTTCTCTTCAATGCGTCACCCGACATTCGCCAGCAGATTGCGCAAACGCCTGAACTGCAGCCGCCAGCCGATGCGCCGCCGCGCTCAACGCCTATCCGCGCCGTGGTGCTGACCAACGCCGACGTGGACCATGTCGCCGGCCTGCTCAGCCTGCGTGAACGACAGCCTTTCGCAATCTACGGAACAGCACAGGTGCTGGAGACGCTGGAGGCGAATTCGATTTTCAACGTTCTCGATCCGTCGATCGTATCTCGGCGCCTGCTGGGGCCAACGGGCGAACTGGCGATTCGCGACGCGTATGGCCGCGAAACTGGCGTTGTGGTCGACAGCTTTCCCGTACCTGGGAAGATCGCGCTCTACCTCGAGCAAAAGGCCGATCCCAGCGCCGATTTCAGTTCCGACAGGGGTGACACAATCGGAGTCCGCATCACTGCGACCGGCAGGTGCGGCGCCATCTTCTACATTCCGGGCTGCGCGCGCATCGATGCCGCCCTGCGCACTCGTGTTGCTGATGCCGCCTGCCTTCTGTTCGACGGCACCGTCTACACGGACGACGAGATGATTATTGCCCGCGTCGGCCAGAAAACCGGCGCGCGCATGGGGCACATCGCAATGTCTGGAGAGGAGGGCTCGATTGCCGGCTTAGCCGATGTGAAAATCGGCCGTCGTATCTTCGTCCATATCAACAACACCAATCCTGTTCTCGACGAGAATTCTGCCGAACACGCGGCGGTCAGAGTGGCTGGTTGGGAAGTCGCCAGCGATGGGATGGAGATGGAATTTTGAGCGATTTCCACGAGGCTGCGAAAGATGGCCTGTCCAGGAGCGAGTTCGAAGCCGTGCTGCGGCAGGTCGGTGAAGAACGTTATCACAACCGACATCCTTTCCATCACAGTATGACCAGTGGCGCTCTGTCGAAAGCCGAAATGCAGGCCTGGGCGCTCAACCGTTATTGCTACCAGGCCGTCATTCCGCGCAAGGACGCCATGATCCTGGCGCGTGCCGAAGATCCGGCGTTTCGCGCCGCGTGGCGCAAACGCATCGAGGATCATGACGGCGACGACGGCTGGAGCGGCGGCATCGCGCGCTGGCTGCATCTGGCCACCGCACTGGGGCTCGAGGCCGAAGCGGTCAGGAGCGAGCGTCTGGCGCTGCCGGCGACCCGTTTCGCGGTGGGCGCCTACCTTTCCTTCTGCACCAACCGTACGCTGCTCGAGGCGGTCGCATCGTCACTCACGGAGATGTTCTCACCCCGCATCATCGGCGAACGAGTGCCGGCGATGCTGGCCAGATACGACTACATTACGCAAGACACGCTGGCCTATTTCAGCTGGCGGCCCGAACAGGCATCACGCGACGCGGACTTCGCGCTCGCCTACGTGCTAGAACATGCCGAGACGGCCGAACGTCAGCAGCAGGCGATCGATGCGCTGGTGTTCAAATGCGACATATTGTGGGCGATGCTCGACGCACTTCAACATGCCTATGGCGCGCCTGGAAACATACCGCCCGGCGCCTTCCGCCCGAAGGCGGCCTCATGACGGGACTGCGCGAAAGAGCCATCGTGTCGTTGCGATCGGCGCCGTCACTGCCGAAGCATGTCCGAATCCAGTACGACCCTGTGCGGCGCGCCTTCGCCGTGCTTTCGCCGGAGAAAGTCTTCTGGCCGGACGAGGTCAGCCTCGACATCTTGCGCCGCTGCGACGGGAGATCCACGGTCGGCCACATCATCGCCGACCTTGCGGCCGACTATGACGCCGGTCAGGATGAGGTAACGGCCGACGTCATCGCCTTCCTGCAGGAATGGTCGGACAAGCTTCTGGTGAAACTATGAGCGAGCCTCTCCTGCCTCCGATCGGCATGTTGGCGGAACTGACGCATCGCTGTCCGCTGCAATGCCCTTACTGCTCCAATCCGCTCGAATTGCTGAAGGCCAATCGGGAGCTCGACACGCGGACCTGGCTCGATCTGTTCTCGCAGGCCGCCGATCTGGGCGTTCTCCAGGTGCACCTGTCCGGCGGCGAGCCGACGCTTCGCCGCGACCTTGAGCAACTGATCGCCGCGCTTTCGTCGCGCGGTATCTACACCAACCTCATCACCGCTGGTGTTGGCATTGCCGAAGGCCGTATCGAAGCCTTTGCCGAAGCCGGTCTCGACCACCTGCAACTGAGCTTTCAGGGTGCCCGTCAGCGGACCACCGACCGTGTCGCCAACCACAGCGGCAGCCACGAAAAGAAGCTGAAGACGGCACACCGCGCCCGCGCGGCCGGGCTGCCACTCACCATCAACGCACCGATCCATCGTCACAACATCGAGGAGGTACCCGAATTCATCGATCTGGCTCTTTCCTTGGGCGCCGACCGGCTCGAGATCGCCAACGTGCAGTATGCCGGCTGGGCGCTGGCCAATCGCGATATGCTGATGCCCGAATGTGGCGCGATAGACCGGCAGGCGGACATCGTCGCAGCCGCGCGCGAAAGGCTCGCCGGCATTATGAACATCGATTTTGTCACGCCGGATTATTTCGCTACATATCCCAAGCCATGCATGGGCGGTTGGGCGCGCGACGCGTTAGTGGTTACCCCGGACGGTACTGTATTGCCGTGCCACGCCGCGCAGACGATTCCTTCACTTCGCTTCGAACGTTTTGGAGCGAAACCGCTGGCCGACATCTGGGCCGCTTCACCCGCATTCAATGCCTTTCGCGGCACCGAGTGGATGCAGGAGCCATGCCGAAGCTGCGAGCGGCGTGAGATCGATTGGGGCGGCTGCAGATGTCAGGCGTTGGCGATTGTCGGCGATGCCGCTGCGACAGATCCGGTCTGCATCAAGTCGGAGGCACACGCGCGCATGGCTGCGCTGGTCGATGAAACCCGGCGCAACGTCGCCAATGCCGCAGGGGACGAAGCTTTCATTTATCGCCGGATAGGAATCGTGAATGACATTGCGTGACATAGGTCCGCGGAACGATCTCAGGAACTCGATGTGAACCAACGCCGGTCCTTCATAGGGTCACGCAGGGCGACGTCAGGATCACCGTCGGGTGGATGGTCGCCATCCGATGGTTCGGCTCGTTCGGGCGAACGCAGCGCTCTCAGATGTCTCCGCGCTTCTAGCCACGCGGACAGCTTGGCCGGCTCGAGCCTTCTCTCTCCTAGGTGCAGGCCCCGCACCTCGCTGCCCCTTGGAGCACGCGTTTCCCGGGCAGAAACGATGGCCGCGCGGCGGGTTTGCTTGATGCGGTGCCATGGCGAACCCTACTCGTCTATTCGAATGACGCCAGTCCACGCAGCCAACAATGCTATAGCGATCGCCTTCGCCCGCAGGAGATAACCATAGCGCCCTCTCCTCCTCTCTCGGCTAACCGTCGCGGCTTGAGTGCGGCTGCGGGTGAGTCCTGTCTCTCATTGCAGCCGTGCCGATCTCTTCCCCGTCGCGCATTGGCGTCGCAAGGCAGGTCGGAGCTTCATGTCGGTCGCTGAGGTTGGCTCGTGAAGACGCGCCAGTACCTCATCAGGATCCCGGTCAGGTTAAAGGCTGCGTAGTAAGACGCCCGCCTCTTGAACAGCCAATCTCAGCTTAGCGGTGGGCGGGACGCCGCGCCGGACGGCGGCGTTCGCGGTAACGGCGCGCGCTGGCGGTTCAAGCGCTGTTTCGGGCCGTAAGAAAAACTGATCCTGCAAACCGGACTTTAGAGATGATTAAATTAGCAACATTGCGCATTGCGGTGTAATTTTGTGTTGCAGTGCAGCATGCCGCCGTGACTCACACTTCCAGGTTCCCGCACGACGGCGTAGTCGGCAGAGCCATCGAGGCCAGGGGGTGCGTGTCGCGGAGAGGCTCGCCGGGCGCCCGGTTACAATGCCTGTCAAGCCAACTGTTTGCGGAGACAACAGAGGCCCATGATCAAAGACAATGCCACGGTGGGCGTCGTGGTGCCGATGTTCAATGCGGAACGAACGATTCGCGCGACCCTGAACAGCATCTGCGGGCAACAATACCAGGTGCTGGACATTGTCGTCGTCGACGACGGGTCGACGGACCTTTCTGCCTCGATTGTGGCCTCCTATGCTGAACAGGATAGCCGTATCCGCCTGATAACGCAGTCGAACGGCGGCGTTGCGAATGCGCGCAATCGTGGAGTTGCATCCACCGATGCGGAGTTCCTGGCGTTTGTGGACGCCGACGATCTTTGGGCCCCATCCAAAATCGCGCTTCAGATGTGCACCTTACAGCAAGGCGGCTCTTCGGCAGGCCTGGCATATTGCTGGTTCGCCGATATAGACGGCGACGGCCGGGTATTCTCATTGCATAACCGGCCCGATGCCGAGGGTCGCGTGCTCCAACGCATGTGCAGGACGAATTTTGTTGGCAACGGAAGTTCAATGCTGGTCCGACGCGCCGCGTTCGAGCGAGCGGGAGGCTTCGACCCTTCCTTGAGGGCCAGGAACGCACAAGGCTGCGAGGACCTGCTGATGTGCCTCAGAATAGCCGAAAGATACGAGTTTCGCGTCGTCCCTCAGTACCTCGTGGGTTACCGGATGACGAACGCCAACATGTCGAGCGATGTCATGCAGATGCTTCGTTCTTGTGAAATTGTCCTTGCCGAGTTTCGCCAGAAGTACCCGCAGTTCGGGGACGATCTCGACGATCATCTGATCGACATGCTGCATTGGCTCGCCGTAAGAGCCTTGATCTCCGGGCGGCTTTCGGCAGCGTATGGCCTGATGAAGAAACTCTTCCTTATGGAGCCAGGGACGGCGATTTCTCGCCTGCCAAGAATGATGGACATTTATTGCCGTGCCAGACTGGTGCCTCGGTGGGTCAAAATCCGAGTGAAAGGGATGCGAAACAAGAACGCCGAGTTCCAACCCCACTACGCAGAGAGCATCTGGTGAGAATGGTCGTGCGATTGCGGCGGCTCTTTCGCCTGGCGGCAGCGCCAGCCTGGGCTGGGCCGACCGTGGTGGGGCTTGGACTGATCGCAGCGGTTCTGGAAGGTACGGGTCTCGTTCTGTTCATTCCGCTGCTGCAGAGCCTGGGAGCCTCGCCGCCACAGCCCGGCAGATGGCAGCCGGTATTTGACAGGCTCCTGTCGCCCATCCCGCATCATTACCTAACCGCCTTCCTGGTCGGAGCGCTTTGCGTCAGCATCGTCCTCAAAAATGCGGTCCATCTCGCCAACACCTGGGTAACCAGATACATCGACGGCCTCGTCGCGCACCGGTTGCGATCCAGGGTTTTCGATCAGACGATAAGTTCGTGCATCGACTACCGTGTCGAGAACAGGCGAACGGACATCATCACGACAATTGCCAACAATACCTGGAAGGTCAGCCAAGGGCTGAGCCTGGCCTACCGGTTGATGGTCTGCCTTTGTACCTTCGGCGTCTTCGTTCTCTTGATGCTATTGATCTCAGTCCGATTGACCTTTTTTTCGATGATTTTCCTGCTTTTCGGAGCAATGGCCATTCGTCTGGCCACGCGGCGCGCTGACGAGACCGGCAAGGCCGTCGTCGAGGAAAACAAGCAGTTCGGCCTCAGGATGTGGGAAAGCATCAATTCATTGCAATTGATCCGTGCCTTCGCACAGGAATCCTACGAGCATGACCGGTTCGTTCAGACATCGGACAGGGTAAGGCGTCGTCTGTTGAGGCTCGACATGCTTTGGGCGACCCCCGGGCCTGTCTCCGAGATCTCGATCACGATCCTGATCGGTGCACTGGTTCTCATTGCCGAATCCGCAAGCATAGGAATCGCGGCTCTCGCCGCTTTCCTGTCACTGCTTTATCGTCTCCAGGGGCCCACACGGGAATTGCTGCAGTCGAAGATTGCGCTGGACGGGCTTGCGGGCGCGATTGACGATGTGGACGAGTTCCTGCGCACAACGCAAACGCCGTTTCTCAGCCAAGGCTATGTGCCGGCGCCTGCACTCAAGACGGCCGTCGAATTTCGCGATGTCTGCTTTCGGTATGCGCCCGATCGGCCTTTGGCGCTGCAGGATGTGTCTTTCAGTATCCCCGCCGGCAAGACCACGGCAATCGTTGGCGAGTCGGGTGCCGGCAAGTCGACCGTCATGGCCCTGCTCTTTCGCTTCATGGACCCGACGTCGGGGGAAGTCCTTGCCGACGGTATCCCGCTTTCAGGTTTCGAGTTGCGCAGTTGGCGCAAGCGGCTGTCGCTGATGTCCCAGGAGGTGTACCTGTTCAACGACACCATCGCGGCCAACATCGCTTACGGCGATTTCGACGCCGGTGAGCACGAACTGCGCCAAGCGGCCCGCATTGCGAAGGCTGACGATTTCATCCGCTCGCTTCCGGAGGGCTACGAGACGCAGATCG
Organism: Mesorhizobium sp. B2-5-7; assembly: GCF_006440875.1. Lineage (NCBI taxonomy): Bacteria > Pseudomonadati > Pseudomonadota > Alphaproteobacteria > Hyphomicrobiales > Phyllobacteriaceae > Mesorhizobium > Mesorhizobium sp. B2-5-7. The sequence continues at coordinate 279,653 of NZ_VFUO01000005.1, read as the reverse complement.
GCGATCAGGGAATGCGCGTGTCGGGGGGCCAGAGGCAGCGGATCGCGCTGGCCCGGACCATACTTCGCAATCCCGACATTCTCCTTTTGGACGAAGCCACGAATGCGCTCGACGGCGAGACGGAACAGGCGTTCCAGATCGCCCTCGAGCAATACTCGCACGATCGCACCGTGGTTGTCATTGCGCATCGCCTGTCCACCGTCCAGGCCGCTGACCAGATCATCGTGATGTCCAAGGGACGGGTGGTCGAGATTGGTTCGCCGGATCAACTTCTGAAGCGAGCGGGCCATTTTTCAAAACTTCACGAGTTTCAAAACGGTCGTGTTGCCATGGATGCGAACTAAGGCGATGGGCTACAAGATTGCCGACATCGAACTGTCAAGTCCGCTGGCCCCGATTGAGCTTGCGCCAGAGCACGACGGCGTTGGTCTCATTGCCCGCTGGCAGGGCCGGCTTGTCGGCTTTGAGATGATCGCGCTCGCCTCCGCCGCGATGCTGTCGGCGGAGCGACTGAAATCCATTGCCGATGAACGTTTCGCCGATCGCGTCCTTGTTGAGAAGATGGATCAGGAATTGCTGCGCCGAAGACCGGTTGGGCAATTGCCCCTGCCGAGCCTCTCCATCGCGATATGTACGAAGGACCGCGCCGAACGTCTTTCGAGGTTGCTGGCTTCGCTCGAAAGCATCCGACACAGAACCGCTTTTCCGAGCGTCGAAGTCGTCGTGGTGGACAATGCGTCTGTGGATTCAGCCACACGCGAAGCAGTCGAGCGCTTCGAGGACGTTCGTTACGTGTTCGAACCGAGGCCCGGGCTTGATTTTGCACGAAATGCCGCTCTTCACTCAGCCACGGGCGGCCTGATTGCCTATCTTGACGATGACGTGGTCGTCGACCGCAACTGGCTTGACGGGCTTGCCAAAGCCTGCCGGGACAATCCGGGTGCCGGTGGCTTTACGGGTTTGGTGCTGCCGCTTCGCCTGGACACCGAGGCCCAGATCTTTTTCGAACGAAGGGGGGGATTTGGCCGCGGCTTCAGGCGCAACGAATTCCACAACACCCGTTTCGACAATGCGCTGCACCCGGTAGGGTCTGGTATTCTCGGCGCCGGCTGCAACATGGCTTTCGACCGCACGCTGCTGGTATCGCTGGGCGGTTTCGACGAAGCGCTCGATACCGGAGCACCGCTGCCTGGCGGTGGCGATCTCGACATTTTCTATCGCGTGCTGCGTTCAGGCCGGGCCATGATCTATGAACCGGAGTATGCCGTTTACCACGAGCACCGCGACACGATCGACCAATTGAGACGGCAATATTGGACATGGGGACTTGGTATGATGGCCTTTCTTGTCAAAAGCCGTCGGACCGACGGAGAGCTCAGGGCACGTCACCGTGCCATGGTTTGCTGGTGGTTTTTTGATCGGCTGAAAGCGCTGGCGCGGGCCGGGCGCAAGCTTCAAGGTCGTGATTTTCGTTTCGGAATTGCAGAGTTGTGGGGCGGAATCTACGGCCTTTCAGGCGAATATGATCGCTCACGTGTCCGCGTGCAGAGGATCCGGGAGCAGTACCGGTGAATGGCGACGCCTTCCGTGTCAGGCAAATCGATCTCGGCTCTCCCTATGCGGACGCCGATGCGGGAGATACCCCTTCGCTATCGATCTTCTGGTGGAAGGACTTGCCGCTGGGAATGCGAGCGTCCTTGCCTGACGAATTGCCCTACAGCGAGGCAAGTCTGCGGCAGTTCGCGGCGGAATTTTCGGCAGCACAATTGGCTGCCCGCAGCATCCCACTGGGAGCCCCCTTGCGGGCTACCTATGAAGGATCGCCAAAATCCGCGCTGTCTTTGACCGCGGCGACCGGTGCGGAGGACCTTGTCGACCGCCTCGATGACCTCGCGGCTGCGTCTTCCGCGTCGGCCCAGCACATCTCAGTCGTAATTTGCACGCGCGATCGCGGCCCCGCCCTGGCGGTGTGTCTTCAAAGCATTGCAAGGCAACGCAGCGCCCCTGGCGAGGTCATCGTCGTCGATAACTCCCGCGACGCCAACGCTCGTCCGGTATGTGTCCGATTCCCTGACGTCCGTTACGTTCATGAGCCGCGCCCCGGACTGAGTGTGGCCCGAACCGCCGGCATCCGAGAAAGCCATCAAGACATCATCGCGTTCACAGACGACGATGTCGAGGTCCATCCCGGCTGGACTGCCGAAATCGCGCGTGCCTTCGAAGAACGGGACATCGAGGCACTGACCGGCTTGGTGCTGCCAGCCCGGCTCGATACGATCGCCCAACGCCGTTTCCAGTTCGACATGGGCGGTTTTGGGTCCACCTTCGTGCCGCTTCTCTTCGACCACCGCTTCTTCGAAGAGACCCGGCCAAGCGGAGCGCATGTCTGGAAAATCGGCGCTGGAGCCAACATGGCCTTCCGGCGATCGGCCTTCGATCGGGTAGGCTCGTTCGACGAGCGCCTCGGCGCCGGTGCTGCCGGATGTTCCGAAGATTCGGAGCTATGGTACCGGCTGCTGGCCGCAGGAGGGACTTGCCTGTATGAACCTCGCGCCGTTGTCTTCCATCATCATCGCCGCGACTGGCCGGGCTTCAGGCGGCAAGTAAGAGCCTACATGAAGGGCCACGTCGCAGCTCTTGTCACGCAATATGACAATTTTGGCGATCGCGGAAACATCGATCGCATCGGGAAGCAGCTGCCCGCATATTTCTTGAGAACATTCGTCAAGGCGCTTTTCGAAGGCCCTCCCGGCAGGACCAGTATCCTCGCGGCGGAAGTCGAAGGCTGGCTGGCGGGTCTTCAATTCCTCGTCCGTTTCGGCTGGCGAAAACGGCGAACATCAAATTGGCTGAGGAACAAAACCGATGATCAGCAAGGCACCGCTCGGACAATTTCTGTCCCGGAATCCCTTTCCAAACGCTCTGACGGACGGGCTTTTCTACCGTGAGAAGATGCGCGCAATTCATCGCGTCGCGCCCGCGGCGATCGACGGGCCAGGCCGGATACTGGAAATTGGAGGCGGGCGCAGCGGGATGGCAAGTATCCTCTATCCGAATGCTGAAGTCGTTAACCTCGATCTAGATCCCGAGTTGGGCAACTACCAGCCAGATTGGGCGAGGTCGACCTTCGTCTGCGGCGATGCCTGTGACCTCCCCTTCGCGAATGACCGTTTCGACGTGGCGACGCTCTTCGACGTGCTTGAACACATCGAGGATGACCGTAGTGCCGCACAAGAGGCCTTGAGGGTCGTGCGCCCAGGCGGGTATGTTCTTGTCTCGACGCCACATGCGGAGTGGCATTACCCTTATTTCCGCTTCATGAAGCCCTATTGCCCGCATGAAAGCGAACTGATGCAGGAATGGGGTCACGTCCGGCGCGGCTACCGGGATCCCGAACTCGCAGCGCTCTTCGACAGTGCGCCGGAACGCCGCGCCACATTTATCAACCCGGTGACGGCACTCTTTCACGACATCGCGTTTTCTCGTTTCGGACGCCGTCGCCGCAAGATACTTTACGCTCTAGCGGCGCCGATAACGGCTGTCGGATACGTGCTGCACCAACGCTCAACACGCGGCACGGAGACGGCTTTTTCCTGGCGCAAATGAATTTTTCGGGGCATTTGATGGGCCGCCGCTCTTCCCTCGTCATCGCCCTCTTCCCATGGGGCGACGTCGTGGAGGAATTCCTCGATCCGATAGGATTGCGGCTTAAGGATTTCGTCGAACAGATGACTGGCGGCTGGCTCTTCGGTTACGCCTCCGCTCTGCAATTGGCCGGGCATAGGCCGGTCATCGTGTGCGCTTCCGAGCATGCTTCGCAGGTAGAATGCCACTACCATGCCGGCACGGGCGCGCCGATCTGGATCGTTCCCGGCGCGCGTGCGCGTCAAGGTCACTCCGCAGCGGCTCACAGTCTGCGGCGCTGGTCCGCGACGCCGCTCCCGGCATTCCGGAAGGTGCTCGCCCGGTCGCAATGTGATGCAATTCTCGTTCAGGAATATGAATATACGCGGTTCGATGCGCTTGCCTGGCTGGCAGTCCGTATGCGGATTCCGCTCTATGCAACGTTCCAGGGCGGCGACCGGACGCTCTCCTGGATAGAGGCGATCGCCAGGCAGGCTTCTCTCCGTGCCTGCAGCGGCCTGATCGTCGCATCGGCAGCGGAGCGTGAACGCCTCGCCAAAGCTTACCCGCACATCGCGCTCAACATCGCAAATATCCCCAACCCCATCGATTCCAGCGAGTGGACAGCGATCGAACGTCAGCAGGCGCGGCAAGACCTCGGTCTGGCGAGCGGGAACTTCGTCGTGGTCAACCACGGACGCATCGACGTTCGCCGTAAGGGGCTGGATGTGCTCCTGAACGCATGGTCCCTCTTTTCCGGCGATGCTTCGTCCGAACTGGTCATCATCGGCTCGGGGCAGGACCGAGACGCTTTTGCCAGGCTGCTGAGCGAGGCCGCACTGCCGAATGTGAGATGGCTTTGCGACTATACCACGGACCGGACCTTGATACGGCGTTGGCTTTCGGCGGCGGATGCCTATGTCACAGCGTCTCGCACCGAAGGTATGCCCGTTGCGCCGTTGGAGGCGATGGCCTGCGGCCTTCCGGTCGTTGCCACCGACGCACAGGGCCTACCCGACATCTTGGCAAACGGCGAGGCATCCGGCGGCCTCATTGTTCGAAGGGACGAGCCGGCGGCCATTGCACAGGCGCTGAAGAAAATTTACGACGATCCGATTATGCGAGAGCGCCTCGGACAGGCGGCGCGAAAGCGGATAGAGGGAAATTTTTCGCTCGGCGCGGTTGCTGGCGCTCTTGATCGCTTGCTGACCGCGCGGTAGCCCACATGCGCTATATTTGTTTCAATCGGCTGCGATACCAAGCCAGTGCTGTCTCGACGATCCTGTCGATGCCCGATTGTTCGGGCACCCAACCGAGTTCCCGCTCGGCCTTGCCGGCCGCGGCAACAAGCGCTGGCGGGTCGCCTGGCCTGCGCGGTCCGTAGGCCACCGGAAGCGGTATTCCCGAAGTCCGGCTGACGGCGTCGACCAGTTCGGCCACCGTTGTACCGGCTCCGGTTCCGAGGTTGTAGACGTGGACGCCCTTGTCCCGGAGAAGCTTCTCCCCTGCCAGGACGTGGGCGCGCGCGAGATCGACAACATGGACGTAGTTCCTCACGGCGGTTCCGTCGCGGGTATCGAAATCGGCTCCGTTGATGACGAAGGTGCGGCCTGGCCTCACTGCCGCCTCTATGGCCAGCGGAATGACATGTGTTTCCGGTTCATGCTTTTCGCCGATTTCGCCGTCGGGGTCGCATCCGGCCGCATTGAAATACCGAAGCACGACCGCATTGAGGCCACGAGCAAGCGAGATATCCTCGACCATTCTCTCTATGATGAATTTGGACCAGCCGTAGGGATTGATGGGCGACTGCCGATGCGTTTCGTCTATCGGAGACCGCGTCGGAATCCCAAAAGTTGCGCAGGTGCTCGAAAAGATCAGCTTGTCCAGGCCGGCCTTCAGCATTTCCTCGAGCAGGACCAGGGTACCGAAACTGTTGTTTCGGTAGTAAAGTTCCGGCCGCTCGACTGACTCGCCAACGTAAGCGTAGGCAGCGAAATGCGCCACGGCGTCCGGCCGATACCGGTGCAGGGCGGCCGCCACAGCCGCGGCGTCGGAAATATCCGCCTCGATCAACGGTCCCCATTTCACCGCGTCGCGCCAGCCGCGCGAAAGGTTGTCAAAGGCAACAACCGACCATCCAGATTCCGCGAATGCCTTGCAGCAGTGCGACCCGATATAGCCGGCCCCGCCAGTGACCAGGACCGTCTTCATTCGGCTGCGGCGGGCCGAATGTGCCCAGATGAAACCACGTCCTCGAAATACGCAATGGTCTTGGCAAGGCCAGCACGCAATGCAGTTCTTGGCTTCCATTTGAGTTCGCGGGAAGCATATCGGATATCGGGCTGCCGCTGCTTTGGATCGTCGACGGGTAGAGGCGAAAATCTGATCTTCGATCGGCTTCCGGTAAGTTCGATCACCAGATTTGCGAGCTCGAGCATCGTGAATTCCGCCGGGTTGCCGAGATTGACAGGACCGGTGATGTCGTCGGCAGTCTGCATAAGACGTACCAGACCGTCGATGAGGTCCTCGACGTAGCAGAATGAACGCGTCTGCTGGCCAGTGCCGTAGACCGTTATCGGCTTGTTTTGCAGCGCCTGCACGATGAAATTGGAAACGACACGACCGTCGTCGGGACGCATCCTTGGACCGTAGGTATTGAAAATGCGGGCTACCTTGATCTTCAGCTTGTGCTGTCGCCAATAGTCGAAAAACAGAGTCTCGGCACATCGCTTGCCTTCGTCATAGCAGGAACGAGGGCCAATCGGGTTCACTCTGCCCCAATAGCCTTCCAATTGCGGATGAACTTCAGGGTCGCCGTAGACTTCGGAGGTGGACGCCTGCAGAATCTGTGCGCGAACCCGCTTGGCCAGTCCGAGCATATTGATCGCGCCATGAACGCTGGTCTTGGTCGTCTGGACGGGGTCGGACTGATAGTGGACGGGGCTCGCCGGACAGGCGAGATTGTATATTTCGTCAACCTCTACGTAGAGTGGAAACGTCACGTCATGACGAATAATCTCGAACGATCGGTCATCGAGGAGATGAGAGACGTTTCTGCGGCTTCCTGTGAAGAAGTTATCTGCGCAAACTACCTGATGGCCCTCAGCAAGGAGCCGCTCGCACAAAAATGAGCCCAGGAAACCTGCGCCGCCTGTCACCAGGATTTGTTTCGCCTGCTGCATTTTCAGGGTCTCCGGCTTAATCTTAGACAGGACTAATATATTAAACTGATGCAGGGCCATATGCCACCGGCCTGCTTTCAATTTACGTTACGGGCAAGACATTGTTCTCGATGGACCAGGGGCTGCGATTATCGCTCAAGGGCGGCTGGAGCGTCCGATTTGCACGCCAGGGTAGCCCTTCTGCAATCAAAGCTGGACATCGGGCTTTCCCCTTGGTCGGGCGCCTGCTATTTCGAACGCGTTCACAGAAAGTGCCACGCGTTCGGACAGCTGATTAGCGGATCAAGGTGATGAAGAGCGACACCCTCTCCTACCCCCCACGTGGCCTGTCGCGGGATGAAGCTGCCCGCTACGTCGGCGTAGGCGTAACAAAGTTCGACCAGATGGTCTTGGACGGGCGAATGCCAAAGCCAAAGAAAATCGACACTCGTGTGATCTGGGATCGCCTTAAGCTGGAGGCTGCGTTCGCGGATCTGCCCGGCGACGATGACGACAATATCGTCGACTTTCTCTTGAAAGGGAACCATCGAGGGTAATAGCCTGGTTCTGCCATGGAACAGCGTCTTAAAGACGAATACCCAGGTGTGTCCTCCTATAAGGATCGTCATGGGAAGACGCGCTGGCGCTACCGCGCCAATGGGCGCCTGGTGCCGCTGCCTGCCCCGAACGAGAGAGGTTTCAAGGAAGCCTATCGGGCTGCTGTCGAGGGTCGCAAGACACGAAAAGCGCCGGTTGTCACAATGCCGGGTGCTGCCTTGCCAGGAACGTTCGGAGCAGCCGAAAGGAGATTGAAGGCATCGGTGAAGTGGCTCGCTCTTGACGACAGCACGAGATTCAAGAACAGCCGCCTGGTCGAGGAATTTCTGGCGCTGCGGGTGGTCCCGGACCATCCGCTGACATGGCGCGACGTGCCCGTTAAGAACCTGCGGCGGGTCCACGTCGAAGAGCTTCTGGGACACTTCATCGCGACACCACACAAGGCCAAGCACCTGCTGGTCGCGATACGCAAGCTCGTCTATGTCGCGGTGCGACTGGACTGGATTGAAATCGATCCTACCGCGGCAGTCGAGTGGCGTCCTGCCTACACGGGCTGGAAGGCTTGGCCTCACGAAGCGATGCAGAAATTTGAGCAGCGCTGGCCGCTGGGGACGGCTGCGCGCACTACGGGCTGGCGCTCTGGCTAGGCAATCGTCGCGGCGATGTCGCCGATCTACGGTGGGACCAGAGGGTCACGCGCAAGGTCATGATCGATGGCCAGGAGCGTCATTTCGACGGCTTCGAGATCGTCCAGGCAAAGAACAAGAACAGGACCGGTGGCAAGCGGCTTTTCGTACCGATCACGCCCATGTTGGCCGAGATGCTTGGTGCCGCCGACAAGCGCGGCGAAACCGTCCTGGTGACCGCTTATGGCCAGCCCTTCTCCTCCAAGTCCCTGACCGGGAGCATGGCGCGCTGGTGCAAGCTTGCAGGGCTTACGAAGGGGCTGACGCTGCATGGACTGCGAAAGTCGCTCGGCGTCTATCTCGCCGAGGCCGAGGCCTCGACCAGGCAGTTCATGGAGGTGCTGGGCCACGACGACATCGATCATGCCGAGCTCTATTCACGCGAGGCATCGCAGGTTCGTCTTGCGGTTCAGGGCATGGATCGCGTCGTGCGGCTGGCGACCCGCAGGCCGATTGTTGCCGAACCTTCTGGCGAATCTGCTGGTAAGCCATTGAGAAATTACGATAGTGGTGGACCCGGAGGATGACCACTATCAGTCCGCTTTCGGGACCAATTGGCTGAAGCGGGCCTTCCGAAAACGACCAACATGGAGGCCCGCAGGATGGATCTGCAATCCGCTGACTTAAGCCCCGCAAACTTCTCCAGCTAAGGTTAGAGTGCGTCTGTCAAGGAGACGGGATCAATGTGCGCTCGAAATCCTTGTCGAGCGGCCAGAGCGGGCGTGGTGTGTGGGTATAAGGTCGCCGTTCCGCCCTCGGCGTTGCCAGCGCGCCTGCATCGCAGACGATGACCCTGCCAGCTATCGGCTCGAATGCCGCACGGAAATGCTGCATTGATTTCAGAACCAATACGCGGCGAGCCGTCGGTTCTATCCCGAAAGCGCGCAATTGCTGAAGATCGACGATCTGCTGCGCCTCTGAGACCACCAAGACTTCGATCCCGTCGAGGTCGATGACGGCGGTAGGTCCGAAGCTATGGCTAAGCCCACCCTGTATCGGTCCGTCGCCGACATAGGCGCCATCGGAGAGCATGGCCAAGACGCCAGTCACCGTCAGCGGGCCGCCGCCGAAGTTCGGGTCGCCCTTACCGCCAATCGTGACCGTGACGGCTTCGCCTTGCCTGTGACGATGCAGTTCCGCTGCTGCCTCCGCATCAATCATGGGCGCGAACACCGCGCCCTTCACTCCCGCATCAAGCAAGCCCTTCAACAGCGCGGTTGAGTCGCCGTAGGAGCCGGCGCCGGGATTGTCGGCATAGTCAGCGATGACAAGCGGTTTGTCGCCACCCCAATCGAGCGCCTCGGCGGCGGCTTCATCGACCCCTATGAAGACATTGCGCTTCTTAGTTCGGCCCTGCCAGATCCTGTCTGCAAGTTCCTCTGTCACACGGCTGGCGGTTGCATTGGCGTAAGGGTCGCGGCTGTCAAAGGTCGCTAGCACGGTGGGGCCGACACACGACACGTCTGCCCCCGTGAAGGCTGCATTAACGGAAACAGCGAGCAAGCCCTCAGACTCGGCCTCGCGGCAGCGGTCATAAAGCGCAAGGGTTTCGGGAACATCGGTGCGGCCGGAGTTCGCCTCGTCAAGCATCGGCACGTGCGCCCTGAGGGTGCGAGGCGCGATCTCTCCCCGAATCGTGCGATCCAGAATGCGCGCGGCATGCGCGCCAATCTCGCGCATATCCACATGCGGATAGGTCTTGTAGGAGACGAGTATCTGTGCGTCCCGGACCATGTCTTCCGAGACCATGGCATGAAGGTCAAGTGTTACCGCAATAGGAATTTCCGCCCCCAGTTCCTCCCGCAGCAGGCCAAGCAGATAGCCCTCCCCGTCGTCGCAAAAGTCGGGCACCATCGAGCCGTGCAGGCCGAGCAGCACGCCGTCGAGCCGGCCCCTGCTCGAACGCGCCGCCTCCAGAATGACGCCGGCGATGTGGTCATAGGCTGCTTGAGTTACCCGCCCGCCGGGCACGGCGTGGGCTGACACCGCGTGGACGACGTTCCAGCCGGCAAGCTCGGCGACATCCATGAAGCCGGCGAGTTCGGTGTTGGCGTTTCGCCGCGCGCGGATTGCTTGGTCGCCATAATGCAGTGCATCCACCTTAAACTGCGGCAGGTCGGTGCGGTAGCGCGAAAACGTATTGCTTTCGTGCATGAATTCGGCAGTCAAAACAGTGAACGGCATTGGGCTTCTCTATTGCGCGAGGCGAACGCGGTGGTTTTGGCCGATCTCAACAAGCGCGCTCGGCTCCGGTTGCTCGTCAGGGTTCGGACGGCGCGCAATGTCGGGCGAAAAACGCGCGGCGTCCGGAATGGAGGCAGCGTCGGGTAAAGCGCGCGCGCCGGTCAAGATCGCATCCGGGTCGGGAACAGAGCCGATCAGACGACGCGTATAGGGATGCGTCGGGCGGCTGAAAATCGAATGCCAGTCGCCTTCCTCCACTACGCGGCCGAAATACATCACGGCAACCCGGTCGCTAACGTGTTCGACCACACTCAAGTCGTGGGAAATCATGATGTAACTCAGCCCTAGCCTTTCCTGCAGATCCATCAAGAGGTTGATGATCTGGGCCTGGATGGACACGTCGAGCGCCGACACCGGCTCGTCCAGCACCAAAATCTTGGGGCTGAGCATCAACGCCCGGGCGATACCGATGCGCTGACGCTGCCCGCCCGAGAACTCATGCGGATAACGGTCTGCGTGGTCCGGCGCCAGGCCAACCCGCGTCAACATTTCGGCAACGCGGTGGTTGGCCTCGCTGCCCTTGGCGATACCATGCAGGACGAGCTGCGCGGACAGCATGCGGCCGATGGTCTGGCGCGGGTTCAAAGACGCGTAGGGATCCTGAAACACCATCTGCGCGATGCGGGCTCGATCCTTCCTGTCGGGAGCGCCGGGCCCCGTCAATGATTTTCCCTTGAACAGTATCTCTCCCGAGGTCTGCGCTTGCAGGCCCATAACGGTCAGCGCGGTGGTGGATTTCCCGCAACCGGATTCGCCGACGATGGACAGGCATTCCCCTTCGTTCAGGGTCAGGTTCACTCCTTGCACGGCTCGGAGCGTCCGCTTCGGCCCTAAAGGCGATCGACGCGGCAGCGAAAAGTGAACATTGAGATTGCGGATTTCCAGCAAGGGCGCACTCATGCGGTCGCCTCCTTATAGAGACCGCGCGGCGTCGTCAGCGTTGGCGCGTCCCGCCCGCGTTCCTCGGCGGTCACGACCTCGTCGAGTTCGGTGAGGCGACGACGACCGGCGGGCGTTCTCGAACCCAGACGCGGACGCGCCGCAAGCAGGCCCCTGGTATAGGGGTGCATCGGATTTTCGAACAGTGCCCTGGTGTCCTGTTCCTCAACGAGCCGCCCTTGATCCATGACGCCGACGCGGCGGCACATATTGGCGATCACGCCCAGATCGTGGCTCACCAGCAGCACGGCCGTTCCCTCGGCCCTGCACAGTTCGGCAATTAATTCCAGCACGTCTGCCTGTACGGTTACATCAAGCGCGGTCGTCGGCTCGTCCGCGATTAAAAGGTCGGGACGGCAGGCCAGTGCAATCGCAATCATGACGCGCTGGCGCATCCCCCCGGACAGTTGATGCGGGTAGGATTCAGCGCGCTCCTCGGGCGACGGCACCCGCACGCTCTCCAACGCCTCGACGGCTTTCCTGCGCGCATCCGACCATCCCATGCCGCTGTGAACGACGAACATTTCCGCAATCTGCCGGCCGATCGTCGCCAGCGGGTTGAGTGCCGTCATCGGCTCCTGGAACACCATCGCCATACGGTCACCGCGCAGACGGCGCCTGGCGCGGACGCCGAGCTTCAGAACGTCCTGTCCCCGGAAGAAGATCGAGCCGCCGGTCACGCCCAGCGGGCGCTTCAGCAGACCCATCACCGAGAGGCCGGTGATGCTTTTTCCCGAGCCGGATTCGCCAACTAGGCCAAAGGTTTCCCCCGGCAGGATGTCGAAAGAGACGTCGTGAAGGAGTTCGTGGCGCTTGCCGACACCAATGCACAGGTCGCGCACCGACAGAATCGGATCGGGAAGAATGCCGCTCATGCCTTGCGGGTCCTCATATGGGGATCCAGCATATCGCGTAGCCCGTCGCCGAGCAGATTGAAGCCAAGGACCGTGGCGAAGATCGCCAGACCGGGGAACACCGATGCCCAGGGGGCGGTACGGATCAGGTCGCGCGCGTCCGTGAGCATGTTGCCCCAGCTTGGCTGCGGCGGGCGGATGCCGACGCCGAGGAAGGACAGGGCCGCCTCCGCCAGAACAGCACCGCCGATGCCCAGCGTCGCGATGACGAGGACTGGGCCGAGGATGTTCGGCAATATCTGGGTGCGCATGATGTTAATGTCGCCGAAGCCTGCCGCTCTTGCGGCCTGCACGAAGCCTTGGTTCTTGAGCGACAGGGTGGAACTGCGGGCGATGCGGCAGGTCCATGACCAGTTGGTCAGGCCGAGCGCAATCAAAAGGCTTGGCAGGCCCGGCCCCAGCACCGCCATGATGGCGAGCGCGAATACCAGGGATGGGATCGCCAGCATGACGTTGGTCAACCCGTTCACCAGATCGTCCCACCAGCCGCCGAAATAACCGGCCGAGACGCCGAGCGCGGTGCCGATGAACGAGTTGATCAACTGCGAGACGAGGCCGACTGTCAGCGATACTCTTGCGCCGTAGAGGACGCGGGAAAGGACATCGCGGCCCTGTCCGTCCGTGCCCAACCAATGCGCCCAGCTTGGGGGCATTTCGGAATTCATCAGGTCGGCATCGAATATCGGATCGTAAGGCGCAATCCAGCCGGCGCTGACAGCCGCTATTACTACGAGCAGCGCCAGCACCAGTCCAAGAGCAAAATTGAACCGCAGCTGCATGGATCAAGCCACCTTGATGCGCGGGTCGATGACCGCATAGGCGATATCGACCAGCATATTGATGACCAGGAACCACACCACAATCACGATCACTGTGCCCTGGACCACGGGAATGTCACGTGCCGACACGCTGTCGACCAGAAGCGATCCGACCCCCGGCCAGGAAAACAGCTTCTCGATCACGATCGCCTGCCCCATGAGAGAGCCGATCTGAAGGCCAAGCGTGGTAAGGATCAGGACAAGCACGTTGCGGGTGACGTGAGCGCGCACCAGACGCGGTTCGGACACTCCCTTGGCGCGCGCCGTGCGCACGAAATCGGCGTTCAACACATCGAGAACGCCAGCGCGGGTCGTTCGCGCAAGAAGCGCCATTGGCGACACCCCAAGTGCTATGGCGGGCAATATCACGTAGCGGATGCTGCCTGGCTGGTAGCCGAAGCTCGGCAACAGGCCGAGTTGCAGCGCAAACACGTACATCAGGAGCAAGCCGAGCCAGAATTCGGGAAGCGACAGGCCGGAGACTGCCACCATCATCGTGCCGGTATCCAATGCGCTGCCCGGCTTCAGCGCGGCAAGAAACCCCAGGGGAATGCCGATCACCGCGGCAAAGCTCATTGCCGCCAACGCGAGCTTGATCGAAGGCCAGAGCCGCGGCTCGATCACGGCCCACACCGGCTCGCGGGTCCGGTACGAAATTCCAAGGTCAAAATGCGCCAGCCCCCATAGATAGTCCCAAAGGCGGACAGGCAGCGGCTTGTCCAGGCCGAACTGTGCATTCAGATGCCCCATGACATCCGCGTTCGTGGCGTTACGCCCCTCAGCCATCAAACTTGATAGGAAGCTGCCTGGAACAACGCTGAATATCACGAAGATAATCAGGGCGACCGCCAGCAAGGTCGGGATCATCTGCAGGGTGCGGCGAAAGACGAAGCGCAACATAAGCGGGTTCTGCCTCCAATGGGCGGGCGCCGTGCGGCGGACGGGACCATGCCGGTCCCATCCGCTAGTTCACCCCGCTACTTGCGCGACGCCGGCGCGCTGTCGTCGATCCAGATATCTTCGTAGTCCTGGATGGCCAATTCCATGGCGTTCGGCTTCAAACCGTGGACCCATGGCTGATAGGCCATCACGGCCTTGTTGTAGTTGAAGAACCAGATAGGTGCCTCTTCCTGCAGTAGGTTGTTCGCCTTCTTCAGAAGAGTGTTCTGCTTGGCCTCATCGGTTTCATCGCCTGCCTCGTCAATCAGCTTGTCGAAGTCGGCATTGGAGAACTTGACGTAATTGCAGGCGGTCTGCGGGGTTTTCGAATAGAAGCAGGTCAGGTACTTCAGTGGATCGGGACCTGACGAATTCGACCAGATATAGGATTCGAATTTGTCGGACAGGATTTTGTCGGACAGGACGGAGCTTTCCACGGGGTCTGTCGTGACTTCGACGCCTACTTTCGCCAACATGGGGATGATCGCCTCGACGATCGGCAAGCCCCAGCTTTCATTCGAAGTCGCGGTCACCGAGAACTTTAGGCCGGTTTCGAATCCCGCCTCCTTCAGCAGTTCCTTGGCTTTTTCCGGATCATAAGCATAGGGCTTGGCCTCCTTGTCGAAGGCGGGCGACGACTTCGGCAGCCACGATACCGCGGGATACGCCTTGTTTTTCAGCAACTTCTCGACAATCAGGTCCTTGTTGATCGCATAGTTGATGGCTTGCCGGACGCGTTTGTCCTTGAACGCTTCGATCTTCGTGTTGAAGCCGATATTGCGCGTGTAGACTTCGGCCACTTCAAGGATGTGATCCTTCAGCGCCGGATCCTGTCCATAGGCTTCATATTGCACTGGTCCGAGAACGTTGGCATCAATTTCGCTGTTGCGGAAAGCGACGTCACGAGCCGAGGCTTCCCCCATCAGCATGATGGCAAGCTTGTCGAGGTGCGGCTTGCCCTTCTCATAATAGCCGTCGAACTTCTCGAATTCGACCTTCGAGCCAGGAACGTAGTTGACCAGCTTGAACGGGCCAAGACCGTTTGGCTTCGAGGCGAGCTGATCTTCCGGATAATCCTTGGAGTAGATCGGCGCATAGTTTGACATCAGGTTCCAGCCCGGATCGGCCAGGTTGATGAAGGTGATCTCGACGGTCCTGTCATCGATCTTCTTCAGCCCTGAAACGTGGTCGGCTTTGCCTGCCTGGAATTCGGCAACGCCGGCGATTTGCAGCATTTGCTCGGCACCTGGCAACGCCTTCTTGGGATCGGCCAGACGGTTGTAGGACCAGAGCACATCATCGGCGTCGAGTTTGTCGCCGTTGTGGAAGGTCCCTTCCCTGAGCTTGTAGGTATAGGTTTTGCCATCGGCCGACTTCTTGACCGATTCTGCAAGATCAAGCTCGGGTTTGCCGCTTTCCGGGTTCCATTTGTAGAGCGAGCGATTCATCGCTTTGGCGACGATCTCGTCTTGCGTATGCGGTGTCGCCGTGATGTCGAGCGATGTGATCGAATTTCCATAGGGCGCGACGTACACGAATGTCCCGCCATCCTTGGGGGTTGCGTCCTGCGCCAGCGCGGCGGTCGCCGTCCCGAGCGCAAGCGCTGCTACCAGTCCAAATCGGATCCACATCCTAGTTCCTCCCTGTGTGGTTCGTTACTTGTCTTCCTGTTGGGGTCGGACCGGCCTGGGCGAACAACTCAACCTCTGTCATAGACGATGCGCCCATCCAGGATGGTCATCTCGCAACGCGTTTCCCGCAGGATTTTTTCAGGCGCGGCGCTCAAGAGATCGTTCGAAAACACGGCGATGTCCGCCAGCATTCCGGGCTCCAGCCGGCCTTTGACGCTTTCCGCACTCTGGGAATAGGCGCCATTTTCCGTATAGGCGCGCAAGGCCTGTTCGGGCGTCAGTATCTCGGAAGCGTCCATCACCGTGCCCTTGTACGTCTTGCGCGTCAGCATGGCGTAGAGGTCCGGAAAAGGATTGGGCGAACAGACTGGCGAATCGCTGCCGGTGGACGGCTTCATCCCCAGACGATCCCAGGTCCCGATCGGATAGGAGCCCAACCCGCGCTGCGGCCCGAGAACCGAGACGTAGGCGTCGCCGAAATCGTAGATGAAGGCCTGCTGCGGCGCGGGCAGGACGCCCGCCTTCAACATGCGCTGGTTTAGGGCATCGTCGACATAGCCGCAATGCTCGATGCGGTGGCGGCTCGTGTGTTTCGGATTTGCGGCACGCACAAGCTCATAGGCGCGCACGAGTTGGTCGATGGCGGCATCGCCGATGCCATGGCAGACTAGCGTATAGCCAAGTGCTGCGTAGCGGTCGACCAATTCGAACAACTGGGCGTCGGACAGCATCTGAATCCCGACATTGTCAGGCTGGCCGACATAGGGCTGGCGCATCCAGGCCGTTCGCCCGCCTGCCGAGCCGTCCGTGAATATCTTCACGCCGCCTATGCGGAACATGTCGCTGCCGTGGCCAGTGACAAGCCCCATCGCATGACATGACTCGACGATGGACGAACCGGGATCGCCCAGAAGCGTAGCCCAGACCCGAACCGGCAGCCGGCCGCTGCGCTCGGCCTGCCGATAAGCCTCGATCTCGGTCATGCCATCGACCTGGCCGACAGCCGCATCCATGCAAGACGTGATCCCGAATTGCAAAAGATGGTGGCCGCCCGCTTCGATGGCGTCGATGAGCTGGGCAAGCGGGGGCGTCGGTTGGACGTCATAGACGAGGTTCTGAGCGTTTTCCGCCAGCATTCCGGTCAGTTGCCCGTTCTCGCGCCCGATAAGGCCGCCATCCGGATTGGGCGTTGCGCTGTCGATCCCCGCCTGCGCCAGCGCCAAGGAATTGACGATGGTGACATGGCCGCAGGCGCGCGTGACCGATACAGGATGATCGGGTAAGGCCGCGTCCAGTTCCAGCGCCGTGGGCATCAAGCCGTCCGGATAGCGGGTCTGGTCAAATCCGCGCGCGGTTACCCATTCGCCCTTGGGGGTTGCGGCGGCACGCGCCTGGAGTGCGGCAACCAGCGCGCTGCGGGTCGGCGCGGCATCCGGTGTCGCATCGACCTTGCCGCGCAGAAGGCCCGTCGAGATCAGATG
This sequence comes from Mesorhizobium sp. B2-5-7, assembly GCF_006440875.1. Taxonomy (NCBI): domain Bacteria; kingdom Pseudomonadati; phylum Pseudomonadota; class Alphaproteobacteria; order Hyphomicrobiales; family Phyllobacteriaceae; genus Mesorhizobium; species Mesorhizobium sp. B2-5-7. The sequence goes on along the minus strand of NZ_VFUO01000005.1, from coordinate 262,655 downwards.
CAGATGCGCGTCGTTCAGGCCGGGCATCGCAAAGCGTCCCCCCAGATCGATTACCTTCGTGTCTGAGCCGACAGACGCTGTGATGCCGGCGTTCGAGCCACTGGCCAATACCTTGTTGCCAAGGATTGAAATCGCCTCTGCGACAGGATTGCCGTAACCTGTCCATATTTTGCCGCTATGCAGAACGAGATCGGCCGTATCTACGGAACTCATATTGGTTGTGTCCCCCCGAAAGGCACTCGCTGCTCCACAACGTCTCCGGTGTGACACTCCAACTGAGGCGTGTCCCTGGCAGTTGTGGTCGCGGAAATTTCACCGAACCACGACAGAATCCGAGATGGCTTCCTCCCGAATGCCGGCTTGCCGCCAGCTTGTTCGTATCAGGGTGCGGCCTCTGCCGGTCCGTGGCCAATTCGGTTTTTGCAACGTCTCATGCAAGATTTGCATAGCTCGCGAATGAATGAAATACATTGGCGATTCCGGGCAAATACCGGCCAATCCGGCGTCTGCCGCAAACAAGGGGGGGCTGGTGGAAATCAAATGGCTGGAGGATTTCGTAACGCTTGCCGAGACGTCGAGCTTTTCGCGCGCGGCCGAAACCCGTAATGTCACCCAACCGGCCTTCAGTCGACGCATCAAACAGCTTGAAACGTGGATCGGAGCACCGCTCATCAGCCGCGCAACCATGCCGGCCGAACTGACACCGGCCGGGCGCAATTTTCTTCCCATGGCGCAGGATGCGATTAGGATGTTCTATTCGGTGCGCGAGTCGCTGCGCCCGCCCGCTGAACAGGGATTGGTACGCTTTGCCGCCCTCCACACATTGACCATCACGTTCTTTCCTGACTGGCTGCGAGAACTGCAGCGCAATACCCGTAAGTTCGGCACGTCCTTTATTGCCGACAGGGGGGGCATCGAAGCAAATCTGGCTGCGCTGACCGATGATGAAACTGACTTCTTTCTCACATACTCACACCGCGAAGTGCCGTTTCATCTCGACCGCGACAGGTTCGCATTCTTGACCATCGGTGCGGACCGGCTGATCCCCGTCGCTGCGTCGGAACTGCGCATCGACAAGTCGGTACTGCAAGCTGAAGGTATTCTGGACGAACCCGACACGGCGAAGCTGTTGCTGCCCTATCTGGGCTACGGTCATAGCTCTTTTTTTGGCGTCGCACTTGGAAGGCTGTTTGCGAAACACTCCCCCTTCCGACGTCGGACGGTCCACGAGAGCACCATCAGCGCAGGCCTCAAGGAATTGACGCTAGCTGGCGCAGGCATCTGCTGGCTGCCGGAAAGTCTCGTCGAAAAAGACATTTCCAGTGGCGGTCTCGTCGCCTGTTCAAGCAACCCCACCTGGACGCTCGATCTTGAGGTCCGGCTATATCGCAGTTTGGACAAAACGCGAAGCGCCACGGTGGAAGCGATCTGGCAATCTTCCAAGTCGCTGGCCTCCAAGTCGCTGGCCAGGAAAAATTAGAGACTTAACTCATCAGGAAGCGATAGGCGCGCAGCACCTCGAGTAGACGTCCGATGCAAAGACGACGCACGCTGACCGTCCTGGCGCGCGCCATACCGCGATCGGTACGGCCATTTCACCTCAGGCCGATTCAAGCAGTCTTAAGCCGCGCCTTGGCTAGACACTAGCCCTTGGACCCCGTCATTCGGATCCTAGGCGCTCCAGTCCTCTGTGTCCGCCTGTCCCCGATACCGTTAGCTTTCTACCGCCGTGAAAGGCGTTGCTGACGGTCTGCGGGCCTGGGGCACCGAAGGTGACGCGGACGGCGGGCCGTTCCTGTCCGCGTGGGCATCGGCTAGATAGTGCGCTTTGCAAGTGCAGCTGCAATCGGGCCAACTTCTGCAACAACCTCCACCATTGGGATGTCAGCCTCGCTTGCCAAACGGGTAAGGCTGAATACATGGGTTCCAATCCCAAGCCCTTTAAGATCCGGATGGTTGAGGGTGTTGACGACATAGCTGTTGAACAGTTCGCGGGCGCGCACCGACATGAGCGGTCTCCGTGCTTTCGGCTAAGCATACAGGAGGCGGGGCCGCCATGGGAATGCATACTGCATCCCGTCAATTTCAAACGGCTACGCCAGCCGAAGGCGAGTAGTGCTTCAACACAATCGCTCACCGCCTATACTTTGCCCGGCATGGACACGCTTCGATGACATCGCGGCGCCTTGAAAGTCCCTCAGAGGCCAGCGGGGCGCTACGGCGCGTTTGCCGCGAAGATGGCAGCACGAGCTTTGTTCTTCGGCTTCGACATAGGTGTGGGAAACGCCATGGCTCACGCTATAGCGGGTTGATTTCAACCCGGCGCCGCTAGTATTTGCACGAATGCTAATATTAGGCCATGATCCCTTCTGCCGGGAGGAACTCCGGCATGGCCCGGTTGCCGGCCCCCAAGCCAAGCACACCCCCGGCAACTGGGCCGCCCATCTGTTAGTAACAGCTTGAGTAGCCACCCGCTGCGCGGAATGGTATGTCGAAGGGCAGCATCAAGGTTGGCGATGAGATCGCCACTACCGCGACCCTGCGCAGGCGGGTGACTGAGCATCGGGTGAGCGTCTTGATCCCATCGTCCAACCAGCCACATTCCATCGCGGATCGAACATCGAAGGTCGCCGAGGCAAGCCGACCGAGCTGATAGGCTAGCTTCGCCACGTCGATGACGACAGGGTGACCTCTCGCCGGATGCGGTGCGGCTGGAAGCCAAGTATGTGCCGCCGAATCGTAAGACGCCGCTGGCCGACAAGCAGACGTGAACATTTATAGCAAATGGATGGCAGCCTCGCCGTGAGCGGCTGGCCTGATGTTGCGGAATGGCTGAATTTTTTCTCCGAACGTTTCGTCCATTAGAAAGGAGGCATATATTATCAGCCAGCCGGCGGCCCGTCCCCCGCCCCCGCCGGTTAGGCCCGGCACGTTCCTGGTCCCCGCCAAAGATGCCGGGCCGCTTTGCTGCCCATACCGTGAAGCCGGGTCCAGCGCTCCGCTGTGCGCGTTGAAAACGGAATACGCCGCGCTCAAAATCGAGAACGGAAATGGGACAAGTTTGAATTTTTCGTGGCTCAGACCTCCTCTTCGAGCGGCTTGTGGCGTTTGCCGACCTAGGCCCGGTTTGTTGCCGGCCTCGAGTTCCCGCCGCACAGAGTAACCGTTCCTCGCTCCTGTCGAAGACGATTATTCAGCGAGGAATGAAGGCTTTGCTTTAGACCCCCCCCTGCCGTGACAGGGCAGAGGGATGGCGCGTCGAAAGTTGCACCCTCATCGAGTGGCATGCGTATGCGACATCAGGCGTGACGGCGTGGCCCTTTTCCTTCGGATCCCAGTGGGAAAGGCCTGTTTGGATGCCTACTTCCCCTTCGCGCCGTCCTTGCGTGCTATGACAAGCTTCGGCATGTGGGCTTCAAGGATGATGCTGAGCGCTTCGTCTCTGGTGATGCCGACCTTGCGGGCGTAGTACTCAGCTTCTCGTGCCCGCTCGCGATTGAGCGGGCGTTCGTCCGCATGCTTCACCCTCTGCTTGGGTTTCTGCTTCACCTTCTTTCCCATGAGGCGAACCATAGCACAACAGGCACCCCGGCTTAACCCGGCGGCCGGCATGGGGCCCCTCCAACGGAAACAACACCTAGCGCTTGTCTCTGTCGGGTGCTCGGCTCGTCTTTTCGATGATGCCAGCCCGGCCGGTCACCATGATGGCTGTGCCGTAACTGTCAGCGAGCCCAACTCTTCGAGGTGGTGAACGCCGCCAGACAGGCCGGGCGATCAGCCCCTCAGCCCCGAACCTACTCCTGAGTACGTTCCGGTGGCTGACGCCTGCTTCCTGACGACCCGATCCAATTGGGCAGCTTCGACGCGCTACAGCCGGTGAACTCTATACACATCAGAGCGAGAGCGCAGGAACACTTTGCCGCCTTCGAACCAATCCTGAGACGTTGCATTCGCATCCGTGCAGGAACACATCCGGGACGCCGGAGTTCGGGACGATCGACATAGTCACGTGCAGTGCAGATTCAAAAATGGAATGCCCAAAGCTACGAGCCAACGCGAGGCGCTGATATGCCGTGGACCAGTGATGACGGGCGCAACGACCAGGCCACGGCGGCGGCGGCGCTTATTGTGGACGAGGAACGGGCCAGGCGCGCCGCAAAAACAGCGCGGTTGAAGGAGGCGCGTCTCGCTCAGGAAGCGAGCACAGCCCTTCCCGCCAAGCCTAAACCGCGGGTCGTGAAAAAGGTTCGTAGGATTTTGTCTCGGGCTAGGATGCGGTGGCTGCGAAGCCTCCGGCGATGGAACATTCCGAAATTCCAGGTGTTATTCTTTCTCACGCCTAAAATGTCAGCGTAGCGAATGCCACAGATTTTCCGGCCTGGCGCAAACGGGGTTGCACGGTTTGTCCTTTGGGGTGGACTGGCAGGCCTGGTGGCCCTGGTTGGGCTCGTCTCGGTTGCCCCGCGTGTCAATTGGTCGACGTTTGTTGCACGTGCCGATGCGCAGCCCGTTCCATTCAGCCATAAGCATCACGTCGGTCAGCTCGGTATCGACTGCCGCTATTGCCATAACAGCGTGGAGGTGTCGTCGTCAGCCGGGCTTCCGGCAACGGAAGTGTGTATGACCTGCCACTCGCAGCTTTGGACAAATGCCGACATGCTGGCCCCCGTTCGGCAGAGCTTGGCAACCGGAAATCCGCTCCGTTGGCACCGGGTGAACCGGGTGGCCGATTTCGTCTTCTTCAACCATTCGATACACGTCAACAAGGGCGTCGCCTGCGTGACCTGTCACGGCCATGTCGAGGAAATGCCCTTGATGCGCAAGAGCGAGCCCCTCGACATGGAATGGTGTCTGGGATGTCACCGCGATCCCAAAGATAATCTGCGTCCTCCCAACGCCGTCTTCAGCACCGATTGGACGCCACCCCCCAATGTCGAGGAAATGCGCGCCAAGTTGATAAAACTGCTGAACATCGAACCCCACACGATGACTGATTGCTATGTCTGTCACCGCTGACGAATCTCGGCTCTGGAGAAGCCTGGCCGAACTCTCCGATGCGCCAGAGTTTCGCAAATATGTCGAAGCGGAATTCCCGTCCTTGCGCGACGAAGGCTGGGCGACATTTCGACCGGGCCTCGATCGGCGCAAGCTCCTCAAGCTTCTAGGCGCCGCGGTTTCATTCGGCGGGCTGGCGGCGTGCGTACCGGCCGACGATATCGTCCCCTACGTCCGTCAGCCTGAAAACGTCGTGCCTGGCAGGGCCGAATATTATGCCACGACTTTTGCCAGAGAAGGGTACGGCGTCGGCGTGCTTGTCGAGACGCACGAGGGGCGGCCGACCAAGATCGAGGGCAATCCCGACCATCCCGCGTCCTTGGGCGCCACAGACGCAATCATGCAGGCGGCGGTGCTTTCGCTCTACGATCCGGACAGGTCTCGGACCCCGCTGCTGGACGGCGCTCCCGCCGATTATGGGTCTTTCCTCGGCGCAATGACCGCGCTGCGCAAGCAATTTGCTGAGGTCCGGGGTAAGGGGCTCGCCGTCCTCTCCGGACCGTCAACATCGCCGACGCTCGCCGCCCAATTTCGCGACTTGCGCGCAATTTTTCCGGAGATGCGGTTTTATCGCCATGACGCTCTGGGCGGCAACGCCATGACAAAAGCCACAACGGCTGCATTTGGCCGCCCGCTGTCGCCGATCTACAATTTGCAGCATGCCAGTGTCATCGTCAGCCTCGACGATGACTTCCTGGGTGATGGCCCGGGCAACCTCGCCTATGCACGCGGATTTGGCTTGCGTCGACGCACGCCCAGGCCCGGCAGCAGCATGAACCGGCTATACGCCATCGAGACGACTCCGACCATTACGGGTGCCTCGGCCGATCATCGTCTGGCTGTGAGGCCCAGCCAACTGGACGGCCTCGGCAGGCGGCTTGCAGCCCTGATTTCGGGCGATAGCGCCGCCGGCGAGGACGCACCGCAATGGCTTCGGGCTGCCGCGGACGATCTGAGGTCGGCCGGGTCGGGGGCATTGCTCGCCGTAGGCAACGGCGTGAGCGCTGATGTTGCCCATCAGGCCCTTTTGGCCAACCAGTCGCTCGGCGCGGTCGGGGTCACCCTTCGCCTGATCGAGCCGCCCGAAGTTCTCGGCGACGCGGCCGCATTGCCGGGTTTCGTTGATGATGCATACGCGGGACGCATCGACACTGCCGTCGTCTTGGACTGCAATCCGGTCCATACCGCGCCCGGCGACCTGGAGATTGGCAAGTCGTTCGGCAAGATCACCAATGTCGTCCATCACGGCCTCTATGTCGACGAGACCGCACGGCTCGCCCGCTGGCACGTCCCCGCCGCCCACGACCTCGAGAGCTGGTCAGATCTGCGTGCCTTCGACGGCACGACTTCGATCATGCAGCCGACGATTGCCCCTATATTCGCCGGTCGTACCGTGCACGAGATATTGGCCGTCCTTCTCCAGCAACAGGATCTGTCTGCGCTGGATCTTGTTCGGCGAATCTGGCGCTCGTCCGGCATGGAGAACGATGCTTGGGATCAGGCGTTGAAAGCCGGTTGTGTGGCGGGGAGCGGCGAACCGGATGCAGCAACGCAGCCGCCGACAACTCCGACCGCGTCCCCACCCCAGCAAGCCAATCGCCCCGGGACCCTGGAAATCCGCTTCGCGCCCGACCCGTGGCTGCGCGACGGGCGTTTTGCCAACAATGCGTGGCTGCAGGAGCTGCCGCGTCCCCTTACCAAGCTGGTGTGGAGCAACGCCGCGCTGATGGCGCCCTCAGATGCCGCGTTGCACAAGCTGGCCAATGGCGACGTCATCCGCATTTCCGCCGACAAAAGCAGCATCGACGCGCCGGTCTGGCTGACGCCAGGCCACCCCAAGGGGAGTCTGACGCTAACCTTCGGATTCGGCCGGCGCTCCGCGGGACCGGTGGCCGATCTTGCAGGCGGATTCGACGCGTTCGTGCTGCGGAAGGCGGTTTCACCGTGGGCACTGAGCGGCGCAACTGTCGAGCGGCTCGACCTGGGCAAGCAGCTTACGACGACGCAAGAACATCAGGCGATGGAAGGACGTCCTATAGCGCGGCACGCAACCTGGTCGCAGTATCGTGACAATCCCGACTTCGTGAATGCAGGCGCGCCTCCGGAGCCGAAGGAGTCGCTCTATCCCGAATACCACTATGATCAGGAAGCGTGGGCGATGGCGATCGACGAGAACGCCTGCATCGGGTGCATGGCCTGCGTCGCCGCCTGCCAGTCGGAAAATAACATTCCGACGGTCGGCCCGGAAGAGTGCGCGCGTGGCCACGAGATGCACTGGCTGCGCGTGGACCGCTATTATGAAGGTCTGCCGGACGATCCGCAGACGTTGTTCCAGCCGGTGCCCTGCATGCAATGTGAGAAGGCGCCCTGCGAAGTGGTCTGTCCCGTGAACGCCACGGTCCACACGCATGACGGCATCAACGCCCAGGTTTACAACCGCTGCATCGGCACCCGCTACTGCTCCCAGAACTGCCCCTACAAGGTACGCCGCTTCAATTTTCTGGAATACCAGGAGTTCGACAAGGAAAAGGTGGGTTTCCTTCAGGCGGTCAACAATCCGAACGTATCGGTCCGCTCGCGTGGCGTGATGGAAAAGTGTACATACTGTGTGCAACGGATCGCGGCCGCCCGCATCCATGCGCAAATCGACAATCGCCCCATAGCAGACGGCGAGGTGGTCACGGCCTGCCAACAGGTCTGCCCAACGCAGGCGATCTGGTTTGGAGACCTTAACGACAGGCACGCTGCCGTCAATCAGGTCAAGGCATCGCCGCTCAACTACGCATTGCTCGCTGAACTCAATACGCGGCCGCGCACCACCTACCTCGGCAAGGTCAGGAACCCGAACCCGGCGCTTGCCCGCGAGAGGGAGGAGAAAGGGGACGGCCATGGCAAAGGCTGACGTCGCGCGACGGGACGGCTCCCTCGCCGTCCTGGAAGGGAGGCACACCAAACAGGAGATCACCAGGCGCATCGGCTCGATCGTACTGCAAGGCCGATTGCCGCGATATTTCTGGCTCGCCTTTGCTGGTTTCTTCATGCTGGTGATGCTGTTCTTATACTCGATCGTCTACCTGATCGCTGTCGGTGTCGGGAAATACGGCATCAACATCCCGGTCGCCTGGGGCACAATGATCTCGAACTTTGTGTGGTGGATCGGCATTGGTCATGCCGGAACCTTGATCTCGGCCGTGCTGCTTCTCCTGCGTCAGAGCTGGCGGGATTCCATCAACCGCTTTGCAGAGGCCATGACGCTGTTCGCAGTGGCGATGGCCGGGCTGTTCCCGATTTTGCACCTTGGCAGGCCGTGGTTCTTCTACTGGCTGCTGCCACTGCCCAACACGCACATGCATTGGCCGCAATGGCGCAGCCCGTTGGTCTGGGACTTCGCGGCAATCTCAACCTACGCCACCGTGTCGCTGCTGTTCTGGTACATGGGCCTGATACCCGACCTCGCAATCCTGCGCGACCGCGCTGAAACGCGCCGGGGGCAGCTGTTCTATGGTATCCTCGCGCTTGGCTGGCGCGGGTCAGCCTACCATTGGATGCGCTTCCAGAGCGTCTACTATCTGTTGGCTGCCCTCGCCGCGCCGCTTGTCGTGTCCGTGCATTCGATCGTGTCGCTTGATTTCGCCTATGCGCTGGTGCCCGGCTATCATTCAACGATATTCCCGCCCTATTTCGTTGCTGGGGCGCTGTATTCGGGCCTCGCCATGGTGGTCACTATTGCCGTCCCGCTTCGCACTCTGTTCAAGCTGGAAGACATCATTACGAAACGCCACATGGAAAATGCCGCCAAGCTGATGATCGCCTCGGGCATGATCGTCGTTTACGGCTACATCTCAGAGATTTTCTTCTCCTGGTACTCGGGCGAGGATTTCGAGCGGGTCATGATGTTCCGCCGCGCCTTCGGGCCCTACGCCTGGTTCTTCTGGCTGATGATGTTCTGCAATGTGGGCGTCCTGCAGCTCTTGTGGTTCCCCCGCGTCAGGTTGTGGATGCCGGGCCTTTGGACAATTTCGTTGCTGATAAATGTCGGTATGTGGACGGAGCGCTACGTCATCGTGGTCAGTAGCCTGGCCAACGGCTACCTGCCGTCGTCCTGGGGCTCGCAGTCGCTGACCTGGCTCGACTTCGGCATCCTGTTTGGTTCGCTCGGCACATTCTTCGCGCTGGTGTTTCTGTTCATCCGAATTCTCCCTGCGGTGACCATCTTCGAAGTCGAGGAGCTGGCGCATGAGCAAACGGTGGGGAAAGCATGAGCGCCCCTCAGCCGTATGGAATGATGGCGACTTTTCCGACGCCGGAAAGCCTGAGCAGCGCGGTCCAGTCCCTGCGCGAGTTCGGCTACACCAGGTTGGATGCCTTCTCGCCCTACCCCATCGAGGGTCTGCCCGAGAAGCTGGGAGCGCGTCGTACGAGATTGCCCTATGTTGTGCTGGCGGGCGGTCTGCTCGGGGCCGCGGCCGCTTATTTGCTTATCCTGTACTCGGTCGAGATCGACTATCCGATCAACGTCGGGGGCCGGCCGATGAATGCATGGCCGGCCTATCTCGTCCTTGCCTTCGAAGCCGGCGTTCTCGGAGCGGCCATTGCCGGGTTTGTGGGGATGCTCGCGGCCAACGGCTTGCCTCGTTACCACCATCCCGTCTTCGGCGTGTCTGACTTCAGCTATGGTTCTGGCGGTCGTTTCCACCTGCTGCTCAAGGCCTCGGACCCGCTGTTCAGGCCGGTGGCCGCGCGAAACCTGCTCAAGCGGCTGGGCGCACACCATATCGAACTGGTGAAGCCATGACCTCCGCCCCACGCATCCGCCGCTGCTTTGGCGGGCTGCGCCTCGGGACCACGGCGGTCCTCGTGTGCTCGGGCCTGCTGGCAGGCTGCCAAAAGCAGGCGATGTCGGACCAGCCACGCTATGATCCGCTCGCATCGGCGGCAACATTTCCCGACGGCGCGTCGGCCAGGCAGCCGGTTCCCGGAACGGTGCGGCGCGACACCGACATCTCCCCAACGCCAAGCGATATCCCGCAGAAAATAGACATGGCTCTGCTTCAACACGGCAGGGAACGCTTCGACATATTCTGTTCGCCCTGCCACGGGCTCTCGGGGGACGGGCAAGGGATGATCGTGCAACGCGGCTTCCCGTCACCGCCCACCTACCATCAGGATGCCCTGCTGCAAGTCTCCAACCGGCATATTTACGATGTCATAACCCGTGGCTACGGCGTGATGTACTCCTATGCGGATCGGGTTCCGCCAGCTGACCGCTGGGCGATCGTAGCCTATGTGCGCGCACTTCAGCTCTCGCAGCATGCCCGGCTGGCGGAATTGCCGACCGCGGTGCGCGAGAAGATCGAGGGGAGCGCGACACAATGAACGAGCTTATCCTGCAGCGCGCCGCGCCTGTGGCCGGCATAGTCGGCCTTGCAGGTCTCGCGGGCTGCGCGTTCGGCTTGTTCCTGGCACCGATGCAGGTCGCCGCCGCGTGGTGGACGGCCGCTCTGTTCATCCTCGGGTTGCCGCTCGGAGCCATTGCCCTGCTGATGATCCATGTGCTCACCGGCGGCGACTGGGGGCGCGCCCTGCGACCCTGGCTGCGCACTATCGCCGCCACCTTGCCAGTCGCACTGGCCATGATGCTGCCGTTGCTGTTGGCGTTGCACCCGGTATTCGCCTGGGCACACCTTCCCGCAGAAGAATTGCCCGAAAAGGTGCAACTCAAGCTGGCGTATCTCAACGTGCCATTCTTCTTGTTGCGTGCTGCCAGTTGCGCGGTTGCCTGGCTATGGCTGTGGTCGCTGGCTATGTCAATCAGTTCGGATGGGGCGAAAAGCCGACCCTCCGCCCGCCGTGGCCGCTGGGCGGCTGTCGGCCTCGTCATCTATGGGTTGAGCGTCCTGATGTTCTCCGTGGACTGGATGCTGGCGCTGGAACCGCAGTTCGTCTCGACGGTGTACGGAATGATCGAGACCTCCGGCCAGATGTCTGGTGCTTTGGCCCTGGCAACACTGCTGATGTCGCTCGGGCTGACAGAAAGCATTCCACAAGGCGGCAAGAGGGGCGTGCTCATCACTGAGGACACGTGCAACATGCTGTTCGGCTTCGTTCTCGGCTGGGTCTATCTTGTCTATATGCAGTACCTCATCGTCTGGGCGGCGGACCTGCCAGACGAGATTCACTGGTACGTTGCCCGCGGCAAGAACGGGTGGCAAATTGCGACGTGGGTTATGGTCGCTTGCCACGCCGTTGCGGTCACAGCATTCTTGTCGCGAGGCCTCAAGCGCAGCCGAAACGCCGTCGCCGTCCTCGCCGCAGTTGTTCTCGCCGGTCATGCCCTAGACGTCGTCTGGCGCGTGCGGCCGGCATTTTCAGAGACCTCACTGCACTATGCGTGGATCGACGTTGCCGCCTTTGCGGCTCTGTGCGGCTTGCTTCTGGCTGCTGCGGGGTCGCCGCGCCTTATTGACCGTCTCGCATCAAGAGCGCCGATCAATGGCTGAACCGAACAGGCGCCAACCCGAAAGTCGCGACGTATCGGCGCGAATCCTGCTGTGGTCTTCAGCCGGGTTCGTCGTGTTCCTCGGCGTAACGCTCGGCGTGCTCGCGCTCCTTTTCGACACCACTCCGCGACAGCCACCCCTCGGTCGCGCTTTCGAGGACAATGATCGTTCCCCTACTCTGCAGCGCGACGGCGAAGATGCGCTGGGGATGCTCCTGGCGCGCGAGAAGGCGCAACTGGAAAAGACCGGATGGATCGATCATAAGGCCGGCATAGCCCGCATTCCGATAGAGGATGCCATCCAAATGATCGCGGACAAGGGTGTACCGGAATGGATGGGGCGCGGTTCCGCTAACAGCGGCGAATGCGACCTGCTAAATGCAAACGTCCCACGGGCGCCGCAGGCAAGAGACTGCAGGAATACGGACGAGACCGCACCCGGCGGATCGACGCCGGCCGCGGAAGCTGGCAGCGCAGCGGCAACTGGAGGCGCCAGATGAAGTCTTTGGCGGTTGTGGTGCTGTTGACCGCCGGCTTGCTGTTGGCGGTTCAGGCAAAGGCTACTGTCAGTCGTCCGGCGCTTTTGCCGCCTCCGAACGCGGGGATTGATCCCAACCTCGCCTTCTTGGAGGCATCGGGTGTGCGCAGGCCTTTCAAGGATGTGCTCGGCGGCAAAGCTGCTGTCCTGTTGATTGGCTACAACAAATGTCCAAACCTCTGCGGTCTCACGCAGAACATAGTAGCGGACGCCCTTGAGCAGAGCGGACTCGACGGGGACGCTTACCGGGCAGTCTTCGTCTCGATCGACCCCGGCGAGACGGCGGCTGATGCGAAAGCCGGCAAGGCGACGCTGGCGAGGATCATGAACCGCACCGACATGCCGGCGTGGCGCTTTCTCACCGGCGATGACGCCTCGATCGGCAGCCTCGCGCATGGACTGGGCTACACCTACCAGAGCCGCGAGCGTATAAACCAGTTTGTCCATCCCGTCTCGGTCGCCGTGCTCACGCCGCAAGCCAGACTCTCGCGCCTGCTCTCTTCGACCACGCTGAAGCCGCGCGATCTCCGGCTGGCACTGGTCGAGGCGTCCAGCGGCTCCATCGGCACCTACTCAGACCAGGTCGTGCTGCTTTGTTCAGGCTTTGATGCGTCGCGTGGCCAATACACGCCGCTGATCGGCCGGGTGCTGTCGGCCTCAGGTGGCGTGACCTTGGCACTGCTAGGCGGGCTGATCTTCATCCTGTCGCGCAAGCCCGGGGGAAGCGGGAACCGCCGGAGGGAGAAGACGCCGTGAGCGGAGGCATTCAATTTCTCCCGCCCGAGGCCTCGAGCCTGGCGCCACAGGTCGACTGGTTGTTCTACACGCTCTTGGCCTTTTCGGGCGGGCTTGGGTTGTTTTTGACCGCGCTTGTTATTGGATACGCGGTGAAATACCGGGCGGGCTCATCCGCCGACCGCTCCGGGCGCGTGGCGCGTAACACCCCTTTGGAGATCGGATGGACGACCGCCACGCTCGTCATAGCGTTCGCGCTTTTCGGCTGGGGAGCCTATCTCTTCGTGCAGCGCGACCATCCGCCCGCGGATGCGATCGAGATAGCCGGGCTCGGCAAGCAGTGGATGTGGCAGTTCCGGCATGCCGGCGGCCAGCGCGAAATCGACGCATTGCACATTCCAGTTGGTCGCCCCATCCTCGTCACGCTCGGCTCTCAGGATGTCATCCACTCCTTCTTCGTTCCTGCTTTTCGCGTAAAGCAGGACGCGGTTCCCGGCCGATCAACGCGGGTCTGGTTCACCGCCACCAAGCCCGGCAAGTACCGGCTGTTCTGCGCAGAATATTGCGGCACAGCTCACTCGCAAATGCTGGGCACCGTCTATGCGATGGAGCCTCAGGACTTCGCGGCCTGGCTGAAGGAAGAAGGTGGGGGCCAATCGCTTGCCGGCTCCGGCGAGCGCCTTTTCAGCTCACTTGGATGTTCGGGATGCCACGATGGTGGCGGCACGGTGCGGGCCCCTAACCTGCGAGGTGTTTTCGGGCGCCCGGTGGCGCTCTCCAACAGCACCACCGTCATGGCCGACGAGCGCTATATCCGCGATTCCATTCTGCAGCCGAACAAGCAGGTAGCGGCCGGCTACGATCCCGTGATGCCCAGTTTCGACGGCTTGATCGAGGAGAGCGAGCTTCAAGAGGTCGTGGCGTACATAAAATCATTGTCCACACAGGAGGGTTCACGATGAATGCTCCGGCCGCCCCGGTCGCACCGAGCTATCTCAGCGAAGGCACGACACCTGTTTCGTGGTTACTAACGACGGACCACAAGCGCATCGCCTGGCTTTACCTGATTTCGCTCACCGGCTTCTTTTTTCTCGGTGGGGCCATGGCCACGCTGATGCGCATCGAGCTCGCGACGCCCGCCGGCGACCTTGTCTCGGACGACACGTATAACCGTCTATTCACGATCCACGGGATCGTGATGGTCTGGTTCTTCCTGGTCCCCTCAATCCCAGCCACGCTCGGCAACTTCCTCCTGCCGCTGATGATTGGTGCGCGCGACCTGGCCTTCCCAAAACTGAACCTAGCGAGCTGGTACGTGTTCATCCTCGGCAGCCTGTTTACGCTGTCTGCGGTGGTTGCCGGCGGTGTCGACACCGGATGGACCTTCTACACTCCGTTTTCGTCTATTTACTCGAACAGTCACGTGAGCGCGGCCGCTTTCGGCGTCTTCGTAGTCGGCTTCTCGACGATCATGACCGGCATCAATTTTATCGTTACGGTCCACAAGCTGCGCGCACCGGGGCTCACCTGGTTCAGGCTGCCGATCTTTGTCTGGACGATATACGCGACGAGCCTTGTCATGGTGCTGTCAACGCCGGTGCTGGCGCTGACGCTCATCCTGATCGTGTTTGATCGGCTGTTTGGCATCGGGATCTTCGACCCTGGTCAAGGCGGAGATCCGTTGCTGTTTCAGCATCTTTTCTGGTTCTACTCCCATCCCGCCGTCTACATCATGATCCTGCCCGGCATGGGTGTGGTGTCCGAGATCATACCGTGCTTTTGTCGAAAGCCGCTCTTTGGATACACCGCCGTCGCGCTCGCCACGATGGCCATCGCCCTGTTCGGGTTTCTGGTGTGGGGCCATCATATGTTCGTCTCCGGCCAATCAACGTACGCAGGCGTCGTGTTCTCTTTTCTGTCGTTTTGCGTTGCCATTCCCTCCGCAATCAAGGTGTTCAACTGGAGCCTCACGCTGCGCAAAGGTTCCATCACCTTCGAAGCGTCGATGATTTATGCGCTGGGTTTTCTGGCGCTGTTTACCTTCGGCGGACTCGCGGGGCTATTCCTGGCTTCGCTGGCGGTCGACGTCGACCTCCATGACACCTATTTCGTGGTAGCTCACTTCCACTACATCATGGTGGGCGGCATGGTGACCGCATTCATGGCGGGTATCCATTTCTGGTGGCCCAAGATGACGGGACGCATGTATCCCGAGATGTGGGCCCGGGTGGCCGCCGCTACGATATTCATAGGCTTCAATCTCACCTTTTTTCCTCAGTTCGTGCTCGGGGTTTTGGGGATGCCGCGCCGTTATCACGCCTATCCCCCAGAATTCGCCTTCTGGCATGAACTGTCTTCCGCCGGCGCTGTGATCCTTGCCATCGGGTATCTGATGCCGCTCTTCTATCTCGGGTGGTCGCTGTTTGCCGGCCGCTTCGCTCCGGCTAACCCATGGCGCGCCACCGGCCTTGAGTGGCAGACGAGTTCGCCGCCGCCACCGCACAATTTTGAACAGATGCCGCAGGTGACCAGCAAGCCGTATCAATACGAGCTCAAGGACCAGCAGTCATGACAGCGACCGAAAGCATTGCGTTTCGCGATGCCGAGCGCGAGCGCACGGCCGACGCCCTTGGGATGTGGGTATTTCTGATTTCCGAAGCCATGCTCTTCGGCGGACTCATCCTGATCTACACGGCCGCGCGGATCCACAGCTCCGAAACGTTCGGCGAAGCGTCCAGGCACCTTTCGGTCCTACTTGGCACTGCCAACACGGCAATCCTGATTACCTCAAGCCTGACGATGGCGCTGGCGCATTGGGGGTTGCAAGGTGAGCGCCCAAAGACTTCGGTCTTGTCACTGCTGGCGACAGCCGTGCTTGGTACTGCCTTCCTCGCCATCAAAGGTTATGAATATTTTGAGGAGGCGCAGGAAC
Organism: Mesorhizobium sp. B2-5-7; assembly: GCF_006440875.1. Lineage (NCBI taxonomy): Bacteria > Pseudomonadati > Pseudomonadota > Alphaproteobacteria > Hyphomicrobiales > Phyllobacteriaceae > Mesorhizobium > Mesorhizobium sp. B2-5-7. Next base: position 246,896 of record NZ_VFUO01000005.1, on the reverse strand, counting down.
ACGTGGCTCCGGTGCTCGGGCTGCCTTTCCACTGGCAAGGAGCGCACGAACTGGCGGCGCGCCACTTCTTCCAACTGTACTTTGCCATGACGGGGTTACATGCTTTGCACCTCTTCAGCGGCATCGCGGTGGTGCTCGGGATCGCTGCCAGCTGGAATTGGGCGAACCCATCAAACCACCTGCGCCGCGTACGTGCGGTCGGATTCTACTGGCACTTCATCGACATCGTTTGGGTGATCCTGTTTCCCCTTCTGTACCTGGTGAGCCGGGCATGACCCTCTCACGGCTCATCCTCGCCTACATTGGTCTGCTCGCGCTGCTGGCGCTCACTGTCGCCTCGTCCTATCTCGATTTGGCCGGTTTCAACATGTTGACCAACATGGCGATCGCTGCGGCAAAGACCGTCATCATCGCTCTGGCATTCATGGAATTGGCCCGCATGGAAATCTTGGTAAGGCTGAGTGTTGTGGCGGGCGCGCTCTGGCTGTTGATCCTGTTTGTGCTGACGCTGATTGACCAGCCGATGACCTGATCACTCCGCGTTCGATTTACCAAGGCGCTACAGTTTGTCGCGATTCGCTCCGGATCAGATGAAGCAGCAGCGGAAGACAAGCAAAGTCGCACCTATCAGCTATCGCTTAGTCGTCGTCCTCCGTGTGGGCGGTCCAGTCGGGCCGGGGAAAGCCGCGGCTGCGAGGGAACATTCCACGACGCCTAAAGTTCGCCACGGCATAAGCAGTTCTGGCCGCGGTGAATTTGGGACGGAAATGGGATGACAGGGTCGACCAACGAAAGGAACAAAAAGCCGGGGTGGAACACTGCCGCTGCCGTTGATACCGGATCATTTGGCGACAAGACCCCTGGCTTCGATCCCGCCGCCGCCCCAATGGAAACGGATGCAGAAGCGGGCGGCTTTCCGCAGCCGGGCGGAACGGGCACACCGCTGCGCGCAGAGGTGACGGCCAAAAAGGCCGACAGTCGTTCCATGGAACGCGAGCATGCCGGCAGACGGTCCGCCACCCACCCGAATCGGTGGCTTCCACTCGCCCTCCTTGCGGTGATCGCGGTGGCGGTGGCGGTGGCGGTGGCGGTGGCCCTATGGGCGATCTGGGGGGCTTGACGGCGTCAAGGCCGCCTGCCCGGACCGGCCGGCTGGTAACATGTGCGCGGCGCTGTTTCAGACGCTCTGTTCTGCCAAAGCGGCTGCGCGGGCGGTACTCTTTCCAGCCGCACAAGCGAGCACGCTGGATCCCTCCTTGCAAACTATTCGTTCCGATCACGCACTGCCATTGCAAAGGCGATGGCAAAAGCGGTGCCGATTCCAGCGCCTGCGAAGAGGTTGTCGTGACTGACACCTATAGCGGCTCCTGAGATGAGGCCGATGGTAGCCGCGATCAGCGTTCTGCTGGTCAATGGCATCTCCAGCGCAGAACTCTAGCGATGCCGGTCACGAAGCGATCAGCTGCAAAATAGCGATCTGATCTTAACGCCGGCACGGCGCGATTCGGCACCTTAGCTCGAACCGTCGTCGAGGGCCCATCAGAGTCGGGTCCGCGTCTCTTCATGCCTGTTGGGCACGGCCAATCACGCATCAATTTCGCCTAGCGGGACCCCATAGTCCCTGACCGCCACAAGGCGGTCTCCGTGCACTGTTATCAACACGAGCCGCATCGCGTGCGGATAGTATCGTGGCAGGGAAGCTGCTTGTTCGGCCAAGCGCGCCCCGTTGAGCCCGCACAACTCGCCTCCAAGCAGATAATCCCCCTTGCCCATCACGGCGACGTAGGCGCCATCAGACGGATAGCCGATCAGGCCTACTTCTTCATAATCGTGCAATTTGCGCATGACCTATGCTCATGCTCCCACTTCTGGCCGATTGCGCGGCTGCATTGTTCGACGCCATCCGGGGGCGTGCTCGCCAACGAGCGCTTCTGTTGGCGGTAAGCATCGGAACCATCATTATGAGATCGGTACTCCCAGATCGGGCATGGAGTTGCGGGACAGCGTTTGGATGGCCGCCCGAAACATCCCGTTTACTCGGCTCGCACCGAAACTATTCCAGGCTGTCGCAAATTTTTTCGGCCGCTTGCCGCCATATGGTCTGAGCCGGACATCGACTATGTGTCATCAGAGCCATGGACATGCCGCCTGGTGGCTTTGCAGCCCGCTACAGGGCACGTCTCAGCACGCGGCGGGCAGAGGGAAAACAACCTTGCTGCAGTGAACGCTCGGAGCGCATCCGCACTGCTTGGAGACGACCGCACGCTTCTACGACGACCCATCGGACGAAGTCGTCGGCCTCGCGTCAGTCTGCTGAAGCGAGGCCATCAGGTCTCTCGTGAGATGCTGCGGATGGACGGCTTAATCGTAGGGCGATCGGCATTGCCGACGCGGTCCGTGATACGGCTGGAATGTGTTGTCGGATGCCCTGTATGAGCGATAGTGATCATAGCACCAGCGGAGGTGTCGATTGCCGACCACGTGCGGCTGACTCATGGCGCCGCCAATGATGGCGCCCAACGCAAATGCTGCCGGAGGAAACCACCAGCCGTTATGCCGGCGATATCCGGGACGGTAGTGTCTGTAGCCCCGATGACCACGCCAGTACCCGTGATTTCTTCTAAACATCAGGCGATTTCGATCGTACCGAACAGGGACCACCTCCGTGGAAGCGGACTGGACCTTTGGAACAAACGCCGGCACAGCACTGGCCGGAACGACGGTTCCGAAGGCAAGTAGAACTGCTAGCATGCTTCGCATAATCGAGGATTTTTTCATCGAAGCCTCCATTGCTTGATAGATTGCAAACCGCTGTATGGTGGTTTGTTCCAATCGGGTTTGCCCATCAAGAATTCTTGTTGCAATTTTCGTATTTCTCAAGAACAACTACTTACATGTAGGAATCTATGACTTGGCCTAGCTGCGCCAGCCCAACGGTGACGAATAACGGAAGGCGGATGGCTCGCACGCAATGGCGGCTTTGAACCTGCCTGGTGTGTGCCAACACGCCGGTTAGCAGATTTGCAAAGCTGGACCGTGTCGGCCGGCCTAGACTAAGATCCCTGTTGGGCTTGTCCCGAGGTTGTTCTTGCCCTCCCTATCAGCTGCGTAAAGGGCGTCGCGGACATGCCGTGCGCCACGACAGATAAAGACACCGCGATGGTGCCGATTTCCCATACCTCGTGCAGGCCTGTCTTTTCACGGATCAGCAGAAGATCGTAAATGGTGGAGATCCCGATTGGACCGAACCAGCCAAGGAAAACAGCCTCCGACATTGTTCTGATTTCAGGCACCGCCCGATACAATGCAACCCACCACGGCACCCGCCTCACAATGAGCACAGCTACCGCGAATCCAATCGCCCTCCAGCCAAGCTCGTGCCAAGCTGCCCAAGGGAGCATAGTCCCAACCAGGATGAAGACTGGGAGATCGAAGAAGCGGCTAACCGCCGCCTGGACGTTTTCCTGGCGGGCCTCCTCTTTAGAAACAAAGGAATTGATGACAAGGCCCGAGGCAAAAACTGCAAGAATGCCGTCACTCCCGATCAGGCGAACGAAGGCAAGGACAGTCAGCGACGATGCCAGGGCAATGGTTGCTATGGAATGGTGCTGGCAAAAGGGCTGGCGCCGAGCCCACGTTAGCAGGTGACCCGCCAGCCACCCCAATACGAGCAATCGAAATGCTACCTATAGTTTGCCAGAGCAGAACCTGCGTCAGCCATTCCGAAAGAGCCTCGACTGGAGCCTGGGCAACCAGGAGAGCTGGCAGCGTGACGAAAAGAAGCGCGAGGCCGGCCGCACGCCGGGCTACAAATCCCGGCGGCAGCCGCAGGGCGGCCGCCATGACAGAGATCCCCAAAGTGAGACGTGCCGCTTCCTTGAGGAGCGCAAACGGGTCGAGTGGCAGCGAGGCAAGATCTGCCCAGCCAAGCCCCATCGGCCCTAAAACCGCACCCAGGATGAGGCAGATCGTACTTTCGGCCAGCCACAGCCGGTTTTTGACGTATCCGCCCAACAAGCCGAGCACCAGCACCGTGCCTGCACCAAGCGCCAGCGCTCGTTTGAAACTGCTCATCAGTTCGCCTGGGGATGTCGCGAGATGCGCCAGACCGACACCGCGTGGACGGATGCAATGACGAACCGACGGCCGCTTTCGCTGTCCCCGGCAGGTGAAAAGAATGGGCAACGGGATTGTTTCTAACCGGCATAGGGATCGAACCCGGTCCACCCTGCCGTCTGATATTGGCTACGCCGTTCCACCAGATCGACTGATCTGGCCCGAAGGATCTGTTTGGCGTTGGGAACCAGTTGATTCCGGACCTTCGCCACCACAAGTGTGCCGCCTTGGCGAATGCCTTCCGCATAAAGGCCGGCGTCGCTTTCGGGAACGCCGGAGCTTGTCATGGCTCCGATGATTCCGCCGGTTACTCCAGCTGCGGCGCCGCCGCCTATGGCGCCCGCAGCTGTGGCGGCCAACCATCCAGCGGCTACCACAGGACCGAGTCCCGGAATCGCCATTATGCCGAATCCTGCCAGAAGTCCCGCCGCGCCACCGACTAATCCGCCGATAGCCGCACCGGCCGCAGCATCTTCCGCGGCCTGCGAGCGATGGTCGGCATACCAGCCATTAGCACCACCTGCCACAATGCTGATGTCGGAAAGCGCAACTCCCGCCTCGCCCAACTCACCTACGGCCTGGTTTGCATCCTCATGATTGTCAAACAGTCCAATTACCACTGTCATGTCAGGTTTCCTGCGTACCGCACTTCGCGTCTGGAACCAGATTAGGGCTTGTTCCTCCACGACGGCTCACAGGATCCCACCTTTGCAAGCGCGGACGCGCTACTAAGCATCTCGAGCTCCTGCGTATGTTCTTCTCAATCGCGGCGGTCGCGATCGATGCTCCTGCTCTTGCATGCATCAGCCTCGTCGGCTTCACTTTTTTCGCCACCACTTCTTCATCTGGCCGGCGCCGTCGCGAATTGAATCGGCGGAGTCCGCGTCGTGGGCGGCGTTGGTGAACAGGCTCGCAGCAGCGGAGTGCTTTCGCGGCCAAGTGAACGTCATGAAAAACAAGTCCTCGGTTGTTTTGTTCCGACGTTTGCGCTCCAGGAGAGATTCCCGGTTCGCATCGCCCGGAGCTGCTAGACAAGCAGCAGATCACGCGTGCCCGGCAGACCGCCGCAGCAAGGACTCCGCTGCCAAGGCGACATATCCACTACGACGCTTCAGGAGGTCTACCAGACTCCGGGCCGGTTCACTTGAGATGGACGTCATCAACCGTGTGCCAAGGGGCTGCACAATGTTGCCAGGGACCAGGAGAGGCCCGGCGATTCGCGTACACCTTCCTCTGCGGTGGGAACAGGATCAATCGCTGGAGCAAAGCCGACCAAACTTGTCTCGCTGTCGAGCGTTTGAGTGGAAAAGCAACTAGAGGATGCCTGCCCACTTCATTCGGAACCTGTCCGGATGCGTCTCGTTGTCCCAATAGTCCGTTCGCTGCCCCCGAGGGCCAGAACGAACTTGATCGTCAACAGGAGAATCCTCATGGTACGCACTATTCTAGCCACGACCGCATTGGCTGCATTTGTTTCAGCTTCGAACCTGGCTTATGCGGCCCAGACAGCCACAACCCAGCAAGCCCAAACCGTGTCGGGCCACTTGGCATCCAATATCATCGGCAAGAAGGTTTACAACGGTACCGGCGACAATGCTGACAATGTCGGGTCGGTAGATGACCTTTTGATAGGCGACAACGGCGCAGTGGACTCTGTTATCGTCGGCGTCGGAGGCTTTCTAGGAATGGGGGAAAAGGACGTGGCTATACCGTACAACACAGTGAAATGGGCGGAGAAGGATGGCAACCGCTGGCTCGTCATCAATGCCACGTCGGACGATCTGAAGGCAAAAGCGAATTTCGACCGCAAATCCTATGATACGACGTCCGAAAACAGTGCGGCGGTGAAGCAGGATAGTAACAACGACACAAGCATGGCGGCAGCGCCTACGGAGACGACCACCGCGCCGGCCACCACGGCCGCGATTGGCGCGACAGACAAGGCATCGCTGACTCCCATCGATCCCGGCAAGATCCGCACCCAGGAGCTAGTCGGGACAACTGTCTACGGTGCCAACGACGCTAACGTTGGCGAGATCGGCGACGTGGTCCTGACCAAGGACGGCAAGGTCGACGCGGTCATCGTCGACGTGGGCGGCTTCCTCGGCATGGGCGAGAAGGAAGTGGCCGTAGGCATGGACAAGCTTTCATTCATGAAGGATCAGAATGGCAACAAATATCTGTACACGAACTTCACCAAGGATCAGCTGAAAGCCCAGCCCGCTTACGACAAAAGCACCTGGGCCGACAATCGCGACAACCAGCGCATGACCGTGCAGTAGTTGCCAAAGGACCGCTCCGATGAGGAGCGGTCCTCGCTGCCGGAATGCAGCTACGAAGCGGCGCCAAGGGGCTGTGGCTGGCGCCTGTAGCGAGGAACGGACCGACGACTTCGTCTTCCCGTCTGGGTTACAGAAGCGCCCCGGAAGCAACGCGCCTCCAATCCATCACCCGGCGCCCGACATGCATCGTTGCGCGGAACAGGCGGTCGCGGTGGCCTGGGACGGCCTGCCGCCCGATTTCCCGTGCTCTACTGTCGTCGCGGTCCTTCGACTTGTCTCCGTTGCCGGTTTTGAGCGCCGCGTCCAGTTCTGCGCCGACCAGCACCAGCGTGGCTGATAGCCAGAGCCAGATCATAAAGGCAATCAGGGTGCTCAGCGATCCATATGTAACCGAGAGGCTGGCGACGTGAGCGAGCACGCGTGAGAACGCCGCGGAACAGCCGGTCAGGGCCAACGCTGCTGTGAATGAACCGTAGGTCACCAGTGGCGCCCGCTCGCCCTCACGATTTGGAGCATAGCGGTAGAGGGTTCCGACGCCAGCGATGCAGAGCGTCACCAAGATGGGCCATCTGAGGTAGGTCAAGAGCACAGGCCAACGTTGCGCGGTTCCGCCAAGCGAAAGCACGAAAGGGCCTGCCAGGATCAAAGCGATGCCGATGAGCGACAGAAAGAGAGCGCCGCCGGCAAATGAAAACGCGATCACTGTCAGGCGCAGGAAATGTCGGCTTTCCGTGCGATCAAAGATTGTGTTGAGGGCGACCAAGATCGCCTTGAAACCGCTGCTGGCACTCCAGGCGGCCAGAGCGAGCGCGAAAAACGGCCCTAGGAAGCCCGAAGAAGAACCTGCGCCGGGATCGTGCGCGAGTTGGCTGTTCATGGCGGTACGAATGATGTCGTGTGTACTCTGTGGCATCATAGAGGCGACAGCATGCACTGCTGCGCGTAACTCGTCCGGGCGTATGAACCGGGTGCTGACCCAGACCAGCACGGCGACGCCGGGAAAGACCGCGAGGGTGGCGCGGAACGCCACACCCGATGCAATGATAGAGAGCTTGTGGGTGCGGAATGCGGTCGCGGCTCGACCCACGACAAGCACCCAGGATCGCAGCTTCGCTGACGTGGACCAAGACTGCGGCATTGCACCCTCCGGGCTCGCTGATGCGAGGGAACCATTCATGAAGCGCATCGTTCCACAGCCCGTAAGGCCCGGCCGCACCTGATCGATTTCGCTGGGTTCGCCCGGCAGTCCCGTGGACGTCGGCAGGTGTCGACCGACAAGCAGCTCCTGGCGCTCCACCGATTGGCACAATGTCGAAGCGGGCCGCCCCGGCGGCTGAGCGAAAGAATGGTGCACAGGTGGCAGGTGGCGAAAACCCGAAAGCACTCATCCGTTATGCGGGATTTTGCGCTGCCTTTGCCGGGGCAGCCCTTTTTCTCGTTTGGCGCGTGAGTGAAGCTTTGCTGCTTCTTTTTGCTGGCATCGTGTTCGCGGCGTTTCTCGATGCCCTCACCTTCTTGCTCGGGAAACTGGTGCAGTGGCCTCGCAGCGTGCGGTTGATGAATGTCTGTACTGTAATCCTTGTTGTTGTCTCTGCCTGCATTGCGTGGGGCGGAACCGCGATTGGGGCACAAGGCAGCGAACTGGCGGCCACCGTGCGCGAGCAGATCAACAACGGCTTGGCCTGGCTGAAGCAGCACGGCCTGAAATTTCCAGCCGACAGCGCCGGGGATCTGACCCAGATGCGCGATGCAACGCCAACCTTGAAGTCCATGCTGCCAGACGTGGGAGGGCTCTTTGGGCCGGCCTGGACCGCCATAGCGACTTTGGTGGCCGGGCTGGGCGACGGTATGATCATCGCGTTCCTCGGGCTGTTTTTGGCCGCACAGCCTCTGGTCTACCGAGACGCCATTCTCCTGCTTGCCCCGCCGGACCGACAAGACTGCTGGGGTTTGGTGTTGGAAGAATCGGGGCAAGCCCTTCGGCACTGGATTCTGGGCCAGCTGGTAACGATGGCTCTAATTGGGCTGTTAGTGTGGCTTGGATTAATGCTCATTGGGGTCGGTCCGGCTGCCCTTCTGGGCCTGCAAGCGGGCCTGCTTGCCTTTGTGCCAACCTTGGGCCCGCTGCTCGCAGGTATCATAATCATCGTCGCGAGCTTGCCCTTCGGCATTTGGGCGGTGATCGGAGCGGCCGCGATATATGTCTCCGTACAGACGCTGGAGAGCTACGTCTTGACGCCGATGGTCCAAAGGCGAGCGGTTTCGGTGCCTCCAGCTATGCTCTTTTCCGGACAGATTGTGCTTGGGGTACTGTTTGGCGTCTACGGTTTGGCGCTTGCCACACCTTTGGCTGCTATCATCCGCGTTTTTTTCTTGCGGCTACACGTCGAGCGCACCCCTGCCAGCAAGGATGTCTCGGCGTTGGCAGAACCCGGCAAGCCGGGCAGAGCTTCGTGAAACTGGTTTAGGTGTTGGCAAGTTCGGACTTGGACGGAAACCTCGTTGGACCGAGAGGACGCGGCCGCGACGTCTCCCTCGGCGATGGTCCTTCACGCGGTGGGCGCGACTGGGATGGTCAACGAAGATGCCTCTGGCCCGCGCAACGGCGTTCGGGGTTCGCGGAAAACCGGGGAACAATGGCGCCGCCGCGCAGTTCTGTTCTGTAGCGAGATGAAACAATGTGTGATCGGGCCCAGTGCTGGCCCTGCCTCGCGACAGCCCCAGGAGGACTCGAATGCGGACATCGAAGCGCGGTAAGGGTCGCGGCTGGATCAACTATTGCAGAATTCTAGGCGCTGCCATTGTGTTGATCGGGGCGATGCTTGGAGCCGGTGGCATCTGGCTCGTCGCGCTCGGCGGGTCCTGGTACTACTTGATCGCGGGGGCTGGCCTGACTGCCTCTGGCGCGCTGTTGCTCTTTGTTTCGAGGAGCGGAATCTGGCTCTACCGTCTCCGGTTCTTCGTTGATGCAAGCCACCAGAGGGATGTGCCGCGAACCCACAGCCCGGTCTCGGGCCTGAGAAAGCCACAGCTGCCTGTACTCCTGGGAGATACCTTTCATTACAGAGCGTGCGGTGCCGGTGATTTCGTAGGCCCCGCAAAAGCCGCACTGGAATTCGCACAATTGCGGAAGGAGATCGGCTTCGAGTGCCGTTCCCGCGCAGACCGGGCAAATAGACGGGTAATATCTTCTGCCTCCAAGCACCGTATCCATGATCAACACTGCCCATCTGTTCACAACATGCGGACCGGCCCAGCGGCCAGGGAACAGCCGCTGGGCCTGATAGGAGCGCGCTCCTCCCAAAACGCGAAGCGCTGAGCTACCCAAGACTTAGCCCGCGCTACCACTCCTTGCGGCCGCCGATGGCCCTCGAGGCGCACCGAAACTTACTCGCACCCCATCTACTGAGCATGTCGGGAAACTATTCCATCCTGAAAGCCTGTTCGGGAATGTGCCGCGGCGGGCACTTTCCTTGCTCGCGTTTTGAAGGGAGCTGAAGCGGTTTGTTCGGGCAGCTTGAACGTGCCGATGCGCACGTCAGGCTCCCGTCAATCCACAGCGGCCGGCCACGGATAGTCGGGCAGTTCGAGCAAATCGGCAATTTCCCTGCTGACCGCCAAACGCGCCAGGCCGGGGATTGCAAATGTTCTTATCACCAGATTCCTGAACCACAGGCCCATCTGCGTCTTGGGAGCAAGGGCTGTAGCAAACCGCTCGGCGCCCTGCTGTTTTATCCCGATATAGTCGCGCAGGTATGCTTCGTATTTGGGGAAGGCTTCCTCATGACGTCCCTCAGCCCTCAACAGCTCGCCCGCCAGCACGTAGGCGGAAATCATGGCCAAGGCAGACCCTTGCCCCGCCAAAAGAGACACGCAAAACGCGGCGTCGCCGGTCAGGGCAACGCGGCCGTTCGTCCACCTGTTGATCCTGATCTGGCTGACGCTGTCGAAGTACAGTTCGGTGGTTTTATCAAGCTCCTCCAGAATGCGAGGACATTCCCATTTTGCATCGCGATAACGTTGTCGAAGCATGGCCTTCTGTGCGTGAAGCCCGAGGGGAGCGGGGTCATCCTGGGAGGTAAAGACGAACAGAAACAGGCTGCGGTTGTCGCGAAGCGTAAAGCGTCCGACCAATTGCCCGGGTCGGCCGTACATCACATACACGTCCTCGTCACGGGGACGATAATCCTGCGTCTCGAAGGCGGCGACCGTATAGCCGAGTTTTTTCTCGAACTCGTGTTCGGGGCCGAAGGCAAGCCGGCGAACGGCCGAGTGCAATCCGTCGGCGCCGATCACCAGATCGAACTGGCGCTCGCCCCCCCGTTCGAGCCGAGCGCCCACACCATTTGGCAGTTCCTGAAGCGCGAGGATCTCCTCGTCAAAAGTAATTTCGGTCGTGTGGCTGATCTTTTCGAACAACAATCGCGACAGGTCACTGCGCCCGAGGGTCACATAACGGCCATCAGTCACCTCGCTGAAGACTCTGGTGCCAAAACCCGTAATCCGGCTGCCGTGGTCATTGACGATGCGCACCTCGCGCACATGGTAGCCAACGCGCTCTATATCCGCGCCAAGCCCCATGCGTTCGGCGATGCTGTATCCGAGGCCCCAGAAATCGATAACATATCCGCCGGTGCGCAAAGTTGGCGCTCGCTCGATCAAGGTTGGCTGGAATCCGGCTGCATTGAGCCAAAAGGCCAGCGCTGGCCCAGCAATTCCGCCACCGGAGATCAGTACGGTACGGGTGGTCATGATCGGAAGCTAGAGGCTGTTGCATCCTGGACAAGAGGATCAATTCACCTCCAGCGGTTTCGCTCGGAGGCCGACAAGGCAGGAGCACTACCGAGTCCGGACCAGTTTCGAGCCAGAACAAAGCACATTGAGAGCTGTGTCCTTGCTTGAGCCGACCGGATTGTAGCTTATCCCTCGATGTGGACGGCGAGATCGCCGCTGACCCGCAGGACCTTCGCCGTAACGGCATCGGCGGTCTTCGTGAATTGCAGATCGACGCTCTCTCCACCGACGCGCAAGCCATGCAGCTCGATGCGGCTCACAAAAGTGGGAAGGCGCGGTCGTATGATCCGCAAAGTACGGGCCAATGCCTCCGGCTGCAGCCCAAGGCAGGTGGTCAGGAGAAATGGTACGGCTCCCGCCGCCCAGGCCTGCGGATGGCAGGCGACCGGATAGTGAACCGGTACCTGAAAATCCTCCCGTCCAAACCCTGCAATTGCTTCGGGAAGCCTTTGATGCCGAAAATGCATCGCCGCCTCTGCAATGGCCGTAAAGACCCGCAACGCTGCCGTATCCTCGCCATACTGCCGGCATCCCGCCGCCAGCAAGGCATTGTCGTGCGGCCAAACGGTTCCGAGGTGATAACCAACTGGATTGTAGCGCCGCTCTGTGGTCGAGAGGGTACGCACGCCCCAGCCCCCGAACATATCGTCCTGCATCAGTCGTGCGAGCGACCTTTGGGCCTTGTCCTCGTCTGCGATGCCGGTCCACAGCGCCTGTCCGGGATTGGAGGACACAACCGAAACTTGACGCCCTCCTTTCTCGAGCGCGAGCACGAACAGGCCAAGATCCTCGCTCCAGAAGTCGTGATTGAACCTGCTCCTCAACATCTTGGCTTCGCTTCGAAGCTGCTTGGCCCGGTCGATCTCTCCCTCGCGTTCGAAGAGATCGGCCATTGCGCGTTTGGCGGCAAAAACGTAGCCCTGCACCTCGACCAAGGCTATCGGCGGCTGCGCGATACTGCCGTTCGCACGCACGATAGCATCCCCGGAATCTTTCCAGCCCTGATTGACCAAGCCCTTTCGCGAAGCGCTTCGATACGCCACGTAGCCGTTCATGTCCGACGCTTCGGCAATCCAAGCCAATGCGCGATCGACGGTGTCTCGTAGCTCCCGGAACAGTGCAAGGTCTGCTGTCCACGCCACATATCGGCCCAACAGCAGAAGAAACAGCGGGGTCGCATCCACGCTGCCGTAGAAGCGGGCATGGGGAATGTCACCCGCCCTGGCCAATTCTCCGACGCGGAGTTCATGAAGGATCTTGCCGGGTTGTTCGTCACGCCACCGGTCCACGCACTGCCCTTGGTAGCTGGCAAGGAGGCGCAATGTCTGGGCGGCGATGTGCGGCTGAAAGGCGAGCATTTCGAGAGCTACGATCAGGCTGTCACGGCCGAACAAAGCCACGAACCAAGGCACCCCGGCGGCAAAATACTCCTCGCGCCCCAGCCGCGACCGCAAAATTCCAAGGTCGCGCAGCGAGCGATCAACGATGTTGTTCAAAAGCAAGCTGTCGCTGATGAAGTTTGTATGCTGCTCCAGGCGCTGCTCGGACCCATTTCGCGGGTTTGCAAGGCCCACCTGCCGAGCTCCATTCGGCTGCTCCTCGGGATCATTGTGTCCGGGCTTCGCGCAGGTTTCGGTCAGCTCGATTCCAACCGAAAAGGTCTTGGTGTCCCCTGGGGAGATCCTGATCCTGAACTCGGCGGTGGTGTCATGGCTGGCGTGAGGTGGCGGAGAGAAGGCGATTGCCGTCGTTCTCCGAAAGCCGTCGGCGCCATGATATACGAAATGGAGTTTGCCGCCGCTCCAGCGCGGCGGCTCGGGTTTGCCGCGCGTCTCGCGCACCAACCCGCGCACGTTGAATATGTCTTCGAAACCGGCGCGGAAGCCCAGGGTAAGAGAGAAGTGGTGCGCCTTATGGCCAAAGTTCTGGAATGAGATGGTCTCGCGCACGCGCGTTTGATCGGCATCCAGAACCCGTTCCCAGCGGAGGCCCAACTCTTCCTTGGGGATCAAAGTCCCCTGCCCCACGTGCAAGTCCGGATTGGTGAGTTGAAAAAGCGCGATGTGGCCCTTCTCCGCGGTCGAGGCCAACACGATGGGGGCCACTCCTGCAAGCGACATTTCATAGCCGCCGAGGAAACGACAATCATGAAAATAGAGCCCGAACCCGTGCTCATCACTCAGCGGTATCTGCGCATCCGGGGCGACGACGTAATAGAGGTTGATGTCCTTAGTGGTGATGGCGTCGGCGATGCTGCGTACGATGGCCGGATGGCCCTGCGTGAGCACACGCCGTTCCCGCTCCCGTTTCGCCTTAGGGGCCTGTTGCGCCTTTTCCTGTTCGCGTGACGATCGCGGGACTTGCGCAAGGGTGGCCCTGCCTGGCTTCTTTTTTGCGGCTGGTCTGTGCCGTGTCTTCGTCATCAATGTTCCTCGGCAATCGCGCTGCCGGCGCGCGCTCGTGATTTCTGCCGGGCATCGCTGGGCACAAGGTCGAAGCAAATCATCGCCGTTGGCGGATGCTCGAGGGAGCGATCGAAGGCCGAGTTGGTCGACGCGGCGAACGAAGCGGACCGCTTGAACGCTGGACCCAACATGCCTGATCAAAGTCCCAAATAGGCGCGGCGAACCTCGGGATCGTCGATCAGGTCCTTGGCCGTGCCCCGGTGCACGATCTCGCCGGTCTCCATGACATAGCCGCGATCGGCACCCGACAACGCCAGATGCACGTCCTGCTCGACCAGAAGGATCGTCACACCCTCGTTGCGGATGGTTGCCAGCACCGACATCAACTGTTCGACCACGACCGGCGCCAGGCCAAGGCTCATCTCGTCGATCATAAGTAGGGCGGGTGCCGCCATCAGGCCGCGCGCCATGGCGCACATCTGCTGCTCGCCGCCCGACATCGATCCGGCAAGCTGCTTCTTGCGTTCGCCTAGGCGGGGAAACAGACTATACATGCGCGCGAGATCGCCTTCCACGGCCGCCTTGTCGATACGCCGGTAGGCGCCCATCAAGAGGTTGTCCTCGACGGTCATGCGGTCGAACAATTGTCGGCCTTCCGGCACCTGCACCAGCCCTGACGCAAACGCTTCGTCCGAGGTCATCGGCACCAGATCCCGGCCGGAAAATTCGATCGTTCCGGTGGCAGCGATGACACGCGACAGGGCGCGGAGCAGTGTCGTCTTGCCGGCGCCATTGCCACCGACCAGGGCGACGATCTCGGCTTTGCGCACTTCCAGAGAGACGTTTCGCAGCACCGGCATGCCGCCATAACCGGCCCCAAGGTCGGTAACCTTCAAGAGCGACTCATGCCCGTTGTGCGTCACGGCATTCATGCGCGCCTCCTGCCAAGATAGGCCTCCACCACCGTTTTGTCGGAGAGCACCGCATCCGGCGCGCCGTCGGCGATCTTTTCGCCATGGTGCAGCACCAGCAGCCGGTCAGAGAGGCTCTTGATCGCCTTGATGACGTGTTCGATCACCAGAATGGAGATACCTCGGTCGCGCACCTTGCGGATGACGTCGATCACCTCCTCGATCTCGACATGGTTCAATCCCGCCATCACTTCGTCGCACAGCAAAAGCTTCGGCTCCATGGCGAGCGCCTTGGCGAGTTCCAGCCTTTTGCGTCCTGGACCGCCAAGCTCGTCAGCGCGTTGATCGGCCGATTTGGCAAGCCCGACGAAATCGAGGTAGCCACGGGCCTTTTCGCGTGCGCGGTCCAGATCGGCTTCGCCGCCGCCATGGCCGAACAGTGCGCCAACAGCCACGTTGTCCAGCACCGACAGTCCGGGAAAAGGTCGCATGATCTGGAAGGTTCGGCCAATGCCAAGGCGCGCGCGTCGATAGGCAGGCAGGCCTGTGATCGGTTGCCCGGCGAAAATGATGTCGCCCGAGCTTGGCGCCAGCGTGCCGCTGATCAGGCTGACCAGTGTCGTCTTGCCGGCGCCATTAGGCCCGATGACGCCGAGGATCTCGCCTTCGTCGAGCGTGAAGGAGACATCGTTGACGGCGATCAGCCCCGCGAAGCGGCGTGTCACGTGGCTGATTTGAAGGATCGAGCTCATATGCGGTGGGCCCGCACATTTTCAATGAAATAGCGCCATCCCGATTTGCGGAAACGACGCACCACATCTGCCAGCCCGCGCGGCATCAGCACCACAGCGACCACGACAACGACACCGAAGAACAGGCCGGCGAGGCTGGTGACCTCGCTCGACAGGAACTCCGAGATCGCAGACAGAGTGAACGCGCCGACGACAGGCCCGAGGACGGTGCCGGGCCCGCCGAAGACCGCCATGATGATCATCTTCACGTTGAGGCTGATATCGAAAGCGCTTTCGGGATCGAGGAAGGTGATCCAATAGGCGTGAATGCCGCCAGCGAGAGCGGTGAAAACGCCGGACAGGGCGAAGGCCAGCACCTTGTAGAGCGTCGTGTTGACGCCCATCACGGCGGCACCCTCCTCGTTCTCCCGGATGGCGATCAGGCCGAAGCCGAAGCGGCTTCGCGTCAGCCACAAAATCGTCAGGGTCGCCAGCACCAGCAGCCCGAGAGCCAGCTCATAGAACAGCAGGTCGTTGTTGAGCGGCGGCAGCACGAGGCCGATGTTCTGGCCGGCCAGTCCGATGTTGGACACAATGGCGATCATGACTTGCGCCAGCGCCAGGGTGGCGATCGCAAAATAATGCCCCTTCAACCTCAGCACCGGAAGGCCGAGCAGAAAGGCAAAGGCGACCGCAAGGGCGACGCCGAATACCAGCCCGACGGCGAAAGGCAACTGCCACTGCACCATGGCGATGGCGACGCCGTAGCTGCCGAGGCCGTAAAACACGGAATTGCCGAAAGAGGCATAACCGGCATAGCCGCCGATGATGTTCCAGCCTTGCGCCAGAACCCCCAACAGCAGCGCGTTGATACCGAACTGGATCAGCACGTCCGAGCCGAACCACGGCACGGCCGCGAGCGCCGCGACCACGACCAAAGCGACGACTGTGCGCAAAGCGGTCATGCGGTCTTGCCCAGCAGTCCGCTCGGCCGCGCAATTAGCACGGCAACCAGTACGCCGAAACTTGCCACGTCGGCGAAGGTCGCACCGATATAGAGCACCGCCAGTGACTCGACCGTGCCGAGGAACAGCCCTCCGACCAACACACCTAAGGGGTTGTCCAGTCCGCCGATGATGGCGATGGCGAAGGATTTGGCGGTCAATGCCGCGCCGATATACGGGTTGATCTGCGAAACCGTGCCGTAAAGCCCGCCGGCAGCACCTGCAAGTCCAATGCCAATGCCGAAGGTCACGGCGTAGAGATGACGCGGCTCGACGCCGTAAAGCCTTGCCGCCACGAGGTTCTGAGCGGTAGCGCGAATGGCGCGGCCAAGCTTGGAGCGCAGCAGGAAAGCCCACATGGCAAGCGTCAGCACGATGGCCACGCCGAACGCCATCAGCCGGGCCTGCGGCAGCACGATCGGGCCGAGGGCGATGCTGTTGCCGGCGTAGGGCGGGTTGATGGTGCGGAAATCGGCGGAGAAGGCGAGCTGCGCCAGATAGGTCAGCACCACCTCCAGCCCGAAGGTGATGAGCAGCGTGTTGAACATCGGCCCGCGCGCCACCAGGTTGAGTAACCCGCGCTGCACCCCATAGCCGAGCGCGAACATGATTATGGCGGTAATCGGCAGGCCGAGGAACGGGTCGATGCCGAGATAGGTGTAGAGATGCCAGGACAAATAGGCTCCAAGCATGATGAAGGCGCCGTGTGCCAGATTGACGATGTTGAGCACGCCCCAGACAAGGGCGAGCCCGAGCGCCATGACGGCGTAGAGCCCGCCAAGCAGGATGCCGTTGATCAGGATTTGCGCAAGCAGATCCATCCCGGTCTCCCCAACTTGCCTTTACAGCGTCAGCGTTTGTCCCAAGCCGGCATCGGGTATTTCGGCTTCTCTATGAAACCCTTGGCGCCATAGATCGGCTTGAGGTCCGTGCCCTGCACCTGGATAACGGTCTGAGGCAGGTCGATCTGACCGTTTTCGGCGAAGGCGATCTTGCCATAGAGGCTGTCGAGGTTGAGTTTGGCCAGCGCATCACGGACCTTGGCGGGATCGATGCCGCCGGCATCCTCGATCGCCTGCGCCAATGCCTCGACGTCGGCCGCACCCGAGGCGGCATGGTAATCGGGATCATAGTGATATTTCGCCTTGTAGGCCTTGGCGAAGGCAGCAGCATCGCCGAACCATTTGTCCTTCAGCTCCGCCGAAGGCAGCCAGGCAGTCATGCCGAAGGCATAGTCGGCGTCCGCACCGAGCGCCTTGCGGAAATCCTCGCTCGGCACGCCGACGGTGAAGGAATAGAGCTTTGGCGCGACGGCCAGGCTTTTTGCCTGGCGCACGAAATTGAGGATTTCGGTTTCGTGGCCGGCGACCAGAACCACCTCCGCGCCATTGCTCTTGATCTGCGACAGCAGCGAATTGAAGTCACTGGCATTGGAACTGTATTTCTCGTCCATGGCGATCGTCAGCCCGGCATTCTTCAGCAACGGCCGCGTGCCATCCGCGACCGAGACGTCGAAAGCATCGTCGGCATAGAGCAAGGCGACGGACTTGGGTGCGGGATCGAGTTCGCCAAGCATCTTGACCGTCGAGCCAAAATAGTTGCTAGCCGGCGCCAGCGTACCGAATATGTATTTGAATTTGCGCGAGAAGATCTGGTCGGACGCGCCGCCGCCTTGCACCAAGGGAACCTGGTATTTCTCCGACACGGCGGAATCGGCCAGCGCGAAGTTCGACGCGAACGGCCCGAGCAGCAGGGCAACCTTGTCCTGCGAGACCAACTGCGTGTACTGGCGCACGCTCAAATTAACGTCCGACTGGTTGTCGTAGATTTTCAGCGCCAGCTTGTGCTTCTCGCCGCCCACCGTGACGCCGCCGGCGGCGTTGATCTTGTCGATCGCGAACTCATAGGCGTCCTTGTAATAGCGGCCTGTATTGGCTGAGGCGCCGGTCAGTTGCACCGATGCGCCGAGCACGATGTCGTCCGCGCATGCCGCACCCGATGAAAATGCAAAGGCCGCGCCGGCCAGCAACGCGCCGGCCAGATGAAGCATTTTGTTTGACATGATGTTTCCTCCCTAAGCGTCTTTGCCGCGCCACCGGCTAGCAGCGGCAGGCTGTCCAATGGAACGGGTCTCCTCAACCAAAACTGTTCGGCCACTGGCTAATCCTTGAAAGCTGGAGTTTGGAGGCTCCAGGGCAAGAGGGGTGCTGCGATATTCGTGCAAGGCAGCCCGCCCTGGCGGACAGCTCACCGGTACCACATCGTCGGCAACCAAAGCGTCAGTTGCGGGATCACCGAAACCAGCACCAGAACGATCAGCAGCGGGATGAGAAACGGCAGCACCGCCATGACCGTGCGGTCGAATGACAGTTTGCCGACGCGCGACAGAACGAACAGCACCATGCCGACAGGCGGAGTCAGCAGACCGATCATGAGGTTGAGTACCATGACCACCCCGAACTGGACCGGGTCGATACCGACCTGATTGACCACCGGCATCAGGATCGGCACCAGGATCGAGATCGCGGCGATGGTCTCCATGAAGCAGCCGACGACCAGCAGGATGATGTTGATGATCAGCAGCAGCAGCAGCGGATTGTCGGTGATCGAGAGCAACCCGGCGGCTACATGTTCCGTCACCCGTGTGGTGGTCAGCACCCAGCCGAACAGGGAGGCGCCGCCGACGATGATGAGCACGCTTGCGGTCGTCTCTATGGTCTCCAGCGTGATGCGGTAGAACTGTCGGAAGGTGAGCGAGCGGTAAAGGAAAATTCCGAGGAACAGCGCCCAGGCACAAGCAGCGACGGCCGCTTCGGTCGGTGTGAAGGCTCCCGTGGTCATGCCACCGATGATGATGACGGGGGTCAGCAATGCGGGAATAGCGCGAATGAAATCACGCCCAAGTGCGCGCCAGCGGAACGACTGGTCGCGGCCCAGCCCGTTGCGTCGAGCATACCAACTCACGTAGAGCATCAGTGCGGCTGCTACCACGAGGCCGGGTATGATCCCTGCGGTGAAAAGCTGACCGATCGAAACGTTGGCCATGACGCCGAACACCACCATTGGCAGCGAAGGCGGGATGATCGGCCCGATGGTGGAGGATGCGGCCGTGATGCCGACCGAGAATTCGTGGTCGTAGCCGTGGTCGCGCATCGCCTTGATTTCGATGTTGCCGAGCCCTCCGGCGTCGGCCACGGCGGTTCCCGACATGCCGGCAAAGATGATCGAGGCGACGACGTTGACATGCCCGAGCCCGCCGCGCAGCCAGCCCACGGCGGAGGCGGCGAAGTCGAAGATGCGGTTCGTGATACCAGCCGTGTTCATGAGATTGCCGGCGAGGATGAAGAATGGCACCGCCAGCAACGGAAAGGAATCGACGCCGCCGGCCATGCGATGCAGCACCACGAAGTCGGGGATGCTGGACAAGAACACGGTGTAAACCAGGGAGGCGCCGCCCAGGGCAAGGAAGATCGGCGCACCGATCAGCAGCAGGGCGAAAAACGCTAGGAACAGGAGCCACATTTTTGTCCGGCCTCAATCGATGATCAGTTCTGTGCGGCTCAGATCAGGACGCCAGCCGCGCCTGGCGCCGGCGAGGAAGCGCCCCGCCGCGCGCCACAGCATCAGGAAACAACCGATGGCGATGCCGCCATAGACGATGCTCATCGGCCATGGAAACACGGTCATGGTCTGGATTTGCATGAGCCGTGTGATCGCAATGGAGAACCAGCACAAAAGTCCCACGAAGCCGATCACCAGCACGTCGATGATGAAGTTCAAAGCGCGTACGGCCGGTGCGGGCAAAAACATATGCGCAACCTGGACGCTGATGTGGGTGCCGCGCCGCATGGCGATCGCGGCGCCGACAAAGGTGATGATCATCAGGAGATAGCGGGCGATCTCCTCGGTCCAGGCCAGCGAATTGTTGAGCACATAGCGCGTGAAGAACTGCAGGAAGACGATGATCGCCATGCTCCAGAAGATGGCGAAGGCAAGCCAGTCCTCGACATGATGCTCGATTGGAGGATCGGGCTCCTCTTCGGAGACGCGAATGCGCGCCGCGTCGCCAAGGCTGTCTTGCGTCATAGCGGTTTCCCTATTCCTGGCCCGCAGCTTTGCGGATAGCAGACCGGGAGGCGAGGCCTCCCCCGGGGCGGGATTTGGCGACTATTTGAGGGCCTGCAAAGCGTCGTACTGCTCCTTCGTCCAGACAGCGCCGGAGTCGGGATCGTTGTGCAGCGGCCGCGCCGCCTTGATGAAGGCCTCGCGATCGACGTCGACGACCGTCTTGCCCATAGCGCGGAACTTGTCGGCGAGCTCGCTTTCTTGGGTGCGGATCTGGTCGGTGCAGCGCGAGGCAGCCTCCTTCAGCACGTCGGTGAAGACTTTCTTGTCCTCCTCGCTCATCGCGCTCCAGACATGACCGCCGACGATGGTGACCAGCGATTCGGTGATGTGACCGGTCAGCATGATATGGCTCTGCACTTCATAGAACTTCTTGGCCATGATGGTCGGGAGCGGATTTTCCTGGCCGTCGACCGTGCCTTGTTGCAGAGCGAGATAGACCTCGGAAAACGCGATCGGCGTGGCGTTGGCGCCGACCGACTTGGTGAACATCTTGAACAAGGGCGCCGGGGGTACGCGCAGTTTCATGCCCTTCATGTCCTCCGGTTCCTTGATCTCCTTGTTGGCAGTCACGTCGCGCTGGCCATAGTAGGTCAGGGAAACGATGTGGTGTCCGGTCTTGTCGTCATAGCCCTTGGCCAGATCCTGGAAGAGCGGTGAATCGCGATAGGATTTCCAGTGGTTGAAATCACGCAGGATGAACGGGGCATTGGTCATCGACAGCGGACCGTAGATCGAGCCGGCGAAGGCGACGCCAGTGTAGATCATGTCGACCGTGCCAAGCGTCAGCGCCTCGTTTATCTGGTTTTCGTTGCCCAGCTGCGAGGCCGGGAATACCTCGATCTTGTATCGGCCGTCCGTGCGTTTGGCGATTTCGTCAGCGGCCCATAGCGCCTGGATGTGATAGGGCTCGCCGGTCTCGTAGACATGCGCCCATTTCAGCACCGTTTGGGCCGATGCCGGCCCGATGGCAAATGCCGAAAGCACCGCGAAAGCGGCGACGGCCAGCCTGAAAAGTTTGGTGATCATGACAGTTCCTCCCTGTGTTCAACCAATTCGGTGCGGACACCCTCGCCTATCCGCCGCTGCTCTCCCTCATGTCCGATCTGCGGTCGGCATCGGTCTCGTCTGTGAAATAGTCCGGATGAAGACTTCGGATCGCCCCGATATCGAGCCTCAGCTGGTCGATGTGCGCGGCCATGGCAGCGGCGGCGGCGGCGCAATCACGCGCTTCAAGTCCGGCCAGGACGGCCTCATGATCCTTCTGGACGCGCGCCATGCGCCCTTTCTGCGGCAAGGTAAGGCGGCGATAGCGGTCAACCTGTGCCTTCACCTGCTGGACCAGCACCCAGATACCGGGATAACCTGCCGCCCGTGCGATCTGTGCATGGAAAGCCTCGTCCGCGGCGTGGAAGGCGGCTTCATTTGCCTGTTCGGCGGCCTCCCGCTGGCGCTGGATCAGCATGCGCAAGCCCATAAGATCGCTGATGCTGGCGCATTCAGCCGCGGCCCGGGTGGTGATGTCTTCCAGCGATTTGCGCACCAGGATAGCTTCAGGCAACCGTGACGCCGGAATCCGCGTAACCCGCGTCCCCGACTTCGGGACGACTTCGACCAGGCCTTCGTCGGATAGGCGCAACAGGGCTTCCCGGACCGGCGTTCGCCCGATGCCGTAGACAGCCGAAAGCTCATTTTCCGAAACGACCGTCCCAGGCTTGAGCGCAAGCGACAGAATATCGTCGCGTAGGCGTCGATGAACGAGAGTCGCAATCTTCTGCGCACTGCCGGAAAAGCCGAAAGCGTTGCGACCCGCTCCGTCACGCGGCGGCGGGGTTGCGGCGGAAAGCAGCGTTGTCGTTTCGTCCGTCAAACCATCCCTGCCCAGTTTCTCGAACAGGATCATACGCCCTGACATATCTAACATACAAGCCCTGAAGGCAGCCCAGGTCGCACTAGTGCGACCGTGCCAAGCGCCTGGCCCACGACAAACAGGTCAACCGGAGGGAGCTGCTTGCGCGACGCTTTCGTATCGCTCGGTTCCGGCCCTCGCGTGTCCACATGCCTGGCGACTTGCCCTGAAGAAGGCAGCCAGCACTCAGCGCAGACGATCCGGCAGGCCGATCGGGGCGAGGCCTAGCGGTTCATACTGGGCCAGGGTTTGCAGAGCGGTGGCGTCCGTCAATTCGATGCGACGTGCCTCGGTCGTAATCAGTCGTTGCACGCGCAACTGCTGCATGACGCGGTTGAGATGCGGCACGCTCAGCCCGAGGGCGTCGGCCATGATCTCCTGCGAGAACGGGAGATCAAAGCGAGTTTCGGTGGCACGTCCGACCTGCGAAAGGCGTTCATGCAGTTCGAGCAGGAGGTGGGCCAAGCGCTCGATCGGCCTGCGCCGGCCAATGTTGACGATATGCTCGGCATAGCCTGCCGCTTCCTGCGCGGCGAGCCAACTCAGAACAAGTCCGAATTGCGGTTGCTCGTAGCACAGGCCGATATAGGACTCGAGCGAACAGACCGTGCAGGTCACTTCAGTGAGCGCCACGACGGTATAGGTGGATCGATCGAAAAAGCTGACCGGAAATCCGATGACGTCACCCGGCAGGATGAGCTTGAGGATTTGACGCCTTCCGCTTCGCAGCACCCTGTAGCGAATTGCGTATCCGTCTTTGACAAAGCACAAGCTGCGGAAGGGCGAGCCGTGGATGACGAGTTCCTCTCGCTTCCCGACGGTAACCTCTCGCTCAAAGAGGGCTTCAAGACTGGCGAGGTCAGCTGCCCCAAGTTTCATGACCTGCGTCAGTCTGGCCATCACTGCGTGACCGTTTAGGGGCATTCCACGTCCGCGCGGTGAGAGTTCCGTCTGCCGATGCAATTTGCGGTGGCTTGTTAATCTAGATTATTAATCCAAATCATCCAACCAAAGTTGCATTGACCGAACCTCTCGTGCGGTTGCGAATGCCAATGCGATCCGATTTCTGCCCGAGCGCGGGCAGCAACGAGTGCTCCAGAAGCGCTTGCCAAGGGAGGAACATGCAATGCAATTCAACGACCATAAATCGGCCGGCCTGTCCCGGCGCACCATGCTGCAGGCCGGCGCCGGCGTTGCCGGCAGCATGATGCTGCCAGCTTCATTCCTACGCCCGGCCTTTGCCGCCGACGACAAGCCTGCGCTCGGCACCTGGCCTGTAGGCTCGCAGGGAGACACCGTCTATATCGGCGCTTCTGTCCCGCGCACGGGCGCCTATGCGGTACAGGGCGAGGATGAACTCAAGGGCATGCAGCTGGCGATCGAGCACATCAACGAAGGCAACGATCTGCTCAAACAGATCGCGCCTAAGATCGAGAAAGGGGTACTGGGCAAGAAGGTGGAACTGGTCGTCGCCGACTCAGCCGCCAAACCGAACAACGCCGTGCAGGAACAGCAGACTTTCATCAACGACAAGAAGATCGTCGCCATGACGGGCTCCACGTCCTCGGCGGTGGCCGTCGCACTCAACAAATTCGCCCAGCGCGAAAAGATCCTCTACCTTGTGGCCATCTCCGGCTCGAATGACACGACTGGCAAGGACTGCGCGCGTTACTCTTTCCGTCAGTGCGTCTATGGCGAAACCTGCGCCAACGCCATCGGTCCGGTGCTGCTGAAGAACTTTGGGAACGGCAAGAAGGCCGCGTTCATGACGCCCGACTATACCTACGGCCACACCGTCACCAAATCGGTCAACGACTATCTGACTTCGCAGGGTGGCTGGCAGATGGTGACGAACCAGGTGTCGCCGCTCGGAACCCAGGACTTCAGCCAGTATCTTACCAATATTGCCAATTCCGGCGCCGAGTTCATCGTCAACGTCAACTGGGGCCGCGACGCCGTGCTGTCAGTACAACAGGCCAAGCAGTTCGGCCTGACGCCGAACATGAAGATGGTGATTCCGTACCAAATCCCATTCCTGGCCAAGGAAGTCGGGGCGGACCTGACTGAAGGCGTGTTTGCGGCCACCGATTTCTGGTGGACGATGGAAGACCAGTACCCCCTGGCCAAGGCTTTCGTCGATGCTTTCCAGAAGAAGTACAACTACCGGCCTGAATGGGGCGCCGAGAATGGCTACATGCAATTCGCTATCTGGGCACGCATGGTCTCGGAAGCAGGAAGTTTCTATCCACCCGACGTAATCAAGCAGTATGAGAAGGGCGAGACCTTCCCATCGATGGTCGGCGATGTGAAATTCCGTGCAGAGGATCACCAGCTCATTCGTCCCGTCGTCATCGTTCGTGGCAAGGCCGCCAAGGACATGAAAAATGAGGAGGATTTCTGGGACGTCGTCGAGATCGTGCCCGGCGAAGGTCTGATGCAGAAGCCCGACGCTTTCGGCTGTCAGCTCGGCGACTATACCTGAGGTACGCGTGAGGCCTTTTCCGCGCATGGAGCGCGGAGAAGGCCGGCGCTCCCGCTTTCGACCCGCGGCCCGAACGACCTACGTTACCGGATGGCTCGTCCTGGCAGCGACGGCACGAACTATTCCTTAACCTCGGACGGCGGGCGGCAGCGTGATCAACTGGGCCAATTTTATATCGCAATGCTTCAACGGCTTGGTGCTGGGGGCGCTGCTGGCCCTCATTTCCTCCGGCTTGACCATCATTTACGGGACACTCGGTGTGCTCAACCTGGCGCATGGCGCGATGTTCATGCTTGGCGGGTATGCCGGCTACGTCGCCTATGATTATACCGGCTCTTTCGTCGCTGCCGTGGTCGCCGGTTCGCTCTTCGTCATGCTGGTCGGCCTCCTCATGGAGAAGCTCATCATCAGGCCTTTCTATTCGCGACCCTATGAGGATCAGCTACTCGTCACGTTCGGACTGGGCATCGTCTTTGTCGAGGCGGTGCGCTTCTTTTTCGGCGGCCTGTCGAAGACCGTGCCCCCGCCCGGCCCGCTGGTCGGCATCACCCCGCTCGGTTTCATGATGTATCCCACGTATCGCCTGGCTCTGCTGGCTATCGTCGCCGTTGCGCTGCTCGCGCTCTACTTCGTGCTCTACCGCACCCGCATCGGCATGATCGTGCGCGCCGGCATTGAGGACTCTGTGATGGTCAGCTCGCTTGGCATAGACGTCCACAAGATCTTCACGCTGGTGTTCGGCATCGGGGCGATGGCGGCCGGTTTTGCCGGTATCGTAAACGCGCCAGTGGTGTCGATCGCGCCGGACGTCGGCGAGTGGATCCTGGTGCAGACCTTCGTTGTCGTCGTCATCGGCGGCGTAGGATCTTTCCCGGGTGCCGTTGTCGGGGGCCTGATCGCTGGCGAGATCATCTCCATCACCTCGATGTTCAACCCGGGCTACGCCTATGTCATGCTTTTTGTGGCGATGACTCTCGTGCTCGTGCTTCGCCCGTACGGACTGTTCGGCACGGCGGGCCGTGAGTGACGGGTGCGCCATGAACAGCAAAAAACCATTTCTGGTCGAGGTGCTGACGGCGATCGCGTTGGTCGTAGCGCCATTCGTGCTGCCGCATTTCGGCTTTGCGCCGGCGACCATAAATCGCATTCTGATCTGGGGCCTGTTCGGATTGGGATTCGACATTCTCTTCGGCTACACCGGGCTGCTTTCGTTCGGCCAGTCCGCGTTTTTCGGCACGGGCGGCATGTTCGCGGCCTATCTGATGACCGAGTTGAACTTCCCCCACGTGCTGGCGTCCGTCTGCATCGGCGCCATCGTGGCCGGCCTCGTTGGTTATCTGGTCGGATTGATCGCGCTGAAGCGGACAGGCATCTACTTCGCGATGATCACGGTGGCGATTTCGGAGGTGTTCTTCTTCGTCGAGTTCAACCCGCTATCGGCTTACACCGGTGGCGAAAACGGCCTGCCCGGAGTGCCGACGCCGAGTTTCGACCTTGGCTTCACCACACTCGAATTCGATACCGATCGAACGATGTATGTCTTCCTGGCCTTCTGGTATTTCGTTGGCCTGATGATCGCGTTGCGGATCGTGCGCTCGCCCGTGGGAGCGATCCTCTCGGCCATCCGGGACAACCCTCTACGCGCCGCGGCGCTGGGCCACGACATCCACCGCTACAAACACGCCGCTTTCGTGATTGCCGCCGTTTATGCCGGCTTCGCCGGCGGTTTGCTCGGTGTCATGCAGGGCTTCATGCCGCCCGAAGCCTTCATGTTCGACACCTCCGGCCAGCTCGTCATGCAGACCGCAATCGGCGGCGCTGGAACACTGTTCGGGCCCTTGGTCGGTGCCACGGTGTGGCTCTTTCTGAGCGACTTCTTCCAGAACACGCTGCACCTTGGCGCGATCTGGAAGCTGGTGCTTGGCATCGTCTTCGTGCTGCTCGTCTGTTTTCTCAGGCGAGGCATCGTTGGCGCTATTATCGACGTCTATGAATGGGGCACGGGCGGAAAGAAAGCCGCGGGGCCGGCACAGTTGTCAGACGCACTCCCCTCGAACAACCACTCTAGGTTCCCCTCCAGCGCGCAGCTGATGCCGACAAGACACCGCCCGACAGACTCCGCGGCCGGACCGATCCTTCGCGCCATCGGGTTGAGCAAGCGTTACGGGGGCCTGCTGGCCAACAGCGACATCGACTTCAGCGTAGAGCACGGCGAGGTGCGGGGCATAATCGGTCCAAATGGTGCCGGCAAGAGCACCTTCTTCAAGATGCTCACCCGAGAGGTGACGCCGACATCCGGCAGGATCCTGTTCCAGGGCCGTGACATCACCAATTTGGGCGTCGCGGATGTATGCCAGCTCGGGCTGACCAAGAGCTACCAGATCAACCAGCTCTTTGATCGGTTGACGGTCAGGCAGAATCTTACGATCGCCGCCTTGGGCGAGCTTCGCGGCAGGTTCAGGCTCGATCTCTTCCGCAACATCCGCGCAATCCCAGGTCTCGAAGAGCAGGTGGAGCGCACGCTGGCGCTGGTGAACCTCACGCACCGGCCCGAGACCTCAGTATCCGAACTTGCCTATGGTGAGAAACGCCGGCTCGAGATTGGCTTGGCCCTGGCAACCTCGCCCAGCCTGCTGCTGCTTGACGAGCCACTTGCGGGGATGAGTCCACGAGAGCGCGTGGAGACCGTTGCACTGCTGAAGTCGGTCGCGCGCGGCCGCACGATGATCATCATCGACCACGACATGGATGCGCTGTTCGAACTGGTCGAAAGGGTGACCGTGCTGCAGGAGGGCCGCGTCCTCGTGGAAGGGACGCCAGATGAGATCAAGGCCAATGCAAAGGTGCAGGAAGCCTATCTCGGCGGGATCCACGAGGAGTTAGCATGAGCCTGCTCGAGGTCGCCGGGCTGAACAGCTACTACGGTGACAGCCACATTCTATTCGACGTATCGCTGCGTGTTGAAAAGCGCGAGGTGATCGCGCTGCTTGGCAGGAACGGCGCCGGCAAGTCGACGACGCTAAAGAGCCTGATGGGAGTTGTGACGCCGCGAACGGGCAGTATCAAGCTCGATGGTGAGGAACTGGCGGGCAGCAAGGCGCACAGCATCGCTCGACGCGGAATGCAGCTGGTCCACGAGGATCGCCGCATCTTCGGCAGCTTGAGCGTCGAAGACAACATCATCCTGGCTGGATTGACCGCAGACAACAGATGGCCGCTCGAGCGCATATACGAGATCTTCCCTCGGCTGAAGGAAAGGCGGGGCAGCCGGGGTACCGATCTTTCGGGCGGCGAACAGCAGATGCTGGCGATCGCCCGCGCTCTTGTTCGCGACCCGAAAATCATCCTGCTCGACGAGCCGTTCGAGGGCCTTGCACCTGTCATCGTACAGAATCTCGTTCGCACCTGCCGCGACCTGGCCGAAGCCGGCCATACCCTCGTTCTTGTCGAACAGAACCTGGCGGCAACGCTTTCGCTGGCAAAGCGGGTCTACATCATCAACAACGGCCATATCGTCCACGAAGGCCCTGCCGCGGAGATCAAGGCGCAGCCTGAACTCTTGCAACGCTACATCGGTGTTTAGCCCGGGCGGCGTGCTGTTCCTGGTCGTCCCGTGAGCGGGGGCACGCGGCTGGCATCAGGTCCCGCAACGCGGGCCGCGCATCTCATTGCGCCCGATGCGTGGCGATCTGCTGGACAGGCATGCGTCCGGCGCAGCCCGAGCTGCAACCGAGTGGGATGGCTTTTCCAGCCTGCTGACATGACAGCGCCTGAGCAGTCGAGAACCCGCGAACGGCCTCGACTTCCTCACCGGCTCCGGTCAGGTGTGGAGGAACCCGCGCGTTCGGCGGTAAGCCCCATCCATCTGATAAGCCACGGCATGCTCAGCCCCTGGACAAAGATGGAGAAGGCAACGACCGCGAACGCGACAACGATTATTTGACTGCGCTCGGCGACGTTTTCAGGAAGTGCAAGCGCCAGGGCCAGAGCGAGCGCACCGCGCAGCCCGCCCCATACCAGAATGTGCTGATAGCTGGCATCCACCTTCAGGGGAGTCGCAGCAAGCAGGGCACAGAAAGGATAGATAGCCAAGGTCCGGCCAACCAGCACCAGGATGATGGCGATCGCCGAGGTGCCTGCGAATATCCCAAGTGGCTGATGGGCTTCATGGCCGCCGATCAAGATGAACACGACGGAATTTGCCAGGAAGGCCGCGTATTCCCAGAACGCCAGAACGTGACTTCTGGCATTGGCGGAGATAGCGCCTTTCCATCCGACGTTGCCGACGATCAAGCCTGCGGTGAGTGTAGCCAGCACGCCCGACATGCCAAGATCCTCAGCAAGCAGAAACGAACCATAGGCCGCGATGGTGGTCAGGGTTATCTCAACGAGATGGTCTTCGGTCCGGCCGGCAATCAGAAGCAGCACAGCTGCCACGGCCACGCCGGAGGCAATCCCACCGGCAACCGTCCAGAACAGCGACGCAGCAACGTTCAGGGGTGTCGCTTCGGCGCCTGCCGCGATTGCCGCCAGGATGCCGAAGCCAACCGCGGCCGCGCCGTCATTAAGCAGACTTTCCGATTCGACAAGCAGAGCCAGGCGGGGCTGAACCTTCATCTCCTTGAAGGCTGCGATAACCGACACCGGATCGGTCGCCGCTATCAGCACGCCGAACAGTCCGGCTCCGATCCACGTCCATCCGAGCAGCAAATGCATGCCAGCCGCAACCACTGCGGCGGCAATTGCGACCCCGGGAAAAGCGAGCAGAACTGTGACCGGCAGATTCAGGCGAAAATGACGCCATTCGATCGCAAGGGCCGCCTGGAAAATCAGCGGCGGCAAAAAGACCGTGAAAATCAGATCCCGACTGAGCGGAAGTTCGACAACGCCGGGCATGAAGCCAAGCGCGATACCTGCCGCAACAAGCCCGACGCTGTAAGGAAGTTGCAGCCGTCTGGAGATCATCGCCACCAAGGAAGCGGTGAGCAGGATCATCCCCAGGGTGAGGATTGGAAGATCGTTCATAGCGGCCTCAGGTAAGGTCTGACCAGGACAACTAGGGCTCTGAAGCCCCAGTGGAACCGCCGGTGCGAAGAAGTTCGAATAGCTGGAAGTGGAGATGTGACCAGAGCAGATGCGGATGCACCCTGGCCGATACGCCGCGCGATGTTCCCGATCACAAACGCGTCAGCAGCGGAACATTTCGGGATGAAGCGGGTTGCGGATCAAATAATCCCACAGCTGCTGGATCTCCGCCATGAAGCCGAACCTGTTGAGCCGCCGTAGGTTTCTCACGGCAGGTGCGACAGTCGCAGCATCGGCCACGATTGGGGCGGCTTCGGCGCGAGACGTCAAAGGCGGCGACGCTGACAGGTGGCTGCCACATCAGGCGGACGCGCCAAACCCGCTCGATGCGGCTGACTATAAATTCTTCACCGCCGACGAGGCCGCCTTTGTCGAAGCCGCGACCGAAAGGCTGATCCCTGAGGATGCTCTGGGCCCGGGTGCCCGCGGCTGTGGTGTGCCGCTGTTCATCGACCATCAGCTCGCTGGGGCGTATGGACGCGGCGGCAGCTGGTACATGCAAGGCCCCTGGGACAAGGGCGAGGACACGCAGGGCTACCAATCGCGCATGACGCCTTCCGCGCTCTACCGCGCAGCGATCGCTGCGATTGACCAGCATGCAGTCGCTTCGCAAGGCGGCAGGCGTTTCGCGGAGCTTGCGCCCGAAGCGCAGGATGCACTCCTGTCTGATCTTGAGAAGGGCAAGGTTGATCTCGGCGGCGTCGATGCCAAGACATTCTTTAAAATGCTGTGGCTGAACACCAAGGAGGGCATGTTCAGCGATCCCATCTATGGCGGCAACAAGGACATGGCCGGCTGGAAGATGCTCGGCTTTCCGGGTGCGCGTTACAACTATCTCGACTGGGTCGACCGCCACGGGGACCGCTACGATCAGCCCCCTGTCGGTATTCGCGGTCGGCCCGCTTGGGACAGCAAGGGATAGGCACGATGGCTCAGAAGCTTCCTGCGGTTGATGTCGTGCTGGTCGGATTCGGCTGGACCGGCGCCATCATGGGACACGAACTGACCGAGGCTGGGCTCGAAGTCCTTGCGATCGAACGTGGCAGTTTGCGGGAAACCAGCACTGATTTTGCCCCAACCTTCATCCAGGACGAGCTGCGCTATCGCTACCGCGGCCATCTGTTCGAACAGACCGCCCAGGAGACGCTGACGTTCCGCAATACGTCCGACCAGAAGGCGCTGCCGATGCGGCGCCTGGGGTCATTCTTACCCGGAACCGGCGTCGGAGGTTCGATCCTACACTGGAATGGTCAGGCCTGGCGCTTCCTGCCGTATGACTTCGAGATCCGCAGCCAGACGATCGCACGCTATGGCGAAGGCATGGTTCCGCAGGACATGACGCTGCAGGATTGGGGCGTCACCTATGACGAGCTCGAGCCGTACTATACCCGGTGGGAAGAACTGTGCGGGATCGCCGGTCAGGCCGGCAACGTAAACGGACAGAAAAAATCGGGCGGGAACCCCTTCGAGGGACGGCGTTCCAAATCCTACCCCACGCCGCCGATGAAGCAGACCTATGGGCCGACGTTGTTTGCAGAAGCGGCGGGCTCGATCGGGCTGCATCCGTTCCCATGCCCTTCGGCCAACATGTCACAGGCCTATACCAACCCGCTCGGTGTCAGTCTGGCGCCCTGCACCTATTGCGGGTTCTGCGAAAAGTTCGGCTGCGGCAACTATTCCAAGGCGAGTGCGCAGACGACGATCTTGCCCGTCTTGATGCAGAAGAAAAACTTTGGTCTTCGCACCGAAAGCGAGGTCACTGCGGTCAATCTCGACAGCTCGCGCAAACACGCCACGGGTGTCACCTACGTCGACATGCACGGGAACGAATACGAACAGCCCGCCGACCTTGTGGTCGTGTGCGCCTACATCACCCACAACGTGCACCTGTTGATGACCTCCGGAATTGGGACAATCTACGACCCAAGCACCGGCCAGGGGACGCTCGGCAAGAACTATTGCTATCAGATTACCCCTTCGGTGGACGTCTTCCTTGGCGACAAGGTCCTCAATCCCTTTGTGGGGGCCGGCGCTTTGGGCATGATCGTCGACGATTGGAACGGCGATAACTTCGACCATAGCGGGCTTGGTTTCATCCACGGCGGCTACATTGCCGGCTACGTGACCACCGGCCGGCCAATCGAGACGGAGTTCCTGCCGGAAGGCACCCCGAAATGGGGTGCCAAGTGGAAGAAGGCCTTCATCGAGAACTATCTGACCTCCATGTCGGTTTCGTTGATGGGGGCGGTAATGCCGAACGCGGCCAACCACCTGGATCTTGATCCAAGCTTTCGGGACGTCTACGGCCGCCCGCTGATGCGCATGACCTACGACTTCAAGCAGAACGAATTGAAGATGCAGGATTTCACCATGGCCAAGATGGTCGACATTGCAAAGGCGATGAAGCCGCGCGAGATCAAGAAGTCGCCGCGGGGGCCGCATTATGACATCGAGCCCTATCAGTCGACGCACAACACAGGTGGCGCGATTATGGGCGTCACTCCTCAGCAAAGCGTGGTCAACCGGTATCTGCAGCACTGGGACGTGTCTAACCTGTTCGTGGTCGGCGCCAGCGCCTTTCCGCACAACAGCGGATACAACCCAACCGGGACAGTGAGCGCACTTGCGCTTTGGGCCGCGGACGCGATCCGCAATCAGTATCTCAAGCGACCAGGTCCTCTGGTGCAGACATGACGAAGCAGACGCTCCTCGCCCTGGCTGCAACCACCGCCCTGATCGGCGGGTGGTTGGTTCTTCCCGGCCCCTTCGCCCAAGCGCAGATCGGGGACTTCGCCAGGCAGGAGCGCGGGCGCCGTCTGGCGGCAGCCGGCGATTGCGTCGCCTGCCATACGGCGGATGGCGGCAAGCCCTTTGCCGGCGACCGGCCCATCGAGACGCCATTCGGCACTATCTACTCAGCCAACATAACCCCCGACCCCGAGACGGGCATCGGCGCGTGGACCGAGGAGCAATTCTACCGCGCCATGCACGAGGGGATAGCCGCAGATGGCCACCGTCTCTATCCGGCATTTCCCTATCCCTGGTTCACCAAGGTTTCGCGCGCTGACGTTGACGACATCCGCGCTTATCTGCGTACGGTTGAGCCGGTCCGGGCACCGACGCGTGCCAACGAGTTTACATGGCCGCTCAACCATCGGATCGCCATGGCGGGATGGAACGAACTGTTCTTCACGCCCGGCGAATTCCAGCCTGACAAAAGGCAGTCGGCGGAGTGGAATCGCGGCGCGTATCTGGTGGAAGGGCTCGGTCACTGCGGGGCCTGCCACACACCCAAGAACATGTTCGGCTCGGCCAAGACGGACCAAATGTATCAGGGCGGGGAAATTCAGAACTGGTACGCGCCGAGCCTGGCAGGCGACCGGCGTGAGGGCCTCGGATCGTGGGACACGGAGGACATAGCCCGTTTTCTCAGGACTGGCCGCAATGACCGCACCACCGCCTATGGGCCGATGGCCGAGGTTATCAAGGACTCGACATCCAAAATGAGCGACGAAGATTTGCATGCGATCGCAACGTATCTAAAGTCGCTTCCGGCTACCGCTGGGCAAGCCTCGGAAGGTCCAGACCAGGACGTCGTTCGTGCCGGACAGGCGATCTATGCCGACCAATGCTCTGCTTGCCATCAGTCAGGAGGCGTCGGCGTGAAAGGACTCTTTCCCTCCCTCAAAGGGGATGCAGTCGTCCAATCCGACCAGCCGCTGTCGGTTTTACGCATCATCCTCAACGGCGGGCACGCTGCCTCGATGCCCGAAAGTCCCAACCCAATGGCGATGCCGTCATTCGGATGGAAGCTTACTGATGGCCAGATTGCATCAGTCGCTACCTACGTCCGCAATGCCTGGGGCAACAAGGCAGGCGCGGTGAGCTCCGACGAGGTGCGAGACCTGCGCAAGTCGGTCGAGGCGGCGGCGAGCGCGTATTAGGTGTTCTGCACCACGTCCGGCGGCCGTAGCGAAAGCGGTGTTAGGCAATCTTCCAGAGCTGGCGGCATGCCAAGCGGTCCATTTTAAAGGCCTGCACAACGGTGCCGCCGCGGCAGCGAGGATCGACCAAGCATCCGACCGGCGGAGTGTTGATCGGCAAGGGCGTGCGCTGGGCGGCGCTAAGGCTGAGCGGCCCTGCGTGAATGGCCGCATCGCCAGGCAAAGGTTTCTCCCGCAGGGAGCTGGGGCAGCTCTGGCGAGGGGCGCAGCCCTACATCAGTTCCTTTATGCCTTTCCTGAGGAGCCACCAATTTACGGGATAACTGGTTGCAAAGCCGGCCAGCATGGCCAGTTGCATCAAAAACCAGAACTCAGGCGTGTTGGCTTCCAGTTGCGTCCCGAAGACCGGTTTGAAGATCAAAAACTGACCGACGCCCATGAGGCCATACATACCAACCTGCCATGCTGTCAGCGACAGAGCATCAGCCTTGAGGGCTTGTAGCAATCCTTGCTTCGCGGACAGCTGTCGCATCGGCTTTATCGTAAAATACTGGAAGGCGATGCCCAGCCCAAAGGCGAAGATGTAGTCCAGGATCCAGACCGAAATCGTCCTCTCTGCAAACAAGCTTTTCCAGCCCAACCACAACAGGACAGTTGGGAAGGCAAGGGCCAGCGTTTCGGCAATGACATCACCCACGGTGCAGCCGGCTCCGCAATGCAATGCTGCCTTTGCGATCGCCGTCGGCCAAAGAGCTGTCTTGTGCGAGCGTGCGTTCTTTGCGTCTCCGCTTGGCCGCTCGACGGTGCCCTTGGAACTTGGCCGGCCGGAGTGCACATAAAGGAAAAGAACGAAGCCATATCCGAAGAGGGCACAGACCGGCCAAACGAGGTTCATGATCCACATATCCTGCGGGGCTCGGAACTCGTCTAATGCAATCCAGATTGAAGACAGAATTCCGGCCAGCAAGGAAAGCACGGCCACCCAACGTAACCATTCGGGAATCATAGTTTCCTCCTCTTTCGCTGTCCTTGGGCCGCGGTTGGGCCGCTCTATTGCATTCAGATGCCGCCTGCCATTCTGGCCGCCAATTTGATGCGCCGGCTCACGAGACTGACGGGAACAGCTTCGATCAGCCCACCGCGCCGGGCAAAGCCGAGAGTAGCCGAAGTCGTTCGGCAGCCCGGAGCGTCAGCGACGCAAGCGGTTGCGGGTTCATGGGCGCCATGTTCTGGTCGAGGTGTCGCATGATCCAGACGGAGCCGAGCACAATCAGGACAACGATCAACACTCCAAAAGCGAGGGCCAAAATGTTGTTTGTGTTGTCTGGTCCGGTCGTCAGATGCAGAAAGAAAACCAGATGCACGCCGATCTGTGCAAGGGCCAGCACGACGAGCGCAGAAATGACGGCCGGCTGATAGATCAACTCCGTCTGCGAGGCGATGAACGACCCCACCGTCAACAGGAGCGCGAGGCCGTAGCCGAGCAGATATCCCCGCAGTCCAGCCGCAGGCTCATTGCGCGTGATCGTCTCCTCGCCAGGGGCGGCATCGCGGGTGTCGATGGGCGCGTCGGATGGGGCGGTCTTATCTGTCACTGCGATGCTCCCAGCAGGTAAACGAGGCTGAAAATCGCGACCCAGATGATGTCCAGGGCATGCCAAAAGAGGCCAAAGCAGTGAAGCCTGCGCAAGATGTCGGCGCGAAAGCCCTTCACCCCGAGCTGGGCCATCATGGTTCCGAGCCACAGGATGCCAAGCCCCACATGGACGCCATGGCACCCGACCAAAGCGAAGAAGGCCGACAGGAACGCGCTTCGGCCGGGACCGGCATTGTCCCCGATCATCGTGATGAATTCCTGTCCCTCGAGAAGCAGGAACAATGCTCCAAGGACCCCAGTGACGACCAGCCACGACTGTGCGCCAGCCATTGAACGTCTTTCGACCGCAAGGGAGGCGAGGCCCGCGGTAAAGGTCGAGGTCAACAAGAGCCCGGTCTGAATGGCAACGCGTGTGAGGTCGAACAGTTGCTTGCCTGTCGGCCCGTTATCGGTCGCATTCGCGAGCACCGCGTACGACGCGAAAAAGGCCGAGAACATGATTATGTCAGACAGGAGAAAAATCCAAAATCCGTAGGTGACGGTTACAAACTTCGAGGCGGGACCGCCCTCGCCGTGTCCGGTGGCACCCTGGTGTCGTGACCGCCCTTCTCCCTGCCCGCTCGAACGGCCCACCATGTAGGGGTCGCGTCTGGTACTTCCAGCGGTGATGTCACTGGGCATCGTATCGAAGTGGTCACTCATGTCACTTGCTCCCTGCGCCGGAGCCACGCGATTTGCGCGGCGGTGCGGTCGCGGTCGATCCGTTCGACCTCTTTGGCAGGGATCACGGTTTCGGCCTGGTCTCGCCAGGCGAACACGACAAATGTGGCGTAGGCGCCGAGGAACCCGAGAATTGACAGCCACCAGATGTGCCAGATGAGTGCAAATCCGATAACCGTTGCGAAGAATGCAGTCACGACACCCGTTGGGCTGTTCTTTGGCATGTCGATCGGCTCGTACTGCCTGACCGTCTTTGGGTCTTGGCCTTCGATCACGCGTTGTTTCATGCTCCAATAGGGCTCCTCGTTTTCGACATGCGGCTGGTGCGCAAAATTGAACGGAGGGGGTGGCGACGGTGTCGACCACTCGAGCGAGCGCCCGTCCCAAGGGTCGCCAGTCTCGTCGCGAAGCTGCTCACGGTCCCTGATTGACAGGAAGAGCTGCGCGATCTGGCAGCCCGCACCTAAAAGCATTACCGCGATACCGCTTGCCGCGATGACGATCCAAGGCGCCCAAGCATCCACTTCAATGTGCTGGAGCCGGCGCGTCATGCCTTCCAGGCCAACCACATAAAGAGGTGCGAAGACGAGGATGAAGCCCAGTAGCGTTAACCAGAAGGCCGCCTTGCCCCAGCCCTCGTGCAGTCGAAAGCCGAACGCCTTTGGGAACCAGAAGGTAAAGCCGGCGAAAGCGCCGAAGAGAACGCCTGAGATGATGACGTTGTGGAAATGCGCCACCAGGAAGAGCGAATTGTGCAGAACGTAGTCGGCTGGCGGCACTGCAAGCAGGACGCCGGTCATTCCCCCGATGGTGAATGTGGTGACAAAGCCAAGCGCCCATAGCATTGGAGTGTCGAAGCGAATTCTCCCGCCATACATGGTGAAGAGCCAATTGTAGATCTTCACCCCTGTTCCAACAGCAATTACCGAGGTGGCTATGCCGAAGGCCGTATTTACGTTCGCGCCTGCGCCCATGGTGAAGAAGTGGTGCAGCCAGACCATGAACGACACGAGACAGATGAACATCGTCGCCGCCACCATGGAGCGATAGCCGAACAGCGGCTTGGACGAGAACGTGGAGAAGATCTCGGAGAACACGCCAAAGGCGGGAAGCACCAGGATGTACACTTCTGGATGGCCCCAGGCCCAGATGAGGTTAACGAACATCATCTGGTTCCCGCCGGCTTCGTTGGTGAAGAAGTGAAAGCCGAGGTAGCGGTCCAGCGTCAGCATCGCCAGCGTCGCCGTAAGGATCGGGAAGGCAGCCACGATCAGGAGATTAGAGGCCAACGATGTCCAGCAGAACATGGGCATGCGCAGATACCCCATTCCAGGGGCGCGCATCTTCAAAATGGTGGTTACCAAGTTCACGCCGGTAAAGAGCGTTCCGACCCCGGAGATCTGGATCGCCCACAAATAATAATCCACACCCACGCCGGGCGAATATGCGAGTTCGGAAAGCGGCGCATAGGGCAGCCAGCCGGTCCGCGCGAATTCCCCGACAACCAGCGAGATATTGACCAGCAGGGCGCCGGTCGCCGTCAGCCAGAAACTGACCGAGTTGAGCGTGGGGAACGCCACATCACGTATTCCCAATTGCAGCGGCACAACGAAGTTCATCAGGCCGATCATGAACGGCATCGAGGCGAAGAAGATCATGATCGTCCCGTGGGCCGAGAATATCTGATTGAAGTGCTCGGGCGGCAGGTAACCCGGTCCGTGGATCGCAAACAGCTGCTGGGTGCGCATCATGATTGCGTCGACGAAGCCGCGCAGCAGCATCAGTACGGCAAGCACAATGTACATAACGCCAATGCGCTTGTGATCGACGGACGTTATCCACTCGTGCCATAGATAAGGCCAATGCCCCTTTACCGTAATCCAGCCCAGCACACCGAGGCCGGCAAGAAACACGATCAAGGCCGCTCCAAGTGGGATTGGCTGGTCAAAGGGGATGGCGGACCAGTCGAGCTTACCGAGCATTATGCGCCTCCTCTCGTTGCTTCGTCGCCGGGTTCGCCGAAGCGGTGGGCGACGGCTACGACTCGGGCCTGATGCCCGGTTTGCTGCCGGCCTTGTTGTCGGCTGGACCGGGGCCGGGAGGCAGCGCCTGATGCACGATTGCATCAAACAAACCCGGTTGTGCATGACCAAACGTGGTCGCCGAAACATCGCTGCCCTGTTGCGCGAGCTTGAGGTAGACGTCGGCGTTCAAGACGCCGGTTTCGGCTTTCAAACCGGATATGAAGGCGTCGAATTCTTGTGCCGGGATCGCGTGCACCTGGAAGTGCATATTCGAAAAGCCGTCGCCACTAAAATGCGCCGATTGCCCGTAGTAGGTACCCACGTGGTCAGCCTGCAGGTGCAGGTCTGTCTGCATACCGTTCATGGCGTAGATCATGCTGCCGAGCTGCGGCACGAAGAAAGCATTCATGACACTGGCGGAAGTCAATGTGAAATGTATCGGCACGCCAGCCGGGATGACAAGCTTGTTGACAGTGGCGACTTGCTGGTCGGGATAGATGAAGAGCCATTTCCAGTCGAGCGCCACGACTTGGACATTCAGCTGTGGCTTATCTGAAGCTATCGGCGTGCGGGGATCCAGGTGATGTGATCCGTAGTAGATGAGTCCACCAAGGAAGAGGATTGTCAAAGTTGGAATCCCCCAGACGATCAGCTCTATGCGACCGGAATAAACAAACTCGGGGTCGTAGCGGCTCTGACTGTTTGTGGCTCGGAATTTCCAAGCGAAAAGGAGCAGCGCGATCAATGTAGGGATCACGATGACCAGCATTACGGCCAGCGAATTGAGCAGGATCTTCGTGTTGCCGGCCGCGATTGGTCCCTGCGGATCGAATACGCCTCCCGAACACCCGGTCAGAACCGCGGAGGCGGCCGACAGAGTGGCCACGGCTCGTGCGATGAGCGGTGCGGCGCGATCCACCCTTTGCCAGGTGCCTCTTTGGACTTCGCCCTTGCCTTGCATGCACGACGAAGCCTTTGCGCTTTGGCAATTCCCAACTCTCATTCGAAGTAGCCTTCACAGCTTCCTAGATGTGGCCGATGGTGGCATCCTGAGCCAGACAGTCACAGCGGCAGCGACCCGGATCTGCGACCAAAGCTTTACCGGTGGTGGCGTTTGGCCGTTACGGCCCGGGAAGGGCATAAGCGGCAACCTGATCGCCGACCTGGTCTTTCAGAATGGTATTTCCACCGGCGACGAACACCACGTATTCGCGGCCGCGGTACTCGTACACCGCAGGATTGGCCACCGCGGGCGCCTGGACGATGTCGGACCAAAGTTCCTGTCCGTTGGCGAGAGAATAGGCGCGCACCTTGGCGTCCATCGAACCCCCGATAAATATCAAACCACCCGCCGTCACGGCGGGGCCACCAATCGTCACCGACCCGAGTGATTCAGGCATATAGAAGCCCCACTTCTGCGATGCTCCCATCGGCCGGCGCCATTTGATGTCGCCGGTGGTCATGTCGATGGCGGCGATTTCTCCGAAGGGGGGTGCCCAGCAGGGCATGCCAAGCCAGTTGAGAGCGTTGTGCAGCGACATGCCATAGGGTGCACCCTCCTGCGGATAGTAGCCCTGCTCATTGCCGGAATCGCCGGCGAGCCGTTGGTATTCATCGCGGGGATAGAGCTTGATGGATTGGACGACATGCGAGAAGTTGACCACTGCCGTTTGGGTGCCTGGATCGAACCCCACCCCGCCCCACTGCACGCCGCCCGCCGAATCCGGGTAAGCCAGCACGCCTTGGCCTTTGTGTGTCGGGGGGCTGTACATGCCACGATAGGACAGGGTGTCCCATAACCGGGAGCACTCGCCCATGCCGACGATATCAGCTATACGCCAGATTGCCGGCTTTCTGGACTGGTCCAGGAGCGGTGCGGGTTTGGTCGGGAACGGCTGCGTGGGAGCGTAGACTTCCCCTTGAATGGTGCCGTCGCCGCCAGGTACCGGGCGTTCGTCGATCGGCCAGACGTCCTTTCCGGTGCGCCGATCGACGACGAACAGAAAGCCCATTTTCGTTGCCTGCATCAGGGCAGGAATTTGCTTGCCTGCCACAGTGATGTCCATAAGCGTGGGCGCCGAATTGATGTCGTAGTCCCAGATGTCGTGATGGACCCACTGTCGCGACCAGACGACCTTGCCGGTTTCTAGATCCAGCGCGGTGGTCGATGTCGCAAGTGGTATGGGGTCAGCACGGTTGCCGCCCCAGTAGTTCGGCGACGGGCTGGAGACCGGCAGGTAGACGAGCCCGAGCCCTTCGTCCACGGACATCGCCGTCCAGACATTTGCGGTCCCGGTCCGTTTTGCGATCTGCGCCGGCAGCGCCGAAAACGACCACTGTCGCACGCCCGTCTGAGGATCCAACGAGAACACCGTCCCAGGAGGAGCCTCGGCATAGGCCCAATCCTTACCAGCCCAGCCGATGATGACGTGGTTGCCCGCCACGGTGGGGGGCTGCAACAGCGAAAGCGGGTACTTGGCGTTGACGTCGTTCCATTGGTTCACATCCAACACGCCACCCGAGCCAAATTTCTTGCAGAGCTGTCCGGTATCGGCATCGAGCGCAAAGAGGTGCGCGTCCATGGTGCCGAGATAGACGATCTTCTGACAGCCTTCGCCGGCTATCGGATTCTTGCTCTGCCAGTAAGCAACGCCACGGTTCTTCAAGGCCGGCTGTGTCAATGCTTTCAAAGTGGATTTGGACTCGAACTTCCACTTGATCGCCCCTGTGCCCGGATCGAGTGCCAGCACCCCATAGAAGGGTGTCCCGATATAAAGCGTGTCGTTGGCGAAAATGGGGGTTGCGGACCAGACGGAGGGTGGCAATGCCCCTGAGCCGTCCGACATATCACCGGTGTGCAACTCCCATACTTTGCGCAGCGAGCCGACGTTTGCCGTGGTAATCTGGGTTAGCGGCGAGAACTTCTGACCATTAAGCTGGCCATGAAAGCTGTTCCAGGTCGGCTGCGGCGGGACCAGAGGGATTGGCTTAGGTGCAGGGAGTGGGGCTGTTGTCGCCTCCATCGGCGAACCCGCGCCCCCGGCCGAAGGGCTGGTGCCTCCGCTGGTGTCGTTCGGCTGTTTAACGGCATCCGGTATGCCGCCCGGTTGTGACGCGGGTGAATTATTGTCATTCTGGGCAGAGACTGAATGTATGCCGACCCCCATCAACATGAAGATGGCAAAGGCCAGGGTCGAACGGAAGCTACCAGTTTTCATTGGGACGGATCCTGAATCTTGGTCTGACGGAAAACCAGCGTGATCAACAGCCCGGCCAACACAACGGCCACGGCAGCCACGAGCCACCAGGCATGGAGAAATACGGCGGCGGTGAATGTGCCGAGTGCTCCTAGAAGGCCCAAGATCCAGGCCAGGGTGAAGACGACACCACCTCCTCTGAAGCGCAATACGAGGCCATCCAGCGCAAGTGCCAGGCTGGCAACGAGCACAAGCATGGCTCCGGGGGTTCCATTTACCCCAGTCAGTGGGGTGGCGAAGTAGTAGACGGCGATTGCGCTCGCCAGCACCGCCGCTGTGATGACGACGAGCGGGCCACGATGATTGATGTTCGGCGATTGCTGGGTTTTCATGATCGTTCCTGCGACGTTTCTTTAAGCGACCCCAAAGGGGGCGTCTTGCGGGACGGAGCACTTTGCTAACCCGAGCTTGGCCGGTCTGTTCCAACCGCGGCTTCACCATCACGTGAGCGGCGGAACGCGCCGCGCGTGCCTAGGGAAACGCAGCTTTGTTGGCCATCGTGCCGTCTGGATTGCCTGCTGTGCCCTCAGCTTCCCGGGGCGTCATCATCCCACCCCAGTAAAGTGCATACGCTTCAGCACTGGGGGGCTCCCGCGCCGCCCCGAGGTCGGGGGCATAGGTGAGCAATCTGGCGAGCAATTCGTCCCAAGGCAGCCAGCCGACTATCCAGGCGCGATCCGCTCCCGGCCGACTGAGGCTGAGGCAGGGAAATCTGCCGACGCCTCGGAATCTGGCTTCGCGCACATCCTCCTCCAGCGCG
This sequence comes from Mesorhizobium sp. B2-5-7, assembly GCF_006440875.1. NCBI lineage: Bacteria > Pseudomonadati > Pseudomonadota > Alphaproteobacteria > Hyphomicrobiales > Phyllobacteriaceae > Mesorhizobium > Mesorhizobium sp. B2-5-7. The sequence continues at coordinate 204,750 of NZ_VFUO01000005.1, read as the reverse complement.
GCTCGCGCCTCGGCTCCGGCGAAGTCCAACTCGAGCCGCTTGGGGTCGAGCAGATCAGGACGTGCTTTGGCAAGATCATTTGCGATGTCGGCCAGCACTTCTTCTTTCGCGATGTTCCGGCCTTCAACCATCACGGCTTCGCGGATGCGGCGCAGATAGAGGTCGGCGGCGGCGGCCGACTGGAGACCCGCCGCCTTGACCGCGAGACAGGAAGGCCACGAAGAGGCTGGCGGATCGCGAGCCCATATCGTCGGTTCGAATGGCATGCCTGTAATGCGAGCCGCCTGGACCCAGATCGGACCCATTTGCGCCGGACGGTGAACGTCGTTGAGTGGATCACTGAACCTGTCCCAGCCACCGATCATGCCGCCCAAACGCAACCGCAACGCAATTCGACCGGCGAAGCCGTAACGTAAGCGTCTCAGTTGAGGCTCGAACCCCCAGCTCCAACAGCATAGCGGATCCGTGAAATACGAGATCTCGAGAACCGGCGTGTTATTGGGCCGGGGTTCGGGCGAGGCTTGGTTCTCGCTCTCACCCACGTCGTCAGATTCCCGTGGTTTGCGCTTTCACCGGGCTGTCGATCGAGTCCTGCGGATAGGAGGACCACTGGGTGGGAGCAGAGGTTGTTTTTGCTTTGACCTCGGCGCTGCGTTTGTGGGAGAGCTCCTTGTTCTTGGCCTCCACCTGCTTTTGAGTGATGTTGACGCTCTTTGGTTCGTGGTTGATCTCTCCCTGGGTGTCGATGACGTGCTTGTGAGGCTCCTTCACATAGTCCCAGCTCTCGCCGGCGCTCCACGGACCCTGTCCCTCGTTCCAGGGACCCCGCACCTCGGCTCCGTTCGAGAGATTGAAGTAGGTGTGGGTATGCCGCGGGTCTCCCTGCAGGATGCCCATTGGGAAGTTGGGTTGAATGGTCTCCAACGCTGCCCCGAACATCTGGAAGTGGGCGATCTCGCGAGTCATCAGGAATCGCAGGCTGTCGTGGACAAGAGGATCGTCCGTGAATTTCATCAGGTATTCGTAGGTGATCTTCGCTCGCGCCTCGGCGGCCATGTCCGAGCGCAGGTCCACGGTCAAATCGCCGTTGGCGTCTATGTAGCTGCCGGAAAACGGCACACCTTGGCTATTCGTCAAGGTCGGTCCGCCAGCTGATTGAACCAGAAATTGTGGGTTGGTCAACGCCTCATGGAGCACATCCTCCTTGCCGGCCTTACCTTTCGTCAGTTTGTTCAGGGGGCTCGCCTCGGCCGCATTCTTCAGTTCACCGTTGACCCCGTCCAGAAGCATCGTGATGGTTGCTCCGACGATCTCGAGATGGCTGAATTCCTCCGTCGCAATGTCCATCAACATATCGTACTTGTCGGGGTAAGGTTTGCGGGTTGAGAAGGCCTGGGTAAAATACCGCATCGCGGCGGCCAGCTCGCCATTGGCGCCACCGAATTGTTCAAGCAGCAGGGCAGCGAATTTTGGGTCGGGTTCAGATACACGCGCGTTGAACTGAAGTTCCTTGACGTGGTGAAACATGATTGTCTCCGTTTTGGGGGTGGCCGATCCGACGGTTCACCCCAGAGGGCACTCACGTCGGGCTCACGTGCGACACCGGGGCGCAGCACCTCGGGCCGAACTGAAGGGGCAGAGTTTTGTTCCTCCAGCCGGGCACTCCTTTTTGCGGTGTCGTCGTGAGGGCAAAGGAGCTGCCAGGGTTCGCGGCAGCATGCCTTGTCCGAGCCTTTGTGGCGCGGAATGACTGGACACGCCGCCTCGCCGGCATCTCCATGGGCGTGGGTTTCGTCTGCTGAGCTGGACGCGTCTTCTTCATCGAAGCATTTCGCACGAAGCGATCAGTCCGCAGGATAGGCAGAACCGGGGGAAAAGCTTCTCGGTCAGTTGCTCGGCAACAGATGCGCTTCCCGGCCGCTTCGATCAATGCCAGTCTGGCTGCTTCCGCCCCTAGCCCTTCGCGCACCCTCAGCTACACAGGCGCAGAGGTTTGAGGGCAATCGGTGACCATGCTTCGCGGCGCGATAGGCGCGTGCTTTTCACAGGGCTCTCCGCATCTCTAGCAGGCGCTTGTCAGCTATGGTGTTTCGCGCTCGTCGCGCCGCATTTTGCGGCTTACACATGTCCGGCCTCGCCGGAATTGCAAGGCGCTGAGTCCAAACGTCGCCCCGAGCGCCGCCCACAGAAGGGTGCTGAATGTAAACGGACTGGCAAGCCATTCCAGCATGGGCACGGCATCGCCCGGCCAAGCATAGGCGAGATAGCCGAGTGCAGTCGACAGGGCGACCCCAGCAGCGACAGCGAATATCGTTTCGAAAATCGATCTCGTCACAACGCATCAGGGAACGCTAAAAAAAGAGGCCGATCAAGAGCGATAACGCAATCGTGCAATCTTATCCCTCAAACGCTCCAAGCCTCGAAATGTGAATTGCTGCCGGGGCGCCATTGCGATTATCTGCCACCTGTGAACATCTCGAAACTGATCATCTGGATAATGCTGGCGATGTTGCTGGCCATCGGCATTTACCTTTTCGTTCAGGCGGACGCATCCGACTGGTCGCACCAACTTTAACCTTCGCCGGGAAATCGGGATGTGCTCGTGAGCTGCGGGAGGAGGGCGAGATTCCAAGCAGTCTTAGCCTGAGGGAGCATTCACAAGGATCGCACTTGCTGCGTTTGGTGCGCCGCATTTTTCAAAGACTTCAGGCGTGCTCGATCGTCCTGTGCCGCCACCTCGTTATCCCGTTGAAAGAGTTCCGCGGGTAGGCACCACTCGGCGTGCCTCTGACCCACAAATCAGATTGCGGAGCATCGTTGTTCGGCTGGAGATTTGCTCGTGGCGATGCCGTGCGAACAGGCGCGCGGCAATCTGTGTCGGGGCTGCACACGGTCGCACCGGAAGTTGGCGCGTAGATGAGACCGCGATTGTGGATGCGCCGATCTCTGGGGACGATCGACGGGATGAGCTGCGGTGTGGCTGCCGCACAGGCATCCAGCTCAGGCGGTCAAACCATGCTTGACGCCCGCCTCGACATGCCGGCGCAGCACCATCTGCGCCGTGGCCACGTCGCGGGCCAACGCTGCCTCCAGCAACTGTCTGTGTTCGTCGGCCGCGATTTGCCCACGAAAGGTCAGCGAAATCATCTGATACCGCAAATATTTGTCAAAAACCGCAGCATGCGTTTCCATGAGCGCACGAGACCCGCATGCAGAAATCAGCGACTGGTGGAACTCCCAGTCGTAGCGTTTCCAGTCCTGGGTTACCGACCGGTCTCCGCCGATCATCCTGATTTCCATTTGGTGCAGTTTGTGGTGGGCCGAAACCACCTTACCCTCCCATTCCACATCCCCGGCGCCGAAGGACAATTCCATCGCGTGGCATTCAAGCAGTTGCCGCAGCGCCGCGATTTCCTTCAGATCCTCTGGTGAGACCGGCGCGACTTCGAAGCCCCGCTGCCCTTCTGCCACCACGAGCCCATCGGAGGCCAAACGATTGAGTATTTCCCGCAGGGTTGAGACGCTGGCTCCGTAGAGGCCCTTCAGCCTTTCGAGCTTGAGCTTCTCGCCGGGAACCAGTCGGCCAAAAATTATGTCGGCCCGTATCTGCCGATAGGCGGTATCCGATATCGTGGCGTCGGAAGCGTTCGCTAGCATTTGGCAGAAATATCATAAGTTTCCTGAAATACCATACATACACTCTGAGGCCTTCCGGGCCAGCGGTCGGATCCGAGCGACTGCCACCCCATATAGAGGCGGTACATCGTGGATCATCATACAAAACTACGAATACCTGACGTTCTTCGCTACGTGGTTGAACGAGGAAGGCTGTCGTGCGATGCTCGACGCGTGACGAATTGGGAGTGACGTCGCCCGACATGCAATTCAGGGAGGAAAAGCATGACCACTATCACGATCCATCGCCGCAGGTTTCTCCGCACAACCGCTTTCGCAGTAGCCGGTGCCATGTACGCCTCACGCGTCAACCGCGCCCTGGCGCAGGACAAGATCACACTGAGGCTGTCGTCACCGGCGACACCGGGCGACCAGCGTGCGGTGGCGCTGACCAGCGTGTTCGCCCCAGCGGTGCGCGCCTTCGCCACGTTTGAGCCGCACTGGAACGCCGAACTGTTCAAGCAAGGCACCGAACTGGAAGCAATTGCCCGTGGCAATCTGGAAATGTCGATCACGTCGGCGCAGGAACTCGCCTCGCTCTATCCCGAATGGGGGATCTTCACCGCCGGCTATCTGCATCGCGACGCCGAGCACCAAAAGAAGGTTTTCGCGGCTGACTTCATGGATCCGTTGAAGAAAAAGGTGGAGGATGAACTCGGTGTCAAGCTGTTGACGGTGATGTATCTCGGCCGCCGCCAATTGAACCTTCGCATCGAAAAGGAAATCAAGACGCCGGACGATCTGGCCGGCGTCAAGCTCAGAATGCCCGGAACCGATGCCTGGCAGTTTCTTGGCAAGGCGCTGGGCGCCAATCCGGTGCCAGTGGCGTTTACCGAAATCTACACAGCCCTGCAGACCGGCGCGATCGACGGGCAGGACAATCCGCTGCCGTCCGACAAGGACTCCAAATTCTACGAGGTCACCAAGCAGATTTGCCTGACCAGCCACCTCGTGGACCTGAACTATCTCGCCTTTTCCAAGAAGGTCTGGGACGGGCTTGCACCGGATCAGCAGGCGGCGGTGCAGAAGGCGGCGGACGACGCCGCCGAGTCCGGGCGGCAGAAGCAGCTGACGCTGGAATCCGAACTCGAGCAGTTCTTCAAGGACAAGGGTTTGAAGGTCTACGCGCCCGACGTCGACGCCTTCCGCAAACATGTGCAGAAGGCCTATCTGGACTCCGACTTCGCCAAAGACTGGCCGGAAGGCATGGTCGACAAGATCAACGCCCTCTAAGCCGGGAAAGACCGATGTCCGCAACCATCCGCTGGCTGCAGGCGCGGGCCGATAACGTGGCGGTGGCGCTTCTCGCCGCCATGTTCATCGCCTTCATCCTGCAGATATTCACGCGCTACGTGATCAACGACCCGCTCGGATGGACACTGGAAGTGTGCCTGACCACCTGGCTGTGGTTGGTGTTCTGGAGTTCGGCATTCGTGCTCACCGAGCGCGACCACGTCACGTTCGACCTGTTCTACTTGATTGCCAGCCGCCGGACCCAGCGCGTTTTCGCGCTGATCTCGGCGGCGGCGATTGTCGCTGGTTTCTTGGCGGCGCTGCCGGCGACATACGACTACATCGCCTTTTACAAGATCAAGAAAAGTGCCACGCTGCGCATCCGGCTCGACGTCGTGTTCAGCGTCTATGGGCTGTTCGCCGTCGCGGTGATCATGCGCTATGCGCTGCGCCTATGGCAACTTGCCCGCGGCGGCGCGCCCGAGCCGCATGACGAGGCGACGCCGCTGTGACCGCCGCCTTCTCTCTTTGCCTGCTGGCGCTGTTCGTCCTCGCTGGAATTGGCACGCCAGTCGCCTATTCCATGATCGTCGCGGCGATCGTCTACCTTGCCGTCAAGGGTCAGGACCTGGGGCTTGCCGCCGAGCAGATCATCCAGGGGCTCTATGACGGCTTCATCATCCTGGCCGTGCCGCTGTTCATCGTCGCCGCCAACATCATGAACGCTGGCACGATCAGCGAGCGGCTGCTGCGGTTTTGCATGGCGATCGTGGGCCGTATGCGAGGCGGGCTCGGGCATGTCAATGTCGTCGCCAACGTGATCTTTTCCGGCATGTCCGGCTCGGCCGTCGCCGACGCCGCCGGGCTGGGCAAGATCATCATCGAGATGATGACCAGGGACGGCCGTTATCCGCGCGGCTACGCCGCCGCTATCACCGCCGCCGCGTCAACCATTGGGCCGATCATCCCGCCGTCGATCCCGATGGTGATGTACGCGCTGGTCTCGGATGCCTCGATCGGTTTCCTGTTCCTCGGCGGCATACTGCCTGGGCTGCTGATGGGCGCGGTGCTGATGGGCCTCAACGCGTGGGTCGCCCGCAAGCGAGGTTTCGCGGTCGAGGAACCCGTGCCTCTGCGAGCCTTGCCGAAGGTGACACTCAATGCATTTCCGGCGCTGCTTATGCCGGTCATCCTGCTCTACGGCATCTATGGCGGCGCGACGACGCCGACCGAAGCGGCAGCCGTCGCGGCCGCTTATGCGCTGATACTGGCCGGTGTCTTTTATCGTGCGCTGAGCTGGCGGAAGCTCTATGCCATCCTTTCAGAAAGCGCGCGCTCGTCCGCCGCCGTTGGCCTGGTCATCGGCGGCGCCCTGATCTTCAATTACATCGTCGCCAGCGAAAACATTCCAGCCCAGATGGCAGCCTCGCTGCAGGGACTGCACATATCCCCGGTCGCTTTCCTGTTCATGGTCAACGTGCTGCTGCTGCTGCTTGGGTGTCTGCTCGACGCATCGACGATCATCCTGGTCATTGTACCGCTGTTCATCCCGACCTGCCGACTGCTCGGGATCGACTTGGTGCATTTCGGCGTCGTGGTGGTGGTCAACACCATGATCGGGCTGATTACGCCGCCCTATGGGGTCGTGCTGTTCGTCATCAATGCGACGACCCGCATTCCGCTGCGCGAAGTCATCAGCGAGATCTGGCTGTTCATCGGCGTGCTGGTCGTTGCGCTGCTGCTGATGATGCTGTTTCCGGAAATCGTGCTGTGGCTGCCAAGGCAGTTCGGATACCAGGGATGAGCACGGCTCTGCACGATAACCGAAGTGCCGGCCTGATCGGCCCGGTCAGGCTTGGGTTGATCGGCGACACCATAAAGCACTCGCGTTCGCCGGACCTGCATCGTCTCGCCGGCCGCCTCAGTGGCCTGGACGTCAGCTACGACCTCTTCATCCCGCGCGAGATGGGTAAGGACTTCGACGCCGTGTTCGACGCCTGCCGCGACGCCGGTCTTCGCGGCATCAACGTCACCTATCCATACAAGGAGATCGTGGCCTCCAGGCTGCTCATACACGACGACCTGATCAGGCGCATAGGTTCGGTCAACACAGTGGTGTTCGACCCGCATGGCGCGCGGGGCTACAACACCGACCATACGGGTTTCGTCGCCGCCTATCGCGCAGTCTTCGACGACATGGCGCCGGGCAAGGTCGTCCTGATCGGAGCCGGAGGAGTCGGCAAGGCCGTGGCCTTCGCACTACTGGCCCTCGGGGCTGATGGCCTGACCATCATCGACAGAGATGCCGGCAAAGCGCGGTCACTAGCCGCCGCGATCGCGACCGCCTCGAAGGGCGCTGTCGCAACGTCCTCCGGCGTCGACGTCGATCCGGCGATGGACGGCGCGGGAGGCATCGTCAATTGCACGCCGCTCGGCATGCACGGACATCCGGGCTCTCCGGTGCGGCCGGAATTGCTGCCGGAGCTGCGCTGGGCATTCGACGCCGTCTACACGCCGGTCGACACCATGTTCAAGCAACAAGCGGAAGCGGCGGGCGTCAAGGTACTCAGCGGTTTCGAGCTGTTCTTCCACCAGGGCATCGAAGCCTTCCGTATCTTCACCGGGCGGGCGCCGGCCGATCTCTCATCCTTGCGCCGAATGCTCCTCGAAATCCCGCCAACCAATTAAGGATATTACCTGTGTCCGACGACCATCCCATGCGCAAGAAGATCGGCCTCAGCGCGGCGCTGACAACACCGTTTGAGCAAAGTGGCGCAATCGACTGGCCCCGCTTCGTCGCACACGCTGAACACTTGCTGGCACAAGGTATGCGGGTGGTGACCGCCTTCGGCACGACCGGCGAAGGCGTGTCGATTTCGGCCACGGTCCGTGCGACCCTCTACGAGAGAACGGCCGCGGCGGGCATCCACGCCGACAGCCTGATTGAATGTGTCTACGGGCCGTCGTCCCAGGACGCAGGCGACCAAGTCCGGCGATCGCTTGAAGCTGGTTGCGGCGGCATCCTGCTGACGCCGCCCTTCTATTTCAAGCAGCCAACGGAGGAAGGCATCTATCGCTGGATCAGCGAGGTGCTGGAGCGCTCCGGCGCGGCCGCCCGCGACGTCATCCTCTACAACATCCCGGGCCTTACCGGCGTCCGCATCGGTCCGAAACTGGTCGCGCGCCTGCGCGTCGCCTTTCCCAAGGCCATCGCCGGCGTCAAGGACTCCAGCGGCGACTGGGAGCAGACAGCGGCGCTGCTTGCCGAGCATCGCGACCTCGCCATACTCGTCGGCCATGAAGGCCATCTGGCGAGAGCGGTCAGGCAAGGCGCCAGCGGGGCGATCAGCGGGGTGGCCAATTTCGCACCGGCCCTGCTGGCGAAACTCGTGCGCGGTGAGGACGATCCCTTGATCGACGACCTGCTTGGCAAGCTGCTGAAGCTGCCCGTCGTGCCAGCGGTGAAGGCGGTTCTGGCCCAACGGACCGGGGACGCCGTATGGTTGCGCGTTCGCGCTCCTCTGGAGGCGCTCGATCAAGCAAGCGACTTGGATGCCTGCCGGGAAATTGCGGCGATGGTGGCCAACGGTGACGGCACGGTCGTGGGCGAGATATGAGCTCCTCCGCCCCTGTCGGACAGAGTGTGTCGAAGAGGGTATTGGTGACGGCGAAACCCGGAGAAGCCAAACTTGGGGGCAAGCACATCGACAGTTCAGCGCCGGTTGACGCCAAGGTGGTAGACCGGCCCTTGCTGCGCATAGCTACCGCTGTGCCGATTGCGGTTCTCGCCCTGACCCACGAGTCCGCGACATCGGGCTCCCTTCGAAGTTTCCGTCTGTAGCGCTACGCCACAGGAAGAGATCAGCCGGCTGAGAAAACGGACAGCCAGCATCTTGCCTTCAGAAACTTGCGACCGGCGTGGAATAGATTCCGCCCATGCTAAGTATATTGTGCATCAGACAAATCGGAAGCTCTGCCGGTGAGATGCCCCACCCCTCCACCTGCTGGACAGCCAGCAGTAAGCTTTTGACGACCTGGGCGGGTTGGCTTCGATCCCAGTCCACAGAGAACAAACAAGACGGAGAACCAGGAAATGTCGCAACAATTCGAAGAATATCGGCCTTCCAAGACGCTCTGGTTCTGGTCAGTGGTAGGCGCGGTGGTCCTCACCATCATCGTCGGATTCACTGCCGGCGGCTGGACCCTGGCAGGAACTGCGGCGGAAATGGCCAAGACCTCAGCCATAAAAGCGAGGGCAGAACTGGCCGCCAATCTGTGTGTCCAAAAGTTTATCACGGCGTCCGACGCGAGCCAAAATCTGGCCAAGCTGAAGGAAACGTCTTCCTATCAGAGGGACGGTTTCATTACCGACGGTGGCTGGGTCAAATTCGCCGGAATAAAAAAGGATGCACCGGGCGCCGCTGATCTGTGCGCGGAAAAGCTGGTCGCGTTGGACGCGATTCCGACGAGCACCGTGTCTGAGGATCAGACGAAGGGCTGATGCCATACGTGGTCTGCTGGCGAGAACCTCACTGGCGTATGTCGCAACCGGTAAAACCTGATCTGAACCCCCCGGCGGCTTGAGCTGCAGTGGCCGATCTGGACGCTACCTGGACCGACGGATCGTGCATCTTCTCGCGGCATTGAAATCACCTCGCCTCAAAGCTCGGTCGGGCTTCTACAAGAGCATAGGAACGGCGCCCGGCAATCAACGCTCTCGTTTTTGTTGCTATGGGAGATTGCCGTTCCACATTCCGTGGCAGATTGCATGAAGTCGACCGCGAATCTCGGCCCGAACGTCCTCAGCAAGGCCGGGCATCACTGGTCTATCTCTCTTGCTCGGTTCATTCTGATAGCTGCATCGCTCGCAGGATCCGCGACGGCGACTGGACTCCGCTCCAAGGCTAATCTTCTCGTTCTGCCTCGCTTTGCCTCCCTGAGAGCCTCATCAGCCAACCTTCGTGTCGGGCCTGGCATGGGGTATCAAGTTGAATGGGTCCTTATGCGCCCGGGAATGCCGCTGGAAATCTACCAACAGTATGACAATTGGCGACGGGTCAGAGACTGGGACGGAACCAGCGGATGGATTCATGAATCGCTCCTGTCAGGCCGCAGGGCGGCCGTTGTCGAGCCCTGGGCCAAGGGCAACGTTGCGCTGCGCGACAAACCGTCCACTGGCAGTTCGGTTGTTGCCTGGCTGCAGCCTGGCGTGCGGGTAGAACTGACCCGATGCGACGGACAGTGGTGTGCTGTTGCACTGGGCCCCAAATCCGGCTTCATCAGGCAGATCAGTATGTGGGGCGTCTATCCCGGCGAGGTGCTTTGAAGCGAATCCGCACGGGTCGAGTGGCTTGCGGACGATCACAGGCAAGCATCCCAGAGCACGGATTGTTGAGCGACCGCCCTTGTGAACAACGAGCTGCCTGTTGCGGGCCGGATCCTTCCACTCACCATTTCGAGAATCGTGGTGACGGCAGGCTGACGGCAGTCACGAACCCTCGAAGAGCCGAAAGCGAGATTTTTCCGGGCGAAGGCCTCGGGGACACTATGGCGCTGCTAAGCTGGAAGGAAATAATGGGCATCAAATCAGTTGGAGCGGGCATCGCATGTTTGCTGGTTTCTACCACTTGGGTGCAGGCTGCCCCAAGACTCCTCTCGCGGCACGGCGCTTGGGGCGTCTATTCTTATGGTGCCGACACGACAAGGTGCTATGTCTTGAGTGTCCCCGTTTCCAAACTGCCGGCCGGTGTCGATCATGGCGAAAATTTTGTAACGGTCTCGCGCACACCGGTCGAGGAACAGCCCGAGGCAATCATGGGGTATCGGCTCAAGCCAGAGTCGGATATCAATGTCGTGATCGCAGACCAGCGCTTCTCAATGTTCACGCAAGATAATAAGGCCTGGCTTCAGAACGCCGGTGAGGATCGGTCAATGATCAGTGCGATGCGAGCCGGAAGCAAGATGACGCTGTTCGCCACGTCCTGGAGGGGCACCCAAACCCAGTACGTATATTCCCTGATGGGACTGAGCGCCGCATTGCAGGCGAGTAGCGCTTGCAAATAGAATTCCAATGGCCCTGCTTACTGCCAGAGGCGTTGATGGCTCGATATCGAGTGGGAGCGACTGCTCAGTCATCAGGCTCACTCTCACCATCTTGAACGGGAAGTCATGAGAGAGATTTTCAAGACTGCTGTCGTGATCGCATTGATCGCGCTCGCAGTTGTCCTGCTTTTGCTGGCACCAAGGGGTTTTCGCACCGGTCCGTCCGATCCGATTGTTAGTTCCGGTCATTCTCGCTTGCGGCTTGCAAACATTAGCCTCGGTTTGCCGGTAGCCTCGGATAGAGCGGCCTGAGCTGTCCGATCTCCAGCTTGGCGTCACCCATTCACACCCGATGCCAAGCGCGACCCCTTGAAGCTCTCCGGGCGCTAATCTCTTTAGCCCGCGCCGGCCTCTCATCCCCGAGAAGGAGATACACTGTGATCCGTCTCGCCCTTTGGGCGGCAAAAAATCCGGCGGCCTTGGAATAGTTTCCGGTGCTGTCCGGTATATTCCAGGACAGGCAAGCTAGTCGCCCCTCGCCTGTCAGGCCCAGCAGGCCCTCCTTGGTTGTCCCTTCACTGCTGGGCCTCCCCCGCCAAAAGGAGCATCCATGACACTGTCTGGCGCCAGGAATGACACGGCCGGCCACCAAGTAGCGGATTTGCAGCGCTCGGACCTGCGCGCAGCCTTCATGTTACGAAACGCGCCAGGTGTGCCATTGACGCCAAAAACTGCAGACGGGCTGGCAACTCTGGCGAGCCGGATGAATGTCAGTCGCGATGATCTCATTGAGAGAGCTCTGAGCGAGTGGCTGGAAACACGGTTGACGAATCCAGTCCCAGGCGACGATTTGATCCCATCGGTAGAATCAGACCGGCGGTAGCAAATTGTAGTCAGTGGGCTTGGAATAGTTTCGGCTCCCGATCAGTATATGGACCATGAAGGTGAACTTCGACGTCACTCCACACTTGGAGGACCTGTGGCGCTACAGCAGGGTGCTCACAAAAAATGACACCGACGCGGACGATCTGGTGCAGGAGGCGCTTGTTCGGGCACTCGGGTTGTCGCGCACCTACGACGCCTCGCGCCCGCTGATGCCGTGGTTGATCACGATCGTTCGGAACACATTTTTCACAAGCGCTGTCCGAGCTGATGCTGAGCGCCGTCGCTTGGCCGCTTATGCCCAACAATGCGACCCGTTGCTGATGCCATCACAAGAACACTGCGCTGAGCTCTCCAACGTTCAACGGGCGCTAGAGGGACTACCGTCTGACCAAGCCGAAGTGCTCCATTTGGTCGCCGTCTTAGGCTTCACCTATTCGGATGCTGCCGCGGTGCTTGGGGTTCCGGTGGGAACAGTGATGTCTCGTCTGAGCCGGGCCCGGATTGCCCTGAAACACAATATGGAAAAGGCGAACGACGCCGCACGGGCTCAATTGAAAATAGTGGGAGGCCGTGATGTGGCCAAGTGACCGAATTTCCGAAGAGGAGATAAACCGGTTTCTTGACGGCGAGCTGTTGCCGTCCCGGAGGTCTGAACTCCAGGCGCGTCTTGCCCGCGAGCCGGAAGCAGCGGCGGAGGTATTCGCGCAAGCACAGCGCATGGAAGCGTTGCGCAATCTCCAGCCCCAGCGGCTGTTTCCCCCTCGAGCAAGCCTGGACAGAGCCCGGGAGTTGGAGAACGCGTTCCGACGAAGGAAAGTATTTGCGGTGTTCAAGTTGCAGCTGGCTGCGGCGGCGCTGGTCTTCTTGGGCTGGTCAGCCAATTCGTTGACCGAGCCGCTTCGCCAAGGCGGTCAAAAGGCGGATGAGACGTTCATCCTGGCCGCGCGGGACGCGTTGCGGGTCGCCCAGCTCAATGCCGGCCCTGAGAAGGGCAGCGAGCCGAAGCAGGATAAGATCGAACGGCTGATCGGAGCGGTAAACATAAGCATGCCCGCTCTTCCGACAGTCTGGCGGGTGAAAGACGTTCAGGTTCAGCCCTGGAACGGGAAGCAGAGCCTGGTAGTCACGGCGGACACCCCAAGTGTTGGCCGTATTACGCTGGTGGCAGTTCCCATGAACGGCGAAGACGCCGTCCCCCCAACTCCGGCCACTGACGGTCGAGTGCCCACCGTGTACTGGCAGTCAGGTGGCACGGCATATGCGCTGATGGGCTCTGCCACGCCGGATCGCCTGGAGAAGGAAGCAAAGGAAATGGAAGTGGCCAGCCGCAGAAATGTCGCCCCCAAGGTCAGAGGTTAAGCTGCTGGCCGGCCGTAGCAGCGACGAACGGATGTCTCAGGAGCACGGCATTGACGGCTTTGGAAGCTCGGCAGTGCCTGGAAGACTCGAATTTACGAGAGGAACCGGCTTGATTTTCGCAGGACACAAACTTGCCTCGAGGTGAGGCCTGGCAAATTCAGCGCATCGGTTGAGGCGCCACTGAATACGGTTGCCGCGGCGTTGCAGCTCTAAGCTTTTTCGATCGAGGAAGTGCGAACGCGCCAGCACTTCCTTAGCGGTCCGGCGTTTCCGCGGGGGTTTATGCCGGACCGCTCACGTAAGATGGCAGCGGGGAGCAGCGGTAGCTCGGCGACCAACGTGAGAAGAAGGCCACCCCTGCAAATTGCGGTGGAGGGTCACCGGTTAAGCCATGCGCAATGTTGCGCAGCCTCGGTATAGCCGGGCAAGCACCCGGTGATATGTTGCTTTGCAGCAATCACGTGCTATACGGGAACAACTCAATTCGGACCCGGTGTGATCCCGGGTGGCTATTCCGGCCGGTGATCCGCCGGACAATTTCCAAAGCCCAGTTAGCGTTCACCCTTTTGAGGGGGCGGCTTTGCGTTTATCCCTGAACATTTCGCCTCATGCAACCTTCGTGAAGCGTAAGCTCCTGATTCGGTTCCCTGATCGCCGAAGAGGCCGCTCGTCGACAAGCCGACGCAGACCGCTTGGTAGCGTATCCGTTCAGCCAACGACCATTCCCGCGAATACCACGGTGAGGAGCAGTGACACTGGCACGGAAGACAGCACATCTCGATGGTTCTCGTATCTTGCCGCTTGTCCATCTTCGCCGTCTCGCGTTGTTCGCTGTCATGTTGACGCTAACGGGTGGCCGAAGGAAGCCGTTCCGCGCGAGGCCGCTTGAGAGGCAGCCGGGGTGCTGTATATTATCCCTGATCTCGATCTGAGTTTTGGCTATTTGCCGCCGCACGATTGAGCGCCACGAACGCGATCGGGGAGATCGGCGCGCCGTCCCCTGCCACGCTTGGCATTGGTAGCCATGTCGGCAACTACGAAGAACTTGCGGCGCGCATGCGCCCAGCACAGCGCCTGGGTCAGCGGACTGGGATCGCGATCCCCTTGAACGGTGGATTGTAGCCGCCATAGGCATCGCCCTGCAGAATGCCGCCAAAGGTCTTCAGATGGGGTTCGGGGATGTTCCTGCCGCCGGTCGCGCGAGGCATAGTAGAGTGCCGCCGCCGGCGGCGATATTCCACCGAACGGCCGAGGTTCAGATGCGACCGGTTCGGTCTTGCCGCCGGCCAGGATCGGCACGGTGGTGTCATCGCCATGGAGGCGCTCGGCAGCGAGCACATGCGCCTCGAATGTTTGAATGTAGTTTGGGTAAATCGCGGCTATGGCTCGGAGCTTGTCCAGTTTCTGTTTGAATCCTGCTTCCTCATCTCCATCCCACGCATCGCGAACTCCAAAGCGAATGCAATTTCACCTTTGCCCTGCTGCAACAGATTTAGATTCTCAACAGAAGCCTGGTCGCTTGCACCTGTGTGCGCACCGCAGGAATCTTTTCGCCATAGATCTTGGCCAGCGCCGCGCCGAGCGGCTAATAGACCCCACTGGTTCCGCCGGTCAGCACGTTGATGAATTCATCGGCCTCGGCGGTTGTGGCGCCAAGGCCAATGCACAGCGCGACCGCGCCAACGGTGAACAGACTTCTGGTTGATGCACATCGCTGCCTCATCCAGGCACGACCATCTCTTCCCGAAGAATCCGGCAGCTTGGAATAGTTTGGTGTCCAGCTCGGTATATCCCATGACAGCGAGCTTCGACGTCGCGCCGCATCTGGAAGACCTGTGGCGACGGCCGACACGCCGAGCGTCGGACGCATCACGCTTGTGGCCCTGGCGATGAGCGGCGAAGACGCCTTACCCCCTACTCCGGCGACCGGTGGCCGGGTGCCGACCGTAAATGAAAGGCATGTCGCAAGATATCAGGAACGAAACGCAAAACACAAAGGAGCTATCGAGCACGCGGCGATTGTCTCCGGGTGATTTCGCCTGAGACCATGATTCAAGGCCGTGCCAAATCGTACGGCCCCAAAGCGGGGCACGCTTGTAGGTGATGGATCGGCGCTACCGCTATTGTTAGCGGGCGTGCACCTGGACTGGTCCATCGGATTGCGCTCCGTCCGACACGACATCCATCAACCGTCCCATCGAAGGATAGCGATGCGCCTTACGCCCTATGTCGCAGATCAGATATGGCTCTGCCCATATCCCATTCGATTGGCATTTACGCGGTTCGAGGCACGAATGACGGTGGTGCGCCTCGCCTCTGGCGAGCTCATGCTGCACTCGCCATGCAACATCACTTCGACGGTGGCGGAAGAGATCTCGTTGCTCGGACCTGTTGCCCACATAGTTGCTCCTGGAAATTTCCACCACAAATACGCAGCCACCGCGCAAGCCGCGTTTCCAGGGGCCAAGACGTGGATCTGTCCCGGCATCGAGAGAAGACGCCCCGGCTTGGCATATGATGGTCTCCTCGGTGACGTTGCCCCCGCCGACTGGATCGGCGAAATAGACCAGGTGCTCGTGCAGGGCACGCGCATAATGCGCGAGGTCGCGATGTTCCATCGCGCTAGCCGGACGCTGATCCTCGTCGACCTCATCGAGAACTTCACCGACGCCACGCCTCATACCGGAGGGGCGTTGAAGTTCTGGTTCAAGTACGTGTTGCGGATGTGGGACAATCCCCGTCCCGCGCCGGAATACCGGATGGGGTGGAGCGACCGCCACGCAGCGGCGAAGTCGCTACGGCGCATTCTGGCGTGGGACTTTCAGCAGATCGTGTTGTCGCATGGCGACCTGATCGATCGTAACGCTCGCGCTGTGGCGGCTGCGGCTTGGAACGGAATACTCGAACGATGGTAGCCTGCAAATGGGCAAACAGGCGAAACATTGCGAGCATCCTCTCCATCTGGTGCTTCTCGACGCCTACACGTGGTTTGAACGTCAAGATTCAAGGGTCACATTCGATCGCCAGCAATGCTCGGTTAGTGTCGAATGTCTGTGCCAAGGAAGTTGCTTAGGAGACCCTCGGCGCCGCAGTTCGCTTCGCCGGTGCGTTTCCATCTGCTGTTAAAATCCGCCATACCGCGCCGATAGTATCTGAACAGGGGATCACTTTGATCAAGCCGTTCGTATTTGTTGGCCTGGTGCAGGTACTCAACGGGGTTTGTTACCCACAGGCTGTGGCACTTGGCCAAAGCGGCCGACTGCGAGCCATATTGAAAGGCGTTATATTGTTCTATGGTCTTAACCTGGGTCCCGGCCACCAACCAACATGAGAGAGCAACTATTGCTCCGCGGACCATGACCGGAACCTCCTGCTCCTAAATAGGGCGGCGCTGCCGCCCGGCCAACTCGAAGTCCTGTCCGAATGTGTGGAGGGCCACATGTTCGAGATAATGATACATCTGGCATTTGCAAACCTTAACAGAGACGGACTTTGTTCTCCAAACCGGTGCACAGGCTGAGGAAGAATTGGATGGAAAGCGCGCTTGGTCCAGGATTTCTCGCCAAGAAAGCGGTTCCGAAACACGCAACGGCTCAGGGCGTTGCAGCACTAGGTAAGAATCTCGAACCGGTTTGCGTCTAGTTGCGTTGATTTCTTGGGAGATCACAATGATGGCTGTGCAACAGGACTTCCGAACAAACAGGGCCGACTACCTTATCGCGAAGAAGGCTATTGTGGTCGCAGACGGAGTGGGCGCGAAGAAGACGTCCCCACGCCTTATTGATCCAAGGTTGGCCAAGCTGACCGCAAACCGGTCGAAAAGTTCCCCGGACCCCAGTCGAGACGGCGCTAGCGAGCTCTTCCATTCGACAAGTCAACCTAAGAGCAGCGTCCCGGCAGTGCGTTCAAGCGGGGCGACCTGGCACTTACTGCTCTGTACCAATGAGAAGCGAGAGCGTTCCCTTATAGCGTCGTGGTCGCTCGTAGCACTTCAGTTGCGGCTTGAATGCTGGCTTGCAGATCGGTCTGCTGACCAACTTCGGGATCGAGAACCGTTATCGAACGCCCAATTGAGGGCACAACGAGTTCGTCACAGCTGCCAATTTCGGTATTTGGCAAGGTGTCGTGAGCCAGGCAAGGGCAGCGGGAGCAGAGGCACCCGTTAACTGTGCAGGACTCCGTCCGCGGCCTGCCGCATCACCTTTTGCGAAAAAAGGCTGACAGGATGGAATAGTTTCCGGCCGACATCAGAAGTTCGTTGAACTTAAACGTCGCAGCCAGGGTCGACTGTTGGGAGCGCCAGCATGGCACTGGCGAATTGCGACAGCGTCAGCGCTTGCAATCGGAAGGAGAGCGCTCCCATCGGGCCCAGCGGTTACTTCCCTGTCCGGGACCGCTGGGATCGGTGGCAGGTTTAGAGGCTCAGGAGCAAGCAGAATGAATAGGCTAGCCTTTCTCCTGTTAGCAGCATTTGCAATCCTGGCAGCGACACCATCATTGGCTATCGAGGGCGGCCGCTTTGGAGATGTCCACCTTCTGGTGCCGGACGGCCAGATCCGGGGATACGTCGTCTTGTTTTCGGATCAGAACGGATGGAGCGACGCAAACCAGACGGCACTTGCGGCCCTTGGGCGGCAGGGGGCGCTCGCGGTCGGCGTGGACACCAAAACCTATCTGGCCAGGCTTTCCGAAGAAAAGGAGCCCTGCCATAACCTCGTGGGCGATGTAGAGATACTGAGCCGCCGGCTGCAACGTGAGCACAGTGGCCTGCAGTACCATTTTCCCATCTTGGCTGGTGTCGATGCCGGCGGAACACTTGCGGGCGCCATTCTGGCGCAGGCTCCAGCTAACACGGTGGCTGGGGCTATCTCGGTGGATCCGAGTGTGGTTCTGCCCAGCGAGCGCCCGCTTTGCGCGGGAGCGCCCTCGTCTCCTCGGCTTGGCGGTTTCGCGTACGGACCTTCCAAGGCCTTGCAGGGGTTTTGGAGCCTTGGTTTTACGGCGGCTGAGCCGAAAGAAGCGCGCGCCTATTTTGCCTCCCTCCAAAGCGCTGGCACGCCGATGAGTATCCAGCCCTTTCCGGGCACCGGGAGCGATGCAGTCATCTCACTTGCCCAGCCGCATTTCAATGCGGGTGACGCCACCGGGCTCTCGGCACTTCCCTTGATCGAGCTGCCGGCGCCAAATCCGAATGGCTGATGGCGATCGTTCTGTCAGGCGATGGCGGCTGGCACGACTTGGACAAGACAATCGCCGAAGAGCTGCAGTCACGTGGTGTATCCGTCGTCGGTAGGGACAGCGTCCGCTATTTTTGGAAGAAAAAAGCCCGAACAGACGGCCGCGGACCTGACTTCGGTGATCCAGACATCGGTGAAAAATAGCACGCCAAAAACGTCGCATTGGTCGGCTACTCCTTTGGCGCCGACGTCCTCCCCTTCGTCTACAACGACCTCGCCACTGGCGTGAAATCACATATCGGGCGTGTTTCGCTGCTTGGCTTCGCGAATGCAGCCGACTGGGAGATTCAGGTCGAAGGGTGGCTTGGCGCTGCCCCAGTTCGGAAGCCGTTCCGGTCGCAACAGCGATCGAGCAGGTGCGTTCAAAGGTGGTCCAATGTTTCTACGGAGATGAGGGGACAGAAACATTCTGCCACGCGCTCTCCTGGAGAGGTGTCGAGGTGATCAACACAACCGGCGGCCATCACTTTGATGGCAACTACGCCCGTTTCGCCGAGCAGATCCTGGATGGCTTCAACAGGAGGGTCGCTGCCAGGATGTAGCGCTCGTCGACTGCACACCGGTCTGGAGTCCAACGCAGCCATGCTGCAAACGCGGCCTCGGCATGATCGCAGCACTTCTGGTGCTATTCAGGGCACAGGTAGTAACTCAGGCTCCCGACCTTCGCCGCGATCCGCAGCATGAGATCATCTCAAGGTAATCCCTGGATAGATTATTCAACCAAGGTTACGAAATGTTCATGCAATGGCAATGACGTCGTAATGTACGCCTCTCTATTCTTTTAAGCACGACGCCCTTTCAGGGCCACATTATCGAAAGAGGATGCGACATCATGAAAACCTTCTCTAGTGTATCTTGCAGCCCCCGCAAACGCTTGATGGCTGCCGCTGCTTCCCTGGCTATTAGCGGGGCGATCGGCTTAGGCGCCCTTGCCACCGGTACAGCACCCGTTCTCGCTGACGCCGTGCGCGTCGAGGCCCCGCAGGTTCCGAGCTTCGCCGATGTCGTGGAGCGTGTGTCGCCAGCCGTGGTCAGCGTCAAGGTCAAGGCCAAGATCCAGCCGACCGCCGATGATGGCTCCGACGATCAGGACGGCCTCGACAATCTTCCCAACAATCCGCAGCTGCGTCGTTTCTTTAAGGAATTCCGCGGCTTTGGCGACCTGGGCGGCCAGAACGACGAGGGTCATCGTCGCTTCGGACATCGCGACCGCAACAACGGCGAGCCGCGCCCGGTAGCGCAGGGCTCCGGCTTCTTCATCTCCGAAGACGGTTACCTCGTCACCAACAACCATGTCGTCGAAGAGGGCACCGCCTTCACCGTTGTGACCAATGACGGCAAGGAACTCGACGCCAAGCTGGTCGGCACCGATCCGCGCACCGATCTCGCCGTGCTCAAGGTCGATGGTGGCGGCAAGTTCACCTATGTCGACTTCGCCGACGATTCCAAGGTTCGTGTCGGTGACTGGGTCGTGGCTGTCGGCAATCCGTTCGGCCTCGGCGGCACCGTCACCGCCGGCATCGTCTCAGCGCGCGGCCGCGATATCGGCGCCGGCCCCTATGACGATTTCCTCCAGATCGACGCCTCGGTCAACCGCGGCAATTCAGGCGGCCCGACCTTCAACCTCAACGGCCAGGTGGTCGGCATCAACACCGCCATCTTCTCGCCTTCCGGCGGCAGCGTCGGCATCGCCTTCGACATTCCGGCCTCGACCGCCAAGCAGGTCGTCGGGGATCTGATGAAGAGCGGTGCGGTGCAGCGTGGCTGGCTCGGCGTCGAAATCCAGCCGGTCACCTCCGACATCGCCGAATCGCTCGGCCTGAAGTCCAACAATGGCGCGTTGGTTTCGAGCGCCCAGGACGACGGCCCCGGCAAGAAGGCCGGCATATCAGCCGGCGACGTGATCACCCAGGTCGACGGCAAGGACGTTGCGTCGCCGAAGGAACTCGCCCGCCTGATCGGCGCCTATTCGCCCGGCAAGTCGGTTGATGTCACGGTCTGGCGCGATGGCAAGAGCCAGACGGTCAAGGTCGATCTCGGCAAACTGCCTGCCAGCGACAAGCAGGCCTCAGTCGACCAGCACCAGCCGGCCGCTCCGGCAAAGCCCGACACGCTGGCCGCTCTCGGCCTCACCGTCACCAAGTCCGAAAACGGCAAGGGGCTGGTGGTGACCGATGTCGACCCCAACAGCGATGCCGCCGACCGGGGCATCCAGGCCGGCGATGTCATAACCGCGGTCAACTCGACCGAGGTCAACGGCGCAGGCGACGTCAATAAGGCGATGGCCGATGCGGTGAAGTCCGGCCGCAAGGCGGTGCTGATGCAGATCACCCGTGAAGACAACAGCCGCTTCGTCGCACTGCCGGTCGCCAAGGGCTAACCTCTGCCGACCTTCCCTGCGGTGGGTTCAAACGCCCTCAAGCCGCCGCAGGGAAAGCATGATTTGCGGAAGCGGAAATGCTCACTAAGGGTGGAGCGCTCCACGGCCTCTATTGCGATCCACAGAAGGCGGCCACGATCGATTTGTGGCGAAGTTCTCCTGGCCCAATTTTACGCCTCAATGCGCTCCGCCGAAGTTTCACGCTTGTAATCACCACTCCTGCCAGCGGGCTGGGACTTCGAGCCACGGGCAACCGAATCCGAGCTTTTGCGTCAATAGGAAATCGATGAACTAGTCACCTGAATCTAAAATTTCGCTGCATAAGGTCTGTTCGGCCTTTTGGCAGAAGTGCTTGACGGATGAGAGGATGCCGTCGGCGGATTTGACCCAGCGGTATGGCTTTGGGTTCTCATTGTATCAATGAAGGAGCGGATGTCGGCTTCGAGTTGGCTGGTCTAGGTGTGGACGCCGCGGCGCAACTGCTTGCGGGTGAGTTCGGCGAACCACCGTTCAACCTGGTTGATCCAGGATGCCGACGTCGGCGTGAAGTGGACTTGGTAGTGCGGCCGTCGCGCCAGCCATGCCCTAACCAGCACGAGACACTCCTGGCCCCCAGAACCAAAAAAACGCCCCGGTCAGACCGGGACGGTTACTGATTTATGATGAAAGTGGTTGCGGGGACAGGATTTGAATCTGCTGACCTCGCTTGCGAAGTCCCTTCGACAGACGAACTCGGTTGCAGCGCTGTATTGGCGGTAGCGCTCTGACGCTACCATCTCTTAGCGGGTGTGGTCAGCGATCTGTCCGAAATGTACGCCGCAGCCGCCGGTCGCCGCCCGACCAGAGGCACGCCCTTCCCTTAGCTTACGCAGATGATATGCTTTGTTCGTGGATGACCAGAAACAACGGACCGTGAAGCGGCGCTCGCCAACAGCTCGGCCGATCACGGTTGAGCGGATTGAGCGCGCGCTCGATCGCGTAGCCGAGATCCTCCTTGCGCGAGGCGAGCAAGGTGAAGCATGGCTCCCGTTATACGATTATCTCGAGCGTGCGCTGCAGGATCACCATGCAAAACAGGATCGCCTTGCGGCGGTGCGGGAGCGCGGTAGACGATCGCGGGATCAAACGGCAGGACGATCTACATGAGTTCTCTCTGCGATGTCAGTCGTCAGCGCGGCGTTGGCGGAGCCGAAACCGAGCCTGCCGAGTCCCAAGCCTTTGCGCCGCATGCCAAGCACGCGATGCGCATTGCGCAGCGACGCCATCAGGCAGCGCCGGGCCGAGCGGGAGCAAGGATCGGCATTCGCGATCCGATGGTGCAAATACGCTTGGGATCGACCACTGCCGGCAGATCCGGCTCGCTTTTAGTTTCGGTCGGCTGCTCGGCGCAATCGGACCTATGGCAATTGGCGTGCTCGCTGCAGCAACGGGAAGTTTGCCACTGGCGATCTCGATCCTGGCAGCTGTCTGTCTTCCGGGTCTTCCGTTCATGCCTTGTCGCCGAAACTGCCACACAAACCATTCCCCGCCCAGCTTTCTGCGCCGGTGTCTTGACCGCGCCAGCGCGCATATGGCGTGGCTGTGGAACCGCCTTGCTTGCGCGGCGTCGTACAGTTGGCGGCGATCAGATAGGCCGGGGTCCATCGAGGCGCGGCTTCGAGTTCGATGCGCAAGCCGCAAGGCTCACGACGTGCCGCGCATCCAGCTCAGCACGATAGCAGCCAAGCTGCGCTTCAGCGGTTTTCAATCGCGACAGTGGGCAATTGATCAATCGGTACAAACGTACCACCGATACGATCGTGCGATAGATTGCCTTCGATGTCAGTTGATTTTTGAGTCTCGCGTCTAAGTGGATCAGATCGGCAAAGAGGACGTCGTATCACCAGAACTACATTCACTCACAAGGCGCGAACTTGTTGCGGCATCTAGGCTTCAATTGCTTTATCACTGCTCCCGAAGCAGTTCTGGGCGCGAGCTTCGCCAATTCGACCCGCCCATTCACGATCAACATTCCGCAGCCAGACATGACGATCTTCGACGATGCGCCATAGCCACGGGTTGGCCGATCGCGAGGTACGATCAGCGAAGCTCAATCCGCTCGTCGACTTTTGGACCCGGTTACGACTGACGAAAGGCAGAGGCCAGTCTCAATGCCCTGCCTCGTGGAGGCCCGTCGGGGAGGTTCTTTGTGAAGGCTGGTCTTTTCTGCCTGATCCAGCTGTTCAAGCAATGCTTTGAACACCTCCGGGATGGTGTCGTCAACTTGGAACACCGGCAAGGTCGCCGTGTAGCGCTTCACTCCATTGGAGCCAATCTGACGCTTTATGATGGCAGCAACGGTCATCTGTCCGTTCGAATTCTCACGGAAATTCATGTCAGATTGTCTCCATGTCCAACCGGAGCCGCTGACCTTGCGAATGGTCCGAAATGAAACGAAATTGTGGCAAGGTCCGAATTGCGCCCTATTGTTGCCTGTGGCGTCGCTGGCGGCGTGAGGAGTCCTTCCCTCTTGCTACCCGCCCTCGCCAAAGGGCTGGTGGATAGCGTCTCAATCCGCCGGCCCTTTTTGCTGTTCAAAAGTAATGCCGATCAGGGAGAGGACAGGCCTTGAGTTCGCGGACGCAATCGGAACTGCAGTATTTGGGACGCTGAAACCCCGCAGACCGCTATGAAGCCTGATTAGAGCTTGTGCTGACAAGATGAATTGCGGCAGAGCTGTCATCCTTCCCGATCGGTTTCCTTCGCTAGTGCGTACCAATCGGCAGCATTGTCACGGCAGGTCTGCACAACGACGATAGCGACACCGAACCCAAATCGACTGCGCCGAGGTCTTCCAGGGTGTCTTCCCCAGGTCGACGAATTCGTTTCGGCCGAAGTCGAGCGCCTTCTGGCGGTCAGAAGCGCGCCCGGTGCCGACGACATAGGCGCCGGCTTCTCGCGCAAGCTGCGTCACGGCCGAACCGACGGCACCCGCTGCGCCATGAGCAAGCACGCTCTGCCCCGCCTCAAGGCGGCCATGCTGGAACAGCCCCTGCCATGCGGTCAGGCCCGAGATCGGCAGGCTCGCGCCCGCTGTAAGGTCGACATCGCCCGGCAGCGGCGCGAGGTGCGTGCCTCCATGGCTACATACTCCGCGAGCGTGCCGTCGCGATGCCAATCCGCAAGGGCGAACACCCGCTGCCCGACCGGCAGCACCGTCGTATCATAAACCGGTGCAGTGACCACGCCGGCCAGCTCATGGCCGAGGATCGACGGCGTCGGTCACCTGAAGGCTCGATCAGCCCAGGTCGAAGGCCATTCCAGTTCGGTGTTGACGAATCCCCCTGCATGAACCTGCACGACCACGTCGTTTATTGCGGCATGCGGCTCGGGCCGCTCCACTAGCTTCATCCCGGCTGTTCCTGCAGCCTGGTCCATCACTACGATGCTTTCATGGGAATAGTCTCCTCCAGTGATTGTTGGTTCGAGATAAATTGCAGACGTGGAAGGTCTTTTCGATCTCTCACGCAGTTGGCTATCGGCTCGACGCCTTCCGCGAAGACCTTGATGTCGAACTGCTGCGTGATGCCGACGAGACATCTGGCGGGCGCTTATAGTTAGAAGCTTCGTCACTTTGTGCAGATCATCTGCCGATGAGATGGCAATCGTCAGCCATTTTCCGTCGATGTATGTTTTCGCTTCATCGTAGAGCTTGACCAATTGCGGACACCAGACATAACACCGCTCCTCAAACTGCTCTCGTTCCGCCCCGCCCATGACCATCACGCCCGAAAGCCGCCGGTAACATGGTGAACGCCCTGGTTGTAGCGCAAAGGACCAACCGCGGTTCTAGCCACCGTGAAGCCAGTCGGGCGCGAATACGCCTAGAATTCGTCGATCCAGCGCCGCAGCTTGGCCCAGTGCTTAAACGCCTCTTGTCCGATTCATCCGCAGACGGCGCTGTCATCGGGCGGTGCTGGTTTGTCGGTGATCCTGTCGCCAGTTGATCGGCCGTGACTTCAGGAGATGCAACGTCACATCAGCCAGAATAGCGCCGAGCACATTTGTCACGTCCCCGGGCCAAGACATTATTGGGAAGGATCGGCCCGCAGTATGGGGAGCGCTGGTTCTGTAGCGAGGCCGAGGCGCAGGCGGCTGAATGGCGACGAGCAGGACGAAGCCAAAAGGGGGCACTCCTGGCTTGACGGCAGCGGCTGCACGGTGAGACCCATCTGAAGGATAGCGCGCCGCTTTTGGTGAAGCGCACCTCATCGACCCAGCCGTTCAACGGGGCTGTGGTGGTTTGGCCGGGCATTGTTCATCTGCGCCGCGGGCGCCGCCGTAACAGTATGAAATCATAGTTGATCCTTGCCCGGCTCGATTGGGCCGCGTTAACGATGTTTGTTCGGGCTTGTTTAAATAGCTGCACAGATTGTCCTCGCATGTGGAAGATCAACCCGATTTGCGCCGCTCTTCTGTTGGCGCCACTCGCGTTCGCCGTCGCCTTGTTCGTGCTCGCCACGATCTCAGACCGAGCGCATCCGCGTCAGCCTGATCCCGGGTTCACGTCCTCTATTCGATAGGCACGGATGTGCACGCTGTTGGTGCGTCGTGGCCATACGGTGATTCCTGTGTGAAAGATGACTGCGATATACGGATGTTCAGCCGTGGCCATTGCCAATTTTGAGGGACCGCGCACTAGTCGCCAGCATGGTGGCTGGACACGTTGAAATGGTCCTGTTTGAGCAATCGATCGCCGATAGCGATGGCTTACAGCGACCGTTTTCCGACAGGGTGGCCGATGCTGCGGATAAAACGGCGGGATCTGTCTTGTTCGACGTCCGCATCGATGGGGACGTCAACATTCAGCGGATGGCCGCAATAGGGTACGGTGAATCGGATGCGGCGATAGTCGTGCTCGAGAAGGGTGGCCGCCTCAGATGCGCGTCAGTAAATGGTGACGCTTCTCATTTCGTCGCCGAACTGGCTGCTTGGGAATCGTCTCCGTTGAGCGAGCATGTGCGCGCTGAATACCGCGGAACCGCAATGATCCTGCTGGCGAAGCTGCGCAGTTCCGGACACTTCAAATAATGAGCTATTCACGCAGCTGCCGCCCATGGGCTGGGTAGCCGTGCAACCTGTATCCCGGACCTTCACATCAACAACATCAACGTCAAGACGCGAGAAGGTGAAACGCCGAATTCTTGCCCGGCTCAGGATCGCAAGCCATCCCAGAGCGTTACAGCTGGAACGTCGTGACGGCGCGCCTATGGAACAGGGGAGACGATAATGGCAGACAACAAATTGAAGCGCGGCGCCGCAGACCGTCGGCCGGTTTCCGGCGGTGAAGGCTGCGAGGGCGGTTATTTCGCGCGCAAGTATCAGCAGAACAGGCCGAAGACCTGATCACGCGGTCGGCAACGATCGCGACATGCTCAATGACGCCGCGGAGAAACCGAAGATATAGCTGGGTGTTCGAAATGATCCATTGCACAGTTCGGTCTGAACAGGGTCAACTCAAGTGAGCAAGTCAGCTTTGCGTCGGCCCTCAGTCAAAGGATCTTCATCTCCCCTTGCGAAGCCGGCGTCCGACGGCGCACCCAAACTCGCGCCGCCCGCATTCCGGCCGGTCCAGCTCGCAAAACTGGTGGACACGGTTCCTCCCGGCGACCGCTGGATCCACGAAATGAAATACGATGGCTACCGTATTCTTGTCTCTCTGGGCGGCGGCGAGGCGCGCGCCTATACGCGCTCCGGTCTGGACTGGTCGGACCGCTTTCCCTCGATCCTGTCCGAGGCACGCAGGCTTAACGTTCGCTCCGCCCTCATCGACGGAGAGGCTGTCGTCATCGACACCGAGGGGCGATCCAATTTCCAGGCGCTGCAGAACGCGTTGAAGGCTGCTCCCGTGAGCATCGATTTTTATGCCTTCGACCTGCTCCAACTGGACGGGGAAGACCTGACGAGGCTGCCGCTTCTGGAGCGCAAGGGGAAACTGGAGACGATCCTGCCAGCGAAGAGCCCCATCCTTCGCTACTCCGATCATATCCAGGGCCGGGGGGAAGAATTGCTGAACCGCTTCTGCGGCGCCGGCCTCGAGGGGGTTGTCTCGAAGCTGGCGGATTCGGACTATGTCGGAGCCCGCGATGGAAGCTGGCTGAAGATCAAGTGCATCAAACGTCAGGAATTCGTGCTCGTCGGCTGGACCCCGTCAGACAAGGATCGCGCCTTTCGATCGCTGATCCTTGGGGTCCATGACGGCGGAAAGCTGCGCTATGCCGGCAAAGTCGGGACTGGTTTCGATGCTGCCAAGATGGCCCGGCTGATGAAGAGCATGGCGCCACTCGAGCAGAAGGCCGCCACGGTCGAAGCGCCGCGGGCGGAGGTTCGCGGCGCGCACTGGCTGCGCCCCAGGCTTGTCGCCGAGATCGCCTTCACCGAGATGACCAATGAAGGAACACTGCGGCATCCAAGCTATCTCGGGCTGCGCGAGGACAAGAAACCGGAAGCGGTCGTGCTCGAGACGGAACACTGCACAGCGACACTGCCGCCGCCGGCAACGACAACGACAACGACAACGACAACGACAACGACAACGATCGCGATTAGCAATCGCGGCCGCGTGATCTACCCTGAATCCAACATCACCAAGGGTCAGCTTGCCGATCACTACACCGAAGTCGCCGGGATCATGCTTCCCTGGGCCGGCAGCAGGCCGATCAGTCTTGTCCGCTGCCCACAGGGCCGAGCAAAGAAATGCTTTTTTCAAAAGCATGACGCGGGGAGCTTCGGCGAGAAGGTCCATCAGGTCGGGATCACCGAAAAGGATGGTCACGAGGAGCCCTATCTTTATGTCGACGACGCCGAGGGGCTTGTGACCTGTGTGCAAATGGGAACGATCGAGTTCCATGGATGGGGAGCTCGCATCGAAGACGTCGAGAAGGCCGACCGCCTTGTCTTTGACCTTGACCCCGACGAGGGACTGGATTTCGAGGCGGTTCGCGCTGCCGCATTCCAGTTCCGCGATATACTAAGGTCCCTTGGGTTGACCACCTTCCCGATGCTGACGGGGGGCAAGGGCGTGCATGTAATCGCGCCGCTCACGCCGCGAGCTGAATGGCCTGAGGTAAAGGCCTTCGCCTCAGGGCTTGCACAGGCGGTCGCGCAGAGCGACCCCGCTCACTTCACGGCCGTGTTGTCGAAGGCGAAACGGAAGGGACGGATCTTCGTCGACTATCTGCGCAACCAGCGCGGCGCAACGGCGATCATGCCTTATAGCGCCAGGTCGCGGCCAGGAGCCCCGGTCGCGGCACCGGTCACCTGGGCGGAGATGAAGACAATCGATGCGCCCTCCCATTTCCATGTCGGCGATGCGCCCGAGTTGAAGAAGCGCGCCGCATCGAAGGCCCTCGCGGGATGGGGCCGAGCCGATCAGTTCCTCCCGGATCTATAACGCCATGAAGATCGCGACGTACAACGTCAACGGCGTCAACGGCCGCCTGCCAGTGCTGCTGCGCTGGCTGGAAGAGGCAGCGCCGGACATTGCCTGTCTTCAGGAACTGAAGGCGCCGCAGGAGAAGTTCCCCGAAGGGCCAATCCGCGACCTTGGCTATGACGTGATCTGGCATGGCCAGAAAAGCTGGAATGGCGTCGCGATCCTGAGCCGCGTCGGCAAGATTCACGAAACGCGGCGCGGCCTACCGGGCGACCCCGACGACAGCCATAGCCGCTACATCGAAGCAGCAGTCAATGGCATCATTATCGGGTGTCTCTATCTTCCGAATGGCAATCCGAAGCCTGGCCCGAAATTCGACTATAAGCTGCGTTGGTTCGAGCGATTGATTGACCACGCGGCAGAATTGCTCGGCTCCAATCAGCCGGTGGTGCTGGCAGGCGATTTCAACGTCATGCCGAGCGAACTCGATGTCTACAAGCCCGAGCGCTGGCTGGACGATGCCCTGTTTGCGCCCGAGGCGCGCGCCGGCTACGCGACGCTGCTCAAACAAGGCTGGACCGATGCACTGCGCGCGCGTCATCCCGGTGAGAAGATCTACACCTTCTGGGAATATTTCCGCAATGCCTTCGGCCGCAACGCAGGCCTGCGCATCGACCACCTTCTGCTGAGCCCGTCACTGAAGAAGCGGCTGATCGACGCCCAGGTCGACGTCGAGGTGCGCGGCTGGGAAAGAAGCAGCGATCACGCGCCGGTCTGGATCGAGCTCTCGCAAAAGGCACCGCCTCGCGTCCGTTCGAAGGCCTGACGACGATTCAGCTCCGGTCTCGGCTGGGGCGTTGGTTGCTCGCCAATGATGAAACCTTCGCGCCATATAGCCGCGGGGCCCACAGGCTTGGTGCGCCTAAAATGCCTCCGCCCAAATCGCGGCAGCATTGAGCGGCGCACCGCCTCACATCACCCGACCTGCTCCACGACCAGCGTCCCCGCCTGAAGCGGCTTGATCAGGGATTTGGCGGACACGGAGGGATCAAGCCAACTCGCCCAATCCTTGCGCTCCAGGATCACGATCTGCCGATCGTGATATGGCGCGATGTCCGGGCCAGGTTCCATCGTGAGCATGGTGAACGCCTCCCCGGCATCACTGGTATCGCGCCAGATCCCGGCAATGCAGAAGACCGGCTCGTCGCGCTTGGTGAAGAGCCACTTGTCCTTGCGCTTCTTGCTCTTCTCTGCTGGTTCGGTGAATTCATAAAACCCATCGGCTGGGATCGATCCGATGGATAAGCTATTGTTTTTATTTTTCTTTTTGTGTACCTGACGCGAATTTGTATCACAATAGGTATCACAATAGGTATCACCTTTTTGGAAGGCCTGGGCAAAGCCGACCGGCGTCTTATGTGTTGCTCTCGGGGGTCCGGAGGGCGCCCCGAAGCTGTCTGAACAACTCTTCGGCGCCTCCCGGCCTGGGAGGTGTCAATGGGCGCCAGGCAATGACCTTGGGCCGATAGAATCGGTTCTTGGCGGTAGCAAAAAAGCCCGCAGCCTACCCATGCTGCACGGACTAGCGTAAGTTCTTCGGCTCGACATTTGCATGCGGGACGGAACGCTGCCCCAGCCGATCGGCCTTTAGACGAGCCGTCTTCTCTTCACGGGCTCTGCGCTCCGCATCGATGACGGCTCGAAATTCGCGGTCAGTCCGTTCGTGCCTTAATTTGTCTACCTTGCGTCGCATTTTCTGGGCCTAAGTGATAGCCCGCGCCCTCGGCAGAAGCGCGGGCAGTTGAGGCCGGACCTCAACCAGCGGCGAGCCTGGAGGGCCACTGCCACCAAGC
Source organism: Mesorhizobium sp. B2-5-7 (assembly GCF_006440875.1). Taxonomy (NCBI): domain Bacteria; kingdom Pseudomonadati; phylum Pseudomonadota; class Alphaproteobacteria; order Hyphomicrobiales; family Phyllobacteriaceae; genus Mesorhizobium; species Mesorhizobium sp. B2-5-7. The sequence continues at coordinate 174,672 of NZ_VFUO01000005.1, read as the reverse complement.
GCCCAACCGATTATGGGCGTTTAGGTTCCAACGAAGGAGCTTGCCACCTTTGCCGACCGTGTGGGCCTGCTTCACCGGCAGGGAAGCGGGGCTGGCTGGGTATCGGGGACCTGACCAGCACGCGAGCTGCCGACCGTGGGACCAAACGAGAATGTTATGTTCAGTTGCCCCTCGCTTTCGATTAAACGAGTAGTGGCTGGGGCTGAGCTCGCCGCACTCTTCGGATGACCCCACCGGCGATCTGATCGGCAGAACCGGTGAAGTCGAGCGGCCCATCATACATTGCCGCTTTCATCGGCATCCCGGCTTTGATCTCGCCGGCCTCGGTAAGGACCCTCGTTGCGCCGCTGGCGTGGGCTATTGCGGCAAGTCCACGTGAGCCATCACTCAGCGAGCCCGATAACACGATGCCGATTGCGCACGTCTTGGCGTGAACGGCCACAGAATTGAAGAGGATGTCGACAGTCTGCCCGCGATGTATGTGTCCAGCGCCCTCGATGGCCTGCAGGTCCTTGGGCAGGTTGCTAAGAAGGTCTTTAATGTCGCTGAGGCCATCTGATCCCGATGCGCCGACGGCGACGAAGAAAGGGGCCACGTTCGTGCTTAGCGTGCGGGATATGCATCTGCTAGGGTAACAGGTTCGCACCAGCTTCGCGAGGATAACCTCAAAGCATTCGCGATAGCACAATATTGCTCCCCAACGGTCCCTCAGGGGCTGCCACCGAGCCCGGCCTCCGGTCATCCAAATGGGTACGGAGAGGGCCGCAGCCGGCAAAAGGCGCGGCCCAGGGCGTCTGGCAGCCTACATGTTGCTGGCGGCGTGATGTTGCGGCGGAGACGGTCTGTTCCTGACTGGCCGGGGTCTGTTGTGAACAGGCCGATCGGCGATTGTGTTCGCTATCGGCTGCATCGCTCGCTGCTTGGCAGCTATCCGCTCGCGTTTCACCAGCTTGGCGATAAAACTTCGCACCTCAAACATAATGGGCTCCTCCCAGATGCCCTCCTGCTAATTTGTCATACGCCGGCTGAAGGCCAAGCGCATCTAGATTCGACAGGGTTAACCAGGCTCCTTTCTGTAGGCGCGTGGAGCCGGATCGAAAGTCGGTCAGTCGTCCTGCTGGATGGATAAGGAGTCGATGTGTGGCGATGATTGATCGAGCTGGTGACAAAGAGGTGTGCCGGCAGTGGCGATGGCTTGTCGGAATTCGGCGGTGATTTTGCATCTGCATGCACCGCCGGCAAGAGCCGTTCGGCATGCCAGTCTAATCCCGATGGAACTGCATTGGCGCAATTTTGTTTCTCGTCCGCCCCGTTTGTGAGGCAGTGAAAAAAGGGAGACAGTCATGGCAACCGCCAAAAGGGCCTCAACGAAAGGCCTGAACGAACTCTTCGTCGACACTTTGAAGGACATCTATTTCGCCGAGAAGAAGATCCTGGCAACACTTCCCAAGATGGCCAAGGCGGCACAAAGCCCTGACCTTAAGGCAGCCTTCGAAAAGCACCGCGGCCAGACCCAGGAGCACGTCGCGCGCCTGGAGAAAATATTCGAAGCCCTAGGCAAGAAGCCCCAGGGCAAGACCTGTGCCGCCATTATGGGCATCACCGAGGAGGGCGCCGAAATCATGGACGAGTACAAGGGCTCTCAGGCTCTCGATGCTGGTCTCCTTGCGGCGGCTCAGGCAGTAGAGCACTATGAAATCTCCCGCTATGGTACGTTGCGGACCTGGGCTAGCGAGCTCGGCATGGCCGAAGCGGTTAAGCTTCTCGAGCTTACCCTTGGCGAGGAAAAGGACACCGATGAAGCCCTTACGCAGCTCGCAGTGTCAGCCGTGAACGTCGCTGCCGAGGCGGCTTAGGAACTGCGACATCGGTCTCTGTCATCCGCAAGGCTTCTGGCGGTCGCCGTGGCCGGCGGGTGTCTTCCAGACGCTCAGCTCCTGTCTCGAGATTGACGCGAGTACTCATTTGGTCCTCGTCCGAGCAACGTCACCAAAGGTCCGGTTCCCGTCCTTCATCTCCGTGAGCGTAGGCAGTTTTCTTCCTGGGGCCTGACCCCGTGCTGCTCGGCCGAAAACCCGCGCGGTGAAGCGAGCTATGATCCCCGCCAGCCGAATGTGAAATCCCGCGCAACATCACCAGGGGCGGCTCGCATGTGCGCGCGCCGGCGCGACCGTCCGGCCGCGCGGATGGCTCAGCCGGTGGACACTTCGATCTCCCATCTCGGCTTCCGGTGCATCGTCCGGCCGGGCAGAGCTCAGCGATGATTGCTGAGTGGCTCGAGGAATTGACGGAGCTGTTCGTTCCGATCATCGGCTCATCGCCGCAGGCACCATGCAGGATTCGCCGGCTCCGTGTTCCAGGCAGGAACCCGCCCCGAGAACCAGCACGGCGCGCGCCATCTGGATGCGGCATTCGCGCTGGCTCGTCGGCGGCCTGACCTCCCAACTCGCAGCCGACATCGTCGAAACACATCGACGACCACGAACTGACAAGATATCGGCCGCATCGGTGCGGTCACCGTCATTCGCACGAGCCTGAAACTCTGAGCGCGATCAGCGCGAGGTGCGGGAAGTCTAAGGTGATTATTAGCCCGGCGGGGCTGACCGGCGCGGCTTTCCATTCCAGGCGAATGCCCGCTGGTTCCAGTCCTCGCGACAATGCCGAAACCAGGTCCGGCGCGAGATGGCGGCTCGACATGTCATATGCTCGACGACTTCGCCCTCACGTACGCAGGATCCTGGGCCGGCTATTTCACCTTCAGGTCCTGTGGCAGGATGAGAGGTACGCACGGCAAACACGAAGGCGCGGCGGTCGCGGGCAGGATTGGACAGTCGAAGGAGGGCGGCACTTGGTCGAGGTCTTGTCAGCAATAGTGGTCTTTCTGCTGCTATGCGTTGGAGCAGGCTTGGGCATCCTTATCCGGGGTTGGCTTCCCGCGCAGCACCAGACTCCGGAAGCCACGCTGCTGATGCAGTTAACCGTAGGTTTGCTTGCGACCTTTGCGGCGGTTGTTCTCGGTCTTCTCACCGCGTCGGTGAAGCAGGCCTACGACAATTCGGCTCTGGACCGGCAGCAATATGCCCTGCAGCTTGACCTAATGGATGCGTGCCTACATGACTACGGAACTGACGCCGCCCGCATTCGCGTCGACCTAGCAGGTTACACCGCTGCCGCTATTGCGAGCACTTGGCCTAACGAAGCTCGGCCCACCGGTGTTTCCTACCCTGACACGTCGCGTATGCCTGTTGTGGGCGCCACACCGGAACTTGAAGAGCTGATGAACAAGATCGGTCTCCAGGTGAACGAACTCATGCCAGCCGATCCGCAACACACGGCGATCGCAGCGATGTGCCGTGCCCGATATGATAAAGTCTCTACGGCCCGTCTCGGCGTGATCGAGGCGGCACGCAGTGAATTGCTGCAACCCTTCTACGGAATTCTGATCGTGTGGCTCATGATTATTTTCGCCTGCCACGGTCTCATCGCTCCACGAACGAAACTGACATGGACCCTCATGCTTCTAAGCGCGATCTCACTCAGCAGCGTTATGTTCGTTATCGCCGACCTTAGTCAGCCCTACGGGGGATTTTTCAGCATATCCAGCGTGAGCATGCGGCGCGCTTTGCAGGCGATGCTGGCTCGTACGAGCTAGGAAATTCTCCGTCCGCCTAGACAATTATGCGTCTGGTTGCAGGTAAGCCAGCCGCCTGCTGCCGCCCTCCGGCGACCCCAACAAACACCCCGCCGCACGCCTGCATATCCCTAAAGGTTGACACAGGAAGTCTCATTGGCTCAGCCAGATCACCCCTCGCCATCAAGCTTCAATCAGTCTGTTGCGCCGCATCGATCAGTGGAACGCCTTTGCCTCCGGGGAGCCTGTGACTTCTGTGCCATCTTCTGAACGGAACGAACAGGCACTATCACAGGTTAAGCGCAAGGCGATTCGCAATTCCAAAAAGGAGGATGTTGCCGAGGCTGCGCGTGCGGTTATCAGTGAGCGGGGCGAGCCCGAATCCGCATCGACCTATACGGCGCGCTCGTAACACACTCAACATTTGATGGGCGGTCTTGCGGCTGCTGCGCAGCGGCGGCCGGAGGTGGCGAGAATGCTGATTGATAGGTTCCACTTATCCTCCTGCCGCCGGAGGCATCCTGCGCGGATTTCAGGTTTTCGAGTAAACTTTCAAGCAGCTGCTCCTCTTGCCCTGTCGGCCGCCCGCTTCCTGATTCGCTCCAATATCCGGTCCTGAATGGACAAGGCGGTCCAAACGATGTCACGAAGATAATCTTTGACGGAATCCATGCTTCCATCTCCCTGCTAGGGCGAAAGCATGATGTTCACTTCCAAACGTCCGATGCCGGCAAATCTCGCGGGCGACGATGTCACCATACGCCCTATGGGGGTGGATAGCCAACCTCAATAGGGAAGGCTATTAGCATGGACTAATTTTCTCTTACATCGCAAGATGCCGTCCATTGAGGGGGCCGGTGTAACAGTCGTGATTTTGGTCGTAGAAGATCACCCGCTAATTCTAATGGAAATTGAATCGGGGTTAGAAGACGCTGGGTTCGAGGTCGTGCGCGCGAAAAACGCAGAAATTGCGATCGAGGTGTTTGACACAGACCCATCGAATATTCGTGCCCTAGTCACCGACATTCGTTTGGGGGCCGGGAAATGTGGATGGGAACTCGCCAAATATTTGCGTCAGGCCGCACCAGCCATGCCAGTTGTCTACGTCAGCGGTGACAGTGCCTTGCATTGGGCTAAACGGGGCGTTCCAAACAGCATCATGATTTCAAAGCCATTTGCCGTCGCGCAGATCACAACGGCACTAGCCACGCTCCTAAACCAGCAGCTACCACGCGATCCTGGCGCGCCAATTTAAATGCAATTTCACTGGTACCAGCGGTGGATAACGCCCTACTTGCGCGTGATCCATTCCAGCAAGCGCGGTTCGATCTCTTCGTAGCCGGTATAATCACGAAATAGCTGAGCAGCGAATTCCTGCCACTCGCCTTCAGGGATATGTTCCTCACGCACCATGACGCGGAAGGCATCGCGCATAATGTTGCAATCGAACGTCGAGACTTCAGCCCTTGAGCGCAAATCCCCCATTGCAGTCCCCCCGTCCCAAGCGGGAGCACTACCAGGTCCTCAGATACCCCTCGCCGCAAATGGATACGGCCTATCGCAGGGACTCGCAAGCGCAAGTCCGAATGTCAGCGGGCTGCGGGGTTTGGCCCGCGCCCCTGGCAGAAAAGCGCGGGCCGACCAAGTTTTCCCTTGGGCAGCAGCGCGAAGGAACGTGGGGAGTGCGCTGCGTTGGCCCCAACTTGCATTGGATCGGGCTGTTCCAGAGCATAGCAATAAGCCCGTCATCTTGCGGCAGCGGGTGGGGTTCATTGTCTTCGGTGTTTGCGGTGCCCTTGCTAGAACGAAAGGCCACGGGTAGCGTCCGCACGTGAGCAGACGGGCGCGGAAATACGCATCGCCCAGCTTTGATGACATTTTTCGCCTCAGCACGACAGATCGAACGGGGACTCAACAATCACGCCTAGCCGCCTCCTCGATCCGGCTCCAGCGCCGGCGCAGGGCTTCATAGGACCGGTAGGGGACCGTCCATACACGGCGATCGGCATTCCAGGAGGCAAATGGCACCTCGCGCATCTCATCAACGACGACGACGCGTGGATAGGGCGTCACCACTTCCAAATAGTCATCAAGCCGACGAAGATACTTGGAAAGGGGGGATCAAAGGCAAAGGCGTCCCGGCATTTGAGATCGCCATGGGTTTCCGTCTGAGAACGCTCTCGTTCGAGCCATCGATCGACGCCGCGCCGCAGTTTTGCCTGGGACGAACCACGCCTTCAGATCGTCTTTCCAGCGGGCGCGAGGAAAGGTCTTTCTAAACCGCTCTACCGTCATGCGGTCGTATGGAAATGCCGCCGTCGCACCGAGACGCGGCCGTGAGGCTTTGGCCGCACTCTCCTGGCCTCCGGCAGCTCGGAAAGCTCGCCGTCCAGGCGGGCTTTCTGCACCGTTGACAAGTGTTCGATGACCAAGGCAAATCGGGTCCTTTGTTGGAGCTCGTCCCTTGGTCTCCTATGTTCGGCAACGCCTTGCAGAAATCAAAGCGGATCCCGCCCTTCGCACCCGCCCCTCTAAGGGAAAACCTTCGCGACGGCAGATGTCCGTTGCCTCTCGGCTATTCGCAGCCTTGGGCTTCAGCAAGCGATTGCTGATCGTCGTTCATCTGATGGATGGTGAGAAATCCGTGTCGGACCTAGTTTCTCTGGTGGGCGGGACCCAGACCGCCCTTTCACAGCATTTGAGCGGCATGGCCAAATTCGGAATCGTCCGATCGCGTACCGAAGGTAAACGGCGCTTCTATTCCTGTACGTCCGAACAGGCGAAGATGGTGATTGGCTTTCTTAGCGACATCGCCGAAAGCGACAAGCTTCCGCTGCGAAAGAGATCGGGAAAGGGGTCATCTTCTTGGCGCCCCGGCTAATCGGTGGGCACCAAGCCGCGCCGCCTTGTATGTCAGGTCTAGGTGCTTGCCCGCGCAGCCGTCAATCTCTCCGGGGCGACGGCCTCAGGGCCGTTTCTGAACGCGCCAGTCCTGAGAGCCTCAACCTCCCAACACGGAATGATGCCACGCCGCTTCGATCTGAACATGAAATGGCGCCATCTCGTCGAAAAGACGGGTGTGCACGAACCGATTGGGATCGACACCGGTGTTGAAAAGAGGTGACGGCACGGCCGAGAACGCTTCGGAAGGGTCTCACGGCTTGCAGGAAGGTAGGCTCGCTCAGGTCGTAGAGTGAGGTCCGCATTGCCTTCCTCGCTCGAGCAAACTGAATCGCAGTGAGTATGTGGCCGCGACGCTCACAACGGCAAGGCAGGCTCAGTCACAGGCTGGCGGTCTTGCCCGGGCTGGAAGCCTGGTTCAGCATCGCCGTGAGCTGATAGGATTCCATCGACTTCGAGTGGCGCGTTATCGCGACGCTGCTACCCGGAGGAAATGAGCACTACTTCAATCGCGGGCGGAGCCAGGACCGGGCAAAGGTCGCGGCAGGATCATGAAGTGAGACAGGAGTCGGGTAAGACCGGCGCGCTTTGCCGTGCTGACGGTCTCGCGTGCGATAATCTGGCTGAAATTATCTCGCCTGGCTGCCACCTCGAGTCTAATTTAACGGAGTGCCGAAGGAGCCGCGCAATAGCGGGCGTTCCCGCGCTCGGCGGTAGATTGCTGCCACCGTGCCTTAAGGGCGTGCTGAGCTTAACGGGTCGCCGATGTTATCTGGTTTTGATTGACCAAGATGAGAAGTCTGCCCGTATCGCTCCGCCGAACCTGAACAGTCGACCTCCCTCTTGGACCGCCGTGAGTTGCCGGCGTATTACCTGGAGCACTAATCGAGATTACTCGACGAAGGAACATTCCATAGACGTTCGCGGAACCAAAGCGGCCAGCTTAGACCTTAGGAACCTAGGACATGAGACTTAAGTCCTACTGCGTAACCCGCGAAAGGAAAACCGCAAATGCCTTTGACTTTACTTCGCGAACTGCACCTTGGTTATCGAGGCAATGGCCCACGTTCGGAAGGGCTATCCTTAAGGTTTAGTTGTGTTGTTGCTGATAGTCGGCGAAGATAAGCACGCCAGTGATGGCCCCGGCCCGGCTGCCAAATAAGTCCAAAAATCATCCCCGGCAGTCGGGCCACAGCCCATCCCAACGGAGCCTCCTACAATGTCGGTGCACCGCTTCAGTCATCCAGTTCACGTGTTCGTGGGGCTTGGCTTTCCCCATCCTGTGACGTCCGTTCAAGAAGCCGTTCAGGTCCTCGATGAGTGGACCGGCAGACGCAGCCCCATCTATGAGGCGGCAGCCGCCCTTTGCCGGTCCGCGCTTGCCGACAAAAGAGACATTGAGGCGGCGTGCGCGACCTTTGAGGCCTATGCTCAAGCCCACGGAATTCAAGCGCCGGATCCAACTGAACTTGCGGTCGCACGCGCGGCGGATGATTGGATGACAGCTTACGACGGGCGTTCTGAATCTTTTGCTGATAATTAGATCGACCGCGAGGGGACAATCCCGGCAGGCTCCCGGAGGAGCCTGAAAGGGTTAGGCTCCTTCCTCCAGGCCCTGGGTGTTTTAGCTGAGGACGACCCCACTTTCGCTCCGCTCGCTCGCCCGCTGATCTGGAACTGAATGAAAGGCGGCATATCCGCCCTCCCCTGCTGCGGCCCGCCAGTCCGAATGAGGCTGGCATCCTTCGACCGGGTGGACTGAATACGTGTCCACTCGCTGCCCTTGCAATGGCCTGACGATGACGCTCTTGCACCAATTATCGATGACTGGCTGCAGAACTCGCGGCGGGCATGGCAGAGGTGGTAGAGCGCCGACTGCCCTGACCCGCAGTCGACCTGCGCCATGCCAGTCGGCCGACATAGCGAGCGCAAGGAGGCGCGAAATCTGCAGGTGGATGGTCAATCTCAGTGGCGCAACTATCAGCCAATAAGGTTAGACCGAACCTGCTCTTTTAGAGGAGCCTCCTCCCCAGTGATTTTGTTGACAAAAACCTGCCCCCCGATACGCTTTTGACAATCAACTGAAACTTGCGACAATTTTTCCGATGCTGCGCATCGGATCAAAGCCGCCGACGGTTCGACATTAGGTGAACGGTTGTTGGAAATTGAGAAGCGGCAAGCTCCACGGAGGGCGGAGGGAAGATTTGCATCGGCTTGTGCAGAGCCGCCCGTGGCTGCAGCTGTCGGCCGTCCACTTTTTGAAAACTCGCTATCGATATTGAACCGGACTGGCGCTTGGCACATCGCCAAGGACCTTTGTCAGGAGTTCGTTCCCGAACACGCGCAGGTTCGGTATTGGCGGCTTGGTGCGCTCGCTCCCGAAGGCCTGGCCCGCAAGATCGCGGCGCGGCTGATGATGCTGGAAATCAACTGGCTCAAGGACAGCCCACGCTGCTTGATCGGCAGCAAAGCCGCCGACCGGAACACGCGCGTCTTTCTCGATCCGCTCTTTGTGCTGAGATCGGAGCTGGCCGAAAAAGATATCGTGCTCTGCCATGACGTCGGCCCTTTGAGCCATAGTTTTCTCTATGACGCTGTAACCGTCGAGAACTACCGTGTCGCTTATGAAAAAATCCGCAGGTGCAGACCCGGGGTCGTTTTCGTCAGCGATTGGTCGAAAGATAATTTCGTTTCGATCTTCGGGCTGCACTTCCGCTTCCTCACCACGATTCCGCTGTACGTGCGTACGGGTCTATTTACCGGAGCCCTGGAAGCCCTTCCTGGTATCGACAGCCCCTTCTTCCTGACGGTTGGCGCCTTTGAAACACGCAAGAACCAGAAGGCCGCGCTTGAGGCATATCGGGACGCCGGGTTCTATGAGCAAGGTATCAAATACGTGCTTTGCGGTCCGCGAGGCGAGGGCCGCGATAAGATCATTGATCTTGCGAACTCGATACCGGGGGTTGTGATGCCGGGATATGTGCCGGACAGCCAGTTGCGCTGGCTCTACGCGCACGCTGAGGCATTCGTCCTGCCGAGCCTCCTGGAAGGGTTCGGCATGCCAGCCTTGGAGGCTGCCCATATGGGCCTTCTCCCCATCGTCTCCGAAGACAGTGCCTTGGTGGAAGCCGTGGAAGGCGTCTGCGCACAAGTGTCGCCGAAAGACACGGCAGCAATCGGACAGGCGATGCGGCGCGCGTTTTTACGGAGTTCTCACGAAAAGGCGCAGACCAGCCTCGAGCTGCGCGACGTTGCTTCCCGCGCCTCGAAACGAAGCTTCCTGCAGGGCTGGAGAAGTCTCCTGCTGGGAGCATAAAATGGGTCCAGGGCGTTGGATTGCCGCCTCGCCCATAGGCGGCGGTCAAAAAGGGGCTGGGCCGCGCGAGATCAAAATGGCATTGCCCGCTGCCAGCGCACGCCTTCATTTTCAGCCCGTCTCGGCGCCAAAAGGGGTAGCGGCATCGACAGCAGGCGTGGGCTGTGCCGCCCGATAGGGATTGCGCCTTTCAAAATCTGCCGCCATGCGCAAGGCGCTGACCCTGGTGGCAGAGACGACGGCGATTGCGATGAAGAACACGGCGCCGGGGTCGGCGCTGCCACCAGACACCGAGTTAGCGATTATGCCCGCGAAGGCGGCGTTCCTGATGCTCATTGCAACTGCAGCCGTTTCAGGCGCCACCCACTGTTGGAGCCCGCCCAAGCCCCTGATCAGGACACCGAGCAGCATTGCCAGCATCAGAGACCCAAACAAACCAAGCTGGGAGAGAACCGCGATCGGCCAGCTCGATGCCCTGGAGCTGCCGAAGCCGACGCCAAGGCCACTGGTGTCGACGAAGGACTGCAGGCTCTTGAGGTTCCAATAGGTGCGCTCATGCCCCGAGGCGGAATCGGCTTTGTTGACGATGGTGCTGTTGATGAGCCTGACGAAGGGGTCCAGCGCGTCGGCCCGGTAGAGGCTGACGCCCATAACAACGGCCACGCCCAGCACCATCAGCACCGTGATCAATATCTCCTCCCGTTCGACTCTTCCCCGGAGAACTGATGCCAGCATTGAGAGGGCGACCGGAATACACAGTAAAGTCAGGCCAACGTAGGCGGTCGAGGACGTCGAAAGGATGGTCAGGAAAATCAGGATGGCCGACAGCCACTGGGCAAGGCGCGATCCGGTCATTCTCCAATATGTGTAAGAGAAAGCCAGGCAGACCAGTGAAGCGCCGGCAAACGAAGAAGCCTCGGAAAAAGGTCCCGTGATGCGCGCGAAACCGGCCTCGTACGCGTCGCTGATGATCGCATAGTTGGCGGTTCTGACCGGGGCGAGCACGTCGCCCACACCGGCATTCTTGCTGACGAAATCAATCAGCCCCATGCCAGCGTGCAGGGCGCACCACAAGAAGAAGCCACGGCGTAGCTGGTCTATCCTGTCGGCGTGCAGCAACAGGGTGCAAAGCGCAATGGTCGTGAGCCCACCGAGAATGAAATAGCCCGTCTGAGAGATGTTGCCTGAAACCGGAGCCAGCGACGCTTCCACGACGGTGCCGCGGATTTTCGACTGGACAAAGACGGCCGTTTGGCCGGCGAAGAACCTTGGAAACAGCCACGCCCCAATGATTGCGTACACCATGAGGCTCGCAAGGATCCAGACCGGGCGGATGCTCCCAAACACGCTTCCCAAGTCAAGCCATATACGTCGTCTGGCAGCGACGGCAGCGACGAGTAGAGCCTCGAACACGGTGTAGATGAGCGGAGATGACCCACCCAAAACAGTCAGGGTCATGAGGGCCGTGGCGCCGAATGCCTGGGAAGCAATCAGCCCAACGATCAGCAGTCCCCGGGAATAGTATGCAATGATCAGAATAGCCGCGCACACCAGCAGACCCGGTAAAGAAACCTGCATTGCTGATCGAGCCCCGCTCTCAGTTGGTCATGGTAACGTTGACGAAAGACGCTATCCGGTGATGCATCTTTCGACAGGCACATAGCTTGGGCAAGAGAGCCAAACGGCGTAGTCCCGTGTCCCGCGGGAGGCCCTAGCACCGAGCAGCGGCAGACCCCACCGCGGCGTTATGCTTGTCGGTGAGCCTGGTAAAACGGGCTGCCAGAAATGGATGGCGAGCATGGAGCGATTTGCTTGAGCAAGAGAAGCACGTGCGGCGTAGGGCCGACACCTCCGGAATTTTCGAGACGCCGCCCTTGCGGATTCCCGCCTACCCCTTCCTGCAAACGGCTAATTGGCAAACGCACACTAAAGAACGCCTCGACGGCGGCGAATGTCACACTTATACACAGAACTGCGGGCACGTCTCTGCTTACAATCGAGAGACGTCGTGTTAATGGGACACTATCGGGAGCTCTTGGCAAACGGGGTGGGTTCTCCAGAGGTCCATGTTGAGGAGGATAAGCGGTATGACCACCCAGGTTGTCCATGGCGCATTTGGCCCTAAGCAGATGATGCAATTGAGGGAAATTTACGAACGGGCGCGCGCTGTGAGCGCCCATTATCCTGAATCCCACCTTGCCAACAAGGCCGCCAAGAAGTTGATCGATGCCTTCGAAACCGTGACCCGCAGCGATGAAAAGGGTAGGCGGTGGCTGAGTGAGACGGATCCCCAGGGAAACGCCTGAGGTCCAGCGTCAATTCCAGGAGCATTATCAGCCTGTCAGCCAATGCCGGCAGGCGGATTTCTACTACGCCGTCCTGGCGCTGCTCCCGCAAAGCGGTAGAGGAGCCATCGGGGCGGGCGGGCGGCTCCCCTATCTTGTCTCGCGTGTCCGCAGACAGACCGCGAAGGCCCGGGCAGACGCTGGCAAATCGATGTTCGTCCTGGGCAACGCATTTCGTCAACGAAGCCTTTTGTGGCAAGACGCCACAGAGTACTGCCTGCCCAGCTTCCGCCTATTGAATGAGCATGACGGCTTAGTCAATCTCGGACTATTTGCATGCTCGGTTCATGAACTGAGCTTATCGGCCGGCCCTGTTGCCCGCGCAACTGGCGACATTCGCTCGGCTTGAATAAAAAAATTATCGGAAAATTAACTTAGATTAGCACCCACTTGTAAAGCATAAACTATTCAATCCTAGGTGGCGTTTGGGAAACGAGGAGCGCTCTAAGCTGAAGAAGTCCAGCTAGGCCTTCACGGGACGGGCAGAAAACTTCAAGAAAATCCGGGAATTTGAGGGGGTTATGTCGGCCGCCAGAAGGTCGTCGTGTTTGATCAAGGGTTGGGGTACTAGTATGATTTCTGCAAACGGACTGCATAATTTCGACTCCGCAAGTCAACCAGAAACTCCGTCGAGCAGCATTAGAAGGGGCAGCGAACAAGCAGATAGAGAATGCCTCCTTATTCTGGACGGAAGGGCGTTGGACCGCGAATGTCTCGCATCGGCCCTCGAGGATCATGACCTGGGAATGGCCGTTGCCGCCATGGGATTGATCGAAGAATGGCGTATAAAGAAGGGGGCTTATCCTCCTCTAGCTGCCATTCTATTTAATCTTGGCGGACGCAAATTTACTGACCGCGGGATTGCAGATGAGATCAGAGCCATCTCTTCTGAGTTCAGCTCTGTTCCAGTAATAATCTTATCTGATACAGAAGATCTCGGGCAAATACTAACAGCACTTGAATGCGGCGCACGCGGATACATCCCGACTTCTGTTGGTATTGACGTCTGCGTCGAAGCCGTCAACCTTGCGGCGGCGGGTGGCATCTTCGTGCCGGCCAGCAGCGTGCTGTCGATGCGGCATCTGATCGATTCAGGCAGCCGCGAGACGCGTCCGTTGACGGCTATGTTCACGCACCGGCAAGCTGAAGTGGCTCAGGCGCTTCGGCGAGGTAAGGCGAACAAGATCATAGCCTACGAACTGAACTTGCGCGAAAGCACTGTGAAGGTGCACATCCGAAACATCATGAAAAAACTGAAGGCAACCAACAGGACAGAGGTCGCCTACAAGGTGAACGATCTTTTCGGCGAAGGCGCTCTCGCGCAAGAATGATAGTGGTTTCAGGCGGCCCGTTGGGGATTAGCCCCGGGGGGCCGTATTTTTGTTAATATCGCTCCGCCATTGTTCGAATGGCGTCTCGTCTGAGCCAAAACGCAATATCGGCTTAAGCACCGCGGTTGTTTTCGCAAATCTATTCCGTTTGCAGGATCATGCACCAACTGCAGGTGCTCTCACACCGACGCGGGCAAAGGACAGTGTCGGTTCTCGCGCCAGGTTTCATCAATCGTGGTCTCTCCGGCCGTCTTAAGAGCAGTGGGGGGCAGCGCTGCAACGGCGGTTCCAACGTCGCGAATGCGCGTGCTGCGACCCTGGCAAAAAGGAACGGCGTTCATCTCGGCAACTCCGATGGGGCGCGGCCACTGTCGCGAAAGGAATTGGTAAATTCGCGCCCCGGCCGGCTGGTGATGCATCTGCCTGATGATCTCGTCCTTCAGGGCCCATGGTATGGCGCGAAACAACCATGCTTGTACAGATTCCGGTCAACCGTGAAATCAGACGGACCTGCCGGCGGTGGCCTCAAGTCTTGTGCCGCGGCCGGAGCAATGGACTTGCAATGCCACCGCCATAACCGGCGTCTTTGCCCTGCTTAGTCGGGCGCGGGCACATCCGAGGCGTCGCGCATGGCAGAATGTCGGGATTTGAATTCGCTCGAGCTGACGATGCCAAAGGCAATGGCATCGCGCGTCATTGATCCTAAGCGCAACTGGCGGGTATAGGTTTCCATACCGTAGCTGTCCGCAGGGCGTTCCAACAAGAGCAGGTAAAGAAACGCGACATAGGCGCGGTCGGTAAGCCCAATCGTGGCATACTTAGCCTCGAATTCTTCGGAGCGAATCATTTCCATGATCACGTTGGTGAGCCGGGCGTCTCCGCTCTCGAGCGTTGCCGACCAGCGATCCAACTCCGCAGCGTCGCCGTTATGGCCAAGTACGAGGCAATAGGCAAAATTTACCTGACGCACATAGGTGAACCCGTCGGCAAACTTGGCACCCGCATCGCAATCCCGGCGTGGTTTGGGCAGGGGCTGCGGGCCACGGGTGATGTCGCGAACAGCCATATAGGCAGGTTTGGGTTCACCTGCTATCCATTTGCCTTTGTTTGCGGCAAGTCTGACCAGCCCCATATTGGCTTCGAAGCTTGGAGCCCAGTAGGTCTCATCCAGCAGCTCGTAGATGTGCGCTGCTTCGACTTTGTACTTGTCCTGGAGTTCGCGAAGCCGTGTCATTGTTTGCTTGACGCCGTCAGCCTGCTGGCGCTCACTGCGCTGACTTCCGTAGGGGTTGTTGAATTCGGTGACCCAGATCGGTTTGCCGTAGGAGGAAATCTCGCGGAAAGCCCATTCGGGATCTTCCCCGTACATGTGCCAGACGGAGATGTCCCAGGCGATTCCATCCTGCTTCATCCGCGCGAAGGCGCCAGTATGGCCCCATCCAGCTGTACCCATTGCCTTTTTTATGCTCGGGTCGACTGCCGTCATGCCCTCGGACAGGCCTTTGAGGACGGCGCTCACCTTCACCCAGCGCGGACCGTAGTAGTCGAGCACTCCGTTTCCACCCGCTGGACCCCACCCGCATGGATATTGCGACCCGTCATCGCGTTTCTCGCAGGGCTTTATGATGGCGTATATCTCCATCTCGTTGCCGAGTTCCCAAACGCGGATATCGTTCTTGAACCTGGCCCCAAGGGCGAACGCCAATTGCCGAGCCTCGCCATAAAGCTCTTCCGGCTTGTCCTTGTCCAGGTCTAGTCCCGGCGTGATCACGGGCAGTATTTCGATCCCTCTTTCTTTGCCGGCCTTTACGAGTCGCGCAAGGGTATCTCCTTGATCTGCCGCCGTGATGTTGACCCGATATGATTTGACGCCGAGATCTCTGACGAAATCGAGTTGTCTTTCGATCGGAACATCCGGGTAGGAAACCACCGGATGGCCGTTCACGCCCCAGAGCAAATCGGCGGATGCGGGCGCGGATGCTGTCAGCAACAAAGCAGCCGCGGCTGCAAAACGAAACGACATAGCGATCATGCCTCCCTGTACGACATTCAATATCGGGATTGTCGGAACTACCGGATGTTGAAGCAATTTGCCTATACG
Source organism: Mesorhizobium sp. B2-5-7 (assembly GCF_006440875.1). Classification (NCBI taxonomy): domain Bacteria; kingdom Pseudomonadati; phylum Pseudomonadota; class Alphaproteobacteria; order Hyphomicrobiales; family Phyllobacteriaceae; genus Mesorhizobium; species Mesorhizobium sp. B2-5-7. The sequence continues at coordinate 159,047 of NZ_VFUO01000005.1, read as the reverse complement.
GGGGTGGGAAGCTTCGCATTACCTCCTTTGGAGGCCATGACCTAGCCATCAGGCGGCATGACTATTTGACTGCCACTTCCCTGACAGGACACTCGGATGGGCGTTGATGCGTGCCGTGATGAAACGAATTGATATGTGCTTTGTGCGGCAATCAGTTGGGGGTAACTGCACTTGCGTTCGACTACCCGTAGACTTCCCCGAAATCCGCGTCGACCTGGATCATAAGCTCGAGATACTTCCATGCGATCCATCGCCAAGAATAGCTGCTCGCCCGGGTATGGCCCTTGCCAACCATTCGCTTACGCAAATCCGGGTCAACCGCTAGCTGGCGAACGTTTTCGGCCCATGACTGTACGTCGTCCGGGTCCGCATAGAGCGCGGAATCTCCGCAGATTTCAGGCAAACAGGGCGAAGTCGAGGCTATGACCGGGCAACCCGAGGCCATCGCCTCGATTGCGGGCAGCCCAAAGCCTTCGATCCGTGATGGAAACAGGAAGCAGAGGGCGCCTTCGAGCGCCTTTTTGAAGTCGTGATCGTTTACGCGCCCAAGAAGGATTAGGTTCGACGGCATTTCCGGGACGTGCCGCAAGACCGTGGTCTCGTCGATATCCCCAGGCATCCAGAGGTCGAGACCCATCCCATCTAGAAACGATGCGAGCTTGGCTAGAAGCCCCATGTTCTTGTATTCTTGATCCCCCCGGCCTAGGCAAACGACATATGGCCTGCCCCGATTGACGGTCAGGGATGATCTTGTTGCGTCCCACTTCTTGGCATGATCGCTGCCGTTGTAGGTAACGACGATATTTTCCTCGCGTGCGATCCCGAACTCGACCAAATGACTGCGGGAGAGTTGCGAAACCGTCGTGATCCGTGCGGCCCGCCTGCCCAGCATTGGAAGGATCAGGCGGTGTGCCCAACGGAACCCTCTCGCGTAGCTCGACGGCATCATTCTCGTATGCATGTCGTGGATGCACGCAATTTGGCGTCTCAGCACGACGGGCGCGAGGTTGCAGAAGCTGAGCAGCCCTCCCGGCACGTGCCAGGGCAACTGCGCCTGCACCCACAACTGCGGAAGTCGAGGCCTGTTGAACTCAGGGACGATCCGCATCGAGATGGCTTTGAGATGAAGAGCCTCGGCAGGCGGGCGCGGCACCACGAGATCGATCTCAAGGTCGCGACCCAAGGGATGCCCTTCGGAAATAAGGGCATCGAGAGCCATCGTCACCTCGTGGGCGTAACGCGCTATCCCATTGCGTCGAAGCGTCGTGAAATCGCCGTTTATCGTCCACCGCCGCTTGGGCGGCTCGAAGTCCGACGGTGTCCGGCCAGGATGGCCAATCAGGTACGGCGAGCCGTCGGGAAGCGATCTTGCCACCATCGCGGCGGCGCTCTGCCGGCGCGAGTTCCTGGACTGCAACGCCGGCGCCGCATTGAACTCAGATTTGCCCACCATCTCCTCCACCTTGCCGGACCAACAGCCAGACTAACACCGTCGCCAACGCAGCGGCCCTCAAACGTTTGAGGTAGTTCCAACGCTCGCCCTCGCCTGGCTGGATGACCCTCAGCGCGTCTGGATGACCCAACGGCCGTAGTGACCGCACGCGCTAGCGGTTTAAAACTAGAAACATCGAGAGGGTGACATGGCACGGCACTGGACAATAAACGGACGTTTCCTTTCCCAACCGACAACGGGCGTCCAGCGCTATGCGGGAGAGATCGTCCGTTCGCTGGACGCGCTGATCACCGAACAGGCGCCGCTCACCTGTGGGCTTGAGCTCAGGCTTCACTGCCCACCGGGGAGCTCGGACATACCGCTCAATTCTATCGAACGTTGCGTGCTAGGCAGCAGCGGTGGGCATCTATGGGAGCAGACCCGGCTAGCCGCCTCTGTGCGCGGCGGCGGGCTACTCAGCCTGTGCAATACCGGGCCGGTTCTGTCGCGCAAGCATATCGTGTGCATTCACGATGCAAATGTCTGGAATGCCCCACAAAGCTATTCACTTGGCTTCAGGACCTCCTACAAAGCGCTGTTACCATGCCTCGGCAAGATGGCATGCCGCATTTCGACAGTTTCCAATTTTTCGCTAGGCGAACTGGTCCGGCGGGACATCGTCCCAGAGCGGAGGGTCTTCGTTGCGCCGAACGGCCATGAACATGCCTTGCTGTGGAAGGCTGAACACTCGGCAGCGACACGATTGGCCGCCTCGCGCGAAACCATCGTCATGATCGGCAGCGCCGCACCCCACAAGAATGTGAATCTCATTCTCGATATGGCCGACCGCCTTGGCAAAGCTGGACTGAAGATCGCGGTTGTCGGCATGGCGGGTTCGGCCATTTTCAAAACAGGATCGGCCAGAGCTGAAGCCCGAAACATCCATTGGCTCGGACGCATTTGCGACAACGAGTTGGCTGCGCTGTTGACGGACTCGCTTTGCCTGGCCTTTCCTTCACTAACAGAGGGCTTTGGTCTCCCGGTTGTCGAAGCAATGGCGCTCGGCTGTCCGGTTGTCGTGTCCGAACGCGCCAGCCTGCCAGAGGTCTGTGGGAACGCAGCCCTCTATGCTGCCGCTGACAATCCGCAGGCATGGTTCGACCGTTTCATGGAACTCCGCAATTCCAGGAGCCTGCGCCTGCAGTTGATAGGGACGGGACAGGCTAGAGCCTCGGCATATAGCTGGAGAGCAAGCGCCTTGCGCTACCTGCAGGCGATGGCTGTTGCTGACGGTATCGGTACAGAAACCAACATAGTCAGGCTGCGTGAACTCACATGATCGCGTGAAGTGCCTGGACCGCTCCTATGGACTCCAGCATGGCGCGGTCGAAATTCTCTTCCGAGAAGCGCTGCGCGTTCTTGCCGCAGGCCTGGGGCGTGATGAGGTGGCTGTGTTCCTCAAACCGTTTGACCGCGTCTATGAGGTGCTCGATGGTCTGAGCCTTGAACAGTACCCCCGTCGGCTCGGACTTTGCTCCCAGGCCTCGCGCGATATCGACCGCGCCGCCTCTGCCGAAAGCGATCAGCGGCGTCCCACAGGCCTGCGCCTCGGCCAGCGCGATGCCGAAGTCCTCGCAACCCGCAAACACCATCGCCTTCGCCCGGGCAAGCGTATCGATATATTCCTTGCGAGGGAGGAACCCCGAAAATGTGACGTTCGGACCCGCCAGCGATCGTAAACTGGCTGATTGCTGCCCTTCGCCGACTATGACCAGCCGTCGCGACGGCATCTCGTTGAAAGCCCTGATCACCAGGTCGGTGCGCTTGTAGGGGGCCAGGAAGGACGCCGAGACGTAGTAGTCGTCCTTGTCCTCTACGCAGGGCAATTCCTTCAGCGAGACCGGCGGGAAAACAACCCGTGCGTCACGTCCGTAAATGTGCTGGATTCGGGAACGGACATAGTTTGAATTCGCCAGCATCAGGTCTGGACCGTGCGCGGTTCTCGTATCCCAGGTCCTCAGACGGTGCAGCATATAGCGGTAGAGCAGTCCTTTCGGACCGAAGCCGAGCTTGCCCTGTTGAAGGTAGGAGAATTGCTCATCCCAGGCATAGCGGACGGGGCTGTGCACATAGCACAGATGCGGCTGATCAGGTCTTGTGATCACACCTCGGGAAAATGCCGCCGAAGACGAGATCACAGCATCATAGCCGGTCACGTCGAACTGCTCGATCAGAAATGGGCAAAAGAAGAAGAGGGACCGGTAGAATTTCCGTACCATCGGTATCCGATTGGCCGCGGAGGCATGAAATTCCACGTCGCGAAAGTATTGCTCCTTCACCTCAGCCGGGAGGAAATCAAAAAGTGTGAACACCTCTGCATTGGGAAATTGCTTGCATATCTGCGCCAGAACTCGTTCGCCACCCCGGAAATTTGGGCACCAGTCGTGAACGACCGCTATCCTGGCATATCTGTCGAAGTCGGACACCGGAGCAGCCGGAAACTCCTCAATCGGCATTTCGACCTTGGCCGCGATGGCCAGGTCGGAAGAGCGTTCATGGAGCATGGTTCTCCCCTTCCCCTTTGAGGCCTCAGTTTCTGTTTTGTCGAAGGAGGATCGCAAGTTGTCCGATCGGTCACGGACTGCTGCCGGCTGGCATTTGCCCTACCGCTTATGATTGTGAGCCGCTTGCGGGAAATACTTCAAAAGCGGGTACCCGGGGGTAGGCCCCGTTGGTCGAGCCCACTTTTATGCAGGCTGCTTGAGCCCTCGCGTCATCATAGGGTCAGGGAAGCGATGCCTGGAAGAAACATGAAACTTGCAGTAATTATCCCGACCCTCGGACGCAGCGAGCAAGTTGCTCGCCTGCTTGGATATTTAGGCGGCCAGACAAGACCTCCCGATGAAGTCATATTGTCGGCACCCGACGCCACACACATCGAACTGCCGGACGGCTGCCCGTTCCCGGTATCGAGTGTTTTCGGTCCGAAAGGATTGGCTGCCCAACGCAACACGGCTCTTGTGCCCGCATTGGGGCGTTTCGACATCATAACATTCTTCGACGACGATTTCGTTCCCTCCATTCGATACCTGGGGCAGGTCGAGGAGGCATTTGCTGGAAATGAGGGATGGGCGGTTGTGATGGGCAGGGTCGTCAGAGACGGCGCCACCAATGCCGGTCTTACCTGGGAGGATGCAGAAGCTGCGCTAAGGGAATCGGAAGGCCACACAGCAAATGGACCCTGCGTGGTCGACCATGTCGGTGCCTACGGATGCAACATGTCGTTCCGTTCCTCGCTGGTTGGCGATTTGCGCTTCGACGAGCGCCTCGTCCTCTATGGCTGGCAGGAAGACATCGACTTCACAAGTCAAATGAGAACCAGAGGTCGCGTCGTATGCGTGACGTCGATCACGGGTGTTCATCTTGGAATAAAAACGGGACGCGTCAGCGGAAAGCGGTTCGGCTACTCCCAGGTCGCCAATGCCGTCTACCTGGTAAGGAAAGGGACAGTTCCAGCCTCTTTCGCGCTTCCCCTTATGTTCAGGAATATTGCAGCCAACCTCGCAAAGAGCCTTTGGCCCGAGCCATATGTCGACCGAAGGGGTCGTCTCAGCGGGAACGCGCTCGCGATCCTGCATATCGCCATGGGGCGAATCGAACCCGAATACATCCTGAAGATCTGACGACGGGGGAAGACAATGCGCAAATTGCTTTCAACAGTGGCAGGGATTTCATTGGCGGCAGCTGCTGCCTGTCCGCTGCCGGCGTCAGCCGCGGAGTACCTGCTTGGGCCGCAGGACAAGGTCAGGCTCAAGGTTTACGAATGGCGCGCATCGCGTGACGTCATCTTCGAGTGGACGGCTCTCAATGACAGTTTCACTGTCGGTGCCGATGGGACGCTCTTCCTGCCATTTGTTGGGCAGATGCGCGCCGAGGGCTCCGCTCCCGGGGATCTCGCTCACGCCATAGGCGATCGGCTGATGCAGCACATGGGTCTCGGCCGCCAGCCGGATGTGGCCGTGGAGATTGCCCAATATAGGCCATTCTATATCATCGGCAACGTCAAGCAATCCGGAGAATTTCCCTACAGGCCCGGCCTGACGGTACTGCAGGCGCTCGGGGTCGCCGGCGGGTTGCCTATACGCGAGGACGATGTGTCTCGGCTTGGACGAGAGTTCATTACGGGCCAAGGCGATGTCGGGCTGCTGGCTTTGAACAATGTCAGCCTGCTCGCGCGCAAAGCGCGGTTGCTGTCAGAGCTGGCCGGCAGTGAAGACATCGCTTTCCCGAGCGAACTGAGGGACAGGGCTTCGAACGCAACCGTTGCGCTGGCAATGGACCAGGAACGCAAGATTTTCGTTATCCGCAAGGATGCACTGGCGACCCAACTGCGCTCACTGCGAGAACTCAAGGACTTCCTGCAACAGGAGCTGGCCTCGCTCGAGCAACAGCTGACTTTCCATGACAAACAGATCGAACTCATCCAAAAGGAGCTCGCGGGTGTCTCGAATCTCGTGCAGAAGGGCCTCGCGGTCGCACCGCGGGAACTCTCGCTGGAGGGGACCGTCGCCCAGATGCAGAGCGACAGATTGGCGGCCGAGACCTCGATGCTGCGTGTCAGGCAGGAGATGAGCAAGACGGACATCGAAATCCTCAACCTCAGCAATCAGCATTCCAGCGAGGTTGCCGAGGGCTTGCGCGAGACACAACAGCAGCTCAATGAGGTCACCAGCAAGTCCGACACCGCGGTGCAGTTGCTGCGCGAGACCCAGGTTGCAGTGCCCGCACTGCTGGCGCTAAGGCAAAATGCCGCGAGGGCCAAGCCGATCTTCACGATTGTGAGGCCGAAAGACAGCGGCACGGAAGAGTTTGCTGCCCAGGAGACAACCCTCGTCGAGCCGGGCGATACCGTGAAGGTCGAAATCCCGCTGCCGCAGTCGGGCTTAGATAGCTTGCCCGCAGCGGATACAAGCATCCAGGCGGAAACAACTGCTGTTGGAAGTACGAACTGACCGGATCCGGGTTGGGGCCAACCAGGGCCGTATCCTGGCTCGGCCGCTGATCGACCGGGCTGCCCTCTTGCTACAGGTGGCGTTGGACGGGCACAGCGGGTCGTGCATGGTCATGCTCGTGGCTATGACCCGAAAAATATGTCGCCCTACAAGTACCCGTTCGCGATCTCGAACAGCATTCCGACACACCGTCTCTAGCACTTGCCTTGCACTGCGAGGCCGCATATCAGTTGGCGCACGCGGGCTCTTGGCCCCTGACGGAACTCCCTGCCGCGGCAAGCCGACTGGTTCTGCTGGTGCCACTGGAGATATCGGTGCTCACAAGCATACTGGCCGTGTCGGTGGCAGGGATACTACTGGGTTTACGATTCAAGGCTGCGGCGCTGCTGGCAGCGACCGCGCTGCTGGTGATCGGGGCGGTCACCTGGAATAGCATGGGGCTGCCTGGCTATGTGACCGTTGGCAAATCTCTAATTCTGGTATTTGTTCTGGCTTGCGCCTACCTCGCAGGCTTGTATCTAGCGCACTGCTGGACTCGAAACGAAAAGTGATCGTCGCTCGACGCTTCAGGAGGCCCTGTCGACCCGCATGACCGCGACAATGGTCCTGAGCAGGATCACGACGTCGAGCCAGACCGACCAGTTCCGCACATATTGGCTGTCGAGCGCAACGCGGTTATCATAGTCCATGCTGCTTCTTCCACTCACCTGCCAAAGACCGGTGAGTCCCGGCCTGGTTGCGAGGTACTCCGCCTGATGCTCGCCATAACGCCTGAGTTCGTCCTTGACGATAGGTCTTGGGCCCACGCAACTCATGTCACCGCGCAGTATGTTGATGAGTTGGGGAAGCTCATCCAGGCTGGACTTGCGCAGCAGTCGCCCCAAGAGCGTAACGCGCGGATCGTTCCTGATCTTGTGGGTCTCTTCCCACTCTCTGCGTGCGTCGGGGTTGGCATCAAGATATGCACTCAGAACTTCGTCCGAATTGCGCACCATCGAGCGAAACTTATAGCAATCGAATGACCTTCCGCCGAAGCCTACGCGGCTATGCGAGAATATTGGCGGACCGCCGGCCGTAATCTTGATCAACAGACCTACGAGGATGATGACGGGCGCGGCGAAAACGAGCGCTGCGCCGGCGATGACCAGATCCATGATCCGTTTGAGGACGCCTCCGATCGGAGGGTTCGTCGCTCCAGTGATGACATCCGACAGGTCATTCAACACGGTCCCGGCGCCGGCGTAGTCACGCGCAGAAACAACATGCAGGACCGCCCTGCTCTCGACCGCCGCCGGCACAGCGGGCTGGCCCCAAAGCGCCCCCCCCTGGTGCGACTGCTTCTCGAAGGCGTTTGTCATGTGACGGTCGCTGTTTCTCGTTGTTCAACTTCCACAGTCTTCCAAGGACGGAACTTGCCGGCAAGAAATGCAAAGGAGGTAGCGCGATACTCCAACGGCTACCCCCTAATCCTCACGTATGATTGCCCTACACGCTTTGCCGACTTCCGAAAGCGCTGCGCTTGGCCGCAATCCGACGGTGCTTGGACGTCATTGCCCGCGCCTTCGTGAGAAGCACGCCAAGTATCGGCGTCCTGGAGGCCTGCAGCGTCCTCACAAGCTCCCGCAACGTGTCGACGTGCGTCCTTCCCCACTCCGCAACGACCACGACACCATCGAGCACGGATCCAACGATCAGGTCATCCGCCCCGGATTCGAGCGTTGGCAGGTCAACGATGACCATATCATAAGCGGCCAGTTCGTCGGCTGTCGGATCCTCAGCACTGACTTGAGACAGGAAAGCCTGCATGTTTCTTGGCACGAGCAGGCTTTTTGCATCCACCACGGAACTTGAAAGAACGTCGAACCGCCGCCCCAGGGCGCGAATGACATTGTGTTGAAAACCATCCTGGCACTCTTTGCCCTGGACGTTCGAGCGCCCAAGCAGTTGAGTGGTGATCGTCGATCTCCGGACATCGGCGTCGATCACCAATGTCTTTAGGCCGGACATAGAATACAGGGTCGCGAGATTGCTGACGACGGAACTCTTCTGACTGTTGTTCGACACTGCAGTCAGGCCAAGGAATTTCACCGGATGGTTCGTCTCCGCCAAGCTGATTTCGGTTCGCACTTTCCTCAGACTCTGGCTGTATCGCGACCACGGATGCCTAGTCACCTCGTCGACGTTTCCGAATTCCCTGCGCTTGCTGGTGGGCGCCAATTCTCCTACGCACTCTATTTCCAGGTTATCGCGGATTTGACGTGGCGAGCGTATGGTCCAGTCGAATGAATGCCGCGCGAAGGAAAGGCCAATGCCGAGAATGAGCCCTGCGACGCCGGCGAAGGCCAACACCAGCTTCGGTTTTGGAGCGCTTGGAAGAAGCGGTGGTGTCGCGGCCGTGATTACTCTTGCATCGGCGACGGGATAGGATTGCTGGCTTACTGAATTGGTATAAGCCTGCAGAAAGCTCTCATACATTTTTCGGTAGGTGTCGGCGGTCACCTCGAGTTCTTCGAGAGTAGGTTCAGAATTGACGCCGTCACCGGCACTTGAATCAGCGCCTACGCTATAATCGTGTCGAGAGCGGAATGCCTGTGCCCTGGCCATTGCCTCGTTCATCTGGGTGCGCAGTTGCTGAAGGCGTTTTTCCAACCATGCCCCACCTTCTCTTGCCGACTCGGCCTTGGTGTCGATCTGCTCATGCACGAAGGCGTCGGCCGTTGCATTCGCAATCTTGGCGGCGCCCTCGGGATCCGCGGAGGTGAAGGATATGTCTATCGCGTAGGAGACACCCACCCTTCGCACATCGAGGCCATTGAGGAAAATCAGCATGCTGAGACGTGACTTCTGGTAGTCGGTCAGCTTCGCGACCGACTCCGGAGCGCCTAAACCGATATGCCCCCAGAGCGCGTTCAGCCAGATGCTTTTCTCAAGCCCCACAGCCTGGACCATTATATCTTTGATTTTCCTAAATCTCTCCTGCAATATCGGTGTCTCGGGGCGATTGAAACTTGCATCCTCAATCAGTTTCAACCGACCGATGACCATGGAAGCAATCTTCTCGGATTGCAGTACAGCGATTTGACTTTCTATTTGTGCGGTGTCCAACGAGAGATTTATTTCGCCACCCTCCTGCAGATGTTGGGGCAGCTTCGGTTCAATCAATATCTTCGCGCTGGCTGTAAAAACCGGATCGGTGGTCGAATTGTAAAACCATGCGACCAGGAGTGCCGCGGCAAGGCAGGCCGACATTGTTCCGACATAATATCTCAGAAACTCGGTTATGTCCGAGAGGCCGATGAATTCTTGTCCGGCATTGGCCTGATGATTGGTTGCCAAGGGCCATTGGCTGGCGAACAAACGGTTCATTCAACGTCTCCGGCGGGCATGAAGGAGAATCCTTCGTGCACGCCGCCCGACACAAGAGCTTCATGGCGTCCGCCCGATGTTCTCATAAGAGCCGAGGCCCCGCGATCCCAAGCTTTGCAAGAAAGACTACGCCGACGCGGGGGAAGGTAAACGCCACCAATTGGCGTAGACCTACGCCCTGTGGGAGTGAAGAATGCGCGGCAGACCGGCCCTTATCGTGGCTAGAAATGACTTCTGCCGTTCCAGCAGCAACTGTCGTGCTCCGTTGGCTGCAAGGTCCCGGGCGAGAATATCCAGCTTAGCTGACAGGCGTTCGCTCTTATCCCCGTTTTCCGTTGCCTCCAGGGAAAACGCCGCACAATCTGTCATGTGTTTCCAGGCCCCGCGAAGTCGCTCCGATTCTCTTTCGATTTCTGGCTGAATGCCGTCGAGCGCACGTGCCAAGGCTCGGAAACGCCTATGATCGACGTTCTTCCGAAAAAGGAAACTGAATGGTGTCAGCGGCACTACACAGCCACATTGAGGTTAGCGCCCGACGCGGGCCTACTTCCCACGATACTCAACCGCCATGCCCAGACGAGACATCCTTTCGATCATCGATGGGCTCCACCTATTGGATGAGGCGGCACGAAGCGTGGGGTAGCGCTACCCGAATTCATGAAGCGGCCGTGGCTCGCCGAGATGCTAGGAATGTTGGCGCAATTTCGGAGCGAAAGTCGTGACCCTAAACATAGTCGGCCAAGCCAAGCCAAACACATTCGCGTTCGAGAACAATGCTCTCATCAAAGCCACTGGCTTCCGCGAGTATGATGCGCGCTGGTGGTTTGGGCATCCGGGCTCTGAGAAAGAGCCCGAACTCAATTTGATGGGCGCCCAAGCGCTGGGCATGGGTCTGGGTACTCTGATCCGCCGGATGGGCGTGGGCCCTGAGATCATTACCGGCCATGACTTTCGCAGCTATTCGATGTCCATAAAGATTGCGTTGGTGTCAGGGCTGATGGCGGCTGGCGCACGTGTCAAGGACATCGGCCTTGCGCTTTCCCCGACCGCCTATTTCGCGCAGTTCGCACTCAACGCTCCGTCTGTTGCCATGGTAACGGCCTCCCACAATGAGAACGGCTGGACCGGAGTGAAGATGGGCGCGCAGAGGCCTCTTACATTCGGGCCTGACCAGATGACAGCGCTCAAGGCGCTCGTGCTGAACGGCGACTTCGATCTGGTGGGTGGCGGCGGCTACGAATTCGTTTCCGACTTTCGCGAGAGATACATCGAAGACTTGACTACCGGAAGGAACGTTCGACGCAGGCCGCGTGTCGTCGTTGCCTGCGGTAATGGGACGGCGGGCGCATTTGCCCCCCAGGTGCTGGAGACCATCGGCTGTGAGGTGATCCCCCTTGACGTGGAGCTCGATCACACCTTTCCGCGCTACAATCCTAACCCCGAAGATATGCAAATGCTGCATGCGATCCGGGACAAGGTTTTGGAAACCGGTGCCGATTTGGGTGTCGGCTTCGACGGCGACGGCGACCGCTGCGGCGTGGTGGATAATGAAGGCTCCGAGATCTTCGCGGACAAGGTCGGCGTCATGCTGGCGCGAGATATTTCCAGCCTCTATTCGCAATCCACCTTTGTCGTAGACGTGAAATCAACCGGACTTTTCATGACCGATCCCGTTCTCGCGCAAAACGGTGCACGGACGGACTATTGGAAAACGGGGCATTCCTATATCAAGCGACGGGTTGCCGAGCTTAACGCAATCGCCGGCTTCGAGAAGTCGGGGCACTTCTTCTTCAACCCGCCGATCGGGCGTGGCTATGACGACGGCCTCATAACGGCGATCACCGTCTGCGAGATGCTCGACCGCAATCCGGGAAGGACGCTGGCCGACCTCTATCGCGCCCTGCCCGTAACCTTTGGCACGCCAACAATGTCGCCTCACTGTCCCGACGAAGTCAAATACGGCGTTGTCGACAAGGTCGTCGGCGACTTCATGAAGATGAAGGGGGACGGGACGGTGTTCGCGGGTCAGCCGCTGGCTGATCTGGTTACCGTCAATGGGGTGCGTGTCGTGGCTCAAGACGGCACCTGGGGTCTGGTCAGAGCTTCGTCGAACAAGCCCGAAATTGTCGTCGTCGTCGAAAGCCCCGTCTCGTCGGAGCGCCGTCGCCAGATGTTCGAGGCGATCGACGCCGTCCTGCGCCGCAATCCAGAGGTCGGGGCCTACAACCAGACATTCTGAGAGGAGCTGAAGCATGGCACACCGCATCGTAAGTTTTGTGATGAGCGGAGGAGTCGGGTCCCGGCTATGGCCGCTCTCGCGCGAAGACAATCCCAAGCAGTTCCACGATCTCTCGGGGGACGGTTCCATGCTGGCGAAGACGGTTCGGCGCCTGAAGGCGTGGCCGCACAGCGAAACGCCGATCTATCTGATAGCATCCGAACGTCATGCCGAACGGGTCATCTCGGACATAACTCCGCTTGGGCTGAACGGCGGAAAGCCGATTTTCGAACCCCTGGGCCGCAATACCGCGGCAGCTGTCGCTATTGCGACACTGCAGACGATTTCGAAGCACGGCAAGGACGCGCTTGTGCTCGTGGTCCCCTCCGACCACGAGATATCGACCGAGACGCAGTTCTGGGAGACCGTTGAAGCGGGCATGCCTGCCGCCGACTCGGGAAGCATCGTCGTGTTCGGCATCAAGCCCACTCATCCAGAGACGGGATATGGATACATTGAGGTTGCGGCCAATGGTGACGGCGCGGCCGCGGTTTCACGGTTTGTCGAAAAGCCGAACATCGAGACGGCGCAAAAGTATTTATCGTCGGGAAGGTTCTACTGGAATGCGGGCATCTTCCTGTTTCGTGCCGACACAATGCAGAGAGCTTTAATCGAATTTCAGCCGGAGATATGGGAAACGGCGGAACGCGCCTTCAAGACGGCCAAGGTGGATGTCTCGGGTCTTTACCTGCCACAAGGCTTCTACTCGGCGGTCCCCTCCACATCGATCGACTATGCGGTCATGGAACATGGGCAGGGCATCGCGATGGTGACGGCGTCCTTCCGCTGGAACGACCTTGGATCGTGGCAATCATTGCTGGAGGCGAGCCCCGTGGACGGCAATGGCAACGTGGTAATGGGCGATGTTGTCGCCATGGACTGCGACAGTTCCTACCTCAGAAGCCACGGTCGGCTGCTCACCGTTATAGGGATGAAGGATGTGGCGGTGGTCGCAACGCCGGACGCAATATTCGTCGCCCCGGTCAGCCATAGCCAGAATGTGAAGAAGGTCGTCGAGCAACTCGAGAAGAGTGGGCGTCTCGAGACGAAATTCACGGCGTCGGAAGACCGGGTCATTGTCAGCGGGTCATGGCGCAAGCGCGTCGAGCACTGGCTCTTCAACGAGACCCTTCCGCTTTGGTCAAACGCAGGGGTCGACAATGTGCATGGCGGCTTCCACGAAGCGCTTCGTTTCGATGCGACGCCATTAAGCAAACCCAAGCGGATGCGGACGATGGCTCGCCAGATCTATGCTTTTGCGGTGGCCAAGGAACGTGGCTGGACCGGGGACGCCGACAAGCTCATCGATCACGGAATCGACTTCATCTCAAAATACGGCCGCACCGATCGCGGAGGGTGGGTACGCACCCTCAATCCGAATGGAAGCGTGGCGGACCCCGTGGAGGACGCCTATGATCACTCCTGCGTGCTCCTCGCACTTGCCCATGCCTATCGATGCGGCCACAAGGCTGGCCTTCAGCTTGCACAGGAGACATTTCAGTTCATCGACTCTCACCTCGAGGATGGCAGCCTGAATGGCTTCCTTGAGACACCTGGCTGGAATGGGGTTCGGTCCTCGAACCCACACATGCACATGCTTGAAGCTTTCCTTGCTTGGTATGCCGTAACCGGCGATCGCGTATATCTGCGTCGAGCGGCTCGCGTCATCGATCTCTTCCGCAGCCATTTCTTCGATCAGGAAAGTTGGACGCTCGGCGAGTATTTCGATGCGGACTGGCTGCCGTTGCCCGGAGACCAGGGGCAGTGGACCGAACCGGGGCACCATTTCGAATGGGCCTCTCTGCTCGTCGACTTCGCGCGGGCAAGCGGGCAGAAAGATCTGGCTGCTTATGCGAGGAAACTCTATTCGTCGGCGGTCGCCAGCGGGCTGAATCGAGCCACAGGGTTGGCGTATGCGGCCGTTTCGCGACAAGGGCTGCCTCTCGACAGGCTCTCGCGTAGCTGGCCGCAATGCGAAGCGATCAAGGCGGCGATCGCGTTGGATGGCATCGGCGGGCCCGATCTGAAACCAGAGATCGAAGCTCGTGTCGCGCGCCTTTTCAGATGGCATATCGATCCCGCACCGCTTGGCCTGTGGATGGACAGGATCGACGAGCGCGGCCGATCGCTGGCGACGGAGGTTCCTGCCAGCATCTTCTACCATTTGGTGACAGCGTTAATGCAATATCTCGACAAGACCGAGGGGCAGGTGGAGGCGTTCCCCGTACCGTCTCTCAAAGACGACAGCGCTGTCGCGAAGCAGAGTTATGGCTAAAGAAAGCGATCGCTCATCGCAAAGGGACGGATCTTCTCCAAACAGAATGTTTTCTCGCCATTCGTCCCTGTGACGCCTTGGACGCCAGCTACCGCTAATTCGGTATCTTCTTGTCTCTGTGTCACCACAGCAAAGTGCGATATCGTGGAAGTCACGCCAAAACGAGAGGATCGACCTGCCTCTCGATCTGAGGCTGCGTAAAGTTGTCAAGACGTGGGAATTAGAAACCGTTGTCCGTACAGTTGAAGGCGACGATGGCAAAAAAGAAATCGCGGCACAGGCGCAGTGGTGATCTTCTGAAGCTGCTTGCAACAAGGCCTCGGGCCGTTGCGCTTGCCGCGCTTCATGTGAGTGAATCGGTCCTCCTGGAACTCGAAGCATCGGAGTTGTTGTCTCCGTCTGAGATCAGGGGACTGCTGAGGGATGCGTCGCTGACGTTGCGCAACGCCGCCGACCAGGCAGATAATCGGAGCTGTCTCGTTGCCAGCGAAATAGTTGAGTCAATGAGAGAGAATTTTAAGAGAAGTAAGTCATAGATGACGCCAGCTCTAAGCGGCGTCAATCGAGCCCTAGCGTGTTGCGAGCCAGATTTCGATACGACATTGACTTCGCGACCTTTCTTTGCCGGGATCCAAAGAGGCGCCCATCACATGAATTTTTATATACATGGTGAAGTTCAGGAAGGTACACATGGAGTTGGCGTAGGGGGTAGGGATGGCGAATGCTTCACGTTCTTTTTCGAGAGGAGATGAGCACCGTTCGACATACGTTGGACTTAGCGATGACGACGCCGCTCTGATCAAGACTCTCGGGTTCACCGCAAAGCGATATCCAGCCGACGCGGTGATCTTCAGCCAAAGTGACAACAAGGATCGTATTTACGTCGTCGAGTCGGGTTGGGGATGCATTTCCCATGAGCTTCCGGATGGCCAGCGACAAATTCTCGATTTTGCCCTGACAGGCGATGTCGTTCTGCCTCAATCACATGGGAGCGGCTCTATTGAGACGTTCGTAGCTCGAACTGAACTTTCGTTGCTTGTGGCACCCACCAAGACTTTGACGCTTGCTGCTATGAAATCGCCTCAACTCTTCTCGTTCATTGTTGGGGCTTTCGTACGCAACGGCGCGGTGATGGCCCAGCACCTCGCCAACATAGGACGACGCAACGCATTGGAGCGAACAGCACATTTGCTGCTCGAACTGACAGCGCGCCTGCAACGAGTAGGCGCGGTTGACCGCAACGGCTTCGACTGCCCGCTCACCCAATACGATCTCGCGGACGCCCTTGGTCTTACTCCGATCCATGTCAATCGAATGCTGCGGGAACTTCGCGAGCGGAAGTTTCTCGAATTCCGCCAGGGCCATGTCCGCGTGCTCGATTCTCCGGGCCTGACGAAGTTCGCCGGATTCGACGGCGAATACATCAGGAGCTGAGCACCAGGCGCCTCAGCCCCTTGGGATCCTTGCATTTGAGGGACCTGAAGCTTCGCGTCTCTCTCGAAGAACAGCAAGCTCATCGGCCGCTTTATCAATGCCCTGAGAGGCGGCTCGCTCGAGCCAGATCCGGCCGGCAACTGGCTCGTACTCACCGGCAACACCTTGGGAAAGGTAGCGGCCCAGCATGAGTTGGGCGTGTCCATGCCCTCGCTCAGCGGCGGCTGCGAACCATTTCTGCGCCGCCTTCCGATCCGGAGTAAGCCCCTGCCCGCTCTCGTATAGAGCCCCGATTGCAAACATCGCGCCAACATGGCCGGTGGCGGCAGCCTGCTTGAATAGATGCGCCGCGGCGCGCGCCGAGCGCTCTCCTCCACGCCCATTGTAGAGCATTTCGGCCAAAGCCACCTGCGCGTCCACCATGCCAGCATTGGCCGCTCGGTCAAACCAAAGCCTGGCCTGCATCTGGTCAGCTGGCACACCGCGTCCATTCTGAAGCATGCGCGCATACATATACTGCGCCTGCGCCATGCCTTCGGCTGCGCGCCTCATCCACTTCGCCGCCAGTTCCTGGTTTTTGCTCACTCCGACCCCTTCGGCAAAACAAAGCCCGAGATTGAAGGCCGCGACTGCGTCTCCTGACGAAGCAGTCGCTTCGAACCACTCCGCGACATCGAGACCATCAGTAGGGTCGCCGGCGCCTTCCAGGATAAGGTTCGCAAGGTCGACCTGGGATTCTCGATTGCCACCATTAGCGGCGCCGCGCAGCCAGCGCGTTCCTTCCTCGGCGTCCTGAGCTACACCGTTCCCGGAAAGATACAGCGATGCCAAGGCACGAGCGGCTACTGGATGACCTGCCTCCGCAGCGCGCCGGTACCACGTCGCGGCTTCCGCATAATCCGGTTGAGGGCGCTTCACATACCGTTCGCCTATACGATAGGCGGCGTCGAGGTTTCCGGCCACTGCGGCGCGACGCATCCACGCCTCGCCTGCTGCGGGGTCCTGACGTGACAAGCTGCCCTCGATGAGAGAAAGCCCCAGCCTGAATTGGGCCGAAGCGAGGCCCTTTTCCGCAGCCAGCTGATAAAGCTCAGCAGCCGCCTCGCGATCGACGGGCACCCCCATTCCGTGCTCGGTGAGGACCGCAAGAAGGTAGATCGCTGTCGGCAGACCTGCATCGGCCGCACGCCGCATCGCTTCGGCAATCCTAGTCCTGTGCTCCGGTTGCTTGCGACGGGCAAGTGACAGGGCGAGGCCAAGGCATCCTTCCGGACAACCGGCCGCCGCGGACTTCTCGTACAAGCCATGAGCGGCATTGAGGTTGCGCATCGGCATTGGGCCCTTGCTTAGAATATAGCCGAGTATGGCCTGCCCTGTTGCGGAGCCAGCCTCGGCAGCTTTTTGGGCGAACGGAAGCGCTGCCTCGAAATCCGGCTTTCGTGAAGACGGCGACTTGAACAGGCTTTCTGAACTGCTGGTTCCTGTGTTGTCCTCGTGTTCGGCCAGCCCAGTGCTGTAAAGCGCGGCAAGGAGTGCCTGCGCATCGGGGTTACCATGGTCAGCAGCCCGCCGTAGCCAGCGCGTCCCTTCCAATCGGCTTGGCGGTACGCCCGACCCCTCAAGATAGCAGCGCGCGACGCGGCATTCCGCTTCTGGAACCCCGGCACGAGCAGCGGTGGCTATAAGCGGAAACGCTTCGGCAGCTTTGCCTTGTTCAGTAAGCTGAGCTGCCCTGCGCAGCGCCAGCGCCGGGTGGATACGTCCGGCCAACCGATCCATCAACGCCATTTATGGCTCCCGCATTGCTTCCTGACCGATCGGCAGCATCGTGCCGAGGATGTATCTGAGCACCGTGCGGCGGCCTACCTTCACATCAGCTGTGACCGGCATGCCGGGGCTGACCGCGAAGCCGGCGGGCACGCCATGAAGGGCGACGTCGTCGATGGAAATTCTCGTGCGGTAGAACTGGTCGGCATCCGAGGGCAGCATGGCCAACGAGCTATTCGGGTCACGCACCTGATCCCTGGCAGAGAAGGAATCCGGGCTGACCGAGCGTACCGTACCGTGAGCCAGGCCATATTGCGAATAGGGGAACGTATCGAATTTGATTGCTACGGGATCGCCGACGTGAACAAAGCCGCTGCTGCGGCCGATGATATTCGTCTCCACCTCAAGCACCGCGTCAGCCGGGACCAGGGTGATCAACCGCTCTCCGGACTGCAGAACCGAACCCACGGAAACTTTAGCCACAGATTGAACGGTAGCGTCGGCCTCGCTCCTGAGCTCGACCAACTGTTTGCGCAGCTTGGCCTTGTTGAGAAGCTCGCGGGCGTCGGATATGCGCGAATTGGCCTCCGACAGGCTCTGCGAAACGTCTGCGCGCCAACTCTGGACAAAGCCGTCACGCTCGGCCGCAACCCCAGCCTGCTGGCGCTTAGCAGCCTCGGATGTCTGCTCGGCGTTGGTGAGAGCTCGCGACATTTCAGCTGTGTTGTCCTCGGCAAGAAGCGTATTGAGACGGCTTCCGACCTGTCTCACTTCGAGTTTTTTGCGCATTTGCTCGATCGACCCCGCGACGGCCAATCGCTGCCGATAGCCATCGGCATCGGACTGGGAGCGGGAGATGACCGAACTGAGTTGGTCACCCTGTCGATCGAAGCTCTCCAGCTTGGCGTCATAGACCGCCTTGCGACGATCGAAGATCGAGGCCTGCAGTGTCCAACTCGGATCCAGGCCGTCATAGGTGAATGAGTTTCCGTCGGCCTCGGCCTTCAGGCGAGCCACCTCGGCTTCGAGGGTCGTGACTTGGGCGGCCAATGCGGTGAGATCGGCCGAGGCAAAAGTGGCGTCGAGTCGGGCAAGCACCTGGCCGGCCTTGACCTGCTGTCCTTCGCGTACCTCGATAGAGCGGACGATGGCTGTCTCGAGCGGCTGGACGACGATGTTTGGCGATTGTGCCACCACCAGGCCCCTCGTCGTGACCACCTGGTCAACCGGTATCAGAGCTGCGAGCATTATCAGCGCGACGACCAGGCTAAATACGACCCAGACGATGCTACGAGCCACTCGCGGAACCGGCGTGTTTTCGACGGCTGTCGATGGCCATTGGAATTCGAGAATGACCGGCGCCGTCGGATCGCTGGCCTTTGCCCGACGACGGCGAGCAGCAATTGGCGCATAGGGGGTGACGCTCATGGCCGGCTCACATCAACGGAGGGCACAGCCGCCAATCGGCCACGCCGGCCTTCCAGGTGCCGGTTCTGCTGAAGCCAAAGCTGGCGGTAAACGCCACACCGCTCCAGTAGGACGGAATGCGGCGCGACATCGAGAACCTTGCCCTGATCCACCACGAGGATCTGATCGCACTCCGTCAGCGATGCCAGCCGGTGCGAGACGATGATCATCGTTCGGCCGCTGGCGATACGCATGAGGTTGTCGCTGACCACCGCTTCACTCTCGGGATCGAGCGCGCTTGTCGCTTCGTCCAGTATCAGGATGGTCGGGTTGTGAATGAGCGCGCGGGCTATTGCCAATCGCTGCCGTTGCCCGCCCGACAGATTGGGTGAGCCTTCCTCAATGTAGGTATCATAGCCATTCGGCATGCGTTCGATGAACTCAGCCGCGCCGGCGAGGTGAGCAGCACGCATGGCATCCGAAAGCGTCAAGCCCTGACGTCCCGCGATGATGTTGTCCCTTATCGAACCGCGGAAAAGGAAATTATCCTGAAGGACAACACCTAGGCCCTGGCGGAGGTGGCGCAGGTTAATTTCCTTGAGGTCGATCCCGTCGAGCTTGAGGAACCCGCTGTAGTCGCGGTTGATGCCTTGCAGAAGACGCGCGATGGTCGATTTTCCGGACCCGCTGCGCCCGACGATGCCGAACATCGAGCCAGACGGAATGTCGAAGCTGACCCGGTCGAGCGCCGGCGTCTTGGTACCCATGTAAGTGAAGGTCAGGTCGCTAAACTTGATTTCGCCGACAAGTTTTGGCCTCAGGCCCGCGGAATTTGAACTGCTTTCTAATGGACGGTTGAGAACTGACGCCGCCTCACCGATGGCCGCGCCGACTTCTTCGTAGTCCTCTACCAGACGTGCCAGGCCGACAAGGGGCTGCGCGACGCGTTGGGCGATCATCATGAATGCAAACAGGCTGCCGACCATGTAGCCAGTGCTGTCGCTCATGGCCAGATACGCCCCCATCAGCATGGTGCCCAACACCATCGCGCGCTCAACTGGCGTTACGAGGGTTTGCGGCCAATTGGCGAGTTGCCCAAAAGCCAGGCGCGCCTTACCCGCGTCCGCCACCCGTTCGTCCCAAAGTGCCTTGCGTTGCGGCTCGAGACCAAGCGCCTTGACCGTCTTGATCCCGGCGACGGTCTCGCCGAGCGCCGCCGACTTCCAGGTCTCGGCATTCACCACGCGTTGGTAGCTGGCCCGCAGCGGCGCAAGGAAAGCAAGGATGATCAGCATGATCAAGACGGCGCAGCCGAGCACCATCCAGGCGAGTGTTGCGTTGATATAGAACATGACCGGGATGAGCACGCACAGCGTCATCAGATCCAGGAAGGTGCTGAGCAATTTGCCTGTGAGGAATTCGCGGATGCGGTAGACCTGTGCCAGATGGTACATTGTCTCGCCCGCTGGATGGCGCTCGAAATAGTCAAGCGGCAGGCGCAACAGCCGACCGAAGACGTGCAAGTTCAGCTTGGTGTCCAAGCGAGCGCCGACCACGTTGATGATCAGGCGGCGCGCGTGGCCGAGCAGGGTCTCGTAGGCGAAAACGACGACTATCACTGCACTCAGCAATGCCAGAGTCGAGATGCTGTTGAACTGCAGCACCTTGTTGACCACAGTCATGACGATAAGGGGCGGCAGAATTGTCAGGATGCTGAGTGTGAACGAAGCGATGCCGATGTCGCGCAGCGGCACAGCCTCGAGCCGCACAAGATCTACGAGCCAGCGAAAGGTGAACGGCGCGTCGGCGGCGACGAAGGATCGTTGAGGACGCAGCAGCACCGCCTCACCCGACCAGACCCGCGACAACCTCAGCTCGTCGATCGCGATCGCTTGGGCATCATCCGGCGCATCTACGCTCTTCAAGAAGATGAGATTGCGTTCGGCGCTAGCTCCAGTAAGCAGGCCAGCGCGGCCATCGCTGAACAGCAGAACCACCGGTCCGGTTTGTTCGAAGCGCAGAAGATGCGACCAGCGGACGCGAACCGCGCGCGACCACATCCCGCCGTTCTGCGCCCATTGAGAGAGATCCGCAGCGGTCGGAGTGGTGCCTACGCTTGCGGCCCTGAATTCGTTGGGGTCCAGCTCGACACCGTGGTAACGTGCGACCTTGATCATAGCCCTTAGGCGCGGTGCGACCTGACCGAATTCGGCAGGCCCGCCTGGACTCCGTTGCGCTTTGCCCTCTCCCGGATGCTTGCCGGCCGCATTCGCTTGCGCGTCATGATGGTTCGGGCTCGGTTTGGGGCCTTGACTGAGTTGTACGCTCACAGTGCACTGCTCCCGCGAACCAGCCTCAAGAGTTCGAAGAGGCTCGCTACGTCTTGTCGCAATGGAAGTTGGCGAGACCGTTCGCATCTCCAACAGGCATACGAGATGAGACAATTGCCGGCGCTGGAAGCGCGCAGGCGCGGACCCCGCCTTCCAGCAGGGTCCGCGTCCACTGTTTTCAACCGCTTAGTCATGCGGCTTCAGAATATTGCTCAGTGTCTTTTTCAGTGTGTCGTCGGTTTGAGCATACCCCGAGCTCTGCTTGTCCGATGTCAGGTCCAAGGTCGAACCGAACGGCTTGTTCTGGGTCTGACCAAAGCCTGCGACAGAAGTGAGCAGGTTCAGGAGGTCCACTGCCACCGAAACAATGGCGAGGCTGATGAGCTGCCTGAACAAGTCCTGGCTGTCAGCGGAACTACTGGACTGTATGAACTGCTTGATGTCCTTCAGCCCAAGCGTGTCGGTCGAGATATAGCCACCTTGACTGTTGGCCGACGAACCATGATCCCCGTTGCCATGCCCTCCATGACCATTGTCACGGCTGCCACGGCCATTGTCACCACGGTCATTGTGATGACGGTCACCATTGCCATTGTGGCGATCGTGGTCGTGATTGCCATTGTGACCATGGTGATGGTGGTTGCCGTTGTGGTCATGATCGTTGTCGCCATGACCGGTGGCACCACTGGACCCGGTATGGCCCGTTGCTCCGGTGGAACCCGTTGCTCCGGTGTGCCCAGTTGCCCCGGTCGCACCAGTATGGCCGGTCGCACCTGTTGCCCCGGTGGCACCAGTTGCACCAGGATCCCCTGTCGCACCTGTTGCTCCAGTGTCACCCGTCGCGCCGGTATCACCCGTTGCTCCGGTGGCTCCGGTGTCGCCAGTTGCTCCAGTGTCGCCGGTCGCTCCGGTCGCTCCGGTGTCACCAGTTGCTCCGGTGTCGCCTGTAGCGCCGGTCGCTCCCGTTGCACCAGGGTCGCCAGTCGCACCCATTGCTCCGGTAGCCCCGGTCGTACCTGTTGCCCCAGTGTCACCCGTCGCGCCAGCCGCCCCGCTATCACCCGTCGCGCCAGTCGCCCCGGTATCACCCGTTGCTCCGGAGGCCCCGGTCGCACCTGTTGCCCCAGTGTTACCCGTCGCGCCAGTTGCTCCGGTGTCGCCGGTCGCCCCAGTCGCTCCGGTGTCACCAGTTGCTCCGGTGTCGCCTGTAGCGCCCGTGGCTCCCGTTGCACCAGGGTCGCCAGTCGCACCCGTTGCTCCGGTCGCACCTGTTGCCCCAGTGTCACCCGTCGCGCCAGTCGCCCCAGTGTCACCCGTCGCGCCAGTCGCCCCGGTATCACCCGTTGCTCCGGTGGCTCCGGTGTCGCCAGTTGCTCCAGTGTCACCCGTCGCGCCAGTTGCTCCGGCGTCGCCCGTCGCGCCAGTCGCTCCGGTGTCGCCAGTTGCTCCGGTGTCACCGGTGTCGCCAGTTGCTCCAGTGTCACCCGTCGCGCCAGTTGCTCCGGTGTCGCCAGTTGCTCCAGTGTCACCCGTCGCGCCAGTCGCTCCGGTGTCACCAGTTGCTCCAATGTCGCCGGTGGCGCCAGTTGCTCCGGTGTCGCCCGTAGCGCCGGTGGCTCCCGTTGGACCAGGATCCCCAGTCGCACCCGTGGCCCCAATATCGCCGGTCGCTCCGGTGTCACCCGTCGCTCCGGTAGCCCCGGTCGCACCAGTATCACCCGTCGCGCCAGTTGCTCCGGTGTCGCCGGTAGCTCCCGTTGCACCAGGATCCCCAGTCGCACCCATGGCGCCAGTATCGCCGGTCGCTCCGGTGTCACCCGTCGCTCCGGTAGCCCCGGTCGCACCAGTATCACCCATAGCGCCAGTTGCTCCGGTCGCACCAGTATCACCGGTTGCGCCAGTTGCTCCGGTGTCGCCCGTTGCGCCGGTGGTCCCAGTTGTGCCTGTGCTTCCGGTAGCACCGGTCGCTCCTGTCGAACCCGTGGCGCCAGTATGACCTGTCGCCCCTGTGGCCCCGGTCGCACCAGAATGGCCAATTGCCCCGGTCGAACCCGTTGCGCCAGTATGACCTGTCGATCCCGTGGCCCCTGTCGCACCCGAATGACCGGTTGCCCCAGTTGAACCCGTGGCTCCGGTCGCGCCAGTCGCCCCGGTAGAGCCAGTCGCGCCTGCAGCTCCAGTCGAACCCGTAGCGCCAGAATCCCCGGTTGCACCCGTGGCTCCGGTATCACCCGTTGCGCCAGTCGCACCGATGTCGCCTGTACCGCCGGTGGCACCCATTGCACCCGAATCGCCGGTCGCACCCGTGGCTCCGGTATCGCCGGTCGCACCCGTGGCTCCGGTATCGCCAGTTGCACCCGTGGCTCCGGTATCGCCCGTTGCGCCAGTCGCACCGATGTCGCCTGTACCGCCGGTGGCACCCGTTGCACCCGAATCGCCGGTCGCACCCGTGGCTCCGGTATCACCCGTTGTGCCAGTCGCACCGGTGTCCCCCGTAGCGCCGGTGGCACCTGTTGAGCCAGGATCCCCAGTCGCACCCGTGGCTCCGGTATCGCCGGTGTCCCCAGTCGCACCGGTGTCGCCCGTAGCGCCGGTGGCACCCGTTGAGCCAGGATCCCCGGTCGCACCCGTGGCTCCGGTATCGCCGGTTGCACCCGTGGCTCCGGTATCACCCGTTGCGCCAGTTGCTCCGTTGTCGCCGGTCGCGCCAGTCCCACCGGTTGAACCGGTGTCACCCGTTGCGCCAGTCGCACCGGTGTCGCCCGTAGCGCCGGTGGCACCTGTTGAGCCAGGATCCCCGGTCGCACCCGTGGCTCCGGTATCGCCGGTTGCACCCGTGGCTCCGGTATCGCCCGTTGCGCCAGTTGCTCCGTTGTCGCCGGTCGCGCCAGTCGCTCCAGTGTCGCCGGTCGCGCCAGTCGCACCCGTTGAACCTGTGGCGCCGGTGTCCCCAGTCGCACCGGTGTCGCCCGTAGCGCCGGTGGCACCCGTAGCGCCGCTGGCACCCGTTGAGCCAGGAGCACCGGTGGCTCCGGTATCGCCGGTTGCACCCGTGGCTCCGGTATCACCAGTTGCACCCGTGGCTCCGGTTGCACCAGTATCACCGGTGACGCCAGCGGCGCCGGTCGCTCCAGTCGAACCCACCGGGCCGGTCGCACCAGTAGGACCCGTGGCTCCACTCGAACCTGTGGCGCCTGTGGCGCCAGTCGAACCTGTAGCTCCAGTCGCACCGGTGGCGCCTGCGTTGCTGCTAGAAGAAACAGCTGTCAGCCTGAAGACACCATTTGAATTACTGGTGTCTGGGCTCGCAATCGTTCCCGCCCCTGAGGATGCAATTGTGAAGGTGCCCGCGTCTACAACGGTATAGCTCGAATTATTGTCATCGCTGCTGGTGGGAACCAGAGCTATAATATTATAACTCCCGCTTACCGGCACGTCTCCAATCATCTGAACAGAAGAAAAGTTACCTGTTGATGTTCTAGAAGGCAACGTAAAACTGCCTATAATAACGTCAGATGAATTTGTTATATAATATTGCACAGGGAACAGGCCTGACACCCCCATGGATGTGTCAAGCGAACCGGTAAGGGTGACCTCAAGACTTAGAATGGCGGCGAACCTTCTCACCCCCATTTCAGTTAAAGGCGGCATCACCCGTTCGCCATCAGACACAAGGTTCCACGCTCCGTTCAGCGCCTCGGCGCCCACGAGCCCTGCCGCGGCCATGGCCTCCGCGCCGGTCGCATCATGCAGCGCCTCGACAAACGTCTCGCCTGTCTGGCCCTTGCCCGTCTCGCAGCTCCATAGCCTGAAATCGCCGTCGACGCTCAGCGCCCTGCCGATCGCCGCGAAGTCATCCGCCGCATCCTCCAACATGTCGACTGACCAGTCGCCCGAGCTGAAATGCACTCGGCCTGGCGAGCCGTGGGCGACCACGTGCACGGCGACCAACCCGCTGCGCCCGTCCAGTGTCTCGGCAATCTGGCGCGCCGCCTGTCGGTGGCCGTCCAGCATGATCGCTTCTACCTCCGGCCGCAGGTTGGTCAGGATTGTCCCCAGATCCGGCGCGGAGGGGTCGACAAAGAGAATTTCAGAAACGCGGGCCATGGCGAGGTCCTTTTGACTCGAAGTCAGCTCACGAGAACGACAAAGGCCGGCAGTGCCGGCACTGCGAAATGGGAGTCTGGAGGATCCAGCGATCATCTAGCAGACGGTCCAAGCGCTCCGGTTGGCTCCGCGGAGGCGCTCACGCTCAGGATGCTGGAACGCTGGAAGTCGCCGGCGGCGTCGAATGTGCCGATGGCTAGCGAGGCTGTTGCGTTCGGCACCTTGACCGCCATGGACACGGGCATTGCCTTCGGCATCGCACTGGGCAACATGACCTGACCGACGATGGCCTTCTGGTTCATGTCGACGATGTAGTAGGTGACCGACCCGGCCATATTGCCGACCGGCAAGGTACCAGTAACCATCACCTCGGCGATCAGAATTCCCGCATAGATTCCCATGCCCACCTCCGTTAGCGGCGGCTGCGCCTCGGCGCCCTCCGTCCGCACGTTCAGTTCCCAGAATCCGCCGAGCACATGCGCACCGACGTTGTGCGACGCTGCCGCGACCGGCCTGCCGGCCGCCCGAGACAGCGAAACGATGAAATCAGATCCCTCAGCGCCGGCGCCCGCCCGGCAGCTCCACAGCCCGAGAGCGCCGCCTTCGTCGAGCGAGCCGCCGATCGTGGCGAGGTCGCCCGCCTCATCTGCCGGCGTCTGGGACGACCAGTCGCCAGCAGCAAAGGCGACCCGGCCAGGCGCGCCGTGCGCGATGATGTGGATCGCGCGCAGTTCCGAACGGTCTACCAGCGCCGCCGCCATCTGACGCGCCGCTGGCCGCCAGGCGTCGAGAACGATCGCCCCGATCTCCGGCCTCAGATGCCGGATGATTGCGCCGACATCGGATACGTTGGGATCAACGAAGAGGATTTCGGAGACGCCGTGGAGGGCGACGCCGGGGTCTCGAACAGGAGGCAGTCCGGCCTTGATCGAGGCAGTGGCCTGTTGAGGCACCTGGCGCCCAAGCTCCAATGCAGTGGAAGAACTCTCTCCAGCGCCGGACCGCCGGTTGACCCGACGCTTGTCCGAGCCGCGGGTTTCATTGCCCTGACTCTCGTGAGATCCGATGCGATACAAAACGCCCCCCCATCCCGGTGGCACTGCTTTGCCAGCGACAACTTGCGAGGGACCCGAACTGCATGCGAGGAACATCAATTTCGGAAAGACGTCGCCCGGGTGAAGTCGGCACGACGCCATGGTGGCAAGCAAACACCCTGTGCCTCTGACGCACAAAGTGGCCTCCCTCCCGACATTCTCCTAGCTTTGCAGATCTCCACGACCCGGCCGCCCTTCGGCTAGTCAGTGGCCCACTCTCGTTACCTAAACGTCTAGTAAATTGGAAATAATCTGGTTGTAAATGGATCAATTTATAATGGTAACTGCGAGTGGTAGATTTAATTTATTACGAAATCCAATTGGAATCCGTGACTTAGACACCTTACGTTGACACCACGGCAATCTCGTATACTCCAAAAGTTTGATGCCGACGATGGCTGGTATGAGCAAGCTCCTCCAAAAAGAGTATCCCTCTACGCCGGCGCAAACATTGGCTAACACGGCACGCGCCGGCATTTTCCAAGGAGTCGATTGCGACCGAAGTAGAAGAGCAGGCGATGAAATGAGTGATCATGCAAGAAGCTGAGACACCCAAAGCTTGGCGGGGCATGGTCCGCATCCGATTGCGCCTGCGGCTAGCTAGATTCAACAGCTGCTAGTCCATGGCCACCGGGACAATCGAGGGTCCCTTATACAGCCGCAATGCAAATATGGCGGCCTCTGTGCGCAATTATCCAAGGAGCGGGCAGTCGGAAAATGACAAACGGCGGGCGAATTTGTCTGAACATGATCGTCAAGAATGAGATGGCTAATCTCGAGCGCTGTCTTGGCGCGGTTGCGGAGCACATCAATTGCTGGGTCATTGGCGATACCGGCTCGACCGATGGAACCCAGGATTTCATCCGCAACTTCTTCGCCGCACGCAATCTGCCGGGCGAACTGCATGAGTTTCCTTTCTACAATTTCGGGCAAGCGCGCAATGCAGCACTCGACCACGCCTATGCCTCGCCACTTGCGTACGACTATCTCCTGTTCGACGATGCGGACATGCAGCTTGTTGTTGAAAACAAGGCATTTCGCGAGCGGCTCGATGCACCGGGCTATCGGTTCCTGCAACGGGCAGATTCGGGCCTTACCTATTGGAACACGCGCTTGGTCAAGCGCGATGTCGGCGCGCGCTACCATGGCGTAACCCACGAATATATCGACATACCCGGTGGCGCGAAGGAGCTTCGGGGGGTTTGGTATAAAGATCACGCCACAGGCTCGAACCGGGTCGACAAGTTCGAGCGGGACATCAAACTCCTGCTGGGCGCCCTCGAAAAGGATCCAGAGAACCATCGCTCCTGGTTCTATTTGGCGCAATCCTACCGCGACGCCGGGCGTACAGCCGAGGCTGCGGTCGCCTATGCCAAGCGTGCCGCGATGGGTGGCTGGGATGAGGAGGCCTGGAACGCCAGGCTGCAGGAGGCTCGCTGCCTGAAGAAGATGGGCGACGATGCCGGCTTCGTTCGACAGGCACTCGCCGCGTTCAACCAGCGACCGCATCGCGCCGAGCCCCTTTACGACCTTGCCCGTCATTATCGCGAAAAGGGTATGAACGATGCCAGCGTGCTTTTCTGTGAGGCCGGGCTGGCAATCGCGCGGCCCGAACAGGATATCCTTTTCATAGAGGATTCTGTCTATGCCACCGGCCTCCAGGAGGAATATTCGATCGTCGCGAATTACGCCCGCGATCCCGCTCGGAAGGATCGCGGCCGCGCGGCCTGCAACTGGCTTGCTCTGAACAGAGGGGCTGGCGACGGTCCCAGAGACCAGGCGTGGTCCAACACCTTCTTTTATGTGCAGCCCGCCCTGGCCCTGATGCCGTCCTTCAGTGCCCGTCCGCTGGGCTTCACGGCGCCGGACGGCTACCGGCCAACTAATCCGTCGGTGGCGAGAATAGGCAAGCAAATTGTGCTCGCCCAGCGGACCGTGAACTACACGATGACGGAAGATGAGCTGCAGTATGAAACAAACGGCGATGCAATCCGCACCCGGAATTTTCTGCTCCGATTGAGCGACGATTTGGACATTCAATCAGCAAGCGAGATTTTGCCGCCGGTCGACATGCCGGACCCTGTCTACAAAGGCGTACTTGGTTTCGAGGACCTGCGTCTGTTCGCGATAAATGGTGAACTCTGGGGCTCGGCGTGTGTGCGCGAGTTTTCGCAAGACGCGCTGTGCCAACAGATTATAGCGCGGATCGAGGAAAGTGGTTCCTGCCACCTTACTGACTGGCGCATTCTACATCCGGCGGGGCAGCGGATTCATCAGAAAAACTGGATGCCGCAAGTGGTGGCCAATCCGTCGGATATAGGCGGAGACGAGCTTCGCTTTATGTACCTATGCGACCCAACCCGAACCATCGACGATCAGGCCCGCACTCTCAGCGAAACCTTGCCCCCGATTGCGGCGCAACGATTCAGAGGTGGCAGCCAGCTCATAGCGTTCGACGGAGGATGGCTGTGCCTGATCCACGAGGTGCAATGGAGGCAACCGGAAAATCGACGTTACTATCTTCACCGCTTCGTATGGTTTGACAAACAGAACTCTCTACAGAAAGTGACCCGCCCGTTTTTCTTCAACAAAAAGGGCATCGAATTCGCAGCCGGCCTGGCCTGGCATCCTGATGAAAGTCGTTTGTTGATTTCGTACGGCGTAACCGACAGAGAGGCCTGGCTGGCAACCGTCGATGAGGCGGAAGTACGATTTGTGCTGGAGGACGTAAATATGCTGCGGTCCGGCGTCACCGACTTGCCCCAGATCTGATCAAGTACCGCCAACGGTAGAAGCGATATGCCGGAAGGGGTCAAAGTGTCTCTGACGATCGGCGCCAAGGTTGGATCATGAACCCGGCAAAGGGCCAACTTTATTACGCGGCGGCAATTGGTACTTGGCACCGTTGTGGCGGGATCAATCGCGGCGATGCTCAGGATCAACTCGGAGACCAGTCACGCCGCCATGCCGATAAACCCAAACGCCTCTTCTGCGACCCTTCTTAACGCTCCGATCGAGCTTGCCGGTGACTGGGGCCGCATGTTGGAGGGCGCGGCCACTCAGGTCATCAAACGTATGCGGCGCTCCTGCCTGACTGACGTCCGGCTTGTCTCCGATCGACAGCCAGCGCGCGTGCGCGTCGACTCGCATACCTCCGGCCAACCCGCGATCTGGCTGCACCCGGACGGAAGCAGCGTGGCATGGATCATCGTCGATATCGGCGAGCGAGACTGGTCGAAGCTCGCGTATCAGTTTGGCCATGAACTCGGCCATGTGTTTGCCAACAGTTGGCAAGCCGACGCCAAGCCCGCCGCACCCTGTCAATGGCTTGAGGAAGCCATGGTCGAAGCATTCTCATTGCGCGGCCTCGGACGTCTGGCGGAGGACTGGAGAAAACATCCCCCGTTCGTCGGCGATAACGCTTTCGGTGACGCCATCGCCCAATATTGCCAGAACATTGTTCGCGCCTACGCGACCCTTGCCGATGGTCAGGATCTCACCCGTGACGCCGCCGCTTGGTTCGCCGACAACCGGGGGGCGATCGAAATTCCCGGTCTTAATCCGTTCGCGCAGGCAATGAGCGTGACGATCCTCGCCGAATACGACCAGAACCCCGATTGCATAGAAGCGCTCGGCGCTCTCAACCGCTGGCGTGGCCGCAGCGGAATTCCCGTCGCTGAATATCTGCAGCGATGGAAAGAGAGCTGCGCGGAATTGCAAACCTCTCCGCATTTACCGCTCCGCTTAGGCGAGCTATTGGGGGTTATTACGCCCTGGTAAATAGATGGAGCACAAACCGCCATCAGCCCGGTTGGTTGGCAATATGGCCTGCATGTCCGACCTTTCCTGTTTTTAATTCGGGTAGGCCAGGTGCCAATCACGCTTCGCCTTCTACTCCTTCGTTATTCGTTTGGATGAATTCTACTCATATAATCAATAGCATATATGTCGACGTCGCCGGCGCGCAAATTTGAGGATCCTGCCGGTCAAGGCCCGGCGCCATAACCCCCAACCCCGCAGGCGCCGGGCCGCGCGCACTCACATAAGGCAGTCTGCGCAAGCGGCCCGACAGCCTGTTGGGGTACAATTTGTCCGACCGTCGGGCCTGACCGGCTCCGTGGGTGGCGTTGCCGGCTGGACGCAACAATAATATTAGCATCTTCGAATTAATACCTCACAAAGCCGTTTTCCCCGGCTTTGTGCCTCAGCGGCGAAGTGACTGCTCTCGCCCAGGCGATCACCGCGGTGGGTCGGCCGTCGTCCCCGGTCTTGCAGAGTTCGAACCGGTTCGCTCGATTGGGTAAATGTCGCTGCGCTATCAAACAAAAAAGAATTCACCCAGCGAAGTCACAGGAGTCCGAGCCGATACAGCGCGCTAACCGCACGCGGGCGAAAGATGGCACCGTAACGACCGGCCACCGGCTCACCCCAACTCTGCTTGTAGTCTTGCCCGGAGCCGAGATCGAACTGGCGATGCCCAACGCGTGCGGCCCATTCGATCGAAGCCTCCATTATGCGGACACCGACCCAAAAGCGGTCGTATTCGGGATCGCGGACGATGCATTGGCCGAGCACGACGCCGTCCTGACACATCAGGACGACGCCGGCTGTGCGCCGATCACCATCGAGCAGGTGCAAGGTGTGGAACTGGATTGGGCTGCCGGCGGTCTGCCGCTTCATGAAGGCGCGCCAGAACCGCAGACGATCCTCGGCAGCGACCGTCTCCTCGGCATCGTTGCCTTCCCACATGCGGCCCCATTGAGCGCAGCACCATTCCAGGTCGGTCTCGTCGTCGATGCGAAGCCGCATGAATTCGTCGCAGCGCTGGCGGGCCCGGCGCACATTCTTGCGATGATTGCGGCTCCAGCGCGCCTCATAGTCGCCCCGCAGATTGACGCTGTAGTTGTCCGGGGACCAGTAGGATCGCGGATTTAGCTCCACGACGCTCTTGTCGAGCCCCGCCTCAACCCGCACCTCGACGCCCAAGGCGTGCAGCGCCCGAGCAAGGGCGGCGGGAGAGGACGCAGGCGCGATCACGCCGGAAAGCGATTGATAGGCGACGGGCTCCCAGTATCGACGACGGCGACGCAGGGAAATGAGCGCGGTCGGGTGGCCATTCTCCGTCGCCAGGGCGTGGCGCTTGCGGGCGCTCGTGGGTCGGGTGAGCTCGCGATAAAGGTCGCGGTCGCAGCCGGGAATGGCCGGCAAGAAGCCCAGGGCCTGGTCGAGGGTCGAGTTCCAGGCGTCGAACCAGGCGATATGAACGCCCCGCGTCGTGAAGCGGGTGACTATGCGGGCAGTGGCGATCACAGCGGGCGCGGCGACATGGGCCATCGCGCGCTTCAAGCCCGAGCCGGCGGGGTTCGCCCGGGCGGTATCTGTGGCGTCAGAGCGACTCATCCCCGATTTCCCTGTGCCGTCCTTGCCTGTCGGCCATCCAAGCAATTGTTGAAAGAGGGCGGCCCGTCCCCCGTTGGCGGCAGATTACACAGCTTGCACCCCGCCCGGACGGCCCGCAATATTGCGTCCTTATGTTTCAACCATTGCGTGCCAAAATGTAGCGGGCGCGACCTTGTTGACGTGGCCGGGCGGATCACGTTTCGCCGACCGCGGGGCCTGGCGCGGCCGCCCGTCCCTGTTCGGCTTCTTCGCCCAGGAAGCCCCGGATGAGGAGGAGGGGGACGTGTAGGTGCACAGGCACCAAGGCCTGGGTCTTATTCAGCAGGTAGGCCAGTTCGGCGGCGAAGGGATGACGGGTCAAGCCCATCGCCAGGAACCAGAACATTGCGCCAAGCCCGCCGCCCAGAACCGCCTGCAAGACCGATATGTTCATGTCGAAGCCATTCAGCACGATGACGACGAGCGGGCCCAGCGCCGTGGCCAGTGTGGCGGTGGCGCTCGGCACCAGAGCCCACAGATATTCGCCAACGCTCAACTTCAGTCGCCGCATCAGGAACCAAAGGCCAGCGCCCACCTGGATCGGCGTGGTGGCGAAGATCGAGAGCGCCAGCGCGAAGGGGCCATGCTGGGCCGCCAGGATCATGATCAGGCTGGTCATCGGCAGGGAAATGATCCAGGCCTTGGCCGTGTCGCGGATCCCGCCGGCGGCGACCAAGGCCGGGAACATCAATGGGACGGGGAAGTAGAGCATCGTGGCCGCGGCCATCACCTGCACCAGCGGGATGGAGGTGTACCATTGCGGTCCCAGTATGGTGTGCACCAGGGGATGAGCGAAGAGGATGACCATCGCCAGGCCCGGCCAGTGGAACGCCGTCAGGCTGGCCGCGGCTCTGAGATAGGGCCCCTTGAGGGGATGACCCGTGCGCGCAAGGGCGGCGAACCCCGGCAGTGCCACCGCCGAGATCGCCGATATGACGAGACGGCTGGGCATTTCCGTGACCTGCTGGCCTCGGCTGTAGAGGCCGACATCCGTGGTGCCGCTGGCCCGACCCAGCATGAAGGTCGGAATGACCTCGCCGAGGCCGGTCAGGAGGCCGGTCGCGGTGTTGAATCCACCGAACGCCAGAATGTCGCGCCATTTGGTGAACTGGATGCGAAAGATGGACAGGTCCGGACGTATGAGAACGGCGAAGACGAAGGTGGAGAGCGGATAGCTCAGCGAGCCCCAGGCGAAGCTCATATAGCCGACACCCGTCATCACCAGAGCGGTGGTGGTGATGTTGCCGACCAGGGCCGAGCCGAGGTTTATGGCCGCGATACTCCAGAATTTCAGGTCGCGGCGAAGCAGAGCCACGATCGGCGAACCGATGCTGGAGAACAGATACCCAAAGGCCACAGTGCGGACAAAATTCTCCAGACGCGGTTCGTGCGCGAAGTCGGCGTAGAAGCCCGCCGTCACGACGAAGGCCGTCGTAAGGACGATGGCGACCACCAGCATCATGGTGAAGGAGGTGCGTATTTCCTCCTTGGAAAGCGTTTCGGCGTTGACGATGTAATTGGTCACGCCGAAGTCACGAAGACCCTCGGCGAGCGCGAGGATGCTGGCGCCAAGGAAGGCAGCGCCGATGTCGTTGGGGGTCAAAAGCCGCGACGAGACGTAGAGCGTCGCGAAATTGAGGATGAGGGTGGCGTACTTCTCGAAATAGACCGCGACCACCGCGCGCCGAACGTTTGCCATTTCTATCGCTCACCTTCGATGAGACTGGCCCGATGCAGGATCGCCACCATATCGCGCCCTTAAAACCGTGTGGCCTCGATCAGGGTCGAGGCGACCTTCTGTTGATCCTCGTCGGTCATCTGGGGGTAAAGCGGAAGGACGATGGCATGATCCTGGGCTGCCTCCGACTCCTGCAGAGACATGCGCAACGGTCGGGAGGCATAGACGTCCTCGCGGTGGGCACACATGATGCCGCGCCGTGTGGCGATACCGGCATCCAGCATAGCCTGCATGACGGTGTGCTGGTCGGCGGACTCCGGCAGACGGACGCAGAAGCTCTGCCAATTGGTTCGCACGTAGGAGGGTTCGCGCACCAGGCCCAGCCATTGCGCCTCGCCAAGCAATTCGGCGTAGCGAGCGGCCAGCGCGCGGCGGCGGACCACGATTCCGGGCAGGCGCTTAAGTTGCTCGCGGCCGACAGCGGCCTGGATGTCGGTCATGCGATAGTTGTAGCCGAGCACTGGGTGGCTCTCGAAGATCACCTGGGCCGAGCCGTGGCGGACTGTGTCGGGCACGCTCATTCCGTGCTGGCGCAACAGCTTGAATTTGGCGGCCCAGTCAGCGTGCTTCGTGGTCAACATACCGCCGTCGCCGGTGCTCATGATCTTGCGCGGATGGAAGGAGAAGCACGCCACGTCGCCGTGCACTTTGCCGACCTTCTCCCACCGCCCGTTCCAGAAGATCTCGCTGCCGCTGGCGCAGGCCGCATCCTCGATCACGGGCAAGCCCTTGGACTTGGCGATATCGACGACCGCGGCCATGTCGCAGGGCAAGCCCATCTGGTGGACGATCAGGATCGCCCTAGTCTTGGCCGAAAGCGCTCGCTCGATCAGGGCCGGGTCGATGTTGTAAGTGGCCGGATCGATGTCGACGAAGACCGGGATCGCGCCGCAATAGGCAACGGAATTAGCCGTGGCGATGTAGGAGTGGCTAACCGTGACCACCTCATGGCCGGGCATCACCCCGGCGGCCAGCAGGGCCAGATGCAGCGCTGTGGTGCAGTTCGAGACGGCCGCAGCGTGCGGCGCGCCGGTGAAGGTGGCGAACTCCGTCTCGAAGGCCGCGACCTCCGGGCCCTGCGTGACCCAGCCGGACAGGATGACGCGGCGCGCCGCCTCGGCCTCGGCCCCATCCATCGTGGGCTTGATGATCGGAATCATGTGAGGACCTCAGCTGAACGAAGTTGTATCTCGGCGTGAGAAGTTGCAGTCGTCGTATCACGATAAAGCCGGTCGCTCACCTTCTCCTATTGTGGGATACGGCAGGAACGGCCAACGAGCCGGGCGTAGTGGAATAAGTGACGTCGCCGTTCTAACTCGGCAGCTCCGCCTGAATCTGTCGTGCAGAGCGCAGGAACTGTAAGGAACGCGCCCTTCCTGACTACCAGGCCGAACATGAGGACACTTAACTGCAGGGGGTCGACGGCACGACGCCCGCAGAGGGGTCTAAGCCGGGCCGATCACCTCGAGGCAGAGCTGTAGGAGACGAGGTCCCGGTGCCCTCTGGGAGTTTCGCAAAAACAGAGAGATAGAGCTTTTCGCCGTTGCGGTGAAACGCTGAACGCCCGCCGCCTCGCGCGACATTGGAGCTGGATCTGCCGAGTCCGGCACCATTGCGCTGGGGCAGGCAATATTGGACCCAACGCTTTGACGGGTGACCCCAAATGTGTAGGGCCTCCCGGTAGCTCAATGTATGGCCAGAGCACCGTCCTTTAGACGTATAGGTTAACGCTGACAGCGAGGGGTTCAGCAATATGACCTAGCCGTGAGTGGCTCCACAGGGATCTGGCATGAATACTGCTTAAACCAGCTTACTAGGCAATAATTGGGGATTTTCCAAATGCGGGTAAACACTCAGCCAAGCCGAAGAGCAGGCTTGTCAAAATGCATATTTTGCGAGCCAATCCATGTCAGGGATGTGCAGACCAACCAAAATGGAGACGTTATAATCTCCATAACGGCCGATGATATTTATACGAAGAACTCAAAGCAGCGCTACGAGATAATATTGACCGACGAAGAAGTCGGCATTCTTAACGCTGCTACGCGGTGACTCGCCGTCTGCAGATACGGATCCACGGACGGGCCGACTGATACGCCGGAGCCGGCGGCGCTGCCAATGTGGCACAGGCCCCGCTGCTCCATTTTGGGACGGCGCGGCATCATCAATGAAGCCTAACTAGGCGCTGCCGCTATGACGTCAGCGGGCCTTCGTTGTGGCCTTGCCCCTTGCTGGGGCGCTAGTTCGGCAGACTCTAACGCGCGCTTTGGCCGCTGGACAACACGTGCCCGGCAGCGCCCGGTGCTAGAAGGGCTCGCCACGTCGGCCCGATCAGGGGCGGCCGCCTAAAGAAGATCATCAATCTAAAGTTGGCGCGATGGAGCCCTGGAAGGTAGCGCGTTCAAAGCCTACGCCTTCTAGTCGAATTGATGTGACGAACAGTTAGGCGTCTATAATCGCGAAAGTCCGACCGCCCCAGGCGTGGGCATGGCTGGGTTGCGGAGCATCGGCTCGAGTATTGATCTATGGCAACGATATATCAGGGTGCGATTTTCGCCGTTCAGCCGTCGCGGACCATGGTCCGGCCGGCGGAAGACCGTATCGCCGGCTTCGACGGCGTGCGCGCGATCGCGGTACTGATGGTCTTCATCAGCCACAAGACGACGCTGCCCCATCACGATTCCTATGGCTCCGTCGGCGTCTGGCTCTTTCTCGTGCTCAGCGGCATGCTCATCTCCTCAATCCTGTCGGAGATGCGCGGAAAGGTCGAAGCCGGGACGCAGTCGAAATGGCGCTCGATGGGTGACTTCTATCTGCGCCGCAGCCTGCGCATTTTCCCGCTCTATTATGCCTGTCTGGGTGTTTTCGCGCTGGCTTCGCTGTTCACCTCATTCGTTGGATTCTCGCGCATGGAAGCGACGATCTACGCCCTCTACGGCACCAACATCTATATCGCGATGACGCCGACTGGGGACCACGGCCATTTCGGTCACCTCTGGTCGCTGTCGGCGGAAGAACAGTTCTATCTGCTCTTCGCGCCGATCCTGCTGTTCACCCCGCGCAAATACCTGCTTCGGATTTGCGTCGGATTCATGCTCGCCGGCGCGGCCATGCTGGCTTGGCTAGTGTCCGTGCGGACCCACCCGAACGCCATCCACGTCGATCCGCTGATCGCTTTCGGCATGCTCGGCGTCGGCGGCTTCGTCGCCTCCTTGAAAAACCTCAAACCGCGCGCCTGGCTGGTGAGTGCGCAAGCCCAGGCGGCGGCTGGCCTGACCCTGATCGCGATCCCGCTGGTGTTCGGCTATTACCGAGACACATGGAACGTCTGGGGACCATTGACCTGCACGGTTGCCGGCCTGTTTCTGTTCCAGATCGCCCGCAACCAGCAGACTCCAGTCGTGGCTTTCCTCAACTTATGGCCTCTGCGCTCGCTCGGCCGGGTGAGCTATGCCTTCTACATCCTGCACCAGTTCGTCCATTTCTACGAAGTCCAAGCGGTGTTCCATAAGCTGCACATGAACATTGACGGGCCGCCTATCGTGCAACTGGCCGTGGAGCTGTTCATCACGGTCGCGCTGGCGACGCTCTCCTGGCATTTCTTCGAACGGCCGCTCCTACGGTTGGGGGCTAGATTGACCGCGCGGGAGGGCGCCGAGGCCAGCAGCGCAGCCGCCGCCTTGTCCCCGGGACGGCAAGCGGCCACGCGGTAGAGGCGGGCGGAGCTTCGGCCAATGCGACTCGACAACGAACGCCGCATCAGGGGTTTCGATGGCCTGCGCGCGATCGCCTTCATCTTCGTGTTCATAAGCCACAAGTTCCATCAAGGGACGTATGCATCCCTTGGCGGC
Source organism: Mesorhizobium sp. B2-5-7 (assembly GCF_006440875.1). Taxonomy (NCBI): domain Bacteria; kingdom Pseudomonadati; phylum Pseudomonadota; class Alphaproteobacteria; order Hyphomicrobiales; family Phyllobacteriaceae; genus Mesorhizobium; species Mesorhizobium sp. B2-5-7. The sequence goes on along the minus strand of NZ_VFUO01000005.1, from coordinate 121,517 downwards.
GACGGGGTAATGCTCTTCTTCGCACTCAGCGGCCTCTTGATCACCCGTATCCTGACTCGCACGCGGGTGGCGGTCGAGGCGGGCGAGACGACGAAGCTGGCAGGTCTTGGCCGCTTCTATCTTCGGCGTTCGGCCAGGATATTCCCCGTCTACTACGCGACGATCGGCTTCTTCCTGATCGCGTCGCTGTTCGTTCATTTCGACGGCTTCGAAGGCGGCGCGCGCCTGGCCATGCTGCTCTACGCCACGAACATCTATGTGTTGACGACCGGCCACTGGGTGGGCCACTTCAACCACTTCTGGACGCTGGCGATCGAAGAGCAATTTTATCTATTGTTTGCACCGTTGCTGCTGTTCACCCACAGCAAGGCCGCCGGACACATCTGCGTTGCATTCGTAGTTGTGGGTCTCTTCACTCAGGCGGGCCTCGAATGGGCCGGAGTGTCAGCGAAGGTCATCGGCCTGAATCCCATGACCGGCTTTGGTTATCTTGCTTTGGGCGGTCTGGCAGGACTGAACCTCGACCGGCGAGTGCCGGCATGGCTGGTTTCCACGCCGGCCCAGGCCATCGCCGCGCTCACCCTTCTCATCGTGCCCCTCACTATCCTTAAGGACGAGATCATCTGGCGCGTCTATGCGCCGGCAGTCGCAGCTACAGCCGCGCTTCTGGTCCTCCAGATAGCGGGGAACCAGGCCTCGCGTTTCGTCGCCCTTTTGGAGACCTGGCCCCTGCGCAACCTGGGACGCATCAGCTACGGTTGTTACGTTTTCCACGAGTTTATTCATTTCTACAACGTCGAGGCAGCGGCCCGGAAGTTCGGCGTCGTATTCCAAGCGTCGGATTGGATCTCGGCTCCCATCGAGCTTGTTTTGACCATAGGCCTGGCGACCTTTTCCTGGCAATTCTTTGAACGACCCATCATGGCCTGGGCCCATCGGCCGACGCAGAAAGCGGCGCCTGCCGCTGCCTGAGCCCCTCAGCTCGCCCAGCCGAGCACCCTTCGCAGCAGGCCAAGGTTGTGGTTCAGGCGAAGGTAATACTCGCGTTCCGGCCGGTCGCGGATCTGGAGCACGGCCAGTGGCGGGGTTGCGATCAGCATTTTGAGCGCGCGCGCGATTCTCTGGCTCCGCGTTTTCAAGCTCCTCAGTTCCACCTCGCCTTCCTTGCGGGCACGCTCGGTGAGCCATGCGCGCGTAAGACGGCCAGCATGGACCTTGTGGTCCACCACGAAGGCGTCCGAGTACCAGCAGCGATAGCCGGCCGCAATCAGGTCGGTCATCATCTGGGCCTCTTCCCCGCTGGCGAGGTTCGAGCCGACCCGACCCGTCGTGACGTCGAACCCGCCGAGCGCGTCCAGCGCGCTGCGGCGGAACAACATGTTGGCGCCGACGCCAATGGGATGATGGGTCGTGTCCACGAAGCCGTCCTCATCGACCACCGACAATAACAGGCGCGCCCGCGGCCCGAGGCTGCTCGGGGGCATTTCAAGGCTGCCGGCGTTGTCGGGCCAGTGTGGGATCACCCGCCCAGCCAGGATGGCGGTGTGGACGTCACAGCGGGCCGCGCAGGTGATCGCCGCCTCTACCCAGCCTGCGCGCGGCACAGCGTCGTCGTCCAGCAGCGCAATCCATTCGCCCCTACCGGCCTCGAAACCCGCGTTGCGGGCCAGGGCAACGCCGGGCTTGTCGAGCCGGATGAGGCTCAGTCCATCGCGTCCCCTCAGGTCCTCCAGCACCTCGGCATGCGCCGGCGCCGAGGCGCTGTCGATGACGATGACCTCCACCGGCTGGCCCGCGCACTGCGGCAGCAGGGCATTGACGTTCTCCAGAACGTCGTGGCTGCGATTGTGCGTGGCGATGACGATGCTGATGACCGGGGCACCGGCGCTGATATTCGGCGCGTCGTTGGCGTCCCTAGTGCCAATTCGACGGTTAAATTCCATCCCCATTCAGTCCAACGCCGCGTCCTGGGCGGCCGCCGGGCGCGCACCCAGGCCGATCGACCAAAAGAATGCGGCGCGCAACGGCGTCGGCGTCACGAGCTGCCTTACCGCCCGGAACGGAAATACCAGCAGCGCATGACGCACCGCGAATCGCACGCCTTTGGCATCCCCCCTGGCCGCCCGCTCCACCGCTGCATCGGCGAAATAGGTGTAGAACCCCAAGAGCGTGGCGAAATAGGAATGCAGCCACTCTTTCGGCGAGCGCCACTTGCGCCACACCGGCATGGCATGCCGCATGAACACCTTGCGCGTATAGGGAATCCGGCTCAGGACCAAGGCATCATAAGATCCCGACGGACGCTGGCGGAACAAGACGCAAGGCACGGTCACATGCTCCATATGCCCTCCTCGGGCGAGGCGCAATTGCCAGTCCCAGTCCTGGTCGGCCAGCAGGGTCTCGTCAAAATAACCGTACACGTCGCGTACCCCGACACGCGCCATCGTGGCGCCGATCTGCGGGAAATAGCCGTCGAGCATCATCTTCAGATGGTCGCCGTCGAGGCGGACGTCATAGGGAATTGGGGCGGCTATGGGCCGCAGATTAGGATCGGTCATCACGACCTGACCGAAGACCGCCTCGACTTCCGGCTGGCAGTCGAAGATTTGCAAATGCGACCGTACATGTTGCTCGGTCCAGACGTCGTCGTCGTCCAGAAAGGCTAGAAACTCGCCTGTGGCCGCCCGCATCGCCGCGTTACGCGCGGCCCCGGCGCCAGCAGTTGTCACGATGAGGTGCTGCGCGCCGTGGGCTTGCGTCACCTTGGCGGTGGCGTCGTGGTTGGAGCCGTTGTCGCCAACCAGAATCTCGAACGTCAGGTCGGGGCCTTCCAGCGCGCGGATGCTCGCCAGCGCCGGGTCCAGGAACTGCGGACGGTCGCGGGTCGGGACGACCACAGAAACGATGCGCACCTTATTCACCCCCACTCCTCCCACCGATCGAAGACGCCCGACAGGGCGGCCGAAAATACTCGGATGCTGTCGAAGCGCGTGATGAAGGTCCGCGCGATGGTGCCGGCCGAACGCGTCTCCTCGGCCTGCGCGTAGACCAGATCATAGCCAGCTGCCTTGGCCTCCCGCATAGCAACCGCCGTCCAGTTGGCCGACTGGCCAAGCGGGATTGCGAACGACGTCGGCGCAAAGCCGAGCCGAGCCTCAATCATAGCGCGCGAGCGGTCCAATTCCTCGCGCGCGGCGGGGCCGTCCAGTTGCCCAAAATCGGGATGGGTCGCGGAGTGGCTGCCGATTTCGGCGCCGTCGGCGACGAGGCGCTCCAGATCGCGCCAGCCCAGAACCTCGTCGGTCGCCCAGGGCGAGCCACCTTCGCTCCAGTCGGTGACCACGAAAAGGCTCCATGGTACCGCGAAGTCTTTCAGGATCGGCGCAGCCACGGTCATCACGCTGCGGAGGCCGTCATCGAACGTGATGGCGAGGTCCATTGGGTCGCCCCCCGTCCGCGCGATCTCCGAGGCTGGCACGAACCGGTAGCCCCGCGCCGCAGCCCACTCCAACTGGCGACGGAACAGCTTCGGCGGCACATCGTTGTGGTCCATCAGCGGCTGGCCGACCGAGTGGTAGGCCAGGATCCGGCCTCCTGAACGGGGTACGCGTCGGCCTAGAATGGACAAACCTTGACGTTCGATGGCCATACGTGGCCCGACCACATGACGCCTTTCGACACCGAACGCGCGCACAGCGCGCTTCAGAACCTTCGGTGCTCGCCCAAGCATACCCACTTTCGCCCTCTTTCCTTTACCCGAGTCGAATAGCAAGCCTGAGCCAGCTATGGCTTCTGACGAACCCGAGGCGCCTAAAGCCCCATCCCGTCGAACGGCACCCCTCTATCGGGAGAAAGAGCAAGGCTCTGACAGGCTGTCGAAACTGTTTTGGTCGAGGAGCGTATCAGATTCAAACCATGCACAGACCAGAGTCAAAAAGGGTATCTCCGCCACTTTTTGGGCAGCCTGCTAAATCAAAAGTGTAAATCACGATGGCTGCCGGAACTGGAAGCCCCCTTCGTGCGGGTCGCTCCTGAAGGCCGGTCAGTCTGCGTCCTGGCATCGCACACGCGGCCGCCGAAGTGCCGGCCGGCAAACTTTACAATTGAACCCAAAAATTAACTGCCGCTCCTTAGCCGGCCACCAACCGGGGCAGCCATTCAGGCAGCAGGTTTCGGATGGCGTCCCAGGGCCCGTCGAAGGTCCTGGTCCGCGCCAGGCGCCCCCATACCCGTAGCCGTTCGGGCAGCGACATCAGGCGCACAGAACGTTTCAGGATCGCCTCGACCGTGTCGAACTCGCCGAACACCCCATTGAGCAGGATGTCGGGATAACCGTCATAGAATTCCTCGTCCGCGGGCGCGCCCTGCCCACGAAGCGGCGTGACTGGCGGGATCGCCAGGGCCTTGGCGTAGAGCGCCTCCAGGCTTGCCAGCCAATTGGGCGCGGTGTGCAGCCGCTTGACGTTGGACGCCGTCTCATCGCCCCGCTGACGCAGGGCCTCTGGGGCAGCGAGCCAGTCCGCCAGGATGCGGTTGTAGTCCGCCATGGAGGTGGCAAAGCCAATGGTTGGCGCCAGCCCGGGCATATCGGTGCTCATGACGTTCGCATCCGACGGATAGGGAAACAGCGTCACGCAGGGCGCGCCCAGCCCGCCGGCTTCCAGCATCGAGGTAATCGAAACAAAGGGGTACGAGTCAAGGTAGATGTCCGCCGCCTCGAAGGCGAGCGACGGATCGGGCGTCTCCGGCCGTCCCATGATCCGCCCGCCAGTCGCCGCTGTGGCCTGTTGCCAGTCGACCGGCTCCCCCGGCCCTATGACCAACAATCGCGCATCGGGACGAGCCAGGAGCGCCTCGACATGCATATCGGCGAACGAGACCCCGCCCATCGTGCGGTATTTCACGCCTCGCGCCACGGACACCAGAAGCGGTCCGCCGGCCGGAATGCCGAGCCTCTGCCGCGCCTCGGCCCGGCTGTGCTTGCGTACCGGCAAATCGATCTGGATCGGCAGGATGGCGTGACGCTCCGCTGGGATCGCACGCCGTTCCACCACCAGCCGCTCGCCCGACACCCGCGAACTGGCGATCAGGTCGCACACCGATAGCCCGACCCAGAACGCGTGGTCGGCGTGGTTGATCAAGACCACGGGCGGTCGGTTGCGCTCGTCAGCAAAGGCTATGCCCGGCGTCGGGTCCTCGTTGCTGACGTGCAGGACGACGAGGTCGAAATCGAGCGACAACTTGCGGAGCGCACGGGCCCATTCCACCGGTCCGCCGCGCGTCGCGCCGATCATATGGACGTGTCCGCCACGAGCCTCCACGGCCTCGCGCACCGACGGCGGCGGCTCCCCGGGATGGCGCAACAGGGCCAAGGAGTGATGACGCGCCTCATCGGCGGCGATCCAACGGCGCATCATCCGGGTGAGGCCGCCGACCTCGTTCAGAGCGGTGGCCACATGCAGCACGCGGCCGACCTGCGTCCGCGCCGGTCGCGCAGCTTCGGCGTTTGCGGAGAGCGTCCGTCGCGCGATCTCGATCAGTATTTGCTCAAGCGGCTCTGACCGATAGAAGCCGCAGTGCCGCTTCCGTGCAAGCGTGACGGCCGCCTCTACATAGGCCGCCGCGGAGTTGAGGTCATCAGCCTCCAGGCAGCGCTCAGCCTCACCCCGAAGGCTTTGGAACTCTGCGTAGTTGTGACGCATACGCACCACCTCTGGCTCGCAGGGCACGCTTTCAGATCGCATCGTTTCCGGCATCCTTCCCCCAAGGTCGCAGCCTGCCTTAAAACTTGTTATACCGAGTGGCCAAGGCTTGCCAAGCGACAAGGCAGGTTACATAGAAATGGTCACCGACGCTGCCAATCCGATCTTTGAGCGCGCGCCAAGGCTCGCATCCGATTTGCAGGAGATGGCGCGAGACAGACAGCTCCAGGGGGGAAGCGATGCCGATTTCCGACAGTGTGGTTCTGCGTGGCGAGGTCGTCGTCCATCACCCCAATCTGGTGAACCTCTACGGCTGCGAGGTCGGTAACGGCTCGCGCATCGGCGCCTTCGTCGAGATTCAGAAAAATTCCTGCATCGGCGAGCGCTGCAAGATCTCTTCGCACACATTCATCTGCGAGGGCGTGACCATCGAGGACGAGGTCTTCATCGGTCATGGGGTGATGTTCACCAACGACCGCCTTCCCCGAGCCACCAACCTGGACGGGAGCGCCCAGAGTGATGCCGACTGGAAGGTCGAGCCGACCCTGGTCAAGAAGGGCGCCTCCATCGGCTCCAACGCCACTATCACCCCGGGCGTGACCATCGGAGAGCGGGCACTGATCGGCGCCGGCGCCGTCGTCACCCGTGATATCCCCGCCTTCGCCATTGCCGCCGGCGTTCCAGCCCGCGTGGTCGGAGACGTAAGGACCGCAAAGCCTGGCTGACTCCCCTGTCGGCAGGGTTTCTATACACCGAATTGCGATCTTTGGTGGATTTAGAGAGATCGTTTGAGGTACTTCCAGGGCCCGCCCTCGCCTGGCTGGATGATGCTGGTTAGGTCTTGATGACCCAACGGCCATAGTGACCGCACGGCTTTGCCGCTTCAAACTACGAGTTGAAGAGGTCGAGATGGCACGACATTGGACGATCAATTGGCGACTTCCTTTCTCAACCGACGACAGGCTTCAACGGGCCTCCAAGACTCCGGCGGGCCGGGGGTGGAGTGAAGGGTAGGTCAAAATGATCAATATCGGCATCATCGGTTACGGCTACTGGGGGCCGAACCTCCTGCGCAACTTCATGGAGTTTCCCGATGCCCGGGTCCGCATAGTCGCCGACCTGGATCCCAAGAAGCGCGAGTTGGTGGAGCGTCGCTATCCGGGTGTCCAGACCACCAGGGACGTCCAGGCGCTATTCCGCGATCCCGAGATCGACGCCATCGCCGTGGCGACGCCGGTCAATAGCCACTTCGAACTGGGCATGTCGGCGCTGAAGGCCGGCAAGCATCTCTGGCTCGAGAAGCCGATGACCGAAACCTCGCTACAGGCCAGGATGCTGGTCAATGAGGCCGACAAGCGCGGATTGACCCTTATCGTCGACCACACGTTCATTTATACCGGTGCGGTCCGGAAGATGCGCGAGATCGTCGCCGCCGGCGACCTCGGCCAGATTTATTATTACGACGCAACCCGGGTGAACCTGGGCCTCTTCCAGAAGGACGTGAACGTCATCTCCGACCTGGCGGTCCACGATTTCGCGATCATCGACCGTCTGTTTGAAGAGCATCCGACCGCGGTTTCGGCCAGCGGCATCAACCATTTCCCCGGCACGCCGGAAAATCTGGCCTATATCTCGCTGTTTTACGACTCCGGCATGATGGCGCACATTAATGTGAGTTGGCTGGCTCCGGTGAAGGTGCGCAACATCCTGGTGGGCGGCTCCAACAAGATGATCACCTATGACGATCTGGAGCCCTCCGAGAAGGTCAAGGTCTACGACAAGGGCGTGTCCTTCACCGACGACCCGGCCAAGATCCACGAGATGCGCGTGGGCTACCGGACGGGCGACATGTGGGCGCCCAAGCTCGACTCCACGGAGGCCCTGCGCATCGCTGGCCAGGAGTGGATCGACTGCATCATCGAAAAGAAGGTTCCGACCGCTGATGGCCGGCTTGGCCTGCGCGTGGTGGAAATCATCGAAGCCGCCACCAGTTCCATGCGCGGGCGTGGCGAAACCGTTCACCTGCGACGCAAAGACGCCGCCTGATATGATCCCGTTCGTCGATCTCACTACCCAGTATGTCTCGATCAAGTCCGAGGTAGATGCCGCCATTCAGCGCACCCTGGAGACCTCTCAGTTCATCCTGGGCGCCGATGTCGCTGAATTCGAAAAGGAATTCGCCGCCTATTCGCAAGCGGCCTTCGGCGCCGGCGTCAACACCGGCACCAGCGCCCTGCACCTGGGCCTGCTGGCCGCCGGGATTGGGCCCGGCGACGAGGTGATCACCTCCCCCTTCACCTTCGTGGCGACAGTGGCGGCCATTTACTACACAGGCGCGACCCCCGTGCTCGTCGATATCGATCCTGCAACCTACACCATCGACCCGGCTCAGATCGAGGCCGCGGTCACGCCGGCCACCAAGGCGATTATCCCGGTCCACCTCTACGGCCAGCCGGCCGACATGGACCCGATCATGGCCATCGCCCGGAAGCACGGCCTGATGGTGCTGGAAGACGCCTGCCAGGCTCACGGCGCGGAATACAAAGGCAAGCGCGTCGGCGCCATCGGCGACATGGCAGCTTTCAGCTTCTATCCCGGCAAGAACCTTGGCGCCTATGGCGAAGGCGGTATGCTGACGACCGACAACGCCGACCACAACCGCGCCGTACGCATGCTGCGCGACTGGGGCGCCGAGCGGAAGTACCACCACGAAGTCAAGGGCTACAACTACCGACTGGAAGGCCTTCAGGGCTCTATCCTGCGCGTGAAGCTCAAGTACCTGGACCGGTGGACCGAGCAGCGCCGCGCCACTGCCGCCCGCTATGACGCCATGTTCGCCGGCACCGGGCTGCCGACCCCCTTCGTGCGCGATGATGTGCGCCACGTCTACCACATCTACGCCATCCGCACGCCCGACCGCGCCGGCTGGCAGGAGGCGCTGAACGCCCAGGGGATCCAGTCAGGCATCCACTATCCCATTCCGGTGCACCTGCTGCCCGCCTACGCCGACCTCGGCTACAAGCAGAGCCAGTTCCCGCACTCCGAAAAGGCCGCCGCCGAGGTTCTGTCCCTACCGATGTTTCCGGAGTTCACGGAGCAGCAGCAGGACGTGGTGGTGGCCGCCGTCAAGGAATTGCAAGCAAGCGTTTGACGAGCGGGTCCCCGCTCAGCCGGAAACAGGCCTACTAAGGCGCCTCCAAACCGATGACAAGGAAATACGATGAAACTTGAAGGCTCTCGCATCCTGGTGACCGGCGGCTGCGGTCTGATCGGCTCGACCACCATCGACCTGCTACTGAAGGAGCACGCGCCGGAAAAGATCGTGATCCTCGACAACCTGGTCCGTGGCAGCCTGCAAAACGTCCAGGACGCCCTGCAAGACCCGCGCGTCGAACTCGTCGAAGGTGACATTCGCGACGTGGCGGCTGTCCACAAGGCCACTGACGGGATGGACGCCGTCATCCACATGGCAACCTTGAGGGTCATCGCCTGCGCCGCCGAGCCTCGCGAAGCCCTCGGCGTCATGTGCGATGGCAGCTACAACGTCATTGAGGCCGCCCAGGCCAAAGGCGTGAAAAAGATCTGCGCGGCCTCCTCGGCCTCGGTCTACGGCTTGGCCGACCTCTTCCCGACCGATGAGAGCCACCATCCCTACAACAACCGCACCTGGTACGGCGCCAGCAAGATCATGCTGGAAGGCCTGTTGCGCTCGTTCAACGACATGTACGGCCTGCCCTACGTGGCCTTGCGCTATTTCAACGTGTACGGCCCGCGCATGGACCTGCACGGTAAGTATACCGAGGTTCTGATCCGCTGGATGGACCGCATCGACGCCGGCCAGCCGCCGCTGATCCTCGGCGACGGGTCCGCCACCATGGACTTCGTCTATATCGAGGACATCGCCCGAGCCAACATCCTTTCCCTGCTGTCGGACGTGGAGGACGACGTGTTCAACATCGCCAGCGGCGTGGAGACTAGCCTGAACGACCTGGCCGCCTCGCTCCTGCGCGTGATGGGCTCCAAACTCCAGCCGGAGTACGGGCCCGAGCGCAAGGTGAACCCCGTCTCACGGCGCCTGGCCGACACGTCGAAGGCAGAGAAGATGCTGGGCTTCAAGGCGACCATTGACCTGGACCAGGGCCTCACCCGCCTGGTCGAATGGTGGCGCGCCAATCGCGAGCAGGTGACTGACGGCCCACTCGGGCGGCGAAGCTCTCCTGATAGGCTTCGCACGCCGCCTGCGCGCGACGCTGAGTTTTCCCTGATAGGGATTGCGCGGGCCAGATAGCGCCACAAGCTTGCCGCTCCGGCTAGCGCCATGCACTTCACCTGGGTGCGATCGGACCAGCACACAATCTTGGCAAGCGGACCAGCGTCAAGGAAGTCACTGCAGAAGTGACGTGCTGCAGCTCGTGGGGTTGGGTCCCTCGGCGTAACTGGAATGGCGGCGGCTCTGCCTTCCTGATTACCGCCGACTGGCCCGACATCTGGCGCGTACTTCGGGGCGGCTGATCACGCGCCACATTAAGGATCAGCCGTTGCCTCCGACCGTGATGCCAATTGTTTTCACATTGCACGCGGCCACTGATAGCGACCATCGTCTGAAACAACGTGTCGAGTGCGTTCGTCCACTGGGCTCTAATTTGCAGATTTGCAGCGCCTGCAAATCGGCTGGCGCTCCGAGAGCCAAGTACAAAATTTTGAAGCAATTCTGGATCGTAAACTCCCCGGGGGCACGGCGACCAGGGGGGCAGCTACCCGCCTCTCGTTCATGTGATCGGTGGGGAAGACGACACTGGTCGACAAGCCGACGTAGGCTGCCTGGAGCGTATCAGTTCAGCCAAGGACCATTCCAGCGAATACCACAGTGAGAAGCAGTGACACTGGCACGGCTAGAAGGCAGCACATCTCGATGGTTCTGGTATCTTGCTGCTTGTCCATCTTCGCCGTCTCGCATTGTTCGCTGTCATTTTGACGCTAGCGGGTCGCCGATGGAAGCCGGTCCGAGCGAGGCCGCTCGAGAAGCAGCCGGGGTGCTGTATATTAGCAACACCTTGGCCGATCCCAGGCAGCCGCCATCTCCGGCATTGCCTCCAACGATCACGGCACGGCCTCGAACAGCGCCGCCGAGAAAATAGGGTGCGAGCATTCAGAAAGGCAGGCCAACGCCAACACGATGTCGCATGAGGCAAGTTCCGGCATCACGCCCCCTTGGATCTGCGTCGGCCACGAGTATGCGATTGTTCAGGCCGGCCAGTCTGCGGCTTACCCGAGGCGCCAGGAAGACGACTTCTTTCCCGATCCTTTTCCCACCGGGAGTTTGTCATTGTCGGCGAGGTTGCTGAGGAAGCCGACGAGCATCTTCGCCTGCTCGGACGTGCAGGAATATAACCGCCGTTGGGCTTCGGTTCGCGATTTGACAATTCCGAGTTTGGCCATATCGATCAAATGCTGTGAAAGGGCGGACTGTGTCCCACCGACCAAAGAGACCAGCTCCGACACCGATCTCTCACCATCCATCAGATGAACAAGGATCAGCAACCGCTTGCTGAAACCCAGGACCGCGAGTAGCCGCGAGGCAGCGGAGAGCTGCCTTAGCGAAGGCCGGCCCTTAGCTCGCGGAGGGATCATCTTTGATTTCAGCCATACGCTGTCTCACGTAGGTACTCAAATCCACCTCGCCGCGGCTAAACACACTAAAGCCCGCCACTGAGGGAACGGTGGCGGGCCTTGTTTGAAAACTGTCCGAACAACTCTCGGGCGCCTCTGTCGGGGGCGTCGAGTAGTGAACTTGGGCCGACAGGATCGGTTCCCGGCCGGAAGCAAAAAATCCCGCCGGCGGAAGCCAGCGGGCGGTGGTAACGGCAGATCTTTCGGTTAGCTGGTCGGGCCTGTGACCGTGATCGACGAAGAGGTTCCGGCCGTAACAGCGGACAGTGAGATCGGCAAAAGAATTGAAAAAACCGGCCCGCGGGGAAGGAATACATAAACTTTGATGGGTCACATTAGAGCTTGGTTCGCCGGCTCGTGGTAATTGCACGCTCGCTAATGTCTGTCGGGGGTTTGGAATGTTCAGGATTTTGCGCGGCTTTGCCCGCTCCAGCAGCGGGTCGATGATGCCGCTCTTCCTGGTGAGCCTGATGCCCCTGATCGCCGTGATCGGCTTCTCGGTCGATTATACCGGCGCCGTCCAGACCAAATCCAACCAGCAGCAGGCGCTGGATGCCGCGATCCTGACGATCACCACCATGGACACCACGTCGACGCTGGCGCAGCGCCAGACGCTGCTCCAGGATTCCTTTACCGCCAATGGCGGGCAGGGCACCGCGACGCTGACCAACTTCGCGGCTGGCAACACCACCACCGCCACCACGGCGCAGGCCACGGCAAGCTTCGCCATGCCGACCGTTTTCATGTCGATTGCCAGGATCAACACCGTACCGATCGCCGTCGGCGCGGCGGTCAGCAAGCCGCCGGCGCTGGTTGCGGCTACCTTCAAGGTCTCCGGGGTTTCGGGTTACTGGAACAAGACAATGACGCTTTACGGCACGCAATTCGGCGCGACGGTGGCCAAGCCGCTGATGACGATCGATTATACCTATGGGAACACCAAGGATCCCAAGGGCTATGGCACGACCAATGTCAACGTCCTCACCACCGATTCAGCCGGCAAGACCGTCACCACGCTGGTCCAGAAGCAGGTCTGCACCGTAGGCAACAATCCGCCAAGCGGCGTGACCCTCAAGACCGATGCGAGCGGCACGAAATACTACTGCGTCGATACGATGTATCCGGCCAACAGCGCCGGCGCGGCGATCGACGTCAGCGCGATGGGCGGCCTCTATTTGCAGATGGACGTACCGTCGGGCAACCCGAAAAAGCTGATCTCGAATGATCCGACGACGTCCAACCGGCTCTATAGCGGGTTGAGTGCGACCACCCTGACCGAAACGGCCACCGGTCAGCCTGTCGATATCTTCAGCGTCGTGCCTTGTGGCGCGACAGCCTATCAGGCCTGGGAAGACGGCGGCAACTCGGTCCCGGCCCCAGTCAGCAATGCCGACTTCTTCTACAACGTGACCGGCAAATGCGACTTCAACAAGCGGCCCTCGCAGACGGCACTGACGCAGTGACGTGGACGATCCCCCACAAGGGGAGATTGGATGTGGTGCGGTGGCGTCAGTGTCTCGCCTGCGGCGGCTGCAACGTACCAAATGGGCGCCCGACAAGGGCTACCGGAGCAAACCTTGAGTCTGTTGAATGTACGGTTAGGTTGGTCGGAAGAGGCGCGACAGCGTAGGGTATACTCCTACGTGACGTCCTCGAACTCCCCTTCTCGGCGTAACTTTTGAGCCAAGGTCAGCCATTTATTACAACGTCGTGCTGGGCTTAAAACCTGATGTGACGCGCCGATGATAGGTCACGCGCTTGGAAGGTCCCGATTACCAGTAAGGCCGGGATTGAGGCCGCTGGCTACCGGTCAGCTTCCAAGCTGATCTCCCGAGAAAGCGGTCATCCGTGGTCAGCGTCTGCCCTCCGCGCCCTTGTCTCCAGTATCTTGCGCGCGACGAGCGATGCGCCGTCGGCCAGGCCGAAGCGCACCGCTACGTGGACACCCGCTACCGTCTCCTCGCCGTGGTTGCTGGCGATCAGGTCAAGCGACAGCAACGATAGCCGCCACGATTCGGCGTCAGCACCATACGCGCGAACCAGGGATCGACATTGACCCTGACCTTACCGCTGACGTTTGCGGCGGCGCCGGAAGATGACATTGCGGATTGGGGTCCTTCTTCACCGAACAATGACTCGGCGCCCCCGCTTCGGACAATGGCAGTTTGGCGGAGGAGCTTCATCAGACCGCTACATGGCGCGGCCGCCGGTGACGGCTATGACCGCGCCAGTGACGTAACTTGCATCTGCCGAGGCAAGCAGAACATAGGCCGCTACCAACTCCGCCGGATGAGCGGGCCGGCCGATAGGCGTGTTTCGGCCAAACTCGGCAACTTTCTCCGGCGGCATGGTCGAAGGGATAAGCGGTGTCCAGACGGGTCCGGGAGCAACGGCGTTGACGCGGACGCCGCGCTTGGCGACCATCTTGGCTAGCCCTTTGGTCAGGTTCACGATGGCGCCCTTGGTGGCCGCGTAAGCCAGCAACTGTGGAGATGGGTCAGCTGCCTGGATGGATGCCGTGTTGATATGCTGGCACCTTCCCCCATGTGTTGTAATGCGGCTTTCGACAAAAAGAACTGACTGTAGATGTTCGTCCGGAATGTCCGGTCCAGTTCTTCTGCTGTGAGATCGGCAATATCATCGACGGCGGTCTGGTGGGCAGCGTTGTTGACCAAAATGTCAACTCGCCCAAACTGGCGCATGGCCGTCTCGATATCTCAATGTCATGGCTTTCGTCCCCTACGTCGCCGGGAACGAGGATTGCACGTCGTCCCGGGCGCTCGACCCAACCAGCCGTCTCGCGCGCATCATCGTGTTCGTTCAAATACGCCAGAACAATATCGGCACCTTCTCTGGCAAAAGCGACCGCCACGGCGCGACCGATACCGGAGTCTCCACCAGTGATGATCGCCGTTCGCCCTTCGAGCTTGCCACTCCCCTTGTAACTATACTCTCCGTGATCGGGTCGAGGAGACATTTCGTTCGTTTCGCCCGGAATGTCCTGCTGCTGCTTCGGCAGTTTCTCTTCCAGGTCCCGGGTGTCCACGCCAGAGGTCATGTGCATTGTCTCCTTTGAAACCAATCCCGAACGACGCTGACGTGAGGATGTTCCCCACACTTCATACACGTCGACTCGAGCCGGTTGGGCCGGCTGACCCCTCGTTGAGCACCTCGCAATGATTGACTTGGCGACTGGCAGGATCACCGCGAGTTGCCCTAAGCCCGGCACGAGGAGGAGGTGGCTATCTGGAGATGAAACTCCAACCCCAGGAAGAACATCAATAGGATCAACTCACAGCTGCCGCGACCGTAGTGAGCGCTGCTTTCGCCAGCGTGACTCATGACGGACGCGCCGGACTCGGGCTGAGAACAGCGAGATTCTTCCCGATCATCCGGAACATAAGTCGGCGCTTGCAGTTCGACGGGCAGCGGGCACGGTCGACCATCTGGGTGCCAGTGGCTCGCTTGCGAGAGGGACGAGGCCCGCTCGCAGACCAGGTAGATAGCAATGTGCAAAGTCCTCTCCCGGTACCCGCACCAGGCAGCGGACTTGGGAATGAGCATTCCTGCCGATACGCAATCGGGTAGTTGGAGAGTCGGCAAACCGTCGGCAAATGGCTGTGCTGATTCAGCAAACCATGGCCTGGGGCTCTCAGTGTGGCGCACCGCCGGCCAGAAGATATCGGTAGCCGTTCGTCGTCATCCAGCGGGCGCGGGCCAGATGCGTCTCCCACGACCGGAAGGCCCGCTCCGGTTGCTGGTCAGGATCTATGTGGAGGACGATCCTGGCCACCTTCGCGCCAATCCGCATCTTCAGCCGCCGCGTCGAGCAGGCGGATGTAGGTGAGCAGCCGCTCCTCATCATAGCCGGTCAGGACCGAGGCATTCGGCGCGACGTCGGCAACATCGGGATCGAGAAGCGGCTTAAGCATGTATCGAATCGCTAATGTTTGGCGGCGATCCCGAAGGAACTATTATTCAGGTCGAGTTATGATCATAACAAATAGAAACAATCATTCCTAGAACGATAGTTCCCTTTCTGGTCCCTAAGGATTGTAGCCCCACGAGCGATCCGGAATGCAGGCGCTCCTGACGTCTGTTGAACGACTACTGGTCGCCGCATCGGTCCTGCCCAGCATTCATTGTATTGGCGGTTTACCGAATGGCATCGGACTGCCTGTTGCGCGCAGGCGTGAATCGGTACGCCAATGCAGGCGCACGCAACGGTGAGAGTGAGATAACGCAACATCGATTTCTCTCCTCTGGATGTACAAAAGCTCGGGCAGCGACCTTGCCCACGAGACCACCGCCCTTTCTCCCGCGAGATCGAGATGTCATGCAAGATCGCCAGCGCTGTATTGGCGGTAGCCCCCGGCCGCTACGACCCCCGAGCGCCAGAAACTTCCTCCCCGCCCGATTTGCAGGCCGTAACCTCTATTGCCGCTTAATCCATCCAGCCCTTCCATCCCGGATCAACCTCAGACTTTCCAGAAGGCACGTGGATTTCATGGACTTTGTAGAAGTGCGGAGCCGTGAAGTGGTGCTCGCCAAGAGCGCGGCGCATCGAGCGATGTGAAATCCGCAGCCACCGACCGACAGCTTGCTGAGGGTGGAAAATTTCTGACGAGCGGCTGTTCGAGAGCGTCCCCTGTGAAAGAGAAACCGGAAGGCAGGAGCCTGCCTTCCGGATCACATTTCGATCAGCGGATCGGCGGCGCGTATTGCAGGCCGCCCTTGGTCCATAGCGCATTGATGCCACGGGCAATCTTGAGCGGGCTGCCGGAGCCGACATTGCGGTCGAACATTTCGCCGTAATTGCCGGTGGCCTTGACGATGTTGACGACCCAGTCGTTGGAGACGCCGAGGTCGGTGCCGATCTTGGTGTCTGCTTCCTGGCCGAGCACACGCTTGATCTCCGGGCTGGCGCAGTTTTTCATCTCGTCGACATTGGCCTTGGTGATGCCGAGCTCCTCGGCGTCGAGCAGAGCGAACTCCACTTGACGATGTGGTACCACTGGTCGTCGCCCTGGCGAACGGCGGGTCCGAGCGGCTCTTTCGAGATGATCTCGGGCAGTACGACGTGATCGGCCGGCGAGCCGAGCGTCAAGCGAATGCCGTAAAGGCCCGACTGGTCAGTTGTGTAGACGTCGCAACGGCCGGCATCATAAGCGGCATTGACCTCTTCGAGCTTCTCGAAGACGACCGGATTGTACTCCATCTTGTTCGCCTTGAAGTAGTCGGCGAGGTTGAGCTCGGTGGTCGTGCCGCTCTGCACGCACACGGCGGCGCTGCTTGGTTTGAGGTAGTGCAAGACGAGCTCAATGAAATTCACAATGATCTTAGGCCAGAACGCAACAGAACGATCCATAGCTACTGGATACATTCGCCGATTAGGTGCTCAGCATCCAGCGTACCGCAAAGGTGGTCAACGACCAGAGGCCAGGCGCTTGAGATTGTCCACTCAAACCAATCGCCCTTTGCGAGATCACAGCACTCTCAATCCGCATTGCGAAATGTGCTGGTAAGATAAAGGACTTGCGACATCGCTTCCACGGTCTGCCGCATTTCCCTAGCCGTCTCAGTGGACATTCTCCCAAAGCGCACCCGCCTCCTTGGCTGCGAGACGGAACAGCCGCCGGGCCTCTTGCGGCGTCGCTTGATCGGCAAGACAGGCCATGCAGGCGCGGACTGCTTTCTCCCAGTGGGGCCGCGTTTGTTCCATTTCAGTAATTCGGCAGCGGCGCCCTCAACGTTGGAGCAGTGATACGTGGGGCCCATCTCACCCGTTGT
Source organism: Mesorhizobium sp. B2-5-7 (assembly GCF_006440875.1). Taxonomy (NCBI): domain Bacteria; kingdom Pseudomonadati; phylum Pseudomonadota; class Alphaproteobacteria; order Hyphomicrobiales; family Phyllobacteriaceae; genus Mesorhizobium; species Mesorhizobium sp. B2-5-7. The sequence continues at coordinate 104,355 of NZ_VFUO01000005.1, read as the reverse complement.
CACAGGGACGGCAGGGCTAAACCAGCTGAGTGCCATCGGGGAGGTTCCTCGTAGAGGCTGGCTTCTTCTGCATGGTCCAGCCGTTCAAGGAGTTCTTTGACCCTATTCGGGAGGGTTTCGTCAACGCGGAAGATGGGCAAGGTCGCCGTGTAGTGCTTCAATGCCTTTGAGCCATCTGACGCATGACAGACGCAGCTAGAGCCGTCGGCCTGTTGGCATTCTCACGATAGTTGATGTCGGATTTGTCCCACAATATCCGCGGCCGGCCAATCGTTCCGAAATAATCAAAATTGTGGCAAGGACCCTCACGCAACTGACCAGCGAAGAAGGCCGACTAGGCCAGGAGCCCAATCGACCTCCATCTTCGCGGGGGACTTGGAGGGGACCAGTCCACCCGGTTCGAACCTTCATTTAGCTCTATCTAAAATAGATTGGCAACATACACCTTTGGATGGCAGAGCTGTCATTCTTCTTGATCCATGTCCCTCACAGTCCGGTGTGCCGTTATTCAGGATCATTTGTTTCTCCGAAGCCGGACCAGCCGAGCGCTGCGGAGCCGTCCGATCGTTCATTGCCACTGCCAGCAGGTAAAGCCGGATCGAGCTGCGTCGCTTTGAAGTTAATCAAAGCTATAGCGAACGATTTGGCCGTTCAGGCCTAAGTGGCCGTAAGCCATCGACAGGAGCGCATCCTATCGGCCTCCCGGCTCAACACGCCCGCCGCTCGTCGGCCGTAGGAAAGCTCGGTCTAAACCTCTTCCTTCTTTGCTCTCGCAAAGCCGCGGTCGGTTGCGATGAACCGTTCAAGCATCGGCGCAACCAAGCGTGATGGATCGGCAGATGGCCGCCCGGTCTCGCGGCCAAGGATCTCTGCGTATTTCACCAAGTCGCGATGCAGAGGCGCCGGCAGTTCCACCGTAATCTTCACCGGCTTGTCGTCGGCGATCGTTGCAAGTTTCAACTTGGCCATGTCAACCTCCGTATGGTTCAAGGGCAAGGTCGCGGGTGACGAGGACGCGAACGGGAAACCCCGGCCGGATCGTGAGGGTCGGGGCGATAGCGAGTTGCCGCTGAACGACCTGTTGGCCTACCTGGCTGACGCTATCGGAAGCGCCGCTACGCAAAGCCCGCACGATATCGCTGTCTTGATCAGAAGAACCGGCCTGCGCGCCAACGCTCAGAACGGTCGACAACGCCGCGGCCTTGAACAACTCGCGCCAGTGATAATCGACCGCATCCTCTAGGCCGGCATAGCCCTGAGTGTCTGCACCAGGCTGCCGCTCCAGCACCATGGAGCGTCCGTCGGGAAAGATCAGCCTGTTCCAGACAAGCAGCACGCGGCGCTGCCCGGAACCAATTGCGCTATCGTACTGCCCAACAATTCGAGTGCCTTGCGGGATGAGCAGCGAGCGGCCGGTGGGGCTGTCATAAACATTTTCGGTCACCTGAGCGCTGATCTGCCCTGGAAGGTCCGACCGGATACCCGTAATGAGCGCGGCCGGGATCACGGCACCGGCTTGAAGCACATAGGGTGACGCGGGAGGGGTGATGTGATCCGAGGCCACGGTACGCCGGTCAGCGGCGGCGGACAGGAAGGAAAGCTGGCGATCCTGCCCATTTGGCTGAGCGTACTGACTGGCAAGATCGCTGATAGCAGGAGCGGACGCTTCGGCGGTCCTGGAATCTCCTTGCGCTGTCTGGAAGAACACGCGCGAGGTTCTGGCCGCTTCCTCTTCGGCTTGGCGTCGCTGCTCGCCTTCGTTGATCGCGGGACTTGCGATTGATGGGGGCACCACGGCTTGCCCTTTGTTCTGTGCATCGAGAATCGGCCTGCCGAGATCGCCAGGCAGCGGCGCCCCAAGGATCGGGCCGGCATAGTCGCACGGCAGTCTTGCCAACCCGTCGGCGGGCGGCCGATTGGAGGTAGGGTAGAGCTCCTCGCCCTGCTTGAATGTGCTGGCGTCCTGCAGAGCGTAAACCAGCGCGCCGCCGACACCGAGCGAGGCGACGAAGCCGATCGCTGCGAGCATCTTGCGCGACAGACGCGTCACACGCGGCGGGTCGGCGCGAAGCCGCATGGGTTCAGCCATATTCTTCCCGTTCATGGCTGCCGCGCTCCCCTGTGCATTGCGTTCGGCAGCTCCGACGCGGCGCTGTCGCTTGGGCCCCGCCCCAATCCACCGCTTCTTCTGTCGACGCGCACTATCCTGACCGTCTGCTGCCGCTTGCCTGCGCCAAGACGCAGTTCGGCCGCACCAAAAAGGCGGTCGATGATGAGGACGTTTTGATAGACGCGACTGTTGATGATTTCAGCCTCGCCGTCCGGACCGATGACGAAAATCGGCGGCATCTCGCCTTGCACGATGCCGCGCGGAAACTGGACCATGACGGCGCGATAGAACCAATCGGGCAGGATCATTTCGACGCCAAGCGGGCGACCGTTTCGACCGCAGCGCTCCTGCCATTCATTGATCCAAGAGAAGCGGTGACGGCGGCCCTCGGCCGGCTGGCGAATGGAGGTGACAACGCTTGTCGACTGCAGGCGGTCGAGCGACGCCTTGAGGCGCAGGTAGTCTCGCTTCGAGACGCCGCGGCCGATGAAGGTAAGCATCTCATATGGCGTCGCGGCCATCAGGCGGGATGTGCGCAATCCGGCGTCCCGAGCGTTGACGATCTGGCTCGCTGCCCAGATCCGGATATCGGCATCCCAGATCGTCGCCATGCCGTGATCGGGCATCGCTTCGACGCGGATCGCCACATCGCCGGCGTGAAAGTCGATCGGCGCGATGCGCCTGGATTTGGCGAGGGAGAAGAAGGGATATGCCATGAGGTCCTGCGCATCGCGTGGCGCCACGACACCGGGCACCGCCTGAAACAGATCGAGCTGTTCGCGCTCCAATGGTGGGCGTGGCCGTGCCGACATGGGGGAAATCGGCGGGCTCAGCGCCGTTCGCGTCCGGCATAGGGGATCAGGCGGGCGGCCTGAGGCTTGGCGGGCAGCAGCGAGCCATACGGATCGGATGTCGATGTCATCGCGCCGCGCTGAACCCAGGCCTGGAGGTCGTCGACGGCGTAGACGACGCGGCCGCCGAGTTTGCGATAGGCGGGCCCTGTGCCGTAGGTGCGATGTCTCTCAAGTGTGCGCGCCGAGAGACTGAGGAAATGCGCGGCTTCCGAAGTGCGCAGGTAGCGCGGCGGCAATGGCGCGGCGTCGGTGTTCATGAGGTGTCTCCTTCCGGCCGTCGAGGTTGAACGGCGATCGATGGCCAGGATGGAGGAGCAAGGGCACCATGATCAGGTGCGCAATTGAGGGGCGCTATTTCGCACCGCTAAGAGGCCTTCGGCAGTGCCGCCGACGCGTGCTGCAATTGGCTGGCGCGGCGCGCGACCATCTTCACGCCGTCGCGCATCAGCACCGTAGCTGATGACAGGAGGCCCGGGCATGGCAGCCCGCGGAAAGCTTTCGCCTCATCAGGAGACGCCTCGCCCGGTACCGGGCGAGGCGTCTGCCAATTCACTCGCCGTTGCGGCGGCTGGGGCGAGACCAGATCAGGCTGTGGCCCTCGCCTTCCTCGTCGGCGAAGAGGTTGGCGTAGATCGGAGCGGTGAAGCTCGGATCATCCAGCTTGAGGCCGAGATAATCGCGACCCTCGTTGGAGCGCTTGGACCAGGCGGCGCCGATCTCGGCCTTGCCGACCACGACGCGGTGGCTTGGTGCGTTCTCGCCGCTGGCCCGGGTGTCGGGGACGATGCGCACGCCTTTGGCCTGGACGCTGAGGGTGACGATCTCGCCGGCGAACTCGTTCGCACTGGTCTTCTTGAAGATGCCGATGGTAGCCATTTTCAGTCTCCGTTCTTCCTTTCCGAGCCCGCACCATGCGGCCTCGATGGCGATCGTGAGGCCGGAGGCGACCGCCGCCGCATCGCTTGCGACCGCAGCACAGCGCAGGATGGCGCAGGCGCGCGTTTCTTGGTTCCGCGAGGAATGGGCTTGCCCAGGGGAAGAAACTCGCGCGGCGCCATTGCGGCATAGGCGGTCGAGGCTTCAGCCGTCCTTCGGCCAGATCAGCCCGTTCGAGAGGTCGCTGGTGCGCTCCGCGAAACGGCCCACGGAGGCAATGGCGGCATGCGGGATCAACAAAGATTAAGCGGATTGTTTCGCCAGCGGATTTCCTGACACGGACTCGGCAAGTACTGTATCGAAGCCTCATTTCCTCCAGTGCCAATCGCACGCTACCTTCGAGCGGCTTACTGCTCGAATCGAGATGCGTTCGCCCGCGCGGCAGCGTCGACGGGTCGTGCTACGGGTGCAACGCCATTTGGATCGCGCTTCCCGCAGATCTATGATGACGTTTGCTGGACACTTTGGGAATCGGCGGCGAAAGACGTTTTGATGCTACCTTTTTTCGTCGCCGGCATTGTCTGAATGTCTCATTAGGGGCCGGAAGCGGAATTGCGGCTCTTGTCGCCTGAAGAAAAGATAGCGGACGTTCAGCCCAGCCAGATCAAAGTCCGAAGCTGACCCGAAAGTCGGACTTTCGCTTGGACGACGAATGCGGAGTAGATATTTCGATGAATGAGCCTGTTCTCGGCATAGCCGTGGATCCTACGCCTCGCCCGTTTCCCAAGCGCGAGGTTCACCACGGAGTCTCGGTGTCTTTGGAGCCTCTTGCGGAAAATCATATCCACGAGCTCTGGGACGCTGCCAAAAACGCAGAACAATCCTGGACCTATCTGCGGTATGGGCCGTTTTCCTCAGCCGACGCACTGGCCAGCCATGTCCGGAATTTGGCTGGACGGGCTGATCAGCCGTTCTGGGCTGTACGTCCTCGCTCCAACCGCAAGGTTGAGGGATGGTTGTCCTTCTGTGATATCTATCCGGCCGATGCGGCGATTGAAATTGGCAGTATCTGGTTTTCGCCGAGACTACAGCGAACACGCGCAGCAACGGAGGCGATTTTCCTCCTCATGCAGCATGCTTTTGACGAACTCGGATACACGAGACTGGTATGGCGCTGCCAAGCTTTGAATACAGCTTCAGGTCGCGCGGCGGGGCGCTACGGGTTCAAAGCTGAGGGTATATGGCGCGCGGCGGCCGTCGTCAAAGGTTGGCAGCGCGACGTTGCTTGGCACTCGATGCTCGCCGACGAGTGGCCATCGCATAAGGCCGCGCTTTTGGCATGGCTGGACGATAACAATTTCGATGCTACTGGCACTGCTCGCTCAACACTCGCCGAAATCCGAGAACGGGCGCAAGGATCAAAGTGAACTTGACTTTAACCGGTGACGCATGCGCCAGTCGGCGATTCATCTGGGTCGAGTACCTGCGCAAGCCACATATCCGTCGGGTCTGGCCGACACGGCGGTAGGCGAGGCGACCACGCCAAGGATGGGAAGCTCCCACGTTTGCTGTCCTCAATCGAAGCTCCTCTCTATCGGCGTGTATCTCTTAAACGCATATCGTCGGACGGCTTAACGCAAACTTCCCGGCAGTAGCCGAAATGCCGGCGCCTACCGCTAAGTCTGCGGACATTCTGCTTCTGTTTTTCGCTGACCGTCGAAGGGCGACCGGGGACCTTTCCGAGTTGGCGCGCGTGAGGCCGGATTGCGTCCGCGCGATCAGCAAGTCCCGCTCGAACTGTGCGACGGTATTGAACGCGTTCATCGTCATCGTGCAGGTCGAACTCGTGAGGTCAGCGCCCCCAAGGGCGAGGAAGCAGGCCCGGACCGCGATCTCGGCCAGCGTCTTGACCGTGATGCAGACTTGGATCGTGTCGCGGCTGAGCCTGTCGAGGTTGGTTACAATCAAAATGTCTCCAGCCTCGAGCTTGTCCATCAGCCTGGAAAGCCGCTGTGCAGCAGCACGCAAAAAGGCGATCGCCACACTATTGTGTTCGCGCCAATGGCGCCGCGCCGTTTCTCCACAATGCAGCCACCAGCGGACAATGCCGAATCTGCGACCGACGACGTTATAGGTTTCACAGAATGAACGTGGAAGCCGGTGCGCTACGCCGTGGTAGGCGGTCCGAACCAAATGGTTAGCGCTTCGGCTAGGCCCATCCCGGTCGAGTCTGCCACCCAAGCCACATAGCCGTCGGGTCTGATCAACACGGCGGTGGGCGCGGCGACCGCGCCAAGAGCCGGAAGCTCCCACACGCCATCGTATCTGGCATCGACCAGCTGGACCCGATCCGCCCACGATGCGATGTCGTGGCCGCCGGACTTGCCGAGGTTCAGCAGCACCGGCCGGCCACCATGCAGCAGGGTGAAGACCCGCAGCGGGCCATTGGCGGCAAGCACGCCGAGATCGGGCACACGGCGTCCGAGCAGCGGATGTCCCTCGCCGAGGTCGTAGTGAATATCGAGACCTGACATCATTGCGGCGAAATGGTTGCGCGGCTCTGCCATGCCCAGGAGCTCGGCCACGGTGTCGCGCAGCGCCTTCGTGCGGTCGTCCTCGCGGCGAAGGGCGACCGACGCCATCGTGTTGCGCAACACGCGCGCACCAACCGGGTGGCGCTCGGCGTGGTATGTATCCAACAGGCTTTCCGGCGACGTCCCCTTGACCACCTGGGCCAGCTTCCATCCCAGGTTCACCGCATCCTGCACACCAGTCTGGAGGCCCTGGCCACCATCGGGGGCATGCACATGCGCGGCGTCGCCGGCCAGCAGCACGCGCCCCTTGCGATATGACGCAGCCTGCCGGGCCGCGTCGGTGAACCGGGAGATCCAGGTGGGAGAGTGAATGCCGTAGTCGGTCCCGTTGGCGGCGATGAGCGCATCGCTGAGATCGCGCAGGGTGGGTTCGGTCGTTCCTCCGACGCCCCGCTCAGTCACCAGAACGCGGACCGGCCCCTCGTCGGGATAGACGATCTCGCCATTGCGGATCTCATAATCAACCCTGCCGAGGGAGTGGATGCCGAGGGCGTCACGGCGGATCCCCCATTCTGGTGGCCTCTCGGCCAGCTCGGCCGGATCCGATCCCGGAAATGCGATGCCGGCTGCCTTGCGGATCAGGCTGCGTCCGCCGTCGCATCCGATGAGATATTGCGCCCGCAACGACTGACCATCGGATAATGCGACGTCGACGCGGGCATCGTCCTGAACGAAGCCCGTCACCTCAATTCCGCGATAGACTGGCACCGCCAATTCGGCGACCCAGCCGGCGAGTATGCGTTCGATGTGATTCTGCCACAGTCCGAGACTGTAAGGGTGCCGGGTGGGAAAGTCGCTAATGTCGAAAGAAACGCCGGCGAATCCGGCGACTTGGGCAACCTTTCCCTCCGAAAGGAACCGATCCGCGATGCCACGCTGATCGAAAACCTCGATGGTGCGTGAGTGCAGGCCGCCTGCGCGCGAGCCCTTCAGGATAGTGCTGGAGCGCCGCTCGACGATGGCAACGTCGACCCCTGCCAAAGCCAACTCGCCTGCCAACATCAGCCCCGTCGGACCTCCTCCCGCGATCACCACAGCATGGCCAGTCACCGCGGAGCCTTTGGCGCGCCTTTCACCAGCAATATCTTCTGAGCTAGAGCGCAAATCTAAGGTCCTCCTGCAGGTTCTGAACGATAAGCGCTTCATTGCTTTAAATCGGCGCAGACGTGCGGGGCCACCGTTGTCGACCAGGCAAAGCAACCCCAAATGCCGACCTCGAACCCCGCGCCGCAATATCCCGGGATTTTACAGTCTGCCAGTCTAGTGCAGATGCCTCAACTTTTCGGGATTCCGCACCACATAGATCGCCGCGATCTTCCCGTCCTCGACGTCGAGTGCGGTCGTCTGCAGTTCGCCATCGGCTTCCAGCGTAACGAACCCGGGCAATCCGTTGACGAAACCAATACGGACAAGTGTGGAGCCGTTCTTCTGGAGCCAGGCCGCTACACGCTCGTATTGCGCCATGACGGCATCGAAGCCCAGGATCACTTCCGTGGCTGCCGGACGCTTCCCGCCGCCATCGGCATGGGCGCTGACGTCGGCCGTCAACATTGCACCAAGCTCCTTCATGTTGCCGCTGCGCGAGGCGGCGAAGAAAGCCTCGGCGATTTCGAGGCCACGTTGCCTTTCCACCTTGAAACGCGGTCGCGCCTCGCGGACATGGCCGCGTGCTCGGGCGGCGAGCTGGCGACAGGCCGCCGGGTCGCGCTCGATGGCGGCCGCCACCTCGTCGAATCCAAGCCCGAACACATCGTGCAGCAGAAAGGCCGCGCGCTCGAGCGGCGACAGGCGTTCCAGCACCAGCATAAGCGGCAAGGTGACATCGTCCACCTCGTCCTCTTCGACGACGGGATCGGGAAGCCACGGGCCAACATAGGTCTCGCGTTTGTGTCGCGCGGCTTTGAGCTGGTCGAGACAGAGCCGCGTTACCGTGCGGCGCAGGAATGCCTCGGGCTCGCGCACCGTGCCGCGGTCGGCCCTCATCCAGCGGATGAAGGCCTCCTGCACGACGTCCTCGGCATCGGCCACGGAGCCAAGCATGCGATAGGCGACCCGCATCAGCGTCGGGCGCAGCGGGTCGAACTCCGCTCCCGCATGCTCGGATCCCGCGTTCGTCATCAGGCAGCCGCCGCCTTGGCAGCAGACCGTATGGCCGCCGGATCAGCCCAGCCGCCGAACCCAACCGCAAGGCGGTTGTAGCCGTTGATGACATTGATCATCAGGGTGAGCTTGACCTGCTCCTCGGGCGTGAATTCGGCCTTCAGGGCGCCATAGGCAGTTTCGTGCGTGTGGCCTTCACTAATCCGCGTCAGCGCCTCGGTCCAGCCGAGCGCGGCGCGTTCACGATCGGTGTAGCAAGGCGCCTCGCGCCAGGCCGACAGCAGATAGATGCGCTGCTCGGTTTCGCCGTCCTCGCGTGCAAACACAGTGTGCATGTTGAGGCAGTTGGCGCAGCCGTTGATCTGGGACGCACGGATCTTCACAAGCTCGGCCAGGCTGGGCTCGAGGCTGGAGGAAATGGCAATGGATGCGCGCTGCCAGTCTTTCATCAGCGAAGGGGCGGCGGCGAAAAGGTCAAGTTTTGCAGTCATGATTGGCTTCCTTCTGTTGGTGTCGACATCATGACGAGTCAGGATCCGTCAATGTGACACACACACAAAGAATCTCTGGTCGGCGCAGCAGCGATCAGGCCCTGCCCGAGGGTCAGGTGGCTATGCTTGAGCGTTGCAGATATCCTGTCGGCCAGCATTGCAGAGCCGTATAGAAAGGCGTTGCGTGTCCACGCCCCGGCCTATCTGTATGAGGCTGAGGCGTGGACAGGACGGCGGGCCGCCGCGTGAACGCTCCCTCCGCTCTATTGTTCTCATCGCGAGGATGGAGTCGACCCTGAGCAGACGCTCGTCCCTCTCGGCCGAATTCCCCCCGTGACCCGTTGCTGCCGTCCGGCCGCCGCGATACGCTCAAAAATAGATGAACCAGACATCTTCCACATCGTCTCCGTACCTGCTTCGCCGCCTCAGCGCTGCCGATGCCGATGCCTATCGCGACTTGCGCCTCGAAGGGCTTCAAAATCATCCTGAGGCCTTTGGCGGATCATGGGAGGAAGAAGCAATCATGCCATTGGATTGGTTCTCTGACCGGCTGGAGCGTAATATCGTGATAGCTGGTTTCGCTGACGACTTACCGCTCTTGGGCACCGCTGGCCTGGGTATCCAACAAGCCCCGAAGCAAAGCCATAAGGGCATGCTTTGGGGTATGTATGTCCGCCCGGAGGCGCGAGGGACTGGTTTGGCAGCAGAGTTGGTCCAGCGTATGATAGGCGAGGCTCAGGGCGTTGTTGAAGAAATCCAACTGCGGGTCGTTACATCCAATGAAGCCGCAGTTCGCATCTACTCCCGTTTTGGGTTCAAGGAACGGACTTGAACGACGGGCATTGAAGAGCGGCACTCGGTATTATGACGAGTTGTTGATGACCTTGCCCTGCCACTAAGCGGTTCGTCGCAGGCGGAGAATTGGGAACGGCTGTGCGATCACGAGGAGAAAGTCGCATCACCGTTCACGCCGGTCCTCAAGCAACTGCGCGCAGGATGATCGCCCGCGCCTGCCGGCCTTCTGGCGTCGGCATTCCCGCATAGTTGTGCGGCTGATCCTGTTCCAGGTGAAGCTCCACCGACACACCCGCGGCTCGCGCCTTTGCGGCAAGATCAATGCAGTCGGGATAGAAAAGATCGAGCGTGCCCGAGAAAAGGATCATCGGAGGCAGCCGACGGAAATCGCCATTCAGCGGACTGACATAGGGGTGGGTGACATCGAGGTCGCCGGCATAGAGGCGTCCCGCTTCGCGCGCGCCGGGAATATCGTTGATCGGATCGCGCTCGGCGATCGCCACCTGCTGCGGGCGGCCGATCGAAAAATCTCCGCCAGGTGAGATCAGCACGAGTCCGTGCGGTTGCCGATATCCGTGATCCCGCAGCCATTGGGTTGCCGCCAGCCCCAGTGCGGCGCCCGCCGAATTGCCGACCACCGTGATCTTCGCAGGCCCCGCATCTTCGACAAACCTGCGCAGCAATTCGCCCATGGCCGGCACGACATCCCTGGCGGTGGCATGGGGAGCCAGCGGATAGATGGGGACGACGCAGCGGACGCCAGCCTCGCGGGTCAGCATGCCGACGATGCGCCAGTGAGCGCGAACGATCTCGTTGATATAGCCGCCGCCATGCAGGAACACCACGATCTTGCTGACGTCGTGATGCGCTGACGGGGCCGTATGGTAGACGGGCCACCCAGCCACGTCTTTTCTCGTCACCTCCACGCCACGCCCTAGGCCCGTTGGTCCGTAGGACGCGGGCCATAATGCCAATCGGCGCACCTGCTCTTGCACGACGGCCGCGGATGCCATCCGCTTCTTGATCGGAAGCAGCCTCAGCAAACCAACGATGATTCGGCTTTGTAAGCTTGGCCCGTCGTTGTTCGACGCCAGTCGTCGCGACGTTCTTTTGCCGTCTCGAAACTGTTGTGTCATTTTGGGCTCGCTTTCACATGCATTCCGTTTTCAGCGTCGGCGTCGTCCGGAGACCGCCAAAGTCCGAGATCACGCAAACCGGTTCAGTTCGGGCTTCGTGGTCATCAATGCGACAATGAGCGCAAACAGCGTGATCATGGCCATGCGTCCAGCCAGTGCGCGTTTGTCGCTAGCGATTGCCTTAACCTCGACGGCCGAGACGGCACCGCGAAGCGCCGCCTGGGCCTGCGTCGCCCATGGACGAACGAACTTGTGCTCGACCGCCATCAAGGCGGCGATAAGCGCAAACGACAGCACCAGCCAGGGTGTCAATAAGGACCAGCCGCCAATAAAGACAAGGACGATGCCGGCGAGCACACCGGCAGTTATCAGAAGCCCCGCAAAGCGACTGGCGAAAAAGGCCATTCTGGCCGGTCCCCGTTGCCCTCTTCGGGCAGGAATCAGCAGCAGTTCATTCACGGCGAACAGCAGCAAGGCGGCGCACAGGGTGCACGTATGGATTCCCAAAACAATTCCATAAAGCATTTGTCATCGTCCACATCGATCGAAAGCATTGGTGGACATAATGCGAGCGATAGCTCACAATTGTCTACTCGCATTGGAAACGACAGGAACATGGCACCCAAGCTGCTCACGAATCCAAGGAAGGACGCGTCTCAGGAGAGATCACGCGCGACGGTTGACGCGCTTGTTGAAGCGACCGCTCGCATTTTGATCAGGGAAGGTTTCGACAAGGCAAGCACCAACCGGATCGCAGAAGAAGCAGGCGTGAGCGTCGGCTCGCTTTATCAATATTACCCCGGCAAGGAGGCGCTAGTCGCCGCCGTCATCGATCGTCACAACCGGGAGATCATGCAGGTCGTGCGTGGGGCGTTTGCCGAGGTCGCGTCGCTGCCGGTCGATCGAGCGGTGCGCAGGCTTGTCGCCGTGGCGATCGAGGCGCATCGCATCGACCCCAAGCTGCATCGTGTCCTTGCCGAGCAGATCCCGCGTACAGGGCGCCTTGAAAACGTCGAAGCCTTCAATCGCGAAGCCCATGCCCTATTCAAGACCTATCTAGAAGATCACAGCAACGAGCTGCGCGTGGCCGATCTAGGGCTTGCAGCCTTCGTGTGCGTGACTTCGATCGAGGCGCTGGCGCACACTGCGGTGTTGCACAGCTCCAAAAGGCTCTCGAATGAAGCGATCGGAACGCTCATCGACGAAACCACCCGCCTAGTGGTCGGATATCTGCAATAGTCGCGGCGCAACCTACCCCATTGGCCGCTGCACTGCCCGCCCCGACCGAAGTCGATTTTCGTGTCCTACCTTCAATGCGAAGGTCCCCAGCGCACATGTCATCGTGCGCGCATCCGTACCATGATCGACCCCGTCAGGTTTCCGAGCTATGCCGCCGGGTAACAGATCAGCCTCAACCTGGGCAGTGCGGACAGTAAGGATTTGGAGCGTGGCATCAGGACAAATCGTACAGTTCGAGGACCGTAGGCGGAGTTGAACTTCTTCGAAGCGTCGCGACGAAGAAATGGGCGCTTTGCCCCTATCCTTTCGAGACGCGAAATTTCGACCCTGAGTTCGTTGAGAAGCTCTTGCGGAAGTGGACGCCACTGCGGTCTTTCCGCCGCCTCGGGATCGAAATTCGGCTCGAGCCACGCCTAAGCCTCACTCTCCACATTGCCTAGGGCTAGTCGTGATTTATGTCTGCTATTAGGGAGTATCGCTTGCGCCTGAAACGACCGCATGGAGGCGCAAAAACGCCGTTCACTTCAGGATCGTAGGCCCGGCTTGGAGACCACGCATCAAGTGAACCAGGCGGCGTCGAACCCCTTCAGGAAAGGCGCCGTCGCGCGCGAAGCAATTGACGGTAGCCGCGTCGGGCAGCAGTGAACCCACGTCCTACCAGGCGTCATCGCCATAAAAGCTGAAAGTCAGCTGGTGGAATTTGCTTCGAAATTTTACATTGGGAAGGGTTTCGGGTGCCGTCAGGCGTACGAAAGCCTCTCATGCAGAAACCCGCGGGCAACAGGCGCTGACTATGGGGATTTCGATTTGCGGCTGATGTCGGCGATGGCGCGACCGCCGCCGGGAAGCTCTGGGGTGAATGCGGACAGACAGCTTCGTTGCGCCTCCGCGCGGTATTGTCGGGACGGTGGGCGGCTGGGCGCGGCGCTGTCGGAGTCGACAATCACCATAGACCTGCGTCGATCCGTCGCCGCAGGCTGAGTGCCTCCAGCTGAAGGCTGAACCATTCCATGCCGGGTCATGGCGTGCAGGTCCCGGCCCGCTCGGGTGCCTCCATCGTTGGCTCTCCGTTGGCAAGGGATTGCTTGAGCTTTGCCTTTGCTGGTTGGTGCGGCCATGTATCCGACCTGTAGGTGCGGCCTATCATGTGCCGCTGGCCATAATACCATTCGCGCGTCTCAGGTCCCGATCGTAAGCTCGCACTCGAGGTGCACGGCCCCAGTGGGTTTTCCTGATCCGGCGGTAACAACCGACATTAGCTCCTGTCCGCCTTTCCAACCTCGTCAGCGATCGCTCGCCTTATCTTGTTCTATACGATGACCGGCTCCCTCGAAGAATGCCAGCACGCGCCCATGCGTCAGCTTCCTGCGAACGACAACCTCACTCGCCGCATCCACCCCGTGGACTTGAAACACAGACTTCGCAATATCCAGACAAATTGTCGTAACGTTGCCCATCATAGAGCTCCTCCAGTTCTGGCCCCACGATCATACCGCAGGGCGGGAGGAGAGCCGTCCACTGCATCAGAAGCGGACCGTCGGCTTACAGGGAGATTTGGTCAGAAGCAGCCGTTCCGTAGCCGCTCGCTTCAGGCATACGCAAGCTGGGGCTCAAAGCTTTGCAAAGCGACGTTAAGCACTGGGGAGATTGGCACGCGTCTCGTTGAGCTCCAATCAACTCGCCTCAAAGACATCCGTCGCTTGACCGGAGTTTTAGGCGTGGCATGTTGGCGCAGGAGCTGGCATGCCGCTTCCCTGTTTCACCACAGCTCAACGAAGCGTCACACCCATGTTCGATGATCTCACGGATAAGATTTACGAGGCCGCCTTTGTCCCGGACATGTGGGCGGCTGCGCTCGAGGCGGCCAGCGAGCTTTCGGGCTCGGCCAGCGGTTCCATCTTCGTTATGAACGACAATTCTCCGACTCGCGGCAGGATCAGTGACAATTCCATGGGTCACGGCAACGCGCTCGAAAGCGTCCGGCCTGTATTCGAAGAATTCCTCACCGGCGAGAACTGGAAGCTATCTCCTGGCGTCATGCGGATGTACGACATGCATCCGGCCAGTTTCGTCCATGTCGAAGCTTTCATGAGCGAAGAAGAGATCGAGCGCGACTTGGTGCGGCTGCGGCTGAGGGCAGCAGGGATCGGCGCTCACCTCTGTTCCGCGGTTGCCATGCCAAGCGGCGAACTCGTCACGTTCGTCTTTCAGCGATGGACCAAGGACGGCTTTTACGATCAGCCGTCGGTCGACCGGCTCGACCAGCTTCGTCCCCATCTCGCACGCGCGGGCCTGATATCGGCGCGATTGGGAGTGGAGCAAGCCAGAGCCACCGTCTCTGCGCTAGAGACCATCGGGTTGCCAGCCGCGGTGTTGACCGCGTCGGGACGTGTGGTGACGGCCAATGTCCTGCTGGAAAGCATGCCGTCCCTTTTTATCGCGATCGCTCGCGGCGGCCTGGCACTCGGCAACGCATCCGCCAATGCGCTTTTCCAGGAAGCAGTCATCCAAAACCAGCACAGTCGTGTCGTACGTTCGATTCCCATTCCTGCGAAAGAGGATCAACCGGCGTTGGTCATTCATCTTTTGCCGCTGCGCCGCGCGGCGCACGAGATCTTTTCGGGAGGCGACATTCTGATTGCCGCCACTGCCGTCGGTGCGAGTTCGGTCGTGCCGTCCCCGACTCTGCTTGCGGGGTTGTTCGACCTGACGCCTGCCGAAGCGCGCCTTGCCGCAGCCCTTTCGCGGGGGCAGCCTTTGAAGGACGCCGCGTTCGACTTGAGCATCACGGTAAAGACCGGCCGCACATATCTCGAGCGGATTTTCGCCAAGACCGGAACCCGTCAGCAAAGCCAGCTTGTGGCATTGCTGAGGAATGCGGAGCTGCCCAGCCGCGGATGACGGCAAGAACAATACAGCTGTCGCTTGACGCCCAAATGCGGCGGGCTGAGCGCCGCCGGGCTCCTCCCTGCAAATCGATTTGCCCAAAATCGGCGCCGGCCGTCTGCTTCTCAAGGTTGGCCGAGATCGAAACGTGCACGAGCTGGAATAAAGCCAGCTTCGTCGATCATTAGCAAAAATGCATGTGTAACCTGACGGCAACAGCCTCGCTCAACAAGGCACCAGCTGCATCACAAATGGCCGGACAGTCGTCATTTGCCGACTGTCCGAACACTCATCTGACCTTCAATTTCGCCCCACGTGTCCTGGCCGACCAAAATCGTGGCGGGGGACACCAGGAACTGGGGGCAGGCAGACGATGGTTTGGAGCGGCACATGAGCTATTGGAGAGTTCGAGGCGTCTACGTAGTTGCCGCGGTACTGGTGTCGGCGTTGGCGACCTTAGGCCCGGCGTTTGCCCAGGCGGTAATAGGCGACGAAGACGGGTGCGATGGAGATGACCAAGGCGATTTCGCCTGTGGATCCTCCTCGAACGCGGCGGGAGGAGCGAGCACTGGCATCGGCGGTTCCAGCCAGGCGGGACATGAAGGAACTGCCGTCGGATACAATGCCCAAGCCGGTTTGTCTGGCAAGTATGCCAATGTCGCGATCGGATCCAGATCTAAAGCGCTGGGGGAAGGCTCGGTCGCTATAGGTGGTAGCCTCCCTGAAGCGCTGCAGCCGGGAACTCAGGCGTCCGGGGACGGCTCAATCGCGGTGGGAAATCAGGCTGGTGCAGACGGCTATGCCGCAATCTCGCTGGGTTACCAGTCCAAGGCGGGGGGAAGCAGCGCTGTCGCACTTGGCAATGGAGCGCAAGCAAACTTCCAAGCATCAATCGCAATCGGTAACGGCGTTGTCACGGATCGCGACAACCAGATCAGGATCGGCAACGGTAATCAGACATATACAATGTCCGGCATCAACCGTCAGGCTAGCAAAGACGCGCAATCCGGGACAACCTATCTGGTGACCTCCGATGACGCCGGGAATATGGCCACCTCCACCTTCGATCTGGCGACTCTTGAGAACCTGCCAGCACAGGTCGCACAGAACAGCGCCGACATCACCAACCTGAGCACCAATGTCAACAATCATACGACGCAGATCACGGCCAACACCACCGAATTGGCCAACCACGAGAGACGCATCACCAACAACACGACGCAGATCGCGGCCAACACGACCGAACTCGCCGATCAAGAAACCCGGATCACCAGTAACACCAACACGCTGAATGAGCACACCACTCAGATCATCGACCTCGATACCAGAGTGACGAGCAACACCACCAACATCGCCGCACTCGACGGCCGCATCGGTGCGTTGGAATCCGGCTTCCAGGATCTCGGCGAGCAGATCAGCGAGAACCGCACTGAAGCGCGTGCCGGCACGGCGCTGGCCCTCGCCGCGGCGGGGTTGCGTTACGATGATCGTCCCGGCAAGCTTTCGCTCGCCGGCGGGTTCGGCAATTTCAAGGGACAATCGGGCCTCGCGTTGGGACTCGGCTACAATCCCAGCCTGGATTTCCGCCTCAACGGCGCTATTTCGGCAACCACCAACCATGGCGATGTCGGGGTCAGCCTCGGCGCCTCATGGACGCTTAATTGATCTGGGCAAGGACAGCGGTAACCGCAGGCACACGGCGGACCGGCGTGCGGGAAGGCTGTCTTCGGCGGGGGGCGATCGTTGCCGGTGCTATTCTGGCGCTGGTGACGATCGTCGGGCCGCCGTCCGCGGCTCATGCCCAGGCCAAAGAGAAGAGGGTCGGACAGAAGACGGCTCATCCCGCCAACATCGATCGTAATGGCGTGCTGATCTTGGCACGGAGTGCCTTGCTGGCACTCGACCAGGCCAACAAGACCGGCAATTATACCGTGCTGCGCGATCTTGGCTCGCCGAACTTCCAGGCCAACAGCGCGGCAGGGCTCGGCGACATCTTTGCGAGCCAGCGCAAGCAGGGGCTCGACTTCAGTGCGATTGCTGTGCTGGAGCCACAACTGACGCTCCTGCCCCAGATTGAGCCAAGCGGCATGCTGCACATGGCGGGCTTCTTTCCGTCGGTGCCGCTGCAGGTCAATTTTGAGCTTCTATTCGAGGCTGTGAACAGGCAGTGGAAAATCTACGGCGTATCGGTCAACCTCACATCGGGCGGCCCGCAGGCACCGGAGACGCCTGTTGCCGATCAGTCGAAGCCAGCCGCTGGCGGCCCGCCACCGGATGGGCCGTCGATCGCCGTCCAGCCGAAAAAGGTCCAGCCATAGCGAGTGGCGTAGGTCGACGCGGTCGTGCCTTCACCGAGCCGAAACCGCGCGTCGATATTGGAGCGTTTTGACAGATCCACGATGTACCGCGCCCGGAGCAGCCGGCGAGAATCCTTTGCTGAATCCAGCGATGCTGCCCAATCCTGCGTCGCTGAAGATTAGCGCAAATGAATGTATATCCCGGCGGCAACCATTGGTTCCAGCAAGGCAGTAGCCGCGCCACAAACGCACCAACCCTCGTCATATGACGACTATGAAAGTTGGCCGCATTCAATCAGCCATTGCATCGGACGCACCGACGGCCACCTCGGCATCGTGCCGAAGGCCGGCTGTCGGGATTTGGGCAAGGGCGGGACATGAATTTCAGCGACCGAAATCGTCACCATCGCAACCTCCTTCTGGCGCTGACGTTGGCCGCACCATGGGCGGCTCTCGCACCAACACCCACCATCGCCCAGATGATCATCGACGGCACGACGCGGACGGTTCCACCCGACTTGCACGTCGCCGGTGATCTTTTCGTCGGCACCCAAGGCGTCGGGGCTCTCACCGTCGTGGCTGGCGGCACGGTCACGAACGGGTATGGCAATATCGGCACCAGCAGCACCGCAACGGCACCGTAGCGGTATCGGGGGCTGGCGCCCTGTGGGAAAATTCCCAAGAACTCAGTGTGGGTATTTCCGGCACCGGTGCGCTCAATGTGGACGCCGAAGGCACGGTCAAGAACACCTATGGCTATAGCGGCTGGGGCACCGCCGGCCATGGTATCGTGACGGTCTTAGGGGCTGGCGCGCTTTGGCAGAGTTCGCAGGAACTCAGTATCGGCAATTCTGGCACCGGCTGGCTCAATGTCGGAGCGGGTGGGACCGTCAAGAATACTTCTGGCTACCTCGGCTGGGGCTCGACCGGCAATGGCACGGTAACAGTTGCCGGGACAGGCGCGTTATGGGAAAATTCTCTCGCTCTCAACGTTGGCAATAACGGCGCCGGCGTGCTTGGTGTCGGGGCCGGCGGCGTGGTCAAGAGCACGGACGGCTATATCGGCACCAGCAGCGCCGGCAATGGCACCGCGACGATCGAGGGGGCAGGCGCGCTGTGGGACAACTCCCTGGGCCTTCGTGTCGGCTATTCCGGCAACGGCGCCCTCAATATCGGGGCGGGCGGCACGGTCAAGAGTACGTTTGGCAATATTGCTCAGGCCATCACCGGCAATGGCACCGTGACGGTCGCGGGAACAGGCGCGCTGTGGCAGAATTCCAATATCCTCATCGTTGGCGTTTCAGGAACGGGCGCGCTCAATGTCGGGGCGGGCGGTACCGTCACGAACAAGTATGGCTATATCGGCAACAGCAGTACCGGCAATGGTGCGGGAACGGTCTCCGGGGCTGGCGCGCTGTGGGAGAATTCTGTCGAGCTCCATGTCGGTGATGGCGGCACCGGCGCACTGGCTATCGCCGATGACGGCACGATTGCGTCGGCACCAGCGGCGCGGGCGCTGTCTCGATAGGCGACCAGGCTACCAGCACCGGCACGCTTGTGATCGGTGCAGCGGCGACCATTACGGCCGCCGCGCCGGGAACTCTGGATGCCGCGCAGCTGAATTTTGGCGACGGCATCGGCACCCTGGTCTTCAACCATACTGGCACGGCCTACGAATTCTCCGCGGCCCTCGCCAGCACCGGTACCGGTACTCACACTCTGAACCATGACAGCGGGACGACCTTCCTGACCGCCGACAGTTCGGGCTTCACGGGGGCGACCAATGTGGATGGCGGCACACTCGTCGTAAATGGCTCGCTCGCATCATCGTCTCTGATCACAATTAAGCCGGGCGGCACACTGAAGGGGAAGGGAGCGGTCGGCGACACCATCGTTGACGGTGGTGTGTTGGCGCCAGGGTCCGGCGGGCCGGGAAGCTCCCTCACGGTTGCCGGCAATCTCAGCTGTAACGACGGCACTTACCAGGTGTTCGTTGATCCTGTCACGTCGTCGTTCGCCAGCGTGACCGGCAGCGCCGATCTGAGCGGGGCCACGCTGGCGGTCAGCACAAACGGCCTCGCCATTGGTCAGTTCAAGGTGCTGACCGCCGATAGCGGGCTTGGCGGAACGGAGTTCGCTTCCGTTACCGGGGTCACCAACACAGCATTCGTGTCGGTGACGGACAGTTATGACATCAACAACGCCTATCTCGACGTGACCAAGGTGCGCGATTTCGGCGATGCGGGCCGGACGCCCAATCAGATCGCCACCGGCGAAGGGCTGGACAGCATGCCGCAATCCGGTCCGCTGTTCACCGCCCTCGCCGATCTCGCCACCGATACCCAGGCCCAGGCAGCCTTCGACCAGCTTTCGGGCGAAATCCATTCATCGGTCAAGGGCATGCTGGTCGAGGACAGCCGCTTCCTGCGCGATGCCGCGACCAGCCGCATTCGTGCCGCTTTCGGTGACCCCGACGCAACCGAGCTGTCGGTGATGGCCTATGGCGAAGGTGGTCCCGAAATGGCCGCCGCTGACACTGACCGGTTCGCCGTCTGGGGCCAGACCTTCGGTGCGTGGGGGAATGCGGATTCCGACGGCAACGCCGCCGCACTCGATCGCTCAAGCGGCGGCGTGCTGGCGGGCGCCGACACGCTGGTGGGCGGCTGGCGTCTCGGTTTGCTCGGTGGCTACAGCCATTCCTCCCTCGATGCCGCCGATCGCAATTCTTCCGCCAAGGCCGACAGCTATCATCTCGGCCTGTACGGCGGCACCAACTGGGGTGCCCTCGCCATCCGCAGCGGTGCCGCCTATAGCTGGAACAGTCTTTCGGCGCATCGTTCCGTTGCCTTCACCGGTTTTGCCGATGGCCTGTCGGCCGACTACGATGCCGGCACCGCGCAGGTCTTTGGCGAACTCGAACAAGATCGATGCCGGAAGCGGCGTCAAGTTCGAGCCGTTCGCCAACCTCGCTTATGTCAGAGTACATAGCTATGGCTTCACCGAAAGGGGTGGTCCGGCGGCCCTGACCAGCACAGGCTCGACCACCGATGCCACCTTCACCACGCTCGGCCTGCGCGGCACGACCGGCCTGGCGCTCGGCACACTTGACGCCACCGCGCGCGGCATGCTCGGCTGGCGTCACGCCTTTCGCGATATCACGCCGCTGTCGACCGTGGCCTTCGCTGGTGGCGATCCCTTCGGCGTTGCCGGCGTGCAGATACTCAAAGATGCAGCGCTGCTGGAAGTTGGTCTTGACCTGTGGCTCGCCCGTAATGCCACCCTCGGACTTTCCTATTCCAGGCAGTTTGGCGAGGCTGTGGCTGATCAAGGGACAAAGATCGATTTAATTGTAAAATTCTAGTCTGGCGTTGCGAGGCATGTTCTCAGCGCCTCCATTTGCAACTGTTCGCGAACAGCTGAGCAGGGAGGGTCTGCCGCCGCGTCCCACGCAATTCAAAGGAACGATCATGGAGTCGGATTAACTCGAGGCGTCGTATTCCCCGTTTGGGGCTCGGTACATTCCGGATGCCGGGCGACGCCGCCCGTTCGTTGGTCGAAAGCGGGCTTGCCCCCTCGGCTTCCGCCTTATCGATATGGCAGCCATGTACGATAACGAAGCCGCCGTCAGCGCGGCGCTCGCGGCCTCCGGCATAAACCGCGAGGACCCGTCGCCCTCGCCACAGCCTCCATCTTGTCGAACGCCCTTAGTGGGAAAGTTCGTTCTTATAGAAAACCCCCTCCTTCATGATCGCCTGGAAGGATTTGCCCTCGTCCCCGAGCAGCGAGATGTCGGGGCGAATGCTTGCCGAGTATCACATAGAGGCCAGCACCTCTTTCAGAGCCGCCGAGCAAGCTACAGGGCGCCCACTGACGCTTCCCAGATGAGTTGATCATTTCCTTGAAGTGACAGACTACCGGAGCTGGCGAGTATCCAGTACGCCAGCTTGCCCTACCGAGCAGTTCGAGTTGCGGGACGAGTGTCAATAAAAAGCCCGCCACCATTCGGCATTGGGCGGGTGGTAACGATAGACATTTTCAATTAGCCGGTGAGCTCTGTGACCGTCATCAAGGAAGAGGTTTCGGCTGTGACAGCGGGTAAACGTTGACGCTTGCAGACTTGCCGTCGCAAAAGTTGAGCGATCTGGGATCACCCCCTTTCTAACTCGGCCAAGGTTGAACACTGCGAACTCCGACAAGCCCTTAACAGATGCAAGGTCCAAACGTCCGCAATCTGTCGCCTCGCAACACCGAGAGTTTCAGTAGGCGGCGGTCATCTTTCCCGCCGAGAGGCGGCCGCTCACGGAACCGCTTTCGAGATTGCAGACTTTTCAGTCGCCATGAGGTCGCCGCTCTTCCAGAACGACAGCTCCCCCTGGCTAGTAGCGCTCCTCGGCTTCGGCCGGCGGGATGTTGCTGATGGGCTCCAGCAGCCGGCGATTGTTGAACCAGTCGACCCATTCGAGCGTCGCGAACTCAACCGCCTCGAATGAGCGCCAGGGGTCCGCGTCGGTGAATGACCTCGGCCTTGTAGAGACCGTTGATCGTTTCGACGAGAGCATTGTCGTAGCTGTCGCCGACGCTACCCACAGAGGGGCTCAACGCCGGCCTCCGCCAACGCTCGGTGTATCGAAGCTGACGTATTGGCTGCCTCTATCGCTATGGTGCACGAGCCCACCGCAATTGATTGGCCGCCGATCGTGGAGAGCCTGTTCCAGAGCGTCCAGGACGAAGCTCGCATGCGCCGTCCGGCTCGCCCGCCAGCCAACGACCCGACGGGCATAAGTGTCAATGACAAAGGCAACATTGACGAAGCCGGTCCAAGTCGCGACGTAGGTGAAGTCGGAGCCCCACAGCATGTTCGGCGCCGGGGCATGGAACTGGCGATTGACGTGATCGAGAGGGCAAGGTTCCGCCTTGTCGCTCACCGTGGTGCGGATCGGCCTGCCGTGGATGATGCCTTCGAGGCCCATGGCTTTCATCAGGCGGGCAACCGTGCAGCGGGCGACATCGAAGCCTTCGCGCTGCACTGCCGCCAGACCTTGCAAAGGCCGTAGACGCGGACGTTAGCCTCGAACACGCGTCGGACCTCATCCTTCAAAGCTTCGTCCCGCTTCGCCCGAGCCGAACCGGGAGGGATCGATGCGCTTGGCGACATTGTCGTGGTAGGTCGACGAGGCGATCGGCAGCACCTTGCAGATCAGCTCGACCATGCGCCTCGCGGTGATCGTCGATGAACGCGATCATTGGCTTGAACCGGCGGTCGAGCTCCGCCTGGGCAAATACGCGGAAGCCTTGCGAAGGATCTCGTTGGCCTAGCGAAGCTCGCGGTTCTCGCGCTCCAAAGCTTTGAGTTTCGTCGCCACATCCGTGGCACACCGGCTCGCACGCCACTGTCGCGCTCGGCCTTCTTCACCCACTCATGCAGCGTCTGCGCCGTGCAGCCGATTGTGGCGGCGATCGATGACACCGCCGCCCACTGCGAGGCATCCTCGCCTCCGTGATCCAGGACCAGCCGCACCGCACGGGCTCGGACCTCGGGAGAGAACTTGTTGGTCGTCTTGCTTGTCATGGCTCCACCTTCAGGAGTTAGAGCCTCCGATCCACCCGGTGCGGTTCAGATCGAGATATGATAGCAATCACCTTACCGCGGCGTGCAGTGGCCGGTAGATTGGGTATGAGCCGCCGTAGTTTCACTAGAAATTTCCATGAGACGATGGGAACAAGCTTCATTTCTTGGCTGAGTGACCAGCGCCTAACACTGGCACAGCATCATCTGGAGGCGAGTAACCGCTCCCTTGAGCAAATTGCACTCGACGCGGGGTTCGGTAGTGCCGTGACTTTCCGTACGCAGTTCCTAGATCGGTTCGGCGTCAGCCCTTCGCAATGGAGACGATCGTTCCGAGGTGCGGGCGCAAGTCAATGGCTGGGAGCGATCCGATAGATAGCCTGTTGTTTTTAATATTTCTCTTTGCGGCCTTGACGCGAATTGTGCGTCTGGCTGTCGGCCACAACGTGGAAGAGCGCAAGATGCTCGGCAAGCTGATTGCTGTCTAACGAACCTGCGCCAGGTCGGCTGTCTGGTAAGGCGGCACAAGCGGACCGCGATTCCGCATGGTGAACAGCAGTTCATCCTCGTCGGTGAACCCGTTCATGAAGAGCATGAAAATGTGGGCCGCGACTTTCTCCCGGCGCGGGCTGTCAAACGGAATCCCACGCTCTAGGCAGATGGCCTTGTAGACGCGGGTCAGCATGGCGAGCTCGTCGTCCATGACAACATGACCGGGGTACAACATAGCCTTCCTCCAAAAGGCTACGAAGCTCGGAGAGTGCGACAAGAGTGTGAATTCCGCAATCAATTTTGGCGTGATCGAGGCTCGACGGGCTGGCTAAGCTCTGTGACAGCACCGCCACTTACAGTCCGGTCTCTCAAAATCTACTGTCACAGCCTCGTTGCTTCACAAGATGCCTACCTTGCTGCCCCGCTGCCTCGCTGCCTAGTGAACGCGACAGTTTCTTCCCGCAAGCATCTTTATTGGATGGCTACAACGGGCGGTCTCCGGTCCGCTATCGGATGTCGAGGATCAAATGCGGCCGTTAAAGGGCTCCGATTTCAGCGACGGCTTTCGACCTCATTTGACGAATTCAACATGAGCCGTAAGCAATGGGCGTAGGTGTTCTGCATGGTATTGGCTAGGGTCGCTGCATGGGAGTATTGACCTTCAGCATAAACGTTACCTTGGATGGCTGCGTCGACCATCAGGAGGGTATAGCCGATGATGAGACCCATGCCTTCTTCACACGCCTTCTGGACGAGGCCGGGGCGATGCTGTGGGGTCGCGTCACCTACGAAATGATGGAAAGCTACTGGCCCGCGGTCGCCCGCGGCGAGGTGGAGGCGCCGTCGGCGATATGGGAATGGGCGGTTAAGTTGGAGGCCAAGCCGAAGTACGTAGTGTCCTCGAAGCGAGAGGCTTTCCCCTGGACGAACAGCCACCGTATCGCTGGCGACCTTTGCACGGTGGTCCAGGGGCTCAAGGACGCAACCCCTGCTGGTGTGCTCCTCGGCAGCGGCAAGTTAGCGGCCGAGTTGGGCCGACTGGACCTGATCGACGAGTACAAATTCCTTGTCCACCCGAGGATCGCCGGCCACGGACCGACCCTCTACCAGGGCGGGCTGCCCAGCACACGACGACTCGAACTGATCTCGGCCAAGCCGCTCCGTAGCGGCGCGGTCGCCATGCATTACCGGCGTGCGCGCTGACCTAGCGGCTTGTCGCGCTGGATCTCGGATCAGCGCGCCGCAGGACGCCGCCTCTCCACAGGGACATGTCCCTCCTTTTGATGGGAGCTAGGGTGATGCTGGAGATGTTGTCGGCGATCGCGGCTTCTCATCCGAGGGTCAACGTCGCGCATCCCTTCGCATTGCTGGCCAAGGGCAAACTTGGTCGGCCCGCGCTCTTCTGCCGAGGGGCGCGGGCTTCCAGGCCCCAGCGCGCCGTGCTTTGGTTGCTCAAACCGAGTGCGGCAACTGGCGATCCTGGTCATGGATGGACCGTGCCAACGCGTGTAGCTTCAGGGCCTTACTTTGGCGGCCGGCAAGGGCCGGCAGCGTCGCCAATGCGTCCACCTGAGCTGCTAGCGTTCGCGCCCTTTGACGACTTCAGGCTTTGCCTCTCCATCGTCGGCTGCTCGTGCCACGTATCGATGCGAGCCCCTGAGGTGAGCCAATGTGAAGCGGGCAGCTCCGGACACTTCTGCCGGAGCACCTGGCGCCAAGTGTTCGCATGCAGGAACCTCCTGACGCGCATCGAGTTGATTACATCGTCAAACGGAGCAACGATGAACGTCGCAAACCTGCAACTAGAGGGGCTGATGATGGCAGTAGCGGCCATCAACAACGCGCTCGTCCACAATGGGATATTGTCGATCGATGCAATCGACGATGCGCTACGCAAGGCTGAAGCTTCAGTTATAGGGGAAGAGCGGGTCTACGAGGACATGTCGCCGGCCAACAGGGATGCGATCTGTTTCCCGTTGAGGCTGCTGCAGCTCGCCAATCTTTCGCAGGACGAGACCGGGGTGCCGCCCTTCTCGGAATTGGCCCGGCAGGTGGGCCAGACAAACGACCAGAGGTAGCCCGAAGGGGAAGCGAAACCAAATCGCTAGTTGTAGAGATACGCGGCAGGCATCTTCGGGCCGCCGAGAAAGGCCGCTCATCCCCGAAACCTTTCGGTGTACCAGGTGATCTTGCCGTCCATCTTCATCGGCTTGTGGATCATCAGCTTCTTGGGAAGGTGTTTGGGTGGACCTCGAGGAGCGTGATCTTGACCGATGGCTGCACCGGTTGCAGTCGAATTTCAGCTTCAAGGATCAACGCCGCCGCCATAGACCATTATGAGATCGGCCGATCTGCAGTAGCGGACGTTGCCGCAACTGCATTCCACCTTCACAAGCATATTGTGCCGAGTCGCCTTCCCCAGCATGTCGATCGGATCTTGCGCCATGAGAACAGAAAAGGAACAAATTCCTTGCCCGTCAAGCGGTCTCATGGCATCTTTCCGCAGATGAACGACGAACCAATCAGGCTTCCCGACGGCATAACGCCCGTGCCGCGCGAGCGCGCCAGAGTGCTAGGCCGTGAACTCATAAATGGGATTGACCGAGATGGGGTTGAAGCGGAGTTAGCGCTATTTTGAAATAGGACCACCGCAAAGGCTGCCACCCGGCCCGATACTGCTCTTGGGGTTCCTCAGTCGGCATGCCTCTGCGAAAAGAGCCGGGAAGTCCTCGGACGGTCCAATAGCGTGGCGCACAAATGCCGTGATGGCTTTGCCTTCGCGCTCAGCTTGCCGAGAATGGCTCTCACCAGTGCTATCCCAAACCGTCCATACTGCAGCAAGATGCTGTTTGATTGGTATTGCTGCCGTGCAAAAATTGGTTTTGGAAGACTTGAGGTTCCGATCACAAACGACAGAAGCTTCGTTAACCCTCAGTTGCATCGAATGAAGTTGGTCGGAGACGCGTTCGCCGCCAACGGTGAAATGGTTGTCGAACGCATCAAATTTCCTGTCGTCGACGACATAAAAGCGATTTTCCGGCATCGCCTGCTTAAGCGCCGCCCATGGGTCATCGCAAACGGACTTGGACCATTGCCGGCTAAGCCGAGCACAGATCCTTTTGAACGGCTGCGGGTCGAGGTCATTCCATCCATACGCATATACCTCAATCTCAAGCTGATCCATCTTCGCCGCGCCTTGGGGGTTGGTGGCAGCCTTGCGAAACGCCTCCAAGCGATCTGTCGCCGCATGGCGATCTTGCTGTCTGTTTAGCGAGAATGACGGTTTCGCGGCGACATAACCGGTGAGCGCAATAAAGGGCAAGACGAGAGGCACGTCGCCGACAACGACATGAGCATCGGAGGCGAGAAAATCGATATCAGCATCCGAGACATGTTTTGGCGAGGGCGAGCACGATGCCAAATTGTTGCTAACCATCACGAGGCAAGTGACCAAAACGAACGAAGACAAGGGGCGTCGTATCATTCCCCGCCTCTACATGATGCCGATTGCGGAAGAGTTAGCGGCTGCCACTGAATTGTCGCAACGTCTGCAATGCGTCGTTTTCCAACTGACGTCTTTCATATTGCACTGGATTCTGATTCAAGCTCGACATGAGCCGATATGACCTGACCGATTTCGAGTGGCGCCTTGAGGCTGTTTCTTGAGCACGCACAACCAGACAAGCAGCCGAGCGGCGAAATGCTTGAGGCTGCGCGCAGTGCTGCTGCCGAACTGGAATCGATCACCAACGGTGTGCTTCAGATCGCCTATGCACCACAAGATTCAAGCACCATGGCGCTCGGCCGACTGCTCGAGGATATCACGCGCGATCGCGGCAGTTTGGTGCAAGTCTTGGTCGATCCCAAAGCGCGCCTGCACCCTGTACCGGCGGCGCCGTTCCGGTTGGTGGTCAACGAGCTGATAGAAAACGCTCTGGCCGCGTTATTCAGCGTCAAAAACGAACGAGTTCTCATCTCCGCGACACTCAAGCGGCACCCATTCCTCCCGTGCAGTTATCTCATGCTAGAAGTGACGGATAAAGGCACAGGCATGCCACCTGAAATCGTTGCAAAAGCGACGACCCCATTCTTTTCAACGCGGGCTGGAAATCATACTGGCCTTGGACTGACCGCATGTTCCCAGATGGTCTCGACGCTGAAAGGAAGACTTATTATCAACAGCGCACCCGGTGCCGGCACAACCGTAGGAATCAGGATTCCAGTGCACTCGACTGCCGCCACTTCATGGCAGTCGCTCCTCAGGCGCGGGCGAAAAGAAGCTCGTGGGTAGAGTGGCCCGATCCGAACCAACACTGCTTTTGCATCTGACGAGGGTCAGTTTCCATTTGTCAACTGAACCCGTTCGCGAGAACAAAGATTAGATCATTACCGTCGTTGCCTCAGGGACGGATATTGGTTGTGCAGGTGTCTCATGTCTCACTGAGAGGACTACCTGCGCGCCCGGCTGGATTAATAACGGGTGGATCAGTTGTTGGCGGAATTTTATCAGAAAAGAGGAAGGTCGCTGGATCAAGCCTCAACGCTTTGGCGATCGCGGCAATCGTGTCGACGCTGATATTGCCGCTCGCGCGTTCCAATTTCATGTATGTCGCCTCCGCCACGCCGATGAGCTCGGCCATTTCATAGCGGTGCAAAGTACGTCGTTGTCGCTCAAAATCGATGATGTGTGCCAGCCTCTTGCGGATCGCATTGTCGTCTAACCGATGCGCCCATTCCGGAACTTTCTTGCCGCCGGCGAGCAGCCCTGCAAAAGAAACTTGCAAGCCGTTTGCCATGATCTGCAGCGTCGTTAATGTGACATTATTTTTCTGACGCACGGTCTGGATGTAGGTTCGATAGGCCAGTTTTTCGCCCTCGGCGGTCCGAAACAGCTCGGCCATGTGCATATGGGAAAGGACACGTTTGGCTCTCTCCCGCTCAAGCGCCAGGGCTATGTTGGCGCGCAACGGGTTGTTGACCGCGCCCGCGTCGTCTCGTTTCATAAATCGGTGTACTCGCACAAACCTGCCTTTTCGATCTGTCCTTTTTCGCGCGGATCATCCATAGTAAACTGTCAAATCCGCAGCGAGGAAAAGGCTATGACCATACTCAAATTCCTTCTGGCGAGTGCCGTCGCGCTGGCGGGCACAGCGGCTCTTCCATCCCAATCAAAAGCGTCGGAATGGGGATGTCAGGTCCTCCTATGTCTTTCCGGCGACTGGCAAGGCACCCCCTCGTGCCACCCTCCAATTTACAAGTTGATCGCAGCGATGGAAGCCCCGGGTTTTAATTGGCCGACCTGTCCGCAAGCCAACTCCAGCGCGGCGAGATTCGAGAAGTATGAGGATTGTCCGTCTGGCTGGCAAGCAGTTGGCAGCTCCGAATCCGATCGGCCGGGCTTAGGTCAAGAACGAAATATCTGCCGCATCGCTGCCGATAGGCTCTCCCGGCCCGTTGATTTCAAAAACAACGCCCTCGGCGGGCATCATGGAGACGGATCACGTCCGGTCCAAATCGAAATCAACGGTAAGTTGGTGACGGCAGAAATCCAGAGCACGGGCAACGATAGTGGGCATTCCGCTGGAAATGGTCCCACCTACTTCACCATCTATCGACCGATGCGAGAAAAACCCTGGTTCATCGAGTATGACGATGCGAACGGCATACGCCAGAAAAGCTGGTTTAACCTCAACATGCCATAGGCAAGGCGATCACTCAGGACGGGTCGCTATGGGGGTCACAATTCAGCGAGGTTTGTAGTGTTCAAGGTGCTTCTCCTGTCCACTGTGATTTTGAACACAGGCGCTGTGTTGACAGCGGCTGGTCAGAGCGACAAGCCGCGATCAAACGTGGACAATCCTATGTGGCCCGCTTCACTAAAATGGGACTGCAACACAGCTACCAAAATCGTGTGCGAGCGTGATGGCAGTTGCTCGGCGGCTGAGGACCGCACTGGATTTGTGCTGAACTACGGCAGCAACGAAGCCGAGTTTCCGGCCGGCAATGTCAGGATCAAACGCCACTATCAACAGACCGTGCAGGGGAGCCCTTTGCAGCAGGAAGTTAAAGTTGAACTGTCCGACAATCGCGTTCTTTGGCTGACGGCCGTGGATGCCAGACGCACTTATTCGCAAGCGTGGGTCGGCGCACTGAGCGAGTTGAAGGGGGGCGCGGTTCTGATGGAATCCAAGGGGGTCTATTGCATGCCACACAAGTGAGTGCACCGAGAGGGGAGGCGAGCGAGCGAAGGCCGATAGGGTCCCACTTGGGACGCGGGCGGTTAAGAAGAGTCCATAGTCGCCCACCAAGTTTTAATCTGAGGGTGAGATGGGGGCCGTTTAACATCGATCTGTCGATCTGAGGGAAGCTGATAGTAATGCTGTAGATTACAATCGGCAAGGCGGAATAAGGTGCTATAAATACGTTGAAATGTTAAGAAGTATTATCTTTTACTGATGAAAGTCGCTTAATCATCTTATGGAACTAGAAATTCAATAGCTTAACGCCGCTTGTTCAACTTCATGGCCGACAACCCACGCTTCAGGCTTACCGTGACGACGTCCGGCCAGTTTCAGGGCGTGGACTGGAAGAAAACCGATGTCGCGGTTGTATATGGCATCCCGCCATGGCCGGGATTTTGGTGGCGGCTTCTTCACGGAATCCACATGACCCCTGTATGCAGCCCGCAACTTCTGCGCGGTCCGACCGCTATTCGGCAGCCAAGCGACCTAGCTTATCACCGGTTGCTGCATGAAGATGATGGTTCGCAGTGGCGGCGCTATCAGGGAGCGGTTGGAGGCGGCCATGTCGGCCTGACCGACGTCTATTTCGACGACTTCGGAATCGTTCTTCAGGCAGCTCGAGACGGTTTCGGTGTCGCCCTCAGCGATGAGATCATCTCCGCGCGAGATCTTGACGAGGGGCGGTTGGTAACCCCTCCTATGTCGGTTCCTGCCATTCACAATTACTATTGCATTTGCCCGGAAACGAAACGCGGGCACGAGGAAGTTTTATACTTCGTCGATTGGCTGATCGCCGAGGCCTCACTGATTCTGGGCTATCGTCACAACACGCTATTTCCTTAAAGTCCGAAAGTAGCTTCGCGGCATGGAATAGTCCGCCAAACTGCTGAAAGTCGCAAGTGCCGGCTCTCCACCGCATTGTAACTATCGGATTACTTGATTGTCGCTAAGTGTGAAAGATCAATTGATTGACCAATAACAGTGCCTGCATCGCGCGCGAAGATTGTCGTACCTATCATTTCAGATTGACGGCGGCACGACGGATTTCTCCGCGCAGAATGCCACGAGGCTTATAACTTCCGAGGAGCCCGGCTTGATCGCTTCCGTATCTGTCCCGATCAGGGTGATAACTGCTTGGGCTTCATGCTGCCAGTCTAAGATAGGCGCGGCAATGGCGACCAGACCCGGAATAAATTTACCCTCAACGAAGGCGTAGCCCCTTTCCCTTGTAAGCCTGTTCAACTTTTCGATCCCATTGACGGTGGGTTCGAGATCGGGCGCTATAGAGGGGTTCTTCTTGATGCGGCGCAGTTCCGCGTCACAAGATGCCTTTATGGCCGCCGGTGGAGCCCAGGCGAGAAAGGCTCTTCCCGTGGCCGAATTCAACAATGGCAGCGTAGTGCCGAGTCCCATCGACGTAACGGTGGGGGACTCTGCGCGCTCCCAGCGAACAACGGTTGCACCACCGTTGCCCCACACGGAAAGAAGCGCCGTCATGCCCGTTTCGGCGCAAAGTTCGGCGACACCGTCTGCCGCGAAGTTGACGAAATCATGCCGGCCAATGGCAGCCAGACCAAGCTGAAGTGCGCCGGGCCCAAGCAGATATTTTCCGGACCTCCCAGTTTGCGCGACCAGCCCAACCTTCATGAAGGAAGACAAGTAGCGATGCACCTTGCTAACCGGCATTCGGCACGTGCGAGCCAACTCAGAAAGAGTTACAGGCTCACGAAAGGCCACGACCGTGTTGAGAACGCGCAGCGCTGCATCGAGGGACTGAATTCCAGCGCTTTGCCTCGCGGCTCCCTCATCCTTGGCCAACTGCTTCCATAACCTCCCTGAATGGTGCGACTTCGGCCGCGAACATAGCATCGCTGCTGCGCTTGAAAAGCCCCCTGGTCTCCTGTGCGGCGAACCTCAACTGTCCGTCGACCTTTCCCTCATAGGCCAGGACGATGGCCTTGCGGTTCCATATTTTTAAGGCCAGCGTCACTTCGAGGATATCGCCATCAGTCAGCGGCCTGTGAAATTGGGTCTTGGTGTCGAATAGGCCAAGACCTATCGCATCCAGTTGTTCACAGATGGCGGCATGCCCCCCCGCAGTCTTCAGCCAATCATGGAAGGTTTTGTCCAACCATCTGAAAATATTGGGATAAAATACGATGCCAGCGGGATCGCAATCGCCGAATGTCACCTCGACCCGGGTCAGATGCTCCATGTCCAATTTTTCCACGATTAAAAACTCATTGCACATTCTGGAAATGAGACTAATCTGGCCGGCAATGATTGTCGAGCGATCTTAGAGGAGGAGAGATGGCACGGCTTGCTAACGTCGAAATTCTTGGGGCAGGTCCCGCGGGTCTCTACACGGCCATCCTAATGCGCCGGTTCATGCCGCACGTGAAGTTGCGCGTGACCGAACAAAATCCCTCGGGCGCGACCTTTGGCTTCGGCGTCGTTTTCTCCGACCAGGCTCTGGATTTCCTCAAGGCTTCCGATCCTGCGATATATGATCTGATCACGCCACATATGGAGCGTTGGAAGAACATGACGCTCAATCTGCCGAAGGGCAACGTGACCCTGGATGGAGTAGGGTTCTCGGCAATCGGGCGATTGGAGATTATCGAAATCCTGCGGCGACAGGCGCAATCCATGGGCGTCGAACTCCGTTTCTCGCATCAGGTCATGACCCTTGACGAGCTCGATGCTGAGTTGATCGTCGGCGCAGATGGACTGAACTCCCTCATCCGTCGAAGCTCCGAAACCGAGTTCGGGACCAATCTCGAGCACTTCACCAACCACTTCGCGTGGTTCGGCACGAACCGGCCGTTCGAAACGCTCACGCAGACCTTCATAGACGCTGAGCTCGGCGCCTTGAATGCCCACCATTATCGGTTCGAGAAGAACAGAAGCACGTTCATCGTGGAATGTGACGATGCAACGTTCCAGCGGTATGGTTTCGCTTCCAAGAGCGAGCAGGAGAGCGCACAGATGTGCGAGCGTCTGTTCTCGGAAGTGCTGGAAGGCGCTCAACTCGTTACCAATAAGTCCATGTGGCGCCAGTTCCCGAAACTATGGTGCGAAAAGTGGGTCGCGGGCCGGCACGTCCTCCTGGGGGATGCTGCACATACCGCGCATTTCTCGATCGGATCGGGGACCCGGCTGGCGCTGGAGGACGCGATCGCTCTCGTCGACAAGCTGTCGACCATTGACGATGTCGATGAGGCTCTCGCCGCCTATCAGGCCGAGCGGCCGCCGATCGCCAAGAAAATCGTCAATGCAGCCAACACATCCGCGCGCTGGTACGAAGATTTCGCATCGAAGATGGAGCTTCCGCCGCTCGACTTCGCATTCGATTACATGTCGCGTTCGGGCCGCATGGATTTGGATCGGATGCGGCGACTCGCGCCGGAATTCGTGGCGCGTTACGAGCGCGAAAAGGCGGCGACGCCGGCCGCGATCATCGATCCCGTCGGCGACGGAACGTCGGGTGCCGAGGAGATCGGTTTCCGCAAGGCAGACCATCCGAATTGCTCCTCGTTCCTCTGGGACAATCTCGAACGCAATCCGGAAAAACTCGCGGTCATCGGACCGGCGGGGTCGCGGACCTATCGGGAGCTCATCGCGGAAGCGGCACGATGGGGCAACGCATTCAAGGCGGCCGGCCTGGCGCAGGGCGACAGAATACCGTTCTTCCTCGACGACACACCATCCTTCCCCGAGGCATTCTTCGGCGCCGTGCGTGCGGGCTTCGTTCCCGTGCTTCTCAACATCCAGACCCGTCCGGATGTCCTGAACTTCTTCCTGAAGGACACATCGGCGACGATCGCGGTTTGCGAAGCGGCCTTCGCCACAATGTTCGCGGATCAGGCTGTCGAGGGCTCGCTGCTGAAGCAGACGGTCATCGTCAACGGCGAATGCGACGGTCCTGGGCTGATAAGGTCCGACGCCTTTCTCGCGGGGCATTCGGAAACACTGGAATGCACGCCGACGACGCCTGACGACATGGCGTTCTGGATGTATTCGTCCGGTTCGACGGGACGTCCGAAGGGCATCGTGCATCTTCATCATGACATGGCCTATAGCCAGCAGACCTTCGGCGCCCGCGTGCTCGATCTGCAGGTCGATGACATCGGGTTCTCCGTGCCCAAGGCCTATTTTGCCTATGGCTTCGGCAACTCGCTGCTGTTTCCGTTCGCGGTGGGCGCGACGAGCCTGCTGCTAGCGGGCCAGCCCCGGCCGGAAGCTGTCCTCGACGCAGTTGAGAAATACCGGCCCACGGTCATTTTCGGCCTCCCCACACTCTACACGGCACTTGTCCACAGCAAGGAGGTCGAGAAGCGCGACCTGTCCTCGCTTCGCCTGTCTATGTCCGCGGCCGAGATCCTGTCTCAGGAAGTCTACACTTCATGGAAACAGCTGACCGGTCATGGGCCGACGGAAGGGCTCGGCTCCACCGAAATGCTGCATATCTATCTTTCCAACAAGAAGGACGATCATCGCATCGGTTCGGCAGGCTGCCGGGTGCCGGGTTACGAAATCCGGCTCGAAACGCCGGACGGCCAACCGGCCCAGCCCGGCGAAGAGGGCCTGATGTTCGTGCGCGGCCATTCATCGACGCCCTGCTACTGGAACAGGCCGGACAAGACCCGTGAAACGATGCGGGGGGACTGGATCTATACCGGCGACCGCTTCATCGAGACCGACGGCTACTACTACTTCCAGGGACGTGCCGATGATCTCATCAAGGTCTCCGGTCAATGGGTCTGGCCACTGGAGGTGGAACGGTGCCTGAGCGAGCATCCGGATGTGCAGGAGTGCGCCGTCATGGCGCATAAGCTTCCCGATCAGCGCATGACACTTCGTGCAGTCGTCCAGCTCCGTTCCGGGCTGGCTGCCGGTGATACACGCTCCCGGGAGCTTGCCGACTTCGTCAAGGCCCGGCTGCAACCGCACAAATATCCCCGCATCATCGAGTATGTGCGGGAAATTCCCAAGACAGGAACGGGAAAGATCGACCGTCAAGCGCTGCTTCAGGATGCTTCGGCCGCCTGAAAACCAGAATGTGGGGCCACGCCGCGATGCCCGCCCGCGCCCGGCCTGATTAAAGGAGTATCCAGTGAAATTCGTTATTGCCCCTCCTCGCCAACCGTCCGTTGCCGTGCAGGGCTCAGAAGATCGCTTTCCGGTGCGGAGGATTTTCTGCGTCGGCAGGAATTATGCCGCGCATGCAAGAGAGATGGGAAAGGATCCAGACCGGGAAGCGCCATTCTTCTTTGCCAAGCCGGCCGATGCCGCCGTGGATAGCGGCGTAAGCGTGGCGTATCCCCCGAGAACATCCAACTTCCATTACGAGGCCGAGCTGGTCGTGGCGATCGGCGTTGAGGCTACCAATGTCGACGTGGAAGATTCCCTCAAGCACGTATGGGGCTATGCGGTCGGAAACGACCTGACGCGCCGGGACATCCAGCTCGAGGCCCGCGATAAGGGCCGGCCCTGGGATGAAGGCAAGGGCTTCGACAATTCCGCCGTCATCGGCCCGATCCATTCTGTCGCGACCGCCGGTCACCCGTCCTCGGGCTCGATCAAGCTGACCGTCAATGGCGAGACGAAGCAGGACGCCGATCTCCAGGAGCTTATCTGGTCGGTTCCCGAGATCATCTCGATCCTGTCGCAGTCCTTCACCCTCAAGCCAGGCGACCTGATCATGACGGGCACGCCCGCCGGCGTCGGCGCCCTTTCTCCGGGCGATACCTGCGTGGTGGCGATCTATGGTCTCGGCAGCATTTCCACCACGATCGGCTCCAAGGCGGCGTGATATGTTCACGATCGGCCCCAAGGCGGCGTGATATGTTCAAGCTGCACAATTTCTTCAGGTCCTCGACGTCCACCCGGCTCAGGGCGGCGCTGAAGTTCAAGGGTCTCGACTACGACTACATTCCCTATGTGCTGAGGCGTGGAGATACCCGTACGGCCGACTATCTCGCCATGAACCCCGCCGGCCTTGTTCCCGTGCTGGAGCGCGAAGACGGATCGTTCATGACCCAGTCCCTTGCCATCATCGAATGGCTGGACGAGACATATCCCGACAAGCCGCTGCTTCCCGCCGATCCAGATGCCCGGGCAAGGGTCCGTGCCCTTGCCTTCATGATCGCATGCGAGGTGCACCCGCTGAACAACCTGCGTGTACTGCAATATCTGGGCGACGCGTTCGGCGCCGGCGACGATGCCCAGAAGGCCTGGTTCGTGCGTTGGGTCACGTTGACTTTCGACGCGCTCGAGGCGTCCTTGTCGAAAGATGCGGCCACCGGCATTTTTTGCCACGGCGAGGTGCCCACCTTGGCCGACATCTGCCTCTATGCACAGGTCTGGAACAACAAGCGTTTCGACATCGATCTCCAGGCCTGGCCCACGATCGCCGGCATTTTCACCCGGCTCGATGCGATTCCGGCTTTCAGAGACGCCGCGCCGTTGGTTCAGCCGGATGCCAGATAGGCCGCCAAGCCCGACGAAGGAGAACTTTCATGGATGACACGGCAGCGAAGCCCAAGGCACATTCCATGCAGCCTGAGGATACGCCCGAACTGCGCGAACTTTATGCCGGCTTCGAGCGGGAAAACATCAAGCCGCTCTGGACGCAGATCGGCAACCTGATGCCGAAGCATCCCAGGCCACGGGCCGTTCCCCATATCTGGAAATGGGCAAACCTCTTGCCACTGGCGCAGCGCTCGGGCGATCTCGTTCCTGTCGGGCGTGGCGGCGAACGGCGGGCGCTCGGCCTCGCCAATCCCGGCCTTGGCGGCCACGCCTATATCAGCCCGACCCTGTGGTGCGCGATCCAGTACCTTGGCCCGCGCGAGACCGCACCCGAACATCGACATTCGCAGAACGCCTTCCGGTTCGTCGTCGAGGGCGATGGCGTCTGGACCGTGGTCAACGGCGATTCCGTACGTATGAGCCGCGGCGATCTGCTTCTTACGCCTGGCTGGTACTTCCATGGCCATCATAACGACACCGATCATCCGATGGCCTGGATCGATGGCCTGGACATCCCGTTCTCATTCCAGAACGATGTCGGCTTCTTCGAATTCGGCGCCGAACGCGTGACGGATTATGCAACACCGCGCTTTTCCCGTTCCGAGCGCCTTTGGTGTCATCCCGGTTTGCGCCCGCTTTCAAAGCTTCAGGATACCGCCAATACCCCCATCGGCGCCTATCGCTGGGAGCACACGGACCGCGCACTGACCGAGCAGCTTCTGCTTGAGGAAGAGGGGCAGCCCGCAACGGTCGAACAGGGCCATGCCGCGATACGCTACGTCAATCCGACCACCGGCGGTGACGTCATGTCGACGATCCGTTGCGAGTTCCACCGCCTGCGCGCCGGCGCCCAAACCGCGCCCCGCCGCGAAGTCGGATCGACGATCTTCCAGGTTTTCGAGGGACGCGGCGGCGTGGTGATCGACGGTACCGAGCATGGACTCGACATCGGCGACATTTTCGTTATCCCATCCTGGGTACAGTGGTCGCTTCAGGCCGAAACGCAATTCGACCTGTTCCGCTTCTCGGATGCGCCGATCGTCGAGCGCCTGAATTTCGGGCGGACGCTGGTCGAGGGAGCGCGGCCGTGAACGAGGCGGAGGCACGCGCGGAACTGCGTGCCCGCCAGGGCGCAGGCGCGCGCTATGATGCACCGGGTGCTCCCGCCAGGTCACTCGACCTGGCCAGGCGCGGCACGGCCTATTTCGCGCGGCTGGTCAACAATCTCGACGACGAGGCGCTTAGTGGCTCGTCCCGCATCGATGAGAAGAACCGGCGCTGGCTCATTGCCTCGATCGGATTGCAGGCTCGCATGCTTGCCGAAAGCGTCGGCTGGGCGCGCTCGAATACGGCGTTGGACATCCTGCCCTTCCATCTGACGGTTGACCCGGCCGAGATCGATCTCGCCGCCACGCTGCCGGCCCAGGCATTGCGAAATCTCCTTGCGCACTCCGAGGTTCACCTCAACGTCGAATGGCGTGACCTGACCGATGATGGTTGGCAGTTGCAGGTGCGCGACGCAGTGGGCAACTCCATGCTCATTACGGATACGCCGCTGCTGCGAGCGCGTGCGCTCTGGCGAACCGCATTGGAGCTCGATGCCGGCGGACGGCTTGCCGATATTCCGGCCTTGTTGCGGGATGCTCCGAGCGCCTGACTGATAGGCTTCCCAAGGCAGCGATGCTCTATCCGCATGCCTGAACCTGTCGTACAATTTTCGAGAGAACCCGTGGAATCTCCGGCTGGCGCCTACGGTACAGGCGCCAGCATCGTTGACGATCAGGCCGCGAGGATTTCGGCCATGCGCTGGCCGATCAGCACACAGGCCGGCATCGTCGGTACGGCGACAATGCGCGGCATGATCGTGCTGTCGGCAATCCGCAGGTTGCGGACACCGTTTACACGCAGTTGGCTGTCCACCACCGCCTTGTCGTCCTTGCCCATGCGGCAGGCACCGGATGAATGGAAATACGTCGTGGCGCCGTCTCTGACGAAGGTCGCGAGGGCTTCGCCTTCGAGCTTCTTGCCGGGCGCGACTTCACGGACCACGAAGGGTTTCATGGCGCTGGAATTGGCGATCGAGCGTGCGATGTCGATGCTGTTGGACAACGTCTTGACGTCGTCGGGGTGGCTCAGGAACTGCATATCCACAACAGGGCGATCGTCGGAATTGCTGGACTTGAGTTTGACCGTTCCGCGGCTCTTCGGTGTCACGAGACCCGCGCAGAGCGCCCAGCTGGTCGGCGGTGGGGCATATTGCTTGGCGATGACCTCACTAGCATAGGGGATTTCGATCTGCACGATGCTGACATCGGGCAGTTCCAGCGATGAGTCCGTCTTGTAATAGCCGGAGATATTGGCGGCGCTGTTCTTGTATTCGAACGCCGCCGGCGCTTCATACAGGCAGCCGCCGTGGAGGATGTGGTCCTGAACGTTCTTGCCGACCTCCGGCGAACTCACCAGGGTCTTCAGATCGACGGCTTTCAGATCGGCCTCATCGCCGATGCCACTCAGCATCAGCAGCTTCGGCGTGTTGAAGCCACCCGCAGCCAAAATGATCTCGCGATCCGCGGCGACAGTCAGCGGCTGGCCCTGATGGACGCATTCGACCGCGACCGCGCGGTCACCATCGAGCACGATCCTGTTGACCTGGGTATTGATGAGAAGCGTCACATTCTCCTGGCCGAGCACCGGGTAGAGGAATGCTCGGGCCATGTTCTGGCGGCGGCCATCCTTGATGATCTGGTTCATGTAGCCGAAGCCGTTGCCGGTGATCTCGCGATCGCCGTTCAGGTCGTCGACCACGGGCAGGTTTACCTCGCGGCAACCCTCGAGCACGCTCGATGCGAGCGGCAGCGGGTCGGCGGCCGGCTGCACCCAGACAGGACCGCCCTTGCCACGGAACTTCTCGTTCGGTGTGCCCTGCCAGTTCTCGACCCTCTTAAAGATTTCGAGACCATGGTCATAGCTCCATTTGTCGTCGCCGCTCTCCGAGGCCCAATGGTCGAGGTCAGCCTTGAATGGACGCGCCCAGATCGTCGCGTTGATGCTGCTGCCGCCGCCAACGACCCTGCCCGTGTGTTCCGGGATCGACCGGCTGTTGACGCCAGCGCTCGGAATGGCAGCATCGCCCCAGTCGCGCTCGGTGCCGAGATTCGTAAACCAGACGCGAGGATCCTGCACGGACGGCGCAGTATCCCAATCGCCTGCTTCGATCACCAGAATCTTGGCGGAACTGTTCTTGGCTAGCGCGCCGACAAGCGAGCAACCGCTGCTGCCCGTGCCGACCACGATGTAATCATAGCTTTTCCCCAACGAAGCACGCCGCTTGTCCTGGTTGGCGCGGATCGCGTCGAGTTCATCGGCGAGCGCCTGAACCCCAGAAATCGCAAGCACGCCTGTTGCAAGCGCTCCCCTTACGAACGTGCGGCGGCCGATTCGCCCCGTGATGAGCGAGTGCTCGAATGCCTCGAGCTGCCGGTCTTTCTGATTTGCCATTTATGTCCTCCCAATATGGCGCACTGCGCGCGCGAGCGCACGACAACTCCCCAGCGATGGGCGCAGCCCTTCGCATCGCCGGACTCAACCACGCTTCGCCTGAACACGGGCATCAGCCCGTGCCCCGATCGACCTGAAATTGCCCTGCATTGAAATCCCCGCGGAGGTCATCCGGGGAGACATGACAGGATCAGAACGGATAGCCCTGACCGCTGCTTTCAATCGTCAGCCACTTCAGCTCGGTGAATTCGTCGATCACGGCGCGGCCGTCGAACCGGCCGAATCCACTGGACTTGGTGCCGCCATAAGGCGCCTGCGCCTCGTTCTGCACGGTCGAACCATTGATGTGGACCGAGCCGGTATCGATACGGCGCGCCACGTCGATCGCGCGGCTGATGTTGGTGCCGAACACACCGGCGGACAGGCCGAATTCGGTGTCGTTGGCAATCCGCACGGCATCGTCGGTATCCTTGGCGCGGATGATCGACACGATGGGGCCGAAGGTCTCCTCGCCATAGATGCGCATGGCGGGCGTCACGGCGTCCAACACGGTGGCCTGCATCAGGTTGCCTGAGGACCGTCCGCCGGCAAGCAGGATCGCGCCCTTCGACAGCGCATCATCCAAGAGGCCGTTGAGACGCTTGGCCGCGTCCTTGCTGATGACCGGGCCGAGAACGCAGGCACCCTGGGCCGGATCTCCCGCCGGCAGAACCTTGGCCCGCTCGGTGAACTTGGCGACATACTCGTCGGCAATTTTTTCGTCGACGATGATGCGTTCCGTGGTCATGCAAATCTGACCCTGATAGAGGAAAGCACCGAACACGCCGGCGGATACGGCATCATCGACATTGGCGTCGTCCAGGACGACGAGCGGCGACTTGTCGCCGAGCTCAAGGATGCAGCGCTTGAGATGCTTTGCCGACTTCTCCGCGATGATGCGGCCCACATGCGTGGATCCGGTGAAATTGATACGACGCACCGCCGGATGGGCGATGAGCGCGTCGATGATCTCAGGCGCGTCCTTGGGATCGTTGGTGACGAAGTTGAGCGCGCCGACAGGGAAGCCTGCGGCATGCACGGCCTGAGCCATGATTTCATGCGTCCGGGGACTGGTCTCGGATGCGCGGAAGACGACGGTGTTGCCGCAGACCAGGGGATAGGCGATAGCGCGTGCCGCCAGAACCACGGCGCCGTTCCACGGCACGATGCTGAGGATGACACCGACCGGCTGGCGAATGGTCATGGACAGCGTGCCGGGCTTATCCGTTGGGATCGTCTCGCCCTGCAGCTGTGTTGCAAGCCCCGCAGCCTCCCGGAAGAGGTTGGCGGCAAGGTAGACGTTGAAGCGGGCCCAAAGTTCGTTCGCGCCGACTTCGAGCTTCATCGCGTTGACAAAATCATCACCACGCTTCTCGATCTCGTCCGCGGCTTTGAGCAGCAGCATCCGCCTTTGAAACGGACCGGACTTCGACCATTCGACAAAGGCTTCCTGAGCCGAATCCGCAGCGGCATTGGCATCCCTCACGCTGGCGGCGGCGCCACGCGTGACGACCGTATCAGACGCCGGACCCAGCCGTTCGAACGTCGCACCAGTTTCCGAACCCCGTTCTTCATTCCCGATATAAAGATGAGTATCCAACTTTTCCTCCCAATCATTTGTTCATTGGGTCAAGGCGGCCGTGTCCAGGCACGATCACTTTCCGGCGCTTTGCGTCCTGTGCAAATTCCCGACGCCAAACCTCTCCCCCTCGTTCCATATACGCTACATCTTTTTTTGTTTTGTGCAATGATTTTTATAATACGGAAAACATTGTGAGCTCGTCTGGCATATAGAAAGCTCTGTAACAACCTGATATGGCAACATTTTATAGGTATTCGTGCCTTTGCGCGTAAAATGCAAGCAGCTGTCCCGGTCCGGCGTTCCCACCGTGCCATCGGCGCGCTGACGCAACGCCCGCCCCTATCGGCAAGCGATGCGCTACAAGCACTCACATGCTGATGAAGGATTGATCGTCGCCTCTTCATCGACGACCTCCTGTGCATTGCCGCTCCACGCAACGCAGCCCTTCTCCACCACGTAGAACTGGTCGACGAATGTCGCGAGGCGCTTCACGTTCTTGTCGATCACCATGATCGACTGGCCCAGGTTGCGGAGTTGACCGACTTGGAGCGCCAGGGCGGCAATGATGGCGTGTTCCGCCTAGGGGCGCATCCAGAAGCTGGAATGAAAAGCAAGCGCCACGCGCGCCGAGACGCGCTTACCCAACGGCCCTCCCCGAGGAGAGAGCGGCGTGTTGGTGCACAGGTCGCGATGGCGACCCGCAGTCGACTGGGGACTCCCCGCTTATCGCGCCGCGAATCCAGGATTTTATTACCTTCAACCGCGCGACGGTGGAGGGCGAAAACGCGGCCTGCCTATGGTCTGGTCTCCCCTTGAAGCTAGGAGGGAAACGCGCCTAGCTGCATTAAGAGGCCGAGGATGTCGGGCTGACCGTATTCTTTGACGATCTTGCCATTCTCAAGGTGATAAATGTTCAGAGCCTGGACGCGGATCGTCTTTTGAGTTGGCGGCACGCCCATGAATGGTCCGGTATGGGTGCCGCTCATCGTAAAGCGGGCCGCGATCTTGTTCTCCTCGGCGATCGCCTCTTCCAAGGTCCATTGGATGTCGGAAAAGCCTCCTCGCATCATTGCGACGATCGCTATGTAGCCGGCAGGGCCGGTCATCGGCTCTGGCCTACCAGGGACATGGAAGATGGCATTCGGTGAGACGAGCTCGCTCGCCAGGTTTTCATCCGCCGAGTTGATGAATTCGACGAACCTGGCCATAAAAGAGGTAGCGGTGCTGCTCATAACAAACGTCCCAATTTGGCTGCAGCCGCGGTAGCGGCGATACTGAGAGATGTATGGTTGAAACAGGGCGGGATAAATCGCGCCAATGGTTGCTGACCTACAACAGATTCGCTCCAATTACACCCCGCGCGGCCTTAGGCAGGGGTTTTGCGATCGAGGCACTATCGTCCAAATTTGGCTACGGCGAAATCCAGAAAGCTCCGAAGCTTGGCGGTTATGCGGCGATCGGGAGCGTAGATCACATTGAGCGGTCGGGTCGGCGGGCGATAGTCCGGCAAAATCCCGACTAGGTCGCCGCTTGCCAGGGCCTCACTCACGATTTCGCTCGGTTGTAGCAAGACGCCTATCCCCGCCACAGCCGCGCATAGCAGGGGCTCGCCGTGATCGGCCATCACACGGCCAGATACCGGAACCACAACCCTTCCCTCCGGGCCGTCGAACGTCCAGTGCGTCCTCAACTCGGTGAAGGAAAAGCCAAGACACTCATGCTGTTGGAGATCGAGTGGGTGCCTGATGGGTGGATGTGTCTTAAGGTATGCAGGAGAGGCGCACAGAACCAGTCGGTAAGCAGCCAAAGGTCTGGCGATGAGGCCGCTATCGCCAAGTTCGCCGGTTCGAAACACCGCATCATATCCCTCGTCGATAACATCGACCGCTCTATTGGAAAGCGTCAATTCCACAGAAATCTGTGGATGGGCCTTCAGGTATTCCGGCAGACTAGGACTTAGGCTGCGTATCCCGAAGCTTACCGGTGCGTTTATCCTCAGCCTACCTGTTGGAACCGACTTTGTCTCCTCGGCTAACCCCTCTGCCATCTCAACTTCGGCGAGGATGTGCTTGGCTCGCTCATAATAGGCGCGGCCGAAGTCCGTTACGCTTTGCCGGCGTGTGGTTCGGTTTAGAAGGCGGACACCAAGATGGTCTTCCAACGCGCGAACGTATTTTCCGACGAGCTGCGGCGAGGTCGACATGGCTTCCGCCGCGGCTGAAAAGGAGCCGAGCTCCACAGCCTTAACGAAGACGGTCATGCCGGCGAAGCGGTCCATTTCAACACAATTCGTTTCAAGTGTTGCTCTCTTACGCCCACTTATCTCGAATACGTTTCATATGGAAGTGTCCCGGCCGGACTCGGTTTGAGATCCCGCATGACGGTTCGCGCGCGGGCGCATGACGGTTGCGCGCGGGACTGTGGCTTTAAGGAAGCAAAATGCCAATGTTTACGAGCAATTCCGACAAGGTTCCTGAACACATCTTCGCCTCGGCGGCATCTTGTCTGAATGGCCAGTTGGATCGTCGCGAATTCCTGGCACTGGCTAGTGCGTTCGGCGCATCGGCGCCTATGGCTTACGGGCTTATCGGTGCGTCGCTGACGCCGGCCCTGGCGGCGGAGCCCAAACGCGGTGGCACCTTAAAGGTCGCGATGTTCGTAAAGGATCCGAAGGACCCGAGGACCGCGGACTGGTCGGAGATTGCCAATGCACAGCGCCAGACGCTCGAGCCGCTCGTCAAATACACTGCCGACTACACGTTTGAAGGCCGTCTGCTCGAATCCTGGGAGGTCAACGCCGATGCGACGCAGTTTGTGTTGCATTGCCGGCGCGGCGCGATCTGGAACAATGGCGACCCGTTCACGGTCGATGACGTTATCTTCAATTTGCGGCGTTGGTGCGAGCGGGATGCCGCAGGCAACTCCATGGCCGGGCGGATGGGCACGCTCGTCGACCA
Organism: Mesorhizobium sp. B2-5-7; assembly: GCF_006440875.1. Classification (NCBI taxonomy): domain Bacteria; kingdom Pseudomonadati; phylum Pseudomonadota; class Alphaproteobacteria; order Hyphomicrobiales; family Phyllobacteriaceae; genus Mesorhizobium; species Mesorhizobium sp. B2-5-7. The sequence goes on along the minus strand of NZ_VFUO01000005.1, from coordinate 60,067 downwards.
GTCGACCGGCAAATTGCGCGAAACAGCGATCGAACGCCTCGACGACATGACCCTGCGCATTACGCTTCAGCGGCCGGACATTACATTCATTCCCAACCTAGCCGACTACCCGGCATTGCTGGTTCACAAAAGTTTCGACGAAAAAGGGGCAACTTTCAGCGCATGCCCGATCGGAACCGGACCGTTTGAGTTGATTTCCTACGACGTCGGCGTTCGCGTTGTCTTGAAACGTCGTACACATGGAAACTGGTGGGGTGGAGAGCCTCACCTCGATGGCATCGAGTTCATTGATTATGGGACGGATCCGAACGCAACCTTTGGGGCGTTCGAAGCGCACGAGATTCACACGAATTACGAGTCCCCGATAGACCAGCTGGCAGGCTTGGATGGACTTGGGCTGGTCAAAGGTGAGGCGGCGACCGCGGGGACTCTGCTGGCTCGCATGAATGTCACCAATAAACCTTTTGACGATCAGCGGGTACGCAATGCGCTGCAGTTGGCGGTTGACAACAAGGTTGTGCTCGATCTTGGCTATGGCGGCGCCGGCGACGTGGCCCACAACTATCATGTCTCGCCGATTCATCCCGAGTACGTCGAACTGCCCGCAGTCGGCCGTGACATCGACAAGGCCGCCCGCTTGCTTCAAGAGGCCGGTTGCACGGACTTTGAGTTCGAGCTGATCACGGCCGACGAGGACTTTCACCGCAACACAGGCGACGCTATCGCGGCCCAATTGCGTGAAGCGAAGATCAAGATCAAGCGGACCGTCCTGCCGGGTTCAACCTTCTGGAACGACTGGACGAAGTACCCGTTTTCAATGACGACTTGGAACATGCGGCCACTCGGCGTACAGGTCCTTGCCGTCGCGTACCGGACGGGCGAGGCGTGGAACGAAAGTGCGTGGTCAAATCCTGAATTCGACTCCAAGCTCAATGCCGCACTGGCCATTCCGGATGCCGAGAAGCGCAAAGGTTCGATGAAAGAAATCGAGGCCATGCTGCAGGATGCTGGAATTCTGATCCAGCCCTACTGGCGGAAACTCTACAAGCACTGGGTTCCCGCCCTCAAAGGTGTGCGGGTCCATCCAACGCAAGAACATGAATACTTCGACGTCTGGCTCGACGAAACCTGAACCTGAGAACCACCCGTTATGCAAAGCGAAATGCGATCGATCGTCGTCAGCCGCTACGGCGGTCCGGACGTCCTTGAGTGGAAGGCCGTTCCGGTCCTTCCGCTAGGCGCGTCGGAGATCAGGATCAGGACCATCGCCGCCGCGGTCAATCACACGGACCTTGAGGTAAGGGCGGGCAATTGGCCTATCCGCAAGCCAGACCCCTTTCCATACGTGCCGGGCGTTGAAGTCGTCGGCGAGGTCGTTGAGACCGGAGGCCTGGTGGCGCGCGCACTTATCGGCCAAAAGGTGATCACGATGATGCAGGGCCTCGGCGGGGTCCGGGCCGATCGGCCCGGGGGCTATGCCGAGTTCGTCACAGTCGAAGCCAACGCGGCAGCTCAACTGCCCGTTGGCACGGATCCGGTGGTTATGGCAGCGATTGGGCTGGCCGGCGTCACCGCGCACGAGGGTTTGCGCCCTCTTGGACCTCTAAAGGGACGGCAAGTCATGGTCACCGGCGCGGCGGGCGGCGTGGGCTCGGCGGCGGTTTCACTTGCCACCGCACTGGGCGCACATGTTCTGGCCATCGTGTCGCGGCCGGAGCAGGCTGATTATGTTCGCTCGCTGGGGGCGGGACGCGTCCTGGCTTCAAAAGCCGGTGAACTGTCTCTGGTCGAGCCGGAAAGCGTCGATGGCGTTTTCGATACGGTGGGAGCTGCCGTCTTTGAGACATCGCTCTCCGCCCTGAAACCTGGCGCGACGTTGTCCCTTGTTGGCGCGGTAGGAGGTAGTGATGTCCGGTTCGATCTCTGGAACCTGATCCGGCCGGTATCGCTGACTGGGTACTCATCAGAGAGCCTTGACGGGACGGCACTTGAAGTTGCCGTCGCAACGCTGGCACGCCTCGCCGCCAAACGAGCTATGCAGACGCCCAAATGGACAACGATGCCACTCTCTGATGCTTCCCGTGCCCATGCCGCGCTCGAACAGGGGGGGATCAAGGGGCGTATTTTGCTGGTCCCTTAAAGGCTGCCGATACCGACGCGGCGATCCCGCCGGTTAACTTTCGCGCGAGAGATCGTTGGTCTTGACGCTTAGTTGGCGAAGCAATCGATGTCGCGGTCACGGAGGGAGTAGCGGAGCCGCTGGTCCACTTTGATCGCCGAGTGACCACCATCTGCTGACAGGGTTGCGATCCTGGTGGGCCGCTCAAGGACTCTCGGTGTTCTTCGCACGGTGGGCGACAAAGGCCTTCAGGAGCTCTGCATGATCAGTCTGAATGGCGGAGATGACCGCATCGATAAGGCGGCCCCATATTGCTTCCGGATCCTTGAGCGCCGCCGTGTCGGTGAACCCGGCGCAGGAAACCGGATCGCGCGTATTGTACCAGAGGGCGATGCCGGCATCGCTGCATCTATCCTTGAGTGCCGCTACTTGGTCCAGGCGATCGAAATAGATCTCGCACAAGGCAGGGCAAAGCTTGAACAACAGGTCGAGTTGCCTGTCGGCGTCCGGATGGTCGAGGCGGGCCTTGGCCATGAAAAGAACGCCGTGTGGTTCCACCTCCTTGCGGATCCAGGAGAGGTCTGCCTCCGTCTTCAGGTCGCCCCAATAGTCGACCTGCCTGTCAACGCCCATTGAGCGGGCGAGCGCCATGACCTCCGGCAGCATCTGCCGGTGCTTGCTTCACGGTCTCGTGCTCGGCGAAGCTCTCGCCAATGGACATGAATGCTTTCCACTCGTCACTCATCAAATGAGCCCCCAATTCGATCCGCGTTTCAATGACGCGTTCGCTTGCTCGCGAAGAGAGGTCGGCCACGATCGTGGCGCGCGCGTCACCTGCAGACATGCCAGGGGTGATGTCATTTGGCCGCTGCACCATTGCCAGGACCGGCGCTTTCTCCGTATTCGCCTGACCTTTCCGAGCCTCGCCCGGGCGGCGGATCGTCTGGATGCTTCTTTTGGCGGCCACCGAGATGGAAATGATCAATCTCGACTGTCCCATCGAGCATGTGTTCTCGCGCCATCATCAAACGCAGAGCATGTCCCATCCGCCAAGCCGTCGGCTGGCTCACTCCAAGGCTCTCAGCGAGCCGAACCGAGGACAAGCCCTTGTCCGATTGCAGGATCAGCCACATCGCCTTCAGCCAGACACGCAAGGGAAGCTTCGTGGAGTGCAGCGGCGTGTGCGTTGTAACCGTGAACTGGAACCGGCAGTCACCGCTCGAACACTGATATAGTCCCGGTCGAGCCCGCCGCTTGCCCATGTCACGACCGGCTATGGCGATTGAGCGCTTATATCCGCAGGAGGGACAAATTCGACCTTCCGGCCACACCATGCCTTCCAACAATCTCCGACAATGTTCCTCATCGCGGAAAGCCATGACCATCTCTTCGATTGTTCGGATCCTGGCAAGCATTTCGGTCATGGTCTCATGCATTCAGGCCTCCTTCGAATAAGGCCAACGAATCGCACTAAACAGCCGTTAGGCGGGAACTCTAGGCAGCCCGCTGCAACCCAACTGGAAGCCGAAGCGACCGGAAACCTTCCGGCAGATGCTGCTCGCTATCCCAGGTGTAAATGCCTGTCAGATTGATATGCTCCCAGCTCAGCGGCGAGATGTGCTTGAGCAGGTGATCCGGAATCTCGCGGCGCACGTTGCGTAGGTGGGTTGCGGCGGGCTGCCTAGAGTTCCCGCTTCGTTCGCCGTTAACGTACGATTTCGCACTGCTCTTGTTCCGACCCCTTAAGGTTGGGATACCGCCGAAGGTTTTCCGGCACTTTCCAGGTCATGATGAAACGGATGTCCTCGTCGCCGATGGCGTCAGGGCCCATGCAGAACCGAACATCCGGCAGGTGCTCCGAGAACACCTCGGCAAACACGGCCCCTCGGGTTGCATCACAGAGGAACAGGAACGCCATACCGCCTCACGCATCCTTGCGACGACGTAGCGTCTTCCGGTCGTGGCGCTCATACATCCAGTACACAAGCGGAATGAACCATGGTCGGCCGCGGTAAAACGGTACGGCCTTGGGAGCCTGATCGAAATCGAAAGCCGAGCGCGGCTGCTCGGCGTCTTCGAGGATCTTGAGCGCCGCCTTCTTGCCGAGCCACCGCGCCCACACGATGCCGGAACCGCAATAGCCAGTCGCGTAAATGGTGTTGCCGCGTGAAAAGATGCGGGGGATCATATCCCGGTGCATGGCGACATTCCCGAACCAGCTATGCGTAATGCCGATATTCTTTAGTTCCGGGAAAAGTCTGGCGAGCTCCGTCCGCAGATTGACGGTCGGCGTGAGCGGATCGCCTGCGGTCGTGCCGTCGCGTCCGCCGAACAAGATGCGAGACCCATCGGGCGACGGGCGGTAGTAGTAACTCAGCTTGCGCATGTCGCTGTACATCATGCGCGCGGGCATCAGCCGGTCCATGACCTGCTTGTCTAGCGGTTCGGTGGCTACGATTCGGCTGCGAACCGGCACCAAGCGGCGGCGTAGCCATGGATCGAACCCGTCGGTGTATCCGTCGGTGCATACAAGCAGCTTCTTTGCCAGTACATCGCCGCGTTCGGTGGTGACCCGCACGCCTGCCGTATCGCTGACCGATCCCAGGACAGCGGTGTTCTCGTGCAGTATGGCATCGGCCTCGCGCGCGACCCGGATCATCCCGGCGAGCAACTTCGCGGGCTGAAGGCCGCCGATGTCCATGCGGACCATGCCACCAACATAGAGGTCGGTTCCGATATACTGCCGCACGTCCGATCCTTTGACGGCGAAGGTCTCGATGCCAAGGCTGTCGTGGAGAAAGCCCGCATGGCGCCGGAGCTCTTCTGTCTCTTCGGCGGTCATCGCCCCTTCGAATAAGCCGGACAGCGTGAAGTTGGCCTCGATACACTCCGGGGTGAGAAACCGCCAAAGGTCCTGCCGCGCGGTCTGGCCTTCCAGCAGGATGCCGTTCGCCCTATCCAAACCGAAGCGACGGATCAGTTCCTTGCGGCTAGGCCTGATGCTGCCGCTTGCCATGCCACCGTTACGGCTGGAAGCCGCCTGGCCGAGCGACTGGCGATCGAAAAGCTGGACGTGCTTGCCTGCCCGCGCCAACTCGATTGCGGCGGAGAGACCAGTATAACCGCCGCCGACGATCGCCACGTCGCAGCTCCGATCGAGTTCGCGCCTAGGCAAAGGCGGAAAGGCACAATCGTCCCACCAGTATGGCGTCGATTTAATCGTTTTGGAAAGCGTCTGTGTCATGAACCGGTACTGCTGCTGGTTGCAAAGGAAAGCTCGGGAGCCGACTAGTCGCGACTAACCCAGAGCTTGCGCGTGGTTTCGATGACCTTCCAGACGCCGGTGAAACCCGGATGCATGACAAAGGCGTCGCCGGCCGTGATGCGACGCGGCTCCTTCCCGTCCTCTGTCAGTTCGGATACGCCTGACAGGATAACGCAGACCTCGAAAGTCTTGCCCTTTATCGAGCGATAGGCTCCAGGCGTCGCCTCCCACACTCCGGACTGAACTATTCCGTCGGCGGTCTGTGCGATGTCCCAACTAAGAAAGCGCGGATCGCCTTCGATCAGCCTGTCCGGAGCAGGCTTGCCTTCGCGGGGTTTGGGCAGGTTATTCTGGTCGATGAAAGTGAGGTTGGACATGGTCTTTCCTTTCAGGACTGGTTCTAGCCAGGGATGGCCAAACGGCGTTCAAGAAGTTTCATCGACATCAGCGCAATGACGCTGATCACGAGATAGAAGGCGGCGGTTATGACGAAGATAGCCATCACTGCGAACGTTTCGCTCATCAGGCGCTTGGCGTAGCCGGTGATCTCCAGGACCGTGATCGCGGAAGCCAGGCTCGATTCCTTGACGATGATGGCCACCTCGGTGCTGTAGGCGGGAAGTGCCTGTCGCAACGCCAGCGGGAACTTGATACGAAGGAAAATGTGCCATGGCTTCATGCCGCAAGCTTCCGCCGCTTCGATCAGCCCCTTGGGAAGCGAGTTGAAGGCTGAGCGGAAGGTCTCGGCGGTGTAAGCGCCCGAGTTCAGGACGACGGCCAGGATGGCTGCATGGAGCCCATCGCCAATCATCCACCACAGAACCGGGTTGTGCCGGATGAAACTTACCTGGGCCAAGCCGTAGTAGATCACGAAGATCTGCACCAGCATTGGCGTGCCGCGAAATATCGCGCAATAGGCGTCGCAAAAACCGCGAAGCATCCGGTTTTTCGATCCGCGCGCAACGCCGACCAGCACTCCCAGCGGCAGACCCAGAACAATGCCGAAGACTGAGATGATAAGCGTTATCTTGACGCCCTCGAGCAGAAACGGGAACGCGTAGGCCATGATGCCCAAGTCCATGTCACATCCCTCCGAAGCCGCGGTTGAGGCCCCGTTCGATCCTCGAGAATGCGGTTTGGCTGGCGAGCGTCATGGCGAAGAACAGCGCTGCGGCAATGCAGTAGAAAAATAGCGGCGACCGGGTGATGCCGGCGGCGATTGCAGCGGTCCGCATCAATTCCTGCAGGCCGACGACCGAGATCAGCGACGTATCCTTGATCGTCATCTGCCACACATTGTTGATTCCGCCGAGCGCGAGCCGCAAGGCGAGCGGAAACGTAACGCGAAAGAAGGTCACCATTGGCGGAAGCGCCAGGGAGCGAGCGGCTTCCAGCATGCCGGAGGGCACGGCCTGTAGAGCGCCGCGGATGACCTCGATCGAGTAGGCACAGGAGATCGAGGCAATCGCTATGACGCCGACGATCATCGGATAGGCATTCTCTGCGACTTGCTCATAGCCGAACGTCCCCGCGACGGTTCTCACCCAGCCCAAGGAGCCGTAGAACAACAGGTAGATCACCAGCAGTCCTGGGATACCGCGGATCAGGATGCTGTAGGCATCCACCATCTGTGAGACGACCATGACCTTCTGCCAGCGCAGGATGGCCAGTGGAGTCGCCACCACGAAACCGAGAAGCATGCCGAGCAGCCCGATCGCTATGGTCACTGCACTGCCCCGCAGGAGAGCCAGCGCCCAGCCATGCTCCACCATCAGAACCCAGAAATCCTGCATAGAGGCCCCCCATCCGCCTGCCTTGGGCGACGCCAAGGCAGGCCGCTACTATCGAAGGATCACTGCTTGCAGGGAATGGTGTAGTCGTCCTGGAACCACTGCATGGAAGCTTTTTTGACCGTGCCGTCGTTAATCATCTTGCACAGGGCCACGTCGATCTTCGCCTTGAGGTCGGTGTTGCCTTTGCGTATCCCGACGCCCATGCCTCGGCCGAGGACTTCCGGATCATCCGTGGAAATTATCTTGACGTCGACTTTCGCGAAGTTCGCGCCGTCCGGCGTTGCCAGGAAGTCGACCCAGGTCGGTGAATCTCCGAAAGCTACGTCGATGCGACCGCTAGCGAGGTCGGCCGTCAACTGGGTGACGGCGTCGTACGTTTTCAGGTCGACGCCCGTCATCCGCTTTTCTATGAACCTGGCATAAGTAGTGCCTGTGGGGACACCGACACTTTTGCCAACGATCGCCTTCTTGATTTCATCAAGGCTTTTCAGGCCGGCCAGCGGCGAATCCTTCGCAACGACGAAGTAAAGAGGTGTCGTTGCGTAGGGGATCGAATAGTCGATCTTTTTTTCTCGCTCGGCCGTAATGCCAAGACCTGAGATGATGACGTCAAATCGGTCGCTGTCCATTGAGGGCACAAGCGAACTGAACGTCTGGACGACGAACTTACACTGGACCTTCATTTCGGCGCAGATCCCATTGGCGATGTCAGCGTCGAAGCCGGTGACGTTGCCGCTTGGGTCGGCCATGCTGAACTTTGGCGCGTCGCCTTCGGTGCCGATTCGCAAAACACCTTCCTCGGCCGAGGCCATGGTCGCCGCCCCGGCGACCAGCAGGCCGGATGCGAATGCGGACTTGATTAGTTTGCTGATGTTCATCTCAGTTCCCCTTGTTTGATTCTTGATTGTCCCAGCGCCTGTCTTCAGGCATTGGCCGGCATAACGCTCGAAAGAAACCGCTTCACCGCTTCGCTCGCGGGGTTTCGAAACAGTTCTTCCGGCGTGTCATCCTGCTCGAGGCGGCCCTTTTGCAGGAATAGCATTCGGTTCGACAGCTCCCTTGCGAACCGCATTTCGTGCGTCACGAGGAGAATTGTCGCACCCTCCTCCGCGAGCCTGCGTATGATCTTCAAGACCTCTCCGACCAGTTCCGGATCGAGCGCGGATGTCGGTTCATCGCACAGCATCAATTTCGGGCGCATCGCCAGGACGCGCGCGAAAGCGACGCGCTGTTGCTGGCCGCCCGAAAGCTGTTGCGGGTAGCGGTCGCGGAAGGTTTCCATGCCGACCTTCGACAACGCCCACAGCGCAGTCTCTTCTGCTTCCTTCCGCGACAGCCTGAGTACGCATACGAGCGCCTCGGTCACGTTGCCGAGAACGGTGCGGTGCGGCCAGAGATTAAAGTTCTGGAAAACCATTCCCACGTGGCGTCGAAGCCCTCTGACCGCAGCTGCGTTGACAATCTTCGGCTCTCCGCGCGCGTCGGTGGTCACAGAGATGGCCTCTCCCAGGAATTCGATCTGCCCGGAAGTCGGCGTCTCCAAAAAATTAGTGCAGCGAAGCGCGGTGCTTTTCCCACACCCCGACGACCCGATCAGCGAGACGACCTCGCCCTGCCTTACGGTGAAGCTAACTCCGTCCAGCACCTTCGTGGCGCCGAATACCTTAGCGAGATCTTTGACCTTGAGGACTTCGGCCGCACGTGAGATCTTGCGGTGCAGCATGTTAACCGGCCACCGCGCCTTGCGCATCCATGTCTATGAGCACGCTGTCCACAGCCGCCTTGGCAATACTGACCATCTCATCGATCTCCGCCTCCGTCATGACCAGCGGCGGCGCAAAGCCTAGGATGTCTCCATGCGGCATGGCGCGAGCAATGAGGCCTCGGTCGCGGGCTGCCTGCGAGATGCGTGCGCCAACCTTCAGCCCCGGATCGAAAGTGGCTTTTGTTCCGCGGTCGGCGACGAACTCCAAGGCTGCCAGCATGCCAATGCCCCGAACCTCGCCGACGATAGGATTCTGTACGAACTCCGCCTTCAACCGGGCAAGAAGATAAGCACCTTTCCGAGCCGACTGACCGGCAAGATCCTCGCGTTCAACGATGTCGAGGACGGCGTTCGCCGCAGCAGCGCTGATGGGATGTCCGGAATAGGTATAGCCATGCGAGAAGGCGCCGACGCGCGGCGTTGCCTCCTCCATGACCTCATAGACTTTCTGTGACACGATGGACGCCGAAAGAGGCGCGTAACCCGATGTCAGGCCCTTGGCGACGGTTACCAGGTCGGGCTCGATGCCGTAGAGGTCCGATCCGAACATGGCACCGGTGCGCCCGAAGCCGCAGATCACCTCGTCGGCGATCAACAGAACGTCGTATTTGCGTAGCACAGCCTGGATTTTCGGCCAGTATCCGATCGGCGGCGGCGTGATGCCACCGGTCCCCAGCACCGGTTCGGCGATAAACGCGCCCACGGTATCCGGGCCTTCACCCAGGATGAGCGCCTCCAGTTCATCGGCGCGCCGCGCCGAAAAGTCCTGCTCGGTTTCTCCCGGATGCGCACCGCGATAGAAATGCGGGACGCCGGTGCGGAGAATGCCGGAGACCGGCAGATCCATGTGGTCGTGATAGAAACTCATTCCCGTCATCGAGCCAGAGACGACGGAACATCCATGATATCCGCGTTCCCGCGCGATGATTTTCTTCTTCTTCGTTTTTCCCCGCAGGTTATTGTAATACCAAACGATCTTCGCCTGGGTCTCATTCGCATCCGAGCCGGACAGGCCGTAGAAGACTTTGGACATGTTGCCCGGTGCCATCCTGACCAGCCGGTCCGAAAGCCGCGCAAGTTCTTCCGTCGTGTGCGCCGCATAGGAATGATAGTAGGCGAGCTTGTAGGCCTGCCGGGAAATCGCCTCCGCGACCTCAGTGCGGCCATAGCCGATGTTGACGCAATATAGGCCGGCAAAGCCGTCGATATATTCCCGACCGGTGGCGTCTTGAATCGTGACGCCCTTTCCTGTCTCGACGATCGTAGGATCGACCCCGCCGGATGCATAATCCTTCAGATAAGTGAAGGGATGGAGCACCGTCCTGCGGTCCATCTCCGCAATTTCAGCAACATTTACCATTCGCCATTGTCCCTACGCAGCCACGCCGCGCCTGCCGTGAGGCACGTCTTCCGACATATCGACTCGTTGAGTGAAGGCTAATGGAACGAGTGCGCTGATTTTGCGATGAAACCGGAACAATGACGCAGGATTCCTGCCTTGTTTTGCGCAGGATGCAGAAATCACGCAGCAGGACAGTCACGCGGATTGACCGTTTGATGGGCGCCCGCAGACGCCCAACCATCACACAACCGAAGCCTCGGCCACATGATACGCCTTTCCGGCACTGGGGTGCTAAGGCGCCTCAAGCACTCGTGACTCAGGGGCGAGCGCGGCGGACATCACCCTCGCAAGCCGAAGACCGTCTGCGGTCCGCCCGCTGTCATGGTTGCGGGCTCTCTGGGAGAGCTCCATGAATCGCCGACTTCGGGCAGGCTGGGTTTCGTCGACGGGGCGGCCCAATCACAAGCGACATATCTCATGGCTTGGAATTTTACCCAAACGTGAAAGAGCACTCGAACTGGCAGGTTCAACAGACCCCATGTCGACGGCGTTTTGTAGCTAGACAGAGGGACAGCGACTTTCGGCCGGTTCGCTCAAGAGGCGAATGAGACGGCAGTTCGTGCTGGTTTTTGCGACCGGCAGATCGAGGTCCTGCGGAATGAGCACGCATTGCGGCACATTCTGCCATGCTGTTGGGCCTACCTTTGATCTACAAGGCAGTTTGATGGGAACGAAGGACATCGATCGCGTAGGCCGAACTCGCTGACTTTGAGTGCTGCGGCGCGCTTGTCGATTTCCAAATGGCGGTAACTGCCAAGGATCTATTCGACCTCGTTCTGAAGCGACCCCGCATCCAAGGCACCGCGATTCGCATTCTGAGGACGACAATCTGCAGCTTTCTCGGGGTCATGTGATCGCGATCAACAAATCAAATGTGCGGGAATGTTTATGCGGCTTGACCAACTTGACGCACGCCTGCTGAGAATGGTGCAGACACACAATCGCCACACGAGCGAGGAACTCGGCGATATGGTGGGCCTTTCCGCCACTGCGGTGCAAAGGCGCGTCAAGCGCTTGCGGGATGAGGGAGTGATCGAGGCCGACATCTCCGTCGTAAAACCCAAGGCCGTCGGCCGTCCGATCGCAATGCTGGTTTTGGTGTCTCTCGAACGTGAGCGTGTGGATATAGTCGACCGTTTCAAGCAGTCCATTCGACACACGCCGGAGGTCATGAATGGCTATTATATAACCGGCGATGCGGATTTCGTGCTGATCGTCACGGCCAAAAGCATGGAAGACTATGAGAGTTTTACCCGCAAGTTTTTTTATGAGAACCCAGATATTAAGGGGTTTAAAACAATGGTGATCATGGACCGTGTCAAAGTCGGCTTTTCCGTTCCGATCGACCCCGATGATTTCTCATGATCTTGGATGAAGGGCGCTGTTTGGCTTGAGGAAATTTGTGCTGGATTTTGCTTACGACGCCGAACCGGCCTGGGGACGCTTCGCTCATTGTGTAATCAAGACTGGCTCGCGTAAGCTGATCGACACCCGCTAGCTGCCCGTTTTCGGCAGCTCCGTCGTCACGTGTACGAGCACACGCTGGCCGGTTTCTGAACGGCGGGCAGACAGGGAATGCCTAACGGCTCGCCCGCCTCTAGCCTGTGACCTTGAGCAGCGCGCGTTTCATGGATGCAAGGAAAAGGTCAACATGCTCGGCTTCGCAGACGAGCGGAGGCCGCACTTTGAGTGAATCCTCGTTGGCGCCTGTCGTGCTGACAAGCACCCCGTCGTCGCGCAGTGCGTTCACGACATCCAAAGCCATTGCACGCCGGTCCGCCGAGGGCGCGCTCTCAGGCCCAATGTCGACGCCCAAAAAAGCCCAGCGTTTCGGATTCCGCGAACCCCGCAAGGCTGCTGCGCGACTTTCTCCAGCCCGGCTCGAAGGCGCTGACCCATGGCATGCGCTTTCTGGGGATCTGATCACGCTGCAGGATTGTCAGCACGGCGTCCGCCGTCGCTATGCCAACTGTATTTCCGGCGAAAGTGTTCGAGTAGCGAGATGTGGCACCAAATTGCTCCATCGGTGCTCTGCGACCAACAACAGCGCCAATTGGAAATCCATTGCCCATCGGCTTGCCGAGGGTAACCAGATCCGGAGCGATCTCGTGCCGCTCGAAGCCCCACATATGAGCCCCGGTTCGTCCGAAGCCCGGTTGAACCTCGTCGGCGATGATGAGACCACCTGCCTCCCGCACCGCCTCAACGCCACTGGCAATGAAGCGGGGAGGATCCACCCAAACGCCATCACTGGAAAAAATACTGTCGATGAGCAGGGCCGCGACGCCAATGCTGCGAGGGTTCAGATCCACAATGGCCGAACGGATCTGCGCCTCGAAAAAGTCCGCTGCCTGCGATTCCGGCACACCGGAAAGAGATGAGATCGCCAGTAGTTGATCAAGATCAGTGCGCTTTGTCGCGCCCGCATCAGTCCGACGAGCAGCCTTGCTTCCAGCGCCGAAAGGGTAATGACAGAGGCATAGCCAGCAATGAGATGTTCGGCGCCACCCAAAGGAAGTGTCGCATCCTTTACAACATGACTTGCAGCGATCGCCAGATCCTGGATCCTGGGGCTCCAGCAGCCATCGCCGAAATCGATAAAACCCATTCCCCGCTTGGTCACCATCATATTGGACGGGCTGCGATCATTATGCGTTACCTGCCACGCCACATCCGAGATTTGCGGCTGAACAAACTCGGTATACTCGCCCATCGCGACGCGAACGCAGCCGGCGACCGTCCCGGAGGGCAGGTACTCCTGCAGTTCCTTCAATCTCGACCAGCAACCGACATGCCATAGAGCGGGACGGTGGGCCGCGGGCACGCTGACCCGATCAAGAGCTAGGTCCAGTTGGGCCAGAGCGCTGCCGGTTCGAAAAAGCAGGTCGCGGGTGGGCATCGCCTGATGCAGTGGCATCCCTTCAATTCGGGTCTGCAGATAGCCGCATACTCCCCCTTGCTCGAACATCAATGCGCCGTTGGTCGTGCGGACCACTTGGGGTGCGACAAAGCCTCTTGCCCCTTCCAATCCGGCTATGGTGCCGGATTGAAAACGACAGCTGTCGACCGCCTCTGGTCGCATCGACGTCCTCATGATTAATCGGCGGCCGTCCGTCCCTTAGCGCCACCACTGCCAACGGAAGAATGCGAAGATAGTGCCCCTGGATGCGGGGTGCCCATTGAAGGCGCCTGTTGGCATGGATGGCGCAGCCGGCGCGCCTCTGCACCGGGCAAAGCTGTCGCCTAGAAATATCCGAGGATGGATTTTACCTCGAGATATTCCAACATGCCCTCGATCCCATATTCACGTCCGTTTCCGGACTGCTTGAAACCGCCAAACGGGGCGTGCGGATCCCAGGCCGGGTAATTGAGATGAACCTGGCCGGAGCGAATGCGCGACGCGACGTCCCTGACGACATCCAAGTCCTCGCCCTGCACATGGGCTCCCAAGCCGTACACCGTATCGTTGGCGATACTTACGGCCTCCTCGACTGTGTCGTAGGGGATGATGCAGAGAACTGGACCGAAAACCTCTTCCTGTGCAATGCGCATTCTAGTGCGCACGTCCGAAAAGATCGTCGGCTTCACAAAGAGGCCGACGTTCAGATCGTGTGCACGACCCGGCCCGCCGATGACGAGCTTGGCTCCTTCCGATATGCCGACGCCGATCATGGTTTGGATGCGTTCGAATTGGGCACGGTTGGCAATTGCCCCATGAGTTGTGGCTTCCGAAAGAGGATCTCCGACGACGACCTGGGCCGCGGCCCTCTTGGCGATTGCCTCGATCTCGGACAGCCGCTCGCGTGGCACGATCATGCGCGTCGGGGCGCTGCATGACTGGCCGAGATTGCGGAAGGCGGCGGCTATGCCCACGGAAACGGCGCGGTCGAGATCGGCGTCAGGCAGGATCACGTTGGGGGACTTGCCACCCAGTTCCTGCGCGACACGCTTGACGGTCGGCGCTGCCGCCTGGGCCACCGCAATGCCCGCGCGGGTGGACCCGGTAATGGAGATCATGTCGACATCCGGATGGGATGCCAGACCAGCACCCACGCATGCACCATCACCTTGCACCAGATTGAAAACTCCGGCAGGGAAGCCGGCCTCCTCGATCGCCTCGGCGAACAGAAGAGCGTCCAGGGGGGAAAGCTCGCTCGGCTTCAACACGACCGTGCAGCCTGCAGCGAGAGCCGGCGAAACCTTGGCGGTGATCTGGTAAAGTGGCCAGTTCCATGGAGTGATCAAGGCGCAGACACCGATCGGTTCGTGGGTGATGGCGGTTTGCCCCCGCTGCTTGACGAAGGGAAAGGCTGTCAGCACATCACGCGCAACCTTAACATGCGCGATAGCCAGCGGCACCTGAGCGCTGCGCGCATAGCCGATCGCCGCGCCCATTTCGAGGGTGAGGCATTGAGCCAACAGTTCGCCGCGGGCCTCCAGCAACTCTTGCAGGCTATCGAGCAGACCCGCGCGGTATTCTGGCGTGGTCCGGCTCCAGGTGGCGAATGCCCTTCGAGCCGCTGACACGGCTGCGTCCACGTCCTCGCTATTGCCAAGCGGAAACTGGCTAACGACCTCTTCTGTGGCGGGATTGATGACGACTCCCGGCGCGGTGCCGCGCGGCTCGGCCCATCGACCTTCGATGAAGAACTTGTCCAGGTGGCCGTTGCGCGACAGGTGTTCGAGGGGCGTCATCACCCGATAAGGTCCTTCATGCGGTAATAGGCACCGAGAACCGGCAGGAACAAGGTACGCCCCAAATAGCCGGGGATCGCCGGCCAGTTGAAATCCTTCCAGGGATTCAAGTCGGGGCGCCCATCCATAACATCAGCCGTGGTGCTGCCTATCAGCGTCGACATATCCAGCCAGTAAGAGGTAAACTTCATTTTCTTGACCACCAATGCTGATTTGATTGGGCGAAATCCGAGGCATAGTTGCGCGCCTACCAGCCGCGCATCCGCTCCCAACGCGCTTCAATCCTGGTGCTGTCCCCGTTAACGACGCTGTAGAAATCATGCTGGGCGGCCATCGCACATGCGTGGTTGGGCAGAATTCGGATCCGAGCCCCGAGCGGCACTCCGGCATGGACTTTCGAGAGCCGGCACGAATGGCGAGGATACCGTGTTCTTGGCTGGCCTGGGCCACGATCACATCTTCAAGCACCCGCCCCTTCTCGTCGCAGACCACACCGTAAACCCTGGTCGATCTGCTGGTTTGCGGTTCCCCGGTCGCGCGAAAGTGCCATCCACCCGGCATCAACCAGCACCCATCCCTTTTCCGGCTTGGAGCCGATCACCGTGGCCAATACGGACATCGCGATATCGTCGCGGTCGCAGACGCCAACCCCGTGCTGAACGAGATCGAAGAACATGTAGACCCCGGCGCGCAATTCCGTGACACCCTCGAGATTCTGGGCGAAATGCGCGGTTGGCGTCGAGCCGACGCTGACGATCGGACAGGCATGGCCATGGGCGCGCAAGACTTCAGCTGCGCGCACGGTGGCTGAACGCTCATTCTCTGCTGCCCTGACCAGTGCATCGGGTGTGTTCAAGCCGTAGGATTCGCCCGCATGAGCGAGCACCCCGACGAGCTTGGCACCGGCAGCGACGACGCTGCTGGCCACGTCGGGCAATCTCGGGTCGTCCGGCTTCAATCCGCCGCGATGGTCATCGCAGTCCAGTTCGATGAACACCGATGGCGCCATGCCGGTGGCTTGGCGCGCGTCGGCCAAGACATCGACCTGCTCCACAGTATCGAGCAACAGCTTCACATCAGCGCCGGTACGGCGACAAAGCTCCATGGCGCGCCTGGCCGAAGCCGGCGAGATGCCAACCGCATAAGTGATGTCGCGAAAGCCGTGGTCCGCGAAATATTCCGTCTCGGCGATGGTCGAGACCGTGATCGGACCGGGCTCGCGAGGGAACGCGTATCGGGCGACGTCGATGCTTTTGGCCGTCTTCATATGGGGGCGCAGCACCACGCCAAGCTTCTTGGCACGCTCAGCCAGCCGTTGAATGTTGCGTTCGAGCCGTCCGCGATCCAAAAGCAGCGCTGGGGTAATCAAGGCGTCGAACGTCTCGGTCGTCTCGCTCGCTGCCAGGTTTGCCGCCATCTTGTTCATTCTCGTTTCCTAGGTGAACGACTGGTTTGCCAGCGCGTACATGTGGGCTGAGCCCTCGGAGACAGGCCGTTGGCCCTTGACCATGGCGGTCGCCGAGCTGACCTGCTGGAGGCCGAGGCTCTCGAGCCAATCGCTCAATCTATCTTCGGCATAGATATCGATGCGAACGAATTGATCATGAAGCTTAGAAAGCTGCGCCAAGATCAAAAGCCGCGCATCCTGGTCACACTCGGCCGCACAGGGGCCGATGACATAGCCACGGCCGAACCTCCTGCTGATGGCGTAGCCGGCAATCCGCCCGTCGCGTTCGACTACGACGACCTTGCCCACATCGGCGAGTGCCGCGACCATCGATGGTCGCGGCATGCCCGTGGCCCGTTCATCGAACGCCTGGATCGCGGCGAGGTCGGAGAGCGTCGCCTGACGCACACCGTCACCGCCCCCCCGCGTCACCGCAGTGGTCAGCAGGCCTTGGTGCTGGAGCACCGTGCCCCAGGCAGTGAAGCCGCGGCGCTTGTAAAGCGCGAGCCCCTCTTCGGTGGACGTGAGCAGCACGTTGCGACCCTGCGCCGCCTCAAGCAATCCATCAAACAGCCGCGAACCGTTGCCACCGCCTTGCGCGGGGCCAGTGACGATGATCATGCCGACGGTGGCAAAAGCCTTGCCGTAAATCCACGACATGGCGGTGCCAATCACCTGCCCTGCCTGCTCGAGAACCAGGCCCCTGCCGACAGCGGCGGCGAATTCCCAATCCTCCAGGCGATAGGGCCAGCCCATCTCCTGCGACAGCTTCAGTGCGCCCGGCAAATGACGGGTTTCCAATTTCATCAGCTCGCTAGGGATGACGATGTCTCGCTCGAGTTGGGGGGCCATGGGAGGTGCAGTCTCTTGATCGCTGTCGAATTGAAGTCGGACCTTAGAATTGCGCCCCAACAGCAGATTTCTCTGCTGTTTTGCCCTTTCAAATAAGCGAGATCATTCGTTTTCGGCAGTTCCTCGGCACGCCAAGTTGCACAAATCGGGCGAACAATATCGGGCAGCTTGAGTCCCCGTTTGTGATTACCCTCGCTCGGCGTGTCCTCCGCACCCATCCAAAACGGATGTGTTCTCAGCCTCCACGATGGCATAGCCGGGACACGTCTCAGCGATGAGCGCTTGATGCTCAGAAGGAATTTCGGATGATCTACATCAGCGAAGACGAGTCAGCCGCCCTTGTCACGCATGAACTTGCCTTCGAGGCGGCGCGGGAGGCTCTCGAGGCAGCAGCCTCGGGGCAGAGTTGGGTCTTCCCTGCTGTCATCGGGCGCACGCAGGAGGCGAGCAATACCTTCTCTATCAAATCCGGCTCGTCGGACGACCTGACCGGAGTGAAAATCGGCTCCTTCTGGTCGGGCAACCCCGCACGTGGCCTTCCCCGGCACAACTCCACCATCGTGCTGCTCGATCAGAATACAGGACGGCTCCGCGCTGTAATCGAGGCCGGAAAGGTCAACGCCTACAGGACGGCCGCCGCCGACGCGGTTGCTGCGGATTTCCTTGCGCGCAAGCAAGCCAAGGTCCTGGCGATATTCGGTGCCGGCAACCAGGCAGGCTTCGAAGTGATGGCGCTGGCTCGCATCCGCCCAATCGAAACCGTGCTGGTCGTGGCGCGGCCTTCGCCGCGGCTCGACGCTTTTGTCGATCAGATCGGCGAAAAAGGCCTGGATGCGCGCGCCGTCTTGCCCGAAGAAGCCGTGCGCGCGGCCGACATCGTGGTCACTGCGACCCCCTCACGCGAACCGCTGTTCGATGCCGCCTGGGTGGGACCCGGAACCCATATCGTCAGCATGGGGTCGGATGCCCCAGGCAAGCGCGAATTGCCGAGCGAACTATTTCCCAACGCGCGTCTGTTTTGCGATCTGCTTTCCCAGTCCGTTCAGATCGGCGAGTTCCAACACGTGCGCGACGAGATCGACGCCGGCGTGCTTGCAGTAGCACCAGTCGGCGACGTCATTGCCAAGCGTGTGTCCGGACGCCTCTCCGACACCGAAATCACTGTCTTCGACAGCTCCGGTATCTCCCTGCAGGACCTCTACATGGCTGACGCGCTGATCAGCGCCAAGACGCCCCGCCGCTGATCAGCTTCGCACCGACAAGTCCCGCCTCGATGGTGCGGCTGCACTGGAACAAAGAGCCTTACGACGGAGCTCCGCGGCCCGGTGCGAGCGCAAATCCGCCGGCCTACCGCCAACCACACAAGGCAGCCCTGAGTGGAACACCTCAGGAATCGGAAATCGCGGGGCTCCGGAATTTCATGGGTAGATCGCGCCTCTCGAGGCTAGTCCCGACCGCCGGCTACCAATCCATCACCACCTTGCCCGAACTGCCGCTCCGCATCGCGTCAAACCCCGTCTGGAAATCGTCGATGCCGATGCGGTGGGTGATGAGGCCGGTGACGTCGAGCGGGCCTTGCACCAGTGCGATCATCTTGTACCAGGTCTCGAACATCTCGCGGCCATAAATGCCCTTGAGATGCAGCATCTTGAAGATGACCTTGTCCCAGTCGATCTCGAAGCCGGTCGGCGCGATGCCTAGAATGGCGATCTTGCCGCCATTGTTCATGGCGTCGATCATGTCGCGGAAGGCGGGTGCGGCGCCAGACGTTTCGAGACCGACGTCAAAACCTTCGGTCATGCCGAGCGCCGGCATGATATCGCGCAGCTTTTCCTTCGAGGCGTCGACGACATGCTGGACGCCGAGTTTTTTGGCCAGCGACAGCCGCACCGGGTTGATGTCGGTAATGACGACCTTGCGCGCTCCGACGCATTGCGCCACCAGCGCCCATGATGCCGATCGGCCCGGCGCCGGTGACCAGCACGTCCTCGCCGACGAGATCAAACGACAGCGCCGTGTGGACCGCATTGCCCAGGGGATCGAAGATGGCGGCGATCTCGTCGGGGACGTCGTCAGGGATCGGCACCACATTGTGCTGCGGGATCGCCAGGTACTCGCCGAAGGCGCCGGGGCGATGGGCGCCGACGCCCAGCGTGTTGCGGCAGAGATGCCCTCGCCCGGCGCGGCAGTTGCGGCAATGACCGCAGACGATGTGGTCCTCGCCGGAGACGCGCTGGCCGATCTTGTATTCGGTGACCGCGGCGCCGAAATCGGCGACCGTGCCGACGAATTCATGGCCGGTCACCATCGGCACGGGCACGGTCTTCTGTGCCCACTGATCCCAATTGTAGATGTGCACGTCGGTGCCGCAGATCGCGGTTTTCCTGACCTTGATCAGCACATCGTTGGGGCCGATCTCCGGCACCGGCACCTCTTCCAACCAGATGCCCGGTTCGGCGCGAGTTTTGACGAGTGCGCGCATCATGTTGGATATCAGCCAATCACTCCGAGTTCGCGGCCGACCTCACCGAACGCTGCAACTGCCCGGTCGATATCGGCTGCCGAATGGGCCGCCGACATCTGCGTCCTGATCCGGGCTTGGCCCTTGGGCACGACCGGGAAGGAAAAGCCGATCACATAGATGCCGCGCTCAAGCAGCATATCGGCCATCTGCGAAGCCAGCGCAGCATCGCCGATCATCACCGGAATGATCGGGTGATCAGCTCCGGCCAATGTGAAGCCGAGCTTTTCCATGCCGGAGCGGAAGCGCTGCGCGTTCTCGTAGAGACTTTCACGCAGCCGGTCGCCCCTCTCGATGATGTCGAAACCTTGAGCGATGCTGCCGCGATCGCTGGCATCAGTGTGTTGGAGAAGAGGTAAGGCGATCGCTGGCGCAGCCAGTCAACCACCGGCGTGCTCGCCGCCGTATAGCCACCGGAGGCACCCCCCAACGCCTTGCCCAGCGTACCGGTGATGATGTCCACCCTGCCCTCGACGCCGCAATATTCCGGCGTGCCACGGCCATGCTCACCGACGAAGCCGACAGCGTGGCTGTCGTCCACCATCACCATTGCATCATATTTTTCCGCGAGGTCGCAGACGCCCGCCAAATTCGCGATGATGCCGTCCATCGAGAAGACGCCGTCGGTTGCGATGAGCTTGAAGCGGCTGCCTTCAGTCTTTTTCAGTTCTTCCTCGAGGCTCTCCATATTGTTGTTGGCATAGCGGAAGCGTTTCGCTTTGGAGAGCCGCACGCCGTCGATGATCGAGGCATGGTTGAGTGCGTCGGAGATGATCGCATCCTCTTCGGAAAGCAGCGTCTCGAAGAGGCCGCCGTTGGCGTCGAAGCTGGAACCGTAGAGGATCGCGTCTTCCATACCCAGGAAGCTCGATATCTTTGCCTCGAGCTGCTTGTGTTCCTCTTGTGTGCCGCAGATGAAGCGCACCGAGGCCATGCCGTAGCCGTATTGGTCGAGCGCCGCCTTCGCCGCCTCGCGCAGCTCTTCGCTGTCGGCAAGGCCGAGATAGTTGTTGGCACAGAAATTGAGCAGCTTGCGGCATCCAACCTCGATCTGGGACGACTGGGGCGAAGTGATGACGCGCCTCGCGCTTGTACAGGCCCTCCGCCTCGATCTGCGAAAGCAGCTCGAGAACGCGGTCTTTGAGAGTGGTGCCATACTGCCTTCGCTTCCACTGGTGATCTTCGCGGCCTTGCTCATACGATTTCTTCCCTGTGCACGCGTAACATGCGCTCGAAGTGGCTTGGATCGTGTGCTTTGAGGGTTGCAGCTTCCCGGGGCTGGTAAAGATCCCAGAGACGCGAAAGCCAAAAGCGAAATGCTCCAGCGCGTTGCATCGCGGGAAGCAATATGCGCTCGGCTGGAGTAAGCGCTCGAACGGATTCATAAGCGCCTAAGAAAGCGGCTGCCCGCTCACCGTCTTGGCGGCCGGTGCAGTCATCGACACACCAGTCGTTGAGGCACACGGCAATATCGAATAGGAAGGCGTCGCATCCGGCGAAGTAGAAATCAAAACGCCGGTTAGCTGACCACCGTCAAACAACACGTTGTCACGAAGAGATCAGCGTGCACCGGCCCCTTGGGGAGTTGCTCGTAGGCGGAGGACACAGCAATTCGGTTTTGAAAGGTCAACTCGCTGGTGAGCAGCGACCGTTGTTCATCGGACACGTATTGGCCGACCACCGGCACCACTTCGTTCCACCATTCGAGCCCCCGCAGATTGACCTGGTGTCGTGGGTAATCGGTTCCGCCAGGTGTATTTGCGCCAGGATGTCCCCAATAGAGCGACAATGCGATACTGTCGGTGCTGTCAAGCTTTCGCCAGGAAGCCTGTTGACGACCACAGCAGGCCGGCCTTTCAGCGAGTGAAGGATTTCGCCCCTCGCGTTGGCAACCGGATTCGGGACCGGCATTCGCCGCGCCGCAAGGTGTTTTATGAGATGGAGGTAGAAAGGGAATTGTTCGAATGTGAGGCGCTCAAACAAGGTGAGCACATACTCTCCGGATTCGGTATCTACGAAGTAGTTCGTGTTCTCAATTCCGGTCGTGATGCCGCGAACAGAACGCGGCCAGCCTAGACCCAGCGCCCCAAAGAACGCTGCGACTTCGTCGACTGATAGCTCCGTATATACAGCCATGGCGGAAATAGCGGTCTCCGATTGCTCAAGCCGGTCTTCAACGGGCCGCACCGTGCAAAATTTCGGCGACGTAGGTCTTTACGGTCTGTCCATCGGCGGGAAGGACCTTAAATCGCCTCGGCAAATCTTCTATTCCGTCGAACCGTTTTGGACGGCTTGGCTCGTGGCCCAAAGCCTCCCTGATGATCTCCGCAAATTTGACCGGCAGGGCCGTCTCGAGCACGATCATCGGCACCTCCGGGACGGAGTGCCTGCGTGCGACCGTGATGCCGTCAGCTGTGTGTGGGTCGACCAGCGTGTTGAAGCGGCGCCAAGTGTCACGGATCGTTTCCAACCGGTCGGCGTGCGTGCTCTTGCCGCTGCAGAAGCCAAAACGAGCGGCCACCTGCGCGAGGGCGGAATTCCCACTGAGATCGAACGAGCCTCGTCCCCTGAGTTGGTCGTCGAAGATTGATTTCGTCCGGCTCGCATCGCGACCGAGCAGGTCGAAGACGAAACGCTCGAGATTGGAGGCCTTGGAAATGTCCATCGATGGGCTTGATGTTTCGTACGTGTCCGCCCGGCCCCGCACGCGATATACGCCGGTGCGGATACGGGAAGTCCCATCGTGCGCGCAACGTGACCAGCACAGATGTTTCCGAAGTTGCCCGAAGGAACAGTGAAGTCGACCTCTGATGCGTTCCCCGCAGTGACCTGGAAGTAGGCGGAGAAATAGTAGACGACCTGAGCCACCAGCCGGGCCCAGTTGATCGAATTGACGGCGCCTATCCGGTGGCGCCTCTTGAAATCACCATCGCCGGACACGGCTTTCACAATATCCTGGCAATCGTCAAACACCCCTTCAATGGCGATGTTATGGATGTTTTCGTCCTGCAGGCTGAACATCTGGGCTTGCTGAAAGGTGCTCATGCGTCCGTGCGGCGACATCATGAAGACCCGCACCTCCTTCTTGCCGCGCATGGCATATTCCGCCGCGCTGCCCGTGTCGCCACTGGTCGCCCCGAGGATGTTCAACTCCTCACCCCGTCGCGCCAGTTCATACTCGAGCAGATTGCCAAGCAACTGCATCGCCATGTCCTTGAACGCCAGCGTGGGGCCGTTCGACAGTTCCGCAACGTGGAGACAAGTCTCAAGCGCGCGCACCGGCGCGATCCTGGCGGTCCCGAAAATTTCGGACGTATAGGTCTTCGCGCAGATAGCCTTCAGATCGGCGGGCGGAATATCGTCGATGTAGAGCGACAGGATCTCGAAGGCGAGGTCCGGATAGGACAACCTCCGCCACCGATCCAGCATTGCGTCATCCACACGCGGGTAGGTCTCGGGCACATAGAGCCCGCTATCCGGGGCCAGACCTTCAAGCAGTATCTCGCAAAACTTCCTGCGTTCGGGGTGGCCGCGCGTCGAGATGTAGTGCATGTGATGCTCTTCCTTGTAGACGCGATCGTTCAGCCGGGGCCGCAGTGCTCCATGGTCGATGGGCCGCCAGCTCTAGCCGTCAGCGTCGGGCCCGCCACCAGGCAATCTTGTCCTGCAGGCCATAGCGACGATTGTTGGTGCGCGTCAGGCGTGACTTCCGGCTGATCTTCAGATAGCGGCGATGTCCAGCTTCGAGCCGTCGACCAGACGCGACAGGCGGAGCGGTGTAGGATCGACGCAAGGCGTGTCGTTTACGACAAGCTCTGCAGCCAGATAGCCCAGCCCCGGACCCAAACCGAAGCCGTGGCCCGAGCAGCCCGCCGCGAGGACGAGGCCCTTCACCCCGTCCACCTGCGACACCACAGGCACTGCGTCCGGCGTGCAATCGACGAAGCCTCCCCAGGCGCTATCGATCTTTATATCGCCGAGTTGGGGAAAGGTTTTCCGGACACTCTCCACAACTTGGCTCACCAGCCATTTCAAGGGCGGAGGATCCAGCACGCGATTCTGTTCGAAAATCCGATCGTTGTTGGTCAGCAGCGCCGGCATTGAATCCGGCCCCGAAACGAACGATTGGCCGATGCCGAGCCTGACGTTCTTCAGGCGACGCAAGAATTGTGGCATGAATTCCCGGCTATACCGGATAGCCTGGGGCGTGATTTCGAGGTTTGCCTTGCCGCTGATCGCAAGCGTATAGCTGCCGTCCAGTCGGCGCGTGATCGTGCAGTAGGGTGTGGAGATTGCCTCGCCTATGTTGATTGTCGGGGTGGAACGCAGCGCGGTCTGCCGGATGCTCGCTTGGGGGAAACTGATCCCGAGCGGCCTAAGGAAGCGCGAGGACCAGGCGCCAGCGGCGCACAGCACCGCGCTGGTTCTGATGTAGCCCTTCTCCGTGTGCACGCCCGCAATCTTGCCATTGGCCAAGTCGAGCGCGCGCGCGGCGCATTCCTGATGGATGGTGGCGCCCAGAGCTCTGGCCCCTTCGGCGATAGCCGGCGCGGCAAGCGCAGGTTCGGCCTTGCCATCCCGGCCCGAATAGGTCCCGCCGACCCATTTGTCGCGCGCTTCGGGGACGCGCTCGGCCACCTCCGCCCGGCTCAGCATGCGGGTGTCGACCTCGTATTCCCTGGCGACCTCGCGCCACCTTTCCCAGCCGGCGAGTACAGCCTCGTCGTGAGTCGCAGAGACCAGACCGCAGCGTCGAAATCCAAGGTCGCGATTGATATCGCGCGTCAGTTCGTCCCACAGTCGCATGGAGATCACCGAGAGCGCCAGTTCGCGCCGATCGCGGTTCTGCTGGCGGCACCAACCCCAGTTTCGGCTCGATTGTTCACAGGCGACGTGGCCCTTCTCGAGCAGAGCCACAGAGAGGCCACGCTTCGCCAGGAAATAGGCGGCCGTAGAGCCGAGGATGCCGCCGCCGACGATGACGACGTCGACTTCGGCCGGGAGACGCTCATCGCTGTGAATACGTTCGACTCGGGGCGACATGTTCCAACCAACCTCGGCTGCCAAGAATGCGGAAGCAAAGTTCCGATCAGCCCTTCATCGCATCGTGCGCTCGAAAGAATGTGCCGAAATCATCCAGGACTTCGCCAGATGTGCGGGTTTTTGATCCCCGATCGATACGAACTGCTCAAGTCCGACCGAGTTCCAGTTCGGCGCAGGGCGGCGCAGCCTGGTCGCGAGTCCGTTGGTTCGCGCTTGAGGGTCTTGAGCCTGCATGCGAAGTTATGGGCGGCAACGTCTTCTGGTTGATTCCATACCGCTTCGCCAGCGCCCTCAAGCTTCGCGGTGCCTACAGCCGGTCCGCAGCGACGAACGGTCAAAAGGCCGTCACCTTTGGCCGTCAGCGGCGGGCGCGCCACCAAGCGATCTTGTCCTGCAGACCATAGCCTTTGATGATCGCCGGCAAGAACCAGGGGTCGCCCCTATAGAAAGGGATGGAAGCCGGCGGTCGGAAGTCGAAAGCCGTGCTGGCTTCCGTCGCGCGACCCATCAGCTTGGAGGCGGCACGCGTACCGACCCACGGTGCCCAGACCACACCCGAACCGCAAAAGCCCGTGGCATAGACGATGCCATCCTTTTCGAAGATGCGGGGCAACATGTCGCGGTTCATGGCCACGTTGCCGAACCAGCTGTGCGAAAAGCGAACCTTCTCCAGCTCCGGGAAAAGCTCTACCAGACCGTTACGCAGGCGGAGCGTCGGGGCTGCCGGATCGCTGTTGCCGCGGGAACTGTCTCGCCCACCGAGCAGAATGCGCGTGCCGTCGGGCGAAGGACGATAGTAGAAGCCTAGCTCCCGGTTCTCGCCCATCATCATCAGCTTCGGCATCAGCCGCGCCATCAATTCATGCGGAAGTTCCTCGGTGGCGATAATTCGGCTGCGGACGGGAACCAGGCGGCGGCGCAGGAAGGGACTGGCCCCATCGGTATAGCCGTTCGTGCAGACCAGGACCTGCCGCGCCTGCACCGTTCCGGCCGAAGTGGCGACGCGGAACCCCGACCCATCCCTCTCGATCGAGGTCACAGGCGTTTTTGAATGCACCGTCAGACCCGAGGCGAGCGCCACCCGCAAGAGCTCGGCGTGGAACTTGGCCGGGTGCAGCCCACCGATGTCCATCCGAACCGTGCCGCCGCGGTAGAAGTCGGTGCCGATGTAGTT
This sequence comes from Mesorhizobium sp. B2-5-7, assembly GCF_006440875.1. Lineage (NCBI taxonomy): Bacteria > Pseudomonadati > Pseudomonadota > Alphaproteobacteria > Hyphomicrobiales > Phyllobacteriaceae > Mesorhizobium > Mesorhizobium sp. B2-5-7. The sequence goes on along the minus strand of NZ_VFUO01000005.1, from coordinate 33,991 downwards.
GCACTGCTCGGCACGCGGAACAGCGTAGGATTCGATCCCCAGCCTCTTCGCCAGCGCCTCGGCGCCGCGTGCCATCTTCTCGTACTGGTCGTATCCGAGAGCACCCATGAACCGGCCGACCAGCTGGAAATCGCAGTCAAGCCCTTCCGTCTTAATCAATTCATAGAGAAATTCGCGCGCGACCTTGCCCTCGGTTTCAATCGCCATGGCCTTCTGTTCACCGAAGCGCCGTGTGATCGTGGCATAGTTGGGCCGGATGCTCCCGCTGGTAATTCCACCGTTGCGCGTGGAAGCACCCTCGCCCGGATGCATCGCATCAAAAGCGGCTACGGAGCGCCCCTCGCGCGCCAGCACAAGCCCGGCAGAAAGCCCGGCATAGCCCGCGCCGACAATCACCACGTCGAGCTTCTTTGCAACGGGCAGCGGCGGCAGCGGCATGACGGGCGCCGCTTCCCACCAGTAGGGCGTGTTCTTTTCGGCGGCTTTTGGCTCTTGCACGTGACTGACTTCTCTTGGCGCTTTCAGGGGTTAGGAACGTTACCGGTCGCGGTATTCAAATATGGTCATCTCGCACGTCCAGAGCATCACGCAGTCCGTCACCAATGAAATTGAAACTGGTCACCGCGATGGTGATTGCCGCTCCGGGAATGATCGCCAACCAAGGTGCGCTGCCCAGATATTGCTGGGCGCCATTGAGCATGTTGCCCCAGCTTGGCAGTGGCGGCTGGATGCCGTAGCCGAGGAAGCTGATGTAAGCTTCCATGAGAATGGCGCGCGCGACGGTCAAAGTGGAAGCAACGATAATCGGTCCCATGGCGTTGGGCAGTATCTCGCGGAACATGATATGTGTGCCGCTCAGCCCCAGCATTCGCCCGGCCTGGACGAATTCGCGCTCGCGGAGCGAGCGGACCTCGGCCTCTACAATTCGGGCTACTTCCATCCAGCTGGTCGCAGCGATGACGACGGTAATCATTATTGGGCTGGGTTTCAGGGCTGCGGCAAGGGCCAGCACAAGGAAGATAGAGGGAAAGGCCAGAAAGCCGTCTACCAAGCGCATCAGTGAGGCTCCTATCCAGCCGCCGCGGTATCCAGCAATTACCCCAACGAGCGTGCCGATCAGCGTTGACAACAGCATGGCGAAGAAGCCCACCAGCAACGAGATTCGTCCCGCCATCAAGAGCCTTGCCGCCAAGTCACGGCCGAGTGGATCAGTACCCAGAAAGTGGTGCCCCGTAAGCGGGGGAGCAAAGCGGGCCCGCAGATCGATATACAATGAATCATAAGGCAAGAGATGCGGGCCGACGGCGCAAGCGAGGCTGAGAAGGATGATCATCGCCAAGCCGAGCAGCGCCAGGCGATGCCGCATGAAACGAAGGGCCGCCCGGTTGTTTGTCCATCGGCTTGGAGCTGCATTTGCGGTGAGAGCGGTCATATCGGCTGTCTCCTGTCGGGGAAGTTGCGCGCTCAAGCCAGTCGAATGCGCGGATCGACGATAGCGACGACAATGTCGGCGATCAGGTTTCCAAGCAGAACGAGGATAGCGGAGAACATCAGCAGCCCCATCACAACCGGATAGTCGCTGTAACCAAGGCTATCGAGGAACAACCGTCCCATTCCTGGCCAGGTAAAGACAGTTTCGGTCACCAGCGCGCCGGTCAGGACGCTGGGAAGCTGCATCCCGGCCAACGTAATCATCGGCAAAAGCGCGTTGCCGACGACGTGCTTCATTAAAATCCGGCGTTCACTCAACCCCTTGGCCCGAGCCGTCTTGACGAAGTCCTGGCTGATGGCATCGAGGGTCGCCGTCCGCATGTAGCGGCTCCAGATCGCGACATGGACCAGCGACAGCACGACACTTGGCAGGATCAGATGGTGGAGATAGCCCAGGATCGAGCTATCGCCGATCTCGGACATATTGCCCGCGGGCAGCCAGCCCAGCTTCAAGGTAAAGATGTAGATGCCGACGAGGCCGAACCAGAAGGTAGGGACCGACAATGCAACCATGGCACCGACAGTTGCGAGATAGTCGAATAGCGAGTAGCGGCGCGTGGCGCCCCGGATTCCAATCCAGGCGCCAAGGGAGATCGCAATCGCCGTTGAGGATCCCATCAGCAGCAGGGTGGCAAAGAGATGGCTGCCAATGATCTGCAACACCGGCGCTCCGTCGCGGAAGGAGTGACCCCAGTCGCCCTGCAGCAGCCGCCAAGCCCAGTCCAGATATTGGATCCATATGGGGCGATCAAGGCCCAGCAGCCCCTTGAGGCGCTCGATATCCTGCTGGGTCATGCCGGGGTCGAGCCCGAATTGCGCCAGCGGGCCCCCCGGCAGAAGGTTCAGAATCCCGAAGCCGATGATCGAAACGATCACAAGCATCACCAGGCTCTGCGAGAGGCGATTGAGCAGGAAGCCGCGCATTCGTGTCCTCCGTTGTGGGTTGGCGATTTTTGTTTGTTGCCGCCGCGTTGAAATCGGGCGGCGGCAACTGAGTGGATCAGGCCTTCCACTGCCAGGCTGCGGCATGCCACGACGCGGTGCGCGTGTTGGCATTGGGCTCGAAGCCATCCAGGCCCTTCTTGCGCCCGAGGACGGTTGTGTACGCGAACAGCGGCAGGAAGGGCAGATCATGGCGCACCATTTCCTGCACGCGATTGTAGATCCCACGCCGCTCGTCCGGATCGAAGCTGCGAGCCCCCTTGTCGAGCAGGGCATCGACCTCAGGGTTGGAATATTGCGCGGTGTTCGAACCGTGTCCGCCTTGTGCGGCGATTGCCTTCGTATGCAGCCGGTTTGTGGCGTCGGGGTCCGAGGCAATCAGATAGGTGACGCCGGACATGGCGGTGTCAAATTGCGACTTCAGCCAGAAATCCCCCCACATGACAGCAGCCGGCAAGTTTGAGATCGTCATCTCAACGCCGATCTCCGCAAACGTCTGCTGCATGAACTGCTGCGTCTGCTCGCGCAGGTTGTTGCCAGAAGTTGTCGAGTTGGAGAAGGCCAGCCGCACTCCATCCTTGGCGCGGATTCCATCCGGCCCCGGCTTCCAGCCGGCCTCATCCAGGATTTGGCGCGCCCGGTCCAGATTGAACTCCTGAACCGGCAGGTTCGGGTCGTAGTAGAAGGACTCCTTCGGCATGAAGGTCTCGGTGAGGGTGCCGACGCCGTAATAGATCGTGTCGACAATCGCCTTCCTGTCTAAGGCGGCGTAGAGCGCCTGGCGCACTGCCAGGTCCTTGAACTGCGGGCGGCCCATATTCAGGTAGAACGACTCGAGCGATGCGCCGGTCTCCAGTGTCACCAGACGGTCTGGCAGTTCCTGGGCTTCAGTGTAGTGGTCGGGAGTGATGTATGACTGATCGACAAGGTCCACGTCGCCGCTCTTGAACTGAGTGTAGAGCACCGTCATATCGGGAATGTATTTGAAGATGAGCTGTTCGATATACGGACCTTCGCCGGCGTAGTCTGGATTGGCGACGAGTTCGATATGATCGCCCGCGACGCGCTGGCTCCATTTGAATGCGCCGGTGCCGACCGGCGCCTGGTTGAACGCGGCTGCATTCGGATCGGCCTCTTTCTCCAGAATATGCTTGGGCACGATGAAGGTCTCGGCCAGGAACGACAGATAGGGTGCAAAAGGCTCCTTCATCCGCCATGTGATCTCGGTGGGCGAAACCACCGTAATGTCCTGCACGAGCGAATGGCCGCTTGTACGCCAGGCGCGAAACTTCGGGTTCGTGATGAGCTCAAGGGTGTATTTCACGTCCTCGGCCGTGAAGGGCTCACCGTCGTGCCACCGTGCATTGTCACGCAACCGGATGCGCCAGTTGAGGCCGTCCGCTGAGATACCGCCGTTCTTCTGGCTTGGCACCTCGGCCGCTAGATTCGGCTGAAAGACTCCCTTGGCATCCATCCTGACCAAAGCGTCGAAAATCGAAAAATGGACCGCGTCATCGACTTCGATATGCGCCATCAACGGATTGAACACGGTCGGCTCTTGCGAGAGTCCGACGACGACGCGGCCGGCCGGACCTCCGGCAGGGGTCTTGGCGAAAGCGGGCTTGCCAAACAAATTGGGCGCGATCAAGCCTGCAGCTCCACCTAGCGCCATCAGTCGCAGCGCCTGGCGTCTTGAGTAGTTGGATTGAGTCGTTGAATTCTTGGTCATAGCAGTTCCTCTCTTGTGGCGATTTTCGCGTACTTTTCATGCGTTTGCTGCAATTGGATGGGCATTGCCCGGTCTCTCCCCTGGAATCGCCGCCACGAGTTGGCGCGTGTAGGCTGCTTGCGGGTTCAGGAATATCTGCGAGGGCGGTCCGCGCTCGACGATCCGGCCCTTCTGCATCACCGCGATTTCGTCGCAGATCTGGCTGGCGACACGCAGGTCGTGCGTGATGAAGACCATCGACACGCCGGTCTCGCGCTGGATCTGATCCAGAAGCTGCAGGATCTGCGCCTGGATCGACACGTCCAGCGCGGAGACCGCTTCGTCAGCAATCAAAAGCTTCGGCTTGAACATCAAAGCCCGGGCGATGCCGATGCGCTGGCGTTGCCCACCAGAAAACTCGTGCGGATAGCGGCCAAAGGCGCCGGCATCGAGACCGACATGGGCCAGAAGCACCCGCGCTTCTTCGCGCGCCTGGGCATAAGGCATCCCGTGTGCCACCGGGCCTACCGTGATGATGTGGCCGACCGTCGAGCGTGGGTTCAGAGAAGCGAAGGGATCTTGGAAGATCATCTGGATCCGCGGTCGAAGTGGGCGGAACTTCGCTTCGGAAAGCTTGGCTATGTCAGATCCCTCGAACAAAATCTCGCCGCCGTCGCTGTCCAGCAATTTGATCAGAAGCCGGCCCAGCGAGGATTTTCCTGAACCGCTCTCGCCTACGACCCCCAGCGTTCGGCCAGGCGCCAGTTCGAACGAAACCTCGTTCACAGCTTTCACAATTCGCTGCGCGCCGAACAACGCACCGCCACCACGATAGGTCTTCACCAGACCCTCGACCTTCAGGATCGGCACCTTGCTGGCAGGCTCCGCACGAGGGCGATCCTCGCCGATCAGATGAGGTACGGCCGCGATCAGGCGCTGGGTGTAAGGATGCTTGGGTGCCTTCAACACCTGTTCGGCGCTGCCCTGCTCTACGATGTGACCCTTTTCCATCACCACGACACTGTCGGCGATCTCGGCCACCACACCGAAATCGTGGGTGATGAACATCACGCTCATGCCCTTGCGGCGCTGAATTTCGCGGATCAGCTCCAGAATCTGTGCCTGGGTGGTCACGTCGAGCGCTGTCGTCGGTTCATCCGCGATCAGAACCGTCGGCTCGAGCGCCAGGGCCATGGCGATCATGACGCGCTGCCGCTGCCCGCCCGAAAGCCGGAAAGGGTACTGGTGATACATGAGTTCGGGATCTGGCAAGCCCACTTCGGTGAGCAGTTCGATGGCGCGGTTTCGACAGGCTTGTGATGTGCCGAAGCCATGCGCGGCCATGACCTCGTCAATTTGTGCACCCACCGTCATCAAGGGGTTGAGCGCCGAGAGCGGGTCCTGAAAGATCATCGACACGACCCGACCACGCAGATTGCGCAGCTTGTCGGGCGACATGCCGATGATGTTCATCCCCTCCAACTGTATTGAACCCGATGAGACGCGGATCACCTTGGGCAGGAGCCCCATGATCGCGTTCGCCGTGACCGACTTGCCTGATCCTGACTCGCCTATGATGCAGAGGATCTGGCCACGTTTCAGATCGAAGGAAATGTTCTCGACCGCATAGGTTCGTTCCATGCCTTTCGGCAAATTCACCGTGAGGTCGCGCACCGAAAGCGCCACATCGTGAGAGGCTACAGCCTGGATACTTGCGACCATCTGGATCACCTCCCATTCCATCGAAGCGTATCCACCCTGTTGCGGACCGCATCATCGCCCCTTGAGCAGCAACACGTCACCGTAGCAGCCGTAGCCTGGCCATCTCGGCGCTTCGCGCCCTGAGGCTGCGAGAGACGGATTCTGCTCACCCTGGCGGCTCCCTTATGAAAATCCGGCCGTGTACCGGACATTGTTCCCTTTTCTTGGAGAACTCTCCAATCGGGCAGCTCTGCCTATCGGAGGTCCTCGGGAGCTTGCCTGCCGTAAGGAAGGGTACCCCGTTGTTCCAGCCAGTGTGACTGTTCTGTTTCCGCAGAGTCTTCGAAAGTTGGCGCTCGGGCGGCATGAACTTCTGAAAAAAACGTCCGAATTGGCATTTCACTCTGTTTGGCATGGATGATGGTAGCGTGGCATAGGTGAGAGTCTGAGTGTGATTGCCCGAAAATGAATGAGCAATGACGCCAGCGGCCGTGCCGACCTGTCCAAGGCGGGCACGGCATTCCTTGCCCAGGAAATTTGAAGGATCCGCCGCGCCGGAATTTTCCGCATTTGAAATAGATTGGCGCCCATCCAGGCGTTGAAGGCAGGCAACAACCGGCGCCACCTGCACGAAGCCCGTGATGCGCCGATGCGATGCCTCATCTGGATACCAATAAAAGGTAGTGCAGAACCAAGCACGGCAAACTGTGCCGCTCATCGGGAAACTCTACCCGGCCCATCGATGCTCGGTTGCTGCTTTTCGATGCCGGTCGACCACATTTAGCTGGGCGAAGCTCGCAGGGCGCTCTTTCAAAGGTGATTTGGGCCCAGGCGGCTGAACTGCGCCTGGAGCCACTCTGCGAGTTCAAACTCCACACCTTGTAGTTCAGTCGAGCCCAACCATATCAACCCGTACTGACTGCCGTCAGGATCAAAGCCAGCAGGTGCCTCCAGGCTTCCTCGTTCCACATCGTCAATCGCGAGTACGAGCGGACTGAGGGCTACACCCAGGCCTGCAGATGCAGCTTCGACAATCAGGGCGTGATTGTCGAAGTAACGGATTTCTGTGGGTCGAAGCGCCGACGGATGGGTCTTCAGCCATTGCGCCCACGCCTCAGGTCGGGTCTTCGACCCGAGAGCGAGATAGTCGCCATGTTCGAACTCTGGCACGAGTTCCGGCCTCATGACAGGCCCAACCCTTTCGGGAAAAAGGGGCCGGACGTTCCACGTCTCAGGCACAGCGAAGTCCAGCCGTCGAATAGCGAGATCGACCTGTTTCTTATGAAAGTCCACAAGCCCTCCACCAACGGAGAGGTGGAGGGCCATGTTCGGATGCGCCACTTGAAGCGCCCCAAGCCGCGGAATGAGCCAACGCATGGCAACTGAAGGCTCGCAGGAGAGCACCAGGGCACTCCTCCCGGCATTGGCAGCACGCAGGCTTTGCACTGTGGCGGCCAACTCGCCGAAAAACCTGCTGAGGGTAAGGTTGAGCGTCTCGCCGGCCGGGGTGAGCCGCAGGCCTCGCCCATTCTTTTCAAACAACCTGACCCCGATGTCATTGGCGAGTTTGGTGATACGGCGACTGACGGCGCCGTGCGTGAGTGCAAGCGAGTCTGCTGCAAGCCGGACCGAGCCCAGCCGCGCTGTTGCTTCGAACGCTCGCAGGTCGTCGAGCGATGGTATGTCTGAGCGATCCATCGGTGACAATATATCACCGATCCCGTCAGAAACTATCGCTATTCGTGGTTGGTGGAGTTTTGTTAATTGATGCATGCGCACCAATCATCAACCCAGTATAGCGGTCCTCGCCGACGACCTCACCAGCGCGGCAGATGGCGCAGCACCTTTCGTCGCCCGCGGCTTGACTGCGTCGATCGGCAGGGGCCAGCTTCCGAGCCGAGCGGCAGCGGTAATGGCAGTCGATAGCGGTTCGCGGTCTGCTACTCCATCGCAAGCGTTCGAGGCGGTCGCTCGATTGACCGCCCGACTTGCCAGCCATACCGTGCTGTATAAAACGGTAGACTCCACACTTCGCGGTCACATAACGGCTGAGCTTGAAGCATGTTTTGCGGCGAGCGGCCGCAAAGCACTGGTGTTTGCACCGGCGTTCCCGCAGGCCGGTCGTACGACGGTGAGGGGCATTCAGCTTGTTGACGGCATTCCGGTCTCGGAAAGTTCGTATGGCCATGACCCTGTGCATCCCGTGCGGCATTCCGCGCTAGTCGACCTGGTCCCAAGCTGCATCAAGAATGTCACGCTGCTTGATGCTGAAACGCAGGAAGAACTCGACTCACAGATTGCTGCCATCGAGGATCCAGCGTCGATCCTTTGGGTTGGCTCTCCTGGAATGGCTACAGCGCTATCGCGGCGTTTTGTGCCGGCGAAGACCCTACCACTGCCATTGCTCGATGGCATCAGCAGCGATGTCTTGGTCGTCATTGGGAGCGCAAATTTGCGCAGTCATCAGCAGGCAGATCAACTCCAGGAGGCTAGCGGCGTTATGCTGCTGCGCGGACCAAGAACGCGCGAAGGGGACTCGGCAGCGGTGCTGCGCCGTATCGCACAAGACGCAGCGCGAGAGCTTCAAAGCCTACGCTTCGGCGCTTTGATCGCCACCGGCGGCGACACGATGGAAGCGATCCTGGACCTTCTCAACGTCCGTGAGTTCGAGATCCTGCAAGAACTCGATCCCGGATTCCCGCTTGGTCTCGCCAGGCTTGGCGATGGGCGCTCGCTCTTGCTCGCTATGAAGGCGGGTGGCTTTGGCGGTGACGACGCTCTGGAGCGCGCCGTCGCGCGGATACGTGGAGCAACCCAATGAAGAACATTCCCCCGCTTGCTCTCACAATGGGCGACGCCTCCGGCATTGGGCCGGAGATCGTGGCGAAGGTGCTTGCGAAGGGCGGCGAACGCGTCGTCGTGTTCGGCAGCTATGTTGTCATGCAGGACATCGTGCGGCGGCTCGGGTTGAACGTCGAGGTGCGACGCATCAATGCGGCCGATGCAGCCCAGTTCCCGCCGCAGGCAATTGAAGTCATCGACACCACCCGGATTACTGAGCCTCCTCCAATCGGGAGTATCAGCGCGATCTCCGGGCAGGCGGCCTTCGACGCCCTCGTTGCAGCGATCGCAGCAGCGAAGTCCGGCGAGGTAAGCGGCATCGTCACGGCGCCGATCAATAAAGAGGCGATGGCCAGCGCGGGTATCAGATACCCCGGCCATACCGAAATTCTGGCCGACTACGGCGGTGCCAAGCGCGTGGCGATGATGCTTGCCAACGATGACATCCGCACAGTGCTCGTCACGATCCACACGTCGCTGAGCAAGGCGATCGAACAAGGCGATTTCGACGCTCAGCTATCCGCTATCCGGCTTGCCCATGAGGGTGGAAAAGCTCTCGGCTTCGCGACCCCGCGTATCGCCGTAGCAGGTCTCAACCCGCACGCAGGTGAAGGTGGCCTCTTCGGCGACGAGGAGATCCGGATCATACGACCTGCAATCGACGCGGCCCGAGCCGAGGGCATCGATGCCACTGGCCCTTATCCTGGCGACACTGTCTTCATGCAAGCACGTCAAGGTCGATTCGATCTTGTGGTGGCACAATACCACGATCAGGGGCTGATCCCTGTGAAGTATCTCGGGCTGGAAAAAGGCGTGAACATCACGCTTGGCCTGCCGTTCGTCCGCACCAGCCCAGATCACGGCACGGCGTTCGATATCGCGGGCCGTGGAATTGCAGACCACGCCAGCTTGGAAACAGCACTTGCCTACGCCAAGCGCCTCGTGTTGGCGCAAACCAAGAAGAACTAGATACGAAAGGAATCACACCAATGGGGTTACGCTTCATCTTCATGCTCACGCGCAACGACCGAACGGTTCCGGACGCCTCACAGCAGCTAAAAACTGCGCTCAGCCTCGGCGTGCGGCACATCGGGTTCAAGGATATCGGCTTGCCGATCGAGCAGCTGAAAGGCCTCAGTGCAGCCATCAGGGCGGGCGGTGCAACTTCCTATCTGGAAGTCGTGTCACTGGACCGCAAAAGCGAAATTGCTTCGGCAAGGGCAGCTGCCGAAATCGGCGTTAACGTTCTTCTTGGTGGCACGCGGGTCGACGATGTGCTGCCGATCATCAAGGACACCGGCATCCAGTACTTCCCGTTTCCGGGTCGGATCGCAGGTCATCCGAGCGTGCTTGAAGGCGCCATCGACGAAATTGTCGAAAGTGCCAAGACGGTTGCAGAGCACGATGGAGTGCATGGCCTGGACCTGCTGGCATACCGTTCGGCGGAGAACGTGCCTGAGCTGATGAAGGCTGTCTGCGCTGCAGTCACCAAGCCTGTCTACGTTGCAGGTTCGATCGACACCCCTGAACGAATTGCAGTCGTGCAAAGCGCCGGCGCAGCTGGCTTTACGATTGGGACTGCGGCTTTGGATGGCAAATACCCGGCCAATGGGAATGACCTAACAAGCCAACTCACCGCAATCATTCGCGACGTCGCTGTCCTGAACAAGCACCTTTCGCCAATTCACGACGGTGCCGTCTGCTAAGTTTTCAGTGACATCATGGCGCAATTCGCAGGAGCAATCATGACCGTGGCTATAGTGCTGCATCGCGCCGACGGCGCCCCCGTTGCAACCCCTTTCCGCAGGACAGCGTTCGGCACGGATGATCCCTTTGTGGGAGATCGCGAAATCGCCTGGGAAGGACCGGACTCGATGATCGTGGGCCGAACCAGCTTTGTTGGTGAGCTCGAAGTCGCAAGCTTCCCCCACATCGAAACCATCGTCGTGGTGGAAGGAGAGCTGATCCTGACGGCGGCCGGCGCGGCCCCGCTGGTGCTCGGTCCGCAAGCGGGTGCTGTCATCGGATGCGGCACCACGCTTCGCATCCAGACTGAATCAGGCGTGCGGTTTTCGTTCTGCGCGGCCGCTTGCGACAAACCGACGAAGCCCGGCCTTGTCCCATTGCGCGCCGACGCCGACTTCAAGCCGTCTGCTTCGCTACCGGCCGAGGCTTTGCTTGGCCTTTCGCCCGCATCGCCAGAACGAGTTCATGCATCTGCTGGCCGGGAGTGTACGATTCGCCGCGCTCGATGGCAGCGTACTGTCGGCGGGCACCGGAGATGCGCTTTTCGTGCCCCAGGGCGCATCTATCGGATGGGAAAGCAACGATCGCGTGGCGAAGTTTTTCGTGGTCCAAAGCGTCCAGGCCTGACGTAGAGCGAGATCCATCATGTCCCCTGGCGGCTTTTAGGCTTCAGCCTACCTCCCTCTGTGAGGTGGGACGCCAGCGAGCTTTTCACGCAATAATTGCACGTCCTAAGGGTCACTAACCGCAGGACATTCCGTCCAGGCACACAACTCCGCAGCCTGCCTATTCTCGGCGCGAGTTAGAATGCTTCAGAGTTTCCGGAGTTCCGCAGATGCCCGCGCCGCTAATGCACATCGAGTGCAGCCCTTCCCTCCCCCGCGAGGCGGACGTCGTCGTCATCGGCGGCGGCGTCGTGGGCGTGTTCACGGCGTATTATCTCGCGCGCCGCGGCGTCAGCGTCGCCCTGGTAGAGAAAGGGCGCGTGGCCGCCGAGCAGTCCAGCCGAAACTGGGGCTGGTGCCGCCAGCAGAACCGCGATGCGCGCGAGTTGCCTATGGCAACCAAGAGCCTCGATCTCTGGGAGAAGGTGGCACAGGAGACTGGCGGGGATACCGGATTTCGCCGTTGCGGGCTCCTCTATCTCTCACAGGACGAAAATGAACTCGCGGGCTGGGCGAAATGGCGTGACTTCGCCAGGACGGTAGGCGTTACGACGCATGTTCTGAGCGCTGAGGAAGCCACCGAGAAGGGCAAGGCGACCGGACGCAAATGGAAGGGCGGCGTTTTCTCACCGACTGACGGAACGGCGGATCCCTCCAAGGCAGTGCCGGTTGCCGCGCGCGGCATCTTGGCGGCGGGCGGTACCGTGCATCAGCATTGCGCGGCGCGTGGACTGGAGTTGAGCGCCGGCAGGGTCAGCGGCGTCGTGACGGAAGCGGGAACCATCCGTACGAAGATCGTGGTCATGGCCGGAGGCGCGTGGGCCTCCTCCTTTTGCAACCAGCTTGGTATGCGCTTCCCGCAAGCTGCCGTGCGTCAATCCATTCTAGCCGTGGCGCCAGGCGCAATCGGCCTGCCCGATGCCCTGCACACAGCGAGCGTCTCGCTGACGCGGCGCAGCAACGGTGCATACACGCTGGCGATCAGCGGACGGGCTCGCGTCGACCCGACGCCGCAGCAATTCAGGTTCAGCCGCGAGTTTTTGCCGATGTTCGCCCGCCGCTGGCGCAATCTCGCCCCGGGCGCCTTCGAGGGCTGGCGTCAGGGACATGAAAGCCTGCGCAAATGGGGCCTTGACGATATTACGCCAATGTAACGGAACCGGATTCTCGACCCGAAGCCCGACATGGGACAGATCCGGCTGACATATCGAAGAGCCTGCGAATTGATCCCCGAACTCAATCGCGTCGCGATCTCCGATGCCTGGGCGGGTTATATCGACAGCACACCCGACGGCATTCCAGCGATCGGCGAAGTGGAAGGGATTCCGGGTTTCATCCTGGCGGCGGGATTCAGTGGTCACGGCTTCGGCATTGGCCTCGGCGCGGGGCATATGATCGCAGACATCATCACTGGCAGCGAGCCTATCGTCGATCCGCGTCCTTATAGGCCAGAACGCCTGAAGACCGGTGCGTGGGGCAAGGTCGCTGAATTCTGAGAAGATCAGCCAAGGTACAATCGGTCGCAGACGAGATTGAGGCCCGAGCAGCCGGTGCTGAAACAGGGAAGAGACGATGCGAGAATACGAGATTGCCGCCATTCCTGCCGACGGGATTGGCCCAGAGGTGATCGCAGCCGGTCTCCAGGCACTTGAGGCGCTGCAGCAGCGTTGCGGCGACTTCAAGCTGCGCGTCCAGCACTTCGCCTGGGGCTCGGACTACTACAAGGCCAATGGCCTGATGATGCCCGAAGATGGAGTGTCGCAACTGAAGCGCTTCGATGCCATCTTCTTTGGCGCGGTAGGCTCCCCCGATCTGCCTGACGACATCACGCTCTGGGGTCTCCGGCTGCCGATCTGCCAAGGCTTTGATCAGTACGCGAACGTGCGGCCGACCAGGATATTGCCCGGCATCGTTTCGCCGCTGGCGGGCGTTGGCCCCGGCGACCTGGATTGGGTGATCGTGCGCGAGAATTCCGAGGGCGAGTATTCCGGCCATGGCGGCCGTGCTCACCGCGGTCTCCCCGAGGAGGTCGGAACCGAAGTCGCGATCTTTACGCGCGTCGGCGTCACCCGCATCATGCGCTATGCATTCCGGCTGGCGCGGTCACGGCCGCGAAAGCTACTGACTGTTGTTACGAAATCCAACGCGCAGCGTCACGGCATGGTAATGTGGGATGAAATCGCAGCCGAAGTAGCGCAGGACTTCCCTGACGTCGCGTGGGACAAGATGCTGGTTGATGCTATGACGGTGCGCATGACACTCAAACCTCGCAGCCTCGACACGATCGTCGCCACCAATCTTCACGCCGACATATTGTCGGACCTTGCAGGCGCGCTCGCGGGCAGTCTCGGCGTTGCACCGACCGCCAACATCGATCCCGAGCGGCGCTATCCCTCTATGTTCGAGCCAATTCACGGCTCGGCCTTCGACATCGCCGGCAAGGGTATCGCCAACCCAGTCGCCACCTTCTGGACCGCTGCCCAGATGCTCGAACATCTGGGCGAAAGCGCAGCCGCCGTCCGGTTGATGAGCGCTGTGGAAACAGTGACGAGTGAGGGCGTGCTGACGCCGGACGTGGGTGGCACAGCGACCACGCAGGACGTGACGGACGCCGTCTGCCGCACGATCCGCGGTTCTAACGTGTGACGGGTATGCAATGAAGCTCGACAAGATCGACATCAAGATCTTATCCCAACTGCAAAAGAACGGGCGGGTCACCAACGTCGAGCTTGCCGACCTGGTCAATCTATCGCCAAGCCCTTGCCTGATGCGGGTGAAAAAGCTTCAGGCGGAAGGCTTCATTACCGGCTATTCCGCCCAGATCGATGTGTCCAAGCTCGGACAGACCCTAACGATCTTCACCGAAGTTACGCTCAAGCACCATCAACAGAACGACTTCGCGAGATTTCTCACCGCCATTCAGAAAGTAGATTCCGTCATCGAATGCCATCTGATTTCGGGCGGCTACGATTACCTTGTGAAATTCGTGACAGCGGGCATAAGCGAGTATCAAACGATCATGGAGCGCATGCTCGAGTTGGATATCGGGATCGACAAATATTTCAGCTTCGTCGTGCTGAAGTCACCGATCGTAAAATCCCATTTGCCTCTCGATGTCATTTTCGACAAATGAACAGCCGCTCCGCAGTCTTGGACCTAGCATCTCACCGTTTCACGAAAACGGCTAACCGCTCTAACTCTTCGGTTTGACGCAATTCCCAAGGGAAAGCGCTATGCGCTTTTCCCGGGAAACCATCACCCTTTTGTTGTCTGGAGAGCAGCGCCACCGAGGCGGCTCGGCGATGGCAAGGATCACCCCTTCATCGCTTCCCGCACATCCTTGTCTTCGAGTGTTTGATCGAGCGTCATCCGGGTGCGTTCGAGGATACCATCGATATCGTCGTCGGTGCAGCAGAGCGGCGGCGCAAAGCCGAGGATGCCGCTGTTGAAGGCGCGAATGACAAGGCCGTTCTCCCAGGCGCGGTCGAAGATGCGGCGCCCCGGGTCGGCCGCCGCCGGCAGCGGCGTTTTGCGCTCCTTGTCCGTGACCAGCTCGATCGCAGCCAGCATGCCGCGACCGCGAATATCGCCAACCAGCGGGTGATCGGCGAGCGAGCGGAGGCCGTCCATCAGGCGCTTCCCGGCCTTGCGCCCGTTCTCGAGCAAGCCATCTTCATAGAGACGCAGGCATTCGAGCCCGACTGCCGCGCTCACCGGATGGGCTGAGTAGGTATAGCCGTGGCCGACAGCCGCTTTGCCGGCTCCGTCCGCGATCGTATTGTAGACATGGTCGGTCATGAAGACGGCGCCCATCGGCACGTAGCCCGACGTCAGTCCTTTCGCCGTGGTCATCAGATCCGGCACGACCTCGTCCTCTTCACAGGCGAAAAGGGGGCCCGTGCGGCCAAACGCGGTGATGACTTCGTCGGCGACGAACAGAATGTCGTGTTCCTTGCACACGGCGTGCAGGGCCTTTAGCCAACCTGTCGGTGGAACCAGGACACCCCCCGAACCCTGGATGGGTTCGGCGTAGAAGGCCGCGACGCGATCGGCGCCCAGTTCAGCGATCTTGGCCCGCAGCGCCGCGACCGATGCATCGATGATCGCCTGCGGGTTGGAACCGACCAGATTGCGATAGGCGTAGTGCGAGGGGATCTTGTGCTGCCAGTCGTAAGGCACGCCAAAGCCAGCATGGAAAGCCGGCAGCGCGGTCAGACCTGCCCCTACCGTCGAGGATCCATGGTAGCCATGCTCGACCGAGATAAACTGGTCTTTTCGCGGCGTGCCCTTGGCGTGGTAATAATAGCGAACGAAACGGATCGTGCTGTCTATCGCGTCGGACCCGCCCAGCGTGAAGTAGACATGGTTCAGATCGCCAGGCGCCAGTTCGGCAAGCCGGGCGGCAAGACGAATGGCCGGCTCAGACCCAAGCCCGAAATATCCCGTCGCATAAGGAAGCTCTCTTAGCTGCTTGGCCGCCGCCTCGACGACGCTTTCCTGCCCGTATCCGATGTTTACACACCATAGACCCGCGAATCCGTCCAGCAAGGTTTTCCCGCTTGCCTCGGTCACTGTCGCGCCCTTGGCGGATTTGAGTACACGCACGCCCGTCTCTTCGTGGCTCCGGTAGCATGAAAACGGGTGAACCAGATGTTCGCGATCGAGTTCGATCAGGGAGTTTGCAAGCATTTCTTCCTCCGATTTCAGCGTAGCGCCTGACTGACGAGCGCATAAGTTCGGTGTGGTTTGGTTTCGTCCTTCGGCTCGCCTGCGGTTCGTCGCATCGTTATGCCACCGCCTACGCGGGCCAGCCCGCGGCGGGTAAGCCACTCGCCGAGATCTGTGGATTCATCAGTGTCGATGCGGACAAACTCGCCCGGACTGTCGGCCAGCAGGAAGTCGACAAGGCATCTCGCTTCGTGAAGCTTCCTTGCCACCACCGGCCCAATGACCAGCCCTCGGCCAAACCGACGAATTGCCGCAAACGCCTGAACATCGCCTTGATCGCGAACGACGGCGAACTTCGCGCGCTCGCGCAATGAGCTCATGAGTGCCGACCGGTCATGACCAAACGCCGTGCGATCCAGAGCAACAAGGCGGGCGTGGTCGCCGGGCTCGCCCCATGACACATGTGCCGGCGCGTCGACAGACGGCGCCAGGCCCTGGTGCTGCCCTATCCTGCCGGTCGCGACAAATCCCAACTTCTCGTAGAGCGGGAGCCCTTCCTGCGTCGCCACCAAATAGCAGGTGCGCTCGCCTGCCTTGGCAAGCGCCTCCTCCATCAGCTTGCGGCCAAGCCCGCGACCGCGCAGTGCGGCATCGACGATGACCATGTTGACGGTAGCGGCATCGTCGCCAAAGGGCGTCATCAAGATCGTCCCCACCACTCGTCCTTCCTCCTGGACAACGACGCCTTGGCTGAGCGATTGCATCAGTTCCCAGTCTTCACGATTGTGCGGCCATCCAACATGACGGGACAATTCGACAGCATCGCTCAGATGCTCGGCTGTCATCGTTTTGAGCGTGACCCGCTCTGCGGTCATGGGTCGTTTCCCGGCCTGAATTCTTCAATGCCAAGTTAGGCTGCGGCCGACAGCAGTTCCTCCCGACCGGAACCTGAGCCATAGGTGTTTTGACTTTCCTTTGCCGCCCGCGCCGCATCTTATGCCGACCAGCCGGCGGACGAGGGAAGCGCCTGGCAAGCTCGGAACCACGTCGTGCGCAACTCTCTGCCAAAGCCCTGCCACGATACAAAACAATCTGCTTCAAGCGGCAAAGAATGCGGTGACTAGTCCTTTCCGCTGCTCGTTATGATCCTTGTCGTTAAAGGCACGCGGTGCCGCCAGGATTGGAAGGATAGACGCCAATGACGCGTTTCAGACCGAAATACATCACCTTCGATTGCTACGGTACGCTGACCAACTTCGACATGGCCGGCGCGGCAAGACGAGTTTACGGTGCGGAGCTCTCCCCCGCCGTAATGACGCAGTTGATCAAGGATTTCTCGGCGTATCGCCTCGATGAGGTTCTTGGCGCCTGGAAGCCTTATAGCGAGGTCGTGCACAATTCCGTGGAGCGCGCCTGCAAGCGCAACCATGTGACGTTCCGCCCCGGGGATGCCCAGCGCATTTATTCGGAAATACCGACATGGGGTCCGCACCCGGATGTCCCGGCGGGGCTGGCCAGGATCGCCAAGGAGATTCCGCTGGTGATCCTGTCGAACTCCATGAAGAGCCTGATCATGTCGAACGTGGAGAAACTTGGCGCACCCTTCCACATGATCATCACGGCCGAGGAGACCGGCGCCTACAAGCCGCATATGAAGGGCTTCGAGTACATGTTCGACAAGCTCGGCTGCGGCCCGGAAGACATCACGCATGTGTCGTCCTCATTCCGCTACGATCTCATGACCGCCTACGATCTTGGCATCAAGAGCAAGGTGTGGGTGAATCGCGGCCACGAACCCGCCAACCCTTACTACGAGTACACCGAAATCAAGGATATCGGCGGGCTGGCCGGCGCCGTCGGATTGGAGCCCGTTCGGGAATTCGCCTGAACGTCTGTTGCTACTGCAGCCGCGCCAGGCTGAGGCGCGCTCCACCACGTTAATGATCACCGGTTGCAACAAGAAAGGGGCGGTTTTCACCGCCCCTTTCTTGTTGTTCCAACACTTTGGAAGCTGCAGGGGTTTCAACCTGCTCGCAAGAGAAACTAGTTCAGCCCGCCAACATGAAGCGTCTTGACCTCGAGATATTCCTCGATGCCGAGCTGGGATCCTTCGCGCCCCACCCCTGACTGCTTGACACCGCCGAAAGGCGCAACTTCGGTCGAGATCATGCCCGTGTTGAGCCCGACCATACCGAACTCCAGCGCCTCGGCAACACGCCATGACCGCTTGAGATTTTCGGTGTAGAAGTAGGCGGCAAGGCCAAACGGCGTACCGTTTGCGATCGCGATGGCCTCGTCCTCCGTCTCGAACCGGAACAGCGGTGCCACCGGGCCGAAGGTCTCTTCCGATGCCAGCAGCATCTCGGTCGTAGCCCCTCCCAGAACGACGGGCCGTGCATATTGCTTGCCGTCCGGCACCGTCTCACTCTGGGCGATGATCCGCGCGCCTTTCGCCTGTGCATCCGCGATGTGACGCTCGATCTTGTCGATGGCCGCCGCATTGATCATCGGGCCGATCTCAGTGCCGTCGTCGGTCCCCGCGCCAACCTTCATGCGGTTGACACGTTGGCTCAGCTTTTCGGCGAAAGCGTCGTAAACGCCCGCTTGCACGAGAATCCGGTTCGCGCAGACGCAGGTTTGACCGCCATTGCGGAACTTGGATGCGATCACACCCTCCACTGCATTGCTCAGATCGGCGTCGTCAAAGACGATAAACGGCGCATTGCCGCCGAGCTCGAGGCTGAGCCGCTTGATGCTATCGGCCGCGCCACGCATGAGCAGCGCTCCGACGCGGGTCGAGCCGGTGAACGAGATCTTGCGTACCGTCTCGTTAGCCATGAATTCGTTGCCGATCTCGGTGGGCATGCCGGTCACAATGTTGATCACGCCGGCAGGGATACCCGCCCGTTCCGCCAGGACGCCGAGCGCCAGCGCCGAGAATGGCGTGAATTCAGACGGCTTGATGACAACCGTACAACCCGCGGCCAGCGCCGGCGCCACCTTACGCGTGATCATCGCGTTGGGGAAATTCCATGGCGTGATGATGGCGCAGACGCCGACGGCCTCCTTCAGCACCAGAATGCGGCGATCGGCCGTGGGAGACGGAATGGTCGAGCCGCCGATCCGGCGTGCTTCTTCGGCGAACCATTTCACGAAGGAGGCGCCATAGCGGATTTCACCGCGGGCCTCCGCCAGAGGCTTGCCCTGTTCCAGCGTCAGCAGCAACGCCAGGTCCGTTTCATTTTCCAGTATCAGGCTGTGCCAGCGTTCCAGAAGCGCTCCGCGTTCGGCGTGGGTCCTGGCCTTCCAGTCCTTGAACGCCGCGTGCGCTGCATCTATTGCAGCCCTTGTCTCATCCCGGCCCATGTCGGGCACGGTTCCAAGCACTTCCAGACTGGCCGGATCGATGACATCGACAGTCGCGTTGCTGTGTGCATGCTGCCAGACATCGCCAATGAGCCCCCGCTGGCGAAACAGGTCCGCATCCTTCAGGAAACCAATCTTCGTTATTGCGTTCATGATTCTTTTCCTCTGCTCTTTCAGCTTAATCCTGCCAGCACGGCCTGCGTGATTGCTTCAGTGCTGTCCTTGCCCGCAATCGTGCCTATCCCGCGTGCGGTTGCGGACTCGATTGCCGTCATTACTTCGGCCGCGGCCTGCCCCTCGCCCAGATGCCCCAGCATCATGGCGCCCGACCAGATTGCGGCGATCGGATTGGCGATGCCGAGATGCGCGATGTCAGGCGCCGAACCGTGGACCGGCTCGAACATGGAGGGCGCACTGCGATCGGGGTTGATATTGGCGGAGGCGGCGTAACCCAGTCCGCCCTGAATGGCCGCTCCAATATCCGTGAGGATGTCGCCAAAAAGGTTCGAGGCGACGATCACGTCGAGGCTTTCAGGCGCCAGGACCATGCGGGCGGCAATGGCGTCGACGTGGTAGTGCGAGACCTCCACATCGGCATAGTCTTTCGCCACCTCGCGCGTGACCTCATCCCAGAAAACCATGGAATGTTTCTGCGCGTTGGACTTGGTGACAGATGCGAGCTTCATGCGGCGCGTCCGCGCCTGTTCGAATCCGAAGCGGAGGATCCTTTCGACACCCTCACGCGTGAAGATTGCCGTCTCGATCGCGACCTCATTGGCCGTGCCGGAATGAATGCGCCCACCGGCGCCGCAGTATTCGCCTTCCGTGTTCTCGCGGATGCACAGGATGTCGAAACCATCACGGCGAAGAGGTCCCTGAACGCCTGGCAACAGCCTGTGCGGCCGTATGTTGGCATACTGCGTGAAGCCTTTCCGGATCGGCAGGAGAAGTCCGTGAAGCGATACGGAATCGGCCACCTTCGCTGGCCACCCCACAGCGCCGAGGTAGATCGCATCGAACTTCCGTAGGATCTCGACCCCGTCTGGCGGCATCATCGCACCGGTTTCCAGGTAGTAGGCGCACGACCATGGGAACCTTGTATCTTCAAGGGCGAAACCGCCTCGCTTTGCCGCGGCCTGAAGCACCTCCCATCCAGCCTCAGTCACCTCCTTGCCGATGCCGTCGCCTGGGATGTGCGCTATCGTGTAAGCCTTCATTGAGATCCTCCTGGAGACCGATGGGCACCGATGGTCGCAGCTTGCTCAACACGGCAGCGACATTCGGCATCTCTTACCGGGTTTCATCGGGACAGTAGTCGACAGCGCGCCGCATTTTCCGCCGAGGATGAGCCGCCCGACGGCGTCGAATCGCGTCGGGCGGGACTTGGAAAGTCGATTGTTCTGGAGCCACTACGCACGCTATTCGGCCGGACCTTGAGCGTTGAGCTCAGTCGTAAACGCTGACGTAGATCTTGCGCACGGTTTCGATCGTGCGCCAGACGCCGACAAAGCCGGGCTTCATCACAAAACTGTCGCCGGTACGATAAGTCTTGGTCTCACCGCCCGTCTCCTCGATCTCGACGAGGCCTGAAACGATGTGGCAGAACTCGCAGGTAGTGCCCTTGATCGAATGCGTTTCGCCGGGCGTCGCCTCCCACACGCCGGTCAGGACCTTGTCGCCTTTCGAAGCATCCTGCGCCCAAGTCTTGAAGGATGGATTGCCCGAAATGAGCCGCTCTGGAGTTGGCAAAGCCTGCTTGGGCGCGAAGGTTGGATCTGTGTCGATCGTGATCAGAAGTGACATGTCATGCTTCCCTGGTTAGTAGCCGAGTGTCCGATCGACGAGGCCGATCAGTTCTTCTCCGGCGCGGTGGCGCCGGATATTGTCCACGACGGATTGCGCCGCGGAATCTGCTTGCGTTATGGAAGCAATGTGCGGCGTGATCGCCACCTTCGGGTGCCGCCAGAGTGGATGGTCGTCCGGCAGCGGCTCGGGATCGGTAACATCGAGCATCGCGGCGGCGAGGTGACCGTTGTCGAGAGCCTGGATCAGGGCGGTTTGGTCTAACTGCGGCCCGCGGCCGACATGCAGCAGCCTCGCCCCGGCCGGCAGGAGGGAAAAGAGTTCCGCATCGAGAATGCCGCGGGTTTCTTCCGTCAATGGCAGCAGGCAAACGAGAATGTCCGTGCGCGCGAGAAAGCCGGCAAGCTGGTCCGCGCCATGAAAGCAGGTGACGCCGTCGAGCTCCTTCCTGCTTCGGCTCCAGGCGGCGAGAGGAAAGCGAAACGGCATCAATCGCTCGATAGCCGCCTGCGCCAGCATGCCAAGGCCCAGAAAGCCCACGCGGCGCTCGGCGGCTTGCGGAGCGGCAAGACCGAGCCACGCTTGGCGCTTCTGTTGTTCACGATACGCCACCATATCCCGGTGGAGGCTCAGTACGCCGAGAACGACATATTCCTGCATCATGCGAATGATGCCGTCCTCGACCATGCGCACCAGCTTCACCTGCTGAGGCAGGCTTTCACGCTTGAACTGGTCGACGCCGGCGCCAAGCGAAAACAGCACTTCGAGATTGCGGTAGTGCTCGATATCGTCCGGCGCCGTCCAGGTCAGGAGGTAGCGCACCTTCTCCGGGTCGACACATTCGCTGCTGTGGAGAAGTTCGACGTCCGGGAGCTCACGTGCGAAAACCTTGCGGAAGACTGCTGCGCGCACTGGGTCGGAATTGAAAAGAAAGGCCATAAACCGCTCCCTCCTGCTATGCGGCAAGGCGCGTGCCGAGACGCTCGATCATGCTCTGGCAGGCAGCAAGTTCGCCGATTTCGATATATTCGTTGGCAAGATGAGCCCGGCTGATATCGCCGGGACCGCAGATGATCGCGTCGATGCCAGCCTGCTGATAGAGGCCAGCCTCCGTCCCATAACTCACTGCAGACAGGGGCTCCCGCCCCGTTAACTCGACCAGAAGGGCTGCCAAGTCACTCTCCTGAGCGAGCGAAAGCCCCGGATACGCGCTCAATTCATGCCACGCCACCTCAAAGCCTCTGTCGCGTAAAGCGGCGAGTTCGGCCTTTACGGGCTCGAGCAAAGATGATGGGGAAACACCCGGCACGGCGCGGACCTCGATATCGGCGGTGCAGCGATCGGGTATGATGTTGACGGCTTGGCCGCCGGCAATAACCCCGACCTGCAATGATGAGTATGGAGGCGCGAAATCCGTGTGGAACGGCCCGTTTGCGAGGGTCTGGCCATAGGCCACGAGCTGCGTGACGAGACCTGCCATAGCGTGCACTGCATTCAGTCCGAGCTCAGGTCGTGAAGAATGGCCGGACCGTCCGATCACCTCGAGCCGCGCAGCTGCCTTGCCTTTGTGCCCCCGCACGGCTTCCATCTGGCTCGGCTCACCGATAATCGCGCCAAGCGGCTTCTCGCACAGGTTTGGCAGGGCGGCGATGAGATGGGGCACACCACGGGCACCTGCTTCCTCGTCATAGGAGAATGCGAGATGAATGGGCCGCTGCAAGTTCATCGCGGCAAGCCGCGGCAGGGCAGCCAGCACGCAAGCGAGAAAGCCCTTCATGTCGGAGGTGCCCCGACCATGGAGCCTGGCGCCGTCTTGGCGCAGTACGAAGGGATCCGAATTCCATTCCCGTTCCCCGGCCGGCACCACATCCATGTGGCCTGACAAGATGTAGCCGCGGGTGCGCCGAGGTCCGATTGTGATAAACAGGTTGGACCGATCGCCTTCGGGGCCGCGAAGGACAGTCACTTCTGCACCGACCGCCTCGCAATATTCACGCACCCAGTCGACGATCGCGCCATTGGGCGAGCCCACGACCGAGGGGAACGCGATCAGCCTCGCAAGAATCTCTTCGACATTCACCGGGCGCCGCTCCACTCGCAGTTCGCTGGATGCAACAAGTGTGGCAGCAGGCGAGAGCATTCCGTGCCGAATGAAGCTATGCTTTGGCCGAAGATTTCGAATATCGGTCTGTAACCAGCGAAACCTGCTGGCTTTCGGATGCAATCATAGGGCAAAAGACGGCTGCGGAACCGCCAGCGGCGTCAGGACGTGGGGCGCGAGCACGGGACTTGGATAAGGAGCGGGTCGACTGAAATGCAGAGATCAGTGCGCCTGAAGTCTTTCGAACTGGTCGCGCGGGACATCGACGAAGTCGAAGTCGATCTGCTCCACGCGCTCTCGATCTCAGTCCGCTGGCCGCATCGGCCGAAGGACTGGGACATTCTGCGCCGCGCGGGCCGCGGCATCGTTGCCGTAGACGGCATTGGCCGAGTTTTCGGCAGCGCGATGTGGTTTCCGCAAGGGGATGATTTCGCCACCATCGGCGTGGTGATCACAACGCCCCGCACACAAGCGCAAGGCGGCGGCCGATGGCTCATGGACCAGGTGCTCGAGCAGTGTGGCGATCGCAATTTGGCGCTCAACGCCACCCATGCCGCCTATCCCCTCTATGTCTCACTCGGTTTCACGACCGAGGGAATTGTATTCATGCGCCAAGGGGAGGTTCCGCCGGCACTCTCGGCCCCGCCGGCCTTGGACGGTGAATTGCAGGCGTTGCCGAGCGAGAGGCTGACGGAGATCATTGCGCTCGACAGGCGCGCATTTGGGACAGACCGCGAGAGGCTGCTCGCATTGCTTTCAGCGAATGCTTCAATCCAAACTTTGAGCCGCGGCGGCGAGATCGTCGGCTATTCTATGTGTCGCGAGTTTGGACGTGGTTATGTGATCGGGCCGATGGTCGCGCGCAGCGATCTGGACGCGGTCCATCTCACCGGCGTTCATATGAGAAATCTTGCAGGACGCTTCGTCCGAGTGGATACCAGGGAAAAGGATGGCGTGTTTGCCACGTTTCTCGAGCAGAGCGGCCTCGGCATTGCCGAGACTGTCACGACCATGTCCAAAGGGCGCCGATTCCTGAACCGGGAAGAAAACGGACCGTGGGTTTATGGATTGGCCGGCCACGCATTGAGCTGAGGACGTCACCACAATGCGGGCGAAAGGCGTCACTGCAGATTGGGGTGGTGCGGTTTCCAACGATTATGCCTGGCTCGCCCATGGGGTCATATCCGACCTCATAACGCTCGGCGAGACGACAGAACCAGTCCTGATCAAGGTCGGTATCGCGTCGGCGATATGAGACGAAGCAGCCGCAGTTCCAGTCTGCCATTTATGCGACTTTTCGAGCACAGACCGGGAACCGGGTGTTGGGACGCACCATCAACTTTGCGGCGCGCCTATTGAACCCTCGTCATCGCATGCGTGCGTTGTCTGCGTGCCAAGCGTTATAAAATTTCTTGAACTACGGCATCATCGGGTATCGACAGAGTATCAACCAGAAATGCCACCCGCCGTGCATGCGCCCGGTTCGGATGCCATACAGCGTCATCAGAATGTTGAGCCCCTACCACGTAGGCAATACCGCTTTTGAGGAGGGCGGTCAGACAACGATCGACGATATCAGGATCGATTCCGTGTATCCCCCTGTAGAATGCGCCCCTTCTCCTGCCCGATCCTTTTTGTTGGAAAAGCTTTCGGAGTATTATTTTCAACACCTTTAGCTGCGCTGGGATCGACATCTCCATGATATCCGCATTTGTCGCATCAATAACGGATGTTTCTTCGACATCTCCCGGCTCCAAGCCGACGTCTCTAATGCAGTTCGCTACATCCTGCGCGCAGCTAAGCCTTTGTACCCTGCACCTATGAAACGAAACGCTTCCTATTGAGTCAGAGTTGAATGATAAGTCTAACTCATCAAATATGCAGTCCTCGAATGTAAGCTTTCTGCCGCCAGTTAGCTCCGCAGTGATTTCGAGATGAGGAATAGACGCGCCCCGAAGCGCGATGGCTTTAACCTCTTTACGCAACAGTCGATCAGGCTGTAGAGAGCCACATATCAAGAGGTCTGCCGGAAGATTGCCGACGGCGGATTGCTCGTTGAGCATCGCCTGTTGCAGGGCCACGCTGAGCAGGCCCACCCTTTCCTGTTGTTTGAGAGTCGCAATTACCAATTCTGCCGTGAGCGCCGTAATCGCGTTTCTTGTTTTACAGAACAGACGCATCAGTTTCTGTATACCGTCCGACCTCATATACTCCTCGCTTTTTGTCGCGAGAGCTTCGATGATCTCAGTGAGAGAACCCGCTTGTGCCGCTTCGAAAATACTGGCCTCGATGAAGGCGCGTTCCTCATTGGCATGCCCCGTCGTCAGTCCGGGAAATCGCATGAGAACTTGTTGAACCGAGATGTCGGGTTCGATCAACATCACATCTCGGTAGGCATCCGCCACAGAGGCTCGTCACACGGCCTGGGTCTGATACGTTCGTTCGCGCGAACAGTGCAATTCGCTCAAGAAGCCTGCGTATCTGGTTTGGCTCTGCACCGCGCGCTACGTTAGTTTCTCGAGCGCACAGTCGATCGAGTAACAAGTTCCATCCAATTCCCGGAGAGAGCGGATTTAGCAGTTCATCGTCAGGGGCGATTGTATCCCCGAGCTCAAAATAAATGTAAGATAGCAAAAGCGGCCTTTGAGGCAGCCAATCCATCAAGATCGGTTCCGACATCTTAGGATTTATCTTTCGGAAGAGCGCCTTTACTTCATTCTCCCGCAAGTCTTGAAGTGACAGGAGCGAAAACTCCTTTGCGCCAAGGCACTGCCTCATTTCATCAAAATTTGCGAAATAGCTCTGCCGACCCGAAATTAGAATCGGAGTTGATCTGGGTGACTCGGAGACAGACATTCTTATGATTCGAGACGAAGCATACCTTATGTCCCGTGATGAAGTCGTAAGCCTCGTAAAGCCCGCTCGGATCAGCTCATCGAACCCGTCCAATATCAACGTGCAGCAGTCCGACGTCCATGCATGAACTAGCTTGTCGCGCTCCGATCGCAATCCCAGCCATTTTGCATGCCGCTCTAAGAGATCGACAAAATCATCGTTCTCGTCGACTGACGCATCACTGAGGTTTATGTACACTGGAAATCGGTAGGTTTGTCCAGTTTCGTACAATTCTGCTAACCGGAAGAATATCTCCCTATACGTCATGCTTTTGCCGATACCAAAATCACCCGTCGCTATCAGCCTACTTTTTCGACGTGCGTTTATATCATTTACTATGGTATCCAACGTAATCTCTTGATTAGACTCATACAGCTTGAACGGTACTGGTACGTACTGATTTCTGGAAATATGAATCGAGTCGTCAACGGGGTTGCGGACGCTACCAAAAGGTCTCTTTCTGCGTTCAATGAGGTAAGTAGAGCTGCAGTTAAAGCGGTTTACAAATGCCGGAAAGGAGCAGGCCTCGATCCACGATCCGTTTTCCGCGGCGATCTGATGAATCTCCGGTGTAGGATCTCCTTGAGTCACGAAGTAGCCATGAACCGGCTTGTTCTCGAGGTCTCCTAGCAATGAGCGTCTGGCTGAGCGTATCTTAATGATGTCTTGCTCGGCCTTCTTTCTCGATCGCTCGATCGTGCATTCAATGATTGTGAGGTCGGCGGGAGTATCAATGATGACATCCATTTCCCGGCCATCGACAGATCGATTCGATTGGACCTGTTCTGTAGGCCAATTCCTCTTGCAGAAATCGACTACTAGCCGTTCAAATTCGTTGCCAGGTTGCAGCATTAGCTTGTCACACCTCTATCAAGACCGTAGCGAGCGATTAGTACCATAGGTTCGCAAAGTCGAGAGCTCTGTGTCTCAGCCGGTAGGTAGAGGTCGCGTTCTATGTGGGCCTGATGGCGCGCCCACACGAATTTGGGCTACCTGGGCAAGGCGCCTAGCTGGCAAGGTGTCCGAAATTTGCCTGTATATTTCGGACAAGAGAACTTGCACCTCGTCCGAAACACGCCTACAAATTTCGGACATGAGCGATGCCTCGCCCAATCTAAAGACAGCCATACTTGAGCGCATCCGTGTAGACGCGCCGCGCAAGATATGGACGCCCAGCGATTTCGTCGATCTCGCCTCGCGCGATGCCGTCGATAAGGCGTTGCAGCGGCTGACGAAAGCCGGAACCCTCAGACGGATCGATCGCGGGCTCTATGATCAGCCTGGATTCAACAAGCTCACCCACAAACCCAACCCACCTGATCCGCGCTCAGTCATCGACGCCGTCGGGCGACGTGACCAAACCCGGATGCTTGTCGATGGCATGACCGCGGCGAACGATTTGGGCCTGACTGACGCCGTCCCGGCCAAAATCGTGGTACACACCGACGCTCGGCGCCGCGCAATCAAGCTGGGCAACGTAACGATCATCTTCCGTCCGACCGCAGCGAGCAAGCTCTTCTGGGCCGGACGGCCAGCGATGCGCGTAGTCCAAGCGCTACACTGGCTACGCGATCTCTTGGTTCGTGAAGGAGAGAGTGATCAGGTCAGACGTAAGCTCGCCAAGCTTTTCAAAGATCCGACGGTGGGACCGCCCCTCAAAGCGGATCTCACTGCCGGTATGATGGCGCTTCCGACATGGATGTGGGTGTTTCTTAAGCCGCTCGTTGAAAGCGACGCCGGCGTTCATCGTCGGCACACCGATGATTATCGTGATGATGCTGATCATGATCGTCATCGCCAAGGAACGACGGACGATGCGGATGATCAGCGTCATGCTGGCGTTGCCCGGCCCGAGCGGAAACCGCTCCCTAGGCAGAAGACACAACCCGCTAAGCGCAGTACAACCCGGGCGGTGAAGACATGAATCCGGCTTTCGACGAGGTTCTCGCGGCCGGTTCGGACGCGATGTTGAGCGCCTTCGATACGGCGGCGCTACGCCTCGGCACGTCATCTCAGAATATCGAGGAGGACTTCTGGGTCTGCTGGACGCTGGATGCCTTGTTCAACGGCTTGAAAGAGAGCGGACCCCGCCTCCTCTTCAAGGGTGGAACCTCTCTTTCTAAAGGGTTCGGTCTGATCAACCGCTTCTCCGAAGACATCGATGTCACGGTTTTTCGAGACGACATTGGCGAGCCGGCGACCATCGAGGAGCTCGATGCGCTAAGCGGCAAGAAACGCCGGGCGCGCCTCAATGCGATCAAGGACGCTTGCCAAGCCCACATCAACGGTCCGCTGCACGCTGAGTTAACCCTGATCCTACGAGACCGGCTCCATGCTGCCGGCCTCGATATCGCGCTGGACGAGTGGAGGCGGATGACGCCGATCCCGACGGGCAGACGCTGCTGATTTGGTATCCCACGGCGACGCCGCGATCGGATTATGTGCGGGCGACGATCAAGATCGAGTCGGGCGCGAAATCCGCGCTCGATCCGAACAGCGAGGTGCCGATTATACCTTATGTCGATGATGACCTGCCAGCGCTCGACCTGACCGTGCCGGCCGTGCGCACGGTCGACCCGGAACGTACCTTCTGGGACAAGGTCGTCATCCTCCACGGGCTGAGGCGCTGGTTCGACGAGCGCGGCGAACTGCGCGGAGGCGGCCAACGCGTGTCGCGTCACTATTATGACTTGCACCAGCTCGCCGCGGCCTCCGTCGGCGCCGCCGCCATCGCTGATCCGGCGCTCGGTGAAGACTGCGTAGCGCACGCCCGAATGTTCTTCAATCGACCGGACTTCGATCTCGCGAGCGCTGCGCCCGGCTCGTTCGCGCTCGCCCCGCATGACGCGATGATCGATCAACTGCGTGTCGACTACAGGGCCATGCAGGGCATGATTTTCGGCGACCCACCGGATTTCGAGGGGGTGCTCGGCAGCATCAGCTCGATTGAGACGCGTCTGAACGAGCAGGGTAATAGGCCGCGCATTGAGCGGTAATGGTCGCACTGCGGCGATATCAGCGGCGATGCTTTTGTGCAGCGCCGCCGCTGCCGTCATGAACCGCTTCAGTTCCACCTCTGATAGCTGCTTGGCCTTTGCGCCCGACTACCGCGACCTCCGCGAGGATCACCCGATCTAGAATTATGGTCCTGCCTTAGCTTCTCCTTGGCAATGCCATAGCAGTCCCATTCACGCGGTTCGAAGCCGATGAACTCGTAAAGAACCCCTTAATTCTCAAATATTTAACCACAAGCTGCAACTCTGTAGCTGGAGAGCAACGCTATGAATGAACTTCATTTTGGCGATAATCTAGACGTGCTGCGATCGATGCCAGCAGAATCGATCGATTTGATCTACCTTGACCCGCCTTTCAATTCGAATGCGAATTACAACGTCCTCTATGGCACGAAACATGGTGGGGCTTCCAAAGCTCAATCTCATGCATTCGAAGATACATGGACTTGGGGTAGAGATGCGCAAAGGGCGTTGGACGAGACGGCAGAGAGACATCTTGAGGCTGGGTCTCTTTTAGACGCGTTCCAAAAGGTCTTTGGAAACAGCAATATGATGGCCTATCTGGCCATGATGACCGTGCGATTGATCGAGATGCGTCGCGTGCTGAATCCGACAGGCACGCTCTATTTGCATTGCGACCCTACCGCTAGCCACTACCTGAAAATTATTCTCGATGCGATTTTCGGGTCGGGCGGTTATATCAATGAGATTAGTTGGCGGCGAACCACCGCGAAAGCCGACTATGTCCAAGGCGCAACTCATTTTCCAAGAGTTCGCGATATCATTCTCCGATATGCAAAAGACCCGAAAGAACGACAGACGTTCAACCAGCAGTTTACGGAATACGATCAAGAATATTTGGCTTCCAAGTACCGCCATCTCGACAAAGACGGACGTCTCTACCGGCTCGACAACCTCACAGGACCGGGAGGTGCAGCGAAAGGCAATGCCCATTACGAGGTCATGGGGATTAAACGCTACTGGCGCTATTCGAAAGAAAAGATGGACCAGCTAATTGCTGAGGGCCGCATCATCCAAACAAAGCCCGGCATGGTCCCGCAGTTCAAGCGATACCTGGATGAAATGCCCGGCGTTCCTGTAAGCGACGATTGGGACAATATCCGCCCGATCAACTCTCAGGCGCAGGAGCGGCTTGGTTACTCGACGCAAAAGCCGCTGGCCTTGTTGAAACGGATAATCCAGTCGTCGTCCAACGAGGGAGATATCATCCTCGATCCATTTTGCGGATGCGGTACTGCCATCGAAGCCGCTCAAAACCTGAACCGCCGATGGATTGGAATTGATGTCACATACCTTGCTATTCATGTGATTGAGGGGCGGTTGCTGAAGGCGTTCGGCCCCTCGATCAAAGGAACTTATAAGCTATACGGGCGCCCTGAAGATGCTGAAGACGCAAGGGCTCTCGCTGCACGCGATTGGCTTGAGTTCCAGAAATGGGCGGTGTTCACACTCGACGGCTTACCAAAGGACAGACCGGGAGCTGATGGCGGTATCGACGGCATTATTCGCTACCATCAAGTTGGCAAGGACCGCGCCAGCCGGGCGATAGTCTCGGTGAAAGGCGGCTTGAACGTAGGCGTGGATGCAATTCACAAACTTAAGTCCGTGGTGAAGCGTGAGGAAGCTGAGATAGGCGTTCTCGTTTGCGTTAATCCCCCGACTGGGCCAATGCTTCGTGAGGCCGCATCCGAGGGCGAGACCGGCCCCTCGACGAAGCGCGTTCCAAGAATTCAAATCGTCACTATTGAGCAGCTCTTTCAATCAGCTCCCGTTCTTCTGCCGGGAATGGTAGACCCGCCCGAGGTGCTCTCAGCCCCGGCGTCGCCGGCCAAGCGCGGACGAAAGCGCGTAGAGGGCCAGACAGAGATGCTGTTCCCCATTGAGGGTGCAGCCGAAGCGCCAAAGCGCAAGGGCAACCGGCCAATCCGCGCAGTCGAGATCGAAGTGACCAGATCGGCCTACACGCGCAAAACCAGATAGGCTATCGCGCTTTTTGGCTTGTCTTTTGGCGGTGGCGGCTTCACCATCTTCATCAATATGCGCGTGATTGTTCCGCCGCGCATCTGAAGGCCAGGCCAGGATATCGCTTCAGGTCGTCGCCGACCACAGCGGCTGCCAAGACGATGGACATTCCGTTGAGACCGACCCCGAAGCGGTGCAGCGGCCCACCATGCGCTTGGTGCAATCAAGAGCGCCGAGCAGCTCGACTTCAGGCCCTGTATCGGGTTCGTGGCAGGCTCGTCGGCCACCGCACCGCGGTCTCGGGGTCGGGCCAAGTTGGGCCTTGATGGCTGAGCGCCGCAGCCCGGCGGCTCCATCACAACGTCCTGGACAGCGGCGCTGGCCAACAAGTTCGCGCGCATTGCGTGGAGCGTGCTTTACCACGCTCGTTCGTTTGCGCACGGATTCGAACCGCATAGGCAGCCCGTGCTGTAACGCGTCAGATGTTTTGAGTATCTCTGTTCCTGCCAAGGCCTGCGAGGTGACTTGAAACTGATGGCACAGCGGTCTTCCCCGCGCACCTGAGACCTGGACGCGCACCCATGGCCGATAGAGGCTTGCCACATAGATCAGGTGTGCGGGGCCCGGAGCATCGGCTCCCGTGCGAGGCAGGATAGGTTGTCTCGGGCCGAAATAGGCCTCCCCTCGAATTCCGTTGCGCCGCGCGGCCGGTCCATAGATACAGCATGATCACCGCCAGCGTGCGCACCACCGCGACTTTGCGATGGCAGGAGCGCGCTTCAAGGGCTCTGAAGGTCAAGGCGTGCGCAAAGAGATCGCCAATCGCACCTGGTGAGGGGATGAGGTCGCCGGACCCTTTTTCCTTCCGCTCTCGTGCTGCCAGTTCTCCGGCGCGGCAGCTGGCCCTGCTGATGCTCTACTTTCGGCCGTTAACTGTTCGTCCATTTGGATGTTGACGCTTACTCTTCGATAGCGTTAGAAATGTGTTAACATAAGCATCTCCTAAAAAATGGCGTGACCGACAATCAGGGAATGGGCGGCGCCAAGGGGGCTAAAGGGAACGCAGCGCGGCTAGCTGAGTCGTGCCTAGCAATCTTGAGCCAAGACTGCATGTGGGCGGCCATTTTGACATCTGGCTGATCGCGGAACTTTGCGCTACCGGCGACTGGACTTCGCACTGACAGTGGACGAACTAGCATGTTGCTCATACTGTTTTAGATGGAGAATGGTCAAGCTTTCAATGCGGCAGTAAAACAGGTGTGGGGGCATCTGTATTTGTACGTATGTACGAGTAAAATGGGTGGGGACAAGGGTGATTTATTCTCAAATCACAGGTGCCGATGGGGCGACGATATCGCTTTCTGATGTCGGCGACCGCTTTAATTTTGCTGAAGATTCAGTCGTCCTCACTTCTACCCTCCTGGTCATTATTTCCCACAACGCGCTGAGCAACGGTACCGCAAAGATAGTTTCCTCCATCGATGGCGAGTTTTCCCCCTCGACCGATGCAAAGAAACCCGCGGAAGGCGATTGCAAAGAATCGTCAGACGTCAAGCTACCGGCGGACCCGCGGGCGTGGGCGTTTCGCATCGGTACAAATGTCATTGGGCTGAATGAGAATTCATATGATCCTGGCGCTCTCGCGAGGGATCAAGCCGCCTTTTGGCGATGGCGAATTTGCCCGCATAGGACGCATTTTTTGAGCGACCACGCCGCCGCAGCGTCAGGTCGACATCGGCAATTTTTGACCGACAAGAACAACTAAGGCGATAGGGGGTACGGGCATGGCAACGACCATCGGCACAGGTAGCGACGACAATCTGGTCGGCGGCAGCGGCGACGACGTACTGTCGGGAGGGGCTGGAAATGACCGCCTGAATGGCGGGTCAGGCGCAGATACGCTCGATGGAGGCAGTGGTTTCGATACAGTCCTGGGCGGATCCGGAGTGGACACGCTTATCTATCGAGCATGGGAAAATCAGTACAAGATTGGTACCCAAGTCTACGGCACGGGGATAACGGTCGGACAAACGACCTTTTCCGGCTACGACGTCTACGACGGCGGTAATGGCAATGCTGCGAAAGGCACTGCCGAGATCGATACGCTTGTTATCTATCTAAGCAATGATCAACTATCAAATACGTCATTCATGACAGCGTTTAACGCTGAAATTGCTCAGTTTCGTACCTTCATTGCCGCAAACTCGAACGCGAATACCGGCCAGGCAGGTCAGGCAGAATTCACATTCACCACGATCAACCTCAAGGTCTCCGCGATTGAGCAGGTGCGCTACGGAGTCGACCCAACCGCCCCCGTCGGTTTCGACGATGCCACTGGAGTCCGAGAGGCTGGCGTTGGCCCTGGGAACACACCGTTTGCGGGCGTCTCCACGGCGGCAGGTAATGTGCTGGCCAACGACACGGATTCCGACGACGGCCAGGCGTCGCTGGTCGTGTTGGCGGTGCGGACAGGTACGGAATCCGGATCAGGAAGTGTTGGCACGGTCGGATCTGCGTTGGTGGGCACGTATGGCTCACTGACCTTGAATGCCAATGGCACCTATACCTACGCTCTCGACAACAGCGATGTGGACACCAATGCGCTGTCGGACGGGGTCACAGTTACTGAGGTGTTTACATACACCGTCCGTGACCCTCACGGACTTACGGATACTGCTCAACTAACCGTCACCATCACCGGCACCAACGACATCGTCTCGATCACCGGCGGCGCACAGGTTGGCGCGGTCGTCGAAGATGCCGACACGACGCCTTCGCCGGCCGATTCCCTTAACGCCGCCGGCACGATTGCGTTCAACGACGTCGATCTCAGTGACGGCCATACCGCTTCGTTTGCTCCGACCGCCGGCGAAACTGCGCTCGGCACCTTCTCGCTCGACCCTGTCAGTGAAGCCGCGAATGCCGCCAACGGCTCGGTGCAGTGGCATTACGCCCTCAACAACGCGGCTTCGCAGTACCTGGCTGCCGGCCAGAGCGTGATCGAGCATTACACCGTAACCGTCAACGACGGCCACGGCTCGACGGCAACGCAGGTCGTAGCCGTCAC
>NZ_VFUO01000004.1:0-684657 GCF_006440875.1 Mesorhizobium sp. B2-5-7 | reverse complement strand
GCTGCGGCGGACGCATAGGGGGAGAACTGTTACCTATGTATCCGGTCCATTCTGTAACCCATCTATCGGCTGGACACCGGCAGGGCAATGAGGGGCGGCGCGACGGTGCGGACGAAGTATCCATCATCTGCTCGGAATTTCGAGTTCATCGTAACCGAGTACTTCGTCTTCCGTCATTGGGTGGTCCCGATCAGGTATCCGGCCTGCTTGCTCTGAAATTTCCATCAGCCTCGCGATCAGGTCAGACTCGTTTTGCTGAGAAGTCAGGTTTTCGCGAGCAGTTTCATTTTCGAGGCTCTGCCGGATCGCTTCGGTCACCGGCACACCACGGCTCTTGGCAAGTTCTCGGGCCAACCGCTCCACTTCGACATTCTTGATGAACAAAGCCATTTGGTGATCTGCCATGCGGTATGGAATTATACGCCAAATCGGTTTCGGCGCCACGTCGTTTGCAGCCGACAAGGCACGGTACCCTCCGTTACGTCACCATCGCGTCGCACCACAAGCTCTTGTATCCCGCTCTGGCGCGCGCAAGGATCGCGACACAAGACAATCCAGGCGGAGGAAAAATGTCGCTCAAGGGAAAGACGCTGTTCATCTCCGGCGGGTCACGTGGCATCGGGCTGGCGATCGCGCTGCGCGCCGCGCGCGACGGCGCCAATGTGACGATCGCCGCCAAGACGGCGGAGCCGCATCCGAAGCTGCCGGGAACGATCTACAGCGCCGCTGAAGAGATCGAGCAGGCCGGCGGCAAGGCACTGCCGGTGCTATGCGACATCCGCGAGGAAGCGCAGGTGGCCGAGGCGGTCGGCAGAACCGTCGAGAAATTCGGCGGCATCGATATCTGCGTCAACAATGCCAGCGCCATCCAGCTTACCGGCACGCTGGAAACCGACATGAAGCGCTACGATCTGATGCATCAGATCAACACGCGCGGCACCTTCCTCGTGTCCAAAATGTGCATTCCACACCTGAAGTTAGCGAAAAACCCTCACATCCTGAATCTGGCGCCGCCGCTCGACATGAAGGCCAAATGGTTCAAGAACCATGTCGCCTACACCATGGCTAAGTTCGGCATGTCGATGTGCACGCTGGGCATGAGCGCGGAATTCGCCAGGGATGGCATCGCGGTCAATTCGCTGTGGCCGATCTCGACCATCGACACGGCCGCGGTACGCAACCTTCTGGGCGGAGCCACGGTCGCGGCGATGAGCCGGTCGCCGGACATCATGGCCGATGCCGCGCACGCGATCTTCATGCGGCCGTCGCGCGAGGCATCAGGCAATTTCTACATCGACGAAGAGGTGCTGCGCGCCGAGGGCGTCAGCGATTTGTCGGTCTATGCGCCTGACGCAACCGGACCGCTGGCCGGAGACTTTTTTGTGCCGGATGAGGTGTTTGCCAGGACGGACAGCAAGATCAGGAACATCTACTGAAGGCGATCCTGCCGCCGCCGCTTGCTTTCAAAAAATGACTCGACATCGAACGGCTCCGGTTCACCTGACTGGTGCCCTCATCGATTCCCGACGAAGCCGCTCAAGCCTCTGATCGCCGTTTTCTTCTGTAGGCATCAAGTGGATCTGAAAGCAAAAAACCCCGCCGGAGAGGGCCGGCGGGGCTCAATGCGTCCCGCTGGAGTCGGGACGGGGCAGGGAACGCCCAGTCAGGAATCTGGGGTGCGAAGCCCGGTGATTCAATGAGCCGGCTCCAAGGCCTGTACAATTCTTGTTGACCCGGGCCGTGCCGTCGGCAGTTCGTCCCATCCCGGTTGATCGGGATGGGACCTTGTTGCCGACCTCGTTCCAGAAACCACTGCAAGTCGCTGGAAAAGCAGGTCAGTTGTTGCTCGCCACCGGCGCCACGAGCGAGGTGATGCGGCGGATGGCGACGCGCCGGTTCTCGCGGTTGGGCGCCGAGGTGTCGACCTTCAGGTACTCCTCGCCATAGCCCTGTGTCGTCAGGTTCTCGGGCGGGATGCCGAAGGCGTTGGTCAGCGCTTCGGCGACCGCTTCGGCGCGACGGTCCGACAGAGCAAGGTTTGCCTCGGGCGTGCCGACGGCGTCGGTATGGCCCTCGATCAGGAAGGTCTCGGCCGGGTTCTTTTTCAACAGCTTCTCCATGGCGTCGGCGACACCCTGGAGCTTCTGCACCTCGGTGTCGGAGATCGAGGACGAGCCGAATTCGAAGTTCAGCGTGTCGAGATCGATGCGCCGTGCAATGTCGCGCACGCGAGCCGAACGCTTGACCTCGTTGATAGAATACAGACGCTGCACTTTCTCCACCGGCGGCTGTTCGAGGAAGGTGTAATAGTCGTCGGGGCTATCGACATCCTCGGAATCGAGGATGTAGTCCCGGCGCGGGATGGTCAGCCGCATCGGCGGCAGGTCATCGCCGGGATCGCGCCAGTCATCTTCGTCCTGGTAGCTGCGCTCGTCGACATAGCTCAGAACGTATTCGCGACCGTCGGGCGCGATGCGCGACCGCTGCAGGATGTCGCCGTAGCGGTTGCGTATGGTGACGATCCGGAAGCCATTGTCGCGCTCGACCGTCTCGCGCGTGCGGCCTTGCGGCAGGTCCTCGTAGTAGACATCCTTGGCGCCGCGGGTCAGGCGCGGGCGATCGTTGCTCTGGACGAACGTCTGGTCGTTGAACTGGACGATCACCCGGTCGCCGATTTCCTTGAGCACGTCGACGCCCTTGGGCCGGCGGCGGTCACGGATGTCCTCGTCAGGCGCGCGCTCGAGCCGCTTGCCCTTCTCCTGCGTCACCGGGACGATTTTTTCCGTCTTGATCGCCTCCTGGGCGGCTCTGTCGTCGGTTGG
The DNA here is from genome assembly GCF_006440875.1 of Mesorhizobium sp. B2-5-7. Lineage (NCBI taxonomy): Bacteria > Pseudomonadati > Pseudomonadota > Alphaproteobacteria > Hyphomicrobiales > Phyllobacteriaceae > Mesorhizobium > Mesorhizobium sp. B2-5-7. The sequence continues at coordinate 681,835 of NZ_VFUO01000004.1, read as the reverse complement.
AGGCGGACCCTGATCCACCGGCGCCACTACCGGCTTCCGGCCCTGGTCACCGCCCTGCTGGGCATTCTGCCCACCATTCTGCTGCCCGCCGTTCTGCTGTTCGCCATTCTGGTTGGCGGGCTGGGTGGCCGGGTTCCCGCCGCCCTGGCCGTTCTCGCCGCGACCCTTGCGCCTGGCATCCTTCTGGCTGTCGAGGATGGGGGCGGCATCCTTGTCGGCGGGGGCTTCGCCCTGAACCGGGTTTTCGCCCTGGACAGGCGCGGCCTTCCCATTGGTAGCGGCCCCACCGGTGGCGGGCTGCTCTCCCGTCGCCGGCTGTTCGCCGGTGGTGGGCTGCCTACCGGTCGGCGGCTGTTCGCCGGTCGCGGGCTGCTCGCCATTCGCCGGCTGTTCGCCAGCCGGTTTCCTGCCGTGCTTCTTCGTCTTGTCTTGGGATTGCTCGCCCTGGGCGGGAACCTGCTCGCCGGCGGGAGGGGATTCAACCTTCGGCGTCGCTTCGCCGGCAGGAGCCTGCTTCGGTGTCGGAGCGGTCTCCGGCACGGCGGACGGCGCCTCTTTCTGCTGGTCCAGCTTGTGTTTCCTGCCAGGCTTGGTCGGCTGGTTGTCGTTGGCAGGCGCGGCCTCGCCGGCGGGCGCCTGCTCGGTCTGCTGCTGGTCGCGCTTCTTCCTGCGCGGCTGCTGCTCGTCGGTTGCGGGCGCGGCCTCGCCGGCGGGCGCCTGTTCGGTCTGCTGCTGCTGGTCGCGCTTCTTCCTGCGCGGCTGCTGCTCGTCGGTTGCGGGCGCGGCCTCGCCGGCGGGCGCCTGCTCGGCCTGCTGCTGCTGGTCGCGCTTCTTCCTGCGCGGCTGCTGCTCTTCAGCCGCGGGGGCGGGCTGCTGCGCGGCCGGAGCGGTCTCGGTCTGCTGTTGCTGCTCGCGCTTCTTCTTGCGCGGCTGTTCCTCGTCGCCCTGTCCCTGGTCGGTGGGGGTGTCCTGCGCCAGGATGATCAGCGGTGTCCCCCCGCGTTGCATGGGGCCGAACGCGGCTGTCCCCTGAAGCGGGGACGCGCCTAACGGCGCGGATGCCATCAACAGGCCAAGGGCCGTGCCTGCCAGAATCCGTGGTTGGCGTTTCATCGAAATTCTCCTTGTGGGGTCCCATCCTTGCCGAAACCGCTTTTAACGAAATTGGTTCCAGTTGCCCATCGTTAGGGGCTGTACAGGGCTATTGGCCGACCTTTTGAAGGCAACTTCATGTCATTCGGCCCCCTTTGCAGCCTCATTCCGGCTGTCGCCGCGCTTGACCTTGGCGGCGGCTGGGGCCACATGCCGGAAATGGAAACCCCGTTCTGGAAGACCAAGACGCTGGAAGAGATGAGCCCCACCGAGTGGGAATCGCTCTGCGACGGCTGCGGCAAGTGCTGCCTGTCCAAGCTCGAGGACGAGGACACCGGTGAAATCTACTGGACCAGCGTCGGCTGCCGGCTGTTCGACGCCGAGAGCTGCCGCTGTGCGGACTATGCCAACCGGCTGGCGCGCGTTCCCGACTGCGTCGGCCTGACGCCGCAGAATGTGCGCACCATCAGCTGGCTGCCCAGCACCTGCGCCTACCGGCTGGTGGCGGAAGGCCGCGACCTCTACTGGTGGCATCGGTTGGTTTCCGGCAGTGCCGAGACCGTGCACGAGGCCGGCATTTCCATGCGCGGCCGGGTCAAGGCGAGCGAGACCGACCTGGCCGAGCCGGAAGACTATTTTGACTTTATGCTCGACGACGAGCCCTGACGCGCGCAGGTAGATCGTCAGGAGTTTGCCTGTCGGAAACCGTGCGAGGGCAAGGCGCCTGACGCGATATTGTAGAATGCCGGCAAGGATTTGGCCGGCAAGGATTTGGCCGGTAAGGGATTTGGCCGGCGAGAGATTTGAAAGGTCGGCGCTTTGCCGTGTGGCGCCACATGAACCGCGGATGAACGGGCAGTTCGTAAATAGTTCAGACAGGCCGGTGCATTCTCCCGCCATCGGTTTCACGAGGAGGGCGCAAGCCCGCAACAAGGAGAGAGAACCATGTACACCACCATCAAGACGGCAGCGCTTTCGGCTCTGGTCGGCCTCGGCACGCTGGCGGCCATCCCCGCCCATGCCGACAGCCTCTATCTTGGCTTCGGCAACAACCAGGATCCGCGCTTCGGCGTCTATGCCGGCGACGACGGCTATCGCCACCGCCGGGACGAGCGCCGCGACGACTGGCGCCGTGGCTGCTCGCCGGACCGCGCCCTCGACAAGGCGGAGCGCATGGGGCTGCACCGTGCCCGCATCGTCGATGTCAACCGCCGCGTGGTCAAGGTGATGGGCCGTCAGTACGGCGACCGCGTCGTCATCGTGTTCGCCAACGAGCGCGGTTGCCCGGTCATCAACCGCTGAGAATCTCAGGCGTGGACCTTCTGTGAAGGTCTGGAGCCCCTTTCCCTAGGGAAAGAAGTGGCCCGAAACCCCCGCGGGAGCGATTCCGCGGGGTTTTTAATGCCCGCGGCGGTCTCTCTTGAGCAGGTCCGTGGCCAAGCAATGCTCAGCCACGGCGTCCAGCGCCGCCTACTTCAGTTCGAAGGTAACGGTGACCTGGACATTGTAGGCGTTCTCGCCGGCCTGTACCGGCGCCGCGCCGGCCGCGGCGTCGAATGCCTTGGCGTTGATCGGCATCGGCGCCGGCCTGATGTTCTGATCGGTGATCTCGAGCACCCGGCCCAGGCTGACCCCGGCCGCCTCGGCCAGCGTCCTGGCCTTGGCCATGGCGTCGGCGACAGCTTTCTTTCGGGCCTCTGTGACGGTGGCCGCCGGATTGTCATTGGTGAAGGCGATGCCGCCGCCCTGGTTGACGCCGAGCGACACCGCCTTGTCGAGGATCTCGCCTGTCTTGTCGACGTCGCGCACGCGCACCGAGAGCGTGTTGGTCACCTGATAGGCGACGAGTTCGGCCTCCTGGCTGCCGTCCGGCTTGTTGGTATAGTTGTAGCGGGGGGTGATCTGGATGCCCGCGGTCTGCAGGTCGCGATCCTTGATGCCGGCGGCCTTCATCGCGGCGATCACCGCGGCCATGGCATCATTGTTGGCGTCGAGTGCGGCACGCGCCGTCTTGGCTTCGCGCATGACGCTGAGCGTCAGCACCGCCAGATCGGGGGCCACGGTTGCTTCGCCCTCGCCGGACACGATGATGCGGGGCGGGGTCGGCAGATCGGTGGCTCCAGCCATCGCCGGAAAAGCGATTGCAGCGGCGAGCGCGAGGGGCAAAAGATGTCTGGTCATGAAAATCTCCTTGGTCTGCGATCAAGTCGCAGGGGGGCGCGTAGAGCGCGATTATGGGTTGATTTGGGCGATCTGCGAAAGCCCGCCGGGAAAGCCTTGTGCCGCGATGCGAAAAACATTAATCCAGCCCGCGTGGGGCCTGTAGCTCAATGGTTAGAGCCGGCGGCTCATAACCGCTTGGTTGGGGGTTCGAGTCCCTCCGGGCCCACCATGACCATTGATTTTATTTCGGAAAAGTGCCCTCGGCCCAAAACGTTTTGGGTCCATTATGGGCCAAAACAAGGACCGTGGTCCCGGTTTGTTCCGACTCGGTGTGATTATCTGACGATGCGGAGGTTTGCCCGTCGCTTCATGGCGTCGCGTTTGGCCTCGCGCTCGTTGATCGCGCGAGCAATATCAACCGCGATCCGCTTCTTGTTGGCCTCACGCACGTAGTCATCCGTCACCGTCATGGAGGAATGCCCCATGGCGTCCATGATGGCCCGGGCCTGGATGTTGCATTCAGCGAGGTAGGTGCCGAAGGTACGGCGCAGGCCGTGAAGCGTATAGCCGTCAGGAATATCGGCCTGTCGTGCCCAATGCTGCATCATGCCTGTCAGGCTCTTTTCTGAAAACGGGTTGCCATAGCCATTCTTCAAGACGGTTCCACCCTTCGAGCGGTCAAGCGGGTCTAGCGCAGCCGCCAGTTTGTCCACCACCGGGATAAACATCTCCCGTCCGCCATGACGGTTTCGGTTCTTCTTCTGTCGGAAGGCGAACGCCTCGATCAATGCCAAGGAACCGTCGAACAGTTCGATCTCCTCGGTCACGAGATCATCCCATTCAAGGTCAGCGATGTCGCCTCGTCGGTTGCCGAGCCAGAAACCAAGCGCGTAGCACGTCCGAGCCGGCGTCCCGATCGGATGCCGCTCCTCGTACTTTTCTCGGATCGCAATTGGCCAAGCCGGGTTCTTGGTCGATTTGGGCACGCGTACGCGAATTGACAGTGAAGGATCATCCTGCGGCTTTATCCATTTCTCGACATCGGTCGCGACCCATAAAAGCTTCTTGATGGCAACCAGCATATGTTTGGCGACTGTGCGGTTGCTCCTGAAGATGCTTTCGATGATGGCGCGAAGCCGATCCGCGTCGAGATGTTGCACCGGAGTATCGCGCCAAGTGAGTGGGTAATTTGGATCGACCCGCAGATTAAGAAAACGCTCAATCAGTCGCGCATTCTTCCGCTGCGTCGCTTCATCAAAATCGAGCCACTCCATTGTCGTTTCAAGCCGGCGCCCGGCATGGCCAAAAGTTTCAGGCAGTGCCCGACCGGGCAAATCGATGATCCCTGCATTCTTGTGTTGGCCCTGCGTGGCCTTCTCGTAAGCCGCCTCGAACTCGGGATCGCCAGGTTTGCCAGGAAGGTGCATCTCGGGCACGCCTTTTGCGCGGTAGCGATAGATTCGCTTGCCGTTCTTGAGGCGCGAAGATACCCCAGGGTAACTGGGGTCCTTAAATGGGCGAGCCATCAAATGCTCCTTTCAGGACCCTTTCAGATCTGCCCGTACCGAACGGGTTTTGCTTTCGATGGCAACCCGCAGGAGCACCGGGTAAGGAAAGCCTCTTCCTTGCTCTATGCCTTCAAAGGTGCGCTTCGGTATTCCAAGCACCTTGGCCGCGGCTGCGGCAGTGAACCCTTCCTTGGCCCGCCATGCTTTCACGTCTTGCGCAAGTTTGTCGTTCTCGCTCACGTCATGCCTTCCGCACACGGGCTTTCATCGTACTACGTCCGCAGCGTATACGCAATAAACGTATTTTCTATCGCTTTTCTACCTCCCGCCTACTTCGTTCCAACAGCTCTTGAAGGCGGCTATCTTTGTCCGGCAACGAGGTGAAAGCAATATCCAGGGCTACACGATCCCAGACAGCGCGGCTGTTGATGCGCTTGGGCTTCGGCATTCGCCCATCGGCAACCATCTCGTCAAAGAGCGTCGATCCTACACCGATGTAGCGAGCCGCTTCCTCACGAGATAGCCCTCGTGGGGCATACGAGATTGCGTCACTCTTCATGGACGCTGCCTCGGTCCTGGTATTCCCGGCGTGTGGGTATCGAAGCACAAAAGCCACATCTTAGTTGCCATTCCGCAGCGAGGAGATCATGTTTGGCTAAAATAAGAAGAGCCTCGTTAAGCGGAAGCGGCCTGACTAGTTCGTTCGGCGTAAACTGGCAGCAACGTGTGAACGGGGGGCATTCCGGCAGGAGCGCAATCCCATGGGCGCGAGTTGATATCCAAATGAGGAAGAAACTGACATCAGCCCTCGCCACAGCCCGCGAGCATAGTTCATGTCCGCCGCGTAATATTCCCGTTGAACGCACACCGAAGCTATTGCGCTGAAAGCATAAAATTGCCATCTCCCGACGAAGTTACCGCTGGTGGGGATGGGAATGGGCGTATCTGACGAGTTCTACAACTTCCGGAATAACTACAATATCGGCACCGACCTGATCAGCTCGATAGGACAGCGGTACCGGCGTATCACCACGCGCCTTAACACAGACTTCTGGAACACTGATTCCAGCTCCGCCCACAGTCTCTATGTTGGCTCTTACGGTCGCGACACCGCCGCACGCGGAATCAGCGACCTGGATATCGGCTTCCAGCTCCCCTATGCGGAATACGTCAAATACAGCGCGTATCAGGGCAACGGTCAGTCCGCACTTCTTCAGGCCGTGAAAAACTCCCTCCTCAAAACCTACGGCTCCAGCAACGTCGGCGGCAACGGTCAGGTTGTCGTCATCTCCTTCACGGACGGAATCACATTCGAAATCCTCCCCTATTTCGACAACACGGACGGTTCCTGGACGTTTGCCGATTCAAACGGGGGAGGTACCTGGCGACAGTGCAACCCCCGGGCAGAGATAAATGCCGTCCAGACACGCAATACGGCCGTTAACGGCAACCTGAAAGCGCTCGGCCGCATGATGAGGGTGTGGAAAGACCATAATAGCGTTCCGATGACTGGAGCGCTGATTGACGCGCTTGCCTATCAGTTCATCGAAACGTGGGAGTATCGGGATAAATCCTACGGCTATCATGACTACATGGCGCGGGACTTCCTGAAGTATCTCTACGACCTCGACCGAGAGAAAACTTACTGGCGGATGCCGGGAAGCGGTTCCTACGTCTACAAGACGGGGGTGTTCTGGTTGAAGGCGCTCAGTGACTACAATATCGCCGTCGAGGCCTGCAACATGCAGACCGACGACAAAGCCGCACAGCGCCGCGCGAAATGGAGGATCGTCTTTGGCACAACCTTCCCAATTTGATCCGCGGTACCAACTCGAGAGCCAAGTGCGCGAGTGTTACGGCCGTTGCGCCTACACCCACAAGATCCACGAGAAGATGGCCGAGCGGCTTGCCGACCATCAATGGTATGCAAAGTGGTTCAACATCATCCTGTCCGCGCTCATCGCCGGCGGCGCGGTGACGACCGTTTTCAGGGCGGAGACGGGGCTTCTGCAATATGCGGAATACGCGACCGTCGTGCTTGCCATTCTCAGCCTGATCTACAACGCCTACCAGAAGGACCTAGACCCCGGTGCTCTCGCGCAGCGACACAGGGAAACCGCGTCCGACATCTGGAATGTGCGAGAATCTTACCTCAGCCTGATAACCGACGCGCTCAATACGGCAGTGCCAATTGACGACCTTCGGACTCAGCGCGACGAGTTGCAGACCAACCTTCACGAAATCTATCGGGCGGCACCCTTCACGGACGGGAAGGCCTACAAGAAGGCACAGAATTCCTTGAAGGACAACGAGGAGCTTATGTTCTCCGACAAGGAAATCGACGATATGCTGCCCACCACGTTAAGGCGGTCGAGCAGGGCTTAGTCAAGCGCCGGTCGGTCCCGCCAGCAGGCTAGGTAAATAAACGAACGGCGGCCTTTCGGACAGTGTAAAGGGCGTCTCAACGACCGAAATCGGGCGCAAAGCTCTCTTTCACTTCCAGCCATGTGTGGGCCGAATCGAGTCAGAATGCTTGGCTTCACTAGAAAATCGGGCAGTGTTAATGTGCCCCGAAGCGGGAGGGATCACTCTCGCAGAGTTTAATTCGGTACAATGGTACAGCGCTGCAAATCTCCATGTCTTGGTCATTAGATTCGCCAGACCAAAGGTGGCCCAGTTTTAGCGATCTTCAACCGCCGTTTTCACCCGCGCGTTTTTGCTCTCGAGTTCATCCAGATAATCGGCCCACCATTGCATCATCTTTACGCGCTCTTCCCAGTACTCTGCCCGGGCGTAGGCGCGACGTACGTCGTTGTTCTCAACATGGGCCAGCTGCCGCTCTATGGCGTCCGGATGCCATCTTCCGCATTCGTTTAGCAAAGTTGATGCCGTTGCTCGAAAACCGTGCGCGGTGGCTTCTTCCTTGCCGTACCCAATACGGCGAAGGGCAGCGTTAAGCGTGTTGTCGGAAATCGGACGCGAGCCCGATCGAATACTAGGAAACAACAGCGTGCCCCCACCAGAGGTTTCTCTAAGTGAGGTCAGGACCCCGACGGCCTGCCTGGAGAGAGGTACGCGGTGCGGCCGTCTCATTTTCATGCGCCCTTCAGGGATGCTCCACACCGAGCTTTCGAAATCGAACTCGTCCCATCCGGCCGCGCGCAGCTCGCCGGGGCGGGGAAACAGCAGGGCCATCAGCCTTAGGGCGGCTCGGGTTGTCGGCTGCCCGTCAAATGCATTGATCGCCCTCAGCAAGCCTCCCAAGGCCTTAGGATCGGTAACGGCGGCGCGCGGCGTGACCGTTGGACCGACGAGTGCTCCCCGCAGGGCGATCGTCGGATCTGTATCGGCGCGTGCGGTTGCGATTGCATATCGAAACACGCTGCCGATAGTGGAGCGCAGTCGCCTGGCCGACTCGTATCGACCGCGAACCTCCACGCTGCGGAGAGCGGCAAGAATTGTGGCCGGATCAATCTCCCGAACGCTTTTGTCCCCCAACGTTGGATGGGCAAAGTCGAGCAACCATTTGACCTTGGTGATGGTCCGGTCGGCACGACCCTCCTTCTTCAGCTTGTCGACATAGTCCTCCGCGATTGAGCGAAAGGTGTCCTCTGCCGAAGCCTTTTGTGACTTACGCTCCTGGGCGGGGTCGATGCCACGTAGGAGGAGACGTTTGGCGGTATCGCGCGCCTCGCGTGCCTCAGCCAGGGAGATGAGCGGATAGCTGCCCAACGCCAGAAGCTTCTGCTTGCCGCCAAAACGATAGGCGAGGCGCCATAGGCGAGATCCGGTAGGCTGAACCCAAAGCTGGAGCCCGCCACCGTCAGACAATTTCACGAGCTTTGAAGCGGGTCGGGCATTTCGGCATTTTACGTCGGAAAGCGCCATTTCCGGGAGCTCCATTTGGCTGCATCGATACCATCAGGATCTCCAATACCACCGAAAATACCAGCCCTCCGCCTCGTTGGACCAACTACGCCGAAATTCCACAAAACACGGCCAACCGCGCCTTGCGTCACAAAAATTACCAAGGATTTCAGACATTTGCCGAGACAAAAGCGTAGATGCTTCGGCGAAAGAGACTGTCGGGAGAAGAGGGGATGGTGCCCAGAGGCGGATTCGAACCACCGACACGCGGATTTTCAGTCCGCTGCTCTACCAACTGAGCTATCTGGGCCTGTTCCGGCTAACGAAAACTCGCGCTCCGGATTTCATGAAGGCACCATGGGCGCCCCTTGAAAGCGCGTGGGTTATAGCATGGGAATCCGGCCTGTCCAGCGCCCAGATGTGGATTTCCCGCAGGAAAAGAAATGTCGCCCGATGGGTCGGTTTCCATGCCGTGCGCCCGCCTATCTGGCGCTTGGCAGCCCCTTGCGGAAGTCGGATGGGGTCATGCCGGCCAGCTTGCGGAAGGATTTGTTGAAGGCGCTGAGCGAGCCGAAGCCCGAGTCCATGGCGACCCGCAGCACATTGGCGTCCTGATGCATCAGAAGCGCCTGCGCGTAGCTCAGCCGCAACAGGTTGACGTATTCGTTGAGCGTCATGCCGGTTGATTTCTTGAACAGGCTCATGGCGTATTTGGGGTGGATATCGGCGGCGGCCGCTATGTTCATGCAATCGATGTCGTAGAGGAAATTTTCGGCGATGAAATCGCACATGCGCCCGACATTGCGTGAGGACTGCTGGTCGAAGGGGCTGCCCGCCTCCTGCCCGGCGGCGTTTTCCGGCACCAGCCGATAGGGCTCGAACCGCACCCGCTCCAGCCGCAGCAGGAGTTCGTTGACGGCATGCTCGGTCTTGGCCGGGTCGCCCGAACGGGCGTAGCGGTTCCAGCGGGCGAAATTGTCATTGTCGGATTGATCGGTGGCGCTTGTCACCAGCGTCGCACCCGTCATCAGCCGGTGGCGTATATCCGCCGGCAGGTGCAGCCGGAAGAAATGCACCAGCGGCAGGTGCGCGCCGGCATAGACGGCGTCGTCGCTCAAATCGTCCATCTGGTGCGGCAGGCCGCCCCAGAACAGGCACATCTCGCCGGCCGAGAGCGAGATTTCGTGCTCGTTCATGCGGTAGTGGACGGAGCCGCGGACGATGAAATTCACCTCGACCTGGGCATGCCAATGCGGCTTCAGCATCACCAGCGGATTGGTGTGGAACATCTGCAACAGCAGAGGCAGGCCTTCCACACTGCTGGCACCAGGCTGGTAAAACGGCCGTTCGGGCATCTTACTTTCCGCCAATTTTGTATTCCCTTTGTCCGGGACAGGCCTTTGCCGGTGCCTAGTCTAGCCAGGCTCGCAGAGAGAGCAAATGAAATGGGAGGATTTCAATGCGCATCACACTGTCCTGCGCCGCGCTAGCGCTTGCCTTGGGCTCAGCCCCGGCCTTCGCGCAATCCGGCGAAATCACCATCTGGAGCTGGAACATCGCCGCCTCGTCGCTGAAGGCAACGGTTGCCGGTTTCAACAAGGTCCATCCCGACATCAAGGTCACGGTCCAGGATCTCGGCAACCAGCCGACCTATGACAAGTCGATCGCCGGATGCGCGGCCGGCGGCGTCGGCCTGCCAGATATCGTGACCATCGAGAACGGCGAGGCCGAGAATTACTGGAGCCAGTTCCCCGACTGTTTCGTCGACCTGCACACGTTGGGCTACACGGCGGAAGACCAGAAGAAATTCCCCGATTTCAAGCGTACCGAACTCGAAGTCGGCGACAAGGCCTATGCCATGCCGTGGGATTCCGGCCCGGTCGCCGCCTTCTATCGCCGCGACTTCTATGAAAAGGCCGGCGTCGATCCGGCATCGATCAAGACCTGGGACGATTTCATCGCCGCCGGCAAGAAAATCCAGGCCGCCAATCCAGGGGTCTCGATGACCAATGCCGATTTCAACGGTGACAGTGAATTCTTCCGCATGATCTCCAACGAACAGGGCTGTGCCTATTTCGCCGAGGACGGCCAGTCGATCACCGTCAACCAGCCCAAATGCGTCGACGCCATGACCAAGGTCAAGGAGATGAAGGACGCGGGCATCGTCTCGTCGGCCGACTGGGGCACCAAGATCACCAACAACACCGCCGGAACCGTCGCCACCCAGGTCTATGGCGGCTGGTACGAAGGCACCATCCGCACCGAATCGGCCGGCGAAAACGGCAAGTGGGGCGTCTACCTGATGCCGAGCCTGACCGCGGACGGGCCGCACGCCGCCAATCTCGGCGGTTCGTCGCTCGCCATCACCTCGGCGTCGAAGAACAAGGAAGCGGCCTACGAGTATTTGAAATACACGCTCGGCACCAATGAAGGCCAGATCACCATGCTGAAGGAGTTCGGCCTCGTCCCATCACTGGTCTCGGCCCTGAACGACCCTTACGTCAACCAGGGCCAGCCCTACTGGGGCGGCCAAGCGGTGTGGAAGGATATTCTGGGCACCTTGCCCAAGGTCGTTCCGAGCCGCGGCACGCAGTTCCAGAGCGATGCCGAGATCATCGTGCGCGCCGTGCAGACCAAATACCTCGCCGGCGGATATCCCGACGCCAAGGCGGCACTCGACGATGCCGCCAGCCAGATCGCCTCGGCGACTGGGCTGCCTGTCAAGTCCTGAACTCCCAGGACGGGGTCCGGGACGGCAGCTATGTCGTCCTGGACCCGCCGCTTGCACGCTTGCTTTCAACACCAGGGATGAAGGAGGACAAAAGATGCGCGCCCGCAATGCCACGGCCTATCGCTTCCTTACGCCCTATCTCCTGATCTTCGCCATCTTCTGGGTGTGGCCGATCATCTCCTCGTTCCTGATCTCGTTCCAGGCGACGCGCACCGTGCCGTGGCGCTTCGCGCCCGGTTTCAACTGGGGCCGGCTGGTCGGCGACCCCGCCTTCTTCAACGCGCTGAAGAACACGCTGCTCATCCTCGTCATCCAGGTTCCGGTGATGATCGCGCTGGCCATGGTGATGGCGGTGCTTCTGAATTCGCCGCTGCTCAAGGCGCGCGGCCTCTACCGCTTCGCCTTCTTCGCCCCGGTGGTGGTCGGCGAGGTCGCTTATTCGGCGGTGTTCCGGCTGATGTTCAGCCTCGATTTCGGGATCGTCAACAAGCTGCTGAACAGCATCGGCCTGCCCAAGGTCGACTGGTTTTCCAATGTCACGCCGGCCATGGCGCTGATCATGATCGCGGTCACCTGGCGCTGGGCCGGCTACAACGCCATCATCCTGCTGGCCGGCATGCAGTCCATTCCCGAGGATGTCTACGAGGCAGCGACGCTCGACCGGGTAAGCAAGCTCAAGCAATTCTTCTACATCACCCTGCCGCTGTTGAAGCCGGTCATCGTCTTCTGCGCCGTGCTGTCGATCATCGGCACCATGCAATTGTTCACCGAGCCGTTCCTGATCACCGAGCGTGGCGGGCCGGGCGGCGGCACCGAGACGCTCGGTCTGCTGCTTTACCGCCAGGGCTTCCGCTCGCTCAATTTCGGCTATGCCTCTGCCGTCGCCTACACCATGGCCGGGCTGGCGATCGCCATCACGCTGGTGCAGCTATGGCTGACGAGGGAACCGAAATGAGTTCGCTCTCGTCGGCAAGACTGAAACGAAGCATCGCACTGCACCTGTTCCTGACGCCGCTGGCGCTGATCTGGTTGTTTCCGCTGTGGATGATGGTGGTGTTCTCGACCATGCCCGACAATGGCATATTCAGCCCGGGCATCGAACTGTTGCCGCGCGGCAATTTCATCGACAATTTCAACAATTTGCAGCGCGACACAGACTTCGTCGGCGCCATCGTCATCTCCGTTTGCGTGGCGGTGACCTACACCGTCTTGTCGGTGCTGTTGACCTCGATGGCCGGCTGGGCGCTGGCCCGCTACCAGTTCTTCGGCAAAAGCGTGGTCGTGGCCATCATCCTGGGCACCATCACGCTGCCCTATGCGGTGGTGCTGATCCCGCAATTCATCATGGTGGCGCGCGACTTCAAGCTTGCCAACACCTGGGTGGCGCTGATCGTGCCGCCGCTGTTCAATTCGCTGGGCGTGCTGTTCATGCGCCAGAGTTTTTCGATGATGCCGGACGATCTGTTCGATGCGGCCCGCGTCGAGGGCGTCAAGGAGTGGCGGATCTTCGTCTTCATCGCCTTGCCGCTGGCGCGGCCGATGCTGGCGGCGCTCTGCATCATCCTGTTCCTCGCCTCCTGGAATAATTATCTGTGGCCACTTCTGATCAACAGCCAGCCGGGTTCGATGACAGCACCCGTGGCGCTTGGCACGCTGATCGGCCTGACCAAAGTGTCGTGGGGCGGCATCATGGCGGGCGCGGTCATGCTGACCGTGCCGATGCTCATCGTCTTCGTGCTCCTGCAGCGTCATTTCATCGCCGGCATCGCCGCCGGCGCGGTCAAGTAAGGGGCAGAATGGCAACCGTCACGCTCACCAATGTCACCAAGCGCTTCGGCGCGTTCGAAGTCGTCCACGGTGCCAACATCGACATCGCCGATGGCGAGTTCGTCGTCTTCGTCGGCCCGTCGGGCTGCGGCAAGTCAACGCTGCTCAGGATGATCGCCGGGCTGGAGGACATCAGCGGCGGCGAGATCGCCATCGGCGGCAAGGTGGTCAACGATGTCGAGCCCGCCGACCGCGGCATCGCCATGGTGTTCCAGTCCTACGCGCTCTATCCGCATATGAGCGTCGAGCAGAATCTCTCCTTCGGGCTGCGCATGACCGGCAACCCCAAGGCCGACACCGAGCGGCGGGTGAAGCGCGCGGCCGAGATCCTGCGCATCAGCGAATTGATGGACCGCCGTCCGAAGAAACTTTCCGGTGGCCAGCGCCAGCGTGTCGCCATCGGCCGCGCCATCGTGCGCGAGCCGCAAGTGTTCCTGTTTGACGAGCCGCTCTCCAATCTCGATGCCGAACTGCGTGTCCAAATGCGGGTCGAGATCTCAAGGCTGCACAAGGAACTCGGCGCCACCATGGTCTATGTCACCCACGACCAGACCGAGGCGATGACGCTGGCCGACCGGATCGTCGTGCTGCGCGCCGGCCATATCGAGCAGATCGGCAGGCCGCTGGAGCTCTATGACAATCCCGACAATATGTTCGTGGCCGGCTTTGTCGGTTCGCCGAAGATGAATTTCATCAAGGCCCATATTGTCGGGCGTGATGAAAAAGGGGTCGTGGTCGAGCTGGCCGGCGAGGAGAAGACCCGCATCACGCAACCGTTGAAATGCGCAGGGCCCGAACTGGGTAGCAAAGTCATCGTCGGCGTGCGGCCGGAACATTTTGGCAGCGCCGGTGAAGGAGACGCCGACCTGACCGCCGCCATCGACGTGGTCGAGCATTTGGGCGGCACGAGCTTCCTCTATGCCCGAACGGCCCATGGCGAGGATGTGGTGATCCAGCGCGACGCGGCAAAGATTCCCGACACCTCGGAGGTCACCGTTTCCATCCGCAAATCCTACCTGTTCGACGAAAAGGGGCTGCGGCTGCGCTGACCGGCCGCCCCTTTCCAAGCCCGCAAGGAGAATGACATGACTGCATCAACGCCCATTCGCTGGGGGATTCTTGGGCCGGGCGGCATTGCCAAGGCCTTTGCCGGCGGCGTCGCCGGTTCGCGCACCGGGAAACTGGTCGCCATCGGCGCGCGTAACCCCGGCAAGCCGGGTCTGGCCGAGAGCTTTCCCGGCGCCCGCATCCTCGACGGTTATGACGCTCTTCTCGCCGATCCGGAAATCGACGCGATCTATATCGCGGTGCCGCATCCCGGCCACGCGCAATGGGCGATCCGGGCGGCGGAAGCCGGAAAACATGTGCTTTGCGAAAAGCCGCTCGGGCTGACCGCCTTCGAGGCCGACGCCATTATGCATGCGGCGCGCAAGGCCGGCACCTTTCTCGGCGAAGCCTTCATGTACCGGCTGCATCCGCAGACGCAGCAACTGGTGGGCCTGGTCAAGTCCGGCGTCATCGGCGAGATCAGGATGATCAAGTCGAGCTTCGGCTTCGCCATGCCTGATTTCATGCCGGAGCACCGGCTCTACGCCAACGACCTCGCCGGCGGCGGCATCCTCGACGTCGGCGGCTATCCCGTGTCGATGGTGCGCCTCATTGCCGGCGCTGCCGCGGGAGAGCCATTCGCCGAACCCGACAAGGTGGTGGGCGCCGCCCACCTTGGCCAGTCCGGCGTCGACGAATGGGCCTCCGCTGTCCTGCATTTCCCCGGTGGCATCGTCGCCGAGGTTTCCTGCAGTATCTCGCTGAACCAGGACAACGTGCTGCGCATCTTCGGCACCAAGGGCCGCATCGAGGTGCCGGACTTCTGGTTCGCCGGCGGCGACCGCGATGTCGGCCTCGGCCGGATCGACGTGATCGGCGCCGACGGCGCGCAAGAGACTATCAGCGTCAACGAGAAGCGCCATGTCTATTCCTTCGAGGTCGATGCCGCCGGCGAGGCGATCCGCGCCGGGCGACAGGAATTCGCCTGGCCGGGGATGGGCTGGGCCGACAGCCTCGGCACCTTGCGCGTGCTAGACAGATGGCGCGCGGCGGTGGGGCTGGAGTACGAGATCGAGAAGGCCTCGCTGCGCACCAACACCATCTCCGGCCGACCTCTGCGGCCCGGCGGCACCGCGATAGGCAAGCGCACCATTCCGGGCCTGCCGAAACCGACCTCCGTGGTGGCGCTCGGCTTCGAGGATTTCCGCACCTTCTCCTCCGGGTCGATCCTGCTCGATGCCTTTTTCGAGGCTGGCGGCAATCTGTTCGACACCGGCTACGTCTATGGCGGCGGCTACACCGAGACGCTGCTCGGCCAATGGCTGAGAAACCGTGGCGTGCGCGAGCAGTCGGTGATCATCGCCAAGGGCGCGCACTCGCCGCTCTGCTATCCCGACGTGATCGCAAAGCAGCTTGCCCAGTCGCTCGACCGCCTGCAGACCGACCATGTCGACATCTATTTCATGCATCGCGACAATCCGGACGTGCCGGTCGGCGAGTTCGTCGACGCCATGGACGCGGAGGTCAAGGCCGGGCGTATTCGCGGTCCCTTCGGCGGCTCCAACTGGACGATGCAGCGCATGGACGAGGCCATTGCCTATGCCGAGCGCACTGGCAAGCAGAAGCCCGGCGCGCTCTCCAACAATTTTTCGCTGGCCGAAATGCTGGAGCCGATCTGGGCCGGCTGCATCACCTCCTCCACCGACGACTGGAAAGCCTGGCTGACATCCAGGCAGATGCCGAATTTCGCCTGGTCGAGCCAGGGACGCGGCTTCTTCACCGACCGCGCCGGGCGCGACAGGCTGGACAGCGAGGAACTGGTGCGGGTCTGGTACTCCGAGCGCAATTTCGGCCGCCGCGACCGGGCGATCGAACTCGCCGCCAGGCTGCGCAAGAGCCCGATCCATATTGCGCTGGCCTATGTCCTCAACCAGCCTTTCCCATCGGTCCCGTTGATCGGGCCGCGCACGCTGGGCGAACTGGACGACAGCCTGCGGGCGCTGGACATCGCGCTTTCGCCAGCCGAACTCGAGTGGCTGGACGGCGGCAGCCTGCACGCGGCCTGATTAGGTCTCAAGCGGCGTCAGGTCTCGTCGTCCGACACCTTGGCGCCGCGCCTGGCCGGCGTTCGCAAGCTGGCATACATGCCGGTGGTGCGGAACTGGCTGGGCGTCGTGCCGTAGAGGCGGCGAAAGACCTTCGAAAAATAATTCGCATCCTCGAACCCGCACAGGATGGCCACTTCCTTCACCGGCAGGAAATCGGCCTTGGTCAGCAATTTCGCCGCCCGCTGCAGCCGCTGCTGCAGCACGAACTCGGCGGGCGGCAGGCCTTCGCTCTCGGCGAAGCAGCGTGAGAAATGAGCCCGGCTCAGTCCGCTGATCTGGACAAGGTCCGCCACCGGCAGGGCTTTGTCGAGATTGGCGTTGATATGATCGATGACCGGCTGCATGGCACTCTGTTTTTCGGCAAAGGCGTGCGAGCCGAACACATCGTCGTAGAGCGCCATCGCCGCCTCGTAGGCGATCGCCGAAGCAGCGCCTGGAGAAGCGGCCCCTTTGATAAGACGCAGACTGCAATCGGCAAGATGATCGATCGTCGCCGGCTGCAGCCGAAAGACCGGTCCCGACACGTCGAGGATCGACTTGTGGACGCGCAACGCCTCCTCGCCGTTCATCGAGATCCAGAAATATTCCCAGCGCTCGCCCCTGGCCAGCCAGTAGCGGTGGTTGTGCGGCACCAGCACCAGCAGCGTGTCGTTCGTCTGCAGGCGGTAATCGCGGTTTTCGTAGCGCAACCGGCCGGTACCGCCGATCGTATGCTGCAGGACGGTGAACGGTGTCTGACCGCGCTTTCGCCCGTCCCAGTCATAGGTCACGTCCTCGCGCACCTCATAGCCCGTGCTCGTCGGCATGGCATGCAGGCGCTGGCGGCCGCGCGGCAGCGAGACGGTCCGCATTGACTCTCCGTTAGCGATTAAATCCCGCAGCACAAAATTACCCCTGAAAGCATAATCCTTCTCTGGCCGCGCCCGCGAATAAGCGCATAATCGCGCCTCGAAGAACGCGAATAGCCTGCGAACGAGGAGCGGGCGGGAGGAGAGAAAGCCGGATTCAGGCTTGAATGGCATGCGCCCAAAGGCGTGTGGCCATCTTTCTTCCCTTGCTGCTCCTTGCCTAGCATTCGATTGGACCGAGGTGAAGGTGATGAGTTTCAAAATCGCTATTATCGGCGCCGGCAGCGTCGGTTTCACCAAGAAGCTGTTCACCGACATATTGTGCGTGCCGGAATTCAAGGACATCGAATTCGCGCTGACCGACGTCAGCGAGCACAATCTCGCGATGATCAAGGCGATCCTCGACAGGATCGTCGAGGCGAACAATCTGCCAACGAGGGTGACCGCGACGACCGACCGCCGCAAGGCGCTCGAGGGCGCGCGCTACATCATAAGCTGCGTGCGGGTCGGCGGCCTCGAAGCCTATGCCGATGATATCCGCATTCCCTTGAGATACGGCATCGACCAATGCGTCGGCGACACGATCTGCGCCGGCGGTATTCTCTACGGTCAGCGCAACATTCCGGTGATCCTGGATTTCTGCAAGGACATCCGCGAAGTCGCCGATACCAACGCCAAATTCCTCAACTATGCCAACCCGATGGCGATGAACACCTGGGCGGCGATCGAATACGGCAAGGTCGACACGGTCGGTCTCTGCCATGGCGTCCAGCACGGAGCCGAACAGATCGCCGAGGTGCTGGGCGCGAAATCGCCGCGGGAACTCGACTATGTCTGTTCCGGCATCAACCACCAGACCTGGTTCATCGATTTGCGGCTGAACGGCCGCAAGATCGACAGGGATGAGCTAATTGCCGCCTTCGAGGCACATCCGGTCTATTCCCAGCAGGAAAAGCTGCGCATCGATGTGCTGAAGCGCTTCGGCGTCTATTCGACCGAAAGCAACGGCCATCTCTCCGAATATCTGCCTTGGTACCGCAAGCGCCCCGACGAGATCACGCGCTGGATCGACATGTCCGACTGGATCCATGGCGAGACCGGCGGCTACCTCCGCTATTCCACGGAAACCCGCAACTGGTTCGAGACCGAATATCCGCAATTCCTCGAAGCGGCGTCGAAACCGATCGACGCGTCAAGGCGCTCGAACGAGCATGCGAGCCACATATTGGAGGCGCTGGAAACCAACCGCGTCTATCGTGGCCACTTCAACGTCAGGAATGACGGCGTCATCACCAATCTGCCACGGGACGCCATCATCGAGTCACCCGGTTTCGTCGATCGTTTCGGCATCAACATGGCCGCCGGCATCACGTTGCCGGAAGCCTGTGCCGCTACTTGCATGGCCTCGATCAACGTCCAGCGCATGTCGGTCCACGCGGCCATATCTGGCGACATCGATCTTCTGAAGCTTGCCGTGCTGCATGATCCGCTGGTCGGCGCGGTGTCGACGCCGGAGGAGGTCTGGCAGATGGTCGACGAAATGGTCGTCGCCCAGGCGCAATGGCTGCCGCAATATGCCCATGCGGTTCCGGCAGCCAAGGAGAGGCTGTCGAAATCCACGGTCAAGACGCGGGAATGGGCCGGTGCCGCGCGGCGAAGCGTGCGCTCGATCGAGGAACTGCGCGCCGAAAAGGCCGCGCTGAAACAGGCCGTCTGAGAACCGGGCGCGGCGGCGGATCCACGGGAGGCGGATCCACCGCAGCCTGCCGTCCAGGCCAAATACGAGCAGCAGCAAACGTCTGAATACGAGGGAGGAGACAATGAGGAACCTACGCAGCATTGGCATTGCCGCCGGACTGGCGCTGAGCGTCTCCGTTCCGGCGCTCAACGCTTTCGCTTCCGAGCCGACAATCCCACCGGTTCCGGCGACGTTTCCGGCCGAGGGCAAGATCAAGTACGTGCCGCGCGACTCCATCCTGGAGTTCAAGGCGCTGCCCGACTATCACGAGCCCGATTGGGTCACGGAAAAATACGTCAAGGCCGGCAAGCTGCCGCCGGTGAAAGATCGGCTGCCGAAAGAGCCGCTTGTCTTCAAGACCGCCAACATGCCGGACGGCGTCTACGGCGATACGATGCGCCATGTCATCGGCGGAAGGCCCGAAGGCTGGAACTACGGCGCCGGCCAGACCCAAGGGTGGGGCGGCATCGACATCGGCCTTTCCGAGTGCCTGACGCGCACCGCGCCGCTGTTTCAGGTCGAGGCGAAGGACACCGAGCCGCTGCCCAATCTCGCCAAAAGCTGGGATTGGTCAGCCGATGGCCACAAGCTGACCATGCATCTCGTCGAAGGCGCCAAATGGTCGGACGGCGTGCCATTCAACGCCGACGACGTCATGTTCTACTGGGACGACGAGGTCATGGATCCCAACGTCTCGCCGCTCAATGGCGCCACCCAGGAAACCTTCGGCGTCGGCACGACGCTGAAGAAGATCGACGACTACACCGTCGAGTGGAGCTTCAAGGACGCCTTCCCGAAACAGCACCTCTACGCAATGGCCTATGGCACCTTCTGCCCCGGTCCCGCGCATATCTTGAAGCCGCAGCACCCGAAATATTCGAAGAACACCTACGACCAGTTCAAGAACGCCTTCCCGCCGGAATATATGAACATGCCTGTCATGGGCGCCTGGGTGCCGGTCGACTATCGGGCCGACGACATCATCGTCATGCGCCGCAATCCCTACTATTGGAAGGTGGACGAGAAGGGCAACCAGCTGCCCTATCTCAACGAGCTGCATTACAAACTGTCGACCTGGGCCGACCGCGACGTTCAGGCGGTCGCCGGCGCCGGCGACTTCTCCAACCTCGAGCAGCCGGAAAACTTCGTCGCCTCGCTGAAGCGCGCGGCGGAGGCGAACGCGCCGGCGCGCCTTGCCTTCGGCCCGCGGCTGATCGGCTACAATCTGCGCCTGAACTTCTCCGCCAATGGCTGGGGCAACCCGGACGAGCGCGGCCAGGCGATCCGCGAACTGAACCGCAACGAGGATTTCCGCAAGGCCGTCACCATGGCGCTTGATCGCAAGGCGCTGGGCGATTCCCTCGTCAAGGGGCCGTTCACCGCCATCTATCCAGGCGGCCTTTCCTCGGGCACCAGCTTTTATGACCGCAAGTCCACCGTCTACTATCCTTTCGACCTCGAGGGCGCCAAGGCCGAACTCGCCAAGGCCGGTCTGAAGGACACAGACGGCGACGGCATCGTCAACTTTCCGGCCGGTACCGCCGGCGGCAAGAACGTCGAAATCGTGATGCTGGTCAACAACGACTACACGACCGACAAGAGCCTCGCCGAAGGCGTGGTCGCGCAGATGGAGAAGCTTGGCCTCCGGATCGTGCTCAACGGGCTTAACGGCACCCAGCGCGATGCCACGCAATATTCAGGCCGCTTCGACTGGCTGATCCGGCGCAATGAGCAGGAGCTGACCTCCGTGGTGCAGAACACCGTGCAACTCGCTCCGGTCGGCCCCAAGACCAGCTGGGATCACCGCGCGCCGGAAAGCGGCGAGGTCGACCTGATGCCTTTCGAGAAGGACCTCGTCGACATCGTCAACAAGTTCGTCTCGTCGGCGGATAACAACCAGCGCGCCAGTCTGATGCGGGACTTCCAGAAAGTCTCGACCGAGCACGTCTACAATGTCGGCCTGACGGAATATCCCGGCGCCTTGATCGTCAACAAGCGCTTCTCCAACATCCCGCAGGGCACGCCGATCTTCATGTTTAACTGGGCGGAGGATTCGATCATCCGCGAACGGGTCTTCGTCGCGGCCGACAAACAGGCGAAATACGAATTGTTCCCCGAAGAGCTTCCCGGCAAGCCTGGAGACAAGGGCCCGATGTAAGTTTAAGGGCCGATGCAAGTTTACCCTCCCTGACTGAGAGACACCCGGCCGCGTCGATGGCGCGGCCGGGACAAACCAACCCTCCGAACGCCCCTCCAGGGAGCGTCCGGCGAGATGAGGAAGCGGACCGTCCATGCTGCGATTCCTGCTCACGCGCATAGCGTCGGCAATCCCGGTTCTCGCTATTTTGAGCCTCGTCACCTTTGCCATAATCCAGGCGCCGCCTGGCGATTATGCCGATTACATCCGCTCGCAGCTGATCAACCAGGGCGGAGCCTCCTTCGCGGAGGCCGACGCGCAGGCCCAGGCCTACCGCGTCGAACACGGCCTCGATAAGCCGCTGCCCGTCCAGTATCTCAACTGGATCGGCGGCATCGTCACCCGCGGCGATTTCGGCTACAGCCTCTATTACAACAAGCCGGTGGCCGAGGTTGTCGGCGAGCGCCTACCGCGCACGCTGCTGCTCGCGCTGGTCTGCCATCTGCTCGCCTCGGTGCTCGGCATCACTTTCGGCATATGGGCCGCGACCCGGCAATACACCTGGATCGATTCCACGCTGTCGGCCATCGCCTTTCTCGGCATGACGGTGCCGCGCTTCCTGATGGCGCTGATCATCGTCTATCTCCTGGTCTTCCAGTTCAACGTGTCGGAGATCGGCTCATTCTTCTCGCCGCAATATGGCGGCGCGCCATGGTCGTGGGCCAAATTCGTCGACCTGGTCAAGCATGTCTGGCCGGTGGTGGCGATCGCCACCTTCGGCGGCCTCGCCTACAATATGCGCGTCATGCGCGGCAATCTGCTCGACACGCTCAACGCGCAATATGTCGAGACAGCCAAGGCCAAGGGCCTGACGGGCAGCGCCGTCGTCATGCGCCACGCCGTGCCCAATGCCTTGCATCCGCTCGTCATGTACCAGGGCGTGGTGCTGCCATACATGCTGACGGGCGAGATCGAGACGGCGATCATCTTCGCGCTGCCGACCGTCGGCCCGGCGATCGTCGGTTCGATGGCGGTCGGCGACGTCTATGTCACAGCCACCTTCATGATGGTGCTGTCGGCGACGCTGATCGTCGGCAACATCATCGCCGACATGCTGCTCGTCCTGCTCGATCCGCGCGTGCGCCAGTTCGGGGAGGGCTAGATGCTGGCGCGAGAGCCTTCACCACCGCCACTGCCGGCCGAGCGAGCCACAGTAGCGCCCGCACGCGGCAATGAGAGCTACATGGCGCTTGTCTGGCGCCGGCTGAAGCGCTCCTGGACCGGGATGGCTGGGCTTTGGCTGGTCGTGCTGCTGCTGGTGATGGCCGTGTTCGCCGAATTCCTGGCCCCGATGGATCCGAAGGCGACCGATGTCGGCTTCGCCCCGCCGCAGCTGCCGTCCTTCCACGACAAGGATGGTAATTTCGTCGCGCGGCCTAGGGTCTATGCGCTGGCCGATTCGGCCGATCTCGATCCGGTCACCTTCCAGCCCATCGTCGGCCCCGACTACGACCACCCGAGGCTGCTTGGCTTCTTCGTCGAGGGCGCGCCCTACAAGCTCTTCGGGCTGATCCCGGCGAACCGGCACTTGTTCGCCTCGACGGACGGCCAGCCGGTGCATTTCCTCGGCACCGACAAATTCGGCCGGGACGTGCTGTCGCGCGCCATCCATGGTTCGCGCGTCTCGCTGATGATCGCGCTGACGGTGGTCTTCATCATCACGGTCATCGGTACCACTGTCGGCATGGTGTCGGGCTATTTCGGCGGCCGGTTCGACGTCTGGATGCAGCGCTTCGTCGAACTGGTGCTCGCCTTCCCACAACTGCCGCTCTATCTGGCGCTGACGACGCTGATCCCTGTCACCGCGCCGACCAATGTGTTCCTCGGCTTTGTCATCATCGTCATGTCGGCGTTGGGCTGGGCGCAGATGTCGCGCGAGGTGCGCGGCAAGACACTGGCGCTGGCGCGCATCGAATATGTGCGCGCCGCCATGGCGGTCGGCTCCACCGACCGGCGCATCATCCTGCAGCACATCTTCCCCAATGTGATGAGCCACGTGATCGTCGCCGTGACGCTGGCCATCCCGACGGTTGTGCTGCTCGAATCCTTCCTCGGTTTCCTCGGTTTTGCCGTCAAGCCGCCCCTGATCTCCTGGGGGCTGATGCTTCAGGACACCGCGACCTATTCCGTCATCGGTACCTATCCCTGGATCCTGTCGCCGGTCGGTTTCGTGCTGGTCACCGTCTTCGCCTTCAACGCGCTCGGCGACGGCCTGCGCGATGCCGTCGATCCGTATTGAGGGGACAGGAATGACCGTCGTACTCGCCGAGCCCTTCGCACCAGCCTTTCGCCTCGATCATGATGGGCGCCAGGGAGAGCCCGTCATCGACGCCCGCAACATCGAGGTCGCCTTCAAGGTCGAGCACGGTACCGTCGAGGCGGTCAAGGACATCTCGTTCCAGCTCTATCGCGGCGAGACGATCGCGATCGTCGGCGAATCCGGTTCCGGCAAGTCGGTGACGGCGCGCACCGTCATGGGCCTGCTGTCGCGCCGCGCAACGGTGTCACCGAAATCGAGCATCTGTTATGACGGACAGGACATTCTGAAATTTCCCGAGAGCGCCCGGCGCAAGCTGCGCGGCAACCGCATCTCGATGATCTTCCAGGAGCCGATGAGCTCGCTCAACCCGATTTACACAGTCGGCAGCCAGATCGTCGAAGCAATCCGGGTGCATCGCAAGGTGAGCCGCAAGCAAGCCTGGGCGCGGGCGCTGGAACTGCTGCGGCATGTGCAGATTCCCGAGCCCGAGGCGCGGCTCAAGCAATATCCGCACCAGCTCTCGGGTGGGCAACGGCAGCGCGTGATGATCGCCATGGCGCTCGCCAACGATCCCGACGTGCTGATCGCCGATGAGCCGACGACCGCGCTCGACGTCACGGTGCAGGCGCAGATCCTCAACCTGATCCGCAATCTGCAGAAAGAGCTGCGGATGGCGGTGATCCTGATCACCCACGACCTCACCGTGGTGCGCAAGTTTTCCGACTACGTCTATGTGATGCAGCATGGCGAAATGTGCGAGCACAACGTCACTGAACGCTTGTTCGCCGATCCGCGGCATCCCTACACCAGGCGATTGCTTGCTTCCGAACCAAGAGGACGGCCGCAACCGTTGCCCGCGGGCTCTGGCACCATCCTCGAAGCGAATGGCGTGCGCGTCTGCTTCATGCTGCGCCACGGCACGTTCTTGAAGCCGGACTGGCGTGAACTGGTCGCGGTCGACGACCTCGACCTCAAGCTTTGCCGCCATGAGACGCTTGGGCTGGTCGGCGAATCCGGCTCCGGCAAGACCACGTTCGGCCAGGCGCTGCTCCGGCTGACCGAAGCGAAACGCGGTGAGATCCGCTTCGATGGCCAGCCGATCCATGGCCTGTCGCGAACGCAGATGCGGCCGCTGCGGTCGCGCATGCAGATCGTCTTCCAGGACCCGTTCTCCTCGCTTAACCCACGCATGACGATCGGCCAGATCATCGAGGAAGGGCTGGTCGTCAACGGCATCGGCGCAACGCGCCGCGAGCGGGTCGAACGGGTGCGCGAGGCGTTGGTCAGCGCGGGCATGCCGGGCGATATCCTGTCGCGGTTTCCGCATGAATTTTCCGGCGGCCAGCGGCAGCGCATCGCCATCGCCCGGGCCATCGCGCTCGAACCCGAATTCATCCTGCTCGACGAGCCGACGTCGGCGCTGGATCTCTCCGTCCAGGCGCAGATCATCGACCTGCTGCGCAAGCTGCAGGACGAGCGCGGCCTGAGCTATCTCTTCATCTCGCACGACCTCAAGGTGGTGCGCGCGCTGTGCCACCGCGTCATCGTCATGCAGCACGGCAAGATCGTCGAGCAGGGACCCGTCGACCAGGTCCTCACCAATCCCAAGACCGCCTACACCGAACGGCTCGTCAGGGCCGCTTTCGACGTGGCCTGAACAGATGCCGGAGGTTAACGTGGCAAGACATCCCAGGATCACTTTCATCGGCGCCGGCTCGACGGTGTTCATGAAGAACATCGTCGGCGACGTGCTGCAGCGCCCGGCACTTTCGGGCGCCACGATCGCGCTGATGGACATCAATCCGCAGCGGCTGGAAGAAAGCGCCGTCGTCGTCAACAAACTGATCGCCACACTCGGCGTCAAGGCGATGGCCGAGACCTACACGGACCAGCGCAAGGCGCTGGCGGACGCCGATTTCGTCGTCGTCGCCTTCCAGATCGGCGGCTATGAGCCCTGCACCGTCACGGATTTCGAGGTGCCGAAGACATATGGCCTGCGCCAGACCATCGCCGACACGCTCGGCGTCGGCGGCATCATGCGCGGCCTCAGGACCGTGCCGCATCTGTGGAAGATCTGCGAGGACATGCTTGCCGTCTGCCCGCGGGCCATCATGCTGCAATATGTCAACCCGATGGCGATCAACACCTGGGCGATCTCGGAGAAATATCCCGAGATCAGGCAGGTCGGGCTGTGCCATTCGGTGCAAGGGACGGCGATGGAGCTGGCACACGATCTCGACCTTCCCTATGACGAGATCCGCTACCGCTCGGCCGGCATCAACCACATGGCCTTCTACCTGCAGTTCGAGCATCGCCAGCCGGACGGATCCTATCGCGACCTCTATCCCGATCTCGTGCGGGCCTATCGCGAAGGCCGCGCGCCGAAACCCGGCTGGAATCCGCGCTGTCCGAACAAGGTGCGCTATGAGATGCTGACGCGGCTGGGCTATTTCGTCACCGAGAGCTCGGAGCATTTCGCCGAGTACACGCCCTATTTCATCAAGGACGGCCGCCCCGATTTGATCGAGAAATACGGCATTCCGCTCGATGAATACCCCAAGCGCTGCGTCGAGCAGATCGAGCGTTGGAAGGACCAGGCGCAGGCCTACCGCTCGGCCCAGCGCATCGAGGTCGAAGAGTCGAAGGAATATGCCTCCTCGATCATGAATTCGGTCTGGACCGGCGAACCGTCGGTCATCTACGGCAATGTGCGCAACAATGGCTGCATCACCTCGCTGCCGCGTGATTGCGCCGCCGAAGTGCCGTGCCTGGTCGATGCGTCCGGCATCCAGCCGACCTATATAGGCGACCTGCCGCCGCAATTGACGGCGCTGATCCGCACCAACATCAACGTACAGGAACTGACGGTGCGGGCGCTGATGAGCGAAAACCGCGACCACATCTATCACGCGGCGATGATGGATCCGCACACCGCGGCCGAACTCGATCTCGACCAGATCTGGTCACTGGTCGATGATCTCCTGGCCGCACATGGCGACTGGCTGCCGGCCTGGGCGCGCGTCAAACGCAAGAACGAAGCCGCCTGACCGGCGCTCGTCTACTTCGGCTCGTCGGCGTCCGGTTCTTCCTCGTCGTCGCGGGCCGAGATGACATAGGCACCCTTCAGCCAGCGGTTGAGGTCGATGTCCTTGCAGCGCGTCGAGCAGAATGGATAGGTCTCGCGCGCCGATGGCTTGCCGCATTCCGGGCACGGGCGCTTGGGCCGCAGGGGCGTGACCTTGTCGTCGAGGCTCATGGTCGCGCGGACAACCAGTTTTGATGCGTCTTGAAACCTTCGCCCGACAGCAGCGCCACCGTCTCGTAGAGCGGCAGGCCGACAATGTTGGTGTAGGAGCCGACGAGCTTGACGACGAAGGCGCCGGCCAATCCTTGCACGGCATAGCCGCCGGCCTTTCCGCGCCATTCGCCGGACGCGACATAGGCGTCGATCTCCTCGCGCGGCAGCCGCTTGAAACGCACCCGCGTCTCGACCAGTCGCTGGCGCAGTTTGCCGCCCGGCGTGATCAGGCAGATGCCGGAATAGACCCGGTGCGAACGTCCGGACAACAGCCCGAGGCAGTTGGCGGCGTCATCCAGCGTCTCGGCCTTGGGCAGGATGCGCCGCCCGACGGCGACCACCGTGTCGGCCGCCAGCACGAAGCTCGGCGCATGGTCCGTCTCGGACTTCAGCGACGCGAACGCCTTCTCGGCCTTTTCCTTCGACAGCCGTTTGGCCAGCGAGCGCGGATGCTCGGCACGCAGCGGCGTTTCGTCGATATCGGCTGGCAGGATGCGGTCCGGCTCGATGCCGGCCTGCTGCAGGAGTTCGATGCGGCGCGGCGAACCCGAGGCAAGCACCAGCTTTTGCAAAATGCTCATCGCTTTACCGGCCGGGTCTTGATCTTACTTGAAGCGGTAGGTGATGCGGCCCTTGGTCAGGTCGTATGGCGTCATCTCGACCAGAACCTTGTCGCCGGTCAGCACGCGGATGCGGTTCTTGCGCATGCGGCCGGCGGTATGGGCGATGATCTCGTGTTCGTTTTCGAGCTTCACCCTGAACATCGCGTTGGGCAACAATTCCGTGACGATACCCGGAAACTCGAGGACTTCTTCCTTCGGCATTCGATACCTTTGCTTGGATGGCAGTTCCAGCGCCCCGGCTGGAATTTCGGCGGAACCTATATGATAATCTGTCGCTTGTGAACACGCTTAATCGCCAGGCCTCGGAACGGTGAACCGGCTGTAGATCCGGGCTTTCAGCCGCTCGCGCACGTCGCGATAGCTGGCCATGATGTGTTCGCGCGTGCCGCTGGCATCGGTCGGATCCGGCGTCGGCCAGTATTCCACCTCGACGGCAAGCGAGCGCGTGAGTTCGAGCGCGGCATGGTGGGCCTCCGGCGCCAGTGTCACGATCAGGTCGAA
This sequence comes from Mesorhizobium sp. B2-5-7, assembly GCF_006440875.1. NCBI lineage: Bacteria > Pseudomonadati > Pseudomonadota > Alphaproteobacteria > Hyphomicrobiales > Phyllobacteriaceae > Mesorhizobium > Mesorhizobium sp. B2-5-7. Next base: position 654,027 of record NZ_VFUO01000004.1, on the reverse strand, counting down.
ATAGTCGTCCTCGAGATCGTTCAGCGTCCTTGGATGACGCTCACCCAGCGACAGCCCGTCCTCGGCAAGCACGGCATCGACGAACGGGTCGCGCTCGCCGGCGCGCACGCCGGCCGAGGCGACGAAGACGGTGGCGGGCAGCATCCGGCGCGCCAGCTGCTCGGCCATCGGCGAGCGCACGGCATTCATGCCGCACAGGAACAGAACCGAGCGGGGCAGGGCGCCGGGGGCCAGGATCAGCCCCGCCAGTGCAGCACGCAGACCAGCGTGAACAGCCGTCGCGCCGTGTCGAAGTCGATGTCGATCTTGCCGGAGAGCCGATCCATCAGCGTCTGCGAGCCCTCATTGTGCAGGCCACGGCGGCCCATGTCGATCGCCTCGATATGGCTCGGCGTCGAGGAGCGGATGGCGTCGTAATAGCTCTCGCAGATCATGTAGTAATCCTTGACGATGCGCCTGAGCGGCGTCAGCGACAGGATGTGGGTGACGACGGCGGTGCCGTCCTCGCGTGCCACGGCAAAGACCAGGCGGGACTCGGCCAGCGACAGCTTCAGCCGGTAGGGACCCGCACCGCTGTCGTTGACAGGCTGAAAACTATTCTCCTCGATCAGGTCGAAGATCGCCACCGCCCGCTCATGCTCGACATCGGGCGTCGAACGGCCGATCGACTCATCGAGTTCGACATCGATCAGTTTTGCGCGGGTTTGACCGGAGCCCGTCATACTGGCCTACATGTTCAGCCGTATGGCGACAGAGCGGCCATGCGCGTCAAGCCCTTCCGCCTGCGCGAGTGCGATCGCCGCCGGTGCCAGCACGCGCAACTGCTCCGGTCCGAGTTTGAGGACCGAGGTGCGCTTGACGAAGTCGAGCACGGACAGGCCCGACGAGAAGCGCGCCGAGCGCGCCGTCGGCAGCACGTGGTTGGAGCCGCCGACATAGTCGCCGATGACCTCGGGCGTGTGGCGGCCGAGAAAAACCGCGCCCGCGTTGCGCATCTTCGCCAGGAAGCCTTCGGCATCCTCGATGGCCAGCTCGACATGTTCGGCGGCGATGCGGTCGACCAGCGGCAGCGCGGCCTCGACGGTCGGAACCACGATGACGGCGCCGAAATCGCGCCAGCTCTGGGCCGCCGTTTCCGCGCGCGGCAGGCTCCGCAGCTGGCGTTCGACCGCCCGTTCGACCGCCTTGCCGAATGCTGGCTCGTCGGTGATCAGGATCGACTGCGCCGACACGTCATGTTCGGCCTGGGCGAGCAGATCGGCGGCGATCCAGTCCGGATCGTTGTCGCTGTCCGCCACGACGAGCACTTCGGAAGGGCCGGCGATCATGTCGATGCCGACCGTGCCGAACACCTGCCGCTTGGCTGCGGCGACATAGGCATTGCCTGGACCGACGATCTTGGCGACGGGCTTTATCGTCTGCGTACCATAGGCGAGTGCCGCGATCGCCTGCGCGCCGCCGACGCGGTAGATTTCGGAGACGCCCGATATATCCGCCGCCACCAGCACCAGCGGGTTGACGACGCCGTGCGGTGCCGGCACGACCATGACGATGCGCTCGACGCCGGCTACCTTGGCTGGCACGGCGTTCATCAGCACCGAGCTCGGATAGCTTGCCGTGCCGCCCGGCACATAGAGCCCGACCGCCTCGATCGCCGTCCAGCGCGAGCCGAGCTCGACGCCGGCGGGATCCGTGTAGCGTTCGTCCTGAGGCTTTTGCCGCTCGTGATGGGACCGGATGCGGTCGCGTGCGAATTTCAGCGCCTCGACCGTGGCCGGATCGGCCTCGGCATAGGCGCCGGCGATGTCTTCCGCCGAGACGGCAATGCCGAGCTTGGCGAGGTCGCCTCCGCCGAATTTCCGCGTGTAGTCGATCAGTGCCGCATCGCCCTCGGCACGCACGCGCGCGATGATGTCTCGCACCACGGCGTCGACGTCGGCCGACACCTCGCGCTTGGTCGTGAGAAACGCGGCGAAACGCTGCTCGAAATCGGCGTCGGACTGGGCAAGCGTGATGGCCATCGTATGCTCAAGCCCTGTGGATGGGGCGCGAGGTGGCTTCCCACGCACCGCCAATATCGGCAAGGCGGGCCTCGATGCATTCGACATCGAGCATGATCGTGCCGCCGCCCGAAAAGATCAGTTCGACGATGCCCGCGGGCTTGCTGATCTCGATAAAGCTGATCGCCAGCAAGGAAAGAATTTCGGCGGGCTTGTCGCGGGCGATGCCGTTGGTCTTGGCGCCCAGCACCCGGTCGAAATGCAGCACGGCCTGCCGTCGTTCGTTGTGCTGGCGAAACAGGCCGGATTTGGCCTCCCACACGAAACGGTTCATGGTCAGGACGAAGCGTTTGGCCTTGGGCAGGAATTCGAGGTCCGAGACCTTCATCACGGCGTCCTGGAGATGGGCCGAGACGATGCTCAGATCCTGGTCGTCGAGCGCGATAAGCTTGAGGGCGGTCATCCGGATTTTCGACCTACAGGTTGGTTTCAGCCTCTGTTAGGCGGTCTTTCCGGTCGGTGCAACCACCCCACGACGTCCGCCCGAGGCATTGCCTCGGGTTTGCGCTGCGGGCAGACGGGCGGCAGCGCTATGAGCCGCCCTTTGCCAGAAGCTGCTGCTGTCCGACCGTCAGGCGGAAATACGTTCGATCACCGCGCCGCAATTGGATAGCTTTTCCTCCAGCCGCTCAAAACCGCGGTCGAGATGGTAGACACGGTTGACCGTGGTTTCGCCTTCGGCCGCCAGGCCGGCGATGACCAGCGAGACGGAAGCGCGAAGATCGGTCGCCATGACTGGCGCGCCCTTCAGCTTCGCCACGCCGTCGACGATCGCCGTCTGCCCCGAGAGCGTGATGTGGGCGCCGAGCCGAGCCAGTTCCTGGACGTGCATGAAGCGGTTTTCGAAGATCGTCTCGGTGATGCGCGATTTGCCCTTGGCCATGGTCATCAGGCCCATGAACTGCGCCTGCAGATCGGTCGGGAAGGCCGGGAAGGGGGCCGTCGCCACGTCGACGGGTGAAATGCCGGCGCCATTGCGCTTCACGCGGATGCCGGAATTGGTCTGGGTGATCTCCGCGCCCGTCTGGGAAATCACGTCGAGCGCCGTCTGCAGCAGCTCCGGTCGTGCGCCTTCCAGCACGACGTCGCCGCCGGTCATTGCCACCGCCATGGCATAGGTGCCGGTCTCGATGCGGTCGGGGATGACACGCACGCGCGCGCCCGACAGCGCTTCGACGCCGTCGATGGTGATGGTCGGCGTGCCGGCGCCGGAAATTCTGGCGCCCATGGCGTTCAGGCATTCGGCGAGATTGACGATCTCCGGCTCGCAGGCGGCGTTTTCAAGCACCGTCTCGCCCTTGGCCAGCGACGCCGCCATCATCAGCACATGGGTGGCGCCGACCGAGACTTTCGGGAAGACATAGCGGTTGCCGACGAGGCGGCCGTTCCGGGTCTTGGCGATGACGTAGCCGGTATCGACATCGATGTCGGCGCCCAGTGCCTGCAGGCCTTCGAGGAACAGATCGACCGGGCGCGTGCCGATGGCGCAGCCGCCGGGCAGCGACACCTTGGCCTCGCCCATGCGGGCCAGCAGCGGGCCGATCACCCAGAACGAGGCGCGCATTTTCGACACCAGTTCGTAAGGCGCCGTCGTGTCGACGATGTTGCGGGCGGAGAAGTTGATGGTGCGCGAATAGCCCTCATTCTGCTTCTCGCGGCGGCCATTGACCGAATAGTCGACGCCATGATTGCCGAGGATGCGGATCAACTGCTCGACATCGGCCAGATGCGGCACGTTTTCCAGTGTCAGCGTGTCGTCGGTGAGAAGCGAGGCGATCATCAGCGGCAGGGCGGCGTTTTTCGCGCCCGAGATCGGAATGCTTCCGGCAAGCTTGTTGCCGCCGACAATTCTGATGCGATCCATTGGAGACTGTCCCTCTCGGCCAGAAAAGGGCCGGTTCAATCGTTTGAGTATCGGCCCGTCTAGACCATTGACCAATTTGGTTCAAGAAATAGGATTTCGCCCACCCCGGCCTGAGAGTGGCCGATTTGAGTTAATCTTTCTTCATTTCCTTGGCCGCGCCGAGCCCGTCGGGCCGCTGGTCGGCCTCGCCTGTCCGGCGCGAGCGCGACTGCGCCTTGCGCTTCTGCAGGTTGGCCCGCAACTGCTCGGCGAGCCGGTTCTTGCGGGTTGTTCCGCTGTTCTTCGGTGGATTTGTCTTGTCGTTCATTGTCCCGCCACGGCTGGCGCCCGGCCAACCCGCTTTCAGGGATAGCCAACATTGTGGCGCCGCCATGTCAATAAAAGCTATCCGGCAAAGCCATTCACAGAAGCGTTGTTCTTGGCCTTGCGCTTGCCGGTTCGATATGGCAGAAGCCCCGCCATCAGCGGCTGCGGTAGCTCAGTGGTAGAGCACTCCCTTGGTAAGGGAGAGGTCGAGAGTTCAATCCTCTCTCGCAGCACCAGACACCCTGCAAACAACGCGGCCTGTGACACCGTCTTTCCGGCACGGACAGGCGATGAACTCACGGCATGCGCCGGGCACCGGATCGCGCAGTCGGACAATTCCGTCGTGTGCCGGATAGCCCGTCTCTTCCTCTCGCTGAAGATGAGGAAATTCGGCATACAAATCCCCGTGGAGACCAGCATAGGCCATGGCTTCTACATAGGCCATGGCGGCCCGTGCGTGGTCCATCATACGGCAATGATCGGCAACAACTGCAACATATCCCAGTATGTGACGATCGGGGCGACGCTCGGCAAATCCGCGTCGATAGGGGACGAGGTCTATATCGGCCCGAACATGTGCATCGTAGAAGAGGTCACGATCGGCAGCCGCTCGCTTATCGGCGCGGGTGCCGTTGTCACCAGGAATATTCCGGCGGGGAGCACCGCGGTCGGCGTCCCCGCGAGGCCGATCGACAAGGCGCGGCAGCACAATTTCATCACCAATCGATGGCCGCCGGCAATGTGAACAGGCCTATGGCGCTTGCCGGTGGCGCGCCCTCATCGGTCGAACGCATGCGCGGCATGACACGATTCGTTAACCAAGATGCTGTTCTTCGACATGTCGGGTTGTCGGACGGCTGCCTGTCCGGCTGGTCAAGTCATGGCCGGGAGAGTGCCGAACGAAAGCTCCTCATCTGAGCGAAGACGTCAATTCGCCTGAAACAGGAACGATGTGCAAGGCATGAATGGGATTGAAAGCGAACATAACCCGCTCGGCGCTTCCCGTCGTTGGACATGGTTGCCGGCCATTGCGATGGCGTTGCTTTGCATGTGTGTCACCGATGCGTTCGCCGAGACGCGCGCCCTGCGGATTCAGCATCTTCATACGGGCGAGAAGGCCGAGATCGTCTTCAAGCGCGATGGGCGCTACGATCAGGCGGGCCTGAAGAAGATCAACTTCATGCTGCGCGACTGGCGCCGCAACGAGCCGACCAGGATGGACCCGCGCCTGCTCGACCTGGTCTGGCAGGCTTACCGCGCCAGCGGCTCGACGGCCTATATCCATGTGGTCAGCGCCTATCGCTCGCCGGCCACCAACGCCATGCTGCGCGGTCGTTCGAAGGGCGTGGCCCGCGAAAGCCAGCACATGGTTGGCCGCGCCATGGACTTCTTCCTGCCTGACGTGCCGCTGAAGAAGTTGCGCGACATCGGCCTGAAGATGCAGGGCGGCGGCGTCGGCTATTATCCGACCTCCGGTTCGCCGTTCATTCATATGGATGTCGGCAATGTGCGGCATTGGCCTGGCATCAGCCGCCTGGAGCTCGCCAGGGTCTTCCCGAACGGCAACACGCTGCATGTGCCGAGCGACGGCAAACCGTTGCCTGGCTACGAGCAGGCGTTTGCCGCCTACGAGTCACGCAAGGCCGCCGGCACGCCCAACATCGAACTGGCCAGCGCCGACCGCGGCCAACGCAGGCCAGCGCGCGGCCTGCTGGCGACGCTTTTGGGCGGGCGCGGCGCGGATGAAGCGGACGATGCCGCGGAAGCGGCGCCTGCGCCACGCAAGCCGACCAAGTCAGTTGAACCTAAAACGGCCGGTGATCCCAAGATGCCTGGCGACTCCAAGACGGCTGGCCAGGGCATTGCTATCGTGGCGCCGGAGGCAGCCCAGCGGGCGGACGTCCAGACCCCCTCCGCCGATCCGGCCGAAGAAACGTCTGCAAAGACGCCTGAAGCGATCGTCATGGCGATGCCGCCCGGCACGGTGCCGATACCCGCTTTCGCACACCGCACCGGGTTCGCCGCCACCATTCCAATCCCGCAAGCCGTGCCGTTCGGCGTAGCCAGCAGCGCATCCATCGCGCGGGTTGAACCGGCGGCGACCGGTGCCGAAATTCCCGTGGCCAGGATGAATGCCGCCCCCGCGATTGCCGGTCCGGACATGCTGGCGCTCAACATCCCTGTCCCGATATGGCGACCGCAAGACCAGACGGGCCCCGCGCGTCAACTGGAGGCGGCTAAATCTGCCGATGCAATCGGTGCCTTGCTGGCCACGCATCACGTCGATGACAGCCTCGATTCGCTGGCTGGACAGCGGATTGCAGTCCCTGCATCGAAACCTGAAGACCGTGTCAGGACCAGCCCCAAGGCCGACCGTGTCCAGCCACGTCTCGATCCCGAAGCCACCGCCGTCATTCTGCCAGCGGCGCCGACCGGCCAATCGGTTGAGACCGGGCGCCGCATCACCGGAACCGGCTCGACAGCGGCGACCGTCATTGCCGCCAATTTCATCCGCACGGCGCCGGAGCAGGTCTATCTCGATGGCTTCCAGCCACGAGGACAGACGTCCGATCACCGCCGCTTCACCGGCTCCGCTGTGAAATTCCTGCCCATCGCCAGGTTCAGATAGGTCGACGCGCAAGTCTGTAAGATATTTTCCAAATTTGACAATCTTGTATGAAATTGTAAGATAATCGTCTTTCCGTTAGCGAGAGGCGATGACCATGTCGATCCGCGAAGAGTTGGCCAACACCACCTTGGCTTTCACGTCGGCGGAAGAAAAGATCGTTCAGGTCCTGCTCGCCGACTATCCGATGTCGGGGCTGGGAACGGCGACCCGGCTGGCGCGACGCGCCGGCGTCAGCGACCCGAGCGTGACCCGCCTGATGACAAAGCTCGGCTATGTCGGCTTTGCCGATTTCCAGGCGCGGCTGCTGACGGAAGTCGAATCAAGACTACATTCGCCGTTGCTGATGATGGAGGCCAAGCGTCCTGGCGGCTCCAGCGAGGGCACGGCACTGGCCTACTTCCATTCGGTTTCCGACAGTCTGGAGCGCACGCGCACGGCGGTCCCCCTGCAGGCCTATACACGCGCTGTCAATTTGCTGCTCGAGACCAAGGGCCAGGTCGTCCTGCTGGGCGGCCGTTTCAGCCGCCACATCGCTTCCATGCTCGCCGGCTATCTCCTGCAGTTCCGCTCCGGCGTGCGCGACATCGGCTCGTTGAGCCCGGCGGATTTCGACTTGCTGATCGACCTCGGCAAGCGCGACCTTCTCGTCGTGTTCGACTACCGGCGCTACCAGTCGGACGTGGTTAGCTTTGCGCGGCAGGCGAAGGAACGCGGCGTCTCCCTTCTGCTGTTCACCGATGTGTGGCTGTCGCCGATCGCTGACGTCGCCGACCTGACGATGGTCGCGGCGATCGACGCCAACTCGCCCTTCGACACGCTGGCGACCGCCGTGGCTCAGATGGAGACGGTTTTCGCCCATGCGCTGGAAGGCCATGGCGCCGGGGTGCGCAAGCGCATCGAGGACATCGAGAAGATCCGCAGCGCCAATGCCGTCACCCTCGATGCCGCCTTGTCGCCGTCCGACAACGAAACCGCCAAACCAAGAACCACCAGGAAATAGCACCGATGCGCCCGGCGCGGCGGTGCGAGGAAGGAATAACCATGGCTGACGCCCAGACGATCATCGATGCCGTGCAGGCTGAAATCGAGAGAGACCGCGACTGGCTGTTCGGGCTGGTCCGCGACATGGTCCGTATCCCTTCGGTCAATCCCAAATTCGAGGCCAATCCGGCGATCAACCGCGAGGCGGATGTCCAGGCTCTGCTGGAGCCGATCCTCAAGCACGATGGCTTCAAGACCGAACAGTGGGACGCCTTGCCCGGCCGGCCCAATCTGGTCGGCGAATGGGCTGGAAACGAGGAGCGCAGCCTGATCCTGTGTGGGCATATCGACGTCGTGCCGGTCGGCGAGATGAAGGACTGGTCGGTCGATCCGTTCGGCGGTGAGATCACGAATGGCCGGCTCTATGGCCGGGGTGCGATCGACATGAAGGGCGGCGTCGCGGCTTGCGTCGCCGCCGCGCACGCGATCCGCAAGGCGGGCATCACACTGCAAGGCCGGTTGGCCGTCCACTCCGTCGTCGACGAGGAGGCTGGTGGCTTCGGCGCCATGGATGCGGTCAAGAAGGGCAAACTCGCCAAGGCGGTGCTTGTCGCCGAGCCGACCTGGGGCGATGTCCTCCCGGTCGAGGGCGGGCTCGAATGGGCGCGGGTGACGATCCGTGGCCGCAACGCGCATTCGGCGCTGCGTTACAACGAAATCTACCCGCAACGGCACGACAAGGACCGGCTGAAGCCGGGTGTCAACGCCATCGAGTTCGCGGCGCGGTTCATTGCCGCCGTCCGCCAGTACGAGCTCGACCGGACACGGGCAAAGTCCCATCCGCTGCTGCCGATCGGCATGAACACGATCAACATCGGCGTCATGCATGGCGGAACGGGCCTTGGCGAACACGGCCTGCCGACGGTGATGACCAATCCGGCCATCATCCCCGATGTTGCCGTGCTCGATCTCGACATGAAGTTTCTGCCGGATGAGAATTCAGCCGACTATCGCCGCGATTTCGAGAATTTCGTCCATCATTTCGCGCAAACCGACGCCTGGTTGCGCGACAACCCGCCTGTCATCCAGTGGGAGCTCGGCGGGCTGCATTTCCCGCCGATGAACACGCCGGTCGACCATCCGTTGGTGACGTCGCTGATGAAACGCAAGGCGGCGATCGGCAAGGCGCCTCAGACAAGCGGCTTCGTCGCCGTGTGCGATGCAGCGCACTATGCTGGCGCCGGTGTCGATGGTGTCATTTTCGGTCCATCGGGCGACGGCTTCCATGGCGCCAACGAATATGTCGAAGTGGAATCGGTGGTCGAGACCGCCAAGGTGATCGCGGCATCCGTCATCGACTGGTGTGGCGTGCGCTGAGAAGCTTGCTTTTCAGGCGGTCACGCCGGGCGGTTGATCCGCCCGGCGACGGCACCCCAAGCCGCTTTGATCATGCCGGCCAGTCCGCTGGGATAGGCCAGCATCACGCCGATGATCAGAACCGCCGTGATCATCGGGCGCCATGCGCCGAAATCAGCCATCCACTCGGCGAAGACCGTCAGCACGAAAGAGGCGACGATGGCGCCGTAGATGGTGCTGGTGCCGCCCAGCAGCACCATCGACAGGATGATGGTCGCCAGGCTCATGCCGAACACGTCGATCGAGGCGTTGCGCTGGTAGGCGGCATAGAAGGCGCCGGCAATGCCGGTGAAGAAGGCGCTTGCCGCAAGCGTCAGCATGCGCTGGTGCACGATCGAGACACCGCGGCTGACGGCGTATTCCTCATTGTCGCGCAGCGCCACGATGCTGGCGCCGGCGCGCGAGCGCACGAACACACGCAGGAACAGCGTGCTCGCCACCAGCAGCGCCAGCGCGATGTAGAAATAGGCGAATTTGGCGTCGCGGACCATATTGTGGTCGAACCAGTAGAGGCCGGGGATACGCACGATCCCTTGCGTGCCGCCGGTGATGTCGGACTGGCTGAGGATCACTTGCATGACCAATTGCGCGAAGCCGAAGGTGACCAGGATGATATAGATGCCCTTCAGGCGCAGGATCGGGATGGTCACCACGATCGCGGCAAGCGTGGCGATGATGCCGCTGGCAAACAGCGCAATCCACGGATCGAGCCCGGCCAGCTTGGTCAGCAGGCTGTAGGCGTAGACGCCGATGCCGAAGAGCGCCAGATGACCGAAATTGAAGACGCCGCCATAGCCGAGGCTGAGATCCCAATTCGACGCCACGATGGCGTAGATGAAGGCCATGATCAGGATGTGGCGGGCATAGGTGTCGCCGAAGACGAGCGGCAGCAGCGCCAGCACGGTGAAACCGAGCACGAAGCCGATGGCTTCGTGCTTCCACGGCGTGCGGCCAGGTGCGATCGGGGTTGCCGCCGCTGTGCGGATCTGGGTGATCGGCGAGGTCGTGTCGGTCATGCGAGGCCTCGCGAGCGGCTGGCGAAAATGCCCTCGGGACGTACCATCAGGGTCAGGATCAGCACGCCGAATAGCAATGCCGGCGTCCAGTAGAGCCCGAAATAATAGCTGCAGGCGGCCTCGAAAAAGCCGATCAGATAGGCGGCGAAGATCGGTCCCGATATGCTCGATATGCCGCCGAAGACGACGACGATCAGCGCCTTGAGCAGTGGGTCTGAGCCCATCACGGGCGACATGAAGCGATAGCCGCCCATGAAGATGCCGGCGAGCCCCGCCAGCGAAGCGGCGATGGCGAAGGCCAGCCCGTAGAGCGCGGTGACATTCAGGCCGACCAGATGGCTGGCGTCCTCGTTCTGCGCGACCGCACGCAATGCCAGCCCGAGACGCGAACGGTTGAGGAACATCCACAACGCCGCCAGGATCAGCGGCGTGATGACGATGATGACGATCTGGTGCAGCGAAACGCCGACGCCGGCGATGGTGGCGTTGCCGTCGACCAGCGCCGGGACCTGCTTGGAGCGCGGCCCCCAGATGGTGAGCGCTCCGTTCTCGATCAGCGATCCGGCGGCAAGCGTGGTGATGACGACGACCAGCACGATGTTGGGCCGGCCGATCAGCGGCCGCACGACGCTTGCCTGCAGGATCCAGCCGGCGCCGGCCATGACGACCACGGCGATGGGAAAGGCCACCCCCGCCGGCAGGCCGAGTTCCACCAATTGCCAGGCGACATAGGCGCCCAGCATCATGAACACGCCATGGCTGAAGTTGAACACGCCGATCGTCGTCCAGACCAAAGCGAGCCCGACCGCCATCATGGCGTAAAGCGAACCTTGGAACAGGCCGCCGAACAGGATTTCCGCCAATGCGCTCATACCAGATTCCTAGTGGCCAAAATACATCGACATGATCTCGCCGTGGTCGAGGCTCTCGCCCGGCTTGATCTCGGTCGCCACCGCGCCGTGGTTGACGAGGTAGAGTTGCTGCGTCAGTTCCAGCAGGAACTCGATATCCTGCTCGACGACGATCAGCGGCACCCCGCCGCGCGAAATGTCCATGACGGAGGCGCAGAGTTCGTCCTTGATCTTGGGCGCCAGCCCAAGCGTCGGCTCGTCGAGGATCAGGAGGCGCGGATGGCTCATCAGCGCCGTGCCGATCGACACCATCTGGCGCTCGCCGCCCGACAGCGTGCGCACGCGCTGGCGCCAGCGTTCCGCCAGTTTCGGGAACAGTTTGATCACCTTCTCGCGGTTCTCCGCCTCATGCGGACGGGCGCGCGGCGAATAGGCGCCGAGCGCCATGCAGTCGGCGATGGAGAGGTCGGGAAACAGCCGGTTGCCTTGCGGCACGTGGATCAGGCCGGCGCCGACGATGGCGCGGGCGCTGAGGCCTGCTATGTCTTGCCCGCCGAACTGGATGCGGCCGTTCTTCGGCCGCAGCAGGCCGGAGACGGTGCGCAACAGGGTCGTCTTGCCATGGCCGTTGGGTCCGAACAGGCCGACATTGCCGAAGCGGCCAGCTTCCAGCGAAATGTCGTGCAGCACGGTGACGCGGCCATAGCCGGCGGTGACGCCTTCGACGGTGAGGATGGGAGTCACGCCACCGCCCTCCGGGTTCCGAGATAGGCCTCGATGACGCGCTGGTCGGCGATCACGCTTGCCGGCTCGCCAGCGGCGAGCACGCGGCCATTGTTAAGCACCAGCAGATGCTGCGACAGGCTCATCAGGAAGGTCAGCACATGCTCGATCAGGAGGATGGTGATGCCGCGTTCGGCGGTGCGGCGGATCAAACCGATCGACGTCTCGATCTCGGGCTTGGTCAAGCTCGATGCCGGTTCGTCGAGCAACAGCATACGTGGCTGCATGGCGATCGCGGTGGCAAGCATCAGGCATTTGCGCTCGAAGACGGAAAGCTCGCCGGCCAGCCGCCCGAAGGACACTGAACCCAAGCCGACAAACTCCAGTGCCTCTGCGGCCGCCTCGCGGGCGGCCGCCGCTGCAGCTTTCTCCTTTCTGCCGTAGCTGGCGCCGATCAGCGCGTTCTCGAATACGGTCAGGCCGTCGAAGCTGGTTTCGCGCTGAAAGGTGCGGGCAAGGCCGAGGCGCGCTATGGCATGTCCAGACTTGCCGTTGATCGCGGTCCCGTCAAAGCGGATGTGGCCTCTGTCCGGCCCGAACGGGATGCCGGTGATGATGTTGAACAGCGTGCTCTTGCCGCTGCCGTTCGGGCCGGCGATGCCAAAGATCTCGCCGGCCTCGACCTTGAACGACACGCCATCGACGGCCTTCAGCGAACCGAAGGCCTTCGATACGTCGTCCAGTTCAAGCAGGGCCATGCCCTCACTGCATCCAGGGCTGCGGCTTGAAGGCACCGGTGGCGTATTTCTCCGGCGAGATCAGCGTGCGCTGGCCGTCCCAGATCTGAAAGAAGGTGATCGGGATATAGTCGTCGCCCTGCGTGGCGAGATGCGTGGCGGGATCGAATTTCAGCCGGCCTTCGGCGACCTGCTTGTCGGTCTCCGACAGCGCCTTCATGATCGCGGCGTGGTCGGATGCGCCGCCGACCTTCTTGACCGCGTCGAAATAGACGTTGGTCATTTCATAGAGGCCGACGCCGTAGGTGCCGCTCTCGACGCCATATTTGGCCTTGAACTTGGCCGCCACCTCGTCGGCGCGCGGGTTCTTCGGCGTCGTCAGCGCCCCGCCGAGAAGATTGTAGATGACGCCATTCGACTTCTTGCCGGTGAGTTCGACGAATTCCGGAACACTCGGCGCATATTGCAGGAAGACAAGGCTCTTGGTCGGCTGTTCGAGGAACTGGTTCAGGAAAGACGCCGAATTGCCCGGCAGATAATCGGTGTTGATGACGACATCGGGAACATTCTCGCGCACCTTGGCCAGGATCGAACGCCAGTCGGTGACTTCGCCGAAGGGCACGATCTCATCGACGCTGATAGTCCAGCCCTTCTCCTTGAAAGTCTTCTTCATGCCCTCCGAGATGGTCTTCGAATAGGCGTTGTCGGAGGAGATGATGGCGACTTTCTTGGTCGGCAATGTGATCTTGCCGTCGGCCGCGAGTTTCTCGACGAACAAGGTGACGTCGGTGTTGTAGGCGTCGAAGGACGGCGTTAGCGACCAACAGCACATGTACTTGTCTGGACTCGGCGCGATGATGTCCCTGGTCTGCTGCGAGGTGGCCGCCAGCATGTAGGGCATCTCGGCCTCGGCCATGTTGTCGATCTCGAAATTCGTCAGGCTGGCGTAGCCGGTGAGCATGAATTGCACGCCGGGATCGCCAAGCAGGCGCTCGACCGCGCTGGTGACGTTGCCGGCGGACTGATCCTTGACGTCGCCGACCACCAGTTCGAATGTGTTGCCGGCAACGCCGCCGGCGGCATTCGCCTCATCGATTGCCATCTGCACGCCGCGCTGGAATTCCTGGCCGTCCGCCGCGGCAGGGCCCGTGATCGGCGCCAGCAGGCCGATCTTGACGACATCGGCGAAAGCGGGGGCGCTTGCCGTGGCAAACGCCGCGATCAGGGCCGTGGTCATCAGCATATGGCGGAGTCTGTTGCCTGCGAATTTGGATTTCATCGTGCCGTTCCCTGTTCTCCTCCCGTTCATCGGGAGTTGGATAATTGACAATCTACGCACAATTGATGTTATTTGAAAAGGATTTTTCAACGGCACGAGACCGGGAAAATGTTATGGCAGGGCTAGGGGAGGCGGCGGCGCTTTGTTGTGCAACTGCTTCGAAACAGAGCGATTCCAGACGGAGCCAAAGATGACGATCGCGCAGAAGACCCTTGAAACCAGTCACGGCAGGATCGCCGTTCGCGAGACCGGCGGCAAAGGCACCGCCGTCCTGCTGATTCATGGCAATTCGTCTTCCGGTGCCGTTTTCCGCAACCAGCTCGAGAGCCCGCTGGGCGAGCGCTACCACATGATCGCCCCCGATCTGCCGGGCCACGGCGCTTCCGGCAATGCGATCGATCCGGACCGCTCCTACAGTATGGAAGGCTATGCCGATGCGATGACCGAAGTGCTCGGCCTGCTCGGTATCGACAAGGGCATCGTCTTCGGCTGGTCGCTCGGCGGTCATATCGGGCTGGAGATGATCGACCGTTATCCTGGCCTGCTTGGCCTGATGATATCGGGCACTCCGCCGGTAGCGCCCGAGGAGGTCGGCAACGGCTTCAAGTCGAGTCCGCATATGCACCTTGCCGGGCAAGAGGCCTTCACCGCCGCTGATGTCGAGGCCTATGCACGCAGCACTTGCGGGGAACCGTTCGAACCGTTCCTCCTCGACACGGTGGCGCGCACCGACGGGCGGGCGCGGCGCCTGATGTTCGAGAAATTCGCCGCCGGCACAGGCCGCAACCAGCGCGAGATCGTCGCCGGCAAGACGCCTCCGATCGCCGTTCTCAATGGCATCGACGAGCCTTTCGTGAACACCGATTTTGTCTCAGCGGTCAAGTTCTCCAACCTGTGGGAAGGCAAGGCGCATCTGCTCGACAAATCGGGCCATGCGCCGTTCTGGGATTCTCCCGGCCGCTTCAACCCGATCTTCGCCCGCTTCCTGGAAAGCGTGGATCAGGCATAGACTCGCCGCAAGGCACCGACCAGCCGCCATCGACCGGAATGTGTCCAGCCCTGCTGGCCTCATTGCACTGACAGGAGGAGGGCGGCCGCGACCGGGCCGTTGGCAAGGCATGCGTGTCCGGCTATGACGGCAAAGTTGCGAAGAGCAGTCAGCTTTTCCGTTGGAGTGCGACATGACCGTATTTACACGCCGCGGACTGCTGAAAACTGCGGCCGTTGCCGGTGCGAGCGGGCTCGGGCTTGCCGCCATGGGCAGGATTGGCGGCTGGGCGGCGTCCGCGCCTGAGCCGGTGGTGCTGCGGACGGCGAAAATCCAGGCGAAGCTGATGGATGTCGGCCAGACCAACAATGTGCTGACTTACGGCAAAGCGGGAATGCCGCCGGTGCTCAGGATGAAAAAAGGCGAACCCTTTGCCGCGCGCCTCGACAATGCCATCGACGATCCGACGACCATCCACTGGCACGGTATTCGCCTGCCGAACAAGATGGATGGCGTGCCCTTCCTGGTGCAGCCTTACGTCTACACCGGCGATCATTTCGACTATGCCTTCACGCCGCCCGATGCCGGCACCTTCTGGTATCACCCGCACTGCAACACGCTGGAGCAGATGGGGCACGGCCTGACCGGCGTGATCGTGGTTGAAAACCCGAACGATCCGAAATTCGACGCCGAGTTTGTCCTCAACCTGCGCGACTGGCGCCTTGGCGACGACGGCCAGTTCATCGACCAGTTCCGGCCGCGCGATGCGGCGAGAACCGGCACCTACGGCACGGTGCGTACGGCCAACTGGCTCGATCAGCCGCAATACGACGCGCCTGCCGGCGGGCTGGTGCGGCTGCGCGTCGCCATTACCGATGTCACCCGCATCCAGGCCTTTCGCGTCGACGGCGCCGAAGCGATCGTGATGGCGCTGGACGGCAATCCGGTGCCGGAGCGCTTTGCGCCCGATGCCTTGCTGCTTGGACCGGGGCAGCGCATGGAACTCGCCATCCGCATGCCCGACGATGAGGGCGCGATCGTCAGCCTGCGGGACGTCAGGGGCACCAAGCCCAAGGTGCTGGCGACGCTGCGCGCGACGGGCAACTCGCTCAAGCGGGACGTTCGCGACGTTGCGCCGCTGGAAGTGAATCCGGTGGCGGAAGTGGATCTCGGCTCGGCCCAGCATATCTCCCTGTCGCTCAGCGCCACGGCGGAGAACGTCCCGAGCGACAGCATCTGCGGTTCGCTCGGCTACAGTTTCTGGGCGATCAACAAGGTGCCGTGGCCGGGCGATACGCCCGATCCAACCGCGCCGCTGGCCGAATTGAAGCTCGGCAGGAGCTATGTCATCGACATGGAGAACCTGACGCCGCAATCGCATCCGATGCATTTGCACGGCATGAGCTTCAAGGTTTTGTCATCCTCGACGCGGCCGGTGCAGCCGTTGATTTCGGACACCTATCTCATCCAGCCCAATGAGAAGGTGAGCCTCGGCTTCGTCGCCGACAATCCCGGCGACTGGCTGCTGCATTGCCACATCATCGAGCACCAGAAATCGGGCATGACGAGTTACGTCAGAGTGGTCTGAGCCGGGCCCACCGAAGGCAGCATTGTCCGCGACCTACTTGCGCAGTTGCGCCTCGATCTCATCGAGCACCTTATCCTTGCCGATGCCGGTGAGGAAGGCGAGGCCCTTGATGACCGGCTTGGTCACCGAAGCCGAGATCGGCGTGGTGGCGACGATGAAGTCGACGCTGTCGGCGAGCCCCGGCACTTCGGTTGCCTTGGCCTGCTGGGCGTTGAAGGTAAGGCCGCGCATCTTCATCGCCTCGGTGACGGCGACGTTGACCGCCGTCGAGGTGGCGATGCCGGTGCCGCAGGCAAAGAGAATTGTCTTCTGTCTGGCCATCTTTGCTTTCCCTTGATTAGCAGCCGAGCACGGTGCGCACGTCGTCAAGCGTCCTGGCCGACCTCAAGCCGTCCAATGCATCTGGATTCTGGATCGTTGCCATGACGGACTGCAGCGCTTCAATCTGCTTGTCCTTGTCATTGATCGCAAGCAGGAAGACGAAACCCACCGGCAGCTTCTCGTCGGGGTCTTCCATGTTGGCGAAGATCACCGGCTTTCTCAGCGTGCCCATTGCGATGCCGGGCTTCAGCACATGCTCGGGATCGGTGTGGGGCACCGCGACATTGTCGGCGCGTTCCAGCGGCAATCCTGTCGGGATGGTCATTTCGCGGCGCACGACCGCGTCGGCATAGGAGCTCTTGACATAGCCAAGGGCCTCGAGCCGTCCCGCCAGGACGCGGATGATCTCCTCATTGGTCGACGCGTCCGACCCGAGCACGATCGCTTCGGGATCCAGAAGCTGCATGAGGGCGTCGGACATGTCTTGCTCCGTCGATAAATCGAGCGCCCGGCGAAGGCGCACGATCGTTTCAGATGAAGGCACGCTTGCGTTCAGGCCGTGCCTTCGGCCGGCTCGTCCTCGGCGCCCGCCGCCCGTTCCCAGCCGAGCGGATTGCGGCGATAGAGCACGAACAGCGCCGCTATGACCACGGCGATCACGATGATGCCGATCAGCCCAAGTCCCTGGATCGCCTCGATGATCACATAGGGTACCCACAGGAAGCCGTCGACCACCGAGGTGATCTGCAAAGCATCCGCCGGCAGTTTGAAGCCCGACGCGACGGCCGCACTGGTGAACAGCGGCGCCAGGGCGTTGGCGACATAGAAGCCGATCGCCAAGGTCACCGTGCCGATCACCACCATGCGGAACACATTGCCTTTGACCAGCGGCGCGGTCATGGCGACGATGAACGGGATGACCGCCAGATCGGCGAACAGGATGACGCGGTTGCCCGGCAGGATCACCGACAGGATGATCGCGATCGGCACCAGGATCAGCGACGACGAGATCGCGGCGGGATGGCCGATCAGGATCGCCGAATCGAGGCCGACGAGAAGCTCGCGATCGCCGGTGCGATTGCGCACGAACTCCTGCGCCGCGTCGGAAACCGGGATCAGGCCCTCCATCAGGATCTTCACCATGCGCGGCAGCAGCAGCATAACCGCGGCAAGTGTCATGCCAGTGCCCAGCACCTTGGCCAGCACCGTGCCGGGATCGCCGGCATTGTAGAAGGCGATGGCGCCGAGCACGAGGCCGATGATCAGGCCGAGCACGACCGGTTCGCCGAACACGCCGAAGCGGCGCTCGATGGTTTCGGTGTTGATGTTGATGCGGTTGATGCCGGGAATGCGGTCCATGATCCAGTTCAGGATGATGGCGATCGGCAGGATTTGCGCCGAGGCGAGATGCGGCACCGAAATGCCGGGAACGCCGTAGAATTGCTGCACCGCGCGCGCCGACCAATCGGCGAACAGCAGCGACAGCGCCGCAACCAGGGCCGCGATGGCAATGCCGTAGGCCAGATTGTCGGTGGCGGCGACGACGAGCGAGCCGACGAAGGCGAAATGCCAGAAATTCCAGACGTCGACATTGAGCGTGCGCGTCATGCGCGTCAGCAACAGCACGATGTTGACCAGGATGCCGACCGGGATGACCCAAAGCCCGACCGAGGAGCCAAAGGCGATGGCGGCCGCCGAGGGCCAGCCGACGTCGATAATGTCGCGATGAATGCCGGTGTTGGTGACGATGGCCTTGGCGACGTCGCCGATCGACGTGAACATCAGGCCAAGCACAAGGTTGATACCGATGAAGGCGACCCCGATGGTGACGGCGGCGCGAAAGGCCTTGCTGACCTTGGCGCCCAAAACCACGGCAATGATGAAAATGACGATCGGCAGCAGGATTGTCGCGCCGAGCGTGTCGATGGCCCCCTTGAGGCCAGCGAGTAGAGTATCCATTCTTCCTCCCCTGGAGCCCCGAGCCTAAAGCTTCGCGGTGCTCCTTTCTCTCAGCCTCTGCCGCCACCTTAGCGCAAAGGCACTCCCCAGATGCCGCGAGACGAGTGCCCCTCCGAGCGGTTGTCTCGATGAACATTTGCCTTTGTTGGCAAACGAATGTTTTATTGAGACTGTTCGCAACAATGTCAATTGGCAAGCCTTTGGGCCAATCAGCCAAGGCGACGACGCTTGTCACGGGTCATTTTCGTTGGAAATCGCCGGTCGCGAGCGGTTTTGTTGGCACAGGGGAATGGTCCCTGCTAATTCGCGTCCAGACCAAGAAGCTGTGGACATCCCGCATGACCAATGTCGCCTTGACCGGGCTTGCCCGCGATCTCGCCAGACGTGCCGCCGAGGGCCGCCCGGTGCGCATCGGCATCATCGGCTCCGGCGAAATGGGCACTGACCTCGTCACGCAAGGCATGCTGATGCCCGGCATTGCGGTTTGCGCCGTCTCGACCCGGCGCCCGCACACCGCGCGTGACGCCATCCGCATCGCCTACGGTGACGAGGCGATGGCGGTCGAAGCCGACACCGCGTCGAAAGTCACCGCGGCGATCGAGGTTGGAAAAATAGCCATCACCTCGAACGAGATGCTGGTCACCAACCCACTGATCGATGTCGTCATCGACGCCACCGGCAAGCCGGGCGTCGCCGCCGATTTCGACCTGATGGCGATGGAGCACGGCAAGCACCTGGTGATGATGAATGTCGAGGCCGACGTCACCATCGGCTGTTACCTCAAGCAGCAGGCCGACCGGCTTGGCGTGGTTTATTCGGTCGGCGCCGGCGACGAGCCGTCGAGCTGCATGGAACTGATCGAGTTCGCGTCCGCACTCGGCCTTACCATCGTCTCGGCCGGCAAGGGCAAGAACAACCCGCTCAATCACAACGCGGTGCCCGACGACTATCGCGAGGAAGCGACCCGCCGCAACATGAACCCGCGCATGCTGGTCGAGTTCGTCGACGGTTCCAAGACCATGGTCGAGATGTGCGCCATCGCCAATGCCACCGGGCTGGTGCCCGACGTGCCCGGCATGCATGGTCCCAAGGCTGACCGCGATGACCTCGTCAAGGTGCTGATCCCGCGCGAGGATGGTGGCCTCCTGCTGAAAAAAGGCGTCGTCGACTACACCATCGGCAAGGGTGTGGCGCCCGGTGTCTTCGTCATCGTCGAGGCGACGCATCCGCGCATCATCGAACGCATGGACGACCTGCATATCGGCCGCGGTCCCTATTACAGCCTGTTCCGGCCCTACCATCTGACCTCACTGGAAGTGCCGCTGACGGCCGCTCGCATCGTGCTGTTCGGCAAGCCCGACATGGTGCCGCTGCCGCGGCCGGTTGCCGAGGTCTGCGCCGTCGCCAAGCGCGATCTCGCCGCCGGCGAGACCTTCGATGCGATCGGCGAGACCTGCTATCGCTCCTGGACCATGACCGTCGGCGACGCGCGTTCCCAGCGCGCCGTGCCGGTCGGCCTGCTTGAGGGCGGCAAGGTGCTGAAGCCGGTCAGGAAAGGTGCACTGCTGACCACCGACAATGCAGCGCCAGACCGGACGACCAGTCTGTTCGCGCTGCGCCGCCTGCAGGACGAGATGCTGTACGGAAACAAGCCCGTTGTGGCGCTGTCATGACAGATGCGCTATATTGTAATGGCAGATGACGCCGAGGATCGACCAATGAACCTCCAGATCAGGGACCCGCGTGCACGTGAACTGGCACAGCGGCTCGCCGCCAAACGCAAGATTTCGATGACCGAGGCGGTGATCGAAGCTCTTGAGTCCGAACTGAAACGGGAAAGTGGACGCGCTCCGTTGGCGCAGCGGCTGGCTGCCATCGCCGATGAACTCAAAGCCAGAGCTGGCCAGGGCGGCCGGCCCGTACACAAGGATGAGATCGATGAGATGTGGGGCCACTCCTGATGTTTGTCGACACCTCGGTGGTCGTCGCAATTCTTTCGGGAGAAGAAGATGCTGGCGAGTGGAGCAACCGCATCGCGGTAGCACCTCGCAGGATTACTTCCGCGCTGGTGGTGCTCGAAGCGGCTATGCGGCTTTCAACTATGCTGGCCGTCGAGCCGCTCGTCGCTGAAGTGGCGATAGAGGCTTTTCTGCGCGAGGCCGAAATCGAAATCGTTCCCATCGACGCCGGCGACGCCAAGCTCGCGGTCCAAGCTTTTTCAGACTATGGAAAAGGACGCGGGCATCCCGCCCAACTCAACCTGGCCGATTGCCTGTCCTACGCTTGCGCAAAGGGCCGCGGCTCTGCTCTGCTCTACAAAGGCAACGACTTCTCGCATACCGATCTGGCCTAGGGAGTCTGCTCTATTTCCCTAGTTCGATCGACCGCAGCCGCGCCGCTTCCACCGCTTGCGTAAGGAGATTGGTCAACCGGTCATCGCCCATCAGCACGCCAAGCGCCGCCGCCGTCGTGCCGTTGGGGCTGGTCACCTGCTTGCGCAGCACGGCCGGGTCCTCGCGGCTTTCGGCGGCGAGCGATGCCGCGCCGTAGACGGTCTGCATGGCGAGCAGCCTGGCGGTCGCCGCCGGCAGGCCGGCCTTCTCTGCGGCCACCGTCAGCGCTTCGATAAAATGGAAGATATAGGCCGGACCCGATCCGGACACGGCGGTCACCGCATCCATAAGGCCCTCGTCGTCGACAGTGGCCACTTCGCCGCTGGCCGACAGAAGGTCGGCGACGAAGCGCTTGGCGTCGGCGGAAACCAGGGGATTGGAAAACACCACCATCATGCCCTTGCCGATGGCCGCCGGCGTGTTGGGCATGCACCGCACAACGGGGGCGCGGTTGCCGAGGATGCCCTCGAAGGTGGCGGACGGCGTGCCGGCGGCAATGCTGACGAAAGTGGTGCGTCCATCGCCGAAGCGCTTGTACGCGGCGGTGACGTCGCGGATCACCTGAGGTTTCACCGCGATGACGACCAGATCGGGCACGGCATCCGCCGGAATGGCCCCGGCATCCGCTGCCGAGCCGCAGCCAAGCGCCACTGCGCGATCGCGCAGCTCGGCATTGGGCTCGACCACGAAAACCGCCGAGGGTGCAAGCTTGCCGGACTTCAGCCAGCCCGAGAGCATGGCGTAACCCATATTGCCGCAACCGGCGAGAACAAGCCTGATCGTCATCGAGAGCCCTCCGAGGAAAGGCCATGACATAGACGCTCGCGGGTCGGTGGGGAAGCCCTCTCAGGACCGCTGAACAGGCGTGCGCACCGCGATCGGCCGCAACGACACTTGCCTGAGGCCCAGCACGCCGAGCACGAAGAACAGCCAGACCGGATCACCGCGATGGAAGAAGAAGCTCTCGAGAAAGGCGTTGAGTGCGGTGAACAGCACCACCATCATGAAGAAATCGCCGAGATAGATGTTCTCCTTGAGCGGCGGAATGCGCATATAGTCGCGCAATGGTGCGATGAGGAAGGTGTAGACCGCCACGCAAAGGGCAGGGATGCCCATCAGCACCGCGATGTCGAGATAGCCGTCATGGCCGTGCACGATGGTCCTGATGTCCCACGGGCGATCGAAGGGTTGGTCCTGGTTGAGCAGCAGCGGCGTGCCCCAGAAGCTCTCATAACCGTAGCCGGTCCACGGCTTCTTCGCCAGCATCGAGCCGGCGAACTCCCACAGTGTCGTCCGGCCGGTATAGGTGAGGTCGGGAAAGTAGATGGCCGCCAGATGCTTCACCGGCGGCAGGAAGACGATGCCCAGCGTGCCGACCGCCGTGGCGATGATCGCCAGCATGAACAGGATCGGCGTACCGAGCCGCATGCCCATCAGACTCGGAAACATCACGATCAGGATCGAGAACGGCACCAGCCCGGCGGTGGTCTTGGAGCCGGTGTGCAGCATGAAGATCATCGCCGCGCAGAAGATACCCGCGCCCCACCAGCGCTGGCCGCGTCGGTAGAGATAAAGCCCGGCGAAGCTGAAGCAGGCCATGATCGGGCCGGCGATGTTCTTGTGGGTGAACACCCCGCGCCACAGGCCGGCATGTTCAGGCTCCTGCGAGTCAGCCGTGTGCATCGCCTCGTGCGGAAAGACGATCAGGCCGAGATAGGACAGGCCCATGACCACGACCGCGGTGAAGATGATGACCCTGGAGAAGGACTCCGCGTCGCGGGGTAGCGCCAGAATCGTCGCCATCGTCAGGATGCCGATCATGGTGAAGGACGCCGCGCGCATTGCCGAGGGCGGATCGGTCGCCAGCACCACCGACAGGAAGAAGAAGCCCAGCATCAGTATCCAGGATGGGCTGAGCAGCGAGCGCACGACGCGCGGATCGGCGAAGGCCATCAGCGCGAAGATCGAAATCCCGCCGAGCGAGCCGAAGCCGAGCTGATTGACGATGTCGCCCCCTTCGCCGGTGAGTTCGGCGCCGGCCGGCTGGAACGGGCGGAAGGACACCATGATGACGGTGAACAGCAGCGCGGCGATCGCGGTCGCCACGCCACCGCGCGTGAACGCGGCGCTGAGCGGCGCGCGCTCAGTTCTTCTCAGGCTGGCGGTATTGCTCATTGGCATATCCGAATTCGGCCAGCACGCGGCCCAGCGCCACATGGACGGGGTAGATGGCGGCCGCCGGGGATCCCGTGCGCGCCAGCCGCATGATGCCGCGAACCGGCGAGGCGGCAAGCAGCGCCAGGCTCCTGGCGAATACCTTGGCGCCGGCGAACGGCATGCCGGCGCGCCTCTTCTTTTCCACCAGTGTCGAGATGACACCGTTGCGTAGGCTGCGGGCGCGGATCCAGTCGGTCTCGACGCGCCGGGCCGGAACGGTCTCCCGCACCTTGGCTTCGGCGCACCAGCCCAGCACGAAGCCGCGTTGCGCCGACCGGCTGAGAAAGTCGGAATCGCCGCCGCCCATGAAATTGAATCTGAGATCGAGGAAGGGCGGCCCCATCGCGGTCAGCACGTTGCGCCCGACCAGAAGATTGCCGGACGAATAGAGCGCGGGCACCCGTCCCGTCTCCCGGTAGGGGGGTGCGAAGACGGGATGCTCGGCCCATTTGGCATGGGCAGGATCGGCAAAAACGGGCACCTGCGGGCCGCCGACGATGTCGGCGGCGAGCGTTTCGGCGGCGTGGCACATCCGCTCCAGCCATTGCGGATCGGCGGTCTCGTCATCGTCGATGACAAGAAGATGCTTGAAGTTCGGGAACTGCAGGATCGCCGTCTGCCAGCCGGCATTGTAGGCGCTGCAATTGCCGCGCTCATGCGCGATGATGACCATGCCCGGTATCTCGCCGCGCTCGAACAGCGGCAGCACCGCCTTGGCGCCCTCCCGCGCCTCGGCCTCGTTCTCGATGACGATGACGGCAAAGCGCCTGTCGGTTTGCTGCGCGCGCAGCGACGCCAGTGTCTCCAGCACCTGCTGCGGCCGCTTGAACGTCGGCAAGGTGACGATCGCTTCGACGGCCTCCACGTCGAGCAGGCGAGATCGTCCCGCGATCGATACCGAACCGTCCAATGGCAAAGGGATCATCCGTGTCCAGCCGCGTCGTGAGTCGCGTTCTGGTAGCACCACGATGATAAGGTTTCGTTAATCACCTTGCACGGAGAGGCCCGCCAGACATGGGTTTTGGGGCGTTGATCGTGCTCGTTTAATCAAGGGTTCACCGCGCTTTGCTACCGGCTACACCACAGGATAGGTAAGATGCATCTGCTGTTCGCCACATCGATCGTGCCCGACGGTGCTCTCGCCTCGGGCTACGAGATAGCCAACGCCGCGATTATCGCCGCCCTGCGGCGCGCCGGCGCGCGCGTCACGGTCATCGGCTTCACCTGGCCCGGGAAAGCCGCGGCCGATCCCGAAAATACCGTGGTGCTGGGGGCGGTCGACGTGCGCACCGAAAGTGCTTCGCCGCTGCAAAAGCTTGTCTGGGTCGGCAAGGCGATGTTTTCAGGCCTGACCTTCGCGTCGGTCAAGTTGCGTGCGGTGTCCAGCCACGATGTTCAGGCCGCCCTCGAACGAGCCGGTCCGTTCGATGGCTATGTGCTGAATTCCGTGCAGTTCGCCGGTGCTTTCGAACGGGTCTTCGAAGACCGGCCTTCGATTTTCGTCGCCCACAATGTCGAGCATCTCTCGGCGCGGGAGAACGCCGTTGCCGCCGCCGGCATTTTCCAGCGCCTGCTGTTTCGGCGCGAGGCAAGGCTGCTCAAACTGGTCGAAGAGCGCCTCTGCCGCCGCGCGCGTTTTGTCTTCACGTTGGCCGAGGAGGATCGCGGGGCACTTGGCGTCGCCTCGGATGATCGTTCGGTGGTGCTGCCGCTGGTGACCGGCGCCACGGCGCCAGTCTGGAACGGCCGGCGCGCGATCGACTGTGACGCGGCCCTGATCGGCACCTGGACCTGGCAGCCGAACCGCATCGGCCTCGACTGGTTCTTGGGCAAGGTGGTGCCGCATCTGCGGCCTGGTTTCCGCATCCGCATAGCGGGTCACATGCCTTCCGGCGTCACCTCCGCGCATCCGGGCGTCGAGTTTGTCGGCCGTGTCGCAGATGCCAGGGCTTTCGTGCGCGGCGCGGCCGTCATCCCGCTGATCAGCACCGCGGGCAGCGGCGTACAGCTGAAGACCATCGAGACCTTCGAGCTTGGCCTGCCCTCGGTCGCCACCAGCCGGTCGCTGCGCGGCATCGACCATCGCCCCGACAATTGCGTCGTCACCGACGATCCGGCCGGCTTCGCCCGGGCCCTGGAGGCAGCCGCGGCCGACATTCACGATGTCGATGGCAGCACCTTCCATCGCCGGCAGGTCAAGGCGCTCGACGCCGCGGTTCGTGTCGGTCTCGAAAAAATCGGCGCCGTGCGGGAGGAGGTGTTTGCATGAACATGCACGCCGCCCGCGCCGCGTTCGGCTTTGACAGCCTGAAGGCAATCCTCGGCATCCCGGTGCTGGCGATCCGCTGGGACGATGCGATTGCCTTGCTGAACCGATTGATCGCCGAGCGGCGCTTCACCAAGGTCAGTTTCCTCAACGCCCACAATGCCAATATCGCCCACACCGACCCGGTGTTCGCCGAGGCGCTCGACGATTTCCTCATCCTGCCGGACGGCATTGGCGTCGATCTCGCCGCGAAGCTTCTCTACGGCGCGCCGTTTCCCGACAATCTCAACGGCACCGATTTCGTGCCGGCCTTCCTGCAGGCTTCCAAGAGGCCGCTGACGGTGGGGCTGCTCGGAGCAACCCGTGTCAACGCCGAGGCGGCGTCCGTGAAGCTGGCGGCGCTTGCCGTGCAGCACAACTTCGTGGTCATTCACGACGGTTATTTCTCCCCCGCGCAGGAGCCGGAGATCATCGACCGCATCGCAAAGCTACGGCCTGATATGCTGCTGGTCGCGATGGGCGTGCCGCGCCAGGAATTGTGGATTGAACGCCACATCGACGAACGCCATTGCACGCTGCCGATCGCGGTCGGCGCGTTGCTCGATTTCCTGAGCGGCTCGGTGCCGCGCGCACCGCTGTGGATGCGCCGCCTGCGGCTGGAATGGCTGTTCCGTCTGGCGGTCGAGCCGGGCCGGCTCTGGCGCCGCTACGTGGTCGGCAACCCCCTGTTCCTGTGGCGGGTCGTCAAGCAGAAATGGGCGCGCGGCGCCGAGGCCGTCGCAGATGCTCCCGGAGAGTTTCGTTGAACAAGCGGTTCGTCCCAGACCCGCTGGCCGGCCCACGCCTGTTGCCGAAGACGCCGACGGCAGCGGTTGTGACGGCAAGCTACGCCCCGGATTTCGAACGCTGCCGACTGCTGTGCGAAACGCTTGACCGGCATGTCTCGGGTGCCGCGCACCACTACATTCTGGTCGAACATCGCGACCTTGCGCTTTTCCGTCAGTTGCAGACCAGCCGCCGTTCGGTCGTCGATGAGCGGGATCTCCTGCCGCGCTGGCTGCGCGCCTTCGACGATCCGCTCAGCCTGTTTCGCCGCCGCGTCTGGCTCAGCCTGAAAACCCAGCCGCTGCGTGGCTGGCACGTGCAGCAGCTGCGCCGTATCGCCATATCGGCGCACGCGGGGGAAGATGTGCTGATCTTCTGCGATTCCGACGTCGCTTTCCTGAAGGCCTTCGATTGCGGTGCCTTTTGGCGAGATGGCAAGGCGCGTTTGTTCCGCCGGGATGGTGTGCTCGCCGATGACGGCCATGACGAGCATCGCTTGTGGTCGCGCAATGCCGGAACGGCACTTGGCATCGATTCGTCCCGGAGATCGGTCCATGATTATATCTCGACGCTGATCGCCTGGCGCCGCGACACGGTGCTTGCCATGTGCGGCCGGATCGAAAAGGTCCATGGCCGCGACTGGGTCGAGGTCATCGGCTCGGCGCGCAAATTCTCCGAATGCATGATCTACGGACGCTATGTCGACGATCTGCTGGACGGAGCCGGCCACTTCCACGGTTCGGAAGAATTCTGCCGCGTCCACTGGACGGGCGAGGCGCTGTCGGACGACGAGTTCCGCCGCTTCGTTGCCAGCATGGCGCCAGAGCAGGTGGCAATCGGCATGCAGTCCTTTATCGGCACCGATATAGGCCGGATCCGACGCCTGATCGGGCTTGATCGCTGATTTGTCCTAGATTGCCTTGGCCGGTCTGCGCAGCGCCGAATAGGTCAGCAGCATGGACGCGAGGTAGAGCAGCAGGAAGACGATGTTGAGCGACAGCACCAGATCAGATGTTTCGGAAATGGTGGTCAGCACATAGATCAGCAGCAGCGCCTTGAGGGCGGCGAGCAGGCCGAGATTGAGCGCTCGCACCAGCGTCTGGCCGCGCGCGAAAAGAAGCTCGGCCTGGTATTCGACCAGATTGCGCAGTCCAGGCACGCAGATCGCCAGCGCCACCAGGGGGGCGGCCTCGGAAACATTCCTGCCGAGCGCGTTGGGAAAGAAATGCAGCACGATGCCAAGCGCTGCCAGCGCCAGCGTTGAAACGAGGAACACGCCGCCCTCAATGCCGCTCTTTATCGCAAGGCGCGACAGCAGCTCCGGCGCGCGCATCATGCGCTGCACGAGCATCATGGAGAAGGTACGGATGGGGATCGCCGTCAGGTCGACGAGCCGCATGATGATGGCATAGATGCCGGCCAAATGCGGGCCGCCGATCGCCAGCACCAGCAGCTTGTCGAATTCCGATTGCAGGTAGAACAACACCTCGGCGCCGGCCACATAGATGGAATCGGCGAGCCGCCGCAGATAGAGTTCGATGCGCAGCCGCAGCCGCTGGCGTGGATAGAACCAGCCGAAAGCCAAAAGCAGCGAGGCGGCGTTGGCCCCTATGTAGAACCACGACCACATCCAAATGCCATGCTGTGGCGAGACCATGAACAACACCGCGCCAAGCGCCCGCAGTGCGGTGGCCAGGATCGCCAGCACGGCTGCACGGCCGAATTTGCCCAGCCCGTTGTTGACGATCAGCGCCACTTCCACCGGCCGCCACAGCAGTGCCTCGGCAAAAACGATGGCCGTGAATACCGACAGCGGCACAGTGCCGGCAAAGAAGATCAGGTAGACGCCGAACGAGGCCAGGACCAAAAGCGGCAGCGAGACGGCGCCGAGCAGCAGGAAACCCGCTGTGAACGTGCCGATCAGATTGGGGCGGATGGTGGCGGTGCGGTAGAGTGCCGAAATGAAACCGAAGGCGAGAAGCCTCGACAGCATGACGCCGGCCGCCGAGGCGGTGGCGAACATGCCGAACTCTGCGATCGACAGCGTATTGGCGAGCGCGATGAAATAGGCGAGTGAAAACACCAGTCGCCCGCCGGCGCCGCTGATCGCCGAAAAATAGTCGCGCACCAGCCCCCGCCGTTCGGCCATCAAGGTGCCGATCTGCGCGAAGGTCCGCCTTTGCGGTATGTCGCTGGCCTCAGTCATACGTCGAGGAAAATGCATAGGCTGGAAAGTTTAACGCGCCGTTCTGAAGCTTTCAGTAGTGTTGAAAATTGTTGCAACCATGGCGTGAATTCTTGCCGCCTCTTTCGAAAATTAACTTTTTGTTTCCTATGCCTGTTTAGCGTGACTTAACGAATGGCCGACCGCCGCTGCCAAGCGGCCAAGAGTAAAGCTCCACGACATGGTCGACAGGGAAAACCGTGAAGACTGGAAGCGCGAGCGCTCCTTGCTGGCGCTTGGCGAAGCCGTGCGTGGCGAGGACGATGCTTCGCTGGTGTCGATAGGAGACCGCGCGGACCCCTCATGGCGCGAGGATGCCGCCACGCGCCATCGCCTAGCTCGTTCCCGTCGCGAGACGAAGGCGAGCCCGCCTCGGTCGGCAGCCGATAACGCCGAACGGTCTCGCCTGGACGAGGAGCAGCCGTTTGTATCCGAGGGCGCCTGGCGTTCGCGGGGGGAAACCGGCACCGGCGATTTGCCACCCGACATGCCGCAAGCAAGGCCCGCCCCCGAGGAACCTTCGGGCACGGGTGGCGCCCACGATGCAATCGGGTCCCGCGCTGCGGGCAGAGCCGACCCGTCCTCCAATGGCGGGGCGGACAGTCAGCAGTGGAAGCCGCTGATCGATCCGATGCTGGTCGTTCGCGGCGTTGCCAGGTCGAAGCTGCTGATCGTTGCGACCACGATACTGGGCGCTGGACTTGGCGTTGCCATCGCCTTGTCGATGCCGAAGAAATACGAAGCCACGACCGAACTGATCATCGAGCCGGGCGACCTGAAGCTCTCCGACCGCGATCTCACCCAACCGGTAGGCCAGCCCGATGCCGCGCTGGCCGTCGTCGAAACCCGGATCAAGATGCTCACCTCGGGCACCGTTCTCGATCAGGTCGTCAAGAATCTCAACCTCGTCAACGATCCGGAATTCAATGGCCAGGGCTCCGGCGGCCTCGGCGTCATGTCGCTCATCCGCTCGATCGTGTCGCGCAACGATGGGCCGGGCGGCGTCGATGAGGTTCGCCGCCAGGCTCTGGCTGTCGGCAATCTGGCCAAGAGCCTGTCGGTCGAACGCAGCGGCAAGACTTTTGTCATTTCCGTCAGCGCCGTGACCCAGAACGGCGACAAGTCGGCGCTCATTGCCAATACGACGAGGACCGTCTTCCAGCAGGAAGCCGCCAAATACCAGTCCGACATGGCCGGACGCGCGACGAACGAATTGACGTCCAAGCTCGATGATCTGCGCAAGGGGGTCGAGGCGGCCGAGCGCAAGGTCGAGGATTTCAGGGCCACGCATGGCCTGGTCGACGCGCAAGGCCATCTGATCAGCGACGATCAAATGCTGAAGCTCAACGAGCAGCTCTCGGTCGCCCGCGCCCGCACGCTGGAACTCAATGCCCGGGCAGCGTCGGCGCGTTCGCTGGATGTCAATTCCGTTCTGACCGGCACGTTGCCGGAAGAGATCAACTCCAACGCCATGAGCGATCTGCGCTCGCAATATGCAACGCTGAAGCAGGAGGCCGATCGTGCCGCGGTCCGGCTGGGACCGCGTCATCCAGAACTCCAGGCCCTCGACGCCCAGATCGCCGGCGCGCGCGAGCGCATCGCGGCTGAACTGCGCCGCATCGCCTCTTCGCTGCAGGTCGACTTGAAGCGCGCGGTTCAGCTCGAACAGGACCTCGCTTCCCGGCTGGCCCAGGCAAAGGTCCAAAGCGGCGACGTCAACAGCGACCTGGTTGCCCTGCGGGAACTGGAGCGTGAGGCCACCGCCAAGCGTTCCGTCTACGAACAATATCTCTTGCGCGCCAAGGAGACTGGTGAACAGACGGGCATCAACACGACCAACATCAATGTGATCACTCCCGCCCAGGCTCCACTCGAGCCAAATGGACCCTCACGGGCCTTGGTGGCGCTGGCCGGCCTGCTGCTTGGCCTTGCTGCCGGTGTTGGCCTCGGCGCTCTGCGTGGCACCTATGACAGCCTGCGCGAGACGGCAAGCGCGCGCTCACGCCGCGAGCGCAAGGTGGACGAACGCAAGTTGGCTGACCAGAGAGCGCCTCGCGAGGAGCAGGCATTCCGGGCGGAGCCTTCGCCAGAGCCACCGATGGCGGCAGCGCCTGTGCCGCCGCCGCCCGCACCACCGCCGCCGGTCACGCGGACCGAGGCCGCTCCCGCCGAAAGCTCCGGGAGGATCGGCGCACTTATGTCGAGAATGCGCAAGGCCATGTCCCGCAAGCCGTCCGCCGAAGCCGACGACGACATCTCCAGCGGGTTCGGCCTGCCCGCCTTCGCCGACAACGGACGGCCTGTCAACGCTCCGCTATTTCCTGGCCATCCGGAGTCCGGTTTCGGGCCTCGGCAGGCGGCCGGCCTGGATTATTCGCAGTCACCCTTCCAGCCGGGCCCCGATGCGGGGTATGGGCAGCGGATGACCTTGCCTTCGCGCTCGCCCCTAATGCCGCAACAGGCAACGTACCCGGCTCCCCCGTTTCCGTCCTCTCCCTATGCACAGCCGTTGGGCTACCCCCAGGCGCAGCCCTGGTCGCAAGCGGGCCATCCCTCCACGCAAAGCTCAGCGGGACCTTATGCGGCGCAGATGCCGTATCCGCCGCCGCCCGCTCCTCCGGCGCAGCCACCGGCCGCCCCGCCCGCGAGGCCGACCCCGGTCGAGGAGGGTGGCGAACAAGCATCGGTCGAAGAGATTCGCGCCAGCCTGCGTGAATTCCGCGAAGCGGTCCGCGAACTCACGGAAAACCGCACCCGCCGCCGCTACTTCTGAACCATCAGATAGGCTGCGGAGGCCGAACAAAACCGTGCCGGTTTCGCGTAAACGGCATGGGAAGGCGCTTTGACGGGATTGCGAGCTTGTATTTTCGTGACAATGCCGCGCTGCAGATTGCCTGCGCCGCGGCATTATGTTCTCGAAGCGGCGTTGGGCGGAACGATGTTGAGGGTGGCATGGCCGAAGTGATTGACGGAAAAAGCGTTGCCGAAGACGTGGTGCGGACGGTCAAGGCGTTGACCGCCGAGCTGGTCGCCAAGGGCCAGGCCAAGCCAGGCCTGGCCGTCGTCATCGTCGGCGAGGATCCGGCGAGCCAGGTCTATGTCGCCTCCAAATCCCGTACCGCCAAGGAATGCGGCTTTCATTCGCTTCAGCACACGCTGCCGGCGGAAACGTCCCAAGAGGCGCTGCTCAAGCTTATCGCCGAACTCAACGCCGATCCTGAAATCAACGGCATCCTGGTCCAGCTTCCGCTGCCCGCCCATGTCGATGCCGGCAAGATCATCCAGGCGATCGCACCGCACAAGGACGTCGACGGGTTCCATTTCATCAATGTCGGCAAGCTCGGCACTGGTGAACTCGACACGGCCTTCGTTCCCTGCACGCCCGCCGGCTCGATGCTTTTGATTGAGCGCGTGCGCGGCAAGGATCTGTCCGGCCTCAACGCCGTTGTCGTCGGCCGCTCCAACATCGTCGGCAAGCCGATGGCCAATCTGCTGCTTGCCGCCAACTGCACCGTCACCATCGCGCATAGCCGCACCAAGGACCTGCCGGCGCTTGCCCGCACGGCCGACATCCTGGTCGCCGCTGTCGGCAGGCCAGAAATGATCAGGGGTGACTGGGTCAAGCCTGGCGCCACCGTCATCGATGTCGGCATCAACCGCATTCCCGCGCCTGAGAAAGGCGAGGGCAAGTCGCGTCTCGTCGGCGATGTCGCCTATGCCGAAGCGGCAAAGGCGGCCGGCGCGATCACCCCGGTGCCCGGCGGTGTCGGGCCGATGACCATTGCCATGTTGATGGCCAATACGTTAGCTTCGGCCTACCTGGCGGCCGGATTGAAGCGGCCTTCCTTCTGAGCCCGGGTTGACCCTGAAAGCCGCAGCTTTGCCGAACCCCACTATTTCCCCGGAACGGCCGGTCACGAATGATCCCGTTCAAGGCGGCCGGCAGTTCGCTTTCCTGCTGGTCGACAAGTTTTCCATGTTCTCGCTGGCCGCCGCGATCGATACGTTCCGATCGGCGAACCGCCTGCTCGGTCGCGATTTCTACGGCTGGACCACTGTGTCGGCCGATGGTGACCCGGTGATGGCTTCCAACGGCCTGCCGCTCAAGATCGACTACGCCGTCGCCGACCTGCCGCCGGTCGATATTCTCTTCGTCTCGGTCGGCTTGACGACGGAATTTCCGGGCAAGAGCAAGGTTCTGGCCGCCTTGCGCAGCTGGGGCCGGCGCGGCAACGCGCTTGGTGCCTTGTCGGTCGGATCCTACCTGCTGGCCGAGGCCGGCCAGCTCGAAGGCTATCGCTGCACCATCCATTGGGAAAACCGCGCCGGCTTCGTCGAGCGCTTTCCCGACATCAACTGCACGGGCAACGTCTTCGAGATCGACCGCAAACGCTACACCTGCGCCGGCGGCACCACCTCGATCGATCTGATGCTGGAGATCGTGCGTGGCGATTTCGGCTCCAACCTCGCCAATGGCGTCGCCAACCAGTTCCAGCACGAGCGCATCCGCTCCGCTGGAGACCGCCAGCGCGTCGGGCCGGAGCGTGACCTCACCGGCAAGTCGGAGAAGTTGCGACGCATCGTCGAATTGATGGCCGACCATCTCGACGAGCCGCTGTCGGCGGTACAGCTCGCCAAGTCGGCGGGCCTCTCGGTGCGCCAGGTGGAGCGGCTGTTTCTGCGCCATCTCAACGTCACGCCGGGGCGCTACTACATGCGGCTGCGGCTGGAGCGCGCGCGCGAATTGCTGCGCCAGACCAACATGCCGATCCTCGACGTGGCGATCGCGACCGGCTTCACCTCGCATTCCTATTTTGCCCAGAGCTATCGGCTGCAGTTTGGCCGCCCGCCCTCGGAAGAGCGCCGCACGACATACTGAATTGGGTACGCACGGGCCCTATGCGAGCTATCGCTGATAGCGGTGGCTTGTGTCCCTGCACGCGCTCAAATAGCTTCGGCCAGCGGACGGGGTGGCTAACTCAGGAGATTTCGATGGCGATACTTGCGCGGAGCGTCGCTGCGGCGATCCTCCTTTTGTCGACGACGACATTCGGCTTTGCCGCCAACAAGGTCATCATCATCCTCGACGCGTCGGGATCGATGTGGGCGCAGATCGACGGAAAGCCCAAGCTGGAAATCGCCCGCGAATCGCTGAGGACCGTGCTTCAATCGGTTCCCGCCGACGACGAGATCGGCTTCATGGCCTATGGCCATCGCGAAAAAGGCAGCTGCGACGACATCCAACTGATCGTGCCGCCCCAGGCGGGCTCGGCAAGCGCCATCTCGGCAGCCGCCGACAGCATGAAGTTCCTCGGCAAGACGCCGCTGACGGCAGCCGTCAAGCAGGCGGCCGAAGCGCTGAAATACACCGAGGACAAGGCAACTGTCGTTCTTATCACCGATGGGCTCGAAACCTGCGGCGGCGACCCTTGCGCGCTGGGTAAGGAGCTGAAGGCATCCGGCGTCGATTTCACCGCCGACGTCGTCGGTTTCGGCCTGACCGCCGATGAAGGCAAGCAGATTGCCTGCCTCGCGGACAATACCGGCGGCAAATACATCCAGGCTTCCGACGAGAAGGCTTTGCAGGAGGCGCTGGTCGAGACCGTGGCGGCACCGGCGCCCGAGCCAGCACCGGCCCCCGCTCCGGCACCAGCGCCCGAGCCGGCGAAGCCCGAGTTCAATTTCATGCCGACCGTGGTGCTGGCCGAGGGCGGCGATCCTGTCACCGACGGCAATGCCTGGGGAGTCTACAAGGCCAAATCGGACGGCACGCGCGGCGACAACGTCACCACCGAATACGGCGACTACAAAGCCAATCTGGAACCGGGCGACTACATCGTCGTCGCGCGCGACGGTGAGGCCAAGACGGAGCAGAAGATCAAGATCGAGGCGGGCCAGGTCTACAAGCCGCTGTTCACCTTGAATGCCGGCACACTCATCCTGCATCCGCGTCCGAGCCAAGGTGCCGATGTGGCCAGCGGGGCGGCTGTCGTGATCGCCTATCCGGGCGTCGACAACCCTCCGGCCTATTATGGAGACACGAAAGTCGTGTTGCCGGCCGGCGACGAGAAAGTGACCGTCACGATCGGACAGGGCGTGGTCACCGAAACGATCCTGCTTGCCGCGGGCAGGGTGATCGACAAGGACATAATCGTCGGCGTCGGCCATGTCGTTGCCAACGCATACTATGTGGCCGGCGGCGACAAGGCTGACAGTTCAGGCACCGGCTTCAAGGTGCTCAAGGCCAAGAAGAAGATCGATGGCACCCGCGACGAGGTCACCTATGCCTATGGCCCCGACAGCAAGTTCGATCTGCCGCCCGATGACTATGTGCTGATCGCGACGGTCGATCTCGCCGTCGTGGAACAGCCTTTCAGCGTCAAGGTCGGCGAGTTCCAGGACCTCAAGGTCGCCATGAATGCCGGCGTGCTGGCAATCACGGCGCCTGGCACCTCCAAGATCGAGATCTTCGAGACGAAGAAGGACATCAATGGCAATCGCAAGTCGATCGGCTATGCCTATGACGAGAAGTATCAGGCCACGATAGCGGCCGGCGATTACGCCGTGGTTTCGGAGAAGTCGGACAACAGCAAGAAGGAAGGCGCCGTGACCGTGAAGGCCGGAGAGCGGGTTGAACTGACGGTGCAATGAGGATTGCGATTTCGACCGGCAAAAAGGGCGGCCACGTGCCGCCCTTTTTCATGCCGGACAGAATGCGTCAGGCAGTGCCGAACGCGCTGGCGCCGTGATCGGCGCGGCCCACCAATTGGCGGAAGCCGGCGAACAACTCGCGTCCGAAGCCGAATTCATTGCCGATGAGATCGACTTCGGCCGTGCGGCGCAGCGCGAATTCGGTGCCTGGCACCAGCACTTCCAGCGTGCCGGCATCGGCGTCGAGGCGGATGATATCGCCGTCATGGATCCGCGCGATCGGCCCGTCCTCGACCGCTTCCGGCGTCACATGGATTGCCGCCGGCACCTTGCCGGAGGCGCCCGACATGCGCCCGTCGGTGACCAGCGCCACGCGCTGGCCGCGATCCTGCAGGATGCCGAGCACGGTGGTCAGCTTGTGCAATTCCGGCATGCCGTTGGCCTTCGGACCCTGGAAGCGGATGACGGCGATGAAGTCGCCGGTGAGTGTGCCCGCCTTGAAGGCGTCGTTCAGCCCCTGCTGGCTGTCGAACACCTTGGCCGGCGCCTCGATGACACGCCGCTCCGGTTTGACGGCCGATGTCTTGATGACGGCGTGACCGAGATTGCCCACCAGCACCTTCAGGCCGCCCGTCGCCTGGAAAGCCTTGTTGAACGGCGCCAGCACCTTTTCGTCGCCGCTTGCGCGCGGCGAAGCCTCGCGCAGCACAGCGCCGTCGGCGCCGAGCTTTGCCTCGACCGCATAGGGCCGCAGGCCTTCGCCCCACACCGTCTGCACATCCTCGTGCAGGACGCCTTCGTCGAGCAGTTCGCGGATCAGGAAGCCGAGGCCGCCGGCTGCATGGAAATGATTCACATCGGCAAGTCCGTTCGGATAGACCCGTGCCAACAGAGGCACCGCTTCCGAGAGGTCGGAAATATCCTGCCAGGTCAGCGCGATGCCGGCGGCGGCGGCCATGGCGATCAGGTGGATGGTGTGGTTGGTCGAGCCGCCGGTGGCATGCAGGCCGACGACGCCATTGACGAACGAACGTTCGTCGATCATCCGCCCGACCGGCGTATAGGCGTTGCCGAGCGCGGTGATCGCCAGTGCCCGTTTCGTCGCTTCGCGGGTCAAGGCGTCGCGCAGGGGCGTGCCGGGGTTGACGAAGGACGCGCCCGGCGTGTGCAGGCCCATGATCTCCATCAGCATCTGGTTGGAGTTCGCCGTCCCGTAGAAGGTGCAGGTGCCCGGCCCGTGATACGACTTGGACTCGGCTTCCAGGAGTTCGGCGCGTCCTGCCTTGCCCTCGGCATAGAGCTGGCGGACCTTGGCCTTCTCATCGTTGGGCAGGCCTGTCGTCATCGGGCCGGCAGGAATGAACACCGCCGGCAGATGGCCGAAGGTTAGTGCGGCGATCACCAGACCCGGGACGATCTTGTCGCAGACGCCGAGATAGACGGCGGCGTCGAACATGTTGTGCGACAGGCCGATCGCGGCTGCCATGGCGATCACGTCGCGCGAAAACAGCGACAGCTCCATGCCGGGCTGGCCTTGGGTCACGCCATCGCACATCGCCGGCACGCCGCCCGCGACCTGGGCGATGCCGCCCGCCTCGCGCGCGGCCTCCTTGATCAGGGCAGGGAAGGTCTCGAAGGGCTGATGCGCCGACAGCATGTCGTTGTAAGAGGTGATGATGCCGAGATTGGGCACCTTGTCGGCACCGAGCGCCAGCTTTTCCGAGGGGCTGCAGACCGCGAAGCCATGGGCAAGGTTGCCGCAGGACAGCACCGACCGGTTGGCGGTCTGGTTCGACGCTTCGGCGATACGGCTGAGGTAGCGCTCCCGGCCCGGTTTGGAGCGCTGGCGTATCCGTTCGGTGATGGCTTCGATGTCTCGTCTTGCGGTCATGGGATCAGGTCCTTTCAGGCGAGGTCCCGGAAACATCCTCCCGCCGTTGCCGGGACCACTTGTAAACTTGAAATCAGGGCGCCCAGAAAACCTCCACGGGCTTGGGCGATGCGTCGAGCACGGCACGGATCGGCTTTCGCGGCCCGGACGCGGCCGCGCCGTCGAAGGCGGTGCGCTTGTCCTCGCCCTCGATGTGCAGCGCGATGAAACCGGCGTCGATGATCCGCGCCAGGGTCAGGGTCAGCCGAGGCTCACCCGCACTTGCGGCGTGAACCGGCAGGATGATCCTGTCCGAGGCGGGGTCGAGCAGCTTCGGCAGATCGTCGGCGTCGGGAAAGAATGAGGCGGTATGGCCGTCCGGCCCCATGCCGAGGATCACGGCATCGAGCGGCCAGGGCAGGGATCGCAGGGCCGCATCGTCGGATGCTGCAGCATCCTCGATGCCGACCGCCTCGTGGTAGAGCGGAACGAAGCGGGCCGCCTTGGCCGCGTTCTGCAGCAGGTTGGCGGCAACCAGCCCGGCATTGGATCGCGGCGAGGAGGCCGGCACGAAACGTTCGTCGACCAGCGTCACGATCACCTTGTCCCAGGCGATCGGCGCCGCAGAGAGCGTGGCAAAGAACTTTGCCGGTGTCGTGCCGCCGGAGACCGCCAGCAATGCCGTGCCGCGCCCGGTGATCGCCTTGGTCAGGGCATCGGCGACGCGGCCAGCCAGCGCCAAGGCCAGTTGCGGACGGTCGGGAAAAGCGTTCCAGTTGTAGCTGGCGCCGTTCAATTGCTCTCGTGCCATGTCCGCCCGTCACGTTCGATCAGTGCTATCGAGGCCGACGGCCCCCATGTGCCTGCCGTATAGCCCTGCGCTTCCTGCTTGGCGCCTTCCCAGGCATTCTGGATCGGGTCGATCCACTTCCAGGCGGCTTCCACCTCGTCGCGGCGCATGAACAGAGTCTGGTTGCCGCGGATGACATCCATGATCAGCCGTTCATAGGCGTCAGGCGCGCGGCCGTCGAAAGACTGCGCGAAACTCATGTCGAGCGAGATCTGGCGCAGCCGCATGCCGCCAGGGCCTGGGTCCTTGATCATGATGAACTGCTTGACGCCTTCGTCCGGCTGCAGCCGGATGACCAGTTGGTTGGCAAAGATCGGCCCCGCGCCGCTGTCGCCGAAAATCGAGTGCGGGATCGGCTTGAACTCGATGACGATTTCCGAAACCCGGGTCGCCAGCCGCTTTCCGGTCCTGAGGTAGAATGGAACGCCGGCCCAGCGCCAGGTGCCGATCTCGGCCTTGATGGCGACGAAGGTCTCGGTGTTGCTGTCCTTGCCGAGTTCCTCGACATAGCCTTTCACCGGTCCCCCGGCCGACGCACCGGCGCGGTACTGGCCGCGCACGGTGTGCTTCGGCGCCTCGTTGCCGTTGATGCGCTTCAGCGCCCGCAGCACCTTGAGCTTCTCGTCGCGCACCGCGTCGGCGTCCATCGACGAGGGCGCTTCCATGGCGACCAGGCAAAGCAGCTGCAGCATGTGGTTCTGCACCATGTCGCGCAGCGCACCGGCCTTGTCGTAGTAGGTGACGCGGTCTTCCAAGCCCACGGTCTCGGCGACGGTGATCTGCACGTGGTCGATGTGGGCGGAATTCCACAGCGGCTCGTACAGCGCATTGGCAAAGCGCAGCGCCATCAGGTTCTGCACCGTCTCCTTGCCGAGATAGTGGTCGATGCGGAAAATCTGGCTTTCGTGGAAGTCGTCGCCGACCAGGTCGTTGAGCGCCTGCGCTGAGGCAAGATCGCGGCCGATCGGCTTCTCCAGCACGATGCGCGAATTCGGCGTGATCAGATTGTGCTCTTTGAGCTTGTGCGAGATGTCACCGAACAGCGCCGGCGCCACGGCCAGGTAAAAGGCGCGGATGTGGTCACTTTCGCCGATCGCCTTTTTCAGCTTGTCGAAGCCGGCGCCGCTCGTTGCATCGGCCGGGACGTAGGAAAGCCGGGCGAGGAAGGTCTTCAACTCCTTGGCATCGATATCGGCCGGCTTGACATGGTCCGAAATCGCCTGCTTGGCGAAAGCCTGGAACTCCTCGTCGCTCATTTTCGAGCGCGACGTGCCGATGATGCGCGTCGGCTCGGAGAATTGATGGTCGCGCTGGCGATAGTAGAGCGACGGCAGCAGCTTGCGTTCCGACAGGTCGCCGGTACCACCGAAAATGATGAAGTCGAAAGGGTCGACGGGGATGATCTGGCTGGTCATGGTCTGTCCGCTTTGACGCCGGTCGCAAGTACGCGGCTGATATATTCTAATCGATTTAAATTTTCCAGTGCCATGGTGTCACATCAAGGACCAACCGCTGGATTTTGCGTCGGTCCACGTGTGCGCTTGACACTGGCGCCGCCGGGAGGCTTGTCGGTGAACGAAGACTCCGGAGGCTTTCGCAGTTGCAGCATAGAACGTGAATGTGACGAAAGCTAAGGGAGAAATCGGCGCGCCTTGCGGCATCGATTGCATCGGTCGCCAGCCCTTGTGCAAGCTGTGCAGTGATATCGAGGAAGTCCATGAGCGGGAAAAGCATGCGTCTGGAAAACAAGGTCGCCATCATCACCGGTGCGGCATCGGGCTTCGGCGAAGGCATGGCCAAGCGCTTCGCGGAAGAGGGCGCCAGGGTCGTTGTCGCCGATCTCAACGCCAAGGGTGCCAAACGCGTCGCCGATGAGATCGGCGAGGCGGCAATCTGGACGCAGACCGACGTTTCGTTGCGCTCCGAGTTCGACGAGATGGTCTATGCCGCCAAAAGCGCCTTCGGCCGTGTCGACATCATGGTCAACAATGCCGGGTTCACCCATCGCAATGGCGACATGCTCAAAGTCGACGAGGAAACCTTCGACCTGATCACATCAGTCAACATGAAGGCGATCTATCACGCCGCCCTTGCGGTTGTGCCGATCATGGAGCGGCAAGGCGGCGGTGTCATCTTGACCACGGCGTCTACCGCAGGATTGCGGCCGCGGCCCGGCCTCACCTGGTACAATGCCTCGAAGGGTTGGGCGATCACCGCCACCAAGTCGATGGCGGTGGAACTCGCGCCCAGGAACATTCGCGTCAACTGCCTTTGCCCGGTCGCCGGCGAGACCGGGATGCTTGAAAAATTCATGGGCGCCGACACGCCCGAGATCCGCGAGGCATTCCGCGCTTCGATCCCGCTCGGGAGGCTGTCGACCCCGCTCGATATCGCCAACGCGGCTCTATGGCTGGCCTCGGACGAGGCCGCTTTCATCACCGGGGTCGCGCTGGAGGTCGATGGCGGGCGCTGCATCTGAACGCGGCGATCGTCGGATATTACGTGCCGGGCTTGACGTAGCTCTTGTACACCCAGCCGTGCTTGCCGTTGTAGACGATCTCGCACCACTGCTTGCAGCCCATCAGTTGCACCGAGGTCCGGGCAGGGATCGTACCGATGGGGGTGGCCCCCTTCTTCGGAGCACTGCGCATGGTCACAGCCCTGAGAATACGGCCGTTGCCTGTCGCCGCCACCTTGCGCGGCTTCGCTTTGGCTGCGTTGTCCTCGCCTTGTGCATTCGCGGGTTTTTGGTCCGGTGCTTGCGGCTGCGTCTCCGGAATGGCGGCGGTCTGCGCGCCATCGGGATTGCTGCTATTGGCAGGCGGGCTCGGCGCGGCGACCTTGGCAAGCTCGTCGGTGGCATCGGTATCGGTAGACGATTGCGCGAACGCCGCCGCTGTTTTGTCAGGCGCCGGCTCGGGCTGCTTGGCTACCTGGCTGGGAGCCGCCGTTTGATCGGGATCAGTTGCCGCGGCAGCCTTCGGCTGCGCCCCTGTCCAGCGGGGATCATTGGCGGCAAGCGCTGGTATGTCCACCGCCGCCGCTGCCTTGGTCGGTGACACCTGGCTGGACTTGCGCTCCGCCTGCGGCGTCACGGCCGCCACCGTCACCGTCGTCCCCGAGGAGGGAACTTTCGTCGTCTTCACCGGAATGGTCGGAATGCTCTGCTCGGGACTGGCGGCTGCTTGCCTCTCGCCGGTCGGCAACGCCAGCCAGAGCGCCACTGCGGCAACGCCAAGCAGTGCCGCGGTGCCTATTGCCGCGATAACCAGGTGCGAGTTCGAACGGACTCCCTGCCAGAATGACGGGCGCATGTCATAGCCGAACTGCATGGCGAAGCGCCGACGTTCCGGAGCACCGAAACTGAAGGGCTCTCTCACTCTTGCCACCTCCATAAGCGGGCCGGTGTTCTTTCGATCAAATATCGCAAGTCACGCGTTCGATCAGCATCGGTCCCAAAACGCGGGCGGGCCCGCAACAATCCCCGAACAATCGCCCAGATGCGGACCTTTCGCCCGCGATTGTGGCGTCAGTACGCCATTACCAAGGATTCTGCGCTTTTGCCCGCAATTCCGCAATGTGTCGCCCGGGCAACAAATATTACATGGATATCAATATTACATGAGTTCGTGATCGCAGGGATAGCGGCGATCCGATCGCAGCCTAAGCACGTCGTGTCGAAAAGTCTCCACAACGCACTTGGATCTTGTTGTGCATGTCGTTCCTCCCAAAGGTCACTTTGCGCGACGCATTAGATCCTGTCCCGCAGCGCAAACCAGTTGAGCGCAAGGAAAAGCAGCGGCGCCCGCAACCGGCGGCCGCCAGGAAATGGCGGGATTTTCAGCTCCTCGATCAGCTTCAGCCGATCGCGGTTGCCGGTGATGGTTTCGGCATAGAGTTTGCCGAAGAAGTTCGACAGCATGACGCCGTGACCGGAATAGCCGCCGGCTGAGATCACATTCGGCATCACTTCGCGCACGAACGGCTTCCTCGGCACGGTGATGCCGACATAGCCGCCCCAGCCATGGGTGATCTCGACATCGCTGAGCGCCGGATAGAGCTCCGCGATCTGGCGGCGAATGTGGATGTGGATATCTTTGGGATCGTTGACGCCATAAACCTCGCGTCCGCCGAACAGCAGCCGTCCATCCCTGGATTTGCGGAAATAGCGCACGACGAAGCGGGAATCGTCGACCGATTCGCCCCCCGGCAACACGTTCGAATCCGACCCCAGCGGCACGGTCGCGCCGATGAAGGATCCGATCGGCATGATGTGCGCGGCACTCACCGGCTCGAGCGTGCCGCCATAGGCGTTGACCGCGATCAGGCATTTTTGCGCCGAGATCGTCCCTCTCGGCGTGGAGACCCTGACCTTGCCGCCTGCCGAGACGATGCCGGTCGATGGCGTCCCTTCGAACAAGTGGGCGCCAGCTTGTGCCGCCGCCCGCGCCGTGCCCATCACCAGCTTCATCGGATGGATATGGCCGGTGCCGATATCGCGCGTGCCGCCGAAATAAGCGCTCGAGCCCAGCCGATCCGCCGTCTCCTTCGCATCCATGAAGGAGATGTGCGGGTATGAGAAGCGGCCGGCCATGATTTCGGCATGCGCCTTGTAGTCGTCCACATAGCGCGGCTTGTGCGCGACCGAGAGCTGGCCCGGCATGTAGTCGAT
This sequence comes from Mesorhizobium sp. B2-5-7, assembly GCF_006440875.1. Taxonomy (NCBI): domain Bacteria; kingdom Pseudomonadati; phylum Pseudomonadota; class Alphaproteobacteria; order Hyphomicrobiales; family Phyllobacteriaceae; genus Mesorhizobium; species Mesorhizobium sp. B2-5-7. The sequence goes on along the minus strand of NZ_VFUO01000004.1, from coordinate 611,341 downwards.
ATCGATCTGGTTGAGGGCCGCGAAGTCGAGCAGATGCGCTTTCGCCTCTTCGGCGAGATCGAACAGGGCCCTGGCGCGGGACAGACCGTATTCGGCCTCCAGGTCCTCGGCCCAGGCACGCTGCCCGGTGCCGAGCTGGCCGCCATTGCGCCCGGAAGCGCCGTCGCCAAAACGATATGCTTCGATCAGGACAACGCTGGTACCGGCCTTGGCCAAATGCGTCGCTGCCGACAGGCCGGTAAACCCGCCGCCGATAATAACGACGTCGCAGGTCCGGTCACCGTCGAGCGTTGGATATTCGGGCCGCGGCCCAGCCGTGTCCTCATACCAGGACCGGCCGGGGGAAATGGGGGATTGGTAGTTCATGATGAGCGAAGACTCGAGGGAGTTCGGGTAGTGAGTAGTGAGTAGTGAGTAGTGAGTAGTGAGTAGTGAGTAGTCGCTACCAACTACTCACTACTCACCCACCATCACACATTCAGCAGCAGATATTCCCGCTCCCACGGACTGATCACTTCCATGAACGTTTCGAATTCCGCCCGCTTGATCGCCGCATAGGTGGCGGCGAAGGACTTGCCCAGCAATGCGCAGAGTTCCTCGTCGCCTTCGAACAGGTCGACGGCTTCGAGCAGGCTGCGCGGCAGGTCGATCTCGTGCGCGTTGGCGGTGGTCAGTACGGGAGGCTCGGCCTTGATCTTCCTGGTGATGCCGATCAGCCCGCAGGCAAGCGAAGCCGCCAGCGCCAGATAGGGATTGGCATCGGAGGACGGGATGCGGTTTTCAACGCGCCGCGCCGCTGGATCGGAACGCGGCACGCGGAAAGCCGTGGTGCGGTTGTCGTAGCCCCATTTGTTGTTGACCGGGGCAGAGGCCGCCTGCGTCAGCCGCCGGTAGGAATTGACGTAGGGCGCGAACATAACCAGCGCATTCGGCACGTGCTTCTGCATGCCGCCGATGAAATGGAAGAAATCCTCGGTCTCCGAACCATCCTCGGCCGAAAAGATGTTCCTGCCCGTCTTCTTGTCGACGATCGACTGATGGATATGCATGGCGGAGCCCGGCTGGCCCTGAATCGGCTTGGCCATGAAGGTCGCGTAGATCTCATGCTTGAGCGCGGCTTCACGAATGGTGCGCTTGAACATGAACACCTGGTCGGCGAGCTCGATCGGGTCGCCGTGGCGCAGATTGATCTCGAGCTGACCGGCGCCCTCTTCGTGGATGAGCGTGTCGATCTCCAGGCCCTGGCTTTCGGAGAAATGGTAGATGTCGTCGATCAGTTCGTCGAACTCGTTGACGCCGGCGATCGAATAGCCGGCGCCGCCGCCGATCGCGCGCCCCGAGCGGCCGACAGGCGGGGTCAGGGGATAGTCCGGGTCCGGATTCTTGCGCACGAGGTAGAACTCGATTTCGGGTGCCACGACCGGCTTCAGCCCAAGCTTGTCATAGGCCGCCAGCACGCGCTTCAGCACATTGCGCGGCGTGAACTCGACCGAGCGGCCGTCCTGGTGGACGAGGTCGCAGATGACGGCGGCCGTCGGGTCTTCCTCCCAGGGCACCACGGTCAATGTCGACAGGTCCGGCATCAGCTTGAGGTCGCCGTCGTCTTCCGGATAGTGAAAGCCGTTGCCGTCCTCCGGATAGCCGCCGGAAATCGTCGTCATGAAGACCGCCGAAGGCAGCGCCAGTGAGGTGTTGGAAGTGAATTTCTTCGACGGCATCATCTTGCCGCGCGCCACGCCGGCCTGATCAGGCGTGATGCATTCGATATCCTCGATGCCGCGCCATTCCAGCCAATCGCTGACTTCCTTCCAGTTCTTCACACCTCGCAGGTTTTTCACGAAGGCAGGCGTGCGCGCCCGTCCTCCGCGGCTCGACGGACGGACTTCCTTTTTTGCAGGCGGCATCATTCACCAGATTGGGTTGCGGATTTTCAAGTATAGCCGTGCCGTGCGACCGAAGGGAAGGGGAGCCGCCCCGGGCATTTGCCGTTGCGGGTTGAAAACCGGTTGCCGGTCGGCATAGGTTTGGCGTCTTCCCGCACTCGAGAAGCCGGCGATGAGATCCAGCAACGAACTGACCACGATCGGCTTCGACGCCGACGACACGCTTTGGCAGAACGAACGGTTCTTCCGCATGACGGAAAAGCGCTTTGCCGCCATGCTGGCCGATCATGGCGAGGGGGAGCAGATCTCGGCTCGACTGTTGGAAGCCGAGAGGCGCAATCTCGCGATCTACGGTTTCGGCATCAAGGGATTTACGCTCTCGATGATCGAGACGGCGATAGAGGTCACCGACGGGCGCGTGCCGGCTTCCGTCATATCGGAGATTCTCGACGCCGGCCGCGAGATGCTGGGCCATCCGATCGAGCCCTTGCCGCATGCACGCGAGACGGTCGAGAAGCTCGCCGGCACCTTCCGCCTCGTGCTGATCACCAAGGGCGATCTGTTCGATCAGGAGCGCAAGCTGGCCGGCTCCGGGCTGGGCGAGTTGTTCGACGCCGTCGAGATCGTCAGCGACAAGACCGCCGCGACCTATGCGCGCCTATTCGACCGCCATGGCGATGGCCCGGCAAGGAGCATGATGGTCGGCAATTCGTTGAAGTCGGACGTGGTGCCCGCCATCGAGGCCGGCGGCTGGGGTGTCCATGTGCCGCACGAATTGACTTGGGTGCTCGAACATGTCGAGGCGCCGGTCGCCGAGCCGCGGTTCCGCCAGATATCGGATCTCAGCCAATTGCCCGCGCTTGTCGAAAGCATCAGGAACAGAGTTTGATCGTAGACCTCCGGCTGCTTTTTTCGCGCAATTCTGGATGGAAAAAAACGGTTTCGCCTTTTGGAATCGTTTTAGCGGCCGGTCAGGCGATCGATGACCGGTTGCAGCCGTTCGGGCGTGATCGGCTTGGCCACCACCGCGTCGACAACATGCGCCAGGCCCAGGCTCTCCGGCGTGCCATTCTTGGTTGAAAGCAGGATCACGGGAGGAAGTGCCTTGCCCGCGGCTCGCCGCAACGTGTCGATACTGGACATCAGCGTGTCGCAGTCTTTGTTGTCGGGGCCACCATCGAGGACAACCGCCCCGGGGATAAGCGAACGTAAGGTCTTCACCGCCATTTCAGGCGATTCCGAGATTGGTTTGAGCCCGGAACGCTCGACGATTTTAGACACCACGACGCGATTGATCGGCGACTTCCCGACAACAAGCACCCGCGAAGGATCTCGGATCGTCTCAATGTTTGAACCCCGGGTCACCCGATTCAGATTTTTTGTACTCTCCCCCTCGTCACTCACTAGGCACCCAAGTCGGCCAAGAATCTTGCCCCTATTTCAATGCAGAGTTGAATCTGCGGACAATTGGCGTGAGATCGCACCCTATGTCAAGTTGAAATAAAAGACTTCTGAAACCGTCTCCCACACAGTGGATTCAAGCAACAGTACTGTACTGCCCTGTCCATAGCTTGGTTGCGTGAAAATAAAATTCACCTACGCATACGCGGCGCGGGCAAATGGCCGGTTGTAGCGCTTCCGGGTCAGCCATGGCTTTGTTGTGTAACGATCACCGGGATCAGCAGGTCGCCCCAATTGCCGTCGCCGCCATGGTGCCTCGCGGAGCGCACGAGCTCCACCGAGACGCCCGCCTCGACCGCCTTCATCACCGATTGGTTGAGCCTGTGCAGGTCGTTGGCCAGCATGCGGATTGTCGCCTGCTGGTCGACGCTCATCGTGGTCGATTGCTCTTCGGCCCGTTCCTTGACGCGGCTTATCGATGCCATTGGTCTTCTCCTGTGTCTGAGGCCCTGTTGGGCGTTTCCTCGGTATTTCTGGTCGCTATTCCGCGGCCGGCTTGAACTGCGCGTGCTCGGTCGATTCATGCATGGCCGTGGTCGACGACCGGCCGCCGGTGATCGCCATAGAGACCGCGTCGAAATAGCCGGTGCCGACCTCGCGCTGGTGCTTGGTCGCGGTATAGCCATTGGCTTCCGCCGCGAATTCCGCTTCCTGCAACTCGGAATAGGCCGCCATCTGCCGCGCCTTGTAGCCGCGGGCGAGTTCGAACATGCCGTAGTTGAGCTGGTGGAAGCCGGCCAGCGTGATGAATTGGAACTTGTAGCCCATGGCGCCCAGTTCCCTCTGGAACTTGGCGATCGTCGCGTCGTCGAGATTCTTCTTCCAGTTGAACGACGGCGAGCAATTGTAGGCGAGCAGCTTGCCTGGATGGTGCCTGCGCACCCCCTCGGCGAATTTCTTGGCCTGCGCCAGGTCGGGCTTCGAGGTCTCGCACCAGATCAGGTCGGCGTGCGGCGCATAGGCAACGGCCCGCGCGATGCAAGGCTCGATGCCGTTCCGGACCTGGTAGAAGCCTTCCACCGTGCGGCCGGCATCATAGTCGACGAAGGGCTGGTCGCGTTCATCGATATCGGAGGTCAGCAGCTTTGCAGCTTCCGCGTCCGTGCGTGCCACGACCAAGGTGGGCGTGGCCATCACGTCGGCCGCGAGCCGCGCCGCGTTGAGGTTGCGGATATGCGCCGCGGTCGGGATCAGCACCTTGCCGCCGAGATGGCCGCACTTCTTCTCCGACGCCAACTGGTCCTCGTAATGGACGCCAGCGGCACCGGCCTCGATGAACGCCTTCATGATCTCGAAGGCGTTGAGCGGACCGCCGAAGCCGGCTTCCGCGTCGGCAACGATCGGTGCGAACCAGGTCTCGACAGAAAGCCCCTTGCCTTCGGAGGTTTCGATCTGGTCGGCGCGCTGCAGCGTGCGGTTGATGCGCCTGACCAGTTCGGGCGCCGCATTGGCCGGATAGAGCGATTGGTCCGGATACATCGCCGAGGCGGTGTTTGCGTCGGCGGCGACCTGCCAGCCCGACAGGTAGATCGCCTTCAGCCCGGCGCGCACCTGCTGCATCGCCTGGTTGCCGGACATGGCGCCGAGCGCGTTGACGAAGTCCTCCTCGTGGATGAGCTTCCACAGCCGGTTGGCGCCTATTTCGGCAAGGCTCTGACGAATCTGCACCGAACCGCGCAGCCGCTTCACGTCCTCCGGCGAATAAGGACGTTCAATGCCGTCGAAGCGACCTTCAGGCGCCGAGGGGACGAGGTTGTAAAAATCAGTCATTGGTCACTCCGAAGATTTCTGCACAGCCAATTCTCGGGGCCGCTTCTATGTGACTGAATTTACATCTTGGCGCCGCATGAGCTAGAAAAATCAACAGAACCGGGTGGATATAAGGGCAAACCTGTGTTGTGTTTGACAGCAAGGCACTGTAAATTTGTCAATCCTGTAAAGCGAAGAGAGGCGGGATGCGGCGGGCGGCGTGTAAACTCCTGTCAAGAATTGGCGATGGCTGACCAGAAGATTTTCGCTGGGCCGCGCATCCGCCGCATCCGCGGCGCCAAGGGCCTGACCCAGACGGCGATGGCCGAGGGGCTCGGCATCTCGCCGTCCTACCTCAACCTGATCGAGCGCAACCAGCGGCCGCTGACGGTGCAATTGATCCTGAAGCTCGCCTCCGTCTACAAGGTCGATCCGCATGAGCTTCAGGGCGAGGCAAGGGGATCGGTCGCTGCCCTCAAGGAGGTGTTCACCGACCCGCTGCTGGTCGGCGAATTGCCGGGAGACCAGGAATTGATCGAGTTTGCCGAGGCGGCGCCCAACGCCTCCGCCGCGGTGATAAAACTGTTCCGCGCCTATCGCGAGCAAGCCGAGCGGCTGTCCGATCTCAACGAGCTTCTGGCCCGCGAGGGCCGGGCGACCGCCCTCTCCGGCGCCCGCCTGCCGATCGACGAGGTGCGCGAGATTTTCGAGCGGCGACCGAACCATTTCGCCTCGCTCGAGGAAGAGGCCGAGGCGTTCACGTCGGTGCTCGATCCCGGCGACGACCTGTTTGGCGCCTTGAAGGCATGGCTGAAGCGCGAATACGGCATCGTGGTCAAGGTTCTGCCGGTCGCCACCATGCCGAACTGGCGCCGCCGCTACGACCGCCACTCGCAGCGCCTGTTCCTGTCCGAGCGTCTGTCGCCGTTCGACCAGTTGCGTGAAGTCGCGATGGAGGCCTGCCTGATCCGCATGACTGTTGCGGTCGCCGGTGAGATCCAGGCACTGGGGCTGACCACGGACGAGGCGCGCCGCCTTGCCCGCTTCGAACTCGGCCGCTACGCCGCCCATGCGCTGATGATGCCCTATCAGCCCTTTCACGCGGCGGCCGTTCGCTCACGCTACGACATTGATGTCCTGCGCTCGCGCTTCGGCGTTTCCTTCGAGCAGGCGGCAAACCGGCTGACCATGCTGCAGCGGCCAGGTGCTTCCGGCGTGCCCTTCTTCATGCTGGAGATCGACAATGCGGGAAACCGCTTCCGCAAGGCCGGCAGCCGGGGCTTTCCGCAAAGCCGCTTCGGCGGTGGCTGTGCCAAGCTTCCCGTGCATGTCGCCTTCACTCAGCCGGGCCAGATATTCGTCGAGGCGGTGGAAATGCCCGATGGCGCCGAGTTCCTGTGCATCGCCCGCACGCTGGAGGGGCCGCAAGGCGCGTTCTCCGAACGACCGCGCCGCACGGCACTGCTGCTCGGCTGCGACATCGGCTTTCGCGACGAGATCGTCTATGGCACGGTGCTGCCTGGCGCGGCGACCGGCGCGAAGATGGGGGCGGGCACCGTCGCGGCGACGCCTGTCGGCCCCGCCTGCCGGCTTTGCGAGCGCGCCGGCTGCCTGGCGCGCGCCGAGCCGCCGGTGACGCGACCGCTCGGCCTCGACGAGATGGTCACCGGCTTGAGTGCCTTCGACTTCCAGTGATGTCGTGGTGACTTGCCGCGCGAAGAAGAAGACCGCTTCCTACTCGGGAAGACAATAAGCCTTCACGCTAAATATAGCGGATGCAATATTGATTAAGCATTGCTGTTAAGATATCAACGACAATCTGTGCAGCGATCGGGGGGATTGATGAGCCGGATAGCTCTTTGGCTTGGTTTGGGCCTTGCCCTTTCGGTCTGGCCCGCTCAGGCGGAAAGATCCTCGGATTTTTTTAAATCTTACCAAGGGTACAATGACGACGGCAAGGCTTTCCTGGACAAAATCGAGCCGAAGATCGGCACGGTGGACCTTGCCGAAGGTGTACACCTGACCCTTGGCGATAAGTTCTATTTTCTTAACAAGAAAGACACTGCCTCTGTTTTGACAGAAGCCTGGGGCAATCCTGCCAGTTCCGCTGCCGATTCGGTCGGCATGATCTTTCCGGCCAAATATGATCCCATTGCCGATGGCAATTGGGGCATAGAGTTGCGATGGGAGAAGATAGGCTATGTCGATGATGGCGAGGCCGCATCCATCGACTACGGCGAGTTGCTGCGCACCATGCAGGCGGACACATTGTCAGGCAACGATCAAAGGGCAAAGGATGGCTTTCCTCCCATTACCTTGATCGGCTGGGCCTCGCCGCCAGTCTACGACTCGGTCAACAAGCGTTTGCACTGGGCAAAGGAACTGCAATTCGGAGACGATACCGTCCACACGCTCAACTACGACGTCCGTTTTCTGGGTAAGGAGGGCGTTTTTGTGATGAGTTATATCGCTACGGTGGAGCAATTGCCGGAGATAAGGCAAAGCCTGGACGAAGTCCTTGGCCTCGCCGCCTTCAATACCGGCAAGAAATACACTGATTTCATACCCGGCTCCGATACAGTTGCGGCAGTTGGCATTGGTGGCCTCATAGCGGGAAAATTGGCGGCGAAGGCGGGCCTTCTGGCCGTGGCCCTCATTGCGCTGAAGAAATTCGGTTTGATCTTGCTGGTTCCCTTGGCCGGAGTCTGGCGCTTCGTTCGCGGCAACAAGCGCACGTCGTAGGCGTCGCCCAAGCGCTGCTGACTGTTGTCGGGCGCGCCGGCAGGGTGCCGGCAGTGCGCCAAACGGAACACTGCACTGGATCACGCCTCGCCAATGCCTTTGCGGTACGCGAACAGGGTACGTTCTTGTCGTCTCCTGCGCATCGTGCCGTCCTCAAAATCTCGACAGTCGCGCCCATGACCGACACCACATCAAGGCAGATCGCCACGTCCGCGGCCATCCCGCCGCGCGAGGAGCGCATCGGCTTCCTTCTGGTGTTCCTGTCGGCACTGATGTGGAGTTTCGGCGGCACCATCGCCCGGTTCATCACGGTCGGCGACAGCTGGACCGTGATATTCTGGCGCTCCGCGTGGGCTGCCGTATTCCTGCTTTGCTTCATGGTCTGGCGTGACGGCTGGCGCGGCATGCTGAAATCATTCCGCGACATGGGCCTGCCAGGCATTGCGGTGGGGTTCTGCTTCGCCATTGCGTCGACCTCGTTCGTGGTGGCGCTTGCCTATACGACCGTCGCCAATATTCTTTTGATGCAAGCCGGCGTGCCGCTTCTGGCGGCCCTGTTTGCCTGGGCGCTGTTCCGCGAAAAGGTAACCGTCGCGACCTGGATGGCGATCGTCGCCGTCCTCGCCGGCGTCGCCATCATGGTGTCTGAATCTGTTGACGGCGCCGTCTCGCCCATAGGCGATGGACTGGCGCTGCTGATCGCGTTCATGTTCTCGATCGCCACCGTCATCACCCGGCGCTTCTCCAGCGTGCGCATGACGCCGGCGACCTGTCTCGGCACGATCCTGGCGGCGGGCTTCGCTGCCTCGCAGGCCTCGACCTTCGCGGTGTCGGCCGGCGACATGGGCTTTCTCTTCGTCTTCGGCGTGGTCAATCTCGGCCTTGGTCTTGCTTTCTTCGCCACTGGCGCGCGCTTGATCCCGGCGGCTATCGCGGCACTGCTCGGCACGTTCGAGCCGATCCTGGGGCCGATATGGGTCTGGCTCATCCATTCCGAGGTGCCGTCCGGGCGCACCATCGTCGGCGGCGCGGTGGTGGTCACGGCGCTGCTTGTCCATATCGGGCTCGAATTCAAGCGTCAGGCGCGGCCGCAGCGGCCTGGGGTCACCGGGGTGCCTTCGCCTAATTGATGCGGGTGCCGAAGCTTTGCCCATTGACAATGTCGCTGCCACCCGGGCAGGCTGGGAACACGGCAACAACAAGACAGGCGTATCTTGCCAAGTCTCCCCGGCGGCCCGATCGAGACCGGACCACATTCTAGTATCTCTGACCGCACGGCGGCGAAAGCTTCTGACGGCATCGCAATTCCTTCCCGCCCCGACCGTGCGGGCGGCCGTCGGCGGCGTGCCGAATGGCGGCCGTCGACCTCTGGAAAGCTCAACAGTCTAAAGCAAATGCCCGGCCGCGCGAGCATGTCGCGACGCGCCGGCAATGGAACACTCACCAAAGGAGAATAGCATGATCCGCAAAGCGCTCTGGCTTTCGGCAACCTCGGTATTTCTGGCGCTTTTGACGCCCGCCGGTCACGCCGCGGACCGCGTCGTCAACGTCTTCAACTGGTCGGATTACATCGACAGTTCGATCATCGATGATTTCACCAAGAAAACCGGCATCAAGGTCGTTTACGATACGTTCGATTCCAACGAGATCCTCGAAACCAAGCTGCTCGCCGGCGGCAGCGGCTACGACGTCGTCGTGCCGAGCGGCAATTTCCTGGCCCGCCAGATCCAGGCCGGTGTGTTCCAGAAGCTTGACAAGTCGAAGCTGCCGAACCTCTCCAACATGTGGGACACGGTTACGGAGCGCACCGCCAAATACGATCCCGGCAACGAATACTCGGTCAATTACATGTGGGGCACGGTCGGCATCGGCTACAACACCAAGAAAGTGAAGGCAGCGCTCGGCACCGACAAGATCGACAGCTGGGATACCTTCTTCAACCCCGATAGCCTGGCCAAATTGAAGGATTGCGGCGTCTATGTGCTGGATTCTCCATCCGACATCCTGCCGGCGGCGCTGAAGTACCTCGGTCTCGACCCCAACAGCACGTCGCCCGACGATATCGCCAAGGCCGAGGAAGCTCTTCTCAAGGTCCGTCCCTATATCAGGAAGTTCCACTCGTCCGAATACATCAACGCACTTGCCAATGGCGATATCTGCCTGGCGGTCGGCTGGTCGGGTGACGTGTTCCAGGCTCGCAACCGCGCGGTCGAGGCCAAGCAAGGCGTGGAAATCGGCTATTCCGTGCCGAAGGAAGGCGCCCAGATGTGGTTCGATCAGATGGCGATCCCCGCCGACGCGCCGCACGTCGCCGAGGCGCTTGAATTCATCAACTACATGATGACGCCGGAAGTGATCGCCAAGTCGTCGAACTATGTCCTTTATGCCAACGGCAACAAGGCATCGCAGCAATTCGTGGACAAGGCGCTGCTCGACGATCCCTCGGTCTATCCGGACGCCGCGACCTTGCAGAAGCTCTATACCACCCAGCCTTACGATCCCAAGACCCAGCGCATCGTCACGCGCAGCTGGACCAAGATCGTCACCGGCCAGTAGGCAATCCGGCGCGACCCCGGCAGCCAACTGCCGGGGTCGATTTCTTTTGGGGAATAAAAAAGCACGGAGTGGGGATATGAAATCGCTTGGCAGCATCCGCAGGGACTTCGCGCCATGGAACGACCCGAACGCCAAGCCATATATCCAGTTCGACAATGTCACCAAGAAGTTTGGTGACTTTACCGCCGTCAACAATCTGTCGCTGACCATTTTCGAGCGTGAATTCTTCGCTCTGCTTGGCGCATCGGGTTGCGGAAAGTCGACGCTGCTCAGGATGCTTGCCGGCTTCGAGGAGCCGACGGCCGGGCGCATCCTGCTCGACGGCCAGGATCTGCGCGGCATTCCGCCCTATCGCCGGCCGGTCAACATGATGTTCCAGTCCTATGCCTTGTTCCCGCATATGACCGTCGAGAAGAACATCGCCTTCGGTCTCAAACAGGAAGGCATGCCGAAGCCGGATATCGAAAAGCGCGTCGCCGACATGCTGAAGCTGGTCAAGCTCGAGCAGTTCGCCAAGCGCAAGCCGCACCAGCTTTCCGGCGGCCAGCGCCAGCGCGTCGCGCTTGCCCGCTCGGTAGCCAAGCGACCGAAGGTGCTGCTGCTCGACGAGCCGCTCGGCGCGCTCGACAAGAAACTGCGCGAGGAAACCCAGTTCGAACTGATGGATCTGCAGCAGGAGCTTGGTCTCACCTTCGTCGTCGTCACCCATGATCAGGAAGAGGCGATGACGATGGCCGATCGCATCGCCATCATGGATAAGGGCGAGGTGATGCAGGTGGCGACGCCGCCGGAAGTCTATGAAGCCCCGACGTCGCGCTTCGTCGCCCATTTCGTCGGCAACGTGAACATGTTCGAGGGCAAGGTTGCCGAACAGGCAGCCAACACGACCCACATTACAGGTCCAAGCGGGGCTCAGATCGTCGTCGAGAACGGTGGCGCGGCTGCAAAGGCCAATGCGGATATCGTCTTCGCCGTCAGGCCGGAGAAGATCAGGGTCTCGTCTAAGAAGCCGGCCGATGCCGTCAACGCGCTGGAAGGTGAGGTTTACGACATCGCCTATCTCGGCGACATGACTGTCTATCACGTCAGGCTGGACGACGGGCAGATCGTGCGGGCAAGCGCCTTGAACGCGGCCCGTGTGACCGAGGATCCACTGACCTGGAACGACCGTGCCTGGGTGTCTTTCCGGCCCGACGCCGGCGTCGTGCTGGCACGGTAGGGGACGGCCATGTCCAACACCGCCGTTACCGATGCCGCCGCGCCACCGACCGCCGCCAATCCGTTCCTGACGCGGCTCGGTGCCGGCTTCGTCAGCCGGCTCGTCATCATCGTTCCCTATCTCTGGCTGCTGTTCTTCTTTCTTGTCCCCTTTGTCATCGTCTTCAAGATCTCGTTGTCGCAGACGGCTATCGCCATGCCGCCCTATACGCCGGTGCTCGATTTCAGGGACGGCGTTTCCGGTTTCTTCGCCGGCTTTCGCGACCTCAACTTCGACAATTATGTCTGGCTGACGCAGGACGCACTCTATTTCAAGGCCTATCTCACCAGCGTCGTCATCGCTGCCATCTCGACGGTGCTGACCCTGCTGGTTGGCTATCCCATCGCCTATGGCATGGCGCGCGCTCCGGCGACAATCCGCCCGACATTGCTGATGCTGGTCATCCTGCCGTTCTGGACGTCGTTCCTGATCCGCGTCTATGCCTGGATCGGCATCCTCAAGCCCGAGGGCCTGCTCAACCAGCTGCTGTTGTCGCTGCACATCATCAACCAGCCGCTGGTGATCCTCAACACTTACACGGCCATCTTCATCGGCATCGTCTATTCCTACCTGCCGTTCATGGTGCTGCCGCTTTATTCGTCGCTGGAAAAAATGGACTATTCGCTGATCGAGGCAGCCAAGGACCTCGGCTGCCCGCCGACGTCAGCCTTCTGGAAGATCACTTTTCCGCTGTCGCTGCCCGGCGTCATAGCCGGCTGCCTGCTGGTGTTCATCCCTGCCGTCGGCGAGTTCGTCATCCCCGATTTGCTCGGCGGCTCGCAGACGCTGATGATCGGCAAGACGCTGTGGAACGAGTTTTTCGCCAATCGTGACTGGCCGGTGTCGTCGGCCGTTGCCGTCATCCTGCTGCTGCTGCTGATCGTACCGATCGTGTTGTTCCAGCATGCCCAGGCCCGCGCGCAGGAGCAGGACAAATGAACACCACCTGGAGCCGCTTCAACATCACCTCGATCACGCTCGGTTTTGCCTTTCTCTATTTGCCGATCGTGCTGCTCGTCGTCTTTTCCTTCAACGAGTCAAAGCTCGTCACCGTCTGGGGCGGCTTTTCCACCAAATGGTACGTATCGCTGTTCCACAATCAGGGCCTGATGGACGCCGCATGGGTGACCATCCGCGTCGGTCTGATTTCAGCGACCGTGGCCACCGTTCTCGGCACAATGGGGGCCCTGGCGCTGACCCGCTACACACGCTTCCGGGGCAGGGTCCTGTTCTCCGGCATGATCTTCGCACCATTGGTCATGCCTGACGTCATTACCGGCCTGTCGCTGCTCCTGCTGTTTGTCGCAATCGGCATGGATCGCGGCATGACGACCGTGATCCTCGCGCATATCACCTTCACGATGTGCTTTGTCGCTGTTGTCGTGCAGTCGCGGCTTGTCAGCTTCGATCGCTCACTGGAAGAAGCCGCCATGGATCTCGGCGCGCCGCCTGTGAAGACCTTTTTCCAGATCACCCTGCCAGTCATTCTGCCGGCGATCGTGTCCGGCTGGATGCTGGCCTTCACGCTGTCACTGGACGACCTGGTCATCGCCAGCTTTGCTTCGGGCCCTGGCGCCACCACGCTGCCGATGAAGATCTACAGCCAGGTCCGCCTCGGTGTGACGCCGGAGATCAATGCCGCCTGCACCCTTCTGATCGCGATCGTCACGGTTGGCGTCATCATCGCTTCCGTCGCCAATAAGCGGCGCGAGGTGCAGCGGCAGCTTGACGAGCGGGCCGCGCAACGCGGTTAGAAGCGTTTCAACTGAGGGGCCAGGCCTTATTCGCCCGAAACGCCGCGGCTGATGGGTGAAATGAACGGCGTGCTCCAGGTTCCGCCGACGAAAAACGACGACTGGTTGGGCCCCTGCTGGCCGCTCTTCTGCGTTGCTGGCTGATCCGGCTGGATGACACCGCCCGACAGCGCCAGTCCGCGTCCTGCGTAGGATGCGATGCCGGAAAGCCAGATCTTGTATTTCGCCGAATTGGCCTCGGCCTTGTCCAGTCTGGCCACGCCTCGCGAAATGGTTGCCTTCACTTCGGCGCCATCGATGGGCAGCGTCCCGTCCGAGACATCGTCGAGCGCGAAGAAGCCGCCTTGTTCGGTATGCTTGAGAAAGGCCGGCAGGTTGAACTTGCTGAGCGCGCCAGGGCCAAAGGTCGCCGAGACAGAGCCGTCGGCGTTCTCAAAAACCGAATCCCAGGTCCTTCCTGGTCCCTTGAGGATGACCGAGACGGTGCCCGTGCCGACCGGCACCAGCCGGGTCATCCCGGCCGCGGTGCCGAACGCCCCGCCATCGACATCGGAGGCCAGCAGCCGGATCTCGACCTGGGTGCCCTCGGGCTTGCGGTCGAAACGAAGGCTGGTCTGGATGTTGCCGCCGAAGGCGGAGGCGTCGGAGATGTCGAAGACGGAAAGGCCATCCTTGACCTGCGCGGTGGCCGCGACATCGGCAAGCTGGATGCTCCCTGCGGTCGCATGCGCCGCCGACAGCCTGAGATCGAGGTTGACCCGGTCGGCGAAACTCGTGTCGATCTGACCTGGTTCGCCGCTGCTCGCCGGTCCCAGCGACGTGAAGGCGGATAGAAACGACCTGAGGTCGAGCGTGTCGAAGGCAAGTGTGCCCGAGATCACCGGCTGTGCCTCGCCAAGCGACACGTCCAGCGCACCCATGCCCGGATTGTTGTCCAGCGCCAGCGCCGTGTTCTCGAACTTGACGCGTCCGGCCGATGCCGTGACCTTGCTGGAAATGCTGACCGAGCCGATCGCGGCGCTCGGCGCGATGCCGGCCTGCGACCATTCCAGTACGCGGCGCAGCGAAGGAGCCGCGAATTTTACCTGGCCGTCGAAATAGGCGTTTTCGGACATGCTGGCCGTGCCGTCGAAGGAAAAGGTGGCCGGCGCCGCCTTGAAGGACAGGGTCAGCGGCGCCATGCCCCCGGCAAACAGCACCAGCGGCCTCGGCGAGGCAGCATCCACGGTCACGCTTTCGCCACGCCAGATCCCGGTCGCGGACAGTGTTGCATTGCTGTTCATCGCCGCCCAGTTGGCCTGGCCGCTAAGACTGCTCAGGATCTCTTCATCCTTGCCGTTGACGGACGCCACCATGCGGCCGTCCCTGAACTCCACAGTGCCGAACGTGTCGGCCGGCAGCTTGTCGAGGTCGGGCTTGGCGGGGTCGGCGTTGACCAGGCCACGGGCCGCATCGATGGAGCGCGCGATGCGCCCGCCGGTCGGCGCCGTGGGCAGGAACAGACCGTCCGCCGTGCGCTGGACCCGGATCGTCGGCCGCACCAGCCGTGCCGTGGAAAACACCACATCGCCCTGCAATGCCGCCATGGCCGAGAGGTCGACCTCGACCCGTTCGGCTTCGACGACCGGCGGCGCATCGCCGTCGGTCCATTTTGACAGCGTCACATCGGTCAGGATCGCGCGGAAATTCGGCCAGACCTCGATTCGTGGCGACCCCTCGATGGCAACCCGAAAGCCACTCCAGGCGCTCAATTCCCACGCGATGCGGTCACGCACGATCCGCGTCGAGGCGATCAGCGGCAGGGCCGCGACCACCAGAGCGATGACGATCGCGGCAGCGCCGATCGCCCATACTCCGCGGCGGATCAAGGATGATGGCATATAGCCCCGTATGCTTCCATTCCGACAAAAACGAGCGTCCGACGGGTATAACCCCTGTCGTCACTACGACTTAGGGCCGACGCATTTCAAGTCTTTATGGCCCGGCGATGGCATTTGCGCACACCTGACCGCATCGGCCCAACAAAATCTTGCTCTGCCGCGCAGCGATATGCATAAGCGATGGCGACCGTGGGAGGATCGATCATGGCTGGCGAACTACCGCTCTGGACCCCGACGCAAGACCAGATTGATGCCTCGCCATTGACCGCTTTCATGAAGGCCGCGGCAGCGAGTACCGGCAGTCCATTCTCGTCCTATGCCGACCTCCACCTCTGGTCGGTCGAGAACCGGGAGGCGTTCTGGGGTCTCGTCTGGGATTTCTGCGGTCTTGAAGGCGACAAGGGTGAACGACTGCTGCTCGACGGCGAGAAGATGCCCGGCGCCTCTTTCTTTCCGGACGCATCTTTGAATTTCGCCGAAAACCTTCTGAAAAAGACCGGCGCTGGCGAGGCCATCGTCTTTCGCGGCGAGGACAAGGTCGAGAGGCGGCTGTCGTGGAATGAACTGCATGGCCTGGTCTCGCGCCTGCAGCAGCTTTTCCTGGCGCTCAAGGTGAAGAAGGGTGACCGTATAGCGGCGATGATGCCCAACATGCCCGAAGCCGTCGCCGCCATGCTGGCGGCGGCCTCCATCGGGGCGGTGTGGTCATCCTGTTCTCCCGATTTCGGCGAGCAGGGCGTGCTCGATAGGTTCGGCCAGATCGAGCCCGTCATCTTCATCGCGCCGGACGGCTATTGGTATAATGGCAAGGCGATCGAGGTCGCCGACAAGGTCAAGGCGGTCGCGGCCAGGCTCGGCGGCGTCCGCAAAGTCCTGCTCGTCGACTATCTTGGCACCTCCGCCGACGTGGCTGATACCATCGACAAGGCAGTGGCGATGGAAGAGGCCCTGTCGCCCTTTGCCGTCAGGCCCGTCACCTTCGAGCGGCTGCCGTTTTCGCATCCGCTCTACATCCTGTTTTCGTCCGGTACCACCGGCGTTCCCAAATGCATCGTCCATTCGGCCGGCGGCACGCTCATTCAGCATGTCAAGGAACACCGGTTGCATGCCGGCCTCGGCGATGGCGACCGCTTCTTCTATTTCACCACCTGCGGCTGGATGATGTGGAACTGGCTGGTTTCGGGCCTCGCTTCCGGCGCCACGTTGCTGCTCTACGACGGTTCTCCCTTCTATCCCGACGGCAATGTGCTGTTCGATTTCGCCGACGCTGAGAAGATGACCTTTTTCGGCACCTCGGCCAAGTTCATCGATTCAGTGCGCAAGGCCGGCCTCAAGCCGATCCGCAGCCATGATCTGTCGACGATACGCGCCATATCCTCCACCGGATCGCCGCTTTCGCCCGAGGATTTCCGCTTCGTCTATGATGGCATCAAGAAGGACGTGCACCTTGCCTCGGTGTCCGGCGGCACCGATATCGTCTCGTGCTTCGTGCTCGGCGTGCCGACCCAGCCGGTCTGGACCGGCGAGATCCAGGGGCCGGGCCTCGGCCTCGCAGTCGATGTCTGGGACGATGATGGCAAGCCGGTCCGGCAGGAGAAGGGGGAGCTGGTGTGCACCAGGGCTTTCCCGTCCATGCCGATCGGCTTCTGGAACGATCCCGACGGCAGGAAATACCAGGCGGCCTATTTCGAGCGTTTCGACAATGTCTGGTGCCATGGCGATTTCGCCGAATGGACCGATCATGGCGGCATGGTCATCCATGGCCGCTCCGACGCGACGCTCAACCCCGGCGGTGTGCGCATCGGCACGGCCGAGATCTACAATCAGGTCGAGCAGATGCCGGAAATCCTGGAGGCGCTGTGCATCGGCCAGGATTTCGACAATGATGTGCGCGTCGTGCTGTTCGTGCGGCTTGCCGCCGGCGTCAAGCTCGACGACGATCTCGAAAAGCGCATCCGGGCCAAGATCCGCAGCGGCGCCAGCCCACGCCATGTTCCGGCCAGGATCGTCGCCGTCTCCGACATCCCCCGCACCAAGTCGGGCAAGATCACCGAGCTTGCGGTGCGCGACGTGGTCCACGGCCGCGCCATCAAGAACAAGGAAGCGCTGGCCAACCCGGAAGCGCTGGAGCTGTTCCGCGACTTGCCGCAGCTCGCGCAGTGAACGCGACCGGCATGGTTAACGAAATATGTCGCACGAATTTACCTAGATTTCACGAGTGGTACACATTCGTAAATTTTTTGGCGACCCGGTAAGGACTTGTTAAGGCCCGGCGTCGATAGTCGCACGTAACTTGAGGGAGAAATCCCGTTCCTCAGCCCCGAGGATCTGAATTCAGCTCAAGCCCCCGTTGTGACAGCAATCCAATTTCCTAAGGCGTCCTTACCGGGCGCCTTTTTTCTTGGCTTGCTACTCCGCGAGCACCCGGGTCGAGGGGAACGCAACCTCCACCAGCGTGCCTTCGCCGGGCGTCGAATTGATGGTGAAGCGGGCGCGGTTGGCTTCCACCATCGCCTTGGTCAGCGGCAGGCCAAGGCCGGTGCCGTCGCCGCGCCCACGCTTCAGCGCGTTGATCTGCTTGAACGGCTTCAGCGCCTGCTCGATCTCGGCCTGGCTCATGCCGATGCCGGTGTCGCGCACCCGCATGACGACGTCGCCCGAGGTCTCGTAGGCGGTCGAGACGATCACCTGGCCGCCGGCCTGGGTATAGCGCACGGCGTTGGACAGGATGTTGAGCGCGATCTGGCGCACGCTGCGCAGGTCGGCCACCACTTCCGGCAGCCGCGAGGCGAAGCTGGAACGGATGATGACGCGTTCGCGGTTGGCCTGGGGCTGCATCATCGCCACGGTTTCGGCCAGCGTATCGTTGAGCGACACCGCCTCATAAGCCATTTCCTGCTGGCCGGCCTCGATCTTCGAGATATCCAGGAGGTCGTTGACCAGGTCGAGCACGTGGTTGCCCGAGCGGTTGATGTCGCGCAGATAATCGCGGTAGCGGTCATTGGCCACCGGCCCGAACTTCTCGTCGACCATCAGTTCGGAAAAGCCGATGATGGCGTTGAGCGGCGTGCGGATCTCATGGCTGATGCGGGCGAGGAAATCTGTCTTCTGCGAGGAGGCGCGTTCGGCCACCGCGCGCGCCTGGGTGAGATCCTC
This sequence comes from Mesorhizobium sp. B2-5-7, assembly GCF_006440875.1. Taxonomy (NCBI): domain Bacteria; kingdom Pseudomonadati; phylum Pseudomonadota; class Alphaproteobacteria; order Hyphomicrobiales; family Phyllobacteriaceae; genus Mesorhizobium; species Mesorhizobium sp. B2-5-7. The sequence continues at coordinate 592,902 of NZ_VFUO01000004.1, read as the reverse complement.
TTCGGCTCGCTTCCACTGCGTGATGTCGCGCACCACGGCACAGAAGCCGCTGTCGTTGGGCAACCGGCCGATGGTCATGAACAGCGGGATGAAGCGTCCCTGTGCTTCGCGGCCGATCACCTCGCGGCCGTCATTCAAGACGCTCGCCACACCAGGCTCCGACAGGCCGGTGAGATAGTCGCGCGCCGCGCGCTGGCTCTCGATGGCAAACAGCGAGGCGAAGGGCTTGCCGGTCACCTCGTCGCTGTCGAAACCGAACAGCGCCTCGGCCGGGCGGCTGATCGAACGGATGGTGCCGTCGCTGCCGATCAGCACGACCCCGTCGGTAGCTGTGTCGATGATGGTGCGCATCTCTGCGATGCGTGCCTTGAGCTCGGAAATGTCGGGCTGCGTCGGCTCCTCGCCGATCGCATGCGCTGCCGCGGGCGCATCATCCTCGCCGGAACGGCGAACGACCAGCATCAGGGCCTTGCCGTCGCGCCAGGGCACGGAGCGCAGGATGGCGTCGATCGGGAATTCCTGCCCGTCGCGCGTCTTCAGCCGCAGCGCCCGGTCGCTGCCGTCGGAGGCGCCGTCATCGGCATAGGGATCGGCAAACAAAGCGCCGAGGCCGCCCGCATCCTCGAGGTCCTCCAGCGTCGCGTACCTGGTCAGGTCGAGGAATTCCTCGTTGGCATAGTGCAACTGGTCGCCTGAATGGATGATCAGCGGCACCGGCAGCTTGCCGAGCAGCGATGTATCGGGCGTCTTGTTTTCTGTGCCGACGGAAAAAGCCGACGGCATGAACCCTTCGGTCTTGAGCGGCGGTACCTGCAGCCGTGGCGGCTGGATGAGCGTCTCGGCCGCGTGATGCGTGCCGCCGGTTCCGCCGGTGGCCGCAATCGCTTGATCGCCGGATGCAGTTGCTGCGTCGCCGGCCCAATCCTCGTCATCCTCGGCGTCGCGAAAATCGTCTGACGTCATGCTGTCGTCATCGGCCGGTGCCTGGGCAGGTTCTGCCTGCGCCGCAGCCTCGCCATCCTCGGCCGTCGCCGCCTCTTTGTCGCTATCGTGGGCGGCATAGTCGAGCAGGGAGCCCGAGGCCTCCGGCGGCGGGGATCCGGAGGCCGGCGCCTGTTGTTCGGCCTGGTCCGGTTGCGCACCGTCGAGCCGCGCCAGATCCCTCTGATCCTCGGCATCGCTTGGGGAAAATTCGCCCGCATCCGGCTCGTCTTCCGCATCGGGCGCTGCCATCTCATGCGCCGGGCCGCTCGCCGGTTCCTGGCTCGAGCCTGCTGGTCCGGCATTCGGGTCGGCGATATCCGCCCGCGGCTTCGCATCGGCCTCCGGCTTGGCCGCGTCGTGCGGCCCGGGCAAAGACCCTATTCCGGCACCTTGTTCCGCCTGCCTTGCCGGCTCGGCTGCCGCCGGCGGCTCTGCCGTGGAACTGTCTTTTTTCAGCCGCTCGCCGATCTCGCGGAATGCGCTGCGTTCCAGCGAGGACAGCCCCTTGTCGTTGGCCGGCTGCCGGTGTTCGGCCAACCGGATGACCTTGTCGGCAAAGCGCCGCTCCGGTTTCGGGACGATGGTCAGCGCCGGCACTTCGCCCTTGAACGGATCCGATGCCTTTGGTTCTTCGGCCTTTGGATCTTCCGGCATTGTCTCCACGGTTTTCGGCTTGGGTGCCGCCGGCATCTCGCCATTGGGCACCAGGGCCATGCCGATCGCTTCCGGATCGACGACCGCATCCCCGCTTCGCGCGACGCCGAAGCCGCGAAAGCCTTCGAAGGCGCGGCCGCGCCCATAGACAGGCAATGCCGCCAGGTCGACAGGGATCTTTAGGTCGGTACCGACGACCGGCCACAGCACCGAGCGGCCGGACCAGGTGTCGCGCCGCTCCAGCAGGCCGGAGATCTCGCCGGATGCATCAAGGCCGAAGGCCGCCGCCACATCTCGGAAGCGCCGGCCGATCACGTCGGCGGCCGGATGGCCGACGATATCGGCGAATTCCGGCGACAGGGCGCTGAACTTACCCTCGGCGTCGGTCCGCCAGACAAAACGCAGCGGTGCGGCCGAGCGGTCTATCGTCCGGGTGACCACGGTCGCGGTCGGGGCTACGGGCGAGGTGGCCTCGTCTTGCTTTACGCTGTGCGCCGCAGCTTCGGTGCCGACCGCCTCTGCCACGCGTTTCGGTTCCGGCGCGGCTGGCGCGTCGTCTTCTCCGGCATTGAAATACCAATGATCGTGCTGCCCCGGCGTGCCGGCCGCCGGCTGATCATTGTCGGCGGCAGCGGGTGTCGGCCCGGCCGGCTCCTCGATTTCCCGCGCTGTCGGCTCCGGCATCTCGCCAGCCATGGGTTCGGAAGGGACGTGTTCGTGCTCGGTCGCGGCAGCGACGGGCAACTGCTCGCTCGCCTCTGTCGCGGCGGTTCCCACCATCCGAACGCCAACCTCCTCGGCAGGGCTTTCCGTGATCGCGGGCGAACCGTCTGCCGGAGCCGCGCTGTCCTCGAGTTGGTCCTCGTCTATCACCACCAGCAGATGCCGCTCCGGCGTCAGCCGGGCGAGACCGGCGGGGTAGGAGGTCCTGCCGCCCGGAACGAGGCGCTTGACGATGCGCTCGCCCTCGGCCGCGACGTCTGCCACCAGGGCCGCCAGTGTCGCGGGCTGGATGCCGAGCGCCGAAAATCCCTCCGAGGCGGCCTCGACATTGCCCTTGGCATCGATGAAGGCGATGAAATGGCCGTCTTCGGTAAAGCCGCTGATTGCCCGGCCGGCGATCTCGGCGGCACTGCGCGAGCCGGTCTGCGCGGCCGGCACCGCCAGCATGATGGCATTCTCGCCGTCGGGTAGCGTCACGGCACTGGCAAGAAAGCCGACGGCGCGACTGGTCATGCCGGTCGCCAGGCGCACGGTAATCGATCGATCGACGCCGATCTGGGGAAAACCGCTGGTCGCCATGATCTGGCGGCGTGCGACCAGCGGCAGCCGCGCCGAGGCCCCAATGATCGCTTCGATGTCGGGATAGCCGAACATGGCGGCGCCCGGCCCGTTGGCCCAGATCACCTGCTCGAGGTCCACCGACAGGATCGCGATTGCGTCGCCGGCGGCAAACCGCTGGCGGACCGCGTCAAGCACGGCGACGTCGAGGAAGGAATATTCGGACGGCATGCGCTTGGCGAACCCTCACGGAGCGGCGAATTTGCAGTTAACGCTTTGTTAATAAAAGCCGCAGCCACGAAGGTCCACAAGCCAGAACGTGCAAAGGCTGAATTTTGGCCGTTTGGTTAACGGCCGAAAACATTTTTTTGTGCACTGCAACAAAGATATTGCAATGCACAAGATTTGCCTTTATATTGCCATCATACATGAACGAGACGGCTTTCTGTCAAAGCCGCTGCCGCTGAAAAGGATGGAAAATGTCCAGGACCAAGACCGCCGAGACGATCGAAAACGTTGAATTCCCGAGCTTCGACGCTTCCAAGGCCACCGACCAGATGCGCGCTTTCGCCGAAAAGGGCGTTGAGCAGTCGAAGGAGGCCTACGCCAAGCTCAAGACCGGTGCCGAGGAAACCCAGAAGGCCCTGGAGTCGACCTACGAAACCGCCAAGGCTGTTTCCAGCGACCTGTCGCTCAAGACCATCACCGCGCTGCGCGCCAACGCCGAGGCCGGCTTCTCGCATCTCGAAGCCCTGATCGGCGCGAAGTCGCTGTCGGAAGTCATCGAGTTGCAGACCGCGTTCCTGCGTAAGCGCGTCGAACTGACCGTCGAGCAGGCCAAGGACTTCCAGGCCGTTGCCTCCAAGGCGGCCGAGGACGTCTCGAAGCCGATCAAGACCGCCTTCGAGAAGGCGATCAAGGAAATCAAGGCCGCCTAACAAGTGCGCATCGTCCGCGGATGCAACAAAAGGTCGCATTTTGTCGGACAAATAGATGTGAGACAGTTGCGACCGAGCGAATACCCGGCGAGTGGAACCTCCTCCCTCTGCTCTTCGGGGTGACCAGCCAGCACCTCCTCCCGCTGGCTCGTAACAGGAAAAGGCCGGCACCTCCTCCCGCCGGCCTTTTTCTTTGTCCGGCGAAAGGGGCGCCGCTGTAGGGAAGTGGCCTTTGCTTTGCAAAAGCCTTGAATTAGAATTCATAAGCCCGTAAGGACGCATCGCCGAACGAAAGAGCGGATCGCGGAGAGTGAACCTTCCACCCCGATCCTGCTACCAACGTTAAGACGTGCCGTTGTAGCTCAGATGGTTAGAGCGCCGGATTGTGGATCCGGAGGTCGCTGGTTCGATCCCAGCCAACGGTACCACTAGCACTCTCCCCATAACCGGTCGAAACTATTGGAGAAGGTTTTTCCAATAGCGGGTCCTTTCCTGATTGCATCGCCTTCGATGCTGCGCCCCTTGCTCTCGCGCACCGCAACTTTCGCGGTGTTCCGGCGCATCAGTAAGTGATGGCTCGACCCGCAAAACCACGCCCCGCTCTTAAACCGTCGGCTGCGGCCCGGGCCTCGCGAACCCGACCCGTCAGCTGTAGAAATCCTGGTACCACTCGACGAACCGCCCCACCCCCTCGGTGACGGAGGTGCGGGGGCGATAGCCGACCGCCGCCTGCAGCGCCGAAGTGTCGGCGAAGGTGTCGGGCACGTCGCCGGCCTGCAGCGGCAGCAGCTCGATCACCGCCTTGCGGCCGAGCGCGTTTTCCAGCGCCTCGACATAGGCGGTCAGCTTCACCGGGTTGTTGTTGCCGATGTTGAAGATGCGCCAGGGCGCGCCGCTGGTCGCCGGGTCCGGACGGCCGGAATCCCAGGCCGGGTTGGCTGCGGCGGGGCTGTCGCTGGCACGGATCACGCCCTCGGCGATGTCCTCGACATAGGTGAAGTCGCGCGTGTGGTTGCCGTTGTTGAACAGCTTGATCGGCTCACCGGCCAGGATGCTCCTGGTGAACAGGAACAGCGCCATGTCAGGGCGTCCCCAGGGGCCGTACACGGTGAAGAAGCGCAGCCCCGTGGTCGGCAGGCCGAACAGGTGGCTGTAGCTGTGCGCCATCAGTTCGTTGGCACGCTTGGTGGCGGCGTAGAACTGCAGCGGATGGTCGGCCGGCCGATGCTCGGAAAACGGCATGTCGGTGTTGGCACCGTAGACGCTCGAGGTGCTGGCATAGGTCAGGTGCCCGACACGGCTGCCGCGGCAGGCCTCGAGCATGTTGGTGTAGGCGATGATGTTGCTCTCGACATAGGCGCGCGGATTTTCCAGGCTGTAGCGCACGCCGGCCTGGGCGGCGAGATGGATCACCCGGTCGAAGGCATGGTCGGCAAAGCAGCCGTCGACCACGCCCCTGTCGGCGAGATCGCCATGGATGAAATGATAGCCGGCATTGGTCTTGCGGCTCGCCTCGTCCAGGAGCCGCAGCCGCGCCTGCTTGATTTGCGGGTCGTAGTAATCGTTGATACTGTCAATGCCGACAACCTCGTCACCGCGCTCCAGGAGCCGCCTGGCGACATGATAGCCTATGAAGCCGGCAGCGCCGGTGACCAGTACCTTCATCAGAAGGCATTATAGGTTGCGCCGCGAAACCGGCATCCTGCGGACGCATGATATGTCCAGCCCATGGCTCTCGGACTGGACCCGGCGTGCGAATTCCAGGTCTGCTTAGCGGAAAGCCCTGGAAATCTGGTCCGTGAGAGGTTTCAGCATATACGACCAGACATTGCGTTCATCCGTGCGGATGTGAACTTCCGCTGGCATGCCCGGTCTGAGTTGCCTGGCTTCCTTCAAGCACTCCGACTGACTGTCGACCTTGATACGGGCCGAAAAGTACGAAAGCTGGCGTTGCGGATCTTTGATCAGGTCCGCCGAGATGTACTTGACGGAGCCGTTGCAAACAGGGGTAGTCCCGGCATCGAAAGCTGGAAACCGGATCGAAACGCTCTGTCCCGGGTTGACGTCGTCTATGCGGGAAGGAGGGATCAACGCGTCCACGACAAGGTTGTCGGCCTCGGGAACGATCGTCATCAGCAGTTCGCCCGGGGCGACCACGCCGCCGACAGTGTGAACGGACGACTGCTGAACTGTGCCGGATTGCGGAGCGCGGATCTCGGTTTTGGTCAGTTCGTCTTGCGCCACGATCTTGCGTTCGTTGAGTTCGGTGCGCTTGGCTTCAGTCTCGCGCAGTTCACCGGTCACATCGCTTCGCCGTTGCTCGTCGAGCTGCAGGATTTGCAACTCGATCTCGCTGATCTTGGCCTGTGCCTCTGCTACCGCGGCTGCCAGTCGTCCCGACTCGCCCTTGGCACGCGTCGCATCCAGCCTGACGTTGCTAATCCTCTCTTTGGACACCAGTTTCTTCGAATAGAGGGCATCGACATCCGTAAGGTCAGTGCTCAGCAGCGCCGCTGATTCATCGGCTGCAACCTGCTGGGCCTTCAGGCCATCGATCTGACGCTCGAGTTGCTTTGTTTGGCTCGACAAGAGCGCCTTCTGCCCGGCCAATGCCGAGGCACGGGTTTCGAACAGCGCGCGCTCGCCGCTGACAAGGGCGGCCAGCTCCGGCTTTGGCATCCCGGCCTCAAGGCCGGCTGGAAGCTGCATTTCACGCAAACCGCCGCGTTCGGCCTCCAGTCGCGCAAGCCGCACCGTGGTGCGATCAAGATCTTCGCTGATGATCTGCAGATTGGCCCGTGGCAGCGTGCCGTCCAGCCGGACCAATATGTCACCGGCCCGAACATGGTCGCCGTCTTGCGCAAAGATGCCGCCGATCGTGCCGCCGGTCTGGTGCTGGACCTTCTTGATGTTGCTTTCGACCACCACCGTGGCGGGCGCGATCACGGCACCAGCTATCTTGGTCAAGCCAAGCCATGCTCCGCCGCCGACCACCAGCAGGCCAGTCACAACGAGCCCCAGCGTCATGCTTGGCCAAAGGGTCCCTGGCGCAAGGATGCTGTCTGGCACCTTGGGCAAGTCGGTTTCGGCGGGCTGATCTCGAGTTCCGAACCGGGCAAGTGTCGGCATGAACGCAAGCACGCGGGGCAAGATGTCACGCATGTCCGGTCACTCCCGAGTGGATGGGCGCGATCGAAGATGGACGTTGCGCGGCAGGCGAGGGCGGCCGCCGCATGCCGGCAAGCACTTCCTCGCGCGAGCCGAAGGTGCGCAGCCTGCCATCCGCCAGGACCATGACCTGATCGATGTTGGTGAGGGCAGATGGCCTGTGTGCAACAACGATCACAATACCTCCACGCTGGCGGACGGCCATGATGGCTCCGGCCAGGGCGGCGTCACCTTCAACGTCGAGATTTGAGTTTGGCTCGTCCAGCACGACCAGGAACGGGTTGCCGTAGAGCGCCCGGGCAAGGCCGATAAGCTGCCTTTGCCCTGCCGACAGCGCTCTTCCTCCCTCGCCGATGCGCGTCTGGAAGCCTGCCGGCAGATGCATGATCATCGAGTGGACGCCCGCGGCTTTCGCCGCGGCGAGCACGCCCTGGGGGTCGCTCTTGCCGCCAAATCTCGAAATATTGTCCGCCACCGTCCCGTCGAACAGTTCAACATCCTGCGGCAGATAGCCAATGTGGGCGCCGAGCCGTTGCGCGTCCCACTGGTCGAGAGAGGCCCCGTCCAGCCGCACCGTGCCGTGCAGAGGGCTCCAAACTCCCACCAGCGCGCGCACCAATGTTGTCTTTCCCGAGCCGCTTGGGCCGATAACGGCCATTCCCGCGCCGCTCGAAAGCTGGAAGCTTACATCGATGAGCGTCGGCCTGGGTGTACCCGGAGGCGCTACCGCCAAACTATCGACCGCCAGGCGAGCCTCTGGCGGCGGCAACTTCATGGATTCGATTGGACTCTCGAACGCACGGAGCGCCGCTTTCAACTGGGAATAGCTCTGCCGGGTGGACAGGAAACCCCGCCAGTTCGCAATCGCCGCATCGACCGGGGCTAGCGCGCGACCCAGCAATATCGACGACGCGATGATCACGCCAGGGGATGCTTCGCCTCCGATGACGAGATACGCGCCGAGCCCTAGCACCGAAGATTGCAGCACCATCCTAAGCGCCTTCGACAGCGAGCTGATTCCACCCACGATGTCGGAGAGCCGCTCCTGATAGGAGAGATAGGCGTGAGTGACTTCGCCCCAGCGCCCCGCCAGCCGTTCGGAGAGGCCCATCGCGTGGACCACCTCGGCATTCCGACGGCCGGAATCAGCAAGCGTGCGCTGTGTCAGGATCGCTTCAGACGCCAGCGCCGCAGGGCGGCGGCTGATGATCTCAGCCACGATGGTCAGCACGACGACGGCGACGGAGCCGAGGGTCGCAAGCACGCCGAGCGACGGATGCAACATGTAGATAATGAGCAGATAAAACGGGATCCACGGCGCGTCGAAAAGAACCGTCGGCCCCGTTCCCGAAAGGAATCCGCGCAATTGATCGAGGTCCCGCAACGGAAGCACCCGGTCCGCTTCTCGACCGGCCCTGAGCGGGAGAAGCAACGAAATTGCGAATGTTCTCTGCTGCAAACTGCAGTAGAATCGACTGGCGATTCGGACCAGTAGACGAAGCCGCACGAAATCGAGCAGACCGTAGGCCGCATAGAGGCCCAGCATTCCGATGGTGAACCCGACCAAGGTCGGGACGCTTTGCGACGGCAGGACGCGATCATAGACCTGCAGCATGTAAACGGATCCGGTCAACGCAAGGATGTTTATCATTGCGGAAAAGAGTCCGATGCCAGCTATTCCAGGCAGGCAGTCTAGTATTGCGGAGCGTAGCGGAGAGGCGCTTTGTGGCTCTTTATTCATAGCTTATTGCTATGACACCACGTTGTCGCGTGTCTTTCTTTGTTCATCCGATGGGTAACCTTTTCTGATTCCACCATATCACATGCGCCCCCCCCGGACATGATGGCTAGCTAACATATGGCGAACTTTATGCAAAATGAAGCGAAATCGTGGCCGGGAGTCGGGGTGGGGAGAGGGGTGCCTGTGAAAACAGTGGAGAACTGTGCATGCGGTCGTCAGTGGAAAACCCGCAGATTTCGCTGCAAGCCACTGACTTTACAGTAAATTGCACTGACCCATTGGTGTGGCCATCCCCACAGCGATCAAAAACTTCGTTCAAAGATGTTGGTATGTGATTTTCATCTAATGTAGCTTTCGGTCTAACCCCATCCAGGGCGGGGTGTTGCCAAACAAGAAGGAAAACGCATGGCGACTCTCCATTATGCATCAGGCGGTTCGGCTGCCGAAGTTGCGGGCGCCGGATTTAACCTGGCGGACGTTCAGTATCTTTCGCAGGTCAATGAGCTGCCCAGCGGAATGAAGGGGCTTGTCTATCTAAGCGCTCATGACGGGGTAACCTCGTCGTTCATCGAAAAAGTCACGCCCTTCCTCAACAATCCAAAAGTGTTTGGATTTTTCCTGATGGACGAGCCGGATCCTACCGGCAGATGGGGCACCTACGCGAGTGCGGCAAATCTGAAGGCTGAATCCGACTGGATCCATTCCCATTTCCCGGGCGCCAAGACCTTCATCACCATGATGAATATGGGGTCGTCCACCAACCCGGACTTTTCCAACACCTATAATCCCGCCAACACCGGGATCGACTACTATGGACTGGACCCATACCCGGTTCGCACGGGGATAAGCAGCGTCGACTACAACATGATCGACAGAGCCGTGGCCGCGGCCGTGAAATCAGGCATTCCGGCTGACAAGATCGTTCCTGTATATCAGACATTTGGCGGCGGCGGTTGGCAGACGGACACCGGCGGCAAGCACGTCATGCCGACGTCGACCCAAATGCAAACGATGATCGATCACTGGGCAAAGCTGGTTCCGTCCCCAGCCTTCGACTATGCGTATGCCTGGGGTTCTCAGAATGGCGACACCGCCCTGGAGAACTCCCCTGAGTTGCAGGCCGTTTTTCGCCAGCACAACCTCGCCAGCCCTAGTTCTTCGACACCGCCTCCGAGTTCCGAGCCGACAACGCCTACGCCCACCACGCCGACTGTCCCCGATCCCACGCAGTCGACCCATCACATCTTCCATGGCGGCCCTGGCGCGGACGTATTTCATTCGACCAGCGGGGACGACGTTTACTATGTCAACAATGCACATGATAAGGTAATGGAGGCATCAGGCGGCGGCTTCGACAAGGTGGTCGCCTCGGTCAGCTACGCATTGTCTGCTGGTTCGCATGTCGAGCAACTCTCGACCGACAAGACGGGCGGCACACATACGATCAACTTGACGGGCAACGAGTTCGGCCAGGCGATCAATGGCAATTACGGCGCCAACAAGATCGATGGTCGAGGCGGCGCCGATACAATGAAAGGCTATGGCGGCAACGACACCTATTTTGTCGACAATGTGCATGACAAGGTGGTGGAGCAGCCAGGCAACGGCAAGGACGCGGTGTTCGCCTCGGTGAGCTATGCTCTCTCGGCGGGCTCATCCGTCGAGAAACTTGCGACCACGCAGGCTTCGGGAACGGGGCAAATCAACCTGACCGGCAACGAGTTTGCCCAGACGATCCAAGGAAATGCCGGCGCCAACAAGATCAATGGCGGGGGTGGTTCCGATACGCTGACGGGCTTTGGCGGCAAGGACGTCTTCGTGTTCAACACCGCGCTTGGCTCTGGAAATGTCGACAAGATAACCGACTTCAAGGTTTCCCAGGACAAGATCCAACTTGATCACAGCGTATTCACCGGACTCCAGCAGGGCGCCCTTTCGGCCGCGAACTTCCACATCGGCAAAGGTGCGCATGATGGAAGCGACCACGTCATCTATAACAGTTCGACCGGCGCGCTCTCTTTCGACAGTGACGGCATCGGCGGCCATGCTCAGACGCAGTTTGCGACCGTTGCTCCGCATCTCTTAATTGGCGCGAGCTCCTTTTTCGTGGTTTGACGCGCGCAGTTGTGCTTCCGGCAGGAGCTGAGCGCTCCTGCCGGTCGGCTTCTCCGTTCGCCGTCGAGTTGAGCGCGCACGCCGCTTTTTGGGCTAAAAACGGCTGCCGTCCGAGGCATTGCGGGAACATTCTGCCTTGATCGTGGTTTGGTGCCATCGCGCAGGGGATGGATGACGTGCCAAGCTACGAAGTCGAGGAGATTTTCGCCGGCCAAGTCGTGGTGACCCACAAGGTAGTCGCACCAACTCCGTTTCGAGCAGCCAAGCTCGCGACAAACCGGGAAATCACGCTTCGTGCTTCCGAGGTCCGCTGGATCCGGGTATTCGAACAGGACGGCCGTCGCCGAGCCTATGAATATACGTTCTCGGATCGACCTCAACCCACCCCAACGAGCAATCTTGATAGTCCGATCACCCGTTCGCGATGAATGCGCATTCGCCCGGCTGATCCCATAGCGCACGGCGTCTCGATCCAAATAGTCCAGCCCGCAGTCCGATCCTTGCGCCGTTAGCGCGCAAGCACGGTCCTAGTTGCGTCATTCGAACGGACGAGGACAACGGCCAGCCCTGCCCGTAGCCTGAATTACTGGTGTAAATCGCAACGAAATCGGGCCATGGGAAACGATCCAAGTTCGAGCCGCTTATGGGAGCCGAAGGCCCGCTGGATTTCGGGAGCGGCACGATGAACCCACACTTGGTTTGCATCGGCGGCGAGGATCACGCCCTGAGGATCTCGTTTCTGATGGAACTCCGCGAGCGGGGTTTTCGGGTCACCGCGGTCTCGACGGGCGATGAAGCTCTGTTTTTACGGCACGGCATTCCGCACCGCCGCTACGAGTTCAATCGGTTTGCCAATGGCAGCGGCAAAGCCGGGACGATCAGGACATTGCGAAGGTTGTTGCGGGAACTCCGCCCCGACATCGTCCAAAGCTTCGATACGAAACCCAATTTGCTAACCCCGCTGGCGGTGCGGGGAGAAGTCCCGGTCGTCCGCACGATCAACGGCTTGGGCTGGACCTTCTCATCGCTGGAGCCGCGAGCCTTGGCCATGCGGCCCGCCTTCTGCGGTCTGCAGTGGGTTGCTTCCTTCTGGACTGCTGCCACGGTTTTCCAAAATCGCGACGACCAAGCCTTTTTTGAGCGCTATCGGCTGATCCCACGCGGCAGCGGACGCCTTATTCAGGGGTCGGGCATCGACGTCAATGCATTCGCGGTGGCAAGACGTCTTGCCTCATCACCAGCGGCAATGCGGCGGGAATTCGGACTGGAATCGGCCGAGATCGTCATTTTTGTCGGCCGGCTCACCCGCCTTAAGGGCATTCCGACCCTTCTCGAGGCGATTCCGCACATTCTCTCCAAAAGACCTCATGCGCGTTTCGTGCTCGTTGGCCCACGGGAATCGGAAGGACCATTCGCCGTCGAAAAGTCCGAAATCCAACGATTTGCTTCTCATGTAACCGTGCTGGGCAAACGGCATGATGTCCCCAGTCTGCTTGGCATGGCTGATTTGTTCGCCTTCCCAACGCAATATCGCGAGGGCGTTCCGCGCGTCTTGCTGGAAGCCGGACTCGCTGGATTGCCGATAGTCGCATCGCGAATGCCCGGTTGCAGCGACGTCGTCGAAGATGGGTGGAACGGTTATCTGGTCACGCCGCGCGATGCTCGCGCCCTTGCGGACCGGATAGTCGACATACTGTCGGACCGCACCTTGGGAGCGGCCATGGGGCAGCGCTCCGCCTCGCTTGTCAGGGAGCGTTTTGCCCTGCCGGGCATCGTCGACCAGTACTGCGATGTCTATAAGAGCAATCTCAGGACCAAATCTCGCGGCTTGCTTGCTCCATCGCCTCTGGAGAGCGGCATTGCGAACCGCCGGTTGGACGGGGCGCGGCAATGATGCGCGACGCGTTGCTTGCCGGCGGTGTCATCCTGTCAGCCGCGTCGCAGCTCTCCGTCTCCGGCATGCCATTCGGCTATGGCGAACTGCTCCTGGCGCTTTGGATCATGCTGTCGGCCGGACGAATGTTGGTCGGCGGGCGCGTCGAAGCGACACCAGCCTTCGCGCAACTCGCGACTTTTTGGCTGCTCCTTTCTCTCGCATTGGGGATCGGCACGATCGTCGGCTACTTGACGACCCTGCTTTACCCGACAGGGTTGTTGCACGACACAATGGCCTACGTGCTGTTGGCCAGCATCACTTGCCTGGCGAGTGTTGAGCCGGACGCGGGGCGTCGTCTTCGACGCAGCGGTTGGTGGGCGATCGCGTTCGCCGACGCGATATTTGCCATCCAACTCGCCATCGCGTGGGGCTGGCTCCATCAGCCCGGCGTCGATCCCTGGTATTGGGACCGCTTCCGCGGCTGGTCTGAAAACCCGAACCAGCTCGCGCTCTATTGCGCGCTTCTTGGTCCGCTGGCGCTGCACCTTGCAACCACTACTCGCAACCGGTGGGGTCAGGTCCTTGCGCTCTCAAGCCTCGTGTTCATCTTTTTTGTCGGCCGCCTGACCAGGAGCGATGCCTATCTCTACACCACGATTGTAAGCGGCGTCGCCTTCCTCGGGTTGCGGTTGAAGGCATGGTTGGCATCCGATGGCAATCGAACCAGCCTGCCCAGGCAGATCGCACTTCTGCTGATGGTCGGCGCTGTCCCCCTGGTGATAGCGATGACCCCCTATCTTCTTAGCGAGGAAAGCTTTGCGGCGAATTTTGCCAAGAGCCTCACCAAGGACGGAGGCGGCGAGGCCACGGCTGAAACATTCGAACTTCGGGTTTATCTGTGGGATGAGGCGCTTCAGAAGGGGCTGCAATCGGCATCGCTCGGCCTCGGTCCTGGCCCCCACCTGGAGCGCCCGCCGACGGCCGACATGCAATTTCTGGAGCGGCCGTTCGAAGCGCACAATACGGTTCTCGACCTCTATCTGCAGGGCGGGCTGGTCGCGGTCATCGCCTTGCTGTGGATCGTTGGATTGGCGGCCATGTCCGCCTGGCGCGCTCGCTACGACGCGCTTTTGGTGCTCGTGGCGTCCGCAGCCGTGTTCAGCATACCGCACCTCATCATTCGTCATCCGATCGTGTGGTTTGCATTGACCTTCTGCCTCGTCGCGGGAACGCCAAGCGTTTTCCGGCGCGAGCTTGAGCCTTCAGAGGTGATGTGATGTGCGGGATAGCCGGGATACTTCTCGCGTCCAATGCTGCCGACCCCAAGTCGCTCGATCAGATCGGGCAAATGATGATGGCGCTTCGTCACCGCGGTCCGGATGGCGAAGGACTCTGGACGGATCGCGAAGCAGGCATTGCCTTAGGCCACAGGCGGCTGGCGATCGTCGATCTGTCGGAAACGGGGCAACAGCCCATGCTGTCCACAAGCGGTCGGTATGCGATCACCTTCAACGGCGAGATATATAATTTCCGTGACCTGCGTCTCGAGCTTGAAGGCGTCGGTCACCATTTCCGCGGCACCAGCGACACCGAAGTCATGTTGTGTGCGATCGAGAGCTGGGGCCTCGAGGCCGCACTCCAGCGTTTTGCTGGCATGTTCGCGTTCGCCTTGTGGGACCTGAAGACGAGGACCCTCCATCTCGCCCGGGATCGATTGGGCAAAAAGCCCCTCTACGTCGCTTCAGCCAGGCATGCGCTGGTCTTTGCTTCCGAACTGAAAGCAATCAGCCGCTTTTCGGGCTACTCTCCGGAGATCGATCTGGATGCCGCCACCGCAATGCTTTCCAAGGGGTGGGTCCCGGATCAGAGTTGCATCTGGCAAGGTGTCTTCAAGCTGCCACCCGGCTCGGTCCTGACCCTCACGGCCGCGACTGTGGCGGAGGGGCGCGGGGCCGCCTCCCTTTCGCAGGGCGCAAGTCGCTGGTGGTCGCTGGCCGAAGTCGCCAAGAACGGGCGAGAACACCAGATCGCCGGCAGTGACGACGATTTGACCAATGAACTGGATGATCTGCTCCGGCTTGCCGTTCGCGAGCGCATGATCGCCGACGTTCCGTTGGGCGGTTTCCTGTCGGGAGGCGTCGACAGCTCTACCGTTGCAGCCTTGATGCAGGCTCAATCTCCAAATCCCGTGCGCACTTTCACCATCGCCTTCGCGGAGAGCGGCTTTGACGAGGCCCCTTACGCCGCCGAGGTAGCGCGCCATCTGGGCACCGACCACACGGAACTACACCTTTCGGCCGCCGCCGCGCGTGACGTGATCCCCGAACTGCCAACGGTGTGGGATGAGCCATTCGCCGACGAATCGCAGATACCGACTCTGCTGGTGGCGCGGCTGGCCCGCCAGCACGTGACCGTGGCGCTGTCGGGGGACGGCGGAGACGAGTGCTTTGCAGGCTATGGCCGCCACTTCATGGCGGACCGGCTGAAACGGTACCAAGGTCTACCCGCAAGTGCACGACGAACGGTGGCGGCCGGCGCAGGGATGCTGTCCAGGGCGGCTCGTCACGATTTCATTGGCAACCTGCCACTTCCGTCGCATGTGCGGCATGCGCTGCGCAGCGATCGGCTCACTCGCTTCGCCTGGCTTCTCGCCGCGAAGGATGAAGACGAGCTGCACAGGCGGCTGACGGGATCATCGGCCGAAAACCTCACCCGGCACGAGACTCCTGCATCCATAGTCTCTGCACCGCGGCTCGACGGGCTGTTGTCTCGCCTTCTGTACGACGACATGTCCGGTTACCTCGCTGGTGACATTCTCGTCAAACTGGATCGAGCCAGCATGGCCAACAGCCTCGAGGCGCGTTGTCCCCTGCTGGACCACCGCGCCGTCGAATTCGCTTGGCGCCTTCCGGCTGCCATGAAGGTTCGCAACGGCAGAGGTAAGTGGATCCTTCGAAATGTGCTGCGTCGTTATCTTCCGCAACGGCTGATCGACCGGCCGAAGCAGGGCTTCGACGTGCCGATCGCGGCTTGGCTGCGGGGCCCGTTGCGCAGCTGGGCCACCGATATTCTGTCCGATGTTCGCAACCACGGCGAAGGCTTGCTGGACAGCACAAAGGTGGACGCCTGCTGGCGCGATCACGTTGCAGGACAGGACCGCTCCCGTGAACTGTGGTCGGTGCTGATGTTTCAAGCCTGGTGCAACGAGGCCAAGCGGCAGGCGTCGGCATCGAACTCATCCCGTGAACTCGATCTGGCAGGAGTATGAAATGGCGGGTTCCGCAGTCAGCCGAATTGAATTGCCACGAGCCACCCCGGTGGCTGCCCCGGCTCCTGAAAGCAGGGCCCGCGTACGGCCTCCCAGAAGCGCCCCGAATTCAGCAACCCCGTCTCGCCAACTGCTGGTGACATTGGCGAGCAGGAAATGGATCATTCTGCTCTTCGCGGTTGTCGGCGGCATCTTGGCGGCCTTGGCGGGAATAACCCGCCCTACCATGTACGAAGCCACCAGCCAGCTTATCATAGACGCTCCTGCCAGGGCGGCCCTTCCCGCCAGCCCGGGCTCAGCGCAGGACATGATCGATTCAAGCATTGACGACCACATCACGATGCTCTCGTCGGAGAGCCACCTTCGTCGAGTCGCCGCAGCGCTGCGTCAACCGAGCCCGGCCAACGCGACCGCACAACCGCAAGCCGGGAAGGGAAGCTCCAGCCAGGGGCCAACGCCCGCCGATCCGCCGACATCGCACTCTTTCGCTGGCGATCTGCTGAAGCGCCTTTGGCCGCGGGATGTTGTATCCACCAATGCGCCGCAAGCAGCAGAGGCCGCCGAGATGAAAGCGCTGCGCAAAGGGGTAAGGGTCGGACAAGAGCTCCGGTCCCGGGTCATTTCCGTCGGCTTCTCGGACGATGACCCGGCGCGCGCGGCGATGGTGGCCAATACATTCACCAAGATCTATGTCGACGACCTCGCGCAGAAAAGTCAGGCGTCGAACATGCAGGAACTTGACGCCGTCGTCGCCAGTTTGCCCAAACTGCAGAATGAACTGGTGGATGCGTCCAATCGGCTCGAGGAGTATCGGCTGAGCCATGGCGCGGTCGATCAAGGCTCGGCTGACAAGGTGGCCGGGGAGAGGGCGGATCTCAGCCAACAGATATCGATGTCCAAAGCGGATCTGGCGGCGCTGGAGTCCCGGCTCCAGCGTATCCAGGAGCTTCGAAAGCAGGGCGCGCCGGCCGCGACCCTGGCCGAGGCCGCCGGCACGCAGGAGTTGGCCGACCTTTCGGCTCGCGTGGCCAGGGCGCCAGCGGACAAGGATCTGGCCAATGCCTTTTCCGTCGCGATCGAAAAGGTAATCGCTGATATCGTCGCTGAAGCGGACATCTATCGTGCCCAGGTCGAGGTTCTGGGAAATCGAATGCATGTGCTCGATGCGGTCGCGGCCGACACGGCCAGCCGGCTCGCCGGTTTGCGGGCGCTCGAACCTCAAGTCAGCCTCCTGACGCAACGCTACAACGAACTTCTCGGCCGCCAGCAGGACCTGAAGCGGCGCATCGGAGCTCCGTCCGCCGGGGTCTCGGTCCTTTCCGTTGCATGGCCGCCGACAATTCCGCAGACATTGCCGCCGGTTTTTTTGGTTCCACCGGGAATGATTGCGTTCGGCCTCCTTGGCGCCGTTTTGGTCCTCATGCGAAATCGCTTCGATCGCACCTTGCGCGGTGAAGCGGAGGCGGAAGCCGTGCTCAGGATACCGTGCGTGGGGCTCGTGCCCGAACCGGGCAGGATGCACGCCAAACAGTTGCGTGACTTGGTTTTGGGCCAGCCCAAGTCGGCCTACAGCCGTGCGGTGACGTCGCTGCTGGTCGCGGCCGCGCCAAATCAGGCAAGGGGTCGTGCTCCGCACACGATCCTGCTCACGCCAAGCGTCCGGGCTGACGGAGCGACCGAGCTTGCGTGGGGCCTGGCCTTGGCGGCCACCCGACTGGGCAATCGTGTTCTTCTGGTGGATCTCCAGCGGGCGGGCTCCCAACTTACGCCCGAGTTTCTGCGCCAGTTCAACGGACCCAAGGCTCGTCATTCCTTCGCGGATTACATCAGCAGTCGTTGTACCTTGGATGACGCGGTCGCCAGCATTCCCGAAATTGGCATCGACCTGACGACCATGGCACCTGCAGAAGATCTTTTGGCTCTCCTGGCGCGTGTCGACACCGCCAAGTGCAGGGAAGATTTGCACTCGGCGTACAGCCTCGTCATCATAAACGGGCCATCGGGGCTGGCTGGGCCAGAAGCCATGTTCCTCAAGAGCTGGGCGGACGCGGTTCTCGTTACCGTTCGCTGGGCAAGAACCTCGCGGCATGTCGCGCGCGGGGTGGTGGAGCAGCTCCTGAGCGACGGAACGCTCTCGGTTCCGGTGGCGAGCGTCCTTACCCGGGTGAACCTCACCCGGTACGGCAGGTATCGGTTTGGCGACAGTGCCGATCTTTTGCGCGAGAGGATCTCATGAATTCGACCGGCACCGGCCGTAAGCAAGGCTCGCCATGATCCGACTTCCGCAAAGCCCCATCGGCAAGGTCCTTCGAGCGGCCGGTGGCGTGTCGGCCATGGCGATTGCCGGTCAGCTCATTCTTGTCGCGACCATTCCGGTGTTGGCCAGGCTCTATTCTCCTGCTGATTTCGGCTTGTTCACGATCTATCTTTCGACCGTGAACATACTGGGGGCGGTCGCGGCACTGCGCTTTGAGGCTTCGCTGTACGGCGTCAAGAGCGACGCGCAGGCATACGTCACGGTTAAGCTCATTCTTTTGGCCGTGTCGGCAACCGGCGTTCTTGCCTTGACGGCGGGGGTTATGTTGTCGAGCACCGTTCCGGTCCGCGCTGTTGACCTTGTGTGGCTGGTTCCGATCGGCATGGCAGGCGCAGGTCTTGTGGAGACCATGAATTGCTGGAGCCTGCGTGCCGGCCTGCTGCGCGACTTCGCGCTCGGCCGCTTGATCTTGCCCGCGACGATGGCGTTGTTGCAGCTGATGTTCGGCATCGTCCATCTCGGAGGAGAGGCGATGGTGCACGCTCACATTCTCAGCCAATTCATCTTCATTGGGTTCCTTGGCGTTCGGATTTTCCGCTGGGAGGACGTGTGCGGTATTGCCCGCGCGCCGTGGCAAACGGTCTTTGAAAAGGCCAGGCGCGAATACAAATTTCCACTGTTCGACATCCCGGCAACGGTCGCAAGTTTCGCCATCAACAACCTTCCGGCGATACTCGTCGGCTCGATGTTCGGGACCGCCTATGCTGGCTATCTGGGCGTCGCGTCGCGGCTCGTCACCGGCCCCGTCACCCTCATTGCCACGCCGCTCAGCAATGTCTTTGTCGCCGAAGCCAATAAGGGCGGCGGCCGCAGGCATCTGCTCGGCCTCGCACGAGGCCTGCTGATCCTTGCCGGCGGGCTCACTTCACTGCCCATTCTGGCTCTTGGCCTCGCCGCACCGCAGCTCGTCGTACCCCTATTGGGACGGCCATGGCTGCCCGCCGCCGAAATCATGACGGCGCTGGCTTTCATGGGCGCGGTGCAAGCTTTGTCGACGCCGCTTCAGGATGTGCCGGCTCTCCTGCGACGGCAGGAGGTGCGCCTGGTCGTCGATGCCGTAAGGACGGTGCTCGTGTTTGGTCCGCTTCTAGCCGGCGCCAGAGCTGGCTGGGAACCTCTCACTGTCATTTATCTCATGGCTGCCGGCGGCGCCGGGGGCTTCTTCATCAAGACGGCAGCCTCTCTCTATCTGTTGAAGCAAAGTGTTCAACCGGAAGAGACGTCGCCTCGCAGCCGGTGCATCGCCTTGGAGGAAAGATAACATGACGCAGATGGACAGTCGCGACGCCCTTCCTTCCGCAGCCCTGCCAACAGGGGTCGGACCTTCGCAAGATGAGGGGTCGGCGGAGTTGGTGACACTGCGGCCGTTCATTTCAGTGGCCATCCCGACCTTTCGCAGGCCAGATACCATTCGAAGGACAATCGACAGCATCCTCCAGCAGGATTTTGCGAATTGGGAACTGGTGGTTAGCGACGACGAGGGGCAAGGAGGGCTGTCCTGGAGGATCGTCGACGACTATGCGCGTGCCGACGGTCGCATCCGGATTGTCGAGAACGGCAGGGGGCGAGGCCAGGTCGAGAATACCAACAATGCCATGCTGGCTTGCACCGGCACCTGGATCAAGTTGCTGCATGACGACGACTGGCTCGCGCCCGGCGCGCTCAAGCGATTTGCCGAGGTGTCCAAGGAGCATCCCTCGGCCGCATTCATGACCTGTGCAGCCAATATCGTGGAAGACGGCAGGATCATGCTCCGCTCGACGCCATCGGAGCAAAACCGCGTTTCAGTCTATTCGAGCCAGCAATGCCTCAGGGATCTTTACCTTGTCCGGACGACGAGGAGCCTCGGCATCATTCCCTCGACACTGTTGATCAACAGCAAGGTTCTTCAGGCTGGATGCCGAATGCGTGCACACAAATCGATCCCCGCCGGCGTCGACCAACTGTTCTTCGTGGACCTGGCCGGTCACGGAGACATGGTTGCGATCAATGAGGGTCTGATTTTTTACGACGCGACCAACCATCCGAGCATCACCACATCGAAGAGCTACACGGAAGTGGACGAAGTTACGCTTGCGGTTAAGCAGCTTAATTGGCAGCTGCTCGAAAACAGAAGGAATCTTCCTGACCCCGAGAGCCTCTTGCGAGCATTGCGGGTTGCACGCGTACCCGCCAGATTTCATCACCAGTCCTTGCCCGTGACTATCCGCGACACGCTGCAAATTCTTCGCCCATCAGTGATGAAGATCGCAAGCCAGTACCTCGTGGAATACCTGTTCAGGATCCGCCCGGTCCTAGGGCCATGGTATACCCGAAGACAGTGATGGAGCTGACCCGTTCAAGGCCGTGCACGGGACGCGGCACGCGCCGAACCGATTTATGGGGCACGGACTCACGACGGCCGCCCCTGCGGTGGCCACAAGGCTGGACACGATCATCCCCGGATGTTCAGGGAACTAGGGCAACACCGAGACGCGTGCGAGAAGGGTGACCAATTCTGCCTGACGCCTGGTTTCAGTTTTGGCGAACAGTGATGCGAGCTGGGTTCGGATGGTCGTCCGGCTGAGCGCACAACTTTCAGCGATTTCCAACGGGGTGTAGCCCTTTGCCAATCGCACCGCCAGATGTGTCTCGGCTCCGGTCAAACCGAACATTCGCTGCAGGGTTTGAGGGTTGGGCGCCGATTTCGTCTCTCGGTCCAACAGGGCGACGACGATCGTGTTGTCGGCTGCGAAGAGGCCGCGCTCGTTGATGACAACGGGGCGATCTCCGCTGCTGCGGATCACAATCCATGCAAACGATCCGGGGTTGAGGTGGCACGGCACGTTCGCGATCAGGCTTCTGAGCGCTCCCGAAAGGCCGTCGGCGTTGTTCACCTGGCTGCCATAACCGCTGAGAATGACGCGCGCGGTGGCGTTCCACTTGAGGACTTTCCTGGTTTCGCTGAGCACGAGACATCCGTAGCCAAGGCGATCAAGCATACCCGGGAAAGAATGCAGCGGCGGTTGGTCACCTTCGGTGGCGGCAGCAGGCCTTTCAACCTGCCGGTCGGAGCT
Source organism: Mesorhizobium sp. B2-5-7 (assembly GCF_006440875.1). Taxonomy (NCBI): domain Bacteria; kingdom Pseudomonadati; phylum Pseudomonadota; class Alphaproteobacteria; order Hyphomicrobiales; family Phyllobacteriaceae; genus Mesorhizobium; species Mesorhizobium sp. B2-5-7. Next base: position 571,504 of record NZ_VFUO01000004.1, on the reverse strand, counting down.
TTGGGCATGGCGCAAGGGAGACGGCCTGCTGCCAGGCCCCATGGCCGCCATCGCACGTTGCACTTGGAAAACAGTACTTCTCGGCCGTTCGACCAGGTTCATTGTCGTCACCACTTTCCGGTTTCGCTGTCAGATCGGCGCCAGCGCATGGGCTAAGTGTTGGAACTTTCTTCTGATGATTCTGATAGGCTGACATTTCGGCGCGCGAAAGCGAGCAGCAGCACTAGGTCCGATAACCAAAGGCTCTAAGCCGCATTGGCTAAGCCAAAAGTTGTAGGTAGTCAGGATGAGATTGCGGATAGGCGGTCCCGTACTGTCGGACAGGCTACGACAACATCTGGTTTCGTCGGCCGTCCTGCTGGCTACCCTTTTTATCGAGATGAAATCGTCGCTGACAGGTGGTGGCAGTGCGGCCTTTCTGGAATGTGTGCCGGCGATTGTCATCATCGCCTTCCTGGAGGACCGCTGGCCTGCGATGGCTGCCACGTTTGCCATGGTGGCTGTCGGCTTGGCAGTTCGCCTGGCGGCGAACGGTCAGTTGGTCGGAGATGATCTTTCCGGGGCCATTCTCCTCGCCTTGTCCGGCGGGATGATCGCCTTTCTTTTCCATCGTTCAAGGCAGGAGTTGAGGAGCGCGCTCGATGTCGCCGAGAACAGGCTTACCGCCATCGAGACGACCGAAGCGCGATATCGCTGGGCTTTCGAGCGGGCCGCCTTGGGATTTGCGACCGCAAATGACCGTGGTGAGCTGCTGCAGGTCAACATGTGCATGTGCAGTATGTCCGGCTACGCACAGGAAGAGCTCGTCGGCCAGCATATCGAAACGCTCGTTCATCCTGACGAACGCGATCTGTTCGCCAGGCTTGGACGTGGTCTAAGCGCGGAGGCGCCGTCGTTTGGCTTGGAAATGCGCTTGAGAAGGAAGGATGGCACTGTTTTCTGGGCTCGCGTGACCCTCTCTTGGTCTGGTCCGGAGAAACAACTGCCGATGGGCATATTTGTCGTCTTCGAGGATATCACTGAACGCAGGGCTGCAAGCGAAGCGCTCTTGAGCCAAAAGGAATGGCTGGACCTTGCGCTGCTCGCCGGAAGGCTTGGCACATGGCGCGTGGACTACAAGGAGAGAATTGTCTCCGGTTCAGATCAATTTTGGGAAATTCTTGGTTTGCCGCCAGCCGCTTCCCGTCCTCTGGACGAGCTGTCGGCGATCATTCATACGGCGGACTGGCCAAAACTCGGGGCCCATTCAGAATTCATCGCGGCAACCGCCAACTACGACGCAGAGGTTCGAGTTCGGCGGTCGGACGGACAGTTCCGCTGGATTGCCCTGCGCGGCCGTGAGGACATCCGCGATGGCTATCATCAGCGGTTCGGGATCGCGGCTGACCTTACCGAGCGGCGGCAGACAACACTGTTGCGGGCCGCGGTGAGAAGACAGGAGCGGCTTATACTTGAACAGCGGCACCGGCTCAGTAATCTGTTTGCCGTGATCACGGCTGTCGTGAAAATGATCCCTGCTTCAGACCAGGATATTTCCAAGTACAGAGGAGATCTTTTAGAGCGAATTCGGGCGCTCGAATCCACGCACCTGCTGTTGATCAACAATGCAGAGTTATCATCTACGATCCGCGATATTGTCGCACATGCGCTTCGCCCCTACGCCGAGGCACACAGAGCAACGATCACAGGGCCTCATGTCAGAATCGTCGGGGGGGCTGCCGAAAGTTTCGCGATGGTCGTCCACGAACTCACGACAAATTCGGTCAAGCACGGGGTGCTCGGGAACTCCCAAGGCCAGGTGGAGGTAAGGTGGGGCGTCGCACCCGAGGGCTCGGACGGCGACATCGTGTTCGACTGGATCGAACGAGGCGGCCGAAATGCCAAGCCTGTCCTGCGGAAAGGTTTTGGGTCGATTGTCCTTGGCGCCGATGGAACGCCCTTGGTCGGTCACTCTTCGAAACTGGAAATGTCGGCTGGTGGGTTGCGATATCAGCTACGCCTATCCCAGGGCGAGATTCAGCCTTAACTCAGATCGTTCCAAGCCATGTCCTCATCAAAACAGCCACCTCGGTGCGGTTTCGGACTCCCAGTTCACGCAAGATTGCGGCGGCATGGATCTTCGTCGTGGCCTCGGCGATGTCGAGATCGCGGGCGATCTCCTTGTTCGAATAACCTTCGGCCATAAGCTTGAGCACGTCCTTTTGCCTTGACGTGAGCCTTCCCAGAGAACCTGGGCTGGCCAAGGCCTGGTGCGAAGCCTCCACGGGAGATCTATGCGTCTGAGGCGCGGCTGCGCCAGAGCTTCGCGACAGGAGGGCTGGTACATAGATGCGGCCTGACAAGATCTCTTTGACGGCCAGCACCACCTCCTCATCCGGCTGCGACTTCACGATGTAGCCGTGGAGGCCAACTGAAAGGGCCAACAAAATTTCCGATCGTGAATCGTTTCCTGACACAATCGCAAACCTGCTTTTGGGATAGGCGGCGAGAACGTCGCCGAGCACTTCCTGGGTGAGCAGCCCGGGCATGTTCAGGTCCAAGATCGCAAGATCAATTGTTTCGTGTTCGGCCAGGAGCCCAACCACGGCATCAAAACAGGTCGCCTCGATTATTTCGGCTCCAGGGATTCCGGCTGTCAGCGCCATGCGCAAGCCACGTCGATAAAGGCCATGATCATCGGCTATGACGATCTTGTACATAGAAACCCCCACGCACAAACAACCCGCACTACCTGGCCGCGCCTTGCAGGAGCGCCGGTACGTCCAGAAAGGTGGACCCCGACGTCCTACAACCCCGTCCTGCTAATTACCGTACGCTAATGTAGCTCGGTTTTAGGAAAATGTTTACCTTCAATCGCAATTCAAGTGGGACCTTGGTCTGTTGCGCGTCTCGACCACGCCCGTCAGGTCCGCGGGATATGTTTCGTCCCCTACGGTTCCGGGATCAGAGAAATTCGCCCGTGCCATTCAAACGCACGACGACAGTATCCCGGTTGGCTCCCTAATCTCTCGCAGGTTCGGACAACTGAAACCCTGCTGCGCGAGGCGGTTCGCCGTCTTGGCTCCGGATGCGGTTTCAGCCGTCAAGGCCAACTCTGGCCATGTGCGTAGGGAGGATCGAATGAAAGCGGTAATTCAATGCGGTGGCATGGGAACGCGCCTTCGGCCATTTACATCGGTTTTGCCGAAGCCGCTGATGCCAATTGGCGCGCGGCCAGTCCTCGAGTTGCTGCTGAAATGGCTGCGGCGTAGCGGAATCGAAGACGTCTACGTCACCACCGGCTATCTCGGGCACCTGATCCGGAGCGTGTGCGGTGACGGCTCGCAGTGGAATCTGAGGATCCGCTACACGCAGGAAATGGAACCGCTCGGAACGATCGGCCCGCTTTCCTTGATCAGAGACGAATTGAATGAGCCGTTCATTGTCCTGAACGGCGATGTGCTGACCGACCTGAGCATCAGCCGGTTTACCGCGGCGCACCGCCTGCACAAGGACTCCGTCACGATAGCGACTTCGCTGCGGCTTACCAAGATGGATTTCGGTGTGATCGACGAGGTTGACAACACCGTCCAGGTGTTCCGCGAGAAGCCTGCGCTGTCGCATCTGGTAAGCATGGGCATCTACTGCATGAACCCGGACGTCCTCGACTTCATCCCATCCGGGATACCGTTTGGGTTCGACGACCTCATGCTGCAGATGCTCCAGGCCGGACGCGTCGTGCATGTCTACAAGCACGAAGGTCTTTGGCTCGACATCGGACGCGTCGAGGACTTCCAGAACGCGCAGACAGTTTCCTGGGAAGAGCAGTCGGCGTCCATCGAAGTGGCCGCCGCGGCAGCGTAACGGCCAGGCGCGAGGATCATCGAGGAGGTGACGATGCTCTTGGTAAGTTCCCCGGTCCTGGGAGTGCCAGAAAAAGCGGCTTTGGCGAAAGTGATCGACAGCGGTTGGCTGACGATGGGTGAACGGGTCCGGGCTTTCGAAGAGGCGTTTGCCTTGATGCACGAGGCAGAGGACTGCGTAGCGGTTAGTTCCTGCACCGCAGCCCTTCATCTTATCCTTCACGGATTGGGGATTGGTCCGGGCGACGAGGTGCTGGTTCCTTCGCTGACCTTCGTGGCTACCGCGAACGCAGTGCTCTATGTCGGCGCCACTCCTGTCTTTGTCGACATAGAATCGGCAGACGTCCCTCTGATGTCGCTCAAAGAAGCAGAAGCACGCTGCAGCCCTCGCACCAGGGCCGTGATCCTGGTTCATTTCGCCGGCTATCTTGCCGACAAGGACGCCTGGCAAGCATTCGCCAGCGCACGCGGGCTCTCGATCATCGAGGATGCGGCACATGCTCCCGGCCTAAAAGCGGTTGGCACCTTTGGTGCGGGCGCCGCCTTCAGCTTCTACGGCAACAAGAACATGACGACGGCGGAGGGTGGGGCCGTAATTGCCCGGGACCCCCAACTGCTGGACAGGATTCGCCAGGCTCGCGCGCACGGCATGACCACCGGAACACGCCAGCGACTGAACAGCCGCACCGCGCACTACGATGTGACCATGCTCGGCTTTAACTACCGAATGGATGAAATGCGGGCCGCGATCGGCTTGGTTCAGCTCCAGAACCTGCAGGAGTGGAACGAGATAAGGCGCATTCTTGTCGTGTTGTACCGGCGCCTTATCGCGTTGCGTTGTCCGGCGATCACAATACCGTTCGAAGAACCGCGAGCCTCGGCTTACCACATCATGCCGATCCTCTTGCCGCGCTACGTCAACAGGCAGCATGTCGTCGATGAGCTGCGGGCGCAGGACATACAAACCACGGTCCATTACCCGCCCGTTCATCAGATGACCCTCTACCGTGAGCTTTACCCGGGTACCCACCTGCCGCGCACCGAGGATTTCGCGGAACGAGAGTTGACCATTCCGCTGCATCCTCAGATTACCGCGCCCGCGGTTGAAGCCGTGGTGGACGTCCTGGCGACCGCGCTCAATAGCGGCATCCACGCGGGAACCGCCGCATGAACGCGTTTGATCTATCCATACACCCGCCCGTCGTGTCAGGCGTGAGCCATGGTTTTGGCAGACGCGCGATGGATGTCGTGGCCGCATCCTTGGCCGCGATCGTTTTCGCGCCGCTGATGTTGCTGATTGCATTTGCGCTATTTCTCGAGGGCGGACGCCCCGTGCTTTTCCGGCAGCCTCGCATCGGTGCAGGGGGGCGCATGTTTCATATCTATAAGTTCCGCAAATTCGAGGTTCTGTGTGATCCTCAGGGCCCTGCGTTGACCAGCATAGGCGACCGTCGGCTGACGAAGATCGGGCGCATTTTGGCCAGCACCAAACTGGATGAGTTGCCGCAACTCTGGAATGTGCTCAGAGGCGACATGGCCATCGTCGGGCCACGGCCGGAAAGCCTCGCCTTTGCTGACTGCTTCCATGGCGGCTTCGAGGCGGTCCTAAGATATAAACCCGGCTTGGTCGGCCCGACGCAAGTTCTTTTCCGTCACGAAGCCTCTCTCTACCCGGTCTCAGGAGACCTGTCGTCCTTCTACAGGGAGGCGCTGTTTCCGATCAAAGCCAAGTTCGATCTTTCCTATTATCCCCGACGAACCATCGCTTCGGATGTTGTGTGGATGATCCTCGGTTTTCTGGCGGTAATCGGCTGGGTGCCTGTCGGGCTACTCAGGCGTTGAAGGCTGCTTCTGTGTGCGCGCTCGGCAACCGGAGCGCTTCAGGTGAAAGAAGGAACACCTGGTTATGAGCTACAATGGCAAGAGAGTTCTGGTCACTGGCGCGGATGGGTTCATTGGATCGCACCTGACCGAGGCACTCGTCCGCAACGGTGCCGAGGTGACCGCATTGGCCCTCTATAATTCGTTCGACAGTCATGGATGGCTGGATGATCTGCCAGACGACATCCGAGGTCATCTGAAACTCGTTCGAGGCGATGTACGCGACGGTGCATTCCTGAACCGGATCGTGCGCGGCCAAGCCGTCGTGTTTCATCTCGCTGCGCTTATCGCGATCCCGTACTCATACGCGGCCGCCCAGTCCTATGTGGAAACCAATATCATGGGGACGCTGAATGTCCTTGAAGCGGCCCGCCAATGGGAGACGGAACGGATCATTCACACCTCGACCAGTGAGGTTTACGGCACGGCGCTCAGCATGCCGATCAGCGAGTCCCATCCTCTTCAGGGACAATCGCCATATTCGGCGTCCAAGATCGGCGCCGACATGATGGCGCAGTCCTATGCCAGATCGTTCGACCTGCCCGTCGTGATCCTCCGGCCGTTCAATACATTCGGGCCGCGACAAAGCGAACGAGCCATAATACCGACAATCATCCGGCAGGCGCTCGATCCAAAATGTGTTTCGATCATGGTGGGAGATACCAGCCCGGTCCGCGACCTGACCTTCGTCGAGGACACAGCGGCTGCCTTCCTGAGCGCGGGTTCAGCCACACTCGAATTCGGCCATGCCTACAATGCTGGAAGCCAGCGTGCCGTGACCATATCGGACGTGCTCGATCTCGTGCGCGAACTGAGCAACTGCAAGAAGCCCGTTCACCGCGACGAGAGTCGATTGCGGCCGCAAAACTCCGAGGTTCGCGCTCTGCTGGCCGATTCATCACGGCTCGAACGTGAAACCGGATGGACTGCGCAAACGAGTTTGCGCCACGGCTTGGCCAGAACCATCGATTGGTGGCGGGCGCGCCTCGGCGAAGGTCGGGTACGTCGCGAAATGAGCTACATGACATGAGGTTTTACCCACTCCCATTGACACTGCTCCTGATCGCCTTTGCTGTCCTGCTGCGGGCGGCCGACAGCCAGGGAAACAGCATGTCCACGACGTTCGTCGCGCCAATGCCGATGGATCTCCCAGATTATCTGCATCCCGCGACAGATCCGGCATTCGGCACGAATTTCATGCGCATCACCAATCCCGGCGCACTTGGGGGAGGTGTCGTGTGTGGGACGAAATATTGCAGCCATCGCTATTCGAGCGCTCAAGCCTGGAATGCGGACCAGAGCCTGCTCGTGCTGGCCAATGGCTGCAACGGGCTGTGCTTCCTCGACGGCAAGACATATGCTCCGCTATTCCACCGCGACAAAGGCGGTGAATGCGAATGGCATCCTCGAAACGCAGACGTGATGATCTGCGTTGAGGATCGGAAGATCTCGACATGGGCGCCAAGGACAAACCACGAAGACGTTGTCTTCGTCACGGCTCAATACCACGATCTGCAGTTCGGGCCGTCGAAGGGCAATCCAAGCCGTGACGGCAAACGTATAGCTGTCCGCGCTGTCCGCGCTGATGGAAAAGCGGTGGTGTTCGCCTTCGATCTTGCGGATCGGTTCAAATTCCCGGACATCGATCTCGCTCAGGTTCCCGGAACCACCAGCTCCTGCACCATCTCCCCGCTCGGCACGAACATCCTTTGCTTTCAAAACCTGGCAGACGGCACCGAGCAGAGGGCCATTTTCAGTGTCGATGGTACCTTGCGACAGAGGTGGACAGACCATCACCGCCCGGGCCACGGAGACCTTACGCTCGATGACGACGGCAGCGAGGTCTATGTTGGCATCAGCAAATCCGGCCCCGACAAGTATCACGTGATCAAGCGAAGACTGTCCGATGGGAAGGTGACCTCCCTGACCGGATACGGCGAAGCAGAGCATGCATCGTCGCGTGCTCTGAAGCGGCCCGGCTGGGTCTTCCTGACCTATGGCGGCAACCCTGAGGAGATATCGGCCAATCCAGGCTGGGCACCATATGCACGGGAGGTCATCGCGTTGCGCATCGACGGCAGCGGCGAAGTTCGGCGCATCGTGCAGACACGCAACGCGCCCTTCGACTACTGGAGCGAGACGCATGCGTCACCTTCGCCGGACGGCACACAGGTGATCTGGTCCAGCAATTGGGGCGTGGCCGGTGGACCGGTTTACGACTTCGTCACCCGCGTCGACTGGCCCGAAAACCAGGACAAGAAGGAGATTGTCGCGAATGGTCAACCTTAGCCGATTCTTCCTTGCGACACTTGCGATGCTTTGCGCCCTGCCGATGGCTGCGGCAGCCGATGCGACGATCTATCGAATTTCGCCCGGAGACACCATCGAGATCGCAATCACCTCGCTTCCCGAGCGGACGCAGCGTGCGGTGGTGCAGATGGACGGCACCATCGTCCTCGCCGAAGCAGGCACGGTGCCTGTCGCCGGCCTGACCCCGTCCCAACTTCAGACGCGCTTGCAGGCGATCCTGCCGACCAAGATCTACCACATACGCATGCCGGACGGCCGTGAGCAGGTGGCGGTCGTCAGGCCCGGCGACGTGACGGCGATCATCGCTGAATACCGTCCGATCTACGTGACTGGCGAAGTGCTCGCTCCTGGGCAGCAAGCCTTTCGTCCGCTCATGACGGTTCGGCAGGCGATAGCCGTCGCCGGCGGCTTCAGCCTCTTGCGTGCACGGGCGAACCAGGCTGGGCCGGACCCAACGGACTTGCAGCGCGATTATGAGACGATCTGGGGAGAATACATCAAGGACTATTTCCACAGTGCGCGCATACGTGCCGAACTTCAAAAGCAGCCCGATTTCGACATGAAGGCCCCCCAGGGCTTTCCGCTGTCTTCTTCCCTCGCAACCGAAATCGCGCAGGCCGAGGCAGAAGGGCTGAAGCTCTCGCTGGACAATTTCGGGCAGGAGCAGAGCTTTCTGGAGAAGGGCGCCAAGGATGCAGCGACCCAGGTCCAGGCGTTGCTCCAGCGCGAGCAGGACGAAGCCGATGGAGTCAAGGCCGATGAAGAGGATTTGGCGCAGGTGACCAAGCTCTTCAAGGCTGGCAACCTGACCAACAACCGGCTCGCCGATGTCCGGCGCGCGGTGCTTCTGTCCTCGAGCCGTGCGCTTGAAACTTCGGTCGAACTCATGAGGGCTCGGCGCCAACAGGATGATCTTGCAAGGCAGATTGAGCGCAATGACAACCAGAGGCGTGCCGGTTTGTTGAACGAGTTGCGGGATACACAGGCGCGCCTTGCCGACATCACCGCAAGGCTGCACGCGGTCAGCCAGAAATTGCAGCCGCAGGGAGCATCCGCCTTGCCGCAGCCGATCGGCGGCGAAACCGTGCGGGCCCAGGTGACGATCATCCGCTCCGTCGATGCGCAATGGCGCAAGCAGCCGGCCGACCAGGATACCGCGGTGGCGCCGGGTGATACGATCGAGGTCAGATTCAGCAGCGCGCTCGAAAGCGCGGCGGTGCAATAGACAATCCCTGCCGGTGTCGCCGGCAGCGGCAATATCTTCGATGTCGTTGCGAGAACGGTCGTGAGCGAAGAGATCAGCGTCGTCGGCGCTTACAACAAAGGCAGCATCACCTTCATGGGAATGGAGATCCTGGTTGCGCCCGGTGCGCTGGTGCCGCGGCCGGAAACAGAGCTGCTCGGCTCCATTGCCGTAGATGTTCTGCGCGCAATGGATCTGCCGGCGCCGCGTGTCGTCGACATGTGCTGTGGCGCCGGCAACCTGGCCTGCGCGATCGCTAGCCATATTCAATCCGTGCGAGTTTGGGCCTGCGATCTTACCGACGGCTGTATCGACGCGGCGCGGCGAAATGTCGTTCATCATGGCTTGACTGACCGGATTTCAGTGCATCAGGGTGATTTGTTCGAAGGCGTGTCCGGACTGGAGCTCAACGGCACGCTTGATGCCATCGTCTGCAATCCGCCCTACATTTCGGAGAAGCGGCTCGAGGGTGATCGCCGCCATCTGGTCGTGCTTGAGCCGCGAGAGGCATTCGCGGCCGGTCCTTATGGGCTCAGCATTCATATGCGGGTCGTCAAGGACGCGCTGCGCTACCTCCGACCAGGCGGCGTCCTGCTGTTCGAGGTGGGGCTTGGTCAGGACCGCCAGGTCATAAGTCTTCTGGAGCGCAGCAAGGGCTACGAGCAGATACGCACCTTCGCCAACCATGCCGGTGAAGTGCGGGTGGTCCTGGCAGGGGCCAGGCGGCAGGCATGACCGCGTTCGGCCGGTATCGGGCCGACCGTCCAGATCATTGCTTCTTGCGCCAGATCATTTCTTCTTGCGAACGATGAACCGCGCGATTCCTTGAATCGAATCGAGGTTTTCCGGCAGGAGTTCACTGTCTTCCACTGTGATGCCGAAAGTCTCTTCGATGAACCCGATCACCTCGAGCACTCCGGTCGAGTCGACGATCCCCTGATCGAGCAATGATGCGGTGAGGGATAGCGCCTTGACGTCCGCGATGTAGAAATTCGAGGCCAGGAAGCTGCGGATCTGGTTGATATGAATGTCGTCGCTTTCCGCGGCCGATATCATGGAATCCATCTAATCCATCCTCCGTTGCAAAGGCGACTTGCGATCGCGCTTCTGAAACAATCTACGACAGGGCCGCTTTCTTGAGTTTTCCGGTATCGGTCATCGGCAGGCTGGGCACGATGACGATGGTCTTTGGCACCATGAAATTCTCCAGCCGTTTCCGGCACTCCATCAGGAGCTGCCTTTCGCCGACAATTCTTCCCTGCTCGATGACGACGAATGCTTTGACCGCTTGCCCGAGGAGGTCGTCGGGGACACCGATGACCGCGGCTTCCTTCACCCCAGGGACGTCCATAAGCACGCTTTCCACCTCTTTGGGAGCGACCTTTTCGCCTCGTGATTTTATGATCTCGTCACCACGGCCGACGAAGTACAAATAGCCTTCAGCGTCCATCCGGCAGTAGTCGCCCGTGTAGAGGACCTGCTCGCCCGGCAGCGGCCCCGGCTTCAGCTTCCTTGCCGTGGCCTCTGGCTTGCCCCAATAGCCTTTCATCACCGTTGCGCCGCGGACTACAAGTTGGCCAACGACGCCCGGACCGACCCGCCTGCCACTCTCGTCGACGATCCACACTTCTGTGTTGGGAATGGCAATGCCTACGCTGAGGGGCTTTCGCCCGAGATCGTCGGGCGGCAGATAGCTGCAGCGTTTGCATTCGGTGAGGCCGTACATGGAATAGATGCGTGCGCCCGAAAACAGCTCCCTGAGCATGGCAATCTGCTTGAGCGGCAGGGCGGCCGCGGTATTGGTGACATAGCGGATGCTCGCGAAATCGTTGCTCTTCAGCGATCTGAGCTCCGCAAGCGCCGCGAAGATCGTGGGCACGCCCGGAAAGCCTGTGATCTGCTCGTCCTTGATCACCTGAAGGATCTGCGCCGGAAAAGCGAAGGAGCGTTCGAGGACGAGCCGTGCGCCGGTGCGAAAGGCCATGATCATTTGATAGAGCCCGTAGTCGAAGGCGAGGGGCAGGACGTTGAGGATCACCTCATCTTCACGCAGTTCCAGGTAGGAGGCGATCGATGTGCACGCGGCAGTCATGTTGCCGTGCGTCAACATGACCCCCTTGGGTTCGCCGGTGGATCCGGAGGTGTAGACGATGGCCGCGAGATCGATGTCGATCGATTTGCGCGGCGGCGCAACAGAAGGTCTGTCGACGATCGTGTCCCAGCGAACGGCGTGCGGCAATCGGTTGAACTCGGCCTCGTTGATCGTCCCAGAGACAATCACCGCCCGCAGCGAGTGACAGTCGCGCGACGGTTGGCAGAATATCGAGTGTAGATGGCTGTCCGTGATCAGCGCCGCTGGCAGGCAATCGTTGAGCAGGTAATGAAGCTTCTCGCTTTTCGTAAGCGGGTTGACGATGCAGACCACGGCGTTCGCCTTGAGCACCGCCCAGAAGCTGACGACGGTTTCGACCGTATTGTCGGCGAAGATCATGACGCGGTCGCCACGCTCGACGCCCGCCGCGGCCAGGAAATGCGCGATCCTGTCGGAGCGCTCATCGATCTCCGCATAGGTGACACGTTGCTTGCCGGCCACCAACGCGATCTTGCCGCCAAGCCGGACGGCGGAATGGATGAGGTAGTCCTGCAGGAGTGGTACGGCGCCGTGGATCATGCCAGGACCCTTTCCCGCTGTTCGTGATCAACGTCGATCCTGAGCTCGGCTTTGTCCGCTCCGCCCGGGCGGCTCGCGATGAACTGCTGATGCAGAAGCTGGGTCGACAGCACGCCGACCAGTGCCATGTTGTCGGAGTTGGAGAGATCGCCGCCGCCGGCCCTGGACCGGCACTTTCCAAGCAGGAAAGCCACCGATTTCGGATCGAAGACGTTTGCCGCGCGCAATGCCGTGTCCGACAGTGCTTCGCGAATGTAATCTGGTGCATCATGACCAACGAAACTAAGCGCATTTGGCGCCCTGTAGGGCTGCTTCGTGCGGGCAACGACTTGCGGTGGGACGATCGGCTGCGCCACTCGCTTGAGCACGTGCTTTTCGTCGAGGATGCGCAACTTGTAAGCATCCGGAAGCGAATTCGCGAGCGCCACGACATCGTCGTCGAGATAGGGGAAGCGTCCCTCGACCGAGTGTGCCATCAGCATCCTGTCGCCCTGCGAGGAGAGCAGGTAGCCCGACATCAGCGTTCGGATTTCGAGATACTGGTCCTGGGCAAGGAAGCTCCATCGCGAAAATTCGGCGGGAAGAGGGGCGAGCAGTTCGGAGACTGCATTGCGGTGCTGCGAGGCGCCGCGCATGTCGGGGCAGAATAGGCGCTTGATGGCGCTCGTGGTGCGCCAGCGCGTGTCATGTGCAAAGCCGGCCCTCTCGCAGGCATGAAGATCGCGCCCGAAGAACTGTCGCGCCATGGCCTGTTGGTGCACCGGTGAGCGCGACAGATAGGGGTAGAGACGCTCGAGCAGTCGCGCACGCCGGCTCGAAGCAGGTTGACGCCCCCAGAAGCGGCGAACCTTGCCTTCGCGGAAAAGGTCGTAGCCGGCGAACATCTCGTCGGCGCCTTCCCCTGTCAGCACAACCTTGATGCCGCGCTCGCGGACCAACTTGGACAGAAGGAAGAGCGGTGCCGGGGCCGTCCTCAGGATTGGCCGCTCGGCGTGGTAGACGACCTCGGGAAAAACCGCTGCAATGTCGCGGCGGGAAATCACCACCTCGTGGTGCTCGCTCGCGGTCGCGGCGGCGACCAGGCGCTGGAAATAGGTCTCGTCGTATTCGGCGTCGGCAAAACGCAAGGAGAATGTCTGGAAGCGCTCCCCCGCGAAACGTCTCCCAAGCGCCGCGACAAGCGAGCTGTCGAGCCCACCGGACAAATAGCAGCCCACCGGCACGTCGGCCTGCACCATCCGCAGCGCCGTCGCGGCTTCGAGCGCACCGCGGACCGCCTCGACGGCATCGTCGCACGAGCCGGTGAACCATTCAGGGTCGGAAGCGGAAATTCGCGGATAATGCGGCTCCCAGAAGGCCGTCTCCCGTGCCACGCCACCTTCATAGAGCCGGATATGTCCAGGCTGCAGTTCCTTGACGCCTTCGAAGACGCTCTGCGGCGGGATCACCGTCCAGAATGTGAACGTCTGATCGATTCCTGCCGGATCAAAGGCGCGAGGAATCGCTGTTTCCGCAGCGAAAATGGCTTTGACTTCGCTTGCAAAGAAGACGCGGCCGCCGTGCTCGCAACAATACAGCGGGCAGATGCCGTAGCGGTCACGCGACAGGATCAGGCGGCCGGCAGCAGAGTCCCATATCGCGACTGCCCATTGACCATTCATCCGTTCAAAGGCGGCCTGGCCCCAGGCCTGGTAAGCGTGGAGCACGACTTCCGTGTCGCTATGCGTGCGGAAGCGGTGACCAAGCGCGATCAACTTGTCGCGCAATTCGACGTAGTTGAAGATTTCACCGTTGAAGACGATCCATGTCAGGCCGCTCACGTCGGCGAGTGGCTGCTGGCCGTGCAGCAGGTCGACCACGGACAGGCGGGCATGCGCCAAACCCGCACGTCGGTCGCGGTACAGCCCCCGCTCGTCGGGTCCGCGGTGTGCGAGCGCGCCCACCATACGCAACAGCGCTTCCCGCGAAGGAGGTGGGGCAGTGGCGCTCAGCGCGACAATTCCGGCGATCCCGCACATCCGTCAGTCCACCGTCATTGGCACCGAAGGCAAAGGCTGGGCGTGCAGATAGCGCGCCGCTCGACGCTTGGCTTCGATATCCTTGAAGACCTTCTGGACCTCGTCTGGTGACAACCCGGCAACATCAGCGACATCATCGGCGCAGATGCCATGGTTCACGCCGTAGAGGCATAGGTCCGTCTGATGATAGGGCAGGGCGAAGTAGAACTCCTCCTGGCTCTGCGCCATGGAGAAGGTGTCGGTCGTCGGCGGCCTGCGCCGGATCTCCCCGTCCACACCGAGATATTCCGCCAGTTGATAGACCTGCGTCTTGTAGAGGTGGACGATCGGCATCAGGTCAGCGATTCCGTCGCCTTGCTTGACGAAAAAACCCTGATCATATTCGAGGCGGTTAGGCGTACCCGCCACCGCATAGCCGAGACGGTCCGCGTGATAGTACTCAGTCATCTTGCGAATGCGCTGCTTGTAATTGGTCGCGGCCACTATCTGCAGATAGGCCGCTCCTGACAGGCGCACGGTATCGATCTTCCCCTGGGGATCCTGAACGGTGAGACGGGTGATATTGAGGCCTTTGCTCTCCAGCACCGAGGTCAGCACCAGCTTGCATTTCCACCCTTCGCCGTAGTCCGGAACAACGGTGCGAATGGCCTCTATCTGCCGGCTATAGGCACCGATGGCGTCGAGCGCCGGCGCAATGTCCTCGGCGATGGTGTCGATGCCCAGCTGACCGGCGATAACGCGCCCCAGCCTCAGCGAGTCCCCGGACGAGTCACGCTCCGGCATGAAGATCCCGAGCACCCTGTCCTTGCCGAAGGCAGCCACGCACAACGACGCGACCACCGAACTGTCGATGCCGCCTGAGAGCCCGACCACCACTCCGCGCCGGCGGAGCGTGACCAATACCTGCTCGCGCACGGATGCTACGATGCGGTCGACCTCCGCGGCCGCATCCAGTGCCAGAACATCCTTGCCGAACCGCGAAGTCACGCGAAGCTGCCTTTCATGGTTGAAGACTCGGCCGGCGAATAAGTGCGAGCGACCGCCTCCTCGATCAGCGGACGATTGACGCCGATGTGCGGCTCGACGACCAGATCAATGTGGTTGCCGGCAATCGGGATGACCTGCAGGTCCGCGAACACCCGATCCCATCCGATGGCAAGAGGCATTCCCGGTCGCGCGCAACGGAACAGCGTTCCGGTGATCGGGAGCACCGTTCTTGGCTGTTCCAACCAACGGAAGAAGGCCTGCGCACGCAAGACTTCCTGCAGCTCCAGCTTGATGCGGAAGCTGGTTGCGTTGAATTGTCCTCGGGAAAAGTGGTCGATGGCTTGGGCAAGACGAGCTTCCTGGCCGACCTTGACCGTGAGCTTCGCCAAAACACGGCAAGCCATTCGATAGGGTGACATGCGGTTGGATCGGACCCGGCGCAAGGTGCGGGTGATTGTCTCCCAGGGACGGCTCCGCTCGCCAGCCAGGCTGGTGTCGAGGATACCGACAAACTTCACGGACCTTCCCTCCTTCAGCAGGCGCACGGCAACTTCGAATGCGACGGCTCCGCCGAGCGAGTGGCCGAGTAGCCTTACATGGCCTGACGGCTGGATGCGGTTGATCTGTTCAAGCGCGGCGTCCACCATGGCGGCAAGATCGTTCTGACCGCTGAGAATCGTCGCGAGGTTGGGATATCTTATCGGACGGACCGTTGCGACTTTGCCCATGGCTGAGGCGAAGGCTGCAAGACTAGGCCCATAGCCCACGGAGCCGGGAAACAGAAAGAGAAAAGGCCGATCATGCTCCAGAACATGACCGGGCGCATTGCCGGCTTGTGCGGACGCGACCGCGTTGACCATCGCCTCGGCGCTCATCCCGACGGTAAATGCCTCAAGATCCAGTTCCTGGCCGATTTCGTTCTCGATCTCCATGACGCAGTGGAGCAGCTTCAGCGAGTCCCCTCCCGCTTCATCCCATCGCCCGACGGCTGCCCGCGTGTTGAGGACCCTGGTCCAGGCATTCTGCACTGCTTGATGGGCCTTGAGATTGCTGCCTGAAATCGGTGGATCGGCAACTTGGGTAGGCTTCTTGGCCAGAAGATCCATTTTCCCGAGTTTCGCCACATCTATTTTTCCGCCCGCCAGGCGCGGAATGTCCTCTACCCTGTGGAGCCGAAGCGGCCGCAGTGGCGGCGGTAGCGTCTTTGCAAGCAGCTGGCGAAGGTCGTCGGCGAAGGCCGGACCGGCGGAATTCCTGGGGATCGCGAAAGCGACCAGTTCGTTGGCCTCGGTCACGATCGTCACCGCATCCTCGACTGACGAGGCGGAGCGCAGGATCCTCTCGACTTCGGCCGGCTCGATGCGCCGACCGTTGATCTTTATCTGCCGCCCCTTGCGGCCGACGATCCTCAGCAGGCCCCGATTGTCCAATTGGACGAGATCGCCGGTCGCGAATATCCGTTGACTTGGATCATCGGGATCCGCCTCGGCAGGGATGACGGTGCCGTTTTCCCAGTGGCCGAGCAAGACGTAGGGGCTCTTGATGACGAGTTCCCCGCTTCCGCCCCGCGGTACGCTGTCACCGTCCTCGTTGACGATCGCAAAAGCTATTCCTGGCAAGAGCCGGCCGACCGGCACGGACGTTTGGTTCTTTGGTTGAACGCGAGGCAGAAACCATTGTGACCCGGTCGTCTCGGTTGACGAGTAGCCGATCTGTACGAGGCAATGAGCAGGAATCGCCTTTCGCAAAAGGGCAATGTCGGTCCAAAGCACTTTCTCGCCGCCGACGCGGACCACCCTGAGCGATCCGAACGCATCGGCGGGGGCATTGGCCATGAGGGCGCGAAGCAGCGCGGGCACGAGGTAAGTAAGCGTCGCGCCAACCTGCTGCATTCGCTCGCGAACCGCACGCAGACCGATCGCTTCCACGTCGACCATATGCAAAGTGGCGCCGCACAGGACCGAAGTCAGGATTTCTCGACAGCCGGCTATGGTGGCGGGCCCGGTCAAGGGGAGGAAGACATCGTCGGAATTGATGTGACACGCATCGGCATATTGGTGCACCCGCCAGAGCAGGCTGCGCTGGCTGTTGACTATACCCTTGGGAGATCCGGTGCTGCCAGACGTGTAAAGAACCATCGCCGGTGCATCGACGGACACGGCAGGCAATTGCGTTGATGACAGCCGCTCCGTCGACGCGGGGCTGGCAGTCACATCGATCCACCGTATGTCCTTGGGTAAACCCGCATGCCGGTTTCCAACGCCAAGAATGGCGCGGAGCCGCGCGACGCCCACGATCTCGTTGACACGGGCGATTGGGTCCCGGGCGTTGAGCGGGACCGAAATCCTTCCCGCCGCCATGCTTGCCAGGACAGCAACGATGTACCAGACGGAGTTTGGTTGATAAATTCCGATCGGCTGCCCCACGGGAACGACGGCAGCGATCCGGCGGGACAGGACTTCGACGGCAGTTGCAAGCTCGAAGTACGACAGTTGATTCACGCCGTCATGCACAGCGGCTTTTTCGGAATATTGGGCCGTGACTTTCTTGAGCTGATCGGCAATCCCGACATCCGCAAATGCCGGCCCCAACTTCTGATGAAGGCGCAGCGCCGGGCCACCTTGATCCAGGGCGTAGGCCGCGACGTCTATCCATCTGCGGGAGGGCCGAGAATCCTGGTGATGGTCCTGATCCGCTGCTGGTGCATTCAAATACGCCGGGAGCATGGCTTGCCTGGGTTTACGGTTGATACCCGGTTATGAGCTTGCAAGAGGGGGAATTCATCGATCATTCTGATGATGAACAAGGCACGGAAAGAGATTAGGCGTCGGGTTTCCTTGCCACGGGCGCAGCGTTGGAACCGATCCGCTGTTGATCTGTTGTTTACCCAGCGTGGAGATGTCCCCTCAACTCCTAGCCGATCGCCCGCTGCACTCCCCCGAGGCAGTGGGCTTTCTTTTTCAATTGGAAATCGCGGGCTCTCGAACAAGCCTGTCAGGCGAGATGAGCCGCTGCTGTAAATAGGATTTAGCGTCTTCCCGAGAGACCTGGAGGCTTCCGTCAGGTGCTGTCCTTGTATGACTTCGCCGCCTCATCGATCTTGCGCCAATCGTTGCCGTGGCGACGTACCAGCTCCCTTGCCTGAGCGGGCGACAGGTCATGCGTTTCGACGACATGCCGGACCTCCGCGTCCTCGCCCTTCAAGGGACGTGTACGACGCCTCTTGGTCGGTTGATCCCCCATTTCTCCATCTCGCCTTGACACGATCGTTTCCTCCGGTGTCGCAAACAAGCTGCGAGTAGGGAAAAGGTTTCACTGTTGGGTGCACGAAGCCCCAATAGCCTCTGCGGTACGGCAGTTGTCTTGCCGAAGGCATCAATTCCGCCCAAGCGCCGTGTCCCGTAAAGCAACTGAAGCGGAGAGAGGATTTGGTGTGCCTCGGGCAGTGACCATTCACTTGCGATCCAGCACCTTACGGATCTTCTCTGCCAATTCGTCAATCGTATAGGGCTTGGTCAAAAGCTCCGTTCCAAAATCAAGTGTGCCGTTGTGGACAATCGCGTTTCGTGTGTAGCCGGTGGTGTAGAGCACTTTTAGCGACGGGTGCATGCTCTTGACCTGATCCACCAGTTCCCGGCCGGACATCTCCGGCATGACGACGTCAGTGAACAGAAGCGACGGCACTTGCCCGCTTGCGACGGCCGCCAGCGCGTCCCGCGGCCCTTGCATTTCCAACACGGAATAGCCCAGTTCCCGCAGCGCCTCCGCAGCCATCAGCCGGACGCGATCTTCATCCTCGACAACCATGATGATCTCGTCCTCACTGCCGGGGTGCTCGCCCGCCACGGACTCGGCCGGGCTGTCGACCACGTCGCCGTGCGAGCGCGGCAGATAGATTTTCAAAGTGGTTCCGATACCCTGCTCGGAATAGATCTTGACGCTGCCGCCGGACTGGCGAACAAATCCATAAACCTGGCTGAGCCCCAGCCCGGTGCCTTTGCCAACCCCCTTTGTGGTGAAGAACGGATCGAAGGCTCTGGCCAACACGTCAGCAGTCATGCCGGTTCCGGTGTCCGTGACAGCTATCATCACATACTGGCCGGAGGGTATTGCGTTTTCTCTCGCATACCGGTCGTCGACATGGGCATTGGATGTCTCGATGGTCAGCCTTCCACCAGCGGGCATGGCATCCCGCGCGTTGACGCAAAGGTTGAGCAACGCGCTTTCCAGCTGCCCTGCGTCGACTTCCACATGCCAAAGTCCCGCGGCGAGCACGGTCTCGATTTGGATTGTCTCCCCAAGCGTCCGGCTCAGCAATTCACTCATATCCGAGACGAGGCGATTTGGATTCAGGCGCTTGGGCGCCAGAGGTTGCTGGCGAGAGAAGGCAAGCAGCCGCTTGGTAAGTTCTGCAGCACGTTGGGCTCCATCGATCGCGCCGGTCACGAACTGGTGGACGTTGGTATCGCCGTTTCTGAGCTTGCGCTGCACAAGGTTCAGTCCGCCGATGATGACAGCCAGCATATTGTTGAAGTCGTGCGCGATGCCACCGGTAAGCTGTCCGACAGCTTCCATCTTCTGGGCCTGCCGCAGGTGCTCTTCTGCTCTGGTGCGTTCGGCGACTTCGTCCATGACACGTTGTTCAAGGGTGCCATTGAGCGTCTGCAGCGCCTTGAACAGTCGAGAATTGTCGATTGCCGTCGCGGCATGGCCCGCAAGCCCCAGCAAGGCCTTCTCTTGCTGTTCGGCGAAGACGCCGATCTCTGCATGACCAAAGAAGAGGCCGCCCAGCACCTCTCCCGAACGCGAGACGACCGGTACCGCAAGATAGGAACGCACTGGCAGATAGCCCTCCGGCATTCCCTTGCGGGGCCAGTTCTTGCCGTAGCGGGGGTCGGCGAGGATGTCGTCGGAGCGCACCACGCTTGTCCCGCGGAAAGTGGGGTCGAACACCGCCGTGTTGCGAGGCATTGGAAATTTTTCGAACGCGGAGCGAGGTGCGCCCGACAGGGCGTAGAGCATGTAGCTGTCGCCCTTGTCGTCGATCACATTGTAGAAGAAAGCTCCGAATTGTGCGCCCGACAGCGCTACGCCGGCATCAGTTACCGTTTGAACAATCCGCTCCACGTCGAGCTCGGCCGCTACCGCGGCAGCGGTGACGTTCATCATCTGAAGCTGATGCTCCACCCGCTTTCGCGCGGTGATATCCATGACGGTACCAATGAAGCGGACCGCGCGCCCTGACTGGAAAAGCGACTCGCCCGCTGCCGCAATCCAGCGTTCCTTGCCGTCGTGCAAGCCGACCGTCCGATATTCGATGTCGTAGCGGGAAGACGTGCCCGGCGCGAGCGCCTGGCGTACGGCCTCGTCGGCGCGGGCCCGATCTTCTGGATGAATACCCGCCAGGAACGCGCTTTCATATGTTACCTCCGCGTCTGGCGGGAGGCCGAAAAGGGCTTTGCACCGGTCATCCCACCGCAGCGCCTTGGTGACGGGATCGTAGTCCCAGGTCCCGATAGCCGCTGCGTCCGTGGCAAGCCGGAGGCGCTCCTCACTGGCCCGGGCCGCCTGTTCCGAGCGAACGCGCTCGATGTGAGCCCAGGACCGCTCCGTCACCTCCGTCAGCAAGGACAGTTCGCGCTGTGACCAGACGCGGGGCTGCTTGTCGTGAATGGCCATCAGGGCGGTCAGCCGGCCCTGTTTTACCAAGGGCATGCAGATGGTTGCCGTTATGCCGATGTCCTGAAAGGTCTTTGCCTCCTCGGGTGCAATTTCCTCGAGGTTGTTGTTGATGATGAGCGGCCGATTGGCGCTGAGATTGGTGACCGCCAGGCGACCAAAATCGGTAAGACTGTAATACCCTCTGATGCTGGGCGAGCCGGGTGCGCTCCAGTCGCCACGGATGGTGAAATGGTCCCGGTCCTGCTCCATGTCGGCGTAGGCGCAAATCGAGACGGCAAGATGTTCGCCCAACAGACGAGTGGTGATCGCCATGACGGCGTCGGCGTCGGCCGCGAGGGCAATCTCCCTTCCAAGACGGTCGAGAAAAGCCAGGCGTTCGGCGTTCTCACGCAGCGCTCGCTCAGCGCGAAGCCGCTCTATGGCGGTACGCGTCCGGTCCGCCACTTCCGAAATAAGGGCGACCTCCTCCTTGGCCCAGCGTCTGGGCGCGGAGTGGTTCAGGTATAGCAGCGCCACCAAACCGCCATGCTCGGTAACCGGCATGTTGATGACGGATTGGGCGCTGATGGCTTTGAGAGCCTCTGCATGGTCCCTTGTTCGCGGGTCTGTCTCGGCATTTTCGAAGACAACGGTGTCGCCCCGCTTCAAGTCCTCGATATACGAGCCGTAGTTCCTGAAATTCAGGGTCCCAGCCAGGCTTTTGATGCCTGGCGCGTTCCAATCCCTCTCGATCGTGATGGTTTCTTTCTCAAGATCGATCGTGCCGTATCCGGCTCGGCTGACATCGAAATGTCTCCCTACCAGTTCCGCGGCTGCGTGGGCCAGTTCGGCAGGATCAGTAATCTCGCGAATCCGGTCGCCCAGCGCCGCCAACAGCTCGAAGCGTTGCAGTTCAGATTGACGATCGCCTGAAGTGACCCCCATATCGCCCCCGTTTTGCCCGGACTGGATAATGCAGTTGACGGCCAAGAGTTCCATTGCGGCCCGCACGCTTCTTTGACGGGCAGGCCGGCGGTTCGCGCGAACACCTTGAGTGACACACGACGAGACGCGGCTTGAACGGCAAGAAACATCTACGATGTCCCTTTGGTCGCCTTGAACTTTAGAACACTCGCGGTTCCAACGGTCGTGCGACTTCCATTGGGCGTAGCGATAGCCGCGTCACTATACGCAATTGGATCTTTTGTGCGCGAACTTGCCTCGGTCCATCATAGGTTAGCGACACGTCGCGCGCTGTGCCGCATAAGCGAGAGGTCAGCGGGCATGTAACGGGCTCCGCTGCTTGGGAGACCATCGCACTCTCGCTCGTTTGGAGACGCTTGATGCTTGACCGACCCATTCGCACGGATACCCTCTACCCGAATGACCTGGACACGCTTCGCGCGGTCTTCGACGCGATGTGCCAGGAGTTTGCCATTTTGCCGGACACCGCGGCGGCTCACTCCATCGCGAGAGAGCTGATCAGGCTGTTCCAGACCGGGATCACGGAATCGGCCATGCTGATGATTGCCGTGCGCGCGCGTTGGCAGGACGACCGGCAAAGGGACGCCAGCAACGCTGCCTGACCTCTGCCGATGCAGGGGCGCACAATCGGTGCATCCTTTTCGAAACGGTGGCGTTGACCGTCACCCTGCCAGCAATGGCCGATCCGTTATCACCACCGACAGGAGGGATCGATGCCGAAATTTCGTTTCGAGTTTATCGAGGTCATGTCCCAGCCTGCAATCTTCGCCGACATGGCTGATCGGGATGAGGCCATCAAAGAGGCGAAGCGCGCAGCCAAGGAGGCCATGCTTGACGGAATTATCGATGGCGCGGACCCGACCAGCTGGGTGACGAAAGTCTACGACGAGGCGGGTTATCTCGTCGTCACACTTGGATTCCAGGATCTGGTCGCCGCCCCCGAGGATTCGCAACGATTAAGAGAGGCGGACGAACCTGGCGTCATGCGGTCTGGCTGAAGCCCGATGTCTCGGTTCACCGGGGCCAGTCGAGTTCGATCCAGGCTGGCGCGTGATCGCTTGGCTTGTCCCATCCCCGTACCGTCTCATCCACGCCCGCGCCGGCCAGCCTGTTCGTGAGCGAGGGGCTCACGAGAAGATGGTCCATGCGAAGGCCGGAACTGCGGTCGTAACCGCCCCGATAGGAAAAATTCCAGTAGGTATAGACGCCTCTCTCGGGACGGATCAGCCTGACGGCGTCGGTCCAGCCATCGGCAAGCAGGTCGGCGTAAGCCTGTCGGCTCTCCGGGAAGTAGACGGCGTCGCCCAGCCATCGTGCCGGAACCGCGGCGTCGATCGGCGCCGGCACCACGTTGTAGTCGCCGCAAAGCAGGCTGGCGGGCGCGTCCTTGATCAGGAGCCGTCCGTAGTCGATCAGCCGCTCGAACCAGCGGAGCTTATAGTCGAACTTCGGACCAGGCGCCGGGTTGCCGTTGGGTAGGTATAGGCAACCAACGACGAGACCGTCGATCTCCGCCTCGATGTAACGGCTATGCGTGTCATCGGCGTCACCGGGCAACCCGCGCCGACGCTCATGCGGCTGCTTGCCCCGAGCGAGAATGGCTACGCCGTTGTACGACTTCTGTCCGTGCCATATCGCCCCGTAGCCGGCGTTGCTGATGGCATCGGCAGGAAACTTTTCGTCCGATGTTTTCAATTCCTGGAGACAGATGATGTCGTGGTGCGTCTCACCCAGCCATTTGAGCAGAACCGGCAATCGACCGTTGACGCCGTTTACGTTAAAGGTAGCGACCCGGATCATCTGAAGCCTTGAGGCATCCATTCATAAAATGGCGCTCCCCGTTTGAGCGAGTTCGGCAGCGCCCTTTGTCGGCGGCCTCAGCTCTTCACTCATATCATTCATGGCCTGCGAGCCGCCCGACGTCGTTTGAGGACGAGGTCAGCGGTTGTGTTTCGCAGGTGCTCACCTTGTCCGTCAGGATTAACCCCGAAGCGGTAAGAAGGTTTCGACGCCGAGCAGGACCGGTGTGACAACGAGATCGAAGCTCTCTGGCTGCGGCTGAAGCCGGCCGGGCTTATGCGGTCTCTCCGCGTGTCGTTCTGGAACATCGAACGAACCAGATAGTTCGCCGCTGATGGAGCAAACCTGCGGTGAAAGCCATGCCGGTCACCCGCTCGCCGACGCTGAAGATGTGCTGATCGTCGGAGGCGGGCCAGCGGGACTGACCGCGGCCCAATATCTCGCCCGTTTTCGCCATCGCGTGCTGGTGGTCGATGCCGGCCAGCCCCGTGCCGCTCTGATCCCGAAAAGCCATAACTGTCCGGGCTTTCCCGAAGGGATAAGTGGCCCCGACCTTCTCGATCGGCTTGGCCGCCACGCGAGCTTGTACGGAGCAACCTTGATGCGGGGGCAGGTGTTTTCGCTGGCCGCTGGCGAGGGAGGCTTTGATGCTGAGACCTCGATCGGCGCAATCCGCGCGCGTAAGGTTTTCCTGTCGACCGGGATTGTCGACACGACACCCGAATTGCCCCGCTTGGCGGAGGCAATTGCGGCCGGTGTCGTTCGGCTTTGTCCGGTGTGCGACGGATATGAGGTGATCGACCGGAAGATAGCGGTCGTGGGGCAGGGTGACAGAGCCTTGCACGAGGCCATTTTCCTCAGCCGATTCACACCACACGTAACGATGCTGGGGACCCACGCATCGGACTTTTCAACCAGCACGCGTCGCGCGGCGGGCGAAAGAGGGATAGTCATCCGTCACACTCTCGACAGGCTCAGCCCGGCTGCTGACGGTTGTGCGGCGATTTTGCAGGATGGAGCGACCTGGCGCTTCGATGCAGTCTACGCGGCCTTGGGATGCAAGGTGCGCTCGCACCTCGCCCTGGCCGTCGGCGCGAGATGTTGCGCGGAGGGCTACGTCACGGTCGATGAGCACCAGCAGACTTCCGTCGCCGGCATGTACGCCATCGGCGACGTTGTGAAAGCGCTGAATCAGATTGCGGTCGCGTTTGGACAAGCTGCCATCGCCGCGTCCCATGCCCATAGAGAGCTTACCGCCTAGGCCGTTTGAGCCGGCTACAAAGCGTCGTCTTTGTCCAGCGGAACAAGCCGCCACTCCGAAGGTTTGGGCAGGCAGGGCACCGGGCAGGGCAGTTGCTGGCAGGCATGGGCATGGCGTTCGACAGGGATGGACCGAAGCTATCGACCGTGCTGCTCATCGCCGCATTGTCGGCACTTGCCGGGTACAATCACGCCCGCGCCAAACGTGCGCTTGTTGGCCGGGCGCACGGCAATGTCATGGAGGTTGACGGCCTTCGCCTGCATTTTATCGAAGCCGGCACCGGCATGCCGCTCATTCTGCTGCATGGAAACGGATCCATGGCACAGGATTTCAAGTCGAGCGGCATCTTCGATCAGGCGGCAAAAACCTATCGGGTACTCGCATTTGATCGGCCGGGCTTCGGGCGAAGCACGCGGTCGCGCGGCCGGCGGTGGTCTGCCCGCGACCAAGCCGATCTCATACATGCCGCCGCCGGCAGGCTGGGTATCGAGAACTACATCGTGCTTGGACATTCGTGGGGCGCTTGGGTAGCCCTCGAATTGGCGCGCAGGCATTCTCATTCGGTTGCCGGCGTCGTGCTGGTCTCCGGCTATTACTATCCGCCGCCGCGGCTTGATCTTGCGCTGGCCGCCCTCCCGGCTCTGCCATTCGTCGGCACCGCGTTTCGCCACACCTTGCTGCCGGTGCTTGTGAGGCTTGCCTGGCCTTGGACGATGCAGAAGATCTTCCACCCAGCGGATGTCGCTGCCGACTTCGCCGTTCTCGCAAAAGATATCGCCAGCCGCCCTTCCCAACTGCGGGCGGTGTGTTCGGAATCGGCATCGATGCTGGCGGCGGCCCTGCTGACGAAGGCCAGCTACACGGACATTGGTGTCCCGACAGGCATCCTGGCGGGTTCTGGAGACCGGCTGTTCGACGCCGAGGGGGAGGCACGACGCCTGCATGCGGAGGTCGGTGGGTCCCTCCTCGACGTCGTTGAGGGCGCCGGCCATATGGTTCATCAGAGCGCCCCGGGGGCGGTGATCGCCATGGTGGACACGATTGCAGGACGGCACTCCTCGTCTGAAGAGACCGGCGGCCATGAGCCCGCGAGTTCAGGCGGTGCAGCCTCGCCGGACGTGCCAGGCGGGCGATGAGCAACGCTCGGATGACATTGGCCGCCAAACCGGGCGTTCAAAAATGAACGATCAGCATCCCGCCGACATGCAGTCGGTCCTTCAGCAGAACATACAGGCTCTGGTCGACCACAGGCGACAACAGGAGGAGCACCAAGGCGTTCAGGTGCGAATTGCCGGCATCATTTCGCGCTTCGCGGGAAGCATGCCTTTTGTCTATTTGCATCTCGCAATTCTGGTCGCCTGGATCCTTGCGAACCTTGGCCTGATACCGGCTGTCCCAGCTTGGGACCCAACTTTTGTGATCCTGGCCATGGTGGCTTCGGTCGAGGCGATCTTCCTGTCCACCTTCGTGCTGATCAACCAAAACAGAATGGCCGAACACAGCGAGCGCCGAGCGGAGCTGGATCTGCAGATCAGCCTTCTCAACGAGCACGAAACCACGAGGCTCATCGAAATGGTGGCTGCTTTGACGGAGCGCCTCAATGTCTCCACACCGGCCGATCAGGAGCTGCCGCAACTGGCCGAGAATGTCGATCCCCGGCAGGTGATGACGGAAATCCAGCAAGCTTCTGGAGATCAGGAGAAATCTTGAGCAAAAACGAAATGCCCCGCATTGGAGGCGGGCTGCCGCGGAGGCTAATCGAATAAGAGCCTACATCCAGAGGAACATTCGCTGCACTTCAAGGTTCGGTCGCGGGCCTACAATCC
Organism: Mesorhizobium sp. B2-5-7; assembly: GCF_006440875.1. Taxonomy (NCBI): domain Bacteria; kingdom Pseudomonadati; phylum Pseudomonadota; class Alphaproteobacteria; order Hyphomicrobiales; family Phyllobacteriaceae; genus Mesorhizobium; species Mesorhizobium sp. B2-5-7. Next base: position 545,020 of record NZ_VFUO01000004.1, on the reverse strand, counting down.
TCCCTTGTCTTGGCCTTCGAGGCTGTCGAAGCAGCTTCAGCCCGTCTCGGCTTTCCGAGGCGGGCTTCTCATGACTCCGCCGCGAGGTCGCGGTGACAACAGGCCGATGCGTGTCATATGGAACCAAGTTGACGCCGAGATCGTAGTAGCGGTGGCGACTTGGGGATATCCCGGATGAGCGATGGCGTTGTTCTGATCGTCGAAGACGAGACGATGATACTGCTCGACCTCGAGTCAGCTTTGGAGGAGGCTGGCTTTCAGGTCGTCGGCGTTCGAAATGCTGCCGAGGCGCTGGCGGCCTTCGACCCCGATCCCACCAGGTTCAAGGCCGTGCTCACCGACATCCGTTTGGGGCCGGGACAATCCGGGTGGGAGATCGCCCGGCATTTGCGTAGGGCCAACTCGACCATCCCAGTTGTCTATATGAGCGGCGACAGCGCGGTACACTGGGGAGCGGAAGGAGTGCCCAACAGCATTATGATCACCAAGCCCTTCTTTCTGCCGCAAATCATAACCGCCGTTTCGCAGCTTTTAAACGCTCGGCAAGCCCCAGAAACTCACACCTAGCGCTGATAAGCTTTTTCTCCTTCCACGAAAATCCATGGAACATTCTGTCCCGACCAGCGTTAGGGCGCGCCGGAGAATCCTTATTGTAGGTTTCTTGCAGCGCATGGGCGGGATGAAATGCATAGGGATGCCTATACCCCATCGGAACTTGCCGTACTGAGCCGTGTCCTTGCACGCAGCAATCTCAAGAACGAGACTGAAGCCGAGAGAGAACGGCGCGCATCGCGCATCCTTGCTTACTACCAAGCCGGGATCACGGACGAGAACGAGCTTGAACAGCTGTCCCGGCAGCCGCTGGGAAGATGACGACTGAGCGTCCGTGTCTCGGCAAGCATGCATTTATTCGTCGAGCTTTCGGTCGAGTTCGTCGAGCAACGACCGATGCTCGCGCGGCATGTCCGCATCGGTCGGTAGGTCCAGCAACTGGCGAAGCTGGCGACGGCTGGCGTCCGATGCAATCCACTGACGTATGAGACGGGCTATGGCCTTCTGTTGCGCCTTGCCGATTTCTTCCATGTTGGGAACCCGAACTTGTCCGAGGGTCGAACTCGGCGGATCCCCTCATGGTTCCCTGTCATGCATAACAAACCTGCGGTTGAGCTATGGGCCACCTCAAGGCAAGCGATGTGTGGCTGCCTGAAAGGCATCCCGAATTTTTTGCCTTGAACACGGCCGCGCTTTGCTCACCATCAATTCGATATTTCAGGCGTGGCTTCCGCCGGGACACCCGACAGGACAGCCATTCTTGTCCTCGCATCCTGTATCCGGCCCTTGATGGTGGCTGTGTCGCAATCGCAGATGTCGGCGGCGTCTTCATAGGACAGTCCGAGCATGCAAACCAGAACGATGGCCTGCCGCTCCGGATCCGCCAGGAGGTCAATGGCACGCGCCACCCTGGGGCCGGCTTCCATCTGTTCCTGTGTGTCCGTGGCAAAAGGTTCTGACAGGCAGCTCGCCGGTCCTCGAGGCTGGGGGGCTGTGCCTTCAAGCCTGGCCAAGGAAGCCCTACGCATGGTGGCGAAGATCCAGGGCTTTACCCGGCTTCCGTCAAGACCATCGAGATCTGCAATCCCTTTGACCAGTGTTTCTCGGACAAGATTGTCAGCTTCGTCGATGCTGCCGCTGAGCGAACGTGCGAATGCCCGCAATGCGGGAACAAGGTCGACCAGGTTCGTCTGTTCGCCAGAACCTGGCAAGGACGATCCGCCAGGGTCGGTAGCGGGCTGTGTCTGCTCCGCAAGCGCCGGATCGGACGCGTTGAGCTTGCGATGGTGGTCAGCCATCACACCGATCCTCCAGGGACATGGGACCTCTTTCGTGTCGGTCTGATCTGGTGGGGTGAAGGGTCCAAGAAGCGACAATTGCCATGTTTTGCTCCAGGCTGATACTCGGGCCCGTCATCAGCAGGGTCCTGCGTGCGAGCAAGGATGCATTGTCCCCCGGCACGCACAGACCCAATTAATCCGGTCGCCGACTAGGCGCACTTACATAGATTAAAGCGCCCACCCGCTTGCATTCATGGATCTACTCCATGACCGAGCGCTGAGTGATCTATGGCTCGCGGCTTTGGATATATGTCGGCTCGATGCCCGTCCGATGGGCATGTTGAAGCTGGTTGGGTGGGGGGCTGATCCGATAATGGCGCGAAAATCGGCCGAATTCATCTCATCAATTTGATCTGAAGCGAGAGGCTTAGCCGCAGAACCTTGTCGCCATTTTCATCACGCACCTCGACAAACAATTTCTGGCCGTCGACGCTTTTCAATGCGTCTCTCGTAAGATCGATAAGGCCTTCGAATCCGACTCGGCGCACCTCTTCCAGGCCAGCGCATTCGACACCTATCTCATCCTGCAAGACCAAATCGCGATCGCCGGTGTCAAAGAAAAATCGTGCCATGGGAGAGCTTCCGTCACCACTAATCTGCCGGGTTCTTTTGATGCAGGTAAGTCGTGTCGAAATCCCCTGCGTGAGTGAGGCCGGGCCAGTCGATTGCATGCATTCTCGACCCCGTGGTGGCGATCAGGCCTTCACGTCGTAGTTCCTGAAGCATTCGGTTGACGTGGACCGTTGACAGACCCAATGCGTCGCCAAGTGCGGCTTGGGTTATGGGAATATCCGCAATGTGATCTTGAATGCGTCCCACCGCCCGCAAGCGAAATATGAGTTCGCACAAAATGTGAGCCATGCGGGTGTAAGCCTCACGTCTTCCAACGTTGGTGACCCACTCCCTGTACATCGCGGCGTCGATCAGCGTCGACCGCCAGAAAGCGGTCGCGATGCGAGGGTGCTGGTCACAGATGCTGCGTAGAACATCGTGTCGCATGAAGCCCACTCGGGCCGGCGTCATGGTCGAGAAATTACAATCCATGACCGACAGATGCAGCCCGTGCAGATCGGGAATGTCCCCGGCCACGAAGAAAGACGTGATCTGTCGCTTTCCTTCGCTTGTGTATTTGGTGGACCCGACCAAACCATCCAGGACGACAAACGAGTAAACAGGATGGTCACCCTCACGCACCAGGTCGTGGTTGGCCGAAAAATCTTTCTCCTGAATCGGTATGCTTTTCAAAACCGCGATTTCGGCTTCTCGAATGTCCGAGATGGTCTGAAGCTTGCGGATAAGTACATCCGAGGACGAAGAGGGGGACAAAATGGCTACCTAGCTGATGTTGCCCACCGAACTTTTATCCCAGCCAAAAGTTCCGGATGGCGGTGAAATCCGAATGAGCAGAACCTGGTTTGCCAAAGGCGCGATCAAAACCGCAGCCCACGGAACAAACGCACCCACGGCTTTGTACGTTTTCATACCTAACGCCGCTCCGCCGGAACGTAGGGTAGGCATTCGCGGTTACGTCGGACTCTTCGGGGAGTTCGCCATGGATGAGCCTAAGACAGCTTTCATTGATCGCCTGATCAAGGAAACCAGCGTCAGCGAAAAAGACGCCCGCGAACTGATAGCCCTGCTAGGGCTCAATTGGTCGTCCTTGGTCCGGGAAGCGAAGCTCCTGAAGCCACAGGCCCACGGTGCCTCTTATATGAGCGTGGACGGCGGCGGCGTCTCTGATTTCCAAACGAATTCTAACCAGGTCTCCGAGCAAGGCGGCCATTCTAGCCCGCTGGTCGGAAAGGCTGACACGTAGCGCCCGCGCTATTACGAGTTCGTTCAAAGTCCTTGTGGAGATTCTGGAAGCATGGCCGGCTAAACGGCCATCGTCGGCGGCGGTGACTGCTGCCAACAGAAGCGGCTCATCGAGAGCCGCATCGTTGGCGCGTTGCTCCATAGAACGCAAGACCGCGCGCGCTGCCACTGCCTGCAACACTTTAATCCGCGCCTCAGGAACGGAGTGGTCCCACTGACGTTCTCGACGGTGGCAAGGTGAGACCTCAGTGAACAGACCCATTTCGCGGACGGAAATCATCGAAGAAATGGATCACCCGTCGAATGACGGGGACCTCGCGAGAGACCAGGGCGCCTCGCCTTCCGCCGCAATCGCGGCGGCGCTGGCCGACTCCCTTGAGAGCGGTCCAAACAAGCATATTGTCCATATAGCCGCCTCGGAACGCAGTGCCGAAGAGACCGCTGCGGCTTTGCGTCAGTTTCTGCCGAGCGCGGACGTCATCTTCCTGCCGTCCTGGGATTGCCTGCCTTACGACAGGGTATGGCCGACACGCGCCAATATGGGGCGGAGGCTTCGCGCTCTGCATGAGATCGCAAGCGAGCCCAAACGTCCGCGCATCGTGGTTCTGTCGATCGAGACTACTCTCCAGCGGGTGCCGCCCGCACCAGTCATTGCTGGCGGTTTTACAATTCTGGAACTCGGACAAGAGTTCGACCCGGATGGTTTCCGAACGAGAGCAGAGGCGATTGGATACGGTGTCGACGAAAGGGTCGACGAACCGGGCGAGATAGCCTTTCGGGGCGACCTCATGGACATATTCCCTGCTGGCGCCGATCACCCGGTTCGCGTCGTCATCGGTACACATAGCTGCATCCGGGAACTCAAGACCTATGACCCCATCAGCCAGCTTAGCGAACAGTCGCGCGAGTCGGTCACGGTTGGGCCAGCATCCGAGCTGATTTTCGCAACGGGGGATCATCCTGAGTTGGCAGCGATGCGCGCGACGTCGATGGAAGAACGCCTCGTCGCGTTGTACGGCAGCATGCCGTCGGTCTTCGATGTGGCATCCGGCGCCTGTGTCTCCATCGCGGAAGGTCTCGAAGGCGCGCCGCTCGACCGCTTCCTGGGCCTGATCGAAGATGCTCGTGGTGCAAGGAAGGAGGTTGCCGCGCCCGCCAAACCCTTGCCGGAACAGTTTTACCTGTCGCGTCAAGAATGGGACGTCGCAGTCCGTAAACGCCACGGCACGAGTCTCGCCGTTTCTGCCGCGCGAGTTCCCAAATTCTTCCAGCAGGCGCGATCCGGGCATCGGTTCGCCGAATTTGCGGAAAGGCAGACAAGGTCGGGTGTCACCGTGGCATTCGCGGGCGAGGCCTCCGAACTGCAGCGAGCCGATCGTCTGCTCGATCGGAAGCTTGGTCGGCGAATGGGGGAAGTGGCGGACTGGCCGCGGATCCGTTCGGCCCCAAGGGGCTCTCTTCTCAAGGCCGAGATCGTTCTCGACGAAGGCTTTGTCGACGAGCAATCTGGCATCGCGGTGGTGGCCGCGGCCGACCTGTTTGGCCACGCCTTGAAAGCAAACGGCAGCGCGGCCACCAGCATACTCGAACCCGAGTTGCGCATTGGCGACGTCGTCGTCCATGAGGACCATGGCCTCGCCATGCTGGCGGCGGTCGAACAGGTCGAGTTGGCCGGTCAGCAGCAGGATGTCGTCAGGCTGGAATATCAGGACGGAGCTTCCTTGCTGGTTCCGATCGGTGAGTTTGGGCGGATATGGCGCTACGGCTCGGAACCCGGTGCAGTGCCGCTGGATCGCTTGAACAGCGATGGGTGGCTCAACCGACGCAAGGCGGCGCTGCGCGATATCGACAGGCTGGCCAAGCGCTTGAGGGACCTTGCCAATGCCAGGTCCAGCCAGCCTGCCGCGATCATAAAACCCTCTCGCGCCGACCTTGCCCGGTTCGCGGCGCGGTTTCCCTATACCGAGACTCCCGACCAGGCTGCCGCCATCCGCGACGTGCTCGGCGACCTGTCGTCGGGGAGAACAATGAATCGCCTTGTCTGCGGCGACGTCGGCTTCGGCAAGACAGAGGTGGCCCTGCGGGCCTGCGCCGCCGCGGCCCTCTGCGGGAAGCAGGTGGCGGTGATAGCGCCAACAACGGTGTTGGCACGTCAGCACTACGAGACGTTCAGCAGAAGATTTGCGGGAACCGGCCTCGACGTCGCCCACCTCTCGAGAATGGTCGGAGCGGCGGAGGCGAGAGCGGTGAAGGAGCGGCTGCGGAGCGGTCAGGTCGCGGTGGTTGTGGGTACCCAGGCCCTGGCGGCCAAGAGCGTCAGCTTCGCCAATCTCGGGCTGCTGGTGATCGACGAGGAGCACCGGTTCGGTGTCAAGCTGAAGCAGGCGCTGCGGAACATGGCGCCCCGCCTTCATACGCTGAGCATGAGCGCCACGCCGATACCGCGGACGCTGCAATCGGCGATGTCAGGCGTCCAGGAGGTCAGCGTCCTCAACTCTCCGCCCGCCAAAAGACGTCCCGTTCGCACCATCCTAGCGCCCTTCGATCCAGCTTCGGCAAGAGCCGCCCTTTTGCGCGAGTTTCGTCGGGGCGGACAGAGCTTCCTGGTGGTTCCGCGCATCGAAGACATCGATCCGGTTCGCCTGCAGCTAAACAGACTGGTGCCGGAACTCGCGGTCAAGACGGCGCACGGCGAAATGAAAGGGAGACAACTGGACGACATCATGGTCGGGTTCGCTAACGGTGACGGCGACGTCTTGTTGAGCACTGACATCATCGAGAGCGGCCTCGACGTGCCGCGGGCCAACACCATACTGATCTGGCGAGCGGACAGGTTCGGTCTGGCACAGCTGCACCAGCTTCGCGGCCGGGTCGGAAGGGGGGCGGTGCAGGCTATTGCTCTTCTTCTGACCGAGCCTGGCATCGAACTGGCCGAAGGCACAAAAGCCCGACTTTCGACCATGATTGCGCTCGATCGGCTTGGCTCCGGCCTTGCGATCAGCCAAAGGGACCTCGACCTGCGCGGGGCAGGAGACCTTTTCGGCGAAGATCAAGCCGGACACATGAAGCTGATCGGAGCAGGCCTTTACCAACATTTTCTGCAGCGGGCGGTCTCGCTGGCTGCGGGAGGGGCCGATACCGACAAGCAGCTTGCCGACATCAACGGCGCCGGAAAAGGGGCCTTTCCCGAAAGTTACGTCAACGAGCCGACGGTGCGCGTCAGCCTCTATGCGAGGCTGTCTCGTTTAGCTGCCGAGACGGACCTCGATGCATTCGGCGAAGAGCTTGAGGACCGCTTTGGAGACATGCCCGGCGAAGTGGCGGATTTACTGGAACTGACCAGGTTGCGCATAGCCGCGGCGGACCTGGGCATCAGCAAAGTCGATGTGGGACCAGAAGGGATCGCGATTACCTTCCGCAAGAAGCCGGTGGCATCAAAATGGCGCTTTAAAAACGCACAGGGCTTCGAGTTCCGCAACGGCCGGCTGATTTTCAGGCCCCCGATCCAGTCTCGCGGCTCAGGTATCGATGCCGTACGCTCGGTGCTCGGTGCCTTGCGTGCAGCCCGGCCGGCGCGGCGCCGCCCATGATGGGTTCGCTCGGATCACCGGTTCCAGATCGTGGGGAAAGTCCGGCGCTTCGATGGGCAGTTCGTCAGCCGGCGTTCTTTCCCTTTGAGTCACGGCCGGAAGCATTTCGGCGACCTCGATGAGGATATCCTTGACGAAGTGATTGATCTGGGCGCCCATCTACCGCGAGCCTGTTGTCTCCGATGGCGTCCGAACTTGCTGCCCGAACCAAAGTTCCCGCCTGAAACGCGTGACGAGGCGAGCGAAAGTCAGCTAATGCCGTGTCCGGCGTGCGGTTCGCTCAAGGCATCACTCCGGCTTGATGGGCCGTCATGGCAGCCATGTTCTGATCCAGATGGGCCATGATCCAGACTGAGCCCAGAACCACCAGCGCCACGATCAGCACGCCGAAGGCCAGGGCCAGGACGTTGTTGGTGTTGTCCGGTCCGGTCGTCAGGTGGAGAAAGAAGACAAGATGCACCCCCATCTGCGCGACAGCGAGCACCACCAGAGCCGAAATCACCGCCGGCTGGTAGATCAGGTTGGTCTGAGCCGCCAGGAACGAAGCAATCGTCAGCAGGATGGCCAGGCCGAAGCCGAGCAGGTAGCCAGAGAGGCCCCCCGCCATTTCGTGCTCGGTTATGCGTTCCTCGCCCGGCGCTGAATCGCGGCGGTCTGGCGTCTCGCCGGCCCCGCTCTCGCCCCCGATTTCGGTCATGGCGATACTCCTAACAGATAAACCAGGGTGAAGATTGCAACCCAGATGATGTCGAGCGCGTGCCAGAAGAGCCCGAAGCAGTGGAGCCGCCGCAAAATATCGGGTCGAAAACCCTTGACCCACAGCTGCGCCATCATGGTGCCTAGCCAGAGCAGGCCAAGTGCGACGTGGGTCCCGTGGCAACCAACGAGTGCGAAAAAGGCTGAAAGAAATGCACTTCGAGACGGGCCTGCCTGCTCGCCGGCCATCGCCGCGAACTCCTGCACCTCCAGGAGCAGGAAGGCTGCCCCGAGCAGGCCCGTAACCAGCAGCCAGAACTGGGTGGCAGCCATCGATCTGCGGTGGCTCGCGAGCGTTGCCAAGCCGCAGGTGAAGCTTGAACTGAGCAGAAGGCCCGTTTGCACCGCAACGCGCGTGGGTTCGAACAGATCCTTGCCGGTCGGTCCGCCGGCGGTTGCCTTGGCGAGCACGGCATAGGCGGCGAAGAAAGCCGAGAACATGATGATGTCGGACAGCAGAAAGATCCAGAACCCGTAGGCAACGGTGACGAACTTCGACGCAGGGCCGCCCTGTCCGTGGCCCGTCGCGGATCTTGCACCATGGCTGCCGGTGCGATTGAGCCGGTATTGGTCGCGTGTCTGGCCGTCGGCGCTGATGTCGCTGGTGAAGGCGTGATCGCTCATACCGGACGTTCCCAGCTGCGCAGGAAGGCAAGCCGCGCGGCTCGGCCGTTTCGGTCTATTCGCGCGACCTCATCGGCGGGGATCTCGTAGTCGCCATGATCGCGCCAGGCGAAGACGACGAAGGTGGCGTAGGCGCCGATGAAGCCGACGATCGCCAGCCACCAAATGTGCCAGATCAGCGCGAAGCCGATCAGCGTACTGAAGAAAGCGGTGACGAAGCCCGTCGGGCTGTTGCGCGGCATCTCGATAGGCTCGTACGCGGCCTCCGTCTCCGCGCTCTGCTCCTCGATCCCCCGCTGCTTGATGGTCCAGTAGGGTTCTTCGTTCTCGACATGTGGCAGCCGCGCAAAGTTGAAGGCGGGTGGAGGGGAGGGTGTCGACCATTCCAGCGAACGCCCATCCCACGGGTCGCCGGTCTCGTCGCGAAGCTTGTCGCGATGCCGGATCGAAACCACCAGCTGCATGATCTGCAGTGCGGCGCCGATGATCATCACCAGCACGCCGAACGCGGCCACCACCAGCCACGGTGCCCAAAGATCCATGTCGATGTGCTGAAGGCGCCGCGTCATGCCAAGCAGGCCGACGATATAGAGGGGCACGAAGACCAGCATGTAGCCGACCAAGGTGACCCAAAACGCCGCCTTCCCCCAACCTTCGTGCAACCGGAAGCCGAATGCCTTGGGGAACCAGTAGGTGAAGCCGGCAAAGGCGCCGAACAGCACGCCCGAGATGATGACGTTGTGGAAATGTGCCACGAGGAAAAGCGAGTTGTGCAGCACGAAGTCGGCGGGCGGGACGGCTAGCAGAACGCCGGTCATGCCGCCGACGGTGAAGGTGGTGACGAAAGCCAGCGCCCAAAGCATGGGCGTGTCGAAGCGAACGCGCCCGCCATACATGGTGAAGAGCCAATTGTAGATTTTTACGCCGGTGCCGACGGCGATGACCGAGGTGGCGATGCCAAACGCGGCATTGACGTCGGCACCGGCGCCCATGGTGAAGAAATGGTGCAGCCAGACCATGAACGAGACGATGCAGATGAACATCGTCGCCGCGACCATCGAACGATATCCGAACAGCGGCTTTGACGAGAAGGTCGAGAAGATCTCGGAAAAAATCCCGAAGGCTGGAAGCACCAGGATGTAAACCTCGGGATGGCCCCAGGCCCAGATCAGGTTGACGAACATCATCTGATTTCCGCCGGCTTCGTTGGTGAAGAAATGGAAGCCGAGATAGCGGTCCAGCGTCAGCATCGCGAGCGTGGCGGTGAGGATCGGGAAGGCCGCGACGATGAGCAGGTTGGATGCCAGCGATGTCCAGCAGAACATCGGCATGCGCAGATACCCCATTCCCGGCGCACGCATCTTGAGGATGGTCGTCACCAGGTTCACGCCGGTCAGCAGCGTGCCGACGCCGGAGATCTGGATCGACCACAGATAATAGTCGACACCGACGCCCGGCGAGTAGGTGGTTTCCGACAAGGGCGCATAGGGCAACCAGCCGGTGCGCGCGAACTCGCCGATGACAAGCGAGATGTTGACCAGCAGGGCTCCGGTAGCCGTCAACCAGAAGCTGACTGAGTTGAGCGTCGGAAAGGCGACATCGCGGATGCCAAGCTGCAGCGGCACGACGAAATTCATCAGGCCGATGATGAAGGGCATTGCCGCGAAGAAGATCATGATCGTGCCGTGCGCCGAAAAGATCTGGTCGTAATGCTCGGGCGGAAGGTAGCCTGGACCGTGGATGGCCAGCACCTGCTGCGTGCGCATCATGATGGCATCGACGAAGCCACGCAAAAGCATGAGCATCGCGAGCACGATGTACATCACGCCGATGCGTTTGTGGTCGACCGAAGTTATCCACTCGCTCCACAGATAGGGCCAATAACCCTTGAGACTTATCCAGCAGAGCACCGCTGCCGCGGCGAGGAACACCGCGAAGGCCGCACCGAGGGGGATAGGTTGGTCGAACGGAATCGCCGACCAATCGAGCTTGCCGAGCATCGTCATTCTCCCCCTTCTGCCTGCTGGTGGTGCGCAATGGCCGCCGCTCGTAACGCCTTCGGACTGACCTGTGGCTCACCGCTGCCGCCACTTTCAGCGGGGCCGGGGCCGGGCGGCAGCGTCTGCTGAACAACCGCTTCGAACAGCCCGGGCTGCACGTGGCCGAACGAAGCCGGCGGCAGGTTTGTGCTTTGCCGGGCGAGCTCGCGGTAAGCGTCGGCGTTGAGCACGCCGCCGCCACCACGCAACGATGACGTCCAGCGGGTGAACGCATCAGGCGAAACCGCGGTCACGCTGAAGTTCATGTCCGAGAAGCCGTCGCCGCTGAAATGCGCCGACTGACCGAAATAGCTCCCCTCGCGGTCGGCCTGCAGATGCAACTCGGTCTGCATGCCGTTCATGACATAGACCATGCTGCCAAGCTGAGGCACGAAGAACGTGTTCATCACGCTGGCCGAGGTCAGCTTGAAATGCACGGGAACGCCGGCCGGGATGACCAGCTGGTTGACCGCCCCAACTCCCTGCTCGGGATAGAGGAACAGCCATTTCCAATCGAGCGCCACCACTTGGATGTCGAGCGGTGGCTGCGCCGAGGCGATCGGTTTGCGCGGATCGAGGTGATAGGAACCGTAATAGATCAGTCCGCCAAGGAAGAGGATGGTGAGCGTCGGAATCGACCAGACGATCAACTCGATCCGGCCTGAATAGGTGAATTCCGGGTCGTAACGGGCATTGCTGTTCGAGGCGCGGAATTTCCAAGCGAAGGCCAGCAGTGCGATCAGCGTCGGAATGACGATCACCAGCATCACCGCCAGCGAGTTCAAAAGGATCGTGCGATTGCCCGCGCCAATTGGCCCTTGCGGGTCGAGCACGCCCCCCGCGCAGCCGGGCAAGAATGCGGCTGCGGGTATCCAGAGCAGCGAACGCGCCGGCTTGAAGGTGGGTGGCAATAACAGTGGCTGCGCCACGCATCTCGGGGAGGACACGTCGTGAGGGCACGCGTTCTTCGCGTTTTCCATCTAAGTCTTCCCTGACGCAGAATTCGAGATACGCCCGGTGTCGCCTGCCGCCCAACGAACGCCTAACTGGCGCCTGTGACGTTTGTTCCGCCGCCGCCCGTCTTGGGCCGCCCGGGCGGCAAAGCCGGCGCGTTTTTGACAGATCTTGAGAACCGCAGCAGAGCGCTGCGCTCGGACAGGCTCAGCTATTTGGAACCGTCGCCGGCTCGCGCACGAATTTCATCTTCGGCGGCACGGCAAACTCCGTGAACCGATCAGCCAGGCTGTCAAGAGCTTGACGCATGCCCATGCCAGCCGCCGCCGCCCCATGTCCACTGATGACCATCTGCGGCTTCAGCGCGGCCAGGCGCTTCACCGATCTTTCCGCCGCATCCCAGTCCGGCGTGAAATAGCGTGGCGGACCGTGCATCTCGAGATCCTGAACGGCGACCTCATAGACCGACTCCTGGCCTGTGGTGATGAAAGCGTCCCCTACGATCAGCGAGCGGTCCTCCTCGCGCCAGAGCGAGATATGCCCCGGGGCGTGTCCTGGCGTGTGCAGCCACTGCCATCCGGGCATTCCGGGGATCGAACCGTCGGCCGGCAAGAGTTCCAGACGGTTGCCAAGATCGATCGGCCCGCGTGGAAATAGCGGTGAGAGCAGCGCCATCAGTCCACCGCCGACCCAGGGGTCCGGCGGCGGATAGGATGTGGTCCCGTCCAGATAGGGGCGCTCGAGCGGGTGCGCGAAGACAGGCACGTCCCACGTATTCGCCAGGTCCAGAACCGTTCCCACATGGTCGAAATGGCCGTGCGTCAAGATGATCGCAGCCGGCCGCGCGTCAATCCCGAAGCGCTTCTCCGCCACGGCAAGGATGCTGCTCCGGGACGTCGGCAACCCGGTATCGATCAGCACCCATTTCCGGTCTCCGCTGCCCGGTGCGCCGAAGAACACGACATTGACGATTGCCAGCCGCAAATAACCCAGATCCGGTGCGATGCTCCAAGCACCGTCGCCACGATCCTCGCGCCTGGCGTGGTCGATATCGGAAAGTTGAATTTGAACGGTCATGTGATCCCGTGCCTCTGTTGTTTGCCGGGCAGCCGGTCGAGTTAAGCGACGCCGGTGCTACATCGCCCCGAACTTGGCTCGAGCCTCCTTGTTCCTGATGTCGCCAATCGCCACCCAGCTCGCGGCTGGTCGACCACCGGAACAAAGGCTCGGCCAGTCGGTTCGGCTTTACCCCGCTCAGGCAGGATGAGGGGGCAGCTGAGCTGAGCAATGGGACGCGGCTTGCCTGATCGGATACGGCGTTTCCCCAAGGCAATTCGCGGTCCAAACAGGGCGGCCGAGTTTGAAACCGACTGCCCAAAGGAGACTTCGAATGGACGAAGTGGAACGCACGGACGGGCACGAAGTGGGTGAGTCGGCTCCGAAAGCTTCGCGCTTTGCCAGTTTTTTCATGGCGGGCTTTGAGTGCTCCTCGCATCGGCGCAAGGATGGCGTCCGCCTCGACCTTATTCGTGCGACCTCGCATAATTTGCATGCCCTCCGCGACTACCGGGCCTGCGCCGAACTCGGCCTGCGCACCATTCGCGATGGGCTACGCTGGCACCTGATCGAAACCGCTCCCGGAACCTATGACTGGTCAAGTTGGATGCCTATGGTCGAGGCAGCCCAATCGGCAGGGGTCCAGGTCATCTGGGACATCTTCCATTATGGATCCCCGGATCATGTCGATCAGGGGTCCATCCAGTTCATCGATGCCTATGCCTCGTTCGCGGCGGAAGCCGTGAGGGTGTACCGTTCGATAACCGGAACATCGCCTCTGTTGTGTCCGATCAACGAAATCTCCTTCTTCGCCTGGGCCGTCGAGGTCGGCTATTTCCCGCGCGTAGGGCCGAACAAGCGGGGATGGTTCAAGCGGCACCTCGTCAAGGCTGCCATCGCCGGTGTTCGTGCAATGCGGGAGGTCGATCCGGCATGCGGATTTGTCTGGGCCGAGCCGCTCATCCACATCGCGCCTCGCGACCGGACCCGCGGCGAACGGCGCCGCGCCGAAAACGCCCGACTGGGACAGTTCGAGGCCTACGACATGTTGCTGGGCCGCGTCGAACCCGAGTTGGGCGGCAGCGAGGATGTTGTCGACGCCGTGGGCCTGAACTTCTACCCACACAATCAATGGTACATAAATGGACCGACCATTCCGATGGGGCACCACGAGTACCGTGCTCTGTCGGAAATGCTGATCGAGGTCGCTCATCGATACGGCAAGCCGATGTTCATTGCCGAAACCGGCTCGGAGGGATCGGGCGGGGCGGCTTGGCTCCACTATGTCTGCGACGAGGTGCGTGCGGCGATAAAACTCGAAGCGCCGATCGAGGGTATTTGCCTGTATCCGATAACCGCTTACCCCGGGTGGGATAATTCCCGACATGCGGAGGTGGGATTGTTTTCCGTCATCCAGGCGGATGGCACGCGACGCCTCCGCCAGCCCGTCGCGGACGAACTGGTTCGGCAGCAAGATCTGTTCGCACCAAACCGGACGCGTTGAAGGAGCGGCCGGCAACCAGGCGGGGGCGGCGTTGTGGATGCCGCCCCTGGCCGTTGGATCAGCTTTTTGCGGTCTCCCCCGCCGCGCGCAACTTGGCGTACCGCAGGGTCACGTCGCTCAGATTTTCCTTAAGCCAATCGGCCATCGCTTCCTCTTCGCTCAGATTTTGCTTGAGGACCGTTTCGGCATCCTGGAAGCCGCCGGCCTCGGCGAGCACCAGGAGCGAATTGTAGGCAGCGATCTCGTAGTTCTCGAAGGCGAAATTCGCTAGGCTGTTCTTGATGATCTCGTCGCCTGCCATCGAGTGTCCCATGGCAGCCATGCTGCCAACCATCGACAGGGCCGTGTCCTTGAGAGTCGAGTGCTCTTCATCGAGACCCTCCAGGACCGTCTCGAGCCGAGTGATCTGGCCCTCGGTCTCTTGAATATGCCGGCGCAAGCGATCAGCCACCTCAGGATAATTCTCGATACGCTCGACCTGTGGTTTCATGATCGACAGCGCTTGGTTCTCCATGGCATGGGCGTTGCGCAAGCCAACAATGAATATCGAACGGCTCTCCGAGTTGAAGTTTGTATCCATCGCAATTCTCCTTCTGTTTTCTGCCGCGGTTAATTCAGCTCCCATGTGCGGGAGAACTCGCCACCAGTCCGGCCAGGGACGTCCTTCCAGTGCCCGCCCATTCCGGCAGACTTTTCTGGATGCGAGCGAAAGTGGCCAGAGCCTGTCCGACCACCTGGTCCATGTTGTAGTAGCGGTATGTTGCCAGGCGGCCGACAAACCACACGTCGGGACAGGCTGCGGAGAGCGCTTCGTAGCGCTTGTAGAGGGCTTCGTTTTCGGCTCGCGGCACCGGGTAGTACGGGTCGCCGATATCCGTCGGGTATTCGTAAGTCAGGCTGGTCCGCGCGTTCTGCTGGCCGGTCAGATGTTTGTACTCCGTGATGCGGGTGTAATCTTGCGTCTGCGGATAATTGACAA
The DNA here is from genome assembly GCF_006440875.1 of Mesorhizobium sp. B2-5-7. Lineage (NCBI taxonomy): Bacteria > Pseudomonadati > Pseudomonadota > Alphaproteobacteria > Hyphomicrobiales > Phyllobacteriaceae > Mesorhizobium > Mesorhizobium sp. B2-5-7. The sequence goes on along the minus strand of NZ_VFUO01000004.1, from coordinate 529,811 downwards.
CGGCAACCGGCTGAAACTGCTCGCGGTCCAGGGTGACGTGCTCAAAACGCAGCGAGCGATAGGGAAGATGCCCAAGCTGCCACCCGAAATATTCATCGATTGGACCGGTATAGATCATCCGCCTGAACGGAATCTTCTCACGGATTTCGCGGAAATCGGTCTGCAGCATGATCTTGATGTTCGGATGGTCGAGCATGCTTTCGAACATCCTGGTGTATCCGCCGGCCGGCATTTTCTGGAAGCTGTCGCTGAAATAGCGGTCGTCACGGTTGGTCCTGGTCGGCACTCGTGCCGTCACCGACTTGCTCAGTTGACTGGGATCGACGCCCCATTGCTTCCTGGTGTAGCCACGGAAGAATTTTTCGTAGAGCTCGCGGCCCACCGTGCTGACAACGACATCCTCGGCCGTGCGAACGTCCTCCACAGTCTCGCGTCGCGACGCGAAGAATTCCTCCAACTGGGCCGAGGTCAGTTCCAGTCCATAAAGGCTGTTGATCGTGTCGAGATTAATCGGGATGGGAACGAGTTTCCCGTCCACCGCCGCCAACACCCTGTGCTCGTATGACCGCCACTCGGTGAACTGCGACAGGTAGTCCACGATCGCCTGGCTGTTGGTGTGGAAGATGTGCGGACCGTAGCGGTGGATCAGGATGCCGGCTTCATTGTAGCAATCATACGCATTGCCGCCGACATGGCCGCGACGATCTACCAGCAGGACGCTTTCGTGACGCTGCGAGGCTATCCTTTCGGCAAGCACGCTGCCGGCAAAACCCGCCCCGACGACCAGCCAGTCGAACATGGCTAAGCGCTCCTGCGAAGAGGGACGATTTTCTTGCGTTCATGGGCGCGCTCGATGTGAGCCGCCATGGCATTCCATGTTCGCTCCCAGGAGGTATCCGCAAGGTAGGCGTCGACTTGTTGCCGGAGCATCTGGCGCGGTCGCGAAAGAGCCGAGCGGAGCTTGGTTTCCAGATCGTCGCTGTCGGCGATTTCCACCAGCCCGGCAGCGCCGTAGCTGCGCACCACGTCCACGATCGCCGTCGAGACTACCGGCAGCCCTGCCGCGAGGAACTCCGGCGTCTTGGTCGGGCTGATGAAGCGGGTCGCTTCATTGAGGGCGAACGGCATCCAGCCGGCATCCCAATGGCGCAGGTAGTCGGGCAGATCGCGGTAGGCTTTCCCGCCCAGCCAGTGAAGGTTCTCGGCGCGCGGCAGGCTTGCAGCGTCGATCTTGACCACCGGGCCGAGCATGACGAAATGCACGTCCGGCATGGTCTCCGCCGCCTGGGCCACGAGATCGACGTCCAGCCGCTCGTCGATGACGCCGAAATAGCCGACCCTCGGGTGAGGAATGCCGGCCTGATCGGCCGGGTCTTTTCCCGGCTTCCTGGCCTTGTGAAAGTGGTTCACGTCGATGCTGCTCGGAAAGGGATAGATCGCGTGATGCAGGTGGCGCTTGGTCTCGAACAAGCTCAGGCCGCCGGTGAAAACAAGATCGGCGCGGTGCAGAAGCGCCTTTTCCATCTGCCTCAATTCAGGCGGCGCATTCTTGAACGCCGAGAGTTCGTCCATGCAATCATAGACACATATGTCAGGCTCAAGGTACTCCGTGAAGCGGAGAGCCATTGGCGTATAATACCAAGCGATCAGCCGGCTGTGCGGCATAGAAGCGATTGTCTGCTGAACAAATCTGCGCTGCGTGGCATCTGATTTCGCGGCCGACGTGCCGACCGGGAGCACTGGTGTCACAATCAGAATGTTTGGCGAGGCCTCGCTCGTCCGCATTAGCGGCTGCGGCAGTTCTTCAAAGACAGGTTCTTCAAAGTAGACAACCCTCTGCTGCATGGATGCGAGTGTGAGGATATGCTGCGGGCGTTGATGAACGAAGTTCCACCTTAAATGAGAGAAGCAAACCAGTAGATTTTGCCTGCCAGCCTGTTTACTGACGGTGACCCTGCCCAAGGCTGCTTCCATTGAGATATTCCTTTTATAGACGGTGGTTTGTGTTTCGACTAACATTTGTTAATCGGGGATGAGGGAGAACTAGACTTCGGTTTCAGCTCCTAACTTTCGGGTAGGTGAGTTGTTCCAAGGTGAAACGGAGAGCCTCGGTCGCCGCTTCGGATTGGACGAATGCAAAGCGCCGGCTGCGCGGAGGCAGACTGGCTGTCTCAAATGGCGGTCATCGAAACTGCCCCGACCAAGTTTGCTGGTGGAGAACCGCCTTCGCCGTATTTGCGTTGAACTTGCTGGCTATAAAATGTGCCGGACATCAACTTGATTCGCCCGCGGCTTGGGCGGGTCCGGGGCAAGGGCAAATTCCGGGGCTAAGATGAAGATCGACTTCGATACCAACGTGTTTCCGCTGTTCCATCCGCAAAGCGTGGATGATCTCAAGGACCCATGCCCCGTCTTCGATGGCAGGCTGTGGCATGTGTTCGGCTCAAGCGGGACGGTGACGACCGAGACGTGGAGGATCCTGCACGCCACGGCCCCCGACCTCTATGGGCCTTGGACCGAGCACGAAGCGATCGAGCTTCCCATCAACGGGACCGGGGTCGCGGCTCCGGGCGTCATCCACGAAAGTGGCGTCTTCCATATGTTCATCCAGACCGAGTTCATGAAATCCGGGGGCCGCTGCGAGCATGCGGTTTCCAACGACGGCTTCCATTGGGTGGTTCTCAGCCCGGCCATTCTCGCCATCCCCGACACGGAAGAGGATGGCATCTACGATCCGCATCCGGCGGTCATTGGTGGCAGGCGCTATCTCGTTTACTCTGCCATGCCGAAATTCAACAGGGTGCCGCAGCCCGACATCTATCTCGCACGCAGCCAGTCCGACTCGTGGTTCGGGCCGTGGAAGCGGATCGGCAAGATCCTCGATCATGCTGATGTCCCTCATCACAATACGAGAGAGGACCCCGACTATGAATGGGGCATAGAAGGTGCCCAACTGGTCGAGTTGCCGGATGGCCGAGTACTTCTGAACGCCACTTGCTTTCTTCCAAATGGCCTTCGTGGGAATCGCCAGCGCGTGTTTTTTGCCATCGCTGACGAGGTTGCCGGACCTTACGTGTCGATAGGCCCGGTACTCGAACCAGGCCAGCCGGGCGAGAACGGTCATTCAACGGTGATGATCGAAGGCAGCCAGCTTTCCCTGTTTTACCAAAGCCGGGTTGCCGCGACCGACCACCGGTGGCGCTACGGCTTGGCCCGATGTGACGTGGCTCTGTTTTCCAAGGTTGCATGATCCTGGTCTGCCGGCCGGCACGACTGCGTTCGACCGGCCGGAGCGGCTGTCGTCGTCGTGCAATTGAGTTCCGTTGACACGAGGCGATCCGTTGCCAGTTCTTTCCAAATTAAACGCCTACCCGGGCGGAACAATGCTTCCGGGCTGAGGTTCGGCTGACTTCAAACGGAGAGTCAGCCATGTATTACACCGACAAGAAATTGCAGTTCCCGGTTCGAGTCGAGACGCCGAACCCAATCTTTGCACGCGCCTTACAGCAGGCCATAGGCGGAGTGGAAGGCGAAATTCGTGTCGCCTTGCAGTATTTCTTTCAGGCGTGGGGGTGCCGTGGACCGGCCAAGTACCGCGACCTGCTGTTGAACACAGCCACCGAGGAGCTCGCCCATATCGAGATGCTGGCGACCGCGGTCGCGCTCAATCTCGAAGGGGCACCGCTTTCGCTGCAGGAGGACGTGTCGTCCGATGCGGTCGGCGGCTCTGTCCTCAACGGGATGAATTTCCGTCATATCTTGTCGACTGGGCTCGCCGCCCTGCCGGAAAACTCCAACGGTGTTCCCTTCAATGCTTCGCATGTTTATGCCAGCGGCAATCTTGCCGCCGATATGGTCGCCAACGTAACCGCGGAAGGAAGCGGACGCGTGCTTGCGACCCGCCTCTACAACATGACCAACGATGCTGGAATGAAGGACATGCTGTCATTCCTCATTGCGCGCGACACCATGCATCAGCAGCAGTGGCTGGCGGCGATCGAGGACATGGGGGGCCTGACCGCGTCTCTGCCGGTGCCCAATTCCTTCCCGCAGGAGAAAGAGCGTCAGGACGTATCCTATGCCTTCATCAACTGTTTCATCGAAGGTGTAGCACCGGCGCAGGGACGCTGGAGCGAAGGCCCGTCGATGGACGGCAAGGGCGAGTTCTCCCTGGTGCCCGGCGCACCGATGGGCGAGGAGCCAATGCTTTCGCCGCCACGGCCAAGCTCTGGTGCGCAGAGTGAGCAGATGTTCGACAGGAAGGCAGCCGAATAGTCATAGTCGCAGCCGAAGGCGGCGGCCAAATGGGGGCCGCTTCCGCTTTGTGCCGTTCGTACTTGTCAGGTCGCGTCGGGCCGAAGGATCCTGGCGCAGACATCGCGAATGAGCTGCGGCAGGACGTCGAACGCATAGCCGACATGCAATCGTTCGAGCGGCGTGTGATAATCGCGTCCCCACGGACCGATGTTGATTGTCGGTATGTTGGCCAGGGCTCGCGTGAGGGGCCAGCGCACGCTGTCTTTCCAGGCTGGTGTGTTGCGGGCGACGACGTCGAGGGAGGACTCGGCCGCTTCGCCAAAGAAGCTCATGTCCGAAATCCCGGCGAAATAGTCCGCGCAGGTGACCACGTTGCCATAGCGAGCCGCTGCCTCGTCGGCCACCTCGACGGCAGCGGCTCGCAGCCTGGCGGCTGCCGGCTGCGCGGAAAGGTTCGTCGGCAGATAGGGAATGGATCCGAAGCCCGTCACGATGGCTGGTCCGGCCAAGCGGCTGAGTTTCCAGGCCTGCTCGGTTATCAATCGGCACTTCTCGGGCAGGGGCTGGTCGCCGGCGGCGATCGAAGCGGAAACAGCTTCGAGCCGCATCCGCTCCGGTTCTTCGAGACGCGCCAGCAGAGTCTCATACCGATGGACCGGGATCGATTGCACCATCTCCAGCAGACCTGTTTCGTGCTGAGCGGAGACGCGCCGCCGGAGCTCCTGTAAAAGACGCGAGGCCGCTTCGGCGCATAGGCTGTCGAACCGGTCGAGCACCTCACTGGGCGCCCGGCGATAACTCAGCACATTGAAAGTGGCATGGGCGGTCCGCGGTGTCGTGACATCATACCCCGTCTTTCCGTCCCGAATCCCGAGCAGGCTGGGCGGGGTGCCGGGTTCGGTGCCGCACATGTCGGTGAGCTCGGGCGCCCATTCGATCCGCGCGGCGATTGCCGCGGCGATCGCGCCGGCATTGAGGCCATTCAAGGGAAAGCCGCTATGTGTGGGAACACCAACCACGCAGGCGGCCGGAAGCAGCTTGCCGACGGTTCCCAGAGCGATGACGCGACCCTTGCTGCCGTCGCCATCATCCGCGATCGCATCGAGATTGATCACCGCGAGCAAATCGAGGTCGCGCTCTTTACAGAGTCCAGGCAGCATCTGCGCCGCCTCGCGGGCGCCGGCGGAATTGTTCTCCTCGTCCGGCACTGCGATAAAAAGCAGATTTCCAGCCGGCTTTGCGCTTTCGGCAAATTCGGCGCATACGGCCAGCCCGGCTGCAAGGCCCGTCTTCATGTCCAGAAGACCGCGCCCGGCAAGGAACTCCCCGCCCCCGAAATCATGGTGGGCCAGAATGGCGGCTGGAGCGTTCGCGGCGACGAGGGAACCGTGCAACGCCTTTGTCAACGCGTCGGGCCGAGTGGCCAGAGGCTCCAACTGTCCGTAGTCGCTTGTCCCGACGGTGTCGTAGTGACCGGTCAAGAGCACGGTCGAGCGACCAGTGCCGCGCAGGAGCATCGCCACGCAGTGACGGCCGTCCTGAGGTCCGACCTCGATCGTCCAGACCTCCGCGTTCTGAAATGCCGTCTCCTCTCGGAGTTCCGCCGCCAGCCACGGGCCGAAGGCAGCCTCGCCGTCCGTGCCGGTGACGCTCTTCTGCTCGGTCAACCCGATTGCCCATCGCCGCGCGCGACTGGACAGCGTCTCGATAGGGTTGCGGGTCATTGCGATCCTGCCATTCGGGTGGGAACGGTGGATCCTATCCTGGTCAAGCGATTTCTCTCAAGCACACTTCGGCGGTGGCTCAGTGGAATCCACTTGGAAGGTATTCGTGCTCAGAGGGGAACTCCCGGGCCGGGCAGCTCGTCTCGATGACGGACTGGCGACGCTCTGGACCGGTTCTTCCTGCATTGCTCTTGGATCGCAAAAAGCTCTTCGCCGACGGAACATCGCAGGGTCCATGAAGTTGGGCTGCCAAGGAGGAACGTGCCATGAACGGTGTCATTTATCTTATCGGCCTCGTCGTTGTCGTGCTCGCGGTCCTCTCCTTCCTCGGTTTTCACTAGGTGACCCATGCAACGTAATGACGGCCAGGGCCGTAAACACACTGATTTCGACAAGGCGACAAGCGACGTCTCCGACAGACTTGGCCGGGAAAAAGAGCGCGCGAGCGAGTTGCTTCACGATGCTCGCGACGGACTGACCCGCAAGGCTGGCGACTACGCGACAGAAGCCACGCAGGTTATTTCGGACAAGGCGGAGGAGGCGCAGCGCGACATAGGATCGAGCTTGGCGGCGTTGGGCGGCGCGTTGCGCGCGGCCAGCGAGCATCTGGCCAACAATGATGAAAGGACCGCGTCGAAATTTGCCCTGGACGCCGCTGGCGGGCTGGAGCGGCTTTCCTCCTCGTTGAAACAAAAGCCGTTTGGCCAGGTGCTTGAGGATGTGCAGTCTTTCGGCCGGCAAAACCCCGGTGTCCTGCTTGCCGGGTCTGTACTGGCCGGATTGGCGCTGGGTCGGTTCATCAAGGCTTCCCCGCCCAGAAGCCCCGAAGCATCTCGAAGTGCCTCGGGTGGTGCAAATTCGCAGACCGGCGAAGCTGCTGGTTGGTCGGCCGATGGGGCGCAAGGATTCGGCGGCGGTGTTGACGATCTGGCCACGCAGTATGGGGAGCAAGACAGATGAACACTCAAGATAATCCCAGCCTCGCGACCCTGGTGACCGACTTGGCGCAAAACGTCACCACGCTGGTGCAAACCGAAGCCAGGCTTCTGCGGGCGGAGCTCTCTGAAAAGTTTACCAAGACGGGAGCTGGCGCCGCCGAGGTGCTGGGCGGGGCCATCTGCCTGCTCGCGGCTCTGCTCGTGCTGCTTCAGGCACTGGTCATCGCATTGACGCGGGCAGGGCTGGGGGCCGGGTGGTCCTCCCTGTTGGTCGGCGTGGTGGTGGCAATTCTTGGCGTCATTCTGCTGCGCACCGGCATGGCAAGCATGGCGCCTTCCGAACTTACTCCCGACCGAACCCAGGAACAGCTCAGGCGCGACGCGACTGTGATCAAGGAACAAGTGAGATGACCGAGAAATCCGCAGCCGAACTCGAACGCGAGGCCGAGGCCGCGCGCGCCAGGGTGGTGGAGACCGCCGAATCCATTCGAGGCAAAATGACACCGGGACAATTGCTGGACGAATTCACCGGCATCTTCTCTGGAGGAGAGAGTTCGGCAATGCTCAACAACCTGAGAACGCAGGTCAGGGACAATCCCTTGCCCGTGACCATGGTGGGCGCCGGTCTGGCTTGGCTGATGCTGGGCAGCGGTCCGTCGAACGGCAGCCGTCGCCCGGCCGGCTATACGGCGCCAACCCCGCCCAGCGGGGATGACGAGGCGGAGGGCGGCGGCTTGGGCAGCACGCTCTCCGGAACCGCTGAATCGCTCACGTCGGCCGCAAGCAGCGCTGGCGCAGCCATATCGGGCGCAGCAAGCGGCGTCGCCGAAGGGCTGACGAGCAACGCCGCCAGCGCAGGATCGACGGCTGGCGACATGGCTGCGAAAGCCAGCCGCTCGGCACAGGAGCTGTTGAACGATCAGCCCCTCGCCGTTGCGGCGGTCGGTCTCGCCATCGGCGCCGCGATAGGCGCCATGTTGCCCCATACCGCAATGGAGGATGAGCAGCTGGGCGGCTATGGCGAGAAGCTTCGCAACACCTCGGAGACCATGCTCGAGCAAGGCCTCGATCAGGCCAGGCAGGTTGCCGCGGACGCCTATGAGACGATCAAGCAGGAAGCTGGACGGCAGGACACACAAGCAGGCACGGTGGCCGACCAGATTGGTGAAATCGTCAAGTCCGCGGCCGACACGACGGAGCAGTCCGTACGGGAACGGCTCTCTCTCCCGTCGGAACAAAAATCCTAGCCGAGGATACTGGAGCCACCGCAACGATGGGCGATTCTCGCAAGGCAAGGCGGGAGCTTCAACCCGATTGGCAGTGGGGGCTCCGCCACTTCAGCAACCACGATCGGGCGCTTCGAATGAAGCGCCGCCTTCGATACAACAGCTCGCCAAAGGGTTGTAGCGCCATTTTCAGAGCTCTTTTCGCAGGAAGATGCGCGCCGCGCCAGGAATGCCAAATTCAACCCTGCCAAATTCCTCGTATCCGTGGCGAACATAGAAGCCAGGTGCTTGGAAGCTGCTGGTCTCGACCACGGCGCGGGCGCAGCCACGCTTTCTTGCCTCTGTTTCAACGGCTGACAGGAGCCGGCTGCCATACGACTTTCCTCGTACATCCTCAGCCACGAAAAACATGTCCAGGAACAACAGTCCAAGCTCAGTCCTGCCCCACAAACCCCCAAGGACCTTTCCCGAGGCATCCCGCACTATGGCGCCGATCGGCATTCGATCCGCGACGCCGGACTTGGCCACATTGTAGCGATAGAGCGCAGCGCCCGCTTCTGCCTTGGCATCCCCGCCGGTTTCAACCAACTCGATCAGGAGATCCGGCTTCCGTGCTGCGCGGCTCGCTGAACATGCCCAGTCTGAAACCTGCTTCGATCTTGTCATCGTTGGATCTGCGGAGGAGACTTTGGCTTCACTTGCCGGCCCCGCCGCCCACGGCCATTCGAATGCCAAGGCCGACAATGAAGCAGCCCGCTATCCGTTGTTGCCAAAGTCTCACGCGGGGTCGACGCATGACCCATTCGCCGAGCACACCAGAAGCAACCGCATAGGTCCCCAGGACCAAGACGCCAGTCAATTTCTGGGTCGCGCCGAGCATCAGCATCTGGAACCAGACAGAGCCACGGTTCGGATCGACGAACTGAGGCAGGAAGGCGATCATGAAGGTCATGGGCCAAGGATTGATGAGGTTGGCTATCATACCTTCCCGCATCGCGGCGAGCGGCCCGACGCGCTCGACGCAATCGAGATCCAGATCGCTTTTCGTGTCCGAGAGCAAACTTATGCCCAACCAGACCAGATAGGCTGCTCCAGCCCAACGGAGCGTGTCAAATGCCAATGGCGATGCACGCAAGAGCGAGGAGACACCCAGGGCGACCAGCGGCAGTTGCACCATGCCTGCGCCCAATGTCATTCCCACGACCGTGAACAACGCCACGCCACGGCCTTGCCCGATGCCACGTGCCATGACCAGCATGCTGTCGGGCCCAGGCGGCATCTGCAACAGGATCACGGTGCCGAGAAAGGCGAACCACAGATTGGGATCGATCTTACACCTCCTTGGCCCAAGCCTATTTGGTGCGTTCAATGGTGGCCCCCTGTCCCGGCAAGCGGCGACATCCTTGCCGGCGCGATCGCCCCTGGCGCCGTCTGGCCGGCCTTGTCAGACCGTATGGCGAGCCCCTGCTCGATGAGAACTCCGTCGCAAGGCGATATTTCCGGCCCGGAGCATGCGGCATTTTTCTCGGCGTCACAATTTTCCAAAGGGAGATTTGTTCCCGGGGAACGAACGCTGCGTGTCATCCGGCAGCGGCTGTTCAAGCAAGGAAGTCCAGGATCGCCTTTGCCAACAGGTCCGGTGCTTCTTCGGCGACATGGTGGCCGCTGTCGATGCCTCGGCCCTGCAGGTGCCGGGCCCATGGGCGCCAGATCGCCAGCACATCACCATAGAGCCGTTCAAGATCGTCGCGCAGCGACCACAGGACAAGCGTTGGGCATTCGACCCGGAGCCCTCGGGCGCGATCCTCCGCATCGTGCCGGCGATCGATCGTGAGCCCGGCCCGGTAGTCTTCCAGCATGCCATGCACGACATGCGGACTGCTGATCGCCGCCTGATAGTCCTCGAAGTTTTCTCTGCCCATCGCCTCGGCCGATCCGCCATACCAGGCCTGCGGATCGACATTGATGGCGCGCTCGGGCTTGTCTGGCTGGGCAAAGAAGAACCAATGCCACCACTCTGTCGCAAAGCGGCTGTCGCAACGCTCCAGATGCTCAAGGACCGGAATGCCATCGATTTCGACAAGGTGCGAAATACTGGCAGGATGATCCATCGCCATCCTGAACGCGGTAAGGGCGCCACGGTCATGCCCGGCGACGGCGAAACGATCAAAACCAAGCCTGTGCATGAGAGCCACGCAAATGCCGGCCTTTGCCCGCTTTGAAGATCCCGCGCTTTCCCAGGCATCGGCCGGGACGGACGATTGCCCGAACCCCGGCAGGTCCGGGCAAATGACGGTGTGATGTCTTGCCAGGATCGGCGCGACGCGATGCCATGTGGTGTGGGTTCGCGGGTGCCCATGCAGGAGCAACACTGGCGGGCCAGCCCCACCATGGCGCACGCGCAATGTCGCATCCGCAAGCTTGACGATCTCCAGGCTAAAGCCGTCGAACATCATTTTTGCCGAGGATCGGTCAGCGACTGTCCAGCGGCGACGAAAGTGCCCTCCTTCCGAGCGACCGCAGCGGCCAGAAGCGTACGCGCCGCGTTTCGGACTTCTTCCTGCAGGTCCATGTCGTCGTCGAGCTCGTTGTGGCTGGTAGCGTATGGCTTCCAATAACCGGTGTAGCGGTCGAGTTCGGCCTTCGGCCCCGCCGGGACCATTTCGATCGATTTCAGCCAATCCGATAAAGAGCGCCGGACGTTTTCGGCTCCCTCGGTATCGCCGTGCACGATTACCGAGAAGAGCCGGCCGGCAAGGTGCCGGGGATAGTCCCATCCCTCGAGTTCCAGCGCCTTCGCCTCCCGCGCCTCCTTGCCGTGCGTGGAACTAGGATCGGGATTGCCGCCATCGGCGCATACCAGACGGTCCATCATCAGCTTCAGCGGCGAGGTGGCCTGATACCAGTGGACAGGCGTTATGATCATCACCGCATGGGCGGCAACCCACATTGGATAGATCTCGTTCATCCAGTCCTGCGTCTGGCCGAGCGAATGATTTGGATAGCAGGAGCAAGGCCAGTGACAAAGCGCGGCAGCGGTGGAGAAGCAGGCCTTGCAAGGATAGATTTTGCGGCCGTATTCGGCGGCCAGCCGGGACAAATCCAGGATCTCGACTTCCGCGCCGCCGGCCTTGAAAATCTTCCGGGCGATTTCGACAAAACGATAGGATTTGGACATCTCGCCGGGGCAGGTGTGCTCGCTGCGCGGCGATCCGTTCACGATCAGGACGCGGCGTCGTTTGCCCAGCTCGTTCATGCGCTTTGCGCGCTCGATTGCTTGTCTGGCCTCGAGCCAATCGACCGCCAGATCGTAATCGGGATCGGCGAAGCCACGGCCCGCCTTTCGGGTCCGCGGGCTCTTCCTGGAATCCCTGTAGGCCTGCCAGGCGACCTCCGTTATCCGCTCGATGTCGGCGGCCAGGGGCTCGAACGCCGGATCATTGAACTGTTCGCCATAGCGACGCTTGAAAGCCTGTTCGTCCAGGCGGGGGCTGGGCATGCCCTTGCGCGGTTCTGGCGCGCCGCGCTTCAGCCAATCGAACATGGGGTTTCACCTCTGCATGGAAAGCGATCCAAGCTCAAACGCGGCAAACAGGCACGGCGTTCCGAACGCGCCATAGCCATGATCTGCAAGGACTTTTGGGCGAGTACAAAACAAGGCGCGCCGGAATCACCCGAGCCGGCGTGTTTCGAATTGATTCGCCAAGTTCGGTACGAAGGCGTACACAAAGAGGTCGTCAGCAGCACGATCCGGGCGTTGACGCTTGGGAGCGACCATCGCACTCCTGCCCCAGCGTGAGGCTAGGATGTCATGACGAAAGACCCTGAGCGCCCCGGTCTGGCGCCCGAAGCCGTTCGTACACTTGCCCGGGAATCGGGCGCTACGGAACAGCAGATACGTGACATAGTGTTGCTGGTAGGGTTCGACCGCTCTTCGATCCTCAGGGAAGCTCGTCTTCTGGCGAAGGATGGATAGCCGACAAAACTTGCGATTTGTCCACAGCAGCTATTGTCGGTTTCATACCGACGCGGCCGCCTGCCTAGTGCTGGCCGGGTGGGACAGTTTATGTTTTGCCACCGTCCCCTCGTTCGAGGGGCGCGGCCGGCCGAGAGATCCCAGTGCTCTTGCCCAAGTGGAGAGCGTCTCGTGGATCCCAAGATTCTGCAGGCCAAGAGCGAGTTGTTGCGCCGAATGAGCGTGGCCGATTTCGAGCGGCTGCGGCCGCATCTCGAAAGTGTTTTTCTGGAGTTGCGCTCGCCGTTGGAGATCGAAGGCCAAAAGATCGAAGCTGTCTATTTCCTGGAGAGTGGCATCGCATCGGTCGTCGCCAAGACTGCGGGAACGGCTGAATCAGAGGTGGGAATAATCGGCTTCGAAGGCATGACCGGTTCGGCGCTGATCATGGGCGACGATCTGGCAAGCTTCGATTGCTACATCCAGTCGACGAGCGAAGCGATACGGATGAGCGCCGCGCCGTTCGTCGAAGCCTTGGAAGAGAGCCCTACCTTGCGGCCGTTCCTGTTGCGCTACGTCCAGTACCTCCATGTCCAGACCAGCTACACGGCGTCGATCAACGCGCGGCACAGCCTGGAGGTCAGGCTGGCGAGATGGCTTCTGATGTGCAGCGACCGAACCGTCGGCGACAGGCTTATGATAACCCACGAATTCCTTTCCGTCATGCTGGGCGTCAGGCGCCCCGGGGTTACAGTGGGGCTTCAGACAATCGAGAGCCATGGCTACATCCGTGCCCGCCGCGGCGAAATCACGATCCGGGATCGGAAAGGTCTCGTGGCGCTGGCACGGGAATCTTACGGCCCTCCCGAACTGCAATACCGTCGGCTGGTCGGGGACCTCGGTTCAAAGAACCCTTCGAGGCAGGACCGCCCGCCCAGCTGACCGCCATCATGCCGGCATTGCAGGGCGAGGATCGCGGAAGTGGCCGACGCGACGATGCCGGTGACGGCACATTGCCTAAGCCCGCATCGGCCACTGCGGCATGATTTGGGGATGCCGCCTGGTTAATCTAGTCATCTGCCAATGACTGACAATAAAGGGCCAAGGCTCGGTAAGAAACGTACGAAGCCGAACCTAATCTCACTGACGGGAGGCGATACGGGCCCTGCTCATCTCGCACACGGAATGGAACTGGCGTCCCACCGCTTGCCAGGCAATGTTACTCGCGCTGCGGACATTGCGAACTTGAATTCCCGGAGCACACCGCGCTTCGCGCCATTCACCGGCGACAGCGATCGGCATTGGTCAGGGCAATCACAAGTCCTTGAACGCGAACAGTTCCCGGAACATCTCAACTTCAGGTTTGTTTGAAGCCCAGATGCCATCTGGAGCAGGGGCGGAGAAGATCCGTGGCCAATTCGCGATCGATACCGGTGGTCGTCGGCCGTCCGATCCATCGGACACCGATGGCGGTCGCCAATGCCTGTTTCATCGGCACGCTGCTGACCGACCTCACCTATTGGCGAACGGCGGAGATGATGTGGGCCGATTTTTCCGCATGGCTGCTGTTTGCCGGCCTCGTGATGGGCGCTCTTGCGGTGCTTGCGGCGCTTTTCGATCTCTTCACCCGTCGAATTCTCCGTACGCACGGAGCCTATCTGCTCGGCAGCCTGGTGGTGCTTGTGCTGTCGTTCTTCAACGCGCTGGTGCACAGCCGTGACGCCTGGACGTCGGTCGTGCCGACAGGGCTCATCCTCTCCGCGGCGGCCGTGATCGTCTTGGTTCTCGTGTGGTTGCTGGAATGGAGCACCGGCCGCAGCCGCGTCGAGGTGCTCGAATGAACGCCCTGCGGGTTTCGAACACTCACATCCGGCGTGCCCTTGGGTTCGGTCTCATGTGCGGATCGCTTTTGGCATTGCCCGCCTGCAGCAACGACGACCCAGACCCAAGCGGCCAGGTCGGGCCAAATCCGACACTGCCTGAACCAACGCAATATCTTGTTCCGCCCATGCATGTCGCTTCGGTCGTCGGCTGGAAGCAGGACGAGAAACCAACGGTCGCGAAGGGTTTGCAGATCCAGGCATTCGCCAAGGGATTGAAGCATCCACGCTCGCTCTACACCTTGCCGAACGGTGACGTTCTGGTGGTCGAGTCCGTGGCGCCGCCCGGCGCCGCGATCAAGCGTCCGAAGGACCTGATCATGGGCTGGATCGAGTCCATGGCGACGTCGGGCGGCGGCACCGAGGGAAGCAACCGCATCACGCTGTTGCGTGATACGAACGGCGACGGCGTGCCCGACGTGCAGGATGTCTTCCTCGATCATCTCAATTCGCCCTTCGGCGTAGCCCTGGTCGGCAACGATCTCTACGTCGCCAACACGGATGCGATCGTGCGTTATCCCTACACATCCGGCGAGACCAAGATCACCGCGCCAGGCACCGTGCTGACGCCACTGCCCGGCGGCCCGATCGATCATCACTGGACCAAGTCTCTCGTCGCCAGTCCGGACGGATCGCTGCTTTATGTCGGTGTCGGCTCCAACAGCAACGTCACCGAGAACGGCGTCCAGGCGGAAAAGGATCGCGCCGCGATCTGGGAGGTCGACAGGGCGACAGGCCGTTCGCGCATTTTCGCAAGCGGGCTGCGCAATCCCAACGGCTTGAGCTGGGAGCCGCAGAGCGGAGCGCTGTGGGCCGTCATCAACGAGCGCGACGAACTCGGCCCCAATCTGGTTCCCGACTACATGACTTCGGTCAAGGACGGCGCGTTTTATGGCTGGCCCTACAGCTACTATGGCCAGCATGTCGATCCGCGGGTGATGCCGCGGCGGCCGGACCTGGTCGCCAAGGCCATCCCTCCGGACTATGCACTGAGTTCCCATGTCGCGCCCCTGGGACTGGCATTTTACACCGGCACCAACCTGCCCGAATCCTATCGCAATGGCGCCTTTGTCGGCGAACATGGCAGTTGGAACCGCAAGCGCTTCAACGGCTATAAGGTCGTTTTCATACCGTTCAATGGAGGTCATCCTGACGGTAAGCCTCAGGACGTCGTCACCGGTTTCCTTGACAATGACAACAAGGCACATGGGCGGCCAGTGGGCGTTGCCGTCGACAAGGCGGGCGCGCTGTTGATTGCGGACGATGTCGGAAACACGGTCTGGCGCGTGACCGCAGCTCGGTAGTTATCGGATTGTATGCGCAGGAAGCCCGGTAGTGAAACTGATCCTCACGCTGTTATCGGCGGCGTAACCTATACTGAGGACTCAAAGCATGCGTTACCCGGCACTCGCGATAAGTCGAGAGGAACAAAGGTCGCGCCGCCTTGTTACCGATGATGGCGCGCTATTATTTTGATCTAGTCGACAACGGAACCTCCTACCCGGACACTGAAGGAACCGAGCTTCCGAGCTTGGGGGCAGCTGAGGATGAGGCGGCAAAGGCGTTGCTCGAAATAGCAAAGGACCAGATGCCTGAAGGCAATTTCCGAGAGGTTGCCCTGCATGTCCGTGCTGGTGCTAGCAAACCCCACGTATGGTAAAGGTAACGTTCGAACTGGTGCGCAACGGATCTGATCGCGATGGACCCGTGGGAACCTGACTACTTCCTCAATGAAAGTGCGCGCCTATATCAACGGAGGGCGGCGGCACAGATTGCCGATCTTCGCTCGAATATTGAAGACACGCGGCGCGTAATCGAGGAATCGCGCAAGCTGCTGGACCGGCTTTCCGCCAAATCAGGCGCTATCCACCCGTAGGGAATGACAAGGCCCGCTCGTAACGCGGGCCGCTTGAGTTGTGGTGGAGCAATCCGCCTCATAACTGAGTTCAAGGCTGCTCATCTCGGTTCGTTGTTGATGCTCAGATAGGTAGGGTCGAACTCGGCAAGCCTGGCAAGCTGGTCCCAGTCCAGAATGGTGACCATATGGTTCGTCCAGGTGATTACCTTGATCTTCTTCAAGCCTCCGATCACCCGGTTCATGTGCACGACCGACAACCCAAGCACGTCGGCCATTTCAGTCTGTGACAGCGGTAGATGGAAACTCATGCCGCTGGTGCGTTTCACCGCCTGCAGACGTACGAACAGTTCGCAGATGAGATGGGCCAGATGCGAGGTCCTGGAGCGGCGGCCCATTGCCACGATCCATTCGCGATGTATGGCCCCATCGACCAGCGTATCGAGCCACAACAGCCGGGTCAGGTGAGGGGCCTGTTCCGTAATGGCTTTCAGCTTGTTGTGGTCCGCGTACATCACCCGGCAAGGCGACAGCGCGACGATACCGTGATCCATGGTCTTGAGCAAAAAGGCGTGGAGATCGACGAAGTCGCCGGGCACCTGCAAGGACGTGAACTGCCGGCCGCCGTCCTCGAGCACCTTGTAGCGTGCCGCCAGGCCATCCAGCAGCATGGTGCTATAGGTTGGCCGGGACCCCGCTTTGACCACATCTTGCCCCTTTTCGAACTCGCGTCCGAAAACAACCGTTTCGGCCAGCAAGACCTTCTCGACGTCCGACAGAGTGTCGTGCTGGCCGAGTTGCAGATAGAGGGACTCTAACATCATAGCCTCGAGGCGATCGGGGTTGAAACGCCGATCGCCAGATGTCCTGGACGCAAGGATAGCAGCCGGACCTTAGGCCTTCGGAAGATGGCGGACCCTATCATCGGCAGCCTGCGCGTATTCTGGCGCAAGCGCCGGAGCGGGAACCACCAGTGTCGCTGGGTATTAGCACGCCAGAGGTGTCCAAGGCTGCCCCGAAAATGAAACGGTGTCATTTCGATCTCTATAACGGTCATGGCCCCGTACCCAACGACGGCCAGCCATTTGAATCGCGAGAACAGGCGAGGGCAGAAGCCATTCGCATCTCGCAGGAAGTCGCTCGCGATGAAATGCCGGATCGCGACCTGGTCAACATACCGGCAAGGTGCGCAATGAGGCGGGCGCCCAGGTGTTCGAGGCATCGCTTTTCCTGACCGCCGGGTGGAGCGCGTGACCTTGATGCGGTCAGCGTAGGAGTCGCTGTGGAATTTGCACCACATTTTCCGATCCGGGCAGCTCAAAGGCCATGGCGAACCGACGCAAGGAAGCCATTTCCACGATCAACTCTTCGATCGAACGATCCGGCAATCCCGTCTTCACTTTCTGCCTTACCCTTGCTGTGAGTTCATGAACGCGGACAGGCACGAAAAGCGCGCTGTCGTCCAGCAATCTGCTGATTTCGATCACCACATCGGCGTCAATGTCTTTCGGCAATTCCCGCATGGGCGTCACCTTGGTCTCGAAGCGATCCGAAGGCAGCCAGGCATTGCGCATCAGAGGGCATGCCGGACGCGGATCGATCATCGGATTCATAAAACCACCCACCCAGCGTGTCACTAAAAACGTTGGTACGAAAATTACCAAACGGGTTGGTTCCCGTAATCCATGTATTTTGGCATCGCGCGACTACAGGCACCGTCCAGTGGCGCTTGTCGCATGCCAGGACGCGATTGCCGCCAGCATCCCGGCACTCACTTGGTGAACTCGTCGTCAAGAATGCGCAATGCTTCTTCATACTTGGCCGTGGATGCTCCGATCTGCTTTGATTGCCAGATATTGTCGGCCAGATCCGCCCGTTTTACCGGCAGCGCCAATGGGTTCGAGGCGGCCCGGCGTACGAATGCGAAATAGTCCTCGCCTTCTCTGCGTGTCATGGCGTCGACCGCGGCGGCAATCGTCGGTCCAAAGCCCGCCTCTTCGAGCTTGGCCCGGCTCCAGCCTTCGCTTTTTTCCAGGACATCGTGCAGATAGGCGACGACTTTCTGATCTATCGTTTCGACGGCGTCGACCACTCGACGGCAATGATCGATATAGGGGCCTCCTGTCTTGTCATGCTGCGATGCATGCGCCTGCTCCGCAATCTTGGCCGCCCGATAGAAAATACTCATCACATCCATCTCCGCCTTTTCGCCAGCGAGCCGCGTTGCTTTCAGGCACCTACCAGCGTTCCTCGGTTTCGCGGTGCGGCAAGTCCACGCCGCAGCAGACCCAGCCAAGCCGCTGCCCTGATCCGTAGTTGTAGCGAGGCTCCAGCCGCGCTGGATCGTCGAATGTGCCGACATGCAGCGCGATTTCCCCCGGCGAGACGTCATAGGCAAGGCTGAGCGGTGATCCGCAGGCGGGACAGAACCCCCTTTGGGCGATTGGCGAAGATCGGCGATAGGCGGGAGTTGCGTCGATCCAGGTCAGGTCTGGCGAAGGGACCCACGCCAGGACCGCAAATGCACTGCCGGTCGCGCGCCGGCACATATCGCAATGGCAATAGTGCACTCTCGGTTCGCTTGTGACGTTGAAGCGAATCCGGCCGCAAAGACATCCGCCGTTCAGTTCCACCTTGGCTCCAGTCCGATGAGCCTGCGTTTCGGCAGGCTCTCCAATCGCGTGTGGGCAGCTTCGTTCATCTGGCGAAAACGTCGGCCGCCCTCGTCGGTTCCTGTGCCCCGCAGGAGGGGGTTCGCGCACGGGGCTCTCGTTTTCTCGAGCGCTGCGGCATTGAGGCCGCTTCTGTCGGCGACCCTGCGGAAAATGGCCAGCCAGGTCCAGAGCCAGGCCGCCGATCGGCTATCGAGCCGCTTCGGTTTCGACGAAGCAATGGGCAGAAAAAGACTTCTTTTTGCGATCCGGCCCGGATGCTCTGTTGCAAACCTTAGAACACGCAAGGCTCGCTGGGAGGCGACGCCCAAACAAGAGCGGCTGCCGAAACGCAACCGGCATAGGCCGCGAGAATGAGGCCGATGCCGGCAACAGCCATAGGGGAACCACGACAATGAAGACATTTCGAAACTGCCTGATGGGCGCGGTCGGCGCAGGCCTGCTGGGCCTGGGGCTTGCAGCTCCCGCCAATGCGGGCGCCATCCGTCTCGGCATGACGACCTGGGTAGGTTACGGGCCGCTGTTTCTTGCCCGCGACCTCGGTTACTTCAAGGAGGCCGGCGTCGACGTCGACCTGAAGGTCATAGAAGAATCAGCGCTTTACATGGCTGCGGTCGCCGGCGGCGATCTCGATGGCGCCGCCTCCACCGTAGACGAGCTGATGAAGTACCGCTCGGACGACCTCTGCTTCAAATACGTCCTTGCACTCGACGACAGCCACGGCGGTGATGGCGTCGTCACGCAGCCCGACATCAAGTCCCTCAAGGATCTGAAGGGCCAGCAGGTGGCCTTGAACGAGGGCTCCGTTTCCGAATTCTGGTTCAACGTGCTCCTGAAAAAGGAAGGCATGACCGAGGACGACGTTACCATTACCAACATGACCGCCGATGACGCGGCGACCGCCTTCATCGCCGGCCAGGTTCCCGCCGCCGTGACGTGGGAGCCGCACCTCACCGAGGTCCGCAAGGGCGGCAAGGGAAAGGTGTTGATCGATTCCACGACCACCCCTGGCTTGATCGTCGACGTGATCGCCCTCAAATGCGATCTGATCGAAAAACATCCCGAGGACGTAAAGGCCCTCGTCAAGGGCTATTACAAAGCGGTTGAATACATCAAGACCAATCCGGAAAAGGCCTATGAGATCATGGCCAAGGGCATTGGCGGCTATCTCGAAAAGCCCGAGGATTTCGCCGCCGGTGCCAAGGGCGTGCGCTATTACGATCGCGATCGCAACCTGGAATTCTTCGGTATGCCGGAAAAGAGCGAGGCGTCCGAGCTGGTGAATTTCGCGCAGGACATCTGGGGCAAGGCCGGCAAGCTCAAGATGACGATCGACGCGAAAACCATCCTCGATACCGACTTCATCAGGGAACAATGAGCCTTCGAGAAACCGGGGTCGGTCCGCTTGGGCCGACCCCTGTTTACCGACAGGCCGGAGCCTTCTCGCTTCAGAAAATCAACGGAGGCCATGCCATGGCACAGAGGCGGACGGCGTGGACACGCCTGACGACCCCATTCGCCAACATTCCCGCCAGCACGGCAACGACACTCGCGCTGGCGATGTGGGTGGTCGTGATCGGCGGCTGGGCGCTGCTGTCCTATGGCCGCGTCGTGCCGAACATGTTCCTGCCGACGCCCGGAACCGTGCTGCAGACGACCTATCGCATGTCCCAGGACGGCAGCCTTTTTTACCACACTTTCACCAGCGCCAAGGTGGTGATCCTGGGCTTCATCGTCTCCTCGCTGATCTCGGTGCCGCTGGGGCTGTGGATGGGGACCTATCGGGTGGTGCAGGCGCCGCTGGAGCCCTTGGTCAACTTCATCCGCTACCTCCCTGTGACCTCCTTCGTGCCCCTGTTCATCCTTTGGATCGGCATCGGTATCGAACAGCGCATAGCGGTCATCTTCTTCGGCACCTTCTTCCAGCAGCTCGTGATGATTTCGGACTGTGCGCGCAGCGTCTCCAGGGACCTGGTCAACGCCTCCTACACTTTGGGCACCAAGCGCAGCGAAGCGGTGTGGCACGTCATTTTCCCGGCCGCGCTTCCAGCCATCCTCGACACGCTTCGCGTCACCATGGGCTGGGCCTGGACCTATCTGGTCGTGGCCGAACTCGTCGCCGCGTCGAGCGGCCTCGGCTATATCAGCCTGAAGGCGATGCGAGGCTTCCAGGTCGATGTGATCTTCATGGCAATCGCCGCGATCGGGCTTCTGGGCCTTATCACCGACACGGCGTTCCGCATCATCCGGGCCAGGGTCGCGCCATGGGCATCCTGATTTTGAACGCAAGCTCGCAAACCGCAGTCGGATCAAGGGTAGCAATGAGCGAGACCATAAAGGCGAACGATCTGGCCGGCACGGCCGCGACGACCGGCGATCCGCGCTCGACCGGCACGACGATGGCCGTTGAGGACGTGACATTGCGTTACGGCGACGCCAACGGCGTGCTGGCGCTGGACGATGTGTCGCTGAAGGTGGCCAAGAACGAATTCTGCGTCATCGTCGGCCCCTCGGGATGCGGCAAATCGAGCCTGCTCTACCTTGCGGCCGGCCTCAACGACGCGACTTCAGGCAGCATCAAGGTCGATGGCAGGGAAGTGATCGAACCGGGTCCAGACAGAGGCATGGTGTTCCAGAGCTACACCTTGTTTCCCTGGCTCACCGTGCGCGCCAACATCGAGTATGGACCCAAGCGCAAAGGCCTGCCGGCGGGGCGGCGCAAGCAGATCGTCGACCAGTATCTCGACGAAGTCGGCCTCGCGCCGTTTGCCGACCACTACCCCGCCCAGCTTTCCGGCGGCATGAAGCAGCGCGTGGCGATCGCGCGCGCCCTTGCCAACGATCCGGCCGTTCTGTTGATGGATGAGCCCTTCGGCGCCCTCGACAGCCAGACGCGCGGCACCATGCAGAAACTGCTTTTGCGCGTCTGGGAGCGGCAGCAAAAGACGGTGCTGTTCGTTACTCACGATATAGACGAGGCGCTGGTCCTGGGCGATCGCGTCCTGGTGATGACGGCCCGGCCCGGCAAGATCAAGGCGGAGATCAAGGTCGACATCCCAAGGCCGCGTTCGATGGATGTGATCCTCGAACCCGAGTTCATCGCCCTCAAGCGCCGCATCCTCGGCCTCTTGCACGACGAGATCGATGAGGATCATTGAGAGCAATCTCGAGGAAACACAAACGGTCGTCGGCAGGTCGGCGTTGCCAACGCTGAACTGCCGACAATGTTGAAAGGCGGGGCGGGTCCTTACCTTTCGCCGCGATACGCCGAGCCCAGGATCATCTCCGAGCACTTCTGTCCGATCATCATGCTTGGCGCGTTCGTGTTGCCGCCGATCAGCTTCGGCATGACTGACGCATCGGCGACCCGGAGACCGTCCACGCCTCGCACTTTCAGCGTCGCCGGATTAACGACCGCCATCGCGTCCGTCCCCATCTTGCAGGTTCCGACAGGGTGGTAGACGGTCAGAGCTTCGGCGCGCAGATAGGCCAGGATCTCGTCGTCGCTTCGAACATCCTTGCCGGGAAGCATCTCCTTGCCACGAATGTTATCGAACTCCGGCGCGGCGAGAATCCTGCGCGCGATCTTGATGCCTTCGACAAGCACTATGGCGTCGTCCTCGTCCGCGAAGAAGCGGTGGTCGATGAGAACGTCACGGCGAGAACTGTCCCGTGACAATTTGATCTCGCCAACGCTTTTAGGCCTGAGAACGCAGGTGTGAACGGCGTAGCCGTGGCCATATTCGATGAGCCTGCCGCGATGGCTGCGATAGCCCGGCACGAAGTGGAACTGAATGTCGGGCAGGCCGTTCGCATGCCTGGTTTTGGCAAAGCCACCGGCTTCGACATAGTTGGTGGTGAGGATTCCCTTGCGGCGCGCGAAATACTGGAAAGGCGCTGCCGCAATGCGGGGCAGGTTGGCAAACGACAGGCCGAGCGTCCTGATGCTCCTGGAGCGCACGGTGATCATGCCGTCGACATGGTCCTGCAGGTTCTTGCCGACACCTGGTAGATCGAGAATCGGCGTGATGCCGATCTGCCGCAGCTCGTCCGCGGGGCCAATGCCGGATGCCATCAGGATCTTGGGCGAGTTGATGGCCCCGGCACAGAGCACGATCTCGCGGCCAGCCGCGAGTATTTTTTGCTCGCCGTCGTGGCGCACCCGCAGGCCGGTGGCGCGCCCTTCGGCGATGACAAGGTCGACCACCTCGCATGCACTGAGCAGCGTCAGGTTCCCGCGATGGAGCACCGGACGCATGAAGGCGGTAAAGCTGCTGAAGCGCTGGCCCCGGTTCTGGGTGACGTTGTAGATGCCGAGGCCGAACTGGCTCTCGGCGTTGAAGTCGTCGTTGGCGGGCAGGCCGGCATTTTTGCCGGCCTTGACGAACATGCTGGAAAGCATGTTCGGATCGCGCGGATTGTCGACCATGAGCTCGCCGTCCGTGCCGTGATAGTGTGGGTCCTGGGCGATCAGGTTGCGCTCCAGCTTCCTGAACACCGGCAGCACGTCGCTGTAAGCCCAGCCGGTGCAGCCGAGCCCGGCCCACTCGTCATAGTCCTGCGCGGCACCGCGAATATAGACCATCGAGTTGATCGAACTCGATCCGCCCAGCGCCTTGCCCCGGTTGACCGGAATGCGGCGGTTGTTGAGATGGGGCTGCGGCACGCCGACGAAACAATAGTCGTAGTTCGGGTTGCCATAGAGCGACAGAATGCCCGCCGGAATCCTTACCCGCAGGCTGTTGTCGCTGCCGCCTGCCTCTACCAGGCACACCCTGACCGACGGATCGGCGCTCAGCCGATTGGCCACCACGCATCCGGCCGAACCCGCGCCGACGACAATGTAATCATAGCTCTCAGTCTTCATGCCAGCCCCTCGAGAATGCCGGCTCGTGGCATTGCCGAACGGGCCGCTGCGAGGCTGCATCCTGTTCCGCAACAATTCCGTGCCGACACGTGCCCGGCTTCGCGGCCAGCTCATGCGGCGCTGCGGATCCGGCCGCTGAAACTGTAGATGCGTCCATCGGCACGAGAAATTCGGAAATGGTTACGCGTGACTTCGGAGATTCGTTATGGGCGCCCACGGGCACGTGCTGCTACTTGTGAGCGCCAATGGGGAGGCGACCGGATGGCGCACGGCCTGTCCGGAACACGGCGAAATGGATCTCCCGGGGCTGCGTTTGCCGGCCGGCGGAAATCGGTTTCATCGCGTGCGGCGGGAGCTGTCGGATGGTCAGAAAAGGACTGGGCATGTCGGTTGAGACGATAGACACGCTTGTCGTTGGTGGCGGCCAGGCTGGGGTGGCCATGAGCGAGCACCTGAGCAAATGCGGGGTGCCGCATCTCGTTCTCGAACGCGGCCGCATCGCCGAGCGCTGGCGCTCGCAGCGGTGGGACTCCCTGGTTGCCAATGGCCCGGCCTGGCACGACCGCTTCCCGGGCATGGAATTTCCTGTGACAGGCCCCGATGGCTTTCCCTCCAAGGAAGAGGTCGCCGACTATTTTGTCGCCTACGCAAAGCAGATCAATGCGCCGGTCCGCTGCGGCGTCGAGGTCAGGCTTGTGCAAAGAAACATCGGGCGGCCCGGATTCCGTGTCGAGACGTCCGATGGCGTGATCGAGGCCAACAGCGTTATCGCGGCGACCGGGCCTTTCCAGGTCCCGGTCATCCCGTCGGTCGTTCCTGCCGATGCCGCCATCCTGCAAATCCACTCCAGCGCCTACCGCAACCCGGCGCAGTTGCCGAAAGGGGCGGTGCTGGTGGTCGGCGCGGGATCCTCGGGCGTCCAGATTGCGGACGAACTCCAGCGTGCTGGCAAACGCGTCTATCTCTCGGTCGGCGCGCACGACCGCCCGCCGCGCGCCTATCGCGGCCGCGACTTCTGCTGGTGGCTGGGCGTTCTCGGCAAATGGGACCTCGAAACTCCGGGACCCGGCACGGAGCATGTCACGATCGCGGTGAGCGGTGCGCGGGGCGGAGAAACGATCGATTTTCGCCGTCTGGCGGCGCAGGGGCTTACGCTCGTCGGCATGACGAGGGCCTACCAGGACGGTGCCATGACCTTCGCGCCCGATCTTGCCAAAAACATTGCCCGCGGTGATGCCAATCTGATGGCATTGCTGGACGAGGCCGACGCCTATGTCGCGCGCAACGGTCTCGACCTTCCCGAAGAACCCGCGGCCCGCCGGATCGGCCCTGACCCGGACTGCGTGACCAATCCGATCCTCGAGCTCGATCTGACCGAAGCCGGGATAAGTTCGATCATCTGGGCGACGGGCTTTGCCGTCGATTACAGCTGGCTGAAGGTCGACGCCTTTGACGAGCAGGGCCGGCCGAGGCACCAGCGCGGCGTCTCGACCGAGCCAGGGATCTATTTCCTGGGCCTCCCCTGGCAGTCGCGAAGGGGTTCCAGCTTCATCTGGGGCGTATGGCACGATGCCAAGCACGTGGCCGACCGTATTTCGACGCAGCGCAAATATCTCGCTTATCACGCCGCCGCTAAGCGCGAGACCGTGGACGCCTGACCGCCGCCGCAAGCCCGACCTGATGGAGATCAAGATGAAGCATACCCGAATTCGTACCTTCAATACGAAGGACACTTATCCCGAGCAGAAGCTCGACAACGATCTGTGCCAGGCGGTCGTCACACGGGGTGGCCGGACGATCTATCTGCGCGGGCAGTGCCCGCAGGATCTCGACACCGCCAAGAATATCGCCAGCCACGATCCGGTCGAGCAGACCCACAAGGTGATGCAGAATATCAAGCAGCTCATCGAGGAATGCGGCGGCACCATGGAGCATCTGGTGAAAGTGGTGGTCTACATCACCGATGTCCGCCATCGCGAAGCCGTTTACCGGACGATGGGCGAATACATCAAGGGCGTCTATCCGGTTTCGACCGGCCTTGTCGTGTCGGCCCTGGCAAGGCCGGAATGGCTGGTCGAGATCGACGGCACGGCCGTAATTCCGGACTGAGCGCCATGACCTTCTCCATCGTCGCACGGTGCCGGCGCACCGGCATGTTCGGAGTGGCGGTATCCTCGTCATCCCCCGCGGTCGCGGCCCGCTGCGCCTATGCACAGGCCGGCGTCGGCGCCGTTGCCAGCCAGAATGTCACGGACCCGACGCTCGGGCCACGGGCGCTGGAGCTGATGGCGCGAGGCGCCTCCGCCGCCGAAGCCGTCGCGATCCTGAAGCGCACGGCTGCTTTCAGCGAATACCGGCAGGTCCTGGCGGTCGACAAGGCCGGCGGCAGCGCGATCCATTCGGGACCGAAAGCGCTTGGCATCTGGAGCGAGGCACGCGGCGAGGACGTCGCCTGCGGCGGCAACCTGCTTGCCAGCGATAGGGTTCCGCAAGCCATGGTGGACGCCTTTCTCGCTTCCGAAGGCGATCTTGGCGACCGGCTGATCGCCACCATGCGAGCCGCGCTCGAGGCCGGCGGCGAGGCGGGGCCTGTCCGCTCCGCCGGTATGAAACTGGTACGCGATGTGTCATGGCCGGTCGCCGACCTGCGTTGCGACTGGACCGAAGGGTGTCCGGTCGAGCAGCTGGCAATGCTGTGGGACATCTATAAGCCCCAACTCGATGCTTATGTCACGCGCGCCCTCAACCCGTCCGGTGCGCCAAGCTACGGCGTTCCCGGTGATGAGTAGTTCGACAATCTGGAGCCGGCATGAGCGAACTCAGTCATAAGGATTGGATCAGCAAAGCCTCGGCTATCCGTTTTCGCGACAGGGCGTTCATCGACGGCAATGCAATGCCCGCGCGTTCCGGCAGAACATTTACCAGCATCAATCCGGCCACCGGAGCAACGCTCGCTGAGGTGGCTTCCTGCGGCGAAGAGGACATCGACCTTGCCGTCGCCGCGGCGCGCCGCAGTTTTGAGGCCGGCGTCTGGTCGAGAGCGAGCCCTCAGCATCGCAAGCAGGTGCTGCTGCGGCTAGCGGAATTGCTGCGCGAGAACCTGCAGGAGCTCGCGCTGCTGGAATCTCTTGATATGGGCAAGCTGGTCAAGGACGCAGCGACCGTCGACGTGCCGGGGTCGGCGGCGATCTTCCAGTGGTATGGCGAAGCGATAGACAAGGTCTACGACGAGGTGGCGCCGACGGCCCGAGGTGACCTTGCTTTGGTACGGCGGGAGCCGCTTGGGGTCGTGGGCGCCGTGGTGCCGTGGAACTTTCCGCTCGACATGGCGACCTGGAAATGCGCGCCCGCGCTGGCTGCTGGCAATTCGGTGGTGCTCAAACCCGCCGAGCAGTCGCCTTTCTCGGCGCTCAGGCTGGCCGAGCTTGCCATGGAGGCTGGCCTGCCCGCCGGCGTGCTCAATGTGGTGCCCGGCCTCGGCGAGACGGCCGGCCAGGCGCTTGGCCGCCATATGGACGTGGATTGCCTTGCCTTCACTGGATCGACCGCTGTCGGCAAGATGTTCCTGCAATATTCCGGCCAGTCGAACATGAAGCAGGTCTGGCTGGAGACCGGTGGCAAGAGCCCCAATCTGGTGTTCGCCGATTGCGGTGATCTGGACGCGGCAGCCGACATGGCCGCCTTCAGCATCTTCTTCAACCAGGGACAGGTATGCTCGGCCAACTCCCGGCTTCTGGTGGAGCGCGGCATCAAGGATACGCTCGTCGAGAAACTGGCGCAGCGCGCGACGGCGACCCAGCCCGGCGATCCGCTCGACCCTGCATCCAGGATGGGTGCGATGGTGGACGCGCGCCACGCCGCGACCGTCATGCGTTTCGTCGATGGCGGCAAGAAGTCGGCACGGCTGGTGACCGGCGGCGACCGGGTTACCGTCGACGGGCGCGGCAGTTTTGTGCAGCCCACGATCTTCGACGACGTCTCGCCCGACGACCCGCTTGCGCGCGACGAGATATTCGGTCCGGTCCTGTCGGTGATCGCCTTCGACACCGAAGACGAGGCGCTTCGCATCGCCAACGACAGCGTCTACGGCCTGGCCGCATCTCTGTGGACCGACAGCCTGTCGCGGGCGCATCGTCTCGCGGAAGGGCTGCGCGTCGGCACGGTTTCCGTGAACACCGTCGACGCGCTGAGCCCGATGACTCCCTTCGGCGGTTTCAAGCAGTCCGGCTTCGGGCGCGACCTGTCGCTGCACGCGCTCGACAAGTACACCGCGCTGAAGACTACCTGGATAAAATATTGAGAAGCGGCCGCGACTTGATCGCCGGCTGCAAACCGGCAACATAGCCACCATGCCGCTTCGCTTCACGCTGAGACAACTCGAATATTTCGTCGCCGTTGGCGAAGCGGGTTCGATCGCCAAGGCGGCCGAGCAGGTGAATGTCTCGCCGCCATCGATCTCGGCGTCGATCGCTCAGCTCGAAGCCGAGTTCGGCGTGCAGCTTTTCGTGCGCAAGCATTCGCACGCGCTGGCGCTGACGGCGGGCGGGCGCCTGTTCCTCAAGGAAGCAGCGCGTCTGCTTAACGACGCGGATGCGCTGCACGACATTGCCGGGGATATCGCCGAAAAGGTGCGCGGACCGCTGGCGATCGGCTGCCTGCTCACTTTCGCCCAGATCGTGCTGCCGGCACTGCGCAAGAAATTCGAGGACGCCTATCCCGATGTGCGGGTCAGGCAATTCGAGCGCAACCAGGGGCAATTGTTCGAGATGCTCCAACGTGGCGAAATAGACGCCGCGCTGACCTACGATCTGGAGCTGTCGCAAGACATGACTTTCGAGCCGCTGATGCAGTTGCCGGCCTATGTCATGCTGCCGGCCGCGCATCGCCTGGCGGCGAAGGCAGGTATCACGCCCGAGGAGCTGGTCGATGAGCCGATGGTGCTGCTTGACCTGCCCTACAGCAGGGAATATTTCCTGTCGGCTTTCCAGCCCAGGGGCCTGCGGCCCAAGATCGTCGAGCGCACCGGCGACATCGCCGTGATGCGCTCGATGGTCGCCAACGGCTTCGGCTACGGCATCGCCAATATGCGGCCGCTCAACACCATGTCGCCGGACGGCAAATTGCTGGTCTTTGTGCCTTTGTTGGGCGACCTCCGGCCGCTGACTATAGGAATTGCCCTGCCGAACGCCGAGCATCGCACGCTGACGGTGCAGGCCTTCATCGACCACTGTCGCCGCTTCGTCGTCGAGCAGGGCGTCTTCGGTACCGAGCGCATCGTGAAGTGAGGCCTGCCATGCGGCTCACGGCCAGCCGTCCGTGAGCCGTTCCAGCAATCTGTCCAGCATCGCGTCGCAACGACGCAGCTGTTCGACGCTGACAAATTCGTCGGGCTTGTGGCCCTGCGCCATGGAGCCCGGCCCGCAGACGACGGCAGGTGTGCCGAGATCGCGGCTGAACAATCCGCCCTCCGTGCCGAAGGCGACTTTCATCGTGTCGTTGGCACCGGTCAGCGACTTGACGAAGGCCACCGCCTCCGATGCGGCCGGCGTGTCGAGGCCCGGATAGGTGTTGGTGATCTCGATGTCGATCGCTGCCTCTGCCGCGATCGAAGCGGCGTCCCCGGCAATGCGCACCGCGGCGGCGCGCAGCCTGTCGAGAATGCTGGCGGCATCGTCGGCGGCAATGTTGCGGATCTCGAAATCGACGTGGCAGAGGTTGGGCACGATGTTGAGCGCGACACCGGCGTTGATCTTGCCGACATGAACCGTCGTGTAGGGAATGTCGTAGTCGCCGTCGCGGGCGCCGTCGCGGGCCAGCCGTTCCTGTTCGTCACGCAAGGCGCGCACGAAATCGCACCCGAGGTGGATCGCATTGAGCGCCAGCGGGGCGAGCGCCGAATGGCCTTCGCGTCCCCTGCAGACGGCGCGAGCGGCAAGCTTGCCCTTGTGCCCGGTCGCCACCTGCATGTTGGTCGGCTCCCCGACGATGCACAGCAGCGGGCGTTGCGGCGCCGCACGCAGCATTTCGATCAGGTCGCGCACGCCCAGGCAGCCGACTTCCTCGTCACAGGAGAGCGCCAGATGCAACGGCGTCCGAACCGCGATCCTGGAGGCCTTGAT
The DNA here is from genome assembly GCF_006440875.1 of Mesorhizobium sp. B2-5-7. Classification (NCBI taxonomy): domain Bacteria; kingdom Pseudomonadati; phylum Pseudomonadota; class Alphaproteobacteria; order Hyphomicrobiales; family Phyllobacteriaceae; genus Mesorhizobium; species Mesorhizobium sp. B2-5-7. The sequence continues at coordinate 500,318 of NZ_VFUO01000004.1, read as the reverse complement.
GCAGATCGCGAGCGCAGAGGCCACAAAACCCTTCATATCCGCCGCGCCGCGCCCATAGAGCTTGCCGTCGCGCTCGGTCATTTCGAATGGGGGCAGCGTCCAGTTCTGGCCGTCCACGGGAACGACGTCGGTGTGGCCGGACAGCATGACACCGGGTCTGCCTGCCGGGCCAATGGTGGCAAAGAGGTTGGCCTTGTGCCTGTCCGCGCCGTGGACGATCTGGCAGGCAACGCCGCTCGCTTCGAGCAAGTCGGCCGCATAGCCGATCAGGTCGAGGTTCGAGTCGCGGCTCACCGTGGGGAATGCGATCAGCCGTTCGAGAATCCTGATGCTGTCCATTTTCTGTCTCTCGGTCGGGTTCTGGCTGTCTAGCATCATGCCGCCGATGCTCTGAAGTCGCATTTCGCTCAGCCCCGGTTCAACGCAGACTAATTCGCGCCGGCGCGCGCGATTAGGCGCGTCCTAATCGGCACAGAAGAAATCCGTAGTTTTCCCGCGCCGGCTCGAACTTATGAGTAGTCTCGGCAGCACCGGCGGTGCCGAGCCGGCAGGGAGGAAGCTACATGCGCGACCCACGCTACGACATCCTGTTCGAGCCGATGAAGATAGGTCCGGTGACGGCCAAGAACCGCTTCTATCAGGTTCCGCACTGCAATGGCGGTGGCTATCGCGATCCATCGGCGGCGGCAGAGATGCGCCGCATCAAGTCGGAAGGCGGCTGGGGCGTGATCTTCACCGAGCAGACGGAGATGCACCATACCTCCGAGATCACGCCCTTCATCGAACTGCGGCTATGGGATGACGCCGACATTCCGGCTTTGGCCAAGATGGCCGAGGCCATGCACGAGCACGGGGCGCTGGCTGGCATCCAGCTCGCCTATTCCGGGATCAACGGTCCCAACCTCTACACCAAGGAGGTGCCGCGCGGGCCGTCGGCCTTGCCGATCCGCACCTTCACCAATGATCCGGTGCAGGCGCGCGCCATGGACAGAGAGGACATACGCGACCTGCGCCGCTGGCACCGCAATGCCTTCAAACGCGCCAAGCAGGCGGGTTTCGACCTTGTCTGCCTCTATGGCGCGCATGGCTTCGGCATCATCCAGCATTTCCTATCGACGGCCACCAACCAGCGCGGTGACGAATATGGCGGCTCGCTGGAAAACCGTTCGCGGCTGATGCGCGAGCTGATCGAGGAAGGGCGCGACGCGATTGGCGACACGTGCGGCCTGACGCTCAGGCTGTCGCTGGACGAGATGATCGGTGAACTCGGCTTCGCCAATTCGGAAGTCCGCGACATGATCGAGATGCATGCCGAACTGCCCGATCTTTGGGATCTCGCGCACGGCGCTTGGGAGGATTGCTCGGGTCCGTCACGCTTCAAGGACGAGGCGGCGCAGGAAAGCCTGGTGTCGGGCATCAAGAAGCTGACCTCGAAGCCGGTCGTCGGCGTCGGCCGCTTCACCTCGCCCGACGTGATGGTCAGGATGATCCGGTCGGGCACGCTCGACTTCATCGGCTGCGCGCGCCCGTCGATCGCCGATCCTTTCCTGCCGAGGAAGGTCGAGGAGGGCCGCATCGAGGACATCCGCGAATGCATTGGCTGCAACATCTGCATCACCGGCGACATGACCATGTCGATCTCACGCTGCACGCAGAACCCGACCTTCATGGAGGAATGGCGCAAAGGCTGGCATCCGGAGCGCATGCAGGCGAAAGGCGACAGCGACAGCGTGCTGATCGTCGGCGCCGGGCCCGCCGGACTGGAGGCCGCGCGTGCGCTCGGCCTGCGCGGCTATAAAGTGGCCATCGCGGAAGCGGGCACTGAGCTTGGCGGACGCGTGGCGCGCGAAAGCAAACTTCCAGGCCTGTCGGCCTGGGGCAGGGTGCGCGACTATCGGCAGTATCAGCTCAGCCAGATGCCCGATGTCGACATCTATTTCGAAAGCCGGCTGTCGGCCGGTGACATCCTCTCGTTCGGCTTCCAGAACGTCGCCATTGCCACCGGATCGACCTGGCGCCGCGACGGCGTCGCGCGTGCCCATGTCGTGCCGATGCCGATCGACGCCGCGATGCCGGTCTACTCACCCGACGATCTGATGGCCGGCAAGGTTCCGGCCGGCAAGGTCGTGCTGTTCGACGACGACCACTATTACATGGGCGGCGTTCTCGCCGAGCTGATGGCGCTTCGGGGAACGAAGGTGACCCTGGTGACGCCATCGGCTTATGTCTCGGACTGGACCCGCAACACGCTGGAGCAAGGGGCCATTCACCGCCGCCTGGCTGAACTCGGCGTCGATATCGTCCTCAACAGGACCGTCACGAGTGTCGCTTCAGGTGGCGTCGTGACGGCCTGCGTCTACACCGGCGCTAAACAGGATCTGGCGGCCGATGCCGTCGTCCTGGTCACGTCACGCAATCAGGACGACGCCGTTTGGCGCGAGCTCAAGGCGCGGGAAAACGAGTGGGCCGACAACGGCATCCGTTCGGTCAAGGTCATTGGCGACGCCGAAGCACCGGGGCCGATCGCCTGGGCAACCTATGCCGGCCATCGCTTCGCCCGGGAGCTGGACGAACCTGACATCGGCGACGCATTGCCATTTCGGCGGGAAGTCGCCGCACTGGCGGCGGAATAGAACGCCGGGGCGCGGCGGATCAGATCGCCCGCCCTTCCTGGTCGAAGAAGTGCAGATGCCCGGGTTCGGCCCGCAGGCCGAGCTCGGCGCCGGTTTCGGGCGCCGGTCCTTGATTGTGGCCGGTCCTTGATTGTGGAGACGAGGCAGGTCTGACCACTGTCCAGCTCGACATGGAGGAGCGTGACGGCGCCGGTGTATTCGGCGAGCCTTACCTTGCCGCGCAGCGATCCTGTTCCTCTGCTCCGACGCCGCGAGCTTCGTCTACGGCGCCGCGCTCGACGTGGATGGCGGCTCGATGTTCCGCTGACCGGGAGGGCAGCGGCTCCGGCGACGCTCGCTGACCCTTCCCGCCATTTATAGAGTTCAGTCGGTCGGACGGTCCGCGACCGAACGCCGCCCGTCGATCCACAAGGCAAGCAAGGTGCAGGCCGCGCCCGAGAGCAGGTAGGCGCCCGCCGCGATGAGGCCGAAATTGCCGGCCAAAAGCAGGGCTGCGAGCGGCGCGAAGCCGGCGCCGAACATCCATGCAAGATCTGAGGTTATTGCCGAGCCGGTATAGCGATAGTGCCGCGAAAAGCTCGATGCGACGACGCCCGACGATTGCCCGAAACTCAGCCCCAGCAGGATGAAGCCCAGCACCATGAACAGGGCCTCCCCAACGGTGCCGCCATCCAGAAGCTGCGGGGCAAAGCCGCTGAACGTCGCGATGGCGATCGCCGAACCGCCGAGCAGCGCACGGCGTCCGACACGATCGGCCAGTGGCCCCGACGCGACGATGGCCGCGATGCCGAACAGCGCGCTCACCGCCTCGATCGTCAGGAAGCGCGCCGGCCCCTCATTGGTGAACAGGAACACCCAGGAGAGCGGAAACACCGTCACCATGTGGAACAGGGCGAAACTCGCCAGCGGCGCGAAGGCGCCGATGACGACATTGCGGCCTTCGGCCCTGACCGTATCCCTGATGCGCGTCGGCTGCAGGTCGCCGCTCTCGTATAATCTTGAAAATTCGGGCGTCACCACAATGCGCAGCCTGGCAAACAGGGCCACGACATTGATGGCGAAGGCGACGAAGAAAGGATAGCGCCAGCCCCAGGCAAGGAAGTCGTCGGCCGACAGGTTGGCGACGAAGAAAGCGAAGAGGGAACTCGCCACGATGAGGCCGATTGGCGCGCCGAGTTGCGGGATCATGGCGTAGAAGCCGCGCCGGTTCCGAGGCGCGTTCAGCGCCAGCAGCGAGGGAAGTCCGTCCCAGGTTCCGCCGAGCGCCACGCCTTGCCCGATGCGGGCCAGCGCCAGAAGCCAGATCGCAAGCGCGCCGATATCGCCATAGGCGGGAAGGAACGCGATGGCGACGGTCGAGGTGCCGAGCAGGAACAGCGCGATCGTCAATTTCGCCCCGCGGCCATAGGCGCGATCGACGGCCATGAACAGAACGGAGCCGAACGGACGGGCGATGAAGGCCAGTGCGAAAATGGCGAAGGAGTAGAGCGTTCCGACGAGCGGGTCGTGCGTCGGAAACACCAGCTTTGGGAACACGATGACGGACGCGATCGCATAGACGAAGAAGTCGAAGAATTCCGACGTCCTGCCCACGATCACGCCGACCGCGATATCGCCCGCGCTGACCTGGCCGTGGTCCGAGCCGATCAGCCCGCTGTTTGTTTCGGCAGTCGAAGTCTGAGCCATCTTGTCCGTCGCCACCGCGTGGAATGAAATATCTGGGACCCAATCACAGGGATTCCATTGTGCGCTGCACACTGTGCCAGACCCACCCCGGCTGGGCATTGGACAAATTGTCCAATGTCAGCGCGCCGCCGCCGGCAGTAGCCCTTTGTTGATACCGCACCGCAACATCCCTCCACGTTGCGGCGGTCCATCGAGGGCAGCATCTGATGAAACGATTTGGGGCCTTGCTTCTGTTTCCCCTGACCGGGCTGTTGAGCGGCTGCGATATGGTCGTGCTCGCGCCGGCAGGCGATGTCGCGGCCCAGCAGCGCGACCTGCTGGTGGTCTCGACCTTGCTGATGCTGATCATCATCGTTCCGGTCATGGCGCTGACTGTCTTTTTCGCCTGGCGCTACCGGCACTCCAATGCCTCGGCGACCTATGCGCCGGATTGGGATCATTCGACGAAACTCGAACTGGTGATCTGGGCAGCACCGCTTCTCATCATTATATGCCTTGGCGCGCTGACCTGGCTCGGCACGCATTTGCTCGACCCGTACCGCCGGATCGACAGGATCGAACCCGGCCAGCCCGTCACCCAGTTGCACAAGCCGCTCAGGGTCGAGGCCGTGGCGCTCGACTGGAAATGGCTGTTCATCTATCCCGATTACGGCATCGCTGCCGTCAACGAGCTGGCGGCGCCGGTCAACCAGCCGATCGACTTCCGCATCACCTCCTCGGCGGTGATGAATTCCTTCTACATTCCAGCCCTCGCCGGGCAGATCTATGCCATGCCGGGCATGGAGACGAAGCTGCACGCCGTCATCAACCGGCCGGGCACCTATAGCGGTTTCTCCGCCAATTATAGCGGCGCCGGCTTTTCGGGCATGCGCTTTGCCTTCCACGGCCTATCCGATGATGCCTTCAGCCAGTGGGTGGCACAGGCCAGGACCGCATCCGCGGCTCTCAACCGCGACAGTTATCTCGAACTCGAAAAGCCGAGCGAGAACGAACCCGTCCGCCACTACGCCTCCGTCGATCCCGATCTCTATGGCGCCATCCTCAATCTGTGCGTCGAGCGCGGCAAGATGTGCATGGACGAGATGATGTCGATCGACGCCAAGGGCGGTCTCGGCCTTGCGGGCGTGCGCAACACCTTGCCGCTGCAATATGACAAGCTCGCGTGGCGCGGCGCGGTGTTCGGAAACGAACCCTCCTATGTCGCCAGCATCTGCACGGCGGAGGAGGCCGCTGCCGTCTCGCGCGCGTCGCGCGAGGCCCGGCCGACCTATTGGCCGGCGAAGAACCTGTCCCCGCTGCGCGGGGCGGGACTGCTCCGGCCCCGGACAGACAGCCGCAGCGCGGAGGCCGATACGCCGGCCCTCGGCCTGCTGCGGCGCGAATTGTGAGAGACTTGCGATGCCCGATACGCTGACCAAATTCATTTTCGGCCGCCTCACCTGGGACTCGCTGCCGCTGCATGAGCCGATCGTTGTCGCCACCTTCGCCGCGGTGGCGCTCGGCGGCATCGCGCTTCTCGGCGTCATCACCTATTTCAAGCTGTGGGGCTACCTGTGGCGTGAATGGTTCACCAGCGTCGACCACAAGAAGATCGGCATCATGTACATGGTGCTGGGGCTGGTTATGCTGCTGCGCGGCTTCTCGGACGCCATCATGATGCGCCTCCAGCAGGCCATCGCCTTCAATGGCTCCGAGGGCTACCTGAACTCACATCACTACGACCAGATCTTCACCGCCCATGGCGTCATCATGATCTTCTTCGTGGCGATGCCCTTCGTCACCGGGTTGATGAATTTCGTCGTGCCGCTGCAGATCGGCGCCCGCGACGTCTCCTTTCCGTTCCTCAACAATTTCTCCTTCTGGATGACGGTCGGCGGCGCCATCCTCGTCATGGCCTCGCTGTTCGTCGGCGAATTCGCCCGCACCGGCTGGCTCGCCTATCCGCCGCTCTCCGGCATAGGCTACAGTCCCGACGTCGGCGTCGACTATTATATCTGGGCGCTGCAGGTGGCGGGTGTCGGCACGACGCTGTCGGGCATCAACCTGATCTGCACCATCATCAAGATGCGCGCGCCCGGCATGACGATGATGCGCATGCCCGTATTCACTTGGACGTCGCTCTGCACCAACGTGCTGATCGTCGCCTCCTTCCCGGTGCTGACGGCGGTGCTCTCGCTGCTGGCGCTCGACCGCTATGTCGGCACCAACTTCTTCACCAATGACTTCGGCGGCAATCCGATGATGTATGTCAACCTCATCTGGATATGGGGTCACCCGGAAGTCTACATCCTCATCCTGCCGCTGTTCGGCGTCTTCTCCGAGGTCACCTCGACCTTCTCCGGCAAGCGCCTGTTCGGCTACACCTCGATGGTCTACGCCACAGTGGTCATCACCATCCTGTCCTATCTCGTCTGGCTGCACCACTTCTTCACCATGGGCTCCGGCGCCAGCGTCAATTCCTTCTTCGGCATTACGACGATGATCATCTCGATCCCGACGGGAGCGAAGATCTTCAACTGGCTGTTCACAATGTACCGGGGCCGCATCCGCTTCGAATTGCCGATGATGTGGACGGTGGCTTTCATGCTCACCTTCACCGTCGGCGGCATGACCGGCGTGCTGCTTGCCGTGCCGCCGGCGGATTTCGTGCTGCACAACAGCCTGTTCCTGATCGCGCACTTCCATAACGTCATCATCGGCGGCGTGCTGTTCGGGCTGTTCGCCGGCATTGCCTACTGGTGGCCCAAGGCCTTCGGGTTCAAGCTCGACCCGTTCTGGGGCAAGGTCTCGTTCTGGTGCTGGGTGGTCGGCTTCTGGTTCGCCTTCATGCCACTCTACGTGCTCGGCCTGATGGGCGTGACACGCCGCATGCGCGTGTTCGATGATCCCTCCCTGCAGATATGGTTCGTCATCGCCGCCTTCGGCGCGGTGCTGATCGCCTGCGGCATCGCCGCCTTCCTGATCCAGATCTTCGTCTCCATCCGCAGGCGCGAGGCGCTTGCCGATCCGACCGGCGATCCATGGGACGGCCGCACGCTCGAATGGTCGACCTCCTCGCCGCCGCCTGCCTACAATTTCGCCTTCACACCTGTCATTCGCGACAACGATGCCTGGTTTGACATGAAGCAGGCCGGCTATACCAGGCCGCTCGCCGGCTTCAAGCCGATCCACATGCCCAGCAATACCGGCACCGGTGTCATCCTGGCCGCCTTCAGCGTCGCGCTCGGCTTCGCCCTGATCTGGTACATCTGGTGGCTGGCGGCGCTGAGCTTCGTTTGCCTCATCGCCACCGCGATCGGCCACACCTTCAACTATCACCGCGACTTCCACATTCCGGCAGCCGAAGTCACTCGGACGGAAGAGGCGAGGACGACGCTCCTCGGGGCTGGGGTTTGAGCATGGCATCGACAGCAATCACAGCCGGCACCGAACCGCTGTTTCACCTGGAAGAGGAGCATGCGCACGCCGAAGGCGGCTCCACCATGCTCGGCTTCTGGCTCTATCTCATGAGCGACTGCCTGATCTTCGCGATGCTGTTCGCCGCCTATGGCGTGCTTGGCGGCAACTACGCGGCCGGGCCGGCACCCAAGGACCTGTTCGACCTCGATCTGGTGGCGGTCAACACCGCCATGCTGCTCTTCTCGTCGATCACCTATGGCTTCGCCATGCTGACCATGGACAGGGGTCGCGTGGGGGCGACGCAAGCCTGGCTCGCCGTCACCGGCCTGTTCGGCCTGGCGTTCCTGTCGATCGAGCTCTATGAATTCTCGCACATGATCCATGAAGGCGCGACACCGCAGCGCAGCGCCTTCCTGTCGTCTTTCTTCACCCTGGTCGGTACGCACGGCCTGCATGTCACCTTCGGCATCGTCTGGCTGGTGACGCTGATGACCCAGGTCGCACGATTTGGCCTCGTCGAGGCGAACCGCCGCCGGCTGATGTGCCTCTCGATGTTCTGGCACTTCCTCGACGTCGTCTGGATCGGCGTCTTCACCTTCGTCTATTTGATGGGAATGTTGCGATGAGCGCTCATGATCATGCCGAGGGTCACGGCCACGCCCATGGTGGAGCAGCACACGGATCGTTCCAGAGCTATCTGACCGGCTTCATCCTGTCGGTGATCCTGACCGCCATCCCGTTCTGGCTGGTCATGAGCGGCGCCATCGACGACAAGCAGGCGACGGCCATCGTCATCATGGCCTTCGCGGTCGCGCAGATCGTCGTCCACATGGTCTTCTTCCTGCATATGAACACCACCTCGGAAGGCGGATGGTCGATGCTGGCGCTGATCTTCACGCTGATCCTGGTCGTGATCGTACTGACCGGCTCGCTCTGGGTGATGTATCATCTCAACGCCAACATGATGCCGGGGCTGCACGACATGCGCGAGATGCCATGAGCCCGGTTGCGGGCTCTGGGAGAACCAACACCGAGGCGACGGGCATCGGTCCGCGGCCCGCGTCGCAAGAGGGCGCCGGCCGGTCGTCCGCATCGCGCCTTGTCCTTGTGCTGCTCGGGCTCCTCGGCGTGCTGGTGTTTGTCGGGCTCGGCATATGGCAGCTGGAGAGGCGGGCCTGGAAGCTCGACCTGATCGCCCGTGTCGACCAACGCATTCATGCCCCGGTTTTCGAAGCGCCTGGCCCGGAGAGCTGGAACGGCATCACCGCGGCCCGCTACGAATACAGCCATGTGCGATTGGCCGGACGCTTCCTGGGCGGCGCCAACACGCTGGTCCAGGCGGTGACGGAGCTTGGCGGCGGCTATTGGGTGCTGGCGCCGATGCGGACCGACAGTGGCTTCGTCGTGCTGGTCAATCGCGGCTTCATTCCCCCGGAGCGCAAGGCCGAGTTCGGACAAGAGAGCGGCGGCTCAACCGCGCCGGTCATCATCGATGGACTGTTGCGCATGAGCGAGCCAGGCGGTGGCTTCCTGCGCAAGAATGACACCACGGGCAATCGCTGGTATTCGCGGGATGTCGCTGCCATCGCAACCGCGCGCGGCCTGACGGATGTCGCACCCTATTTTGTCGATGCTGAGGCATCCGGCATCGACGGCTGGCCACACGGCGGGCTGACCGTCGTGACTTTCCGCAACAGCCACCTCATCTATGCTTTGACCTGGTTCACGCTCGCTGCGATGCTTGCCCTCGCCCTGGCCAGGCCGATGACCGGCCGCCCCCAGCGGCAAGGACCAGCAAGATGAGCGTTCCCACGCAAGCGCTCCGCCGCGACAAATCGCTGGTGACGGCGTCCCTTGCCGCCAACAATGGCGCGGTACCAAATCCCGAAGCAACGAACAGGAAGAACTTGTTCCTGCTCATCCAACTGCGTTGGCTGGCGGTGGCGGGTCAGGTGCTCACCATTCTGGCGACGCAATACTGGTTCGAGATCCCGCTGCCGCTGGCGAAGATGGCCGGCGTTGTGCTTTTCCTGGTTGGCCTCAACATCTTCAGCTTGCTGGTCCTGCGCGGTATCAGGCCGATCACCAACACCCAGCTCTTCGTCGCGCTCATCTTCGACATGGCGGCACTGACGACGCAGCTTTACCTGAGCGGCGGCGCGTCCAATCCGTTCGTATCGCTCTACCTTCTGCAGATCACGCTCGGCGCGGCACTGCTGACCCCAAGGTTTACCTGGATCCTGGTGGCGGCCGCGTCGGCCTGCTTCGTCTTCCTCATCTTCCTTTTCCAGCCGATCGCCATCCCGCATCATGGCGGCAGCGATCTCCTGTCCCTGCATATCAGGGGCATGTTCATCTGCTTCGTGCTGGCCGCCGGCCTGATCGTGATCTTCATGACGCGCATCGACCGCAACCTGCGCGAACGTGATGCATATCTCGCCGACCTGCGCCAGCGCTCGGCCGAGGAGGACCACATCGTGCGCATGGGCCTGCTGGCCTCCGGCGCCGCGCACGAATTGGGTACGCCGCTTGCCACGATATCCGTCATCCTGTCCGACTGGCGCCAGATGCGCACCCTTGCACGCAACCGCGAACTGGCGGCCGACATGGCCGAAATGCGGGCGCAGATCGAGCGCTGCAAGCGCATCGTGTCCGGCATTCTGATGTCTTCCGGCCAGGCCAGGGGCGAGGGAACGATACGCACCACCATTCGCGGTTTCCTCGACGATCTGGTCGAGGAATGGCGCATCAGTCGCCAGCCATTCAAGCTGGAATACACGAACGATTTCGACCCGGACGAGCAGATCGTGTCCGACACGGCGCTGAAGCAGGTCATCTTCAACGTGTTCGACAACGCCCAGGAAGCGTCGCAGGCTTGGGTCGGCGTCACTGCCGAGCGGCAGGGCGACAAGCTGGTGATCGCCGTGCGCGATCGCGGGCCGGGTTTCGACGAGACTATTCTGGCGGCGCTTGGCCAGCCCTATATGTCGAGCAAGGGACGGCCAGGGGGCGGTCTTGGTCTTTTCCTTGTCGTGAACGTGGTCCGGAAACTGGGAGGTGATTTTTCCGCGCGCAACATGGAGCAGGGCGCCTGTGTTACGCTTTCGCTGCCGCTCGCGGCGCTGACCGACGGAGATGATCATGAGGCCTGATCGATCCCTCTTTATCGTCGAGGACGACGCGACCTTCGCCAAGACGCTGAAGCGCTCCTTCGAAAAGCGCGACTACGACGTCATGGTCTGCCATGACAGGGAAGCCTTGCTCGGCGCCCTCGAAAAAGCCGTTCCGGCTTATGCCGTGGTCGATCTCAAGCTTGGAGCCGGCGGTTCCGGGCTGGAGTGCGTCAAGCTGCTCAGCGCCCGCGATGCGTCGATCAGGATCGTCGTGCTGACAGGGTTTGCCAGCATCGCCACGGCGGTCGAGGCGATCAAGCTCGGCGCCAGCCATTACCTGGCCAAACCCGCCAATACCGATGACATCGAAGCCGCCTTCGGCCGTGCCGAGGGCGACGTTTCCGTACCGCTTTCCAGCCGGCCCACCTCGATCAAGAACCTGGAGTGGGAGCGCATCCACGAAACCCTGGTCGAAACCGGCTTCAACATCTCCGAGACGGCGCGCCGGCTTGGCCTGCACCGGCGCACCCTGGCCCGCAAGCTCGAGAAGCGTGTGGTGAGATAGCGGGAAGGTCCGGCGAGCCGCGGTGCCGCTCTCGGCACAGCCTTAAAAGAGGACCGCCCCACAGCTCCGACAGTTTTATGCGAGCGCCTCCGTTCACCGCGGCGGAGACGCCGGCCATCCGCGTCGGTTCCTGCCGGCGGCTCAGGAACGAGTTCCCGCATGCGGCGTTGCGTATCCGGATGGCAGTGCCGGAAGTCATGAGAACGCACCGCCGGTCGGAGATGCGTTGATGTCGATGCCAGGCTTGGCTTATGGCCCATTGGGCGACCGGTGCATGCATGTCTGTGTGGATATGCAGAAGCTGTTTGCCGAACCGTCGCCTTGGGCGACACCCTGGATAACCCGTGTCTTGCCTCAAATTGAGAGGTTGGTCGAAAGGCGTGCGGAACAGACGGTTTTCACGCGCTTCCTGCCTGCGCAAAGGCCGGGACAAGGCGCTGGTACATGGAAGCGCTATTATGAGCGCTGGGCCTCGATGGCGATCGACAATATCGGGCCGGAGATGATCGAATTGTTGCCGGCGCTCGCCGCTTACTGTCCGCCGGCGGCAGTCATCGACAAGCACATCTATTCCCCCTGGTTCGAAGGGCGCCTCAGGGCCTTTCTGATGGAACGCGAGATCGACACGCTGGTCGTCACGGGAGGCGAAACCGATGTATGCGTCCTAGCCACCGTGCTCGGCGCCATCGATTTCGGCTATCGCGTGGTGCTCGTCACCGACGCATTGTGCAGCTCTTCCGACGCAACGCATGACGCACTGCTTACCGTCTATCACCAGCGCTTCGCGCAGCAGGTCGAGACAGTCGAGATGGAAACGGTTCTCTCGAACTGGACTTGACGCCAGTGTAGCGTCAGCCTTCCCTGCGGGGTCTGTAGTGCTTATCTGTCCCAATTGCGGACATTGGAGCAGGCAAACGTGGCGCAACGATCGGGCAGTGCTGATCTTCCCCTTCACGGTGGACGCGTGCCGAAATGGCTGGGCGACCGCATGACGCGTCTCGGTGCCGTCATGTGCGAGGCGATCATCCATCACTATGGCCGCAACGAATTGCTGCGGCGTCTGGCGCATCCGTTCTGGTTCCAGTCCTTCGGCGCGGTCATGGGCATGGATTGGCATTCGTCCGGCATCACCACCAGCGTCGTCGGCGCCTTGAAACGCGGCCTCACGCCGCTGTCGGGCGAACTCGGCATCCACGTCTGCGGCGGCCGTGGCGCGCATTCGCGCAAAACCCCCCACGAGCTTGCCGCCATTGGTGAGCGCATCGGCTTCGACGGAGCCCGCCTTGCGACCGCCAGCCGGCTTGTCGCCAAGGTGGACAGCGCCGCCGTTCAGGACGGGTTCGACCTCTATCTGCATGGCTTCATCGTCACCGACGACGGCGACTGGGTGGTGGTGCAGCAAGGCATGAACGGCGACAGCAAGGTGGCGCGCCGCTACCATTGGCTGTCCGAAGGTTTGAAGAGCTTTGTCGACCACCTGCATGCTGCCATCGAAGGCGCCAACCAGGGCGAGATCGTCAACCTGACTGACCGCCGCGCCGAAGCCTCGCGCCAGGGACAGCTTGATCTCCTCCAGGATCTTGGGCCGGACCGCATCCTTCGGGAGTTCGCCGCGCTGGAGCCTGGTACGGCACCGGCTCCGGTGCAGCCCCTGCTGCCGCATTTGATCATGCCGGCTCATCACGACGTCCGCGAAAGCGACGTCGTGATGCATCGCCTTCATGGCAACATGGCCGCCGCCGCCGAGCGAGGTCCAGCCGATTTTGCCGAGCTTCTCCTGGTTCCGGGCGTAGGCGCCCGCACGGTGAGGGCACTCGCTCTCGTTGCCGAAGTGGTGCATGGCGCGCCTTGCCGATTTTCGGACCCGGGTCGTTTTTCGCTGGCGCATGGCGGCAAGGACAGGCATCCGTTCCCTGTACCGCTCAAGGTCTATGACGAGACGATCGGCGTGCTGAAGTCCGCCGTGCAAAAGGCCAGGCTCGGTCGCGAAGAGGAAATCGGCGCTCTGAGGCGGCTCGACCATCAGTCGCGGCAGGTCGAGCGATACGTCACGGGTCCCAGCCTCAAGGAAATTGTCGCCGGCGAATTCGACCAGTCGCATCTGCTTGGCGGCCGCAGTGTCTTTGGTTGGGAACCGGCGCCGGATGAGTTGAGCGCCGACGAGAACAGGAAGGCGTGACGGGCCGGGCATCACGCCACGCGACGGTACCTGTGGTGGTCCTTGATGAATTTATTGAAGAAGCGGCCTTTCGAAGGAGCGCGCATGAACGCCGCATAGGTAGCCGGGGCGACGTCCTCATAGTCATAGCGGTTGCCGTGCGGCACGAACCAGACCGAGAGGATCCTGGTCGCGGGATCGTATTGCGTGTTTCGAATGACGGTCGATGGCATGCTGGCACCTGACGGCTCAGCCAAATAACCCGCCAGGCGTGGTGCGGTTCCGTGCCGCCATCCGACATTGCTACCTGTCGCTTGGGTTGCCGAACTTCGCATCGCGTTTCCTCGAATATCGATCGATGCGCGGCAGCTTGTCGGCAAAGTCGACCCAAGGCAGCCTGAGGTCCCAATAGGCATGGGCCTGTGGCCGCAGCCCTTCGGGTTTGTCGAAGAATCCGATCGTCAGATAAAGCTCGTCCGGCAGCCCTTCGTCGCTATAGCCTATCGAACTCCCGCAGTCGGGACAGAAAGTGCGGATAACACCCGGCGTCTTGGAAAAGGCCTTTGGCGTCCCCCTCAAAAGATTGAATTGGCTCGGCCGATACCCGACCCAGACGGTGAGTGGACTGCCGATGGCCCGTCGGCAATCGTCATCGTGATCGTAGCATATCCAGAAAGGCTCACCGTCCATGGTGGCGGCGATCGCCCCGCAAAAGCAGGCCCCGGTTTCAACGCGCGTCATCCGGCACTCCAAGGCTAGAACGTGCCCGGCGGCCCCCGACGGAACCGCCGTTGCTAAACTTTCACGCTCCTCCCGCGGTTCCGTTGCGCCGGTTTTGGGACGTATCCAGGGCGGGCAAGCGCGGTTCCCATATTGCCTTGTGGTCCGGCCTTCACCATCTAGGCAAAATGTCGCCGCTCAAACCGAAAACAGCCGGCCGTGTGGCCCAGCACGATCTCTTCGGTGCCGCTCAGGATGATCTGCCGGAGGGTTTCGCCTACCAGACCGGACTGATCACGCCACAGGACGAAATCGAACTCGTCCATCATCTAGAGGCACTGCCCTTCAAGGCCTTCGACTTCCATGGCCATCTGGCAAACCGGCGTGTCGTCGGTTTTGGCCTTCGCTACGATTATGACCGGCGCGAGGTGGTCGAGGCACCGCCGATACCTGATTTTCTGCTGCCCTTGCGCGAAAAGGTCGCGGCTTTTGCGCGCCGGCCGGCCGAAACCTTCGCGCAGGTCTTGATCAACGAGTACCGGCCCGGCGCCGGTATCGGCTGGCACCGCGACAAGCCGCATTTCGAGGATGTCGCGGGCGTTTCGCTGCTGGCGCCCTGCGATTTTCGCCTTCGGCGCAAGAATGGGTCTAAATGGGAGCGTCGGACCATCACTGTCGAGCCGAGATCGGCCTATCTCATGACGGGGCCGTCGCGGTCGCAATGGGAGCACAGCATCCCGCCGCTTGCCGAGCACCGCTACTCGATTACCTTGAGGACATTGCGGCCTCGCAATCCCTGAGCATGCGCAGAGGTTTGCACGGGAAGTTCCGCATCATCTCGCCATAGTGCTCAACCCGACCCGCGTGCAGCGGGGCGGGTTGAACGATCCTGTGCTCTAACTCTTTGTTTTTACGCAATTCCGAACGGAAAACCGCTACGCACTTTTCCCTGGAATTGCCCTAGGTCAGCACCAGCACGATTTTGTATGTATCCGGATCGACGATCACGATCCGGCCGTCGGCGAGAACGAAATACTCGTACGCCTCGTAGGCCGGAACGATCTTCACGATGCGAGCCGGCAAGCGATGCAGCCTGACCTTGTGCCGCGGAACTTCGATGCCGACGGAGACGTCGAAGTCGACGTTCGTGACCGGCTCGACCTTGGTTTCCCTGATCACATGAGTGATCTGGGTCTTCTGTTCAACCGTCACATTGTTGATGGAAGCGGTCGAGGTCTTGTCCTGCGTGGAGGCCTTGCCTTGGGCCTGCTGATCGGTCTGGACCTTTGTCTTGTCCTGAGCCTGCTGGTCGGTCTTGGTGCCAGCCTTGCCCTGCGCCTGCTGGTCCGTCTGGATCTTCGTCTTGCCCTGGGCCTGCTGGTCCGTGGTGGTGCCGGCCTTGCCCTGGGCCTGCTCCTCTGTCTTGGCCTTGGTCTTGTCCTGAACCTGCTGATCAGTCTGGGACTTGGTGCCCTGTGCCTGCTCCTTCATCTTCGAGCCCTTCTGGCAGTTGGTCGTGCCGGAAGCGCAATTTGTGTCCGCTCCTGATTGGCTATCGGCGGGCTGCTGCGTCTGAGCCATCGCCGTCCCGCAGCCTAGCCCGATCGCCAGCATGCTGGTAATGAGAACATGTTTCATAGGAAATCTCCTTCGGAGAGTTCGTCCCTTCAAGGGGTAAAACTTCGGCCAAAAAAGATTGTTCCGAACTGGCTGCGTTAATGCACCACTCCCGATTGGGTCTCGAGATCGATCTTCACGGTCTTACTTCACGCCGATGCCGGCGGTGAGGCCGCCATCTATCTTGTAGTCGGCGCCTGTGCAGAAGCCGGCCTTCGACGAGCACAGGAAAGCGATGAGTTCCGCCACTTCCTCCGGTTCCCCGATGCGGCCGAGCGGATGGGCCGCGCCGAAGCGCCTGTAGGCCTCTTCCACGTCGGCATCGCTGCCGCCGTCGCCACGCGCGGCCTTTTCGAGGATCGGTGTGCGGATCGAGCCCGGGCTGACCGAATTGACCCTTATGCCGGACGCGGCATAGTCGAGTGCCAGCGAACGCGTCAGCGTATGAATGGCGCCCTTGGTCGTGGCATAGGCGGCAACGTTCTGCTGACAGGCGAAGCCCTGCACCGAAGCGACGTTGACGATGGCGCCGCCGCCACGCTTGATCATTTCCGGGATGCCGAAATGGGCGGTCAGATAGATCGAGCCGACATTGACCGTCATAGCGCGGTTCCACGTTTCCCAGTCGGTTGTCGTCGCCGTTCCGTAGGGATGCACCGCCGCCGAATTGACGATGACGTCTATGCCGCCGAATTTCGCCACGCCGGCCACGACCGCGTCGCGAACCTGCTCGGAAACGGAGACGTCAACCGTTTGCACCAGCGCATCGGCTCCGGACTTGGCGAGGCTTTCCTGCATGGCGGCGTTGGCCGCGCTGTCGATCCCGCAGGCGACGATCGCGGCGCCCCCAGCCGCCAGGCGTTTGGCGGCTGCCAGGCCGATACCGGTCGTTCCTGTCACCAATGCCACCTTGCCGTCAAAATCCTTCATTGCGGAAGCTCCTTCATTGCTATCGAAACCGGCTCTTAGTTTGACACTCATCGTGGTCAAACAATAGGTTGCCGGTCTCTCGCAGAAAGGAAGTGGCAATGGAACAGTGTTGGCGTTGGTACGGTCCCGATGATCCGGTGACGCTTGAACATGTCAAACAGGCTGGCGCCACCGGCGTGGTTTCAGCGCTTCACCATATCTATGATGGCAGGGCCTGGCCTGAGGCCGATGTGCTCGAACGCAAGCGCATCATCGAGGCGGCTGGGTTGACCTGGTCGGTCGTCGAGAGCATTCCGGTTCACAATTCCTTCAAGATCGGCGCGCCGGAGCGCGAGCGCTATGCCGGCTATTATCGCGACAGCATCCGCGCGCTCGCGAAGGCCGGAATCCAGACGATCTGCTATAATTTCATGCCTGTGGTCGACTGGACTCGCACCGACCTGGCCTACCGGCTGCCGACGACCGGTTATGCCTTGCGCTTCGACGCCATCGACTTCGCTGCCTATGATCTCTTTGTCTTGCAGCGCAAGAACGGCGCGGCAAGCTATACGCCGTCACGTATTGCCCAGGCCGAGGAGCGCCTGAAGGCGCTGACACCGGAGCAGATCGGCCAGATCGAGCGCAATCTGATCGCCGGCCTGCCGGCTACCGAGCGTAGCTATAACAGGGACAGTTTCCGCGAGGCGCTGGCGGAATACGACGCGATTGGGCCTAAGGAACTGCGCGACAATCTTGCCTGGTTCCTGCGCGAGATCATCCCGGCGGCCGAAGAGGCGGGTGTGCGTATGTGCATCCACCCCGACGATCCGCCCTTCTCGCTTTATGGCCTGCCGCGCGTCGTTTCGACGGCCGAGGATGCGCGTTTCATCCTCGAGACGGTCGGCAGCCCGGCCAATGGTTTGACCTTCTGCACCGGCTCCTACGGTACGCGCGCCGACAACGACATTGTCGCCATGGTCAAGGAATTCGCCGACCGCATCCATTTCGTCCATCTGCGCAACATCACCATCGAGGAGGACGGTTCGTTCTACGAGGCCGAGCATCTCGAGGGCGGCACGGACATGGCGCATGTCATCCTCGCTTTGATGCAGGAAGAGAAGCGCCGTCGCGGAGAAGGCCGAGCCGACTGGCAAATTCCGATGCGGCCCGATCATGGCCATCTGCTTGCCGACGACATCGGCAAGAAGAAGATCAACCCCGGCTATTCGCTCATCGGCCGGCTGAAAGGCCTGGCGGAGCTGCGCGGCATCATGCGTGCGGTGGAGCGGTTCGGGCTGGCCTGAAGCCATCGGGCGGCAAGCTAACGTTTGCGATCTTCCGCCGGAATGTCGCGACAGGTCTGAGCGAGCGCTTCGCTTCGTCCGGCATCCGCGTGCCCTAGCCACCCGATTGTCGATGAAGCCGGGGCTGCCCTGCGACGAGAAGTGGCCTCGACGGGTGGTCAACAATTTCATCGAGCTGGCACGCAAATTTTCGAGGCCGGTCGTGTAGTGCTCGTCGGCGCACTTCATGCTTGGCCAGTGTCCGATGAAAGCGGGCGACTTTCGCGCCACTGGGACCAGCCATCGGCGCGGGGCACGCTTATGAGAAAAGGACAGTCCTTTGACGATCTTCCCTTTCACCGAAGCCAGTCCGATCCAGTTCCAGGCGCCGCTGCCGAAGACGTCGGATGTGGTCATTGTCGGCGGTGGCATCATCGGCGTGACCGCAGCCTTGTTCCTGGCCCGTCGCAACATACCTGTGACCTTGCTGGAGAAGGGACGCATCGCCGCGGAGCAGTCCTCGCGCAATTGGGGCTGGATTCGCCAGCAGGGCCGCGACGCGGACGAATTGCCCATCGTCATCGAAGCGCAGCGTCTCTGGCGCCAACTGGCCGAGGAGTGCGGCGAGGACATAGGCTTGACGCAGACGGGCGTGACCTATCTTGCGCGGACCGACAAGGAGATGGCCGGTTTCGCCAAGTTCCTGAAGATCGCCGAGGCCCATGGCGTCGACACGCGCCTCCTCGACCAGGGCGAGACCGCCAAGCTGATCCCGGCCATGTCACGCCCCTTCAAGGGCGCCATGACCACGCCGTCGGACATGCGTGCCGAGCCCTGGGTCGCCGTGCCGGCGCTTGCCCGCCTGGCCGCTCGCCAGGGTGTCACAATCATCGAGAACTGTGCGGCACGCATGCTCGACATCTCAGCAGGGCGTATCAGCGGTGTCTGGACCGAACGAGGCCGCATCGCCACCTCGAACGTGCTTGTCGCCAGCGGCGCCTGGACGTCGCTGTTCCTGCGCGCGCATGGCGTCTCGATCCCGCAGCTCAGTGTCCGCACGACCGTCGCGGCGACCGCGCCTATGCCAGAAATCCATGCCGGCGCTGCCGCGGACGAACGCATCGCCTTCCGGCGTAGAAAGGACGGCGGGTACACGCTCGCGGCGGGAGGCAGCCACCTGCTCTATGTCGGGCCGGATGCATTGCGTCACGCACCGAAATACCTGCCTGCCCTGAAGGCAAATCCTTTCGGCACGCGCTACCTGCCGGCGGCGCCGCGTGCATATCCGGACAGCTGGTCCACCCCGCGCAAATGGGATGCCGACAAGGAAAGCCCGTTCGAACGCATGCGCGTTCTCAATCCTGCCCCGGAACCCAGGGCCCTTCGCGCCATCGATCATGGGTTCAAGGCGCTTTTTCCGCAATTCGAGGCGGTGCCGCTCAGGGCAAGCTGGGCCGGCATGATAGATGCGATGCCGGATGTCGTGCCTGTGGTCGATCGCGCCGTGACGGTCGATGGCCTCGTCATCGCCACCGGGATGAGCGGCCATGGCTTCGGCATAGGGCCTGGCATGGGCCGCGTCCTGTCCGACTTGATCCAGGGCAACGAGACTGGGCACAACCTTCACAGGTTCCGTCAATCCCGGTTCAGCGACGGCAGCCCTATCCGGATGGGACCATCGCTTTAGGCGAAATTGCCCTGACGCCGGTTGGGGCGGCAGGTCAGGTCGGGCGACCTGATTGTAAGCTTTCGAGAGGTTGTCCATTTGGACCGGACCGTTCCCCGCTCACGCGAGCGCCGCGCTGATGGCGAGAAGCGCGGCTTGCCGACCTGCGCCGTGGTCGCGGCGTCACCTCCGCACCGGCTGAGATGCCTCCGTCTCGTGCGCCGGCAGCGCCGCCGCCAGCCGGTCCGCCCATTCCTTGATGCCCGACCGTGTCGACAACAAGTCCTGCCTGATCTCGACAAGGACGGCGGGGATGCCGCGATCATCGCCATGGATGGGTACGGCGTAGTCGGCATCGCGGCTGATCACATAGGGTACGTTGGCCGCGACGTTGAGTGCGGCGTCGGTGCGCAGGCCCGAAAGGATCGCCGCTGCGAGATCGGCTGCATGACCATGCAGCACACCCGCATGCCAAGGCCTGGCGACACCCAGGAACACCGGTGTGAAGGAATGGATCGTCACGATCCGCGTCGGCCGGCCCTCGGCCACACGGCGATCGAGGTGCGCGGCCACCCGCTCATGGAACGGCGAAAACATGATTTCCGCGCGCCGGTCTCGTTCCGCTCCGTCGACGCCGGCATTGCCGGGAATGTCAGTGTCTTCCGACAGCACCGGAATGCTGCCCAGGCTGCCCAGTGGCCGGTTGAGATCGATCAGCAGTCGGGAATAGCCGCTGAGAAAGGCCGCTGCATCAAGCCGTGCCGATAACAGGCGCGTCACCTCCGCGGCGCCGATGTCCCATGCGATGTGGCGCTGCAGATGACTGGCATCGAGCCCGAGCCGGCGGTACTCCGCCGGCATATGGTTGGACGCATGCTCGCACAGCAGCACGATCTCGCAACGGCCATGCTCGTTGAGCACCTCGACGGCTTCGGGCCAATCTCCTTGAGGGCGCGAGCTTTTTTCGGCCTGCGCAGTCATCAATAAAGCGTCCGGTAGAGATCGCAGATGGCAGCCGGATCAAGGCCTGCCAGGCGCTCGGCTTCATGCTGCTTCAACCCGACGAAGGTCTCGATGAAGATCGGGGCGAACCATCCCGTAACGGTCTTGTCGGCCAGGAGCGCATCCAGTGCCGCCGGCAAGGTCTCGGGAAGCCGCACCAGACCGAGTTCCGCCCGTTCCGTCTCGCTCATCAGCGTCGGGTCGCCAGTGACCAGCGGCGGTGATGGCAAGTCCGCCTTCAGCCCCTCCAGCCCGGCGCGGATGATCGCCGCCAGCGACAGATAGGGATTGCCGGTGGCGTCGGCCGCCCGGTACTCGACATTATACTGCCGTGCCGGATCGCGTCCGCCGATCGTCACCGTCGGACAGATGCGGAGCGACGCCTCGCGGTCGCGGTCGGCGAGCCAGGTGTAGGACGAACTCCAGCTGTGCGGCTTAAGGCGATAGAAGGACGACACGCTCGACGCCGTCATGGCGGTCATCGCAGGCAGATGGCGCAGCACGCCGGCGCAGAAGGCGCCAGCCTTGGCGGACAGGCCTCCGGGACGCGCCGGATCGTAAGTTGCCGGCTTGTCGGCTTCGTCGACGAAGCTGAAATGGATGTGCACGCCGTTGCCGACGGCATCCGGGGCGACCTTGGGCGCGAAGCTCGCGCGCCAGCCGGCATTGCGTGCCACTTCGCGCGTGATTTCGCGGATGGCGACGGCGCGATCTGCTGCCGTGAGCGCATCGGCCGGCTCGTGCGTCACTTCGAATTGCTCACTGCCGAATTCGGCGATGACCACTTCGGGGCCGACACCTGCCTCTTCGAGTGCCGCCATCAGATTGGGGGCGAACGGGTCGGTGCGGCGCAGGGCGGCAAAGGACATCGAATGTGCCGGCGCGAAGCTGCCGCCGGCAATGTTGAATTCGTGCTCGAAGGCGGCGATGACGGAAAGGCCGGTGGCCGCCTTCAATTCCGCCAGCGCATCCCGGAGCATGGTCCGCGTGCAGCCAAGCCACGGGCTGCCATCGAGCTCGACGATGTCGCCGGCCACCATGTCGAAGGGCGTCGCCGATCCCGTCCGCTCGGTGCGGAAGCGCGCCTTGAGATCCGGGATCAGCCGAAGGTCACCGGACGAACCCCAGGGATTGGGATCGACGATCGAATTGAACGGCGTCATCGACAGATTGGCCTGCAGCCAGCCGACCCCTGTCGCGGCGGTCTTTTGCAATCTACTTTCGACCACGAAGCGGCCCCGCGTAATGGCGGAGAGATCCGTGGTGACGACGGCGACGAGAGGCTCGACGGCAGATGTCATGCCTTTTTTCCCAGAGCGTTGAAGCGGTCGACGACGGTGTCGGTGTCCGTGACCCAGCAATAGCCGCCAAAGGCCTTCAGCGCGATGTCGTGGCGCTCCTGGGTAATGGTGGCGCAGGCATCCGATACGCAGGTGACGAGATAGCCGCGGTCGGCGCCGTCGCGCACTGTCATGTCGACGCACTGGTCGGTCAGCACGCCGACCACGACGAGATAGCGGATGCCAAGGTTTTTCAGCAGGTAGTCGACATTGGTCGAGTTGAAGATGCCCGACGAGGTTTTCGGCAGCGTGATCTCGTCGCCGACTGGCGCCAGCGATGGCACTGGCAGGCCTTCGGGGAGGCTGGGCGCAACATGGATCGGCGTCAGCTTGTGGTCAAGCGAGCGGTCGCGGCCGTCTTCGGTCAGGCTCTGGATGATGGTGTGCAGCACTTCGACGCCATTGGCCCTCGCCGCCGCCAGCAGGCGCTCCTGGTTGGGGATCGTCTGCGAGCATGTCTGCCGGTAGAAATAATGATCGGGTCCGCGTTCTGGATGCGAAGGATCGGCACCCGGCTCCAACCAGATGCGTTGCATGTCGACCAGCAGCAGCGCTGTCTCGCCGGTACGAAAAGCTTCGTCTCGCTTGGGTAGGGCTTGGGTCATGCCTTCTCGTCCTGCTTTGCTGCTTTGGGTCCAGGTATCTTGCGCGGTCCTGATGTCTTGCGCATGCCGCTCCCTTCCGCATCGCTGTCGAGCGTCACCGCATTGGCGTGCCGCACTTTCTCGATCCTCTCGATGCGAGCCCGAGCGTCGTCGCCCAGCGTTGAAACGATCTGGGCCGTCAGCGCCTCCATCTGTGCGATCGCCGGCGCCAGCGTGTCATAGGGCGAGGCGACTTCGAGCGGGCTGACGATCGTGACTTCGGCAAGATCCGATATCGGTGACAGCCATTGGTCGGTGAACAGAAGAATGCGTACATCGAGCGCGGCGGCTTGGCGCGCATAGGCCATCACGTCGAACTGGTAGCGGCGATAGTCGAAGACGACGAGCACGTCGCGACGACCGAGGTCGGCCAGCGTGTCGAACGACTGCGGAGAGAGCACGCCGAGATCGCGGACCCCGGTGCGGAACTGCACGAGATATCCAGCCAGCATCCCGGCGATGTGGCGGCTGAACCGGCCGCCGACCAGCAAGATTTCGCCCTTGGCCTCCATCAAAAGGCGGGCGGCACGCTCGTAGGTCTGGACCGGTGTCGCCGCGGTGGCTTTCTGCAGGGCCGTGGTAACGGAATCGAGATAGGCAAGCACCGCGCTGTCGCTGGAACCGCTTTGCCGCTTGGTCTCCATCATCAACAGCGGCGAATGCAGCCTGGCCTCGACCTCGGCGAGCAGCTTTGCCTGAAAGTCCGGGAACCCTTCATAGCCGAGCTTGACGACCAGCCGGACAACAGTGGGATCGCTGACGCCGGCGCGTCGCGCAAGCGACGATGCGGTACCGAGGCCCGAGGTCGGATAGTCCGTCAGCAGCAGCCTGACGATCTTCTCTTCCGACGGCGTCAGCGCCAGATCCCCGCGCATCAGAACATCGCGTATCGCCATAGGCCTCCCCTGAAATATATGCTGTGTCGAGTCTATTTCAGATATTTTAATTATGGTCAATAATGAAGAGGTATTGACATACTTTCCGAGACTGCCGACGATGATGAAGGCGTACAACCCGCATCGCCAGGGCTGACTGGTGTACCGGCAAGGAACAAATGATACCCAATCTCAACATCGTGCCGTTCGTCAGCGTCGACAATATGATGAAGCTCGTGCTCAGGATCGGCGTCGAGCGGTTCCTGGTTGAGCTCGCCGGCTATATCGAGGACGACTTCCGCCGCTGGGAGCTGTTCGACAAGACCCCGCGCGTCGCTTCGCACAGCGCCGAGGGCGTTATCGAGCTGATGCCGACCAGCGACGGCGAGGTCTATGGTTTCAAATATGTCAATGGTCATCCCAAGAACATGCGCGAGGGCCGCCAGACCGTGACTGCCTTCGGCATGCTGGCCGACGTCCACAACGGCTATCCCGTGTTGCTGTCCGAGATGACCATTCTGACCGCACTGCGCACGGCGGCCATGTCGGCCCTTGCCGCGAAGCACTTGGCGCCGGCCGAGTCCTGCTGCATGGCGCTGATAGGCAACGGCGCCCAGGCTGAGTTCCAGGCGCTGGCCTTCAAGGCACTGCTCGGCGTCGACAGGCTGCGGCTTTACGACATCGACCGTTCGGCAACACAGAAATGCATTCACAATCTCGCCGGCCTCGGCTTCGACATGACGGCCTGCACGAGCGCGCAGGAAGCGGTTGAGGGTGCGGACATCATCACCACCGTCACCGCCGACAAGCAGTACGCCACCATCCTGACCGACAACATGATCGGCTCGGGCGTACATATCAACGCCGTTGGCGGCGACTGCCCCGGCAAGACCGAACTGCACCGCGACATCCTGCTGCGCTCCGACATTTTCGTCGAATACCCGCCGCAGACCCGCATCGAAGGCGAGATCCAGCAGCTCGCGCCGGATCATCGGGTGACTGAGCTGTGGCAGGTGGTCACCGGCGCCGTTGAGGGCCGGCGCGACGCCGGCCAGATCACGCTGTTCGATTCGGTGGGTTTCGCTATCGAGGACTTTTCGGCGTTGCGCTATGTCAGGGATCAACTGAGGTCGACCGGCCTGTACCAGGAGCTCGATATGCTCGCCGACCCCGACGAGCCACGCGACCTGTTCGGCATGCTGCTCAGGGCAGCGCAATAGCGTGGAGGTCGCGCGCCTGCTGGCGGTCCGTATCCGCCGGAATGATCGCGGTCATTGTCAGCTTGCCGGCGCGCGCGCAAAAATTGTTCATCGCGGCGGGCTTGAAGGGCCGATCGTTTCTTTCTTGGCAATCTGGAGTCGATGACACTTGCATGCATTCTTGGCGGGTGTGACCGCCGAAAAGTGCACGCCTGTCCAACAGTCCCGGTTTGCGGACGGTAACATCCGCACAAAGCCGGGAAAGGAGCCTGATATGCCCAGAATAGTACCCGTGCTCGACTTGAGCCGCTTTGAACAAGGCGCGTCGGAACGCCGGACATTTCTGGCGGATCTGCGTTCCGCGTCGCGCGACATCGGCTTTTTCTACCTGGCCGGACATGGCATTTCGTGGGCGGAAATCAGTGAAGTGCTCACCGCGTCGCGCCGCTTCTTTGCCTTGGCCGAGGCCGACAAGCTCGCGATCGAAATGGTCAAATCCTCGCAGTTCCGTGGCTATACCCGCGCCGGCGGCGAGCTGACCAAGGGCAAGCCCGATTGGCGCGAACAGCTCGACATCGGCGTCGAGCGTCAGCCCATAGCGCAAGGGCCAGGAATTCCCGCCTGGACGCGGCTGCAGGGGCCGAACCAGTGGCCCGCTGCGTTGCCGGAACTCAAACCCGCCCTGCTGGCATGGCAGGCCAAGGCAACAGCAGTGGCCATCAGGCTGTTGAAAGCCTTCGCGCTGTCGCTCGATCAACCCGAGGACGCTTTCGACCCGATCTACCGCGAGCAGCCAAACCACCGCATGAAAATCGTGCGCTATCCCGGCCGAGAGGCGACCGGCGATGACCAGGGTGTCGGCGCGCACAAGGATGGCGGTTTCCTGACGTTGTTGCTTCAGGATGACAATAAGGGGCTGCAGGTCGACTATGACGGAAGCTGGGTGGATGTGGACCCCATTCCCGGTACGCTCGTCGTCAACATCGGCGAATTGCTCGAACTGGCCTCAAACGGCTATTTGCGGGCGACCGTGCATCGTGTCGTGACGCCGGCGGCCGGCATTGAACGCATTTCGGTGCCGTTCTTCTTCAGCGCCAGGCTCGATGCGACGATACCGCTGCTTAGCCTTTCCGAGGATCTGGCGGCGCAGGC
Source organism: Mesorhizobium sp. B2-5-7 (assembly GCF_006440875.1). Classification (NCBI taxonomy): domain Bacteria; kingdom Pseudomonadati; phylum Pseudomonadota; class Alphaproteobacteria; order Hyphomicrobiales; family Phyllobacteriaceae; genus Mesorhizobium; species Mesorhizobium sp. B2-5-7. The sequence goes on along the minus strand of NZ_VFUO01000004.1, from coordinate 474,357 downwards.
GCGCGGGCCGGCCAGCGATCCGGACAATCCGCTGTTTCGCGATGTCGGAACCAATGTGCTGAAAAGCCGGCTGCGCTCGCATCCCGACGTCGCTCGGCGCCATTATGTGGATCTGCTCGAGCCGGAAAGCCGGGCCGGCTGAGTCTTGGACGAGAAAGAACGGGATTTTTGCCATCCCGACCGATTCTTAGAAAATCATTCGTCGTATTCGTCGGGGAATCGGCTCAAAAAGGAAAAACCGTTCGGTGTTTTCCTCCCATTTCACCGAGCGGTGTTCCCCTCTGAAGGTTATGACCTTCTTTTTTGGCCGGGCCGTTTCGCGCCCGGCCGTTTTTCTTTCCGCCCTGCGTGTTGCCGGTGCGGAGCCGATCCGGCAGAGTTCAACATCCGCCGGCGGTTGCAATCACTGGAAGAGGAGAGGATCTCATGACATCCAACGTCGCCGTGATTGCCGGGGCGGGCTCCGGATTGAGCGCCTCGCTCGCGCGTCTTCTCGCCAGGGAAGGGTTCCATGTCGTCCTGGCCGCCCGAAACATCGAGAAGCTCGATGCCTTGCAAGCGCAAACGGGCGCGCAAGCCGTGGCGACGGATGTCTCGGATCCAGCATCGGTCGAGCATCTGTTCGATATCGCGGACAAGGCTGGACCACTTTCCCTCGTGATTTTCAACGCCGGCGGCCGCGCTCGCGGTCCAATAGCCGAACTCGATCCCGAGGCTGTCCGACAGGCTTTGCTGGTCGGGGCCTATGGCGGGTTCCTGGTAGCTCAACAGGCGGCCCGCCGGCTGATCGCTCAAGGGGCGGGGTCGATCCTCTTCACCGGAGCGACAGCAAGTGTGAAGGGGTTCGCCGGCTCCGCCGGCTTTGCGATGCCCAAATTCGGATTGCGCGGGCTGGCGCAATCCATGGCCCGCGAACTGGCGCCCAAGAACATCCACGTTGCGCATTTCATCATCGACGGCGCCATTGCTTCGGCCGCTTCCGGACAGGAGCCCGGGCCGCAGGATCGCCGGCTGTCTCCGGATGCGATCGCAGAGGCCTATCTCGCCATCCACCGCCAGCACCGCAGCGCCTGGACCTGGGAAATGGAACTCAGGCCGTGGGTTGAAAATTTCTGACTGGATCAGCGATCTATGCGACTTTTGCATGGCTCGTCTGCACGGGCCTTGAGGAGAGTCGACATCGGATGTGGATGTCACTATATAGCGGCGGCTTCGCGGGCTCACGCCTTGAAGCGCAACGTCATAGGCGGCTGTAGTGACAGCCAGTGAGATTAAGAAACGGACTGGAAGCCGTAAAAGGTAGAAGCAATTGCTCGGAGCGGGAAGACCCCGCCAACGGTACAGTCCTTCAGAATCAGAAAATGTTCTTCACCCCTCGATTTCCTTCGGCTCTGTGGACCCTGGACGGCTTCGGCTTGCCGGCTGGCCGCGACTCGGCTCGAATGGGAACATGCATCCTTCGCGGGATGCCGACGCTTATGATTACCAACCGGCTTTGCCGCCAGGGAACAGCAGTATGAGTGAACACGCGATCGAGTTCTTGCGGGGATGGATCGGCGAAAAGGTCCATTGCCAGTCCCACGCCAGGATCGAGAAGCAGGCCGAGACGTTGGCCCGCGAATGCGCCGCCAAGGCGGCCGAGGTCGGCATACCGCTGGAGGACATCCAGGAGGAAGTCGGCGACATCCAGGAATTGATCGCTTCCCGGCTCGAGGAAGCGGCCGAGGCCGACGAAAACCAGCAGGCCTCAAGCAAAGCCGCGGAATAACTACGGGTCAAACCTGTTCGAAACGCGCGGGCTTCGGCCCGCGTTTTCGTCTCAGCCATCCCTCTCAGCCAAACTTTTCTTCCAGCCACGCCTTTGGCAGCGCCGGCACGAAATTGCCGTCGCGCCCAGTCATGTCGTCATTGGCGATAAGAGCGTTGAGGATGGATTCCTCCACCGTCTGGATCACCGCATCGAAGAACGGGTCGATGTCTGTATCGGGAATGAAATCGGCGCTGGCGATGCGGCCGGACAACCCCAGCGCCGCGGCGGGATTAGCCGTCGAGAAGGCGAGGAAGATATCGCCCGAACTGTGATAGCCGAAGCCGCCCGTCAAGGCGACGCCGAGCGGCACACGGCGCGCCAATCGCTTCATCTGATGCGGCAGGAAAGGCGCGTCGGTCGCGATGACGGCGATGATTGAGCCCTTTTCCGCGCGCGACGTGGCTTCGCGGATCGCCGGTTCGGTGAGTTCGGGCCCGGCGCGCAGGCCGCGAATGGTGAAATTATGCCGCTTGCCGAAATTCGACTGCACGAAGGCGCCGACCGTGTAGGTGCGCCCCTGCCATGCGACGATGCGCGAGGCCGTGCCGGACCCTGCCTTGAAGCCGAAGGTGATCATGCCGGTGCCGCCGCCGACGCTGCCTTCCTCGACCGGTCCGCCGGCGGCGCCGTCAAGGGCTTCGGCGACGTGCTCCGACGTTAGATGGTGGCCGTTGATGTCGTTGAGAAATCCGTCATAAGTCTCCGCCGCCACCGGCAGCCCCCAGGCGCTGTCGATCGCGGCCGGCAGCACCCGGTTCATCCAGCGCAGCGTGCCGTCACGCGAAACACCGCAGGAATGCGTGTTGGTGATGGTGATCGGGAAGTTGAAGGCGCCGGTTTCCTCGATGATGTGCGAGCCGGTCATCTCGCCATTGCCGTTCTGGCTGAAAATGCCGGCGAAGACCGGGGTGGCCAATTCGGCGCGCGGCCTCGGCAGGATTGCGGTCACGCCGGTGCGCACCGGCCCCTTGCCGACGATAAGCGGACCATCGCCCGATATCAGCGTCGCATAGCCTACAGCGACGCCGGGCACGTCGGTGATCGCGTTGAACGGCCCGGGCGTTCCGTCGAAGCCGATAGCGAAGCTTCGCGCGCGCGGCTTGCCGGACGGCGTTGCCAGATGGTGCGGATTGTCGATCATGCTCTTAGAACAAGGATCCCTGATTGCCGGGTTCCTTTGCCTTTGCCGCCGGTCTGGCCACGGGCTTTGGCCGCGCCGCGCCACTGGTTGCCACCGCATCCGCCGTGCCATCGGCGAACTCCAGCGACAGCGCCATCCCCGACGCCACCTCGGCGGCCTGCTTGATGACCGCGCCGTCGGCATCCTTCACCAGCGCGAAGCCGCGCGCCAGGACGGCCTTGTGCGAAAGCGTCGCCATCAGCCGGTCGGCCTGGACGATGCGGCCGCGCAACCGCTCCAGCCTGAGCAGCATCGCCTGGCCGCCGCGTCTCGTCAAAGCCGTCAGAAGATCCCTCTGCACACGTTGGCGCCGGGCTGTCGGCTCGATCGTGATGCGGCCCTGCAGCAAAGCCAATTGCTGTCTGTGCCGCTGCAGCGATGCCTTGGCGCATTTTGGCAACTGATCCGCGGCACGATTGAGCTCCGCGCGCCGGCTTCTGGCCAGAGTGCGCAGCGCCCCTTGCGCCCGCAAAAGGCTACGGTCGTTGGTGCGCCGCGCTTCGGCAATCCGCTGCGACAGCATTGCCGGCGTCAATTTTACAGCGAAGAATCGCGCCCGCTTGCGCTCGGTGGAAACCATCAGGCCACGACCGAGCCTCGATGTCGCCTCGTCCAGGCGCCGGCGCGGCAGCGCCAGCAATTGATCGGGCGAGGGCATCGCACGCGCCGCCGCACGGGCTGCCTGCCGCTTGCGCTCGAAATTGCGCAAGACGGCGGCCTTGAGCCGCGCGCCGAGGCTGGCCAGCGTCGCTTCGAGGTCAGCCTTCACCGGCACGGCGATTTCGGCCGCGCCCGTCGGTGTCGGCGCCCGCACATCCGCGACAAGGTCGATCAGCGTCCAGTCGGTTTCGTGGCCGACAGCCGAAATCACCGGAATGCCCGAGGCGGCGACCGCGCGGGCGAGTGCCTCGTCGTTGAAGCCCCACAGATCTTCCAGGCTGCCGCCGCCGCGCGCCACGATCAGCAGATCGGGGCGCTGAATGGGGCTGTCCCATGCCAGCGCGTTGAAACCGGTGACGGCATTGGTCACTTCCGCACTCGCCGTGTCGCCTTGAACCCGCACGGGCCAGACCAGCACATGCAGTGGAAAGCGGTCCTTGATGCGATGGATGATGTCGCGGATGACCGAGCCGGTCGGCGAGGTGACCACGCCGATGACGCGTGGCATGAACGGCAGCCGGCGTTTGCGCACCGCATCGAAAAGGCCCTCCGCCTGCAGCCGGCGTTTGCGTTCCTCCAGCAGCGCCATCAGCGCCCCGGCGCCGGCCGGCTCGAGATTGTCGATGACGATCTGGTAATTGGACTTGCCGGGATAGGTGGTGAGCTTGCCGGTGGCGATCACCTCCATCCCTTCCTCGGGACGAAATTTCAGCCGGCTCATCGTGCCTTTCCAGACCACGGCGTCGAGCCGCGCACGGTCGTCCTTGAGCGCGAAATAAGCATGGCCGGAGGAATGCGGCCCACGATAACCTGAGATTTCGCCGCGCACCCGCACATTGCCGAAGACGTCCTCGACCGTGCGCTTCAGCGCGCCTGATATTTCGCTCACCGTGTATTCGGTGGCGTTGGTGCGTGATTCGGATGCTGCTTCGCTCATCGGTCGATTGGGGGCCGGTTGGACGCCGACGTCAAGGCGGCCGTGTCAGGCCCGATAGTCATGACCCGCTTTTTACCAGCCCGGCAGGATCTGGTTCGGCTTGCTTCGCTTCATCTTGGCAAAGGCGAGGGCCGCGAAATCGAACGTCCCCGTCTCCTCGCCGAGCGGCACGGAGATGTTGTCCAGGCTTTCCGAGATGTGGCGGGCAAGCGCATCGACGATCTCCGGCCGCGAGGTCTGGCCGCGCATGATGCCGATGCGGCAGTCGGGCAGGGCGCCGAAGCCGTCGGCCTCGCCCAGCACCCGCATGCCGGGCCTGAGCGCGCATTCCGGCAGCACCGAGATCGCCAGCCCCGACAGCACGGCGGCGGTGATCACGGTCGCCGAGAAACTGGTGAACAGGATCCGGTAGTCGCGGTTCTGCTGGTCCAACACGTCGACCGCGGCGCGCCTCCAGATGCAGTTCGGCCGGCCGAAGGCCATCGGCAGCGTCTCCTGTTCATGCGTCGCATGGTTGGCCGAGGAGACCCAGAGCAGCGGTTCACGCCGCACCACCTCCGACTGGCCGCGCACATCATTGTGCGTCACCAGCGCCAGGTCGAGATTGCCGCGCTTGATGTGCTCGACCAGCCCCGGGGTCGGTTCGCAGATGACGGTCAGTTCGACGCGCGGATTGGAGCGCGTGAACCGTGCCATGATCTCGGGCAGGAAACGGTCCGCATAATCGTCAGGCGTGCCGATGCGGATCGTGCCTTCGAGCCTCTGGTCATCGAAGGCTGCGAGCGTTTCGCGGTTGAGATAGAGCAATCGCCTTGCGTAGGAGAGCAGTTTGTCGCCTTCCTCCGTCAGCCTGTTCGAGCGCCCCTCCTTCTCGAACAGCGGCTTGCCGATCCGCTCCTCCAGCCGGCGCATCTGCATCGACACCGCCGACTGGGTGCGGTGCACTTCTTCCGCAGCGCGGGTGAAGCTGCCGGTATCGGCAATCGAGATGAAGGTCTGCAATTGATCGAGATCGAGCGGCGCTTTCATCGGTCCAATCCATCACTGCTGTTGATATTAAAGATTAGAAACATTCGTTGGATTAATCAATCGGTCGATGGCAAATTGGCATTGTCCAAATGAAAGCCCATGCATGTCGCCTAAAAGTGGACACCGGTTTTGGGACGACGACATGCATTTCTAAAATTGTATTTGAGACCGGAACGGCCGCTGTCGCCAGCGCCGATCGTCGGGTTTCGTCCGTTCGAGTCTGAAGGAGACCGATATGACCACGATCGATTTCGCCACCGAGACCTCGCGCATCACCTCGCGTCCGGCTGTTGCGACGCGCGTGGCCAACATTGTCTCCAACGCCTACCGCGCCTGGAAAAACCGCCGGGCCTTCTACCGCCTTGGCGAGATGTCGGACGCAGAACTCGCCGATATCGGCCTCACGCGCGCCGACCTGCATGTCGCAATCGACGTGCCGTTTGGCCGTGACCCGACGGCAATCCTGCGTGAGATCGCCAGCGATCGCGTGGAAACGATCGAGGAAATCGCTCGCAAGGTGGCCTGATTGGTTCAGCTTCGGTTGCGTTGAACCCTTTCACGGTTCAGCGCGACCAAGGTTCTGCAGGCTCCCCACTCCCTGCCGGTTCCCCGCCGGCCTGCCTGCACGCTGCCCGGTCCTCCCAAGGACCGGGCTTTTCCTTTAAGGTTTACCGAAGGCCGGGCGACTACCGCCGGTCCATGTCCCGCTTGAACTGGTCGAAGATCGTTTCCACGCCCTTCTGGTATTCGTCGCGCTGCTGGGCTCCGGTCTGGAACATCTTGCCGAAAATGTCGTCGAACGGGTTCCGTGGCCGTCCGCTCGGATTGGCTTGGGGCTGTGGTGCTTGGCGCTGCTGCGGTTGCGGCGCTTGAGGTTGCGGCGCCGGCTGCCCGCCGGGCATCCCGAGGCCGCCGCCTCCACCTTGCCGCAGCATCTCCTCGAAGATTTTCCCCAGCGGGTTGTCGCCGTAGGGGCTCTGTGTCTGCTGGGGCTGGGGCCGGCTTTGTGGTTGCTGCGGCGCGCCGCCACCGAACATGTCCTGCAGCACCTTGCCGAGCGGATTGTCGCCATAGGGATTGGGCGCCGGCTGCGGCTGGCTTTGCGGCTGCGGTGAGCCGCCGCCGAACATGTCCTGCAAGACCTTGCCGAGCGGGTTGTCCATGGGGTTCTGAGGCGGTGGCGCCTGGCGCTGTTGCGGCGCTGGCGCCTGCATGCCGCCTTGCCGCATCATCTGCTCGATGATCTCGCCCAGTGGATTGTTGCCGCCGCCGCCAAGACCAGCCGCTGCCTGCATCTGGTTTGTCGTCTGCTTGAACAGTCCGCCCATTACCATCGAGGCGATAGCAGGCAGCATCTGCTGCAAGATCTGCTGGCTGACGCCGCTCGCCTGCGCGGCCTGGCTGGCCACGGCGCGCGACAGGTCTTTCGAACCGAACAGATGTCCCAGAATGCCGTTGCCCTCGTCGACGCCTTGCGGCGAGAAGGCGCACGTGGCGTCCTCGAAATATTTGGCGTGCTGGCCGCTTGCCATCGCCGTCATGAAGGCGCCGAGCCCATAGGGATCGGCGGTGTTGCGTTGCAACCCTTGTGAAAAGGCTGGCAGCAGTGCGGCGACCGCCGCCTGCGTCTGCTGCAGCGAAAGCCCGTATTGCTGGGCAAGCGCCTGCATGCCGTTGCCGTTCTGGGCCTGCGCCAGCATGTCGAACAAGGTAGGCATCGGCTTCTCCTCCGGGATCCTCGAAAGAGAGCCTAATTCGTTTCAGCGCCCGATTGAAGTTACTTTTGCCACCCGCCATGGCTCGCGGTTAATAGGCATACTCCATGAACACCGGCTCGATCGAGCCGCCCCAGCGCGTGTGGTAGGCCGACAGCATCTCCTCCGCACTGGTGGTGCCGCGCGCCACGACCTCGTCGAGCGTGTTGAGGAACGAGGTTTCGTCGTAGCCGTCACGGTTCTTCTTGCCGCGGTTCCTCAACCCCGTGCGCGAAATGGCCATGACGTCGCGGGCGACCTCGCGCAACGTCGTGTTGCGGAAGGGCGCGGCAATGCCGAGCTCCGGCACGGCGTTGCGCATGGCCAGGACTTCCTTGTAGGTCCAGCTCGACGTCAACGCCTCGGCCGCGTCGAGTGCCACCTCGTCGTAGAGCAGCCCGACCCAGAAGGCCGGCAGCGCGCAGATGCGCCGCCAGGGACCGCCATCGGCGCCGCGCATTTCAAGGAAACGCTTGAGCCGCACGTCCGGGAACAGCGTCGACAGATGGTTCGCCCAGTCGCCCATCGTCGGCAGCCCGTCCGGCACTTCATTGCGCGCGGCCCCGGCCATGAACTGGCGGAAGGTGATATGCGTCATGTCGTGATAACGGCCATCGCGAATGACGAAATACATCGGCACGTCGAGTGCCCATTCGACATAGTCGGCGAAACCGAAATCGGGCGAGAAGCAGAATTCGAGCAGGCCCGAGCGCTGGTTGTCGGTGTCGCGCCAGATGTCGCCGCGCCAGCTCTGCAGCCCGTTCGGCCGGCTGTCGGTGAAGGGCGAGTTGGCGAACAGTGCGGTCGACAGCGGCTGCAGCTTCAGCGACACCTGCATCTTGCGGCGCATGTCGGCCTCGCTCTCGAAGTCGAGGTTCACCTGGATCGTGCAGGTGCGGTACATCATGTCGAGGCCCTTGGTGCCGACCTTGGGCATGTAGCGCGTCATGATCTCATAGCGCGACTTCGGCATTTTCGGTGTCTCGGCCAACGACCATTTCGGGCTGCCGCCGAGGCCGAGGAAGCGGATGCCCATCGGCTCGGCGATCTCGCGCACCTGCGCCAGATGGGCGTTGCCCTCGCGGCAGGTCTGGTGGATCGTCTCCAGCGGCGCGCCGGAAAGCTCGAACTGGCCGCCGGGCTCGAGCGAAATTGCCCCCTGGCCCGTCGGTTCGACCAAGCCGATGATGCGGCCGTCATCCATGATCGGATCCCAGCCAAGCTTGTTCTGCATGCCTTCAAGGATGGCGCGGATGCCGCGCTCACCACCATAGGGCACCGGTGCGTTGCCATCGACATAGAACGGGAATTTCTCGTGCTCGGTGCCGATGCGCCATTTTTCGCGCGGCTTGTTGCCTTCGGCCAGGTGCTCGACAAGCTCGTCTATGCCTTCGATGGGCCGGAAATCGGTTGTGTCGCGCGCCATTCTCAAGCCCTCAAAGGCGGTTGGACCACCGCCGGCGCTAAATGGACGAAATGTCAGTAGCCGATCAAGCGAAAAATCCTGAGCCACAGGTCAAGAGGAATTGAAGGCCACGCCCAGCAAACACCTCTTGCAAGAGACAGAGCACTACCAGTCGCCGATTGTTGCCTGCATCACCGCAAGCGCTGCCACGGCCGCCGTGTCGGCACGCAGGATACGCGGCCCGAGCGGAATGGCGGTCACGAAGGGAAGCGCGCGCAGCATCTTGCGCTCCTCGTCGGAAAAGCCGCCCTCGGGCCCGACCAGCAGGGCGAGCTTCTTCTCCTTCACCGTCTGCAATGCTGGCAGTGGGTTGTTGGTCGAGGCGTCCTCGTCGCAGAAGATCAACCGGCGTTCCTTGTCCCAGCCGGTCAGCAGGCGCTCGAATTTTTCCGCGTCGCGCACTTCTGGCACCGCCAGGATGCCGCATTGTTCGGCAGCCTCGACGACATTGGCGCGCAGGCGATCGAGCGACGGCTTGGCCACCTGCGTGTGCTGGGTGATGACCGGCTGCAGGACGCCGGCGCCCATCTCGACCGCCTTCTGCACGAGATAATCCAGCCGGCCCTGCTTCAGCGGTGCGAAGCAATAGACCAGGTCAGGCAAAGGCGGCTGCGGCCTTTGCAGCGCCAGCACTTTCAGCCGCACCGAGCGCTTCGATTTCGCTGATATCGCGGCCGACCACTCGCCGTCGCGGCCATTGAAGACAAGGATCTCGGCGCCTTCGGCGAGCCGCAGCACATGCAGGAGATAATGGCTCTGCTGCTGGCCGGGTTCGACCTCGATGTCCAGTCCGAGGTCGTCGGGCACGAACAGACGTTGCATCTTGTAGTTGGCGCGCATGGCCGAGGAATGGGCGAGGCGGCCGCCGGCGTCAAGCCTTGGCGGAGGGATGCCACACAGGCTGAAAGCCGTGACGCAGGATGGCAACCGTCGTTTCCGGGGTCAGCAGCACCAGCGTCTCGTCCTCGAACCGACCCAGGCTGGTAGGCGGGCCGTATCCGGCAAAAGACCATGGCAACGCCTTGCCGTGGCACAAGGCGTAGGTGCTGCCGCCGGTTGCGATCATCGCGCCGTCGGGCAGGCGGGCAAGCGCGTCCATCGCGACGGCAGGCCGTTTGCCACCCGACGCCAACCGCTCCTTGTGCAGCCGTTTGTCCACCTGCGGCGCGCGCGGCTCGGCAATGACGAAGGCTTGGCCGAAGCGCCTGACAAAATCCCTGGCTCGTTCGCGCTGGCAAAAGAAGCAGGGACGATGCCCGGCGGCGAGCGCCGTCACCTCGTCGAGGAAGAACAGTTCGGTCCAGCCGGCCTTGCCATCGGCCCGGTTGCGGCCCATCGGCTCGCGCCGCACATTGCGGAATTGGCACACGCAGATGATCCAGGCCTGAAGCGCCCAGCGCTTTTTCAGGAGCGTCTTTGTCGCGGGGTCGTGGATGATGCCGCGATTGCCGGTGAACAGGCCGCGCTCCGGCACGGCATGAATGGCGCCGAACGGATCGACCCGGTTCTGCAGTGGCATGGTTTTCTCCTGGGATACGCATCTTGGCTGCGATACTGGCGGCATGATATCGCTGGTTTCCTCGTTTTCATGTCAGCAGGGTTTGCCATGCGGGTGCTGGTGGTCCAGAACTTCGACAATACCGGCCTTGGCCAGGTTGGCGCGGCGCTCGCGGAAGCGGGTGCCGATCTCGATGTGCGCCTTCCCTACAAGGGTGATGCGCTGCCACGGGACGCAACCCGCCATGATGCCATGGTGGTGCTCGGCGGTGGCCAGAATGCACTGGACGACGAAGACTATCCCTATTTCCCGGCGCTGCTGGAACTGACCCGCGATTTTGCCGGCAAGGACCGCGCAGTGCTCGGCATCTGTCTCGGGGGTCAACTCGTCGCCCGCGCCTTTGGCGGCGAAAACCGCATTGGCGGCGCCAATGAATTCGGCTGGCGCGGCGTGTCGTTGACCCCGGATGCCAAGGCCGACCCAGTGCTGTCTGCACTGCCGGAAACATTCCCGATCTTCCAGTGGCATGACGATACATTCGAGCTGCCGGACGACGCCGTGCGGCTCGCCGGCAACGATGTCGCCGAAAACCAGGCGTTTCGGGTCGGCCGCGCCGTCTACGGCTTCCAGTTCCATTTCGAGGCCGACCGGCCGCTGGTGAAGGACTGGAGTTCCTCCTTCGCGCCGACCATTGCCGCGCGCCATCCCGACTGGGCCGGCGAGCTCGAGGACGAAATGGCCCGCAACGGCCCTGATGCCGATGCTGCCGGCCTCGCCATCGCCCGCGCCTGGGTGGCGACGATCTAAGCATTCGCTTCCGCGTCCTACCGCGTGACATAATTGGCACGTGGGCCGGAATCCGTCTGGGGAAAACCCTTTCATCCTTGGCTTGTGTCCGCCCGCTATCCTAGAAGGCGCGCGCTATATCGGCTGTGCAACCGGGATGAACCTTTTGTGTGACCCGTGCGACACACCATCGATACAGAACACGCCTAGAAGCGCGAAATCGTCGAAACTTTGAAGCGATTTTTCCGTTTCAACGCATTGGTAACCGCCTCGTGCACAGATGCAGAAAGCTCAACAAGAGATGACGTCCGTGAAAGCAGCTCTTCTGTCCTTTGCCATGCTGTCCGCCATCGTGCTTTGCGGCCTTGGCATCTATGCCGCCGATGCCGCCAACAACCACAATGCGGTCGACGGCTACGGCGTCACCGCCTCCCTGCGCTAAAGCCCAGGCATCGCTCGCGCGAGTATCCCTCGCGCCAGTATCCTCGCGTCCTTGGGCGCCGGGGCCTCAAGGTTCCTTTATCGACATTTCCAGGATGCGTTTGTCCGCGCCGTCCACGACGAGCGCGGTAAGCTTGCCTGACTGCCAGGCAAGCGTGTCGACATTGACGCGGTTGGCCATCACTTCCGCCTCGGGGACCGGCGTGTGGCCATGCACCACGATCTTCGGGAGGAGACCGGTGTGATCGTGGAAGACGTCACGGATCCAGATCAGGTCCTGGATATTCTGTTTCTCCAGCGCAATGCCTGGCCTTATGCCGGCATGGCAGAAGAAGAAGTCGCCTGACGTCACCGAGAACGGCAGCGACCGCAGGAAGTCGATATGGCTTTGCGGCACGGCTGCGAGCAAGGCTTGGTGGCCCTTGCGCATGGCTGACTCGGCCTTGCCGAACCAAATGCCGCTGCCGTTGTTGATCGTCACCCCATAGGATTGCGCGGTCTGGATGCCGCCAAAACGGAGGAAGAGCCCTTCGGGGTCGGGTGTCTCGAGAAAGTCGAGAAAGCCGAGGTCGTGGTTGCCGGCCAGCATCATGTTTCGCTGATCGCGTTCGCGCGCTTCGATCAGGAAGTCGATGACGCCCTTGGAGTCGGGCCCTCGATCGACATAGTCGCCAAGATGGATGATGCGCCAGTCCGCGACCAGGTCCCTGGCGATCTCGGCCTCGATCTGTCCGTGCATGGCGGCCAGCAGGTCGAGCCGGCCATGCACGTCGCCGATCGCGTAGAGACGCACGCCGTCCGGCCCGCGTGCGTCGAGGAAATGGATGCCGGGTTCCACCAAGGTTCTGGTATCTCCGTGGTCAGATGTCACGGCCTTAGCGCCGGAGTTGGTCCTTGCCCATGTCGGTGACCAGACGTTTTCCGCACAGCGCCAGCGTGATGTCCATCTCCTTGCGGATGATTTCCAATGCCTTGGTAACCCCTTCCTTGCCGAGCGCGCCCAGGCCGTAAAGAAATGGCCGGCCGATATAGGTGCCCTTGGCGCCCAGGCAGAGCGCTTTCAACACATCCTGGCCGGAGCGGATGCCGCCGTCCATATGCACTTCTATTCTGTCGCCGACCGCATCCGCGATCTCTTCCAGCGCCATGATGGAGGACGATGCGCCGTCGAGTTGGCGGCCGCCATGATTGGAAACGATGATGGCATCGGCGCCGGTGTTGGCTGCCATCAGCGCGTCCTCCTTGTCGAGGATGCCCTTGAGGATCAGTTTGCCGCCCCAGCGCTCCTTGATCCAGGCGACGTCCTTCCACGACAGGTGCGGATCGAACTGTTCGGTCGTCCATGACGACAACGAAGCCACATCGCCGACGCCCTTGGCATGGCCGACGATGTTACGGAAGGTACGGCGCTTCGTGCCAGCCATGCCCATCCACCAGCCAGGCCGCACAGCGATGTTGGCGATGTTGGCGAGCGTCATCTTGGGCGGCGCCGAAAGCCCATTGCGGACGTCCTTGTGGCGCTGGCCGAGGACCTGCAGGTCGAGCGTCAGCACCAGCGCCGAGCACTTCGCCGCCTTCGCCCGGTCGATCAAATTGAGGACGAAATCCTTGTCGCGCAGTACATAGAGCTGGAACCAGAACGGTTTCTTCGTCACCGACGCGACATCCTCGATCGAGCAGATGCTCATCGTCGAAAGCGTGAACGGCACGCCGAATTCCTCAGCCGCCTGCGCTGCCAGCATCTCGCCGTCGGCGTGCTGCATGCCGGTCAGGCCTGTCGGCGCAAGCGCCACCGGCATCGACACTTTCTGGCCGATCATGGTCGATTCCAGCGAGCGGTTGCTCATGTCGACCAGCACGCGCTGGCGGAACTTGATCTTCTGGAAGTCTTCCTCGTTTGCCCGGTAGGTGCTCTCGGTCCAGGCGCCGGAGTCGGCATAGTCGAAGAACATCTTGGGCACGCGCCGGCGCGCGAGATCCTTGAGGTCTGCAATGGTGAGAATGTCGCTCATGATGGTCCCCGCTTGATCGAATTAACTAGGAGCGGCTGCGCGCTGGTTCGCTGCCGCCGGTTTCCGAGCGCTGCCTTAGCCTCAGCCGCGACACGCGTTGCCAGTCGCCGCTGCGCTCGGCTTCCGCCATCGAGCGCTCGACATAGGTCATGTGGTCCATCGCCGCCTGGCGGGCGGCGGCCGGATCGCCAGCCCTGACCGCGGTGTGGATCGCCCGGTGCTGCGCCAGCAGCGCCTCTCGCGCGCCCGGCACGGTGAACACCAGCAGCCGGTTCTGGAACACGCCTTCCGATAAGAGGCGGTAGCAGGAGCGCAGCGTGTGCAAGAGCAGGATGTTGTGCGCGCATTCGCAGATCGCGTGGTGGAATTCAACGTCGATTTCCGCCTCGTCGTCGAAGTCGCCGGTGCGATGCGCCTCATCCATGCGCGCCATGATGCGGTCGAGCAGGGCGAGGTCTTCGGGTGTGGCACGCCGTGCCGCGTATTCGGCGGCTATGCCCTCGACCTCGCGGCGATACTCCAGATAGTCCGTCACCGCCTTGCGATGCGTCGAGATCAGGTCCGCCACCGGCTTGGTAAACAACTGGCCGATAATGTCGGCGACATGCGTGCCGCCGCCGGCCTTGGTCGTCAGCAACCCACGTCCTTCGAGCGCCTTCAGCGCATCGCGCAGGATGGGCCGCGACACATCGAACTGGCGCGCCAGTTCGCGCTCGCCGGGCAGCCGGTCGCCGGTGCGCAGGACGCCTTCGAGGATGAGGCTTTCGATCTGCTGCACGACTTCGTCGGCGGTGCGCGAATGCTCGATCCTGGAGAAAATATCGCTCAAAGGAAGCGCCTGGGGACGGAATGAATGTCGCGCAGATTAAAGCGTCTGTCGCCAACTGGTCAAATTATTTATCCAATTCGCCTGGTTCGGTCGATTTTCGCATCGCGCCGGCACGTCGCCTCGCGCTAAACTTTGCTGTTTACGTCCCTTGTCGATTGCCGCAAGACGGCACCATTGCACGAAGGGTCGAAACCAGGGGGACCAGACGTGTCGGACGAGACGTCCAATCTTGAATTCCAGTCGCGCAGCCAAGGCAGCGTCATGGGCTTTCCGGCGCATGAAGGCCGGCCCGGCGCGCTCGGCGAGGTTCATGCCCGTCCGCATCCGCTCGTCGAGAAGCCGCGCGTCCTCGTCCAGCTCTCCTTCATGACCGAAGGAGGCTCCGCGGTCGACCATGCCGTGCTTTCGGAACTGTCGCGCCGCCTCGGCATCGCCGCCCCCGAGCGTCATGCCCGCCACCACGCCATGAAATGGGGCAAGGGCACGCTGCGCTGGGAGCGGCATACGGAGTTCTCGACCTATCTCTGGGAAGGACCGCTGGCGGAGAATGGCTGGGGGCAAGAGGATTCGCCGTTCGGCAATGGCTTTTCGCCGCCGGGAACCGTCATCTCGGGCATCCGGCTCGAGATCCGCAAGTGGACGCAGGCGAACGAGAGGCTGATCGCCGGCTTCGACCCGACCAGCCTCTGTCACTCGCTCGTCGAGCGCGGCAGCGCGGCTATTGTCACCGACTTCCGCCAGGATGGCGATGGCATGACCCGCATGCTGGTGCTTGATCGTGGTCTGACCCCGGCCAGCACCGGCGCGCTGTCGCAGCGGCTGATCGACATCGAGACCTACCGCACGCTTGCCATGCTCGGCTTGCCGCTGGCGCTCACCTTGTCCAGCCGCGCCCGCCGCATCGAGGATCGCTTGGCACAGACGACCCTGGAAATGAAAGTTGCCGAGACCCGCGACAGCCAGACGCTGCTCGCCGACCTGACGGAGCTTGCCGCCGAACTGGAGGCTGATGCCGCTTCCAGCCTTTACCGCTTCGGCGCCAGTCGCGCTTATGACGGCATCGTCACTGAAAGGCTCGAGGCACTGGATGAGGAGCCAGTGCTGGGCTACGACACCTGGTCGGGCTTTCTGCTGCGGCGCATGGCGCCAGCCATGCGCACCTGCCGCTCGGTCGAGGAGCGCCAGGCCAACCTGTCGCGAAAGCTGACCCGTGCCACCACGCTGTTGCGCACCTGGGTCGATGTCGAGGTCGAGAAGCAGAACCGCGACCTGCTCGCCTCGATGAACAACCGCGCCCGGCTGCAACTGCGCCTGCAGCAGACCGTCGAAGGGCTCTCGGTCGCCGCCGTCTCCTACTATGTGGTGGGCCTCATAGGCTATGTCGCCAAGGGCGCGTCGGTCTTTGGCCACGCCTTCGCGCCGGAGGTCGTTACCGCCGCATCGGTGCCGATCGCCATCCTGCTGGTCTGGTGGGGCGTGCGCAGGGTGCGACAGATGCATTCCGAGCCGGCGAAGCATCCGGCCGAATAGACCGCGCCAAGCTTCGAAGCGCGATGGATGTGCAGCGGCAGATTGCCGCTGCGGAAGCCTTGCCTGCATCCGCCCCGGATGCCATCAAAGCAAGATTTGCAACAAATGTCGCTAGCTGGTAAATCATTTTTACCAGTTGAGTGGAGGAAGCGCCGATGTCTGGCCTTGCCATGCCCAAGCCAGACGCCGAGACGCTGCGCCGGCGCAGCGAAATCGTCGCCGACATGCGCATCATCGTGCCGGGCGAGGGCGTGGTCGACGCGGCCAATGAAATGCGGGTCTTCGAGAGTGATGGCCTGACTGCCTACCGGCAAGTGCCGCTGGTCGTGGTCCTGCCGGAGACGGTGGCGCAGGTTTCCCGTCTGCTGAAATACTGCAACGACCGCAACATTCGCGTCGTGCCGCGGGGATCCGGCACCTCGCTGTCGGGCGGTGCGCTGCCGCTGGAAGACGCGGTGCTGCTGGTCATGAGCCGGTTCAACCGGATACTCGAGATCGATTTTCCCAACCGCATCGTCGTCGCCCAGCCCGGCGTCACCAATCTCGGCATCACGACAGCCGTCGAGCAGGAGGGCTTTTACTACGCCCCCGATCCATCCTCCCAGATCGCCTGCTCGATCGGCGGCAACGTGGCGGAGAATTCCGGCGGCGTGCACTGCCTGAAATATGGCCTCACCGCCAACAATGTGCTTGGCATCGAGATGGTGCTGATGAATGGCGAGGTGGTGCGGCTCGGCGGCGGCCACCTCGACGCGGAAGGCTATGACCTGCTCGGCGTCATGACCGGTTCGGAAGGTCTGCTCGGCGTCGTCACCGAGGTCACCGTGCGCATCCTGAAGAAACCGGAGACGGCGCGGGCGCTGCTGATCGGCTTCCCGACCAGCGAGCAGGGCGGCCAATGCGTCGCCGACATTATCGGCGCCGGCATCATTCCCGGTGGCATGGAGATGATGGACCGTCCGGCGATCCACGCGGCGGAAGATTTCGTCCATGCCGGATATCCCCTGGATGTCGAGGCACTGCTGATCGTCGAGCTCGATGGGCCGGGCGTCGAGGTCGATCATCTCATCACCGCGGTCGAGGCGATCGCCATCCGCAACGGCTCGACCACCTGCCGCATCTCGCAGTCCGAGCAGGAGCGGCTGAGTTTTTGGGCCGGCCGCAAGGCGGCATTCCCCGCCGTTGGCCGCATCTCGCCCGATTACTACTGCATGGACGGCACGATCCCACGCAAGGAGTTGCCGCGCGTGCTGGCCGGCATGCGCGAGCTGTCGGAAAAATACGGCCTCGGAGTCGCCAATGTCTTTCACGCCGGCGACGGCAATCTGCATCCCCTGATCCTTTATGACGCCAACGTGCCTGGTGAACTCGACAAGGCCGAAAGCTTTGGCGCTGACATTCTGAGGCTTTGCGTCAAGGTTGGTGGCGTGCTCACCGGCGAACATGGCGTCGGGGTCGAGAAGCGCGACCTGATGCCGGAAATGTTCAACCAGGTCGACCTCGACCAGCAAATGCGCGTCAAGTGCGCCTTCGATCCCAACCATCTGCTCAATCCCGGAAAGGTGTTCCCGCAACTGCGCCGCTGCGCCGAACTGGGGCGCATGCATGTGCATCGCGGGCAGGTGGCGTTTCCCGACATTCCGAGGTTTTGAGGGACATGTTGGCGCTTGAACACCCCCCTCTGTCCTGCCGGACATCTCCCCCGCAAGGGGGGAGATTAGCAGTTCCGGCGTCTCGCCGTTCAACAGACATTGGATGTTGGCGAAATCCGATGCGGCATCTGATCTCCCCCCTTGCGGGGGAGATGTCCGGCAGGACAGAGGGGGGTGTGAAGAAACGCGACCTATCACTTCTCGCCCGCTTTGCGGGGCAGAGGAAGGGCACGCGTGCATGACCATCTTCACCCCCACCACCTCAGCCGAAGTCCTCTCCACTGTTGCCTGGGCGACGGCAGAAGAAGCATCGCTCGAAATTCTCGGCCACGGCTCCAAGCGCGGCATCGGCCGTCCGTTGCAGACCGAGCATACGCTCGACCTGTCGAAACTCTCGGGCGTGACCCTCTATGAACGCGCAGAACTGGTGCTGTCGGCCAAGTCAGGCACGCCGCTGGCCGAGATCGAAAGGCTGCTGGCTGAAAACGGCCAGCAGCTTGCCTTCGAGCCGATGGACTACGGCCCGCTGCTCGGCGGCGAGCCGGGCAAAGGCACCATCGGCGGCGTGCTCGGCGCCAACCTGTCCGGTCCGCGCCGGCTGAAGGCGGGCGCCGCGCGCGATCATATCCTGGGCATCAACGTCGTCTCCGGCCGGGGGGAAGCTTTCAAGTCGGGCGGCCGCGTGGTCAAGAACGTCACCGGCTACGATATGTCGAAGCTGATGGCCAACAGCTGGGGCACGCTGGCCGTCTTTACCGACGTCACCTTCAAGGTGCTGCCCGCGGCCGAGACCGAAGTCACGCTCGCTGTCCGTGGCCTGCTCGATGATGCAGCCTGCGCCGCCATGGCCTTGGCCCTTGGTTCCAGCGCGGAAGTATCGAGTGCTGCCCATCTGCCGGAGCGCATCGCCGCCCGCGTTGCCGGCGGGATGCTCGGCAGTGAAGCCGCCACGCTGCTGCGCGTCGAGGGCTTTGGCCCGTCGGTTGCCTATCGCATCACCGCGCTGAAGACCCTGCTCGGCAAGGCCGGGCCGCTGGAAGAGATTTCCGGTGAGACCTCCAAGGCAATCTGGCGCGACGTGCGCGATATCAGGCCCTTCGTTGACGGCAGCGAGAAGCCGGTCTGGCGGGTCTCGATGACGCCCGCACAGGGGCACCAGATGGTTCTGACCCTACGCATGCAAGCCGCCGTCAGTGCCTTCTACGACTGGCAGGGCGGGCTGGTGTGGCTGCGCATGGAGGAGGGCGATCCCGAAGCCACCCTGCTTCGAGGGCTGTTGCGGAAACATGGCGGCGGCCACGCGACGTTGGTGCGCGCCGCTCCCGCCCATCGTGTCGCGCTGCCAGTGTTCGAGCCGCAGGCGCCGGCATTGGCGGCGCTCAGCCAGCGCCTGAAACAGGAATTCGACCCGAAGAACATCCTCAATCCCGGCCGCATGGCCTAGGACATCAGAGATGCAGACCAATTTTTCGCCCGCCCAGCTTGCCGACCCTGATGTCGCCGAGTCCGAAAAGATCCTGCGCAAATGCGTGCATTGCGGTTTCTGCACCGCCACCTGCCCAACTTATGTAACGCTTGGCAACGAGCTCGATTCGCCGCGCGGGCGCATCTACCTGATCAAGGACATGCTGGAAAACGGCCGTCCCGCCGATAAGGAAATCGTCACTCATATCGACCGCTGCCTGTCCTGCCTGGCCTGCATGACCACCTGTCCGTCGGGCGTCAATTACATGCATCTGGTCGACCATGCTCGTGCCCATATCGAGGAAACCTACAAGCGGCCGCTGCTCGACCGACTGACTCGCGCTATGCTGGCTTTCGTGCTGCCTTATCCCCAGCGCTTCCGCGCCGCTCTCAAGCTTGCGGGGCTGGGCAAGCCTTTCATTGGCCTGTTCGAGAAGATTCCTGCACTGAAGCCGCTCGCCGCGATGCTCAAGCTCGCGCCTGCATCGATCCCGGCGGCCTCGCCGATGGCCTTGCCGGGTGTCCATGCCGGGCAGGGGACGAAAAAGGGCCGCGTCGCCATCCTGCGCGGCTGCGCGCAATCGGTGCTTGACCCCGCCATCAACGACACCACCATCTCGCTGCTGACGCGGCTCGGTGTCGAGGTCGTGGTGCCACCGGGCGAGGGCTGCTGCGGCGCCCTGGTTCATCACATGGGGCGGGAAGAAGCCGCCCTTGCCTCGGCCAGGCAAAATGTCGATGCCTGGACACGCTCCATCGAGCAGGGCGGGCTCGACGCCATTGTCATCACCGCATCGGGCTGCGGCACGACGATCAAGGACTACGGCTTCATGCTGCGGCTCGATCCGGCCTATGCCGACAAGGCCGCGCGCGTGTCGGCGCTGGCCAAGGACATCACCGAATATCTGGCAAGTCTCAAGCTCCCTGAACCGGTGCGCAAGCCCGGCACTGTCGTTGCGTATCACTCGGCCTGCTCGATGCAGCACGGCCAGAAGATCACCCGGCAGCCGAAGGAGCTGCTCGCCAAGGCCGGTTTCATTGTGCGCGAGCCGCGCGAGGGCCATCTCTGCTGCGGCTCGGCCGGCACCTACAACATCCTGCAGCCCGAGATTTCGGCCAGGCTGCGCGATCGTAAGGTGAAAAACATCGAGGCGACGGGCGCCTCGATCGTCGCCACCGGCAATATCGGTTGCATCACGCAGATCGCATCCGCCGCCAGCATGCCGGTGGTGCACACGATCAAACTGCTCGACTGGGCCTATGGCGGGCCGAGGCCGGATGGCATTTTGGATGGGAGCCCGGTCGCGGCGGAGTAGGCCGGGCGCTATTCCGCCGCAAGCCTGTCGGCCGTGCCGTAGGTCGCCTCGTAGAGCGCGCGCTGGCGGCTGAGCGCGACCATGGTATTGCGCAGCAGGATCGCCACCGTCAGCGGACCGACGCCTCCCGGCACCGGCGTGATCCACGAGGCCACTTCCTTGACGCTGTCGGTGTCGACGTCGCCGACGATGCGGCTCGTGCCGTCCGGTCCGACCTCCGAATTGATGCCGATGTCGATGACGGCGGCACCCGGCTTGACCATGTCGGCCTTGATCAGCCGTGGCTTGCCAACGGCGACGAACAGCGCATCGGCGCGCCGCGCATGGGCGGCGACCGACCGTGTCATATGATGGCAGACCGTCACCGTCGCGCCTTCGCTCATCAGCAGGAAGGCGATTGGCTTGCCGACGATTTCCGAATGGCCGACGATCACCACTTCCAGCCCCTTGAGGTCGAGGCCGGTTTCCTTAAGCAGTTCGACCGAGGCGGCCGCCGTGCAAGGCGCGAGATCGAGCTGGTTGTAGACGATGTTGCCGATCGAGGCCGGATGCATGCCCTCGACGTCCTTTAGCGGATGCACAGCCGCCTGCAGCATTTTGATCGGGATATGCGCCGGCACCGGCCGCTGGATGATGATGCCGGTGACACGCGGATCGGCATTCAGCCCATGGATGGCTGCTTCGAGTTCACCTGAGGTGATCGTCGCGGGAAAGCGCCGTTCCTCGAAATCGATGCCGGCGAGTTGAGCCTTGGCACGCTGGTTGCGCACATAGACGTCGACGGCGTCGGTATCGCCGACGGTGATCGAGATCAGCTTGGGCGGAAAGCCCTCGGCCTTGGCAATGGTCGCGTCCTCGCGCACGGCGGCGATGATGCGCTGGGCAACCGGGCCGCCCCTGAGATAGCGGCTGTCGTCGGACAGGGACATGGTTCGAACCTTTGGTGGGGAAATTGTGCACTGCAATAGCAGAGCATGGCCCGGAAATCAGCCCTGAAAACGAAACACCGTGCCTCCGGGGCGACCTGTCGCACCGTGAAACGAAAAGGGCAGCCCGGTTACCCGTGCTGCCCTCTCGTGACTGGCCGTATCCCCACACGGCCCGTCCCCCGTTAACTCGTTGCCAGTCTAAGCACGTCTTCCAAAAGTACGCTATGACTTAAGGGCAACAGCGCGCCAAAACCTGCTCAGCACTGCTTAACCGGCTGATTCGCTGCCACTATATCACCTCGACGGTGGTTCCGACATTGACCCGCTCATAAAGGTCGACCACGTCCTCGTTGCGCATCCGGATGCAGCCCGATGATACCGCGCCGCCGATCGTCCAGGGCTGGTTGGTGCCATGGATGCGGTACTCGGTCGTGCCGAGATAGAGAGCGCGCGCGCCGAGCGGGTTTTCCATGCCGCCGGCCAGATAGGTCGGCAGGTATCGGCCCTTGGCCGCTTCGCGCTTGATCATCTCGGCCGGTGGACGCCAGTCCGGCCAGACGCGCTTGTTGGTGATCTTGTGGGTGCCCGACCATTCGAAGCCGGGTTTGCCGGTGCCGACGCCGTAGCGCCGCGCCTTGCCGTTCTTCTCGACCAGATAGAGGAAATTCTGCGTGGTATCGATGACGATGGTGCCCGGCTTCTGGCCGCCGTCATAGGCAACTTCCTGCGGCAGGTAGACGGGGTTGATCTGCCGGCGCATGACCATGCGTTTGGCCGGCGCCTGCACGGCGGCCGTTTGCACGCGGTCGGGCTGTGCCGGCTGCGCGGTGCGCTGGCGCGGCTGCTGCTGCACGGCCTGTCGGTTCTGCCGCACGATTCCGGGCGCATGGCCGAGCTGCAGCACCCAGGGCGCGGAAAGGTCGGGGCTCACCATCACCGGCGGCCTGTCGGCATAACGGTCGTTGGCGATTGAGGGTGTGACGCCGGCGGCAAACACAGCCACGGCGCCGAGCAAGGGAAACAGAACTCTTTTCATCGGGAACGCACCTTGATCGTCTAATACGCCGGGCAAGAACGCTCCCGGCTTGCGCGATCATTGGCGGCGAGCAGCAACCGAAACATGAATCGGAATGCGTAAAATGCGGTTCTGCCGGTAAACTCTTTGGTGTGGTTACCGCCCGGTTCAGGAATCTGGTAAAGCCACGGTAAAGACAGCGCGCAAGCGCGTTAACGGATGGATTTCTTGGGATGAGCAATGAAAACACCGGCCTGCTTGCCGGTCCTGACGGTGTCGTGCGCTGCTTCTGGCACGGCAATCTGCCCGATTATCTGCATTACCATGACCATGAATGGGGCCGGCCGGTGGCCGACGACCGCAGGCTGTTCGAGAAGATCTGCTTGGAAGGGTTTCAGTCGGGCCTGTCCTGGCTGACCATTTTGCGCAAGCGGGAGAATTTTCGCGAAGCCTTCGCTGGCTTCGACTTCGACAAGGTCGCCGCCTTCAACGAAAGGGATGTCGAGCGCCTGCTCGGCAACGCCGGCATCATCCGCCATCGCGGCAAGATCGTCTCGACCATCAACAACGCCAAACGCGCCCGCGAGATGGTGGATGAGTTCGGCTCGCTGGCCGCCTGGTTCTGGAAGTTCGAACCCGGCAAGGAGGAGCGGCCGAAGATCGTCGACCTCGCCCATCTGCGCGCCAACCCGACCACCGCGGTTTCCGTTCGGATTTCGAAGGACCTGAAAAAGCGCGGCTGGACTTTCGTCGGCCCGACCACCGTGTACGCCTTCATGCAAGCCATGGGCCTGGTCAACGACCATCTCGAAGGCTGCGTGTGCCGTAAGGAGGTCGAGCAGCAGCGGAAGGCTTTCCAGCGGCCGAAATAGCCGGGGGCAGCTCAGGTGCCGTTGGCGCTGGCCAGGAACAGCCCGGCGACGATTGCGGCCACCGTGGCGACCGTCGGATAGATCACCAGCAGACCGGTCACCAACGCGTCGCGCAGGGAAGGATCCTTGCTGGTGCCTGCCGGCACATTGAACGGCCCGGCAGCCCGGCCAACCATTTGCGGTGCATGGGTGCCCGCCGGGCGCAGGCGCGTCGGCACTTCGCCGGCCTCGCTGTTGGCCTCAAATTCCGTTGCGCTGGTCATGTCCCGAACCCCTTCGTTTCGGTGCGCTATATCGGCCGCGATTGTGTCGGCACGATGCCGCGCCCGTGGCGGCATTGTTTCATTTCTGGTGTGTTTTTGTTTCAGGGGGTTTCGATTCTTCCTGATCTTGTCGGGTGCGCTCCGGGGCGCCAACCCTTGCCGCTCCCGGCTTCATCGGTTAGGAAACGCGCGCTGTGAACGCGCTAGATTTGCCGCGTCACGAAGTCATGAACATCGGGTGCCCAGATTATGGCCGACAAATCGGAAAAGACGAAAGCGCGGCTGCCGCGCGGGTTTGCCGACCGCGGCGCCGAGGATATCCGCGCCGTCGAGAAGATGATGGCGACGATCCGCTCGGTTTATGAGCTCTATGGCTTCGAACCGGCCGACCAGCCGCTGATCGAATATACCGATGCGTTGGGCAAATTCCTGCCCGACCAGGACCGGCCGAACGAAGGCGTGTTCTCTTTCCAGGACGACGACGACCAGTGGCTGTCGCTGCGCTACGACCTGACCGCGCCGACCGCGCGCTTCGTTGCCGAGAATTTCGAACGCCTGCCAAAACCCTACCGCAGCTACCGTTCCGGCTGGGTGTTCCGCAACGAAAAGCCCGGGCCCGGGCGCTTCCGCCAGTTCATGCAGTTCGATGCCGACACGATCGGCACGCCGGGCGTCGCGGCCGACGCCGAGATGGCGATGATGATGGCCGACGTCATGGAAGCGCTCGGTATCAAGCGCGGCGACTACGTCATCCGCGTCAACAGCCGCAAGGTGCTGGACGGTGTGCTCGAGGCGATCGGCCTTGGCGGCGAGGAGAATGCCGGACGAAGGCTGACCGTGCTGCGGGCAATCGACAAGCTGGACAAGCTGGGGCCGGAAGGCGTGAGGCTTCTGCTTGGTCCGGGGCGCTGGGATGGCGGCAAGGAAGGCGAAGGCGACTTCACCAAAGGTGCCGGCCTTACTGAGCACTTGATCTCTGTTCTGGAACCAATTTTGCTGTTTCGGCGCAATGCCGAAACAATAACAATTGCGATAGAAGGCGACGAACCTAATAGCCCACGATTTGAGGAAATCACAAGGGAGCAGCTTCAGGCGAAGAAACACACTGCCAAGGCTCAGGAGATTATCGATCTCTTTGGAGCCGAGAACGCGAGCGCCCTTGGATATATCAGGGCGGTTTTCTTTAAGGTTGGAGGTGACTTCTCTGCGAACATGCCATCGTACGACGGATACCGAGAGTTATGTGACATAGCTGCGATGGCCCATGCTGCCGGGTATGGTGCGGATCGTGTCCTAATCGACCCCTCCGTCGTGCGTGGCCTCGAATACTACACCGGCCCCGTCTTCGAGGCCGAACTCCTGGCCGAAATCCCCAATGAAGATGGCCAGATTGTGCGCTTCGGCTCGGTCGGCGGCGGTGGCCGCTATGATGGGCTGGTCTCGCGCTTTCGCGGCGAGCCGGTGCCGGCGACCGGTTTTTCCATCGGCGTCTCGCGACTGATGACGGCGCTGAAGAACCTCGGCAAGCTGGACGTATCGGAAGTGATCGCGCCGGTCGTCGTGCTGGTCATGGACAAGGACACTGAAAGCCTCGGCCGCTATCAGAAGATGGTCTCGGAATTGCGCGCCGCCGGCATTCGCTCCGAAATGTATCTCGGCGGCGCCGGCATGAAGGCGCAGCTCAAATATGCCGACCGGCGCGGTTGTCCCATCGCCGTCATCCAGGGCGGCGACGAGCGGGCCAAGGGCGAATTGCAGATCAAGGACCTGATCGAAGGCGCGCGCATGTCGGCGGAGATCACCGACAATGCGGAATGGCGCGCCGCGCGTCCGGCCCAGGTGACAGTAGCGGAAAGCGAACTGGTCGCCGAAGTGAAGAAGATTTTGGCGGCGCAGGCCGCTGATCGCGCCAAGGGTGGCGCTTGAGCACCCCCCTCTGGCCTGCCGGCCATCTCCCCCGAAAGGGGGGAGATGGGATGTCGCGTAGGTTTTCGCCAATCTCCGATGTTGGGAAAAACGTGCCGAGCCCGAAGCTGCCGATCTCCCCCCTTGCGGGGGAGATGGCCGGCAGGCCAGAGGGGGGTGCCTCGCGCCCAACCTGTCTATGACCTCCCGCCCCGCCATCGCCACCGACATCATCACCCTCTTCGCCGCGCGCAACACGCATGCGGTGGAAGTCGCGGTGCTGCAGCCGGCCGATCCCTTCCTCGACATGGCCGGCGAGGATCTGCGCCGCCGCATTTTCCTGACCGAAAGCGAAACCGGGCAGACGCTCTGCCTGCGGCCCGAATTCACCATTCCCGTCTGCCTCGACCACATAGCCAGCCAGGCCGGCACGCCGCGCCGCTATTCCTATCTGGGCGAAGTGTTTCGCCAGCGCCGCGAGGGCGGCAATGAGTTCTTCCAGGCCGGCATCGAGGATCTCGGCGACCGCGACACGGCCGAAGCCGATGCCCGCTCGGTCGCCGACGCGCATGCGCTGCTGTCGCTGGTGCTGCCCGGCCAGCCGCTGGCGGTCACGCTTGGCGACCAGGCGATTTTCGAGGCGGTGCTGGCGGCGCTCGGCTTGCCGCGCGGCTGGCGCATGCGGCTGGCCCGCGCCTTCGGCTCGGCGCCTATGCTGGAGACAGCACTCGCCGATCTCGCCAACCCGCCGCGCAACAGCCAGCTCTCCGGGCCGGTCGCGGCGCTTGTCCTCGATGGCGATCTGGACCGTCTTTCCCAGCATATTGCCGGCGGCATGGAGGAAGCCGGCTTGTCGGCATCGGCCGGGCGCGCGCCGTCGGATATCGCGCGGCGGCTGATCGAGAAAGCCGAGTTGCGCAGCGTGCGGCTGTCGAACGAGGCTTTCGCGGCGCTGAAAGATTTTCTGGCGATCGACGTGCCGCTCGATGGCGCGGCCCAGGCATTGGAAACCTTCGCGGCCGGCGCCGGACTTTCGCTGGGTGCGGCGCTGGAAAAATTCTCGGCCCGCGCCAAGGCGATCGAGGCGCATGGCTTGCCCTCCGAAAAAATCCGCTACGACGCCGCTTTCGGCCGTCCGCTCGACTACTACACCGGTGTCGTCTTCGAAATCGCGGCCGCCAACGGCGAGCGCGCCCTGGCCGGTGGCGGGCGCTACGACCGGTTGCTGACGCTGCTCGGTGCCAAGACCGCGATCCCCGGCGTCGGCTTTTCGGTGTGGCTCGACCGCATCGAGGCGCTGCGGGGGGCGGCATCATGATCACGCTCGCCGTTCCCTCTAAGGGTAGGCTCAAGGAGCAGGCGCTGGAGGTGTTGGCCAAGGCCGGCCTCGCCGTCAGCCTGCCCGGCGACGAGCGTAAGTATCATGCCCGCGTCGAGGGCCTGGACAATGTCGAAGTGCTCTTCCTGTCGGCTTCCGAAATATCGGGCGAAATAGGCCAAGGCGCGGTCGATCTCGGCATCACCGGCGAGGACCTGGTGCGGGAAAATCTCGCTGACTGGGAAGCGCGGGCCGAGATCGTCGCCCGCCTCGGCTTCGGCCATGCCGATGTGGTGGTCGCGGTGCCCGAGATCTGGCTCGATGTCGACACCATGGCCGATCTCGACGATGTCGCCGCCGATTTCCGCCAGCGCCATGGCCGCAGGCTGCGGATTGCCACCAAATACTGGCGGCTGACGCAGCAGTTCTTCTCCCAAAAGCACGGCATTCAGGTCTATCGCATCGTCGAGAGCCTCGGCGCCACCGAGGGCGCGCCGGCGGCCGGCCTCGCCGACGTCATCGTCGACATCACCAGCACGGGCTCGACGCTGCGCGCCAACCATCTCAAGGTGCTGGCCGACGGCGTCGTGCTGAAGTCGCAGGCCTGTCTGGTCGCGTCGAGGAAGACACGTGCAGCGGCCGACGACGCCGTTTTGCGCGACATCGTCGCGAAAATGGCGGCAGCGGTCGCATAGCGACCTCCAGGGAAGGGGCTCCAGTACCATCGACGGGATTTCCAGCGTCCCGGCAGGCTGATAGGTTCGGCCAGTCTTGGGAGGAGACAGCGATGCCGGTCAATCTCGACGAGCTGAAGAATGCCACCAATCTGCGCGGACGCGGCGCGCGCGCCGGCAGCGTCTTTATTGCACCGGTCGATGGCAGGGCGCATGTCTCGGGCGACCGCAAAGTGCCGCTGCTCGACAAGACCATTCCCGCGCTGTTCTCCGACACCGTCGGCAAATACGGCACGCTCGATGCCGCCGTGTTCGTTGGCCAGGACAAGCGCTTCACGTGGAGCGAACTGTCGGACACGGTGGATGCACTGGCCGCCGGCTTTCTGGCGCTCGGCCTCCGGAAGGGCGACCGGGTCGGCATCTGGTCGCCCAACCGCTGGGAATGGCTGGTGACGCAATTCGCCACCGCCCGCATCGGCCTGATCCTGGTCAACATCAATCCGGCCTACCGGCTGACCGAGCTGGAATATGCCCTGAACAAGGTTGGCTGCAAGGCACTGGTGACGGCGGCGAGCTTCAAGACATCGGACTATCTCGGCATGATCGAGACTCTGGCGCCGGAGATCGCGACGGCGACACCCGGCAAGCTGAAGGCTGCGAAATTGCCGGCGCTCAGGATCGTCATCCGTATGGGCGAGGAGAACTCGCCAGGCATGTTCAATTTCGGCGACGTGCTGGCCATGGCCGGTCGCGACGAGCATGATAGCCTCGACCGCATCTCGGAAGGGCTGAAGCCTGGCGATGCGATCAACATCCAGTTCACCTCAGGCACGACGGGCGCACCCAAGGGCGCGACGCTCACCCATCTCAACATCGTCAACAACGGCAATTTCGTCACCTCGGCTATCAAGCTCACCGTCGACGATCGGCTCTGCATCCCGGTGCCGCTCTATCACTGCTTCGGCATGTCGATGGGCACCATGGGTTGTGTGTCGAAGGGCGCGACCATGGTTTTCCCGTGCGAGGGGTTCGATCCGGGCCTGACGCTGAAGGCGATCGCGCGGGAGCGCTGCACCGGCCTCTACGGCGTGCCGACCATGTTCGTCGGCATGCTCGATCATCCGGATTTCCCGACCTTCGATCTCTCCAGCCTGCGCACCGGCATCATGGCCGGTTCGCCCTGCCCGATCGAGGTGATGAAGAAGGTGGTCTCGCTCATGCACATGGCTGAAGTGACCATCGCCTACGGCATGACCGAGACCAGTCCGGTCTCGTTCCAGAGCAGCACCGACGATCCGTTGGAAAAGCGTGTCTCGACTGTCGGGCGCATCCACCCGCATGTCGAGGTCAAGGCGATCGCCGTCGACGGCGCCACCGTTGCGGTCGGCGCGCCGGGCGAGCTTTGTACGCGCGGCTATTCGGTGATGAAGGGCTATTGGGACGACGACGAAAAGACTCGCGAGGCGATCGATAGCGACGGCTGGATGCACACCGGCGACCTCGCCACCATCGACGCCGAGGGCTATTGCAACATTGTCGGCCGCGTCAAGGACATGGTCATTCGCGGCGGTGAGAACGTCTATCCCAGAGAGGTCGAGGAATTCCTCTACCGCCATCCCAAGGTGCGGGAAGTGCAGGTCTTCGGCATCCCGGACGCCAAATATGGCGAGGAGCTGTGCGCCTGGATCGTGCTCAAACCCGGCCAGGTCGCCACCGAGCAGGAGATCAAGGCGTTCTGCGCGGGCCAGATCGCCCACTACAAGGTGCCGCGCCATATTCGCTTCCGCACGGAATTGCCGATGACGGTGACCGGCAAACCGCAGAAATTCCTGATGCGTCAGGCGATGGCCGAGGAACTCGGGCTGGTGGCGCAGAAGACGGCGTGAGGCCGGATCAGCCGTGTCGCACAAGCGCGCCGATACCGTCGAGCAGCGCCTGCTGGTCGCCGACCCAGAACCAGTGGTCGTCGCCATCGACCTCCATAAACCGCGCGCCTGGAATCTTGGTCGCTAGGAACCGCCCCGCCTCGATGCGCACGGCGCGGTCGCCGGAACGGTGTAGGATCATCGTCGGGGCGGAGACGTTTGCCAGGAGGTGACGGACATCGGTGTCCCGCAACGCGTCGAGCAGCCCGGCGACCGCACCCGGGCTGGAGGCTGCCCTGAGCAATCCGGCCCACCAGGTCCTCGCCTGGCGGTCGCCAGCGAGGCTCGGTGCGAAGGTGTCGATTTCCGCCGCGCCACCCCAGCCCGCCAGCAGCCGTTGCTTCCACAGATCATACTGCGCGATGGTCAAGGCGTGGGGATAGTCAGGTGCACGGCTGCCTTTGGCGAGCGAGCCCCACAAGACAAGGCCCGTCAGCCGATCTGGATGCTGGACCGCAAAACGGATACAGCCCGGCCCACCCTCCGACGCGCCGACCAGCAAGGCCCTGCGGCTGCCGGCCGCGTTCATGACCGCCAGAATATCCTGCGCCGTCGCCTCGACCGTGGGGCGGGCACCGACGCGGTCGGAAAGCCCCATGCCGCGCCGGTCGAAGAGGATCAGGCGACCCAGGCGCGAAACCGCGGTCAGCCAGGCGCGGCAACCCGGGTCTTCCCAGATACGCTCGACATGTGAAATGAAGCCGGGAACAAGCACGATGTCCGTCGGGCCGCTGCCAAAGATCTGGTACGCGATGTGGATGCCGCCCACCGCGACATAGCGCGTCCTGGGCACATCCAGGGCGGCGTCCTGAGTTGGCTGGCTCAGCAAGGCAAGCGTGGCGGGGTCCGGCACTACGCCGAGTTCGTCCCGCAAGAGCCGGATGCACGTGTCGATCTGCCGCTCGGCCGCCGCCCTGTCCCCGGCCGCCAGATGGGCACGGATCAGATGTCGGTGCGCGCTTTCGCTCAAGGGGTCGAGTGCCGCCAGCCGTGTCGCGTGAACGACCGCGCCACGAGGCTGGCTGTCGGCGATCTTGGCGTCGATGAGCCGCTCCAGCGCCTGCACCAGCCGGCCACGCAACGTCTCTCGCCGAAAGAAGACCCATTCCTCGAATTGCGGACAGTCCGGCAGCAAGAAGCCGGCGAGATAATCGTCTTTGTAGATCTCGGCTGCCTTGTCGAGAGCGCCGGAATTGCAGGCCTGCTCGAAAATCCTGGTGTCGATCTCGGCGGACAACGCCGGGTGCAGGCTTAGCGAGACGCCTGTGGCGGCGATGATCTCGTTGCCGAACGCGATGCGGATTTTGTACAGCGTACGCCGAAGGCGGGCGCGTGCGGCCTGCTCGTCGGCTTCCGGCCACAATAGCGTGGCGGCGACCTCGCGCGCCACCGGCCCGCTGGCCTCGGCGAGATAGATGAGGAGGGCTGCCGCCTTGCGCAGGGCGAGTTCCACCCGCCGGCCGTTCAACCGGAACTCCGGAAAGCCCAGAAATCGGAATTCCAATCGCTCCATCGATCCGACCACGGCCATGCAGGGACGTTGAGGGGACGCCGGCCTTCTATCCATTCCCACGACGTCGGGCCGATCGGGCCCGATCACGGGACTCCCTTGGAGCGAGAAATGTCACTGGTCAATACTCTCACCCGCCCTGTCGGTGCCGCCAACACACGGCAAGGAGGCTGAGACATGTGCCAATCCTGTCTCTCCTGGTACGCGCGCTGCATTGCTCCCTACCTCGTCCACGCCGGCTGTTCGGCCAACGCTTTCACGGACATGCGAAGGCGTCTGATCCCGCGGGCAGGGGGCGTCGTCGTCGAAGTCGGCTTCGGCTCCGGCCTGAACCTTCCCCATTACGACGCCGCCAGGGTGAAGCGGCTGGTCGGCGTCGATCCCGACGGCACGATGCTGGGCCTTGCCGAACCGAAGAGCCGTTCCCTGCCATTCGATGTCGACTGCATCAGGGCCAGCGGTGAAAGGCTGCCCTTGGCCGACAGCTTCGCCGACACGGTGGTCGTCACCTATGCCTTCTGCACCATTCCGGACCCCGAGGCGGCGCTGACCGAGATCCGGCGCATCCTCAAGCCCACGGGCCGGCTGATCTTCATCGAGCACGGCCAGGCCGAAGGGCCGCGTTGCCGCCGGTGGCAAGAGCGTCTGAACCTGATATGGGGCCGGCTCGCCGGCGGCTGCCACCTCAATCGCGATCCATTGCACCTGATCCGGACGGCGGGCTTTCATATCGTCGAAGCGCAGCGCGAGCGGTTCCAGCTACCCTTCTGGCAGTTGGGAAGTCACCATGCCGGCATCGCGATACCCCTAACGGGTTGACGGGATGCCTCGTCCGCTAACGCCGCCCGCGCCGTATTTCCGCCGGCCGTGGCGCCGAACCCGGCTCCTGCACCAGCGGCCCCAGCAGCACCTCGCCGAACAGTGGCTGGTAGCTGCGGCGCACCGCCGGGTCCTCCTTGAAGGACAGCGCATATTGCCCGATCTGGTGGAAATAGGTGATGCGGGCCCTGACCAGGCTTTCGTCCTCGGGATAACCCATGGCGCGGAAGGAGCGGGTCAGGAGTTCGATGCGCAGGTCATCGATATCCTTGACCTCCTGCGCCAGCTTTTTCGACGTTCGTGACCAGTCGCGCACGGCGAGGTCGAGCAGGGGACTAAACGGCGCCTCGTCGACCCAAACATGCACGATGTCGGTGAAGAACTGCAGGCCGTCTATATCCAGCATCTCGCGCATTGCCCAGAAGGGCTCGCAATTGATATCTCGCCATTCTTGCAGCAGGCCGTCGCGAAGATCGGCCAGGCTGGTGAAATGGAAATAGAAGCTGCCGCGCGTCACCTTGAATTGCTTGGCGAGGCGGTCGATCTTGACCTCGCCAATGCCGTGCTTCTCCAGCACCTTGCGCGCCGCTGCGATCCAGGCCTCGCGACTCAGCGTCTGCCGTGCCGCCTTCCCGGGTGCCGCGGCTTTGGCTGGTCTCCTGCCTTTGGCCGGGGCGCTGTCCGATTTCATCCGATCAAGACCTTCATCGCACACGCAACGCCCACAAAACCGTTCGCCGGCTCCGATGCGCTTCGCGACTCATCAAGTGTCCATCTATCGCGGAAGGCGCAACTCAGGGCAATGCGCTGATCCGCTCCAGCATGAGTTCGAAGAACGGCGCGGGATCGATGCGCCGCAGGACGTTGCAGTTCTTGCGCCGGCCGGTGACGTGCCACCAGTCGACGACGGTCATGCCGATTGTCTCAGGCGAGACAATGTCGACCGTCACCGCGCACTGGCGCTGTTCATAGATTTGCGGTGCCAGGAGATAACCGGTGACGCAGGCGTCGTGGATGGGGCGTGCCGGCGTCTCGAATTTGTGGGTGCCATACTGGCGGTAGAAGTCGGCCAGGTTCGCGGCCT
The DNA here is from genome assembly GCF_006440875.1 of Mesorhizobium sp. B2-5-7. Classification (NCBI taxonomy): domain Bacteria; kingdom Pseudomonadati; phylum Pseudomonadota; class Alphaproteobacteria; order Hyphomicrobiales; family Phyllobacteriaceae; genus Mesorhizobium; species Mesorhizobium sp. B2-5-7. Next base: position 441,680 of record NZ_VFUO01000004.1, on the reverse strand, counting down.
CGATCGCCGCGCGGCTGCCGCTTGCGCGCAGGCGGTCGAGCCACTCAGGCGTCATCAGCGCCGTGTAGGTGCAATCGATGCCCGCCATGGTCACCGGCGCGCCGCTGTCGAACACCTTGTGCGCGGCATGCGGGTCGACGAAGATGTTGAACTCAGCGGCCGGCGTCGCGTTGCCACCCTGGAAGAAGCCGCCGCCCATCAGCACCACTTCGCGCAGACGGGGCACGATCCTCGGCTCCATGGTCATGGCCATGGCCAGATTCGTCATTGGCCCGAGCGTGCAAACGGTCAATTCGCCTTCCGGCGCGTCCATGATGGTGCGCACCATGTAGTTCACCGCGTGTTCGCCCCGCAGCGGCGTCACCGGTTCGGCAAGGTCGGCGCCGTCGAGGCCGGTTTCCCCATGGACATATTCGGCGGTGATCAGCTTGCGCACCATCGGCGCCGGGCAGCCGGCATAAACGGGCACATCGGGCCGCCCGGCGAGTTCGACGACTTTCAGCGCATTCTTCGAGGTCAGGGCAAGCGGCACGTTGCCGCCGACCGTGGTGATGCCGACCACGTCGAGTTCATCAGGCGACCCCAGTGCGAAGAGGATGGCGAAGGCGTCGTCCTGGCCCGGATCGGTATCGATGATGATCTTGCGTGGTGCCATGATGCCGCGTCCTTCCTTTTGCGATCGAAAGCCTATTGATGAGGCCGTTCGGATGTGTAGAAATACAGTACTGTATCTTATGTTCAAGACAGGGTGTTCGAAATGGATGCACAAAAGCGCGGCGATTTTTCCGAAATTCCGATCCTCGACGTTTCGCCGCTCTATGGCGACGACGAAGGCGCGATCAGGGAAACGGCAGCGACACTGCGCCGCTATCTCGAGACGATCGGCTTCCTCTATGTCACCGGCCACCCCATTCCGCGCACCGATGTCGAAGCGGTCCGCGAGGCCTCCAAGCGTTTCTTCGCCTTGCCCGAGGAGGAGAAGGCGAAGCTGAAGATCGACAAGAATTTCCGCGGCTACTTGCCCTTTGCCGGCTCGACCATCGTGACCTCGTCCGTGGCGGCCGTCAGCAAGCCGAACCAGAGCGAATCGATCTTCTTCATGCACGAGGTCGGCGCCGACGACCCCCGGGCCTTGGCCGGCAAGCCGCTGCAAGGCCCCAACCAGTGGCCTGACGAGGCCGCCCTTGCCGGCTTCAGGGAGACCATCGAGCGCTATGTCCAGGAGATGGGCACGCTCGCCCGCAAGATGGTGCGCGCCATCGCGCTTTCGCTCGGGCTGCCCTCCGACAGTCTCGACCGCTATTTCGAGCAGCCGACGACTTTCCTGCGGCTGCTGCACTATCCGACGCAGCCCCAGGAAGAGGGGCTTTTCGGTTCGGCGCCGCACACCGACTACGGCTTCATCACGCTGCTAGCCCAGGACAATGTCGGCGGCCTCGAGGTCAAGAACAAGGCGGGCGACTGGGTTCCCGCGCCGCCGGTTCCGGATTCCTTCGTCATGAATGTCGGCGACATCCTGGCGCGTTGGTCGAATGACCAGTTCGTCTCGACGCCGCACCGCGTCATCAACCGCTCCGGACGCGAGCGCTATTCGCAGCCCTTCTTCTTCGATCCCTCAATGGACGAGACGATCGCCGCACTTTCGGTCTGTGTGCCGGCCGGCACACAGCCGAAATACGAGCCAGTGCTCTATGGCGATTACCTGATGGAGCGCATCGACAAGAATTATCATTATCGAAAGAAGAAGGCGGCCGAAGCAGCCGCTTCCTAAGGGACACCGAGCCCGTGCCGGCCACTGGCCCGGGCTCTGCCGGAAAGACTGCAAACAAGGACAAGAAAAGGGGAACAGCAATGAACAGATATCTGCGAATGACCAGCCTTGCACTGGCGCTCTCCACCACCGTCGGGGGCGGGGTTTCCAAAGCCGCCGACGTGCCGAAATCGGCTGAGGTGAAAGAGAGCGGAACGCTCGCCGTCGCCAACACTCTGGACTTCGCGCCGTTCGAATATCTCGACGCCGACGGCAAGCAGACCGGCATCATCGTCGAACTCGCCGGCGAGGTGGCCAAGCTCGTCGACGCCAAGCTCGATATCCAGCGCACGCCGTTCCCGTCGATGATCCCGGGTCTTGCGGCGGGCCGCTTCAAGATCGCCTGGGAGACCTTCTCGGCCACGCCGGAGCGCCTGAAGCAGGTCGATTTCATCATGTTCCTGAAGGCAGGGCTCGCCGTCTCGACATCGCCTGACAAGAAGGCGAGCTTCAGCGGCGACATGCCGCTCTGTGGCAAGCGCATCGGCGTCTCGGCCGGCAGCGCCTCGGATTTCCTGGTCGACAAGCTCGGTAAGGAATGCACCGACAAGGGCCAAAAGGCTATCGAGAAATCGGTGTTCAACTCCTCCACCGATATCGTCCAGGCCGTGCTTTCGGACCGCGTCGACGCGCGTATGGACGATGCCACCGCATCGAGCTATTTCGAGGTGACGAGCAAGGGCCAGTTGGTGGTCCTGCCGACGCTTTACGAGGTCGCGCCGCTCGGCATGGCGATCGCCAAGGACGACAAGCAGACCGCCGACATGATGGTGGCGGCACTTGCCGAACTGTTCAAGAACGGCACGTACAAAGCTATCCTGGAGAAATACGGCATGGGCGCCTATGCGATCAAGGAACCCTACTTCGTCGGCACCATGGACGCGCTTCGCGCCGAATAGAGACCATCCGGCGCCTGATGAACGTCAGGCGCCGGCCCGCAAGCTGGAGACATCCGATGGGCGTTGCCCTCCCGACCGACATCGGCGTCGAGCCAAGCGTTTCCGCCGCCGTGTCACGACTGACCGTCGTGCCGCAGCGCCGCTATGGCATCTGGGTCGGTACGGCGTTCGCCCTGCTGCTGGCCTTCCTCATCATTCGTGCTTTCGCCAGCAACCCGGCCTTTGCCTGGGGCACGGCAGCCGGATACCTGTTCCATCCCTCGATCATGCGAGGCCTCGGCAACACGCTGATGCTCACCGTCATCATCATGGTGCTGGCGATCATTGTCGGCACCATCATCGCGATCATGCGGGTGTCGCCGAGCCCGGTGCTGCGCGCCTTTTCCGGCGTCTATGTCTGGTTCTTTCGGGGTGTCCCAGCCCTGATCCAGCTGATCTTCTGGTTCAACCTGTCGCTGCTGGTGCGCGAAATCTCGCTGACTTTGCCGTTCATAGGCACGCTGTTTTCCGTGCGCACCAATGATTTCATGACGCCGTTCTTCTCCGCCGTGGTGGCGCTTTCGCTGTGCGAGGCCGGCTACATGGCCGAGATCATCCGGGCCGGCATCAAGTCGGTGCCGTCTGGCCAGTCAGAGGCGGCGAGCGCGCTCGGCATGCCCTACCGCATGATCCTGAAGCGCATCACCTTGCCGCAGGCCATGCGCTTCGTGCTGCCGCCGACCGGCAATGAGGCGATCAACCTCCTGAAGATGACGTCGCTGGTGACGTTCATCGCCGTCGACGACCTGTTCTATACCGCGCAGAGCATCTATGCGCGCACCTTCGAGACCATTCCGCTGCTGATCGTGGTCGCCTTCTGGTATCTCGCGGTGGTCAGCATCATGTCGGTGGGGCAGCATTTCCTGGAGCGCCATTTCGGCCGCAGCGATGTCAGACGCGACGCCCTGACGATGCGCACCTTGCGCAACTTGATCAGCCTGCGCGGCGTTGCTCGATGAGTGATGTGAAGTCCGAAAATCGTGCCCGCTTCGGGGTGCCCGCCAACTCCATGGTGTTCGCGCGCGGCGTGCGCAAAACCTATGGCCAGCTTGAAGTTCTCAAAGGTGTCGACCTCGATGTACCGGAGGGATCGGTCGCCTGCATCATCGGCCCGTCGGGATCGGGCAAGAGCACGTTCCTGCGCTGCATCAACCATTTGGAAAAACTCAGCGGCGGCATCCTGCTCGTCGACAGCCAGTTCGTCGGCTACGACCTCCAGGGCGACAAGCTCTATGAGGTGAAGGACGATCTTCTGTGCCGGCGCCGCGCCGAGATCGGCATGCTGTTCCAGTCGTTCAACCTGTTCTCGCACATGACGGTGATGGAGAACCTGATCGAGGCGCCGATGCAGGTGCGGCGCATTCCAGTCGACCAGGCAAAGACCGAGGCGGAGGTGCTGCTGCGGCGTGTCGGCCTGGCCGACAAGGTCGACCGCTATCCCCGCGAACTGTCCGGGGGCCAGCAGCAGCGTGTCGCGATCGCGCGCGCCCTGGCGATGAAGCCCAAGGTGCTGCTCTTCGACGAGCCGACCTCGGCGCTCGATCCGGAACTGGTCGGCGAAGTCCTGCAGGTTATGCGCGACCTTGCCGAGAGCGGCATGACGATGGTCGTCGTCACCCACGAGGTCGGCTTTGCCCGCGAGATCGGCGACCAGCTCGTGTTCATGGACGGCGGCGTGATCGTCGAACGCGGCGCGCCGCGCGAGATGATCGCCAACCCGGTGTCGCCGCGCACCCGCGAGTTCCTGTCGCGGGTGCTGTAACGAGCGTTAGGGCCACCTCTCAGGCCGCCAACAGCGCCGGGCCTAGCCCCCGTATAATCTTGGCGAGCTCGACGCATTCCCCGTGCCGCGCATTGTTGCGTCGCCAGGCCAGGCAGATCATGCGCTGCGGCATCGGTTCCTGAAACGGCACGATCTTGAGGTCGGGGATGGTGCCGGCGGGGCCGGTCGCCATTTCGGGGATGAGCGTGACGCCGAGCCCGTGCGCCACCATCTGCAGGACCGTGGTCAGGCTGGTCGCGCCATAGCTTGCCATCGCCACCGGCCGCACATTGCCGCAGACGGCCAGCGCCTGTTCGCGCAGGCAATGGCCTTCTTCCAGCAGCATCAGTCTTTCCAGCGCCGGGCTCTCGGGTGGAACCGGCGGCGAGGCAAAGGCCGGATCGTCCGACGGCACGGCCAGGAAGAACCGGTCGGGAAAGAGCGCCTCGGTGATCAGTCCTGGATGGTCGAGCGGAAGTGCCGCGATGAAGGCGTCGAGTTTTCGCGATGCGGTGTCTTCGACCAGGGAGGTGGTGACCGCCTCGCGCAATTCGAGCAGCAAGGCCGGGAAATGCTTCTTCAGTTCGGGCAAGGCGCGCGGCAGAAGATAGGGCGCGACAGTCGGGATGATGCCCAGCCGGAAGCGTCCCTCCATGGCCGTGCGGCCGCGCCGGGCCGTCGTTTCCACGTCACGTATGTCAGCCAGGATGCGCTCGATACGCGGCAACAGGGCGATCGCCTCGTCCGTCATGCGCACCGACTTGCCGCCGCGTTCGAACAGCCGGCAGTTCAGCCGTTGCTCCATTTCGGCGATCTGCGAGGACAGCGCCGGCTGGCTGACACCGGCAAGTTTCGCCGCACGCCCGAAATGCAGCGTCTGCGCCAGCGCGTCGAAATAATGCATCTGGCGAACTGTCAGTCCGATCATGCGGTCAAGGCCATCATAAGAAAATCCTATCGAAATAAACAGGAAAGACAATTTGTTTTTATCGACGGTCTGGCCTAGGCTGGAATGGTTCCAGATTGGCGCGGGCCGCTGGCCGCCCCCAAAATCTCGGCAAAAATCAACCTCGGCAAGTCAAACCTCGGCAAATTGGAGTGAGAGATGGACGCGAAAACCGACGACAGCAGCGCGGGCAAATGCCCTGTCGCGCATGGATCCGCCGGCCGGACCAACCGTGACTGGTGGCCGAACCAGCTTGACCTTGGCGTTCTCCATCAGCAGTCGAACCTGTCGGACCCGATGGGCGAGGACTTCGACTATGCCAAGGAATTCGCCAGCCTCGATCTCGATGCGGTCATCAAGGACCTGCACCAAGTGATGACGGATTCGCAGGATTGGTGGCCCGCCGACTTCGGCCATTACGGGCCGCTGTTCATCCGCATGGCCTGGCACAGCGCCGGCACCTACCGCATCGGTGATGGCCGCGGCGGTGCCGGAGCCGGCCAGCAGCGTTTCGCGCCGCTCAACAGCTGGCCTGACAACGCCAATCTCGACAAGGCGCGCCGCCTGCTCTGGCCGGTCAAGCAGAAATATGGCCGCAAGATTTCCTGGGCCGACCTGTTGATCCTCACCGGCAACGTCGCGCTGGAATCGATGGGCTTCAAGACCTTCGGCTTCGCCGGCGGCCGCGCCGACGTCTGGGAGCCCGAGCAGGACGTGGACTGGGGTTCGGAAACCAAGTGGCTGGGCGACGAGCGCTACTCGGGCGATCGTGAGCTTCGCGGCCATCTCGGCGCCGTGCAGATGGGCCTGATCTACGTCAATCCGGAAGGGCCGAACGGCAAGCCCGATCCGCTGGCCTCGGCCCGTGATATCCGGGAAACCTTCGCGCGCATGGCGATGAACGACGAAGAAACCGTGGCGCTGATCGCCGGCGGCCACACTTTCGGCAAGACCCACGGCGCCGGCGATGCCTCGCTGGTGGGCGCGGAGCCGGAAGGTGCCGGCATCGAGGCGCAGGGCCTCGGCTGGTCGAGCAAACATGCGTCAGGTATTGCCGGCGACGCCATCACCTCGGGTCTCGAAGTCACCTGGACCACGACGCCGACCAAGTGGAGCAACAACTTCTTCGACAATCTGTTCAATTTCGAATGGGAGCTGACGAAGAGCCCGGCGGGCGCCCATCAGTGGACGCCGAAGGGTGGCGCCGGTGCCGGCACGGTGCCGGATGCGCACAACCCCTCGAAGCATCACGCGCCGGCCATGCTGACCACCGACCTCGCGCTGCGGGCCGACCCGGCCTATGAGAAGGTCTCGCGGCGTTTCCATGAACATCCGGATCAGTTCGCCGATGCCTTCGCCCGCGCCTGGTTCAAGCTGACCCATCGCGACATGGGTCCGGCGGTGCGCTATCTCGGCCCGTTGGTGCCCAAGGAAGAGCTGATCTGGCAGGACCCGATCCCGGCGCTCGACCATGAACTGGTCAACGAGCAGGACATCGCATCGCTGAAGGCCAAGATCCTGGCCTCCGGCCTGTCGGTTTCCGAACTGGTCTCGACGGCCTGGGCCTCGGCTTCGACCTTCCGCAACTCCGACAAGCGCGGCGGCGCCAATGGCGCACGCATCCGGCTGGCGCCGCAGAAGGACTGGGAGGTCAACCAGCCTGCCGAACTGGCCAAGGTGCTTGCCAGGCTCGAAGGCATCCAGACGGAGTTCAACACCGCGCAGACCGGCGACAAGAAGGTCTCGCTGGCCGACCTGATCGTGCTCGGCGGTATCGCCGCGGTCGAGAAGGCCGCGAAGGATGGCGGCAACGACGTGAAGGTGCCGTTCACGCCCGGCCGCATGGATGCATCGCAGGAGCAGACGGACGTCCACTCCTTTGCCGCGCTCGAGCCGAAAGTCGACGGCTTCCGCAACTATGTCAGGGGCAAGCAGCCCATGTCGGTTGAAGCCATGCTGGTCGACCGCGCGCAGTTGCTGGGCCTGACGGCGCCGGAACTGACGGTGCTTGTTGGGGGCTTGCGGGTGCTCGGCGCCAACACCGGGCACTCAAAGCACGGCGTGTTCACCGACAGGCCGGGTAGGCTGACCAACGACTTTTTCGTCAACCTGCTCAGCATGAGCACGGTCTGGGATCCGGCTGCCGGTTCTGTTCCGGGTTCGGAAGATGTGTACGAAGCGCGCGACCGCAAAACCAAGGCAGTCAGGTGGACCGGCACCCGTGCCGACCTGATCTTCGGTTCGCATGCGCAGCTGCGGGCATTGGCCGAGGTCTACGGATCGGCGGACGCCGGGCGGAAATTCGCCCGGGATTTCGTTGCGGCATGGACCAAGGTGATGAACGCCGACCGCTTTGACATCGCGGCCTGACCCGAGCTTGAGGACCTACGAAAAGAGGCGCGGGCCACGGCCCGCGCCTCTTGCATTCAGGCTCTGGAATCAATCCTTCTCGAAGACACGCACCTTGGCGACGACGCCGGCAATGGCGCCGCCGATCAGCGGTGCGACGATGAACAACCAGAGCTGGCTGAGTGCGGCACCGCCGGTAAACAGCGCCGGGCCGATCGAGCGCGCTGGATTGACCGAGGTACCGGTGACCGGGATCATGGCGAAGTGAATGCCCGCCAGCGTCAGGCCGATGACCAGGCCGGCAAACGCCGTCGAGTGCTTTTCAGCGGTAACGCCAAGGATCACCGTGACGAAGGTGAAGGTGCCGATCAGCTCCCACAGGAACGCCGAGCTCATGCCCCATTTCGTCTCGTCCCAGCCATTGGCGCCGAAGCCGCCGGTATGGCCGCCGGTCTGGCCGGAAACGATGATCCACAACGCCAGCGAGGCGATGATGGCACCGATGATCTGCGCGATCCAATAGGGGATGACGTCCTTGGCCGGCAGCCGGCCAGCCAGGAACACGCCGAGCGTCACCGCCGGATTGAGATGCGCGCCCGAAATCGGGCCGATCGCATAGGCCGCCGCGATGAGGCCGATGCCGAATGCCAGACCGATGCCTTCCTGGCCAAGCGGCAGCGCGCCGCCGAAGCCCCCCGTCACCACGGACGCCGTACCGATGAACACCAACAGAAATGTGCCTAGAACTTCCGCCAGATAAATCTTCATTGCCCTCTCCTCGTGACGATCCGCCGGTCCACGTTTTCCGCGCCGCGAATCATGACGGCAAGAGTATTCCCAACCGAAAAACTTGGAAAGCAGAGCTGTAGCGCCACACGCCTTCCTTCCGGCCGCCAGTTAAGAACATTAGAGATCTTGTATCTACTAGTCCGCCTGCTTCTAACCGCCGCGAAGATTTACCGGTCGGACAGGTTTCGCCGATCACCGCCAGCTTGCGCTCGCGGCGAAGCCGGGCGGGGTTCAATCCGGACGTGAAAGGCTTTAAGAGCAGACCGGATAATGTGCTCGATTGATGGAATGACGAATGCGACTGGGCGGACGGCTGGCTGCGGCCATTGAAGTGCTGGAGGACATTGGTCGGCGTCACCGGCCGGTGGCCGACGCGCTGAAGGATTGGGGCCTGTCCCATCGCTTCGCCGGCGGTGGGGATCGCGCCGCGATCGGCAACATCGTCTACGACGCGCTGCGCCGCAAGCGCTCCGCCGGCTGGTTGCTGGGCGAAGACACGCCGCGTGCCATCGGCTTCGGGGCGCTGCTGCTCGAATGGAGCCAGACGGCGCAGTCGCTCAACGCAGCGCTCGAAGGTGACAAATTCGCGCCGCCGCTGCTGAGCGCCACGGAACTCCAGGCAATGGCGGAACGCCGGCTTGCCGACGCGCCGCCCGCTGTTCGCGCCGACATTCCCGATTGGTGCGAACCGCTTTTCGAGCGAGCCTTCGGCGAGACATGGGTCGAGGAGGGCGCGGCGCTCGCCACACGTCCGCCGCTCGACATCCGGGTCAACACGCTGCAGGCCAATCGCGCCAAGGTGTTGGCCGAACTCGCGCAGACCGGTGCCAGTGCCGCACGGATCGCACCCTACGGCATCCGCATCCCGCCGATCGACGGTGACGGCCGGCATCCGAACGTGCAAGCCGAGCCGGCCTTTCAGAAAGGCTGGTTCGAGGTCCAGGACGAGGGGTCGCAAATTGCGGCGGCGCTTGCCGGCGCGACGGCTGGCATGCAGGTGCTCGATTTCTGCGCCGGCGCAGGCGGCAAGACGCTGGCGTTGTCGGCGGCGATGGACAACCACGGTCAAATCTTCGCTCACGATGCCGAAAAGGCGCGGCTGGCGCCAATCTTCGACCGCATTCGCCGCTCGGAAAACCGCAATGTGCAGGTCACCACCAAGCCGGCCGAGCTTGCCCCATTGACCGGCCACATGGACATCGTGCTGGTCGACGCGCCCTGCACCGGCAGCGGCACCTGGCGGCGGCGTCCCGAGGCCAAATGGCGGCTGACGCAGAGACAGCTTGATGCCCGCAAGGGCGAGCAGGCGACGATCCTCGATGCCGCCAGAACCTACGTCAAACCCGGTGGCCTGCTGGTCTACGTAACCTGCTCCGTGTTCGACGAGGAGAACGGTGAACAAATCGCCGCGTTTCGCGAGCGGCACGGCGGCTTTGCCCCGGTCGATCATCGCCAGCTCTGGGACAGCCGTTTTCCCGGCCATACCGCCGCGATGCGGATCGGTGCCCTGGGTGGCATTTCGCTCTCGCCGGCGTTGAGCGGCACAGACGGATTTTATTTTTGCGCCTTGCGCCGGGCGAACTGACGCTGTCGTTGACAGCTGCCCGCAGCGCCCCAATTGCAGATGCGCGGCGTTGCGCCGCCACAGGGTGAGTGCTTGCAAAGATATCTGTCGCTTCTGCTGTTCCTCGTCCTGGTGCTGGGCGGAGGCCTGCTGATCGGTTTCGCCACCTTGCCAGGTGCCTGGTATGCATCGCTGGCCAAGCCTTCCTTCAATCCGCCCAACTGGATTTTCGCGCCTGCCTGGACACTGCTCTATGTGCTGATCGCCGTGGCCGGCTGGCGGACATGGTTGCGGGACCCGGCCGGCACCGCGATGAAGATCTGGGGCGCTCAGCTCGTCCTGAATTTCGTGTGGTCGCCAATCTTCTTCGGCGCAAAAATGATGGGGCCTGCTCTGGTCATCATCGTGCTTCTTCTGGCCGTCATCGCGCTGTTTATCGCAAGCGTCTGGACCCGCGATCGGCTCGCCGCCTGGCTTTTCGTGCCCTACGCGGCGTGGGTGGCGTTCGCCACCTTGCTCAACGCCTCGCTTCTTTGGCTGAACTAGGTGGCGTTCGATGCGGTTTGCTGCAGTGCAGCAAAAGCATTTGCCTGCCGCTCATGCCTCTGCGATAAGCTTTCCCGTCAAACGTGAAGGCAACGGCGATGGCAGCAAAGATCGTACCGGCTCCGGACTATGAGGATCGCGTCAGGGCGTCCTTCGCCCGCCAGCAGGCGATGGCGACGATCGGCGCCGAACTGACATTGGTGACCCCCGGCATCATCGAGATCGAGATGCCTTATTCGGCGGCGCTGACCCAGCAGCATGGGTTCCTGCATGCCGGCGTCATTTCGACGGCGCTGGACTCGGCTTGCGGCTATGCGGCGTTCTCGCTCATGCCGGAGAATTCCGGCGTGCTGACCATCGAATTCAAGGTCAACCTTCTGGCGCCGGGCCGGGGCGAGCGTTTTTTGTTCCGCGGTTCGGTGACCAAACCCGGCCGTACCATCATCGTTGCCGACGGCCAGGCCTATGCCTTCGCCGCCGACGGCGAGGCCAAGCTGATCGCCACCATGACCGGGACGATGATGACGGTGCTAGGCCGCGATGGTATCGCTGGGTGAGTGGCCGGTTCGCCGCGGGCGAATTTAATCGTGCCGGCGGCACGGAGCTGCCGCCGGCAGCGGCCATGCCGTTGGCCATAATGTAGCGCAAGCAGGAGGATCGCCATGACTGGCAACGTCGTGCGCATTGGCGGCAAGGATGTCCTCTTCGTCATGGCGGCGCGGGCCGAATATGGCCAGCATCTGCAGCGACTGTTCACGCCGCTGATGACGGGTGTGGGCCCGGTCGAGGCCGGCGTCAGGCTGGGCGCCGAACTGTCCTGGTTGAAGTCGGACAAGGCATTGCCCGATCTGGTGGTATCGCTCGGCTCTGCTGGCAGCCGGACCCTGGAGCAGACCGAAATCTACCAGGCCGTCTCCGTCAGCTATCGCGACATCGATGCCTCGCCGCTGGGCTTCGAAAAAGGCGCGACGCCGTTTCTCGACCTGCCGGTGATCGTACCGTTGCCGTTGCGTATTCCCGAAATCAAGGAGGCGACACTGTCGACCGGCGGCGCCGTCATTACCGGCGCGGCGTACGAAGCGATCGCCGCCGACATGGTCGACATGGAGACCTTCGCCTGCTTGCGCGCCTGTCAGCTTTTCGACATCCCGCTCATCGGGCTGCGCGGTATTTCCGACGGCGCGGCTGATCTCAGGCACGTCGGCGACTGGACCGAATATCTGCACGTCATCGATGAAAAGCTGGCCGACGCCGTCATGCGGCTCGAACAGGCGATCGGTTCGGGCTTGCTCCGGCCGGATTCACCTGGTGACGAGGCGATACCGCTCTGAAAGTCAGGCGACGCAACCCATTGCGCAGACTCGTTTCTTTCTCTAAAGGCTCGCCATGACGACAGCCAATCACACCGACACCGTCCTGATTGTCGATTTCGGCAGCCAGTTTACGCAGCTCATCGCCCGCCGCATCCGCGAGGCCGGCGTGTTTTCCGAGATCGTGCCGTTCCAGTCGGCCGAGGCGGCATTCAAGCGCATCAACCCGAAAGCGGTCATCCTGTCCGGCGGCCCGGCTTCGACGTCCGATATCGGCAGCCCGCGCGCGCCGCAGATCGTCTTCGATGCCGGCGTGCCTGTGCTTGGCATCTGCTATGGCCAGATGGCCATGTGCGTGCAGATGGGTGGCGTCGCCGAAAGCTCCAACCATCGCGAATTCGGCCGCGCCTTTGTCGAGATCGAGAAGGACAGCCCGCTATTCGAGGGCCTGTGGGCCACAGGCCAGCGCCATCAGGTGTGGATGAGTCATGGCGATCGCGTCATCGCCCTGCCGCCTGGCTTCGAGGTGTTCGGCAAATCGGAAAGCTCGCCCTTCGCCATCTTCGGCAATGTCGAACGCAGGATGTACGGCATCATGTTCCACCCCGAGGTGGTGCATACGCCGGATGGTGCGAGGCTGCTCAGGAACTTCGTCCACAACATCGCCGGCATCGAAGGCGACTGGACGATGCGCGCCTATCGCGAGCACGCGGTCGAGGCGATCCGCAAGCAGGTCGGCAAGGGCAAGGTCATCTGCGCGCTGTCGGGCGGCGTGGATTCCTCGGTGGCTGCCCTTCTGATCCACGAGGCGGTCGGCGACCAGCTCACCTGCATTCTTGTCGACCATGGCCTGATGCGCAAGGACGAGGCCGCTGGTGTGGTGGCGATGTTCCGCCAGCACTACAATCTGCCTTTGATCCTGGTCGACGCCTCGGACAAGTTCATCTCGCAGTTGGAAGGCGAGTCCGACCCGGAAAAGAAGCGCAAGACCATTGGCCGGTTGTTCATCGAAGTGTTCGAGGACGAGGCCAAGAAGCTCGGCGGCGCCGATTTCCTGGCGCAAGGCACGCTCTATCCCGACGTCATCGAGAGCGTCTCCTTCACCGGCGGCCCCTCGGTCACCATCAAGTCCCACCACAATGTCGGCGGCCTGCCCGAGCGCATGAACATGCAACTGGTCGAGCCGTTGCGCGAATTGTTCAAGGACGAGGTGAGGGCGCTGGGCAAGGAACTCGGCCTGCCCGAAAGCTTCATCGGACGCCATCCGTTCCCAGGCCCCGGCCTCGCCATCCGCTGCCCGGGCGGCATCACGCGGGAAAAGCTGGAGATCCTGCGCGAGGCCGACGCCATCTATCTCGACGAAATCCGCAAGGCCGGCCTCTATGACGCGATCTGGCAGGCCTTCGCCGTGCTGCTGCCGGTGCAGACTGTCGGCGTCATGGGCGACGGCCGCACCTACGAATTCGTCTGTGCGCTACGCGCCGTGACCTCCGTCGACGGCATGACGGCTGATTTCTATCACTACGACATGGCCTTCCTGGGCGCCGCCGCCACCCGCATCATCAATGAAGTCCGCGGCATCAACCGCGTGGTGTATGACGTCACGTCGAAGCCGCCTGGCACAATCGAGTGGGAATAAAGGTCGGTCGTTCGCCAGCATTCGGCGACTATCGAAGAAACTTCATTAAACCTCTGAATCTTATCTTCTTTTCTCTCTAGGTCTATCGCTGACTATCGCCCCTAAGCGGAATCATTTGACGGTATATCTGACGGCATTCCTTTTCGCGTCATCTTCGCTGCAGACTGATGCCGTCAGTGCGCCGGACTCAAGCATGTTGGCATCTTTCGAGGTAAGGCATTGAATCCAATGGGCTCTCGCAGAGCCTTGACGGTAAAACGAATGACGGTAAAATTAGGCGTTTCACAATCCTAGATGCGCCCGTCCGTCTCCTCCTATGCTCACAGATATCGCACTTAAGAAGCTGAAACCAAAAGATAAAATATACAAAGTCACTGATCGTGACGGTATGTACGCGACCGTGGCTCCCACAGGGCAGATATCATTCCGATACGACTACCGAGTAAATGGTCGGCGAGAGACAGTGACGCTTGGCCGCTATGGGGAGGGAGGCATCTCGCTTGCAGAGGCGCGTGACCGCTGTCTTGCCGCACGAAAAATGGTTGCAGCCGGAAAATCGCCAGCCCAGGAAAAGCAGCGTGACAAGCGGCGCCTGTCTGGGACGGCCACGTTCGGCGATGCTGGCAGAAGATGGTTTAAAGAGGCGAAGATGGCGGACAGCACGCGCTCGATGCGCAAAGCCGTCTTTGATCGCGACATCTTGCCGATTTGGGACAAAAGGGTCCTCGCAGAAATAACATCGGACGATTTGCGGGCGCTGTGCGCAAAGGTGAGGGACCGTGGCGCACCGGCAACGGCCATTCATGTCCGGGATATCGTTAAGCAGGTCTATGGTTATGCCATTCTGCACGGCGAGAAGATCGCCAATCCGGCGGACGAGGTAGGGCCAGCTTCCATAGCCACCTTCGAGGCGAAAGACCGGGCGTTGTCACCCGCAGAAATTCGACTCATGCTGAAAGAGTTGGAAAATGTGCCGACGTTGTCGACCATTCGGCTGGGCGTAAAGCTGATCCTGCTCACGATGGTTCGGAAAAGTGAGCTTCTGGACGCGACGTGGGATGAGGTTGACTTCGAGAACGCGCTATGGAGCATTCCCAAAGAGCGAATGAAACGGAAGAAGCCACATAACGTCTACCTGTCCCGCCAATCCCTCGACATCATGATTGCGCTTAAGACTTGCGCCGCGAACTCTCGATACGTGCTTCCATCTCGCTACGACGCCGACGAACCCATGTCGCGCGCGACCTTCAATCGGATTACGATGGCGATTGTGGAACGCGCAAAACAACAAAATCTGCCGCTAGCTCCCTTTACCGTGCACGATCTACGGCGGACCGGGTCCACGCTCCTAAACGAGATCGGATTCAATCGCGATTGGATCGAAAAATGCCTTGCCCACGAAGACAGTCGCTCCTCCCGGGGCGTCTATAACAAGGCTGAATACGAACCGCAGCGGCGCCACATGCTGCAGGAATGGGCCGACATGATTGAAGCGTGGGCGGCTGGCAATAAACACGCACCCACACTGCAGCCGATTTCCGGGGCAGCCGTCATCCTCGATCCGATTTGACGGGCCTTCTCTTCCGTGACCGCACGTCTGGTCCTGGGGCCAGTTCGATTGAACCGGCAGAGGACGCGTTCCGCCGTTCCTGAATCCAGGCTTCGACTTCTCCCAGGTCCCAAACGACGCAGCGGGGGGTCAGATTGAACCGTCGTGGGAACTCGCCTCGTTGTTCCATTTCATAAATGGTCGTGTCCGATAGCGGGACGATTTCTCGCAACTGTGATCGGCGAACAGTTCGCACGACCTGTCGCGCCGCAATGTGAGGTAGAACCGGAAGGGAGCGATCCGCTGGCGCGGCCTCTATGCCTTGGCAGCTTTCGTGTTGAGTTTGCTTCTCCCGTTTGACCATTTGCATACCAAGGGCTCCTTCGGGCCAATGATCGCGCATCTGCTTCAATCTGAGTATAGCTCTCAACTACGATCGCATCGTCTCGTTTGACCAACCGGCGAGCTTTGCGATGGTCGAAAAGCCTAGGTCTTGCTCAGGAGCACACCCACTTCGCGAGCCTCAATGACAGTTTATTACGCGCCGATCCGCAAGAATGAACGGCGGCAATGGGGTACCTCCCTACGGCCTGCTGGTAGTTGTCGTCACCGGGCAGCGTCCCGATCGCACGGAAGGGCGCGGGCAAAGACCAGCACCACGGAGGCAGTATTCCTGATGGGGATACTGCAACACCTTTAGATTCCGGTTACCCGTTTTTACCCAGTTCGCCTGGTGCATTCAGAGCGAGGTATTTGGAAATCGCTTATGGTGGCTTTGGGCGAACTCGGGATGGAGGAGTGGACCCAGAAATTGGCAAAATGCCCCAGGGAGGATTACATGGGTCGCTCATTCGCCGTACTCTTTACAGGTGCCCGTCGCTACGCAAACAGCTTGCTTTTGACTTCAGCGTTTTTTGCCGTCTCGGCATCGCTCTCCAATTCGGCCGCTGCCGAAACCATGAACTGGCGCCAATTCGAAGGGACCAGCATAACTTGGGCCTACGACATCCACCCGTATGCCGATGCTCTGGCCGCGCAACTTCCCGAGTTTGAGAAGCTGACCGGCATCAAGGTCACGCCGGAACTGTACCCGGACGACTCCTACTGGAGCAAGATGACGATCCAACTGACGACGAAGTCGCCAGCATGGGATGTGTTCGGCACTGGCATTCAGCCCGCGTGGGACCTCGCTCCGAGTGGCGCTCTGGAGCCGCTGGACAAATACCTCGGCGATCCGAAGCTTACCGATGCTGGATATGACTTCAACGACTTCTTCCCGAGCCTACGCTCGGCGCTTACCTGGAAGCTGGAAGATGGCCAAGTCGCAACGGGGGATGGTGGCCAAATCTGGGCAATCCCGCACGCATTTGAGAACATCCAGCTGTTCTACCGCAAGGATATCTTGGACAAATACAACATCGCGGTTCCGACGACTCCGCCGGAAATGGCAAACGCGTGCGAAGAACTCAAAGCCGCCGATCCTTCCATCACGCCGTTGGGCGTCCGAGGCGTGCGTTTCTGGAGCAGTATCCACACCGCCGCAGTCTCGATCGCCCGCTCTTACGGTGTCCACGATTTCGTCGTCAAGGACGGCAAGCTCGACACGGGACTGGATTCGCCGGAATCGATCGCGTTCCACAAGGATTACGTGGACATGATCAAAAAGTGCGCGGCTCCTTCCTTCGCCAATGATAACTGGTACCAGGTCGTGGACGGCATCTCGTCTGGCCGCACCGCGATGGCGATCGACTCAAACATGTTCGGCTTCTGGAACGATGTTGCGGGAAAGCCGGCATCCGGCAAGATCGCCTTCGCTCCGCCGCTTCGCGCACCGAACGCCACGAGCTTCGATTCCAACATCTGGATCTGGGCTCTCGCCATGAACGCGGCTTCCGAAAAGAAGGGCGCGGCCTGGCTGTTCATGCAGTGGGCCACCTCCAAGCAGGTGGCCCTCAAGGGTGCCGTTGCCGGCCAGCTCGTCAATCCGCCGCGCACGTCGACCTGGCAGGACGAGACCTGGACTAAGTACGCTTCGCAGCCCGAGTTCAACAATTTCGTTGACAGCTTCAAAAAGACACAGGACCACGCCGCGCTGGCTTTCACACCGCGTGTCGGCTTCGGCGAAGCTATGAACGCATGGGCTGTGGCGATGCAGAAGATGGTAAACGGCGATGACGTCGAGACAACGTTGAGGGCGCTTGCCGAAGAAATCCGCGCTGGTCTCTGATCAAAAGGAACAGGGCAGTATTATTGCACTGCCCTGTTCCCGCCAACGACGGAGACCACGCCGTGTCATCCCAAGCACTTAAACCCATCGTGCCGGTGGCAGCCGAAGGACCTGGCGCGTGCGCTTCGTCCGGTTCGGATTCGCTGGAGGGGCGTTCCATCGACTGGTTCAGCCTTGCAATCATTCTTCCTGCCGTCCTTATCCTGTTCGGCTTCCTTCTTCTGTTCTTCTATGGTGTCTACCAATCTCTGACTGACCTTCGCCTGGGCAGGCCGATCGCTAAGTTCGTCGGCTTCGCCAACTTTATAGCGCTCGGCAGGACGGCTGATTTCTGGAACAGTGTTCGCGTCACCGTAACTTACGCGCTCTCGTCGGTCGTGATGGAGGCTCTGCTGGGCCTAGCAGTCGCGAAACTGTTCGCCTCCGGCGTGTTCATGGCCAGGGCTTTGCGTCCGGTCATCCTACTTCCCCTCGTCCTTCCACCCATGAGTGTCGCGTTGATGTGGACGACGATGATGAACCCGCAGAGCGGCATCATGAACTATCTTTTGTCCCTGATCGGGCTGGCGCCTTTCGCCTGGATTTCGGATACCAGGACCGCACTGCTTTCGGTGATAATGATTGATGTCTGGACCTACACCCCATTCTTCGCGCTCATCATCTTCGCAGGGCTCCAGGGCATCACGGACGATATTCGCGAGGCCGCCCGCATCAACGGCGGGAAGGCATGGGCCACATTTGTCAACATCGAGCTGCCGCTGGTCGCGCCCCACATCCTGATCGCCGCGATCTTTCGGCTTATCGAGTCCCTGAACCAGTTTGACATCATCTTCGGAACCACGCAGGGCGGTCCGGGAAACTCGACCTCGGCGCTTTCCGTGCAAGCCTACATCACGGCTTTTCAGAACCTTACATTCGGCCGCGGCGCGGCCTTGATGGTCGTCAACTGGCTCATCGTGTTGATCGGCGCGTTCTTTACCGTGAAACTCTGGCGGGCGGTTCGCCGCCGCGTGCAATAGGAGCCAGACCCATGGATTTCACGCGCTCCCTCACGACCAGGATCGTGCTCAACGCAATGGTTCTGATCTGCGTCGCCGTGCTCGCATTTCCGCTCGTGTGGATCGTCATGATGGCGTTGAAGCAGCAGAGCGACGTCATGGCCTGGCCTCCGAGCTTCGTCTTCACTCCCACAATGGACAATTTCCGCGTCCTGTTCGATGCGGCCCAGGCGGGCGCCACGAGCTATGGAACCATCAAGGTCGACTTCCTCAAACCCGTGATAAACAGCGTCGTCATCGCCCTCGGCGCAGTTGTGGTTTCGCTGATCGCGGGAGTCCCTGCCGGCTATGTATTGGCCAGACGCGACATCCCCTACAAGGAAGACATCGCGTTCTTCATCCTTGGGTTTCGCTTCGCTCCCGTTCTCTTGGTGGTGATCCCGCTCTTTAGCTTGTTTCAGTCCCTGGGCCTTTATGACACCTATATAGGCATGATCTGGGTCTACCAGGTCGTGACGCTGCCGATGATCGTCTGGCTGACACGATCCTATGTCGAGGACATCCCGAAAGACATCGAGGAGGCTGCGGCAATCGACGGCGCGAAACCGTTTCGTGTCGTCCTGCACATAGTCCTTCCGTTGCTGAAGCCCGGCCTCATCGGCGCGTCCCTGCTGGTATTCCTCCTTGCCTGGCACAACTTCGCGCTCGGACTGATGCTGAGTTCAACCAAGGCGCCTGTCACCGTCGCGCTGCTGAAACTCCTCAATCCCGGTATCCAATTCTATCCCGTCATGGCCGCCGGGCTGGTCGTTACCATGATCGTGCCGGTTATCCTGATCGTCATAGGACAGCGCCATCTTGAGCGCGGGCTGACCTTCGGAGCTGTTAAATGAACCCTTGCCCCCTGATCTTCTTTGGCACCACGAATCTCGACTTGTGCTTCAATGTGGAACGGCTACCCACGATAGGTGAAAGCTTGATCGGCTCTCTTGTCCGTCACCCCGGAGGCAAGGGTGCCAATCAAGCCGTGGCCGCGGCGAAGCTTGGCATGCGGCCAAAGTTCTTCACGCGCCTCGGCGATGATGAGGCGGGAGACGTCTTAATGCGCGCCCTGTCAGACGCCGGGGTCCTGACCGAGGCGGTCCAGATCGCGTCGGGCGAGGCCTCGGGGTCAGCGCTCGTCATGGTGGCAGACGACGGTAGCAACATGATCATCATCGATCCTGGCGCAAACGCGAATGTCACCGCGGCCGTGATCGACGAAGTCGCGCATCACATAGAGCCCAGGTCCATCGTGGTCGCCGAAATGGGCCTCCCCGTGAATGCGCTGGAGCGGCTTTTCGCGCTGAAGCCCAGGCTCGGCTTTCGCCTTATCTTCAATCCGGCCCCCGTGCGCACCGGGCTCTCTCGCAAGGCCTGGTCCCAGGTCGATTTCGTCACCCCCAACGAGTCAGAGACCTTCGAACTCACAGGAGTGGAAGTCGTCGATCCACAGAGCGCAGCCCGAGCTGCGACGATTCTACTCGAACTGGGGGCCAGGGCAGCCCTCATTACCCTGGGAGAGCGCGGGGCGTTCTATTCGAACGGCGAGGAAAGCTTTCTCCTTCCTTCGTTCCCTGTGGTCGTGGTGGATGCCACGGCGGCAGGCGATGCTTTCAACGGAGGGTTCGCGGCAGCGCTCGCCAGGAATGTGCCTGTCCGCGAAGCGGTCCGCCAGGCCATGGCCGTTGCGGCGCTCTGCGTCACGAGAAGGGGCGCACAGCCGTCAATGCCCACCGCCGCAGCTGTCGACGAGTTCCTGAACCACAGAACATTACTGGAGATACGATGACATCACCAATTTTCACGATGTCCGGCAAGACGGTTCTCGTCACCGGCGCGGGCGGCGGTATCGGTGCCGCCATCGTCAACGCCTTTCTGGCGAGCGGTGCCAATGTCGTGGCGACCGATGCGAGCAGTGAGGCGCTCACCCGGACCTACGGCATGGTTGAAGCCAACGGCCAACCGCTCACGCTCGCCATGGACGTGACGAGCGAACAGGACATCGTCCGCGTCCTCGACATCGTCGCCGAGCGCTTCGGACGACTGGATGTTCTCGTCAACAACGCCGGGATCAAATCGGCGGAGTCGCTTCTTTGCGGCGACAAGGCCAAGATCGACCGCACGATGCTGATTAATTCTGACGCGGTGCTCCTCTGCTCCAAGTCGGTCGTGCAACGATTTCTTCGTGACGGCGGCGGACGCATCGTCAACATCGGATCATCCCTGTCGTCGCAGGGCGCCGTATTCAACTATCAGGCAGGCGGAGCCGACTACTGTTTCTCCAAGGCCGTAGTCCACGATCTCACAAAACTTCTCGCCTATGAATGCGCACCCATGGGCGTCAACGTGAATGCCGTCGCGCCGGGCATAATTGATACGCCCATGCATGGCCGCCCAAAGGAGGAGACCGAAGCAAGGCATGCGGGTCGCATCCCGCTGGGACGGGTCGGATCGCCGGAAGACGTCGCCGGACTGGCGGTGTTCCTGGCGAGCCCCGCGGCCGCCTACATTACCGGTCAGATCGTTCATGTAAACGGCGGGATGTTGATGAATGGCTGATATGGTTTCAACGCTTGCGTGGCCGCGCATAACGGGGATCGTCTCCGACCTCGACGGCGTCGTCTATCGTGGCAAGAATGCGATCGAAGATGCTGTCGAGGCATTCAAGGCCTGGCAGGCCGAGCGGATCCCATTCTGCTTCGTCACCAACAACTCGACCCACACGGCCGGCGACGTCGTCTCGAAGCTGCGCGGCTTTGGCCTGGAGGCGGGGGAGGAGAACGTCGTCACATCCGCAGTCACCGCCGCGAAGATGATCCGGCAAACCTATCCCGCGGGGACGCGGACCTATGTCATCGGAGCGCCTTCGCTGAAGAAGGCCATCACCGATGCGGAGCTCGAGATCACCGACAAGCAACCGTGCGTCGTGGTCATGGGGCTCGACCGGGAAATCACGTACGAGAAGCTCACGATCGCAGTCGACGCGATCCTCAAAGGCGCGGTGCTGATTGGAACCAATCCGGACCTCCTGCTGCCCACCCAGACCGGTTTCGAGCCCGGGGCAGGTGCCTGTCTGACCGCAGTCTCGGCTGCCGCACGTGTGAAGCCCATCATCGTGGGAAAGCCGGAAGTGCACATGATCGAAGCTGCACTATCGCAGCTCGGCACAGATCGAGCCTCGACGCTGATGATCGGCGACCAGATACCAACCGACATACAGGCCGGGAAACGCGCCGGGCTATGCTCAGTCCTGGTGACCACGGGCGTTCCGCCGATCGACGATCCGTCGCTGCTGGCGCCGGATTTTACCGTATCGAGCCTGAAACAAATATTTTTGAAGCGCTGATGCGCGCCGGCACCTTGGGAGGAAATCATGGCTGAGGTTCGCCTCGAAGGGATCAGGAAGGCCTATGGCAACCTTGAGATCCTGCGCGATATCGACCTCGACATTCGGCATGGCGAGTTCGTGGTTTTTGTGGGTCCCTCCGGATCCGGCAAGTCGACATTGCTGCGCATGATCGGCGGACTGGAGAAGATCACCGGTGGAACGCTCAGGATCGACGACAAGGTGGTAAACAAGATTGATGCCGCGGACCGCAATCTAGGCATGGTCTTCCAGTCCTATGCGCTCTACCCGCATCTGTCCGTCCGCAACAATCTCGCGTTCCCGCTTAAGATGGCAAAGATGAAGAAGGACGAGATCGCCGACCGCGTCCAAGCCGCCGCCGCACTGCTCCAGATCGAGCACCTTCTCGACCGAAAACCAAGGCAGCTGTCCGGCGGACAACGTCAGCGCGTGGCGATCGGAAGGGCAATCGTCCGAGAGCCCAAGGTGTTCCTGTTCGACGAGCCGCTATCCAATCTGGATACCGAGCTGCGTGTCCAGATGCGAGTGCAGATAGCCAAGCTTCATAAGCAGCTGGGCAACACCATGATTTATGTGACGCATGATCAGGTCGAGGCGATGACCATGGCCGACAAGATCGTGATCCTAAAGGACGGGCGCATAGAACAGGTCGGGTCGCCGCACGATCTCTACCATCGGCCCGCCTCAAAGTTCGTGGCGGGTTTCATAGGGTCGCCAAGAATGAACTTTCTGCCCTGCAAGGAGAAAGGCTCCGACCAGGCAAGGACCGAGATTACCTTGAGCGATAAGATGTCCCGTTGGCTGCCGATACAGACGACATCGTCGAAAGGCGGCCGCGCGCTGACACTCGGCATCCGCCCCGACGATTTCGTGGCGCCAACCGGCATGCCGGGCGAGCTCGTCATCGAGATCGACGTCGACTTCGTTGAACATCTGGGAAGTGCGACATATCTCTATGGGACCGCTCTCGGCGACCATGTCGTCGCCCGATCGCCCAACCACCACTTTCCCGCCGGCAACGCCGGGCGGGTATCGCTCGCCGTCTCCGCTGCCGACTGTCACCTCTTCGACCCCGAAGGGAAGGCACTGACGAGGCTGGAGGCGCCCGGGAGCTGGAATTGAACATTGGATCCGCAAACGTGCTAGGATCGCGGCATTCCAATGGGAAAGCCTGAGATAACGGACTTCAAGCAAATCCTCGGCAACTCGCGTTCATTTATCCTGGGAGCCGCGATCGGCTCCGGCATGACAGCGCGGGCCGCCGAGCGCGCGGGGGCGGACTTCGTGCTAGCGCTCAACGCCGGCCGGTTCCGTGCGATGGGGGGGTCGTCTCCGGCGTCGATCTTTCCCATCCGCAACAGCAACGAATTCGTTGCCGGTTTCGCCCGCTCCGAAATCCTCAGGAGCACAAAACTCCCGGTGTTCTTCGGCGCCTGTACGTTCGACCCTCGGCTCGACCTCGATCGCTTCCTCGACAACATCACCCGATGGGGGTTTGCAGGGATCACGAATTTTCCGTCCGTGATCCATGTGGACGAGGCGCGCAGGTCGATTCTCGAGGGCTGCGGCCTCGGATATGCGCGCGAGGTCGAACTACTCATCAACGCCGCGGCGCGGGGGCTGATGACGATCGCCTACACCCGCACGCAGGCTGAGGCCCGCCGAATGGTCGAAGCGGGCGTGGGCGCGATCTGCATGAATTTTAATCTCAACCCTGCTGAAACTGCCGTGTCGTCGTCGTCCATCGGCCTGGCGGAACTCGCCGCCCGAACGGGAGACATCGCCCGGGCGGCTCACGGTATCAACAGGAATGTCGTCTGTCTGCTCGGAGGCGGCCCGATCACGAAGCCCCAGGAGTTGATGGACGTCTGCCGCGAGACAGGAACGCAGGGGTTCATAGGCGGTTCTTCCCTCGACCGGGTGCCGCTCGAAATGTCGGTGCTGGAGATGACCTCGGGGTTCAAGACCATCAACGTTCTGCGGGAAAAGGTCGATCTTATGGAGCGGCAGCTCCAGCTGAACGGCTACCGCCATGGCGTGATCGCGCAATCGGCGTTGATGAATCAGGCGCTTGACGCGGCAAAGCGTCTTTCGACGGGCACGAACCCGGTTCTGATCGTCGGCGAACCGGGCACGGGGAAGCGTCGCGTCGCGTCCCTGGTGCATGCCTTCGGCGCGAGAAAGCACCGCAAGCCGGTTACCTTCCCCTGCCGCAAGGCGCCCGGCAACCAGAACGAGATGGCGCTCTTCGGCATGGAAGCGGAAAAGGACGCACGGCGCCGGCTGTCGCTGCTGGAGATGTCAACGGAGACCTCCCTGGTCATTCTTCACCTCAACACACTTTCTGAAGACGGCCAGGAGCAGCTTGCCGATTATCTGGAGCGCGGCACCTTCAGCGCCGTAAACGGCGCGGTTGCGACGCGATCGGAAGCAAAGATCATCGCCACCTGCACCGTGCCGGCCGGAGCAAGCCTGGAAGCGCTGCCCCTATCGCCACGATTGAGAAGCGTCTTCGCCGGACTGGAAATTATCCTTCCTCCCATGCGGGACCGTCTGGAAGACCTTCCTGCGCTCATCCATCATTTCACAGTGGAGACCAAGGGCGATGCGGATGCAAAGGCGCTGACGATCGAAAACTCCGCCTTTTTGGCGCTGGCCAGCCATGCCTGGCCAGGCAATGTCAGGGAGCTTCGCCATGTCGTCGAACAGCTGGCCACCTTGCCCTCGAACACGTCGATCACGGCGGAACGGGTCCTTCCGGTCCTTGGAGCCAAACCGGCAACCAAAGCGACCACTACCCTTTCGGAGAGAGAATGGATCATCGACGCCTTGCGCCGGAACAAGCTTCACCGCGGCAAAGCTGCCGCCGCGCTCGGCATTACCCGCAAAACCTTATACAACAAGATCAAGAAGCACCGCATCCTAGAATGACGTCTCAGCCTTGGCGAGCGAGGGCGCCGGCAGCGACCAAACAGGCAGTTCACTACCCGTTTCGCCCAGACGCACAAGCGACGTGATCGGCGCTATCGGACAGGAAAGGGCCGTCGCCGGTAGATAGAGCATGGCTTCCGGCTGTTTCTCGAACAGGTTCCCTGCCGCGGCTGCGTCTCGATTAGTCGATGTCAGAGCTAAGCCCAAGCCATTCTCCGCGAACCATCTCATGCGCTCCAGCTCAATTGAATTCAGATGGTCTTCGGCCCCCGCCTCCGAGCTGGTTTGTATGAGAGAGGCTGGCGGAAGGTTCACCACGCCGCAGAAACCTTTCTCCGTCAGAGCATCCGCGACGTCCTCCCAAAGCGCGAACGGGTCGATCATCAAGATCGCTGCGTAGCAACGAGCGCCTGCAACGGGCTCGATCTCGTTGAGGCCGCGCAGCAACTCGCCATTCCAGTCGCAAACGGGAAGCGTCGCGATTACAAGGGGAAACCCAGCGGGCAAGGCGCGAAGGCTCGGCGCAAACACGTAGGCGTCATCGGCGCTCGGGGCATCGGTCCAGATCGGTCGGTCTACGATTACCCACCTACCCATATTTACCCATCTCTCCTTCGGCAGCCGATTATCCAGCCTGCCCGAAGCGTTTACTAGTCCTGGGCAACAAAGCAAGAGCGGTGCCTTGGAGGGCGAAGACATGGGAGCTCAAGGTTCGACGTCCCCTCCATCCCCTGCAGGAAGGTACGGAACATCGTGATCGCAGAGACAACCGTTGATAACTCCGTGGCCATTGTCGCGACGATGGACACGAAGCAAGTCGAGGCTTCGTTCGTGGCCGACATCGTCAGGGGCGCGGGACGCAGCGTCTTATTCGTCGATGTGGGCACCTCAAAGGACGGAAGGTTCCGGTCCAATGATCCGGCGGTTCTGCTTGCGGGAATCGCGCGCGAGGCCCGCAAGTCGGTGAACGGACTTTTCGAGACCGGCAAGGTCTCCGCCGTGATTGGCATCGGCGGCGGCAAGGGGAGCGGCGTGTTCGGCGAAGTCGTCGCCGACCTGCCATACGGTTTTCCCAAGCTGCTAGTCTCCAGCGCACGCCCGGCCCTGCTTGCCGAACTGGCCGGGAAGCTGGATGTCCTGCTCTATCCCACGCTGGTCGATCTCTTCGGCGTGAACGGGTTCACTTCGCGGGTGCTTGAAAACGCGGCGCGGGCAATCGCCGCCATGCATTACCTTCCCAAAGCGAAATCACGGCGAAAGATCGTAGCCATCACGTCGTTTGGCGTGACGACCCCCGCGGCCAATGCATGCGTCCGGCTTCTTGGGGACAAGAAGATGGAGGCGATCGTTTTTCCGGCGAATGGCGCTGGCGGTCGAAAGATGGAATCGCTGGTCGACGCGGGTGAATTCGATGCCGTAATAGATCTCACCACGACCGAGCTGGCCGACGAGCTCCTGGGCGGCACCGCCAGCGCCGGACCGGATCGGCTGACTGCAGCCGGGCGGTGCGGGATTCCGCAATTGATCGCTCCCGGCGCCGTGGACATGGTAAACTTCGGTGTCCTCTCCTCGGTGCCGCCCGAGTTCGCCGAGCGCAGGCTGTACGCGCACACACCGTATACGACCCTGCTGCGCACGACGCCTGAAGAGACGAACGCGATCGGACGTCTTACGGCGCAAAAGCTGTCGGCGTCGAGAGGACCCGCGCAAGTCCTGTGGCCCTCGAAAGGTGTATCGGATTACGACCGCGAAGGCGGGCCGTTTCACGACCCCGAGGCGAACCGCGCATGGCTCTCAGGCCTGCGCGCCGCGCTTCCCGGGAACATCCCCGTCCGGGAACTCAATTGCCACATCAACGATCCCGAATTCGCAAGTGCCGCGGTCGAATGGGTACTTGACCACATTGATACGGAGACCGCCGATGAGAATGTTTGACCGCAACGAAATCCTGGCCCGGATCGCCGAGCAGTCCGTAAAAGGCGCCGCGATCCTGGCTGCCGGTAGCAGCTGCGGCCTTGTCGCCAAATGTGCCGCGCTTGGCGGTGCGGACATGCTTGTCGTCTACAGCACGGGCCTCTCGCGGCTCATGGGCCTGCCGACCAGCCGGATTGGGGATTCGAACGCGCGGACCATAGAAATGGCCGACGAGATCCGCAATGTCATCTCCGACGTTCCGGTGATTGGTGGCGTTGAAGCGTGGGACCCGGTCCGGCTCGATCTCGACAGGCTTCTCGACAAGTTTTGGGCCGCTGGCTACTCCGGCGTGATCAACTACCCGACGATTTCGACGATGGGCGACAAGTGGCGCGACCGCCGTGGCCGCGTAGGCCTTGGCTTCGCGCGCGAAGTCGAGATGATCGCCACGGCGCGGAAGAAGGACATTTTCTCAATGGCCTATGTCGCCTCAGCGAACGACGCGGCGGACATGGCCAAAGCAGGCGCGGACTGCATCGTTCCTCATGTCGGCGCCACACGTGGCGGACTGGTCGGCCATGACGAGGGTCAGGCGATCGGCGAGGCGATCGAACGGATTAACCGGATCAACAACGCGGCGCGCACTGTCCGCGGCGACGTCATCCTTCTTGCCCATGGCGGCGCGATAGCCGAACCGCAGGACACCGAAGAAGTCTACAGGTCCACCGATTGCATCGGCTTTGTCGGCGCGTCCTCGATCGAGCGCATTCCGATCGAGCGGGCCGTGAAATCGGCTGCCGAAGCCTTCAAGGCCGTCCCCCTGAACCGCAAGAAACCCTAAGCACGACTGCCGAGGAATCCATGGCCGACACTGTAACCCCACTCGTGACCAAGCAGGAGGACCCCACACACTGGGACGCGGCCTACGACATGGTCGCGATTGGAAGCGGCGCGGCGGGCTTGTCTGCGGCCCTTTATGCTTCCCAGTCGGGACTAAGTGTGCTGGTGACCGAAAAATCCCCAAAGCTGGGCGGCACGACCGCCCTGTCGAACGGAATGATATGGGTACCCTGCTCGCCGCAGGCCTTAGCTGCGAAGGTCGAAGACAGCATCGACAATGCTCGCACGTATCTGAAGGGAGAACTCGGGAATTACTACCGGAAGGAGTTCGTCGAAGCCTATCTGGCGGATGGACCCGAGGCACTCATCGAGATCCAGAAGCACTCCGAGGTCAGGTTCACGCTCGCCGCGGCTCCCGATTACCACTCAAGCCGGCCCGGCGGGATGAACTCAGGCCGCGCGTTGAGCCCCGCTCCGTACGATGGCCGCCTGCTGGACAAGGACTTCGATCTGGTTGGCGATCCCATTCGCGTGGTTCTCGGAGGCATGATGATCTCTTCCGGCGAGGTTGGAAGATTCCTCAATCCCTTCAAGTCGGGGGATTCCACGAAGCATGTCCTGAGGCGCCTGGGGC
Organism: Mesorhizobium sp. B2-5-7; assembly: GCF_006440875.1. Lineage (NCBI taxonomy): Bacteria > Pseudomonadati > Pseudomonadota > Alphaproteobacteria > Hyphomicrobiales > Phyllobacteriaceae > Mesorhizobium > Mesorhizobium sp. B2-5-7. Next base: position 413,525 of record NZ_VFUO01000004.1, on the reverse strand, counting down.
GCTACATCGGCGACCGGATGCGCTACAGGCGCGGCACCGAGTTCAGCGGCGGAAACGCATTGATTGCGAGGTTCATCAAGAGCCTGAGACAGCTGCAGGTGGATATCTGGACCAGCGCGCCAGCCACCGGACTGATCATAGATCAGGGCAAGGTGGTTGGGGCGGTCATACGCAAGGACGGCAGGGACATGCGCGTGCGGGCAACTCACGGCGTTGTGCTCGCAACCGGGGGGTTCCCCCATGATGCCGGACTTCGCAGTGCTCTCAGCGGCGATCACCAGCATGACCAAAGCCTGGCCCATGCGGACGCCACGGGCGACGGCATCAAGATTGGACTGCAAGCGGGCGGCAAGATCGACAACGAGGTCGCGAGTGCCGGCTTCTGGACACCCGTGTCGCTGCTGCGCGAGAAAGGCGGGCGAATGCAGACGGTTCCTTACGGCTGGCTGGACCGCGGCCGCCCTGGCGTGATCGCCGTCGGCCCGGACGCGCGGCGTTTCGTCAACGAGTCGAACCCGTATCACGACATCTGCATGGCGATGTTCGAGAACGGCTACCCGAAGGATAAGCACTTCTACTTCATCTGCGATCATGAATTTCTCAAAAAGCGCGGAATGGGCCAAGTTCTTCCGTGGCCGTGGACCCTCAGCACGAAATCCTATGAGCGTGCCGGGTACATCCAGGTGGCGGATACCCTCGCGGCGCTGGCCGTGAAGATCGGCCTCGATCCCAAGGCGCTCGCACAGACGATTCAGGAGCATAACGAGCATGCCCGAACGGGTGTCGACCCGTATTTCCAGCGAGGTGAATCCGCGTTCAACCAAACGCTCGGTGATCCTTCCGTTGGCAAGCCGAATTCAAACCTCGGTCAAATCAAGACCCGTCCTTTTGTTGCCTTGCGGATCGTTCCAGCCACCTTGGGGACGGCTACCGGTCTTGCGACAGACACCTATAGCCGGGTGCTCGACCAGTGGGGAAAGCCGATCGATGGGTTATACGCCTGCGGCAATGACGCGACTTCAGTCATGCGAGGGGTCTATCCCGGCGCGGGCATCACAATCGGCCCTGGGATTGTGTTCGCATTCCGCGCGATCAAGTTCATCCGCGACAGCGCATTGCGCGGGCTTTGATATGCAGTTCGGTACCAGGACGTAAAAGACTGGGTCATACCAGTTCCCCATGTCTCCTGCGCCGACCAGGCCGATCTTTTGTCCTGTGTCGTACGCGTTGCGGGTGATGCCGGATCTCCGGTCAGGTCTATTGCATAACTCATTTACGCATTCCGAAAGAAGCCGTACTTTCTCAGAATGGGCAGCAGCTTGTGATGGTCATCGATGATGTAGTCTGGCTGCGCCGCCTGCAAACGTGATTCGGAAACAAATCCGCCTGTAATAGATATGCTGATCAGCCCGAGGTTACGTGCAATATCAGTTTCGATCGGCATGTCGCCAATGATGAAGGTCGACTCGGCACTCAGATTGTTCGTTTGCATGTACACGCCAAGCCGGTCGCCCTTACTCATAGATTTATATTGAGTGGCGCGGCTTTCAAATGCCAGAACCTCGGTAACACAATCGTCGATTCGGAGCCTTCGCAGTTGGGTACGAAGGGGCTCGACTATATGGTTGCTGAGAATGATGGTTGAGACAGCTTGTTGACGCGCCGTTTCCAAAATGAGGCGCGCGCCTTCGCGTAGATCGGCTTTGCTCGCCAGCGGTTCGTACATGTCGTGAAAAAAAGCGCTGTCATCGTTTTCCACTTCTGCGACCTCGCGCTCCGACATTCCAAGATTGCGGTAAAGGATAGAAAGTGGAACCTCGCACTGTTCCCGAAGAGTATGCATATCGATGGCAGCGCGACCGAAGCGGCTCAGAATAGCGTTGGTTGTTTGTAGAAATGCCTCGGCATCGTCAAGCAGGGTCCCGTTCCAATCGAATACAAGAGTAGGTTTCATTATGTGACCTCAGGCAGGCATAGTCAGGTTAAGGCGAGATTGATAGTCGATCTATTCAAATTCTTATTCGCGCGTTTTTCTCCTTCTGGAGTTGGCATGTCGAACGTAAACGGAGATAGATCAATCCCATCGGACCCTCCAGGCAGCAACGATATCAGAGCCTTAAAGGGCAGAAAGGTGATGGACGCAGCGTTGATTGATAGGGCTATTTTGCTTTCGATCATCCTGAGGATTTGCGGTTCGGTTTTATGAAAGCTAAGGCTTTCTTTCCGCTTTTTGGATGGCAGTGTTTTCCATACCTTCCAGAACGCCAGCTCGTCGATCGTCTCGATGCCCATGCCGTAGTAATTCGGTGCGACGATAGGCGGCGAACCGATCGCCCAATGCACAGCCTTCGCTCCGGCAGCATGGAGCATTGCTGTTACAGCCCGGCTTGTATCCCCCCGAATTAGTGCTTCGTCCACCATCATGACAACTCTGCCCCTAACATCGCTCTCTGCATTGACACAGTATTTCTGCGCGATAAGCGAGTTGCGAGTGCCAACGATACCTATAAGCGTCCGCTGCTGAAGTTGTGTTGCGATTACTTCACGTCGCTGGACGAAAGCGCCGTGTTTCTCGGCCAGAGACGCGAACAAGCCGTCGGCGTACGGGCCCCCGGTATGCGGCATGGAGGAAACGACAATAGGGGCAGAGCCCATCTGTGCCGCCACTTTCGGCGAAATAGTTCCACCGAGACTCGCGCCTATATTGTGCCGCGTGGCCAGGTGAGATTGACCTCGTATGGACGTTTCGAGATTTCCGATGTAAAGCGTTTCGTAGACGCAAAGCTTAGGGCTGTATCGGGTATGGCCAACGAAGCTGTCAATGCATTCTCCTGTTTTTCCATCCAAATACTTGATGTGGCCTGGCGAAACTTCCTCCGTGGTGCCTTGTAATCCGGCAAAAGCTGAATTTTCAGAAGCAAAAAGTATATCACCATCTTCCGTTTGCATAAATTCCAGCGGACGTAAACCGCTACTATTGCGGAAAGCGATCAGATTTCCTTCGCCATCTAATACAAGTGCACTCACGGCTCCATCAATCCGATCATCGATATCACGAAAGACATTTTCGTAGTTGACCGGGAGAGCATGCTGCCAAAAAGCTCTTTGGCAAATGTGCTCAATAAGCTTGAGCAGAAGCTCTGCATCCGTTTGGCCGTCGAAGCTATGCCCTCGCGCGTGCAATTCTTTCCGAAGTTCATTAGCGTTGACTAAAGCCCCATTCAACGAAAGGGCCAAATGGCGGCAGCCTGCTTTATGGTTATCAACAGGCTGGGCGACGTTGCCATCGTTTTCCAGGGAAGATGGACTTCGAATATGTGCAATCGCTACATGAGGCCTGAAATTCGCGTCCTGCCCATCGCAATCGATGGTTACCAATTCGCGTGGTGGCCGACACGACCTTATATGTCGAATTCCTTTTGCGTGCATGAACGCTGCAAGACCGAACCCAGCTTGTCCACGATTGTCAAGCTTCGGAACCATGTGCTTGAGCCGATTATAAACCGTCTGCTGTGAATGACTTGAAGGCAACACAAATGCGCCCGCAATACCGGACATCCGACTTTTCCTTCAATGCGGCTCAGCGCGAGCTCGTGGTTTGTTTCCACTTACGCAAGGCTCGTGCCAAGGTCTTGAAGGCACGCCTGACGATGCGCCACATCGTCTACGCGCCCGACGATCGGGATGTCGTCAAGCGGCCCTGATCCGGATGGTGGGACTTGCGATTCGCTGTCCTCGTCAGACGCCAGCTTAGGACTTGTCGCAGAATCGGTGGGTTTGCGGCATTAACACCGCGATTGTCGGCCACATGCGCCATCGGTCGCTTCAGGCGTGTGGTCGGAGAAATGCTGCTGGATTGCGGGATCGCGGTTTCTTATGGGACCATCCGCCGTGGCGTTCAAAAGTGTCCGGTTGAAGACGTTCATGTCTGAAGGCCGACAACAAAGCGGATGCACTCGGTTAGCTTGAATTCTTCGCAGGCAGCATGGGCGACGACAGCAATGATTACGGGGAGCGAGGGCGGTGGACCGAGGCGTGCCGGCGCGAAGAGGCAATCCGCGAATTCCTGGAGCGGTATCTACAAAGTTTGGGCGGTCAGGAACTGGACCTCAGCCCGGTCACCGCAAGCGCGGTCGACGCCAGGGACATCGCGCCCTCGACAAAGATCGAGAAGCCCTCGTGCGTCGAACGATGGAAGGCTTTTATCTCAAGCCGACACCCCCCCTTTCGCGCAGTTGGTTCGCCAAGTCCAAATCGCTTGCGCAAGCGGCCGGCCTTGCTCCACCAAACTGGCTCTCCATCAAATCCCGGGTTGAAGATGTCGATCTACGGGTGAGGGGTGTAAGCGCGAGAGCGAGGTCATCAAAGCTACAACCACGCCAGGTGCCCTTTCGGTGCCGCGGCGGCTTGAACTTGTGCAACCGATCATAGTTGACGTATTCGTTGTCGACGAAGAAACGCGTCTACCGCTCGGACGGCCTTGGCCTTGGCTGAAATTGGCGTTGGACATCTCTTCTCGCATGGTGACGGGCCTCTATCTAACCATGGAGGCGCCATCGCGAGTTTCGATAAGCCCATGCATACTGCACTCCGTGTTCGACAAGACCCCATGGTTCCAGGAGAGGGGTAGGCACTGCAGCTCTTCTGCGAGCGATTCTCCAGAAGAGCTGCTTTCACGCCTAATGTGCTGATTCTGAAGCATGGCTCTGAAACTTTCGCAAACTTAGTTGGAACGGACCAAATGGCGTCACGGGAGCATACGGAACGATATGGGAAGCTTTCCGTTTCTGGCCCACGAAAAACTCAATACAATCAACGATCTTAAGACGCCCTCCGGGCCCACCATTGTTGTTATTTTTGAGGCGGCAAATCACGGCTGCTTCATGCCACAATTATTCTCTGACGCATCTGCGGAATAGAGAAGTGAGCGACCTCTAACTGACTGACAAAGCTTGGAATTTTGTCCTGCCTGTTGCAGGGGTAAATGTGGCTGCCCCAAAAATGCCACACAATTGCCGCGGTCCCCTCGACCGTTAAACAATTAAATCTGATTCATTCACAACTCGCGCAGATTCACAGCGGAGACCACTCGGCGCTCAACAAAGAGCACACCATCTCCACCCATCGGCTTACCTGTCCGGGAACTGAAACCCGATTTTCTTAACCAGACCCTTCCGAACGCGCATCGCGGGTCCATTGGATTTCGTTTCGGGAAGGAACTCAACGCCAAGCTCTTCCAATGCCGCCTGAACGCGCAGACTGATCTCCAGGCCTACTGGCTCCCGTGCCTCGATCCGGACAATTGAGCGAGTGCTCACACGCGCCTTGTCGGCGAGTTCTTTCGGGGTGATGTCCAGGAGCGCGCGGGCCGCGCGAAGGAAGTCGTATGATGCCTGCATGCCAGAAGTTCTACCCGTAGCGAAACGTGAAGACCAGCTATCCTGTTGATAGGCGTCGCGACGCCGGTAAAGGCGTATGGACGCCTGATCCCGGGCGCCGTATCTATCGGGCCATTGATTCCGCGAATTGAAGGATTCGAACCCACGCGGGATCCTGGATCGGAGCATGGAGGCACCCCAATGTTGCTGTTTGGCCGCGCAACGCCGACCGACGAGATGTTGATCTTCCAGATCGACCGCCTTCTCGCATTGGCTGCTGATTTGGAGCGCGTGCGCCGCGGCGTGCCACCGGAGTCAATGGCCGATGAGGAAGCCCCCATCCTCGATCGGTGGATCCTTGCCCAAAGGATTGTTCCCTCCCTCGCCGGGCTCTCGACCGGCCATCCCAAACTCGGCGGCGCGAACCGACTGATCGGCACGTCGGATTTGTGGCTGCTGTCCGAAGATCGGACTTGGGCGCGAACGCTGAGCAGGTGGTACAGACTCGGTCGTGCTGCCGAACAATCCGGCCTCGATTCCTGACTGCCCGGCCATGACATTCAGGGATTCGACTGACCGTCATTTCGACCGACGCCAGAAGGCTGCGAAAGCAGGTTTGCATCTTCCGAGTGAGGATGAGTTGCTGCGCGGCATGAATTTCTTTGGCGATCGTCTCGAAGACGATATCCGGGAATATTCAAGCCGCCTGTCACGACGAATGAGGAAACGCGGTCGCGTCGAACTTTTGCCCCTTGCCAGTTGTCTTGATGATCTTGCTGTCGAGCAATCCGAGGAGGGCATCAAAAGTGTCGAGGCCGCGCTCGTCGTTGCCGAAGCCGTAAAGGGAATCCCGGCCGAGGCCTGCCGCCTGCGCTGTCAATTCTACCTTGCCTCGTTTGGCGATCCCCAGGCGGCAGCTGCGGTAGCCGGCGAAACGGCGTCGATGGCGATGCGTGATGTCAATGAGAGCAGAGGTCCCCAAATGCTTTGGCGCGCGCTCGCGTGGAGCATGCTGTCACGTACTCTTTTCTTTTCGCGCTGCGTCGACGTCTTCCATATCCCGCGGCATTCGCTGTTCCGGATGCTTCTGAATTATGAAGCCGAGTTCGAGTCTGCGATCCTAAACGCACGGCCCGAGGACGAACGAACGAACAAGGAGGCGTCGGCGAAGAAGGCGTCTAGAGATGACGACATCAAGGACCTCTCCGAAGACGACGCGGAAGCCGAACCCGCGCCGAATAATTCGGTGGTTGTCATTCGCTCCATCGGCAACTCGACCACATCGGAAGGAAAGCGCGTATCGGTCGAGTTCCAAAAATTCGTGCAGCGCGGACTGCCGCTTCCAGCTGCGTCTGACCTGCCCATTGCTCGCATGCAGCTTGTATCCGAATTCCCGTGGGTCGCATCGGTGGCCGACGACATCCTGACCCGCCTCGTCGGCAGGGGAGATGTGCACCTGCGACCAACCATCCTGGTCGGCTCGCCTGGATGCGGCAAGACTCGTTTTGCCAGGCGGCTGGTTGAGGAACTTGGGATTCCGTACGAGTTGGTTTCCTGCGGCGGCTTGAGCGACAGTGCCGTCGGCGGTACCGCGCGGCGATGGTCGTCGGGTGAACCGAGCCTGGCCATTATGGCGGTGCGCCGGCACGAATGCGCTGGGCCAGCGATCATCCTCGACGAGATCGAGAAGGTAGGCACCAGCCGCCACAACGGCAATGTGCACGACGTCCTGATCGGTTTGCTCGAGAAGGAATCATCGTCGCGCTGGTTCGATCCCTACGTCGAGGCGAACTGCGATCTCTCGCATGTGTCCTGGCTGATGACGGCGAATGAGGTTGCAAGCGTCTCGGCGGTGCTGAAGGACAGATGTCGGATCCTGCGATTTCCGGAGCCAGGCCCCGACCAGTTGCCGTTCCTGGCGTCCCGCATTCTCGAACGGCTCTACGTCGAGGCGGGGCACGACCCGCGCTGGGCAAGGCCGCTGGAAGGATTCGAGCTCACTGCGCTGGCCAATAACTGGCCGGGCGGGTCGATCAGGAAACTGGAGCGGCTCCTCGAGAAGCTTATCGAGGCGCGTGAACGCTATTGGGGCCGGCAATGAGCTGCGCCGGCAACACGATCGGCGGCGATAGGGGCTGACACGGGAGGCAACTGATGAAAGGTCGCGGCAAGAGACTTTCTGCAGGGTCCCGCATTGAGGTGGAAGGATCATCGCGCGTAGATCATCCGCCCGGGGGGCAATCAAAACAGAACTTGATCGAGTGCGAGATTCCCATGAGGAAACCCTCGGCGCCTGCATCACAGCGGCCACTCGCGTTCGGCAGGTACATGGCCAGCGAAGCGCTGCTCGGGCTTCTTGGCCATACTGAAAGCTGCATCGCCCTCATCAAGGCCGGCCCTATCGCTTCCTGTGACTGCAGAACCGCGCACGTGGAGGATCCAGCGATGGCCGTCGAGGTGACAAGACATTATGCCCGCACAGCGATCGCGACCGGGACGCCGATCCCAACGGTGATCCTCGAATTGCTGACCTGCCACGTCATGGACGCAAACCCTCCCTGCATCGAGTTGGCGGAATGGCTTGATGCGGCTGGTCTTCTCGACCTCCCGCCGCAGGCGAACAATCACCAGGGTGCGGTCGGGCGCGGCAACGATCGAAAGGATTGGAAGATGAAAAAGCGTCGCATACCACGTTTCTCGCGACAGCATCGTAATACGAAGACCAGAGCTGTCGAGGCTGCGGGTGACTCCGGCATTTCTGCTGAAAGGGCTGCCGACGCGGTTGGCAGCGCGGACAGTTTTATCGGGGATGCTCTGCTCTTGCGATCGCTGCAGCTCCAGTTCCGCATGTCGGTTCATGAATCCGCTCATGCGGTAGCGCGCCTCCATCTGGATCTTGGAACCATCGTGAAGATAACGATCGAGGCTCCGGAAGGCGGATATGTCACCGGAGCTATGCCGGGAGAGCAGACCGAGGCGGTGCTAACCGGCGTTCTCATCGCAGCACTCGCCGGCCGAGCGGCGGAGGAAGTGATCGTGGGGTCGGTCGCCGCCGGATCCGGCTCTGAGTCCTGCGATCTAGCGGCTGCGACCGCATTGGCGTTCGACATGGAGACCGTGATGGGCTTTTCGAAGAAATGGCCACTGCTTTACCGCAAGGTTGAGGACCGGACATTGCTTCTCGCGACCGACCACGATCTTGCGGCGCGGGTGAATGCCCGGCTGGAGAGCGCCTATGCCGCCGCCCGAAAAATGGTTGTCAACCAGGAGATCGCGATCGATTTCCTTGGCGAGATATTGCTGGGGCGAAAGACGTTGGAGGGACCCGAACTCGATGCCGTGCTCCAGCAAGTGAAGCAGCGGATCGTTGCGACGCCAGAGTGATCGAAAAACGGTCGCAAAATACCGCGGTCACGTCTGCAGGATTCGTGGAGCTTTGGCGCGCCTGAGTGAATGAAATCGAGGTTTCGATCCTATGAAGCTATGGTTATTCTCTGACTTGCATCTTGAATTTGCCGATCTGCGGCAGCCGATGACCATCCCGGATGCAGACGTCTGCGTCGTCGCGGGAGATTTATGCCGCGCCCCCGCCAACGGTGTTCACTGGTTGGGCAAAAACGTCGCTCATGCGATGCCGTGCATCTATGTCGCGGGCAACCACGAATTCTATAAGGGTTCGATCAAAGAGGGGCTGGAAGACGGGCGCGCCGCGGCCGCGCAGTTCCCGAACGTGCATTTCCTGGAGAACGATGCTGTCGTTATCGACGGTGTTCGGTTCGTCGGCGCGACGCTGTGGACAGATTACCGGATTGAGGGGCACCCACATGTCGCAATGATCCATGCTCGCGAGCGCATGAACGACTTCAAGCTGATCGCGGAACAAAGGAATCCGTGGCACCGTTTCGTGCCCGAGACAGCATTCCGAATGCATCAGGAATCCCGTCTGTTCCTCGCTTCCGTTCTGAAGGCTGATCCAATCGAGACCGTCGTCGTCACCCACCACCTCCCCCACGCGAAATCTATTCCTTCGAGGTTCAAGGGCGACCTGCTGAATGCCGCCTTTGCGTCAGACCTGTCCGAGGTGATCGAGAGTGGTCGACCCGCTCTATGGGTGCACGGGCATACTCACGACAGCTGCGACTATCGGGTCGGAAGCACGCGCATCATCTGTAATCCGCGCGGCTACGATAACGAGAACATCGCATTTGATCCGGCGCTGGTCGTGAGGATATAGCCTATGGATGAAGGCGAACAATGACCCGAAGCTGACTCTTGAACGCCAGATCGCCTCATCTCGGACTAGATCGAGTTTTTTCTGCAGCTTCTAAGCGGACATGCGAAGTCAATGCTCGACTGGCGTTGGCGCCAAAGCGCGGTACGAGCTTCTCCGGGCTCTCATATTTTGTTCACCGTCGCCTTTGCACTCATGGTGTTACGGGGGGCGCTGATCCCTTCTCGGCAATATGGCAGCCAAAGAACGAGCGAGACTTGAGAATCATCGCCGAACCGAACATAACAGGAACAAACTGGTAAAGTGGTGTGAGGAAGCTGGCGTTTTTATGCGCTTCATCTGGAAGATGGGTGCCATCATACGTTGGCAGAAAATAGCGTGCGGCCCGGCTCTGGATATGCGATGTTTCTTAGGCACGGGCCGGTGAGATTGCTCGCCCCGCCGCGTTCGCGAACGATCCGTTCTCGTGAACTACAGCGTCCGCTTGATCCGAGTCCGTTTGAAGTTAGGCGAGCAGAATGACTGTCTTCTCCGAAAAATTGCGTCGGCTGCCTGAGACAATCGAGTTGGCGAGCGCGCACGGAGTTGGCGACATTGCTTTCACTCTCTCACAAGGGAAAGGACGGCTCGCCGTCGCTATTGCCTCGGGGGGATCCGTAGTTACAGCAGAATTCTTCTCGCGCTGCCGGACAACACTGCAATTGGGTCCGACGATGGTGATGACACCCATGCAGTTCGTCCTATCGATGGAGAATTGGGATGGATGCGATATCTGGCTGTTCAGCGCCGGAGCGAACAATCCTGACATCGCGGCAGCCTTCCGTGTCGCAAATTCATCCAGCTGCAAATCGATCCAGTTGATGACAGTTCAGTCGGAAGGCGCGACATCCATTGTGGCCTCAAATAGTCCTCGCGCCAAAGTGATTGTTACGCCAGTTGCTGATCTCAAGGATGGGTTTCTCGCGACGCATTCAATGGTTTCGATGGTGACCGCCTTGTTGATCGCGTCAGATCTCACCACGGAGCAGCCGCAACGCGGGAGATTGGCCGAAGAATTCCGAAAGCGCGCGGCAGAGGTGCTAAGTGCACCTCAAAGCCCAGACTTCGGTTTCAAGGGTGGGGATACTCTGTTCGTTCTGCACGATCCGCAAAACGCAGCAGCTGCAACGTTGATTGAAACTTCTCTTTGGGAGACCGGAATAGCGCCAGTACAGAGGACTGATTTCAGAAACTTCGCTCACGGTCGTCATGTTTGGGCGGCAAAGCATCCAGAGACCATGTACGTGCTGGCTTTGACAACCACGGAAAGTGGCGATGTTTGGGAGCCCATCCGGGCAGCACTTCCTTCCCAGACCCGGATTCAAGATGCTGAGTTCGATCACGGTGGCCGATTGGCCAATGCGGTCAGCATTTTGTGGGGTCTATCCTTCGTTCAGCACCTCGGAAACGCGACGAGTATCGATCCGGGACGCCCGGGGAGAGGCGCGTTTGCCGAGGCGATATATGACAATCCCGCGCTCGACGCGCTTTCGCGAGATTTGACTTCATCGGTTCGACACAAGGCGTCCGCGCGGATGCACTTTGATCCCATTGATGAGCGATCAGCATCACTTTGTTCCGTTGGGCGAGAGAGGCTGCTTAGTTTGGGAGGCGCGAGCTTTGTCGGTCTCGCGCTCGATTATGATGGGACTGTCGTCCCGAACGATCCGCGTGAAGCCCGGCTCGGTCCTCCTCCCAAAGCGATTATGCACGAACTGGTCAGGCTTGTTGATGACGGCATCCAGGTGGGCTTTGCGACAGGACGCGGCGGCTCCGCCGGCGAAAAATTGCGAGACGCCCTTCCGCAGCGCATACATAGAAATGTCCTCATGGGTTACTATAATGGCGCCCACATCCGAACGCTCGACGTCGACATAGCTGAAGATCCCCCGCAACGAAATCCGAACATTGCCGAGGTCACCCTGTGGCTGGCGGGCTCAGGCCTGCTCCGCGATGGCGTCGAGATCAAGGCGCGTGCAATTCAGGTGTCGATTGACTATGCCGATGTCATCGACATCGAGCGTTTTGCGGAGAGTCTAGCTGCTTGCCCTCAGATAGTCGAAGGCAGCGTGAAGGTGCTGAGATCTCACCATAGCGTCGATATCGTCTTGGCATCTACGTCAAAGCTCCGCGTTGTAGAGGAGCTCGCCCGTCGATCCGGCGATGCGAGCAAGGCCGTTCTCGGCATCGGAGATAGTGGCTCGCCATTGGGAAATGATCGGGAGCTATTATCTGGACCGCATTGTCTAAGCGTTGGCAGTGTTTGCGGCGCTTCAGGCGGCGTTTGGACGCTGTTTGGATCAAAGTTGCGCGGTCCGGATGCTGTCCTGCGCATTTTGCAGGCCGCTCGTGCTAAGGGATGCGAAATGATGATTGATCTTTCTGCTCTGAAGCTCGATCAGCACTCTTGAAATGCTGACCGAGAAAAAAAGAGTGGGCCTGCTTGTGACCGGGAGAGTTCGATGAGTGCAGTCGACGTGGTCGGCACAGGATTTACCGTTCTCGACCGCATCTACGCGGGCTCGTTGGCGGTGTCGTCCGAGGATCTTGGTGGCTCTTGCGGGAACGTTTTGATTTCGCTCGCCATGCTTCAGCGGAATGTGGCGCCGGTTTTGAGCCTCGGTGAAGATGAGGTTGGAATCCGTCTTGTGGTCGCATTCCGGCACGCGGGAGCCGAGACGCGATACATCCGCCAAACAGAACACATCCGCTCGCCGATCCTTGCTCAGCGTCTGCATGCGCCCGGGGTACATACATTCGAATTTAGGTGTCCAGAAACTTCCATCGATCTTCCGCGATATGAGCCGATAGACTGGGAAGATGTGAGCCGGGCTCTGCCGGCGATCAAGAATTGCAATGTCTTCTATACGGATCGATTATCCGGAGCGATCGTCGATGCGATGGAGGCTGCGGCCGACTCAGGGTCCATCGTTTATTTCGAGCCATCTGCGATTGGCGATAAAGAGCTTTTCAGTCGCGCAGTCGCTGCAGCGTCCGTTCTCAAGTTCTCAGCAGAGCGTCTGACAACACTGGCGGGGCAGGTCGCCCCCCACGACGCCCTTTTCTTAATTGTGACGCACGGAGAAGCTGGTCTGGAGGTACGACGGGGAGCTGAGAAAGCGTGGTGCAAATCCTACCCGGCACCCGAATTGCGCGACACCTGTGGTTCTGGCGATATGGTAAGCGTCGGCGTGATTGATTGGCTGCTGACCCGACGCGAACGCGCGACCACGAAGATATCAATTGACGAATTCGTTGTCGGAATCGAAGCCGGACAACGCCTAGCTGCCGAGAACTGCGCCTATGTCGGTGCTCGCGGCATCTTCCGCGAGCGTGGTGCAGAATACGCGCGGTCTGTCTTGCGGGGGTGAACCCGATGTCGGGCAGTTTCAGATTTGCATTGGCTCGTCTTACGCCGCCTTCGAGACGTCGTCACTCTGAAGCTTTGCACGGAGTTCCATCAGTAGCTCTCCAAGCATATTGCGGCCCTGACCATTCACTTCTCCCCAGAGCCGATTCACTTCATTGTCGACGGTCGCAGTTTCAATCAGTCGAGCTGAGCCCGTCGATACAAGCAATTCGCGAAGATCTTCATGCTGGGTGAACTTGGCTTGGAGCACGCACCTCATCCTGTCAAACTTTGTCCGTGACCAGCCTGGGCTGACATCCCAGTAATATAGCCCGTGCGCCGCCATCGCCAGAAGCGCGGGAGACGGTGCCGCCATAAGCCATGCTTTCACTTCCGGCTTACGCGCCTTGCCGGCCTGATAGGCGTGCTCGCTCGTCGCAAAGCGCTCGCCTTCGAATTCAATCTCGCGCCGGAATAGATTGCTGAAAGCCCCGTAAGGCTTCTCGCTGGCACGATAGAACCGGATTTCCTGGCCAACATCCGTCACGAAAAACTCCATTGAAAATTTGCATCTTTTAGTGCATGCAAATTTACATGAAGCCGAAGCAAATTGAAAGAGCGGAGTTGGTCCGCCATATCAATGAAAAGCGCCTGGAAGCAGGCCTTTCCTACGCGGAACTGGCCGATATCGCTGATGTCGACGCTAGCCAAGTTTCGCGTATTTGTCGGGGGCAATTCATTACGTTCGGAGCAAGCGTCGTGCGAATTTGCACGACTCTCGGGCTGCAAAATACGCGGGGTGAAGGAACGACATGGAAACGCAGTCGGCGCGCATCCGATCCGAACTGGGCAAAGCTGGAGCGCTCAATTCGGCGTGCTTGGGATAATACACCGGCTGGTGCGGAGCGGCTTGCAAAAGTCATAGCTGCGGTTGGCGAAATCACCCGTAAGTGAATCCCGTGAATTAAGGTTAGGACAGGTTGATTTCGCTGGACGAACGCACTCCTCCCTGCGGTATATCGCAGCGGTCGGGTAGAGGTGTCATGGGGAATTCTGATGAGGAAGGATTTGGCGGAAAGCCTGCTGGCAAAAATCATGGAATGGTCTGACGAGGAAAAGGCAGCGGAACGCGCTTATCTCGAAAGCTTTGCCAGCTACAAATACGACGAATATCAGCAGTTCTCGCCAGGCAAGCGGTTCATCGAGAGTCTGGCGCTCTGGCTTGGGCAGTTCACCGGGGGTGAAGAGCGTCGCGCGGCTTACAACTTCGTGCGAAACAGGCTGCTTTTCATATCCACAGATGAAATGAATCATCTGGTGGAGCTTACCTTCCCGACGATCATTCGCCCAATCCTAATCGCTGACACTGCGACTGAACTTGGGGTCGATCCACATAAAGTGAAGGCAATCGTCGACACGGTGGAGTATCGAACGCGCCTTCGCCAGACACTGGTCCTGGGCCTGAGCGACGGTGCGCGAACAGACTGGTTTCGTCGCGCGAATCCGCAAGAGATGTCCAATGAGCAAGTTTTTCATGCCTATGACGTTTCGGACCCGAAAAGCGAGGGCATGGTCCAGGACCTTCGGAAGCACCTAGCGAAAATCTTGGGTCGAGAACCCCATGATCATGAGGCGCGGTTCCGGTACATCGTACTGCTCGATGATTTCACTGGCAGCGGTAGGAGTTTCATTCGAGAGGATGGTAAAGGTGGTTGGACCGGGAAGATAGCGAAGATCGTTGGCGGCTTGATGAAAGCAGGAAACCTTGGAGACGCGATAGCGGATTCCGGCGTCAAGATAATCATCATTCTCTATGTCGCCGGCGATCAGGCAATCGAGCACATTGAAAGCCGTTTGCCCAAGTTGACCTTCGGAAAGGGCACAATCGAATTCGAGGTGGTTCACAAACTGGGCGAAACTACGCCGCTCGATGATGCAAGCGACAGCCCAATCCTGGGGCTGGTCGCAGATGATCGATATTTTGATGACGATGCCGACGATGAGCATTCTAAAGTAGGCGGTACAAGCAAGCGCTACGGTTTCGCCAATTGCAGGCTACCGCTCGTGCTAGCTCACAACACTCCCAACAACTCGATCTATCTGCTCTGGGCAGAGGACGACCAATCGGTTCGTGGCCTGTTTCCGAGAGTTAGCCGCCACAGAAAGCTACAGTAGGTGAGAAATCCATTCCGAATGCGCGCATCCCAGCGCTCGACGAGTGACGATGAGTTTGTTCGTCTTTTCGGCGTGGGTGCTTTGGAGGTCATCAAGTCCTTCGACGACCCTTGGAACGGTCTCGTCTTTCTTCGAAGTGCACCTGGCGGCGGAAAGACTACGTTTCTGCGTATCCTTACACCGCGTCCGCTGAAGCTCACTGACAACCTCGCTGATCAGCATCTGCAGGTGAAGGCGACGCGCGACGCGCTGAGAGAGGTCGGCGCCATCGGTCGCGACGGACCGCAATTGCTTGGTGCGATGGTCGTCTTCACCAGTGAGTACAAGGAACTGAGTGCCTTTGACCGCGGCAACATACTCTTTCGAGAGCTATTGAATTCTCGAATTGTGGTCGCGACACTCAGGTCGGTGCTGGAACGAGCAGAACGTCAATTTCCCGACGATCTCGACCAGTTCAGCTTTGAATGGGAGCCGGAATCAGACGCGACTATTCCGGGCCGCGCTACAGGAAAGGAGCTTTTTACCTGGGCGTCGCGCATCGAAAGAGATTTCTATGATCGAATGGACGATCTCGGTTCACCTGCGTCGATCAAAGGTGGCCACGCGCGCTTGGATGGGCTCAAGTGGTTTGCGCATGTTCGCATAAGCGACAAGCAGGGCGATATGGACGTCAAGCGCGTCCTTCTCATGGACGAACTCCAGACGCTGGCTCCTCCACAGCGTGCAAGCCTGATTGAATTCATAACCAATGCGCGGGAGCAGTGCGGAGTATGGATCGCTGAAAGGCTGGAGGCTCTTACGCATAAAGATCTGCTGTCCGAGGGCGCGCTCCGCAAACGAGATTACGAGAACGTCGTGCAACTGGAAGAACGTTGGTCTGGAACAAGAACCAAGTCCTATACCAAATTTGTGGAAACGATCGCCAATCTTCGGGCGGCCAAGGCTGATGGTTTCGAAGGGCGCGAGCTGTTTCCGCTCATTGGTGAAACCGACGATATACCGAGCTTGGAGACCGCTCTCACTAGCCGTATTGCGGAGATCGAGGCCGAAATTGTTAAGATAGCCGGCGCTGGCCCTCGTTATTCGAATTGGCTTGCCAATGCTCGCGGGCTAAGCGGCAACCTTCTCGAACGCGCCTTCAAATGGCAGTTGCTCAAAATTCTGGTCGTAAGAGATACGAGACGAACCCAGACAAGCTTCGACTTCGATTCATTGACATTGGATGAGTTCGGAGCACGATCAGGCAGCGGCACGGACCGAGCAGCAGAACACTTTCTGCGAACAGATGTGGGAGCCCCAATCTATTTCGGCCGTGAGTCTTTGAGCGCCGTATCATCCTCCAATGTGGACCAGTATCTGGAGGTGGCAGGCGCATTGTTTGAAGAAATCTCTGCGAAAATCCGGTTTCACCGAGATCAGCCGGTGCCACTCACGGCAGCGCGACAGGACGCACTGATCCGGGGCGTTGCGAAGGATCGGTGGGATGGGCTTCCGCGCCGCCTTCCGCGTGGTGTCGAGGCGCGCCGCCTGCTCGAAGCAATCGGCGAATACTGTCGCCAACAGACTTTCAGAGACAGCGCCCCCTACGCACCCGGCGTAACTGGAATTGCGATCACGATGGACGATCGAAAACTGATAATTGACAGCGAGGACGCTGAAATCTCGCATTTTATTCGACTTCGAGATGTCATGACGTCTCTCGTGTCGCATAACCTGCTGATGCCACGTCTCGACCATAGAAATAATGGTCGGGAATATGTCGTGTTCTATCTGAACCGTCTTCTCTGCGTACATTTCGGCCTGCCACTTGGTTATGGCGGCTGGAGACATCAAACACTGAAGAGCTTGCTTCACTGGCAAGAAGCAGGAGCGAAGGCAATCGCGGTGGCCGAGGAGGCAACTCTTGTCTAGTCCGAGCCCGGCAATGCGATGGGATCCCTACTCCCTCACACTCGACTCCGATTTCACCACCTTCTGGCAACGGCGCTTGTCGGCCAAGAAGCGTAAGGTCCTTCTCGTGATTGGTCGCGGTTTCGACATCAGAACTCTTGAAACTGCTCGACGCTTGCATGCCCTGGACGCCGATATATCGGTATGGCAGCTGGTGTTCGACAACGGATTGGGCGACAGCCCGAAGCGATCGGAACTCACGGCGACCAACCATGAAGGACTGTTGAAACTCGTTCCCGCGGAAAAGATCGTTGCTGTGCCGATCGAGATCGGGGGGCCCGTAGGCGCTGCTGTAACTCCACGAAATACCAAAGCTTCATTGGACAGAGCGGGAGATTGTCGCGACTTTGACGATGTGATTGTTGACATCAGCGCTATGCCGCGCATGGTGGCACTTACCGCTGTCAGTGTGCTTCTCTTCAAACTTGATAAGCTGGCCGAAGCAAAAGGCCCAAGTGTAAATCTTCACGTGACCACATCCGAAAGTGTTTCTGCGGACCTCGGCGCAGCAAAAGGCAGTCTCAGGGACAGCGTAACCTTCGTTCTTGGCTTCTCCGGACATCTTGAAGAGCAGACTACTCAGAATTGGCCGCGGGTGTGGTTTCCTGTTTTGGGTGAGGGTCAGCGTGACCGACTGCATCTCATACAAGACCATGTGAATCCGGATGAGATTTGCCCGGTTATCCCTTTTCCTACGAGAAAGCCACGGCGAGGGGACGAGGTGGTCGGTGAGCACCGTGACACGCTGTTCGACGACTTCAAGGTCGAGCCGGCAAACATCTTGCTCGCAAGCGAATACAATCCGTTCGAGGCTTACCGCCAAATATTCACGGCGATGGAACGATACAAAAAAGCCCTCAAACCTATGGGTGGCTGTAAGCTGTTTGTGTCGCCTCTCTCATCAAAGCTGCTTTCGATTGGCGTGTTGCTCGCGTGTTACGATCATAAATTTGGAAAGAGCTCTAGCGAAGGCTTTGACGTAGGCATCCCCTATGTCGAGACAGCTGTATACGGAGATCCGGAGCAAAATGCTGAAGCTGCCGACTTCGAACTTCACTCGTTGTGGATACGCGGGGAATGGGAGGAGCCGATTCCAGCCGCCGCGTCGGCAGCAGTGACGGCGGCAACATAACACATAGCACCGTTTTGTCGGCTTTCCCGTCATTCTACCTCATAAGCGAACAGTCTGCTTGATCGGGCACCCGATGGCCGCTCCTGACGCAAGCTAATCCTTGCCAGAGGTGAACGCGGTGGGTTCGAATTCTTGCCGGAAAGGCAAGCCTGCGTTCTCAATGGGGTTCGTGGCGCGGAAGTCCTTCTCAGAAGCTAAGCTTGTAAAATTGCGACGCCGTCCGCTTTGACGTGCTCCCGCTGTTTCGGACCGTTTTGATCTGGGATTTTCCAATTATGATCCCTCGATCGGGAGATGGAGAATCCGATGAAAGCATCGAAGTTTTCAGAGGCGCAGATTGCGTTCGTGCTGAAGCAGGCTGAGGACGGCACGGCGATCGGCGAAGTATGCCGCAAGGCCGGAATATCTGAGGCGACGTTTTACAATTGGCGCAAGCGCTATGCCGGTCTGATGCCCTCCGAGATGAAGCGTCTGCGTCAGCTCGAGGAGGAGAACGCCAAGCTCAAACGGCTTGTCGCTGACCTGAGCCTGGACAAAGCCATGCTGCAGGACGTCCTGCAAAAAAAGCTCTGAGGCCTGCCCGCCGGCGCCAGCTTGTGGATCAGATGCGGGAGACCTGGAAAGCGTCGGTTCGCAAGGCATGTGAAGTATTGCGGATCGACCGGTCCCTCTACACCTACAAGCCCAGGCACGGTGAGCAGGCCGGATTGAAGCAGCGGATCAAGGAGATCAGTGAGGTACGGGTACGCTATGGCTACCGTGTCCTTTTGCTTCGAGAGGGCTGGACGATCAACATGAAGCGAACGCACAGGCTTTACAATGAGTTAGGGCTGCAATTGCGCAACAAGACCCCGAAGCGGCGGGTGAAGGCCAAGCTCAGGGAAGACCGAACCGATGCAACGCATTCCAACGAGATCTGGGCGATGGATTCTGTTCATGACCGATTGGCCACCGGCAGGAAGCTGCGCATCCTGACCATCGTCGATACCCACTCTCGCTACGCGCCCGCGACCGACCCGCGCTTCAGCTATCGCGGCGAAGATGTTGTGCAAACCCTTGATCGGGTCTGTCGGGAGGTGGGCTATCCGAAGACGATCAGGGTAGACAATGGCAGCGAGTTTATCTCCCGCGACCTCGACCTGTGGGCCTATCAGAGGGACGTCACGCTCGACTTCTCCCGACCCGGCAAACCCACGGACAACGCCTACATCGAGTCGTTCAACGGCAAGTTCCGGGCCGAGTGCCTGAACCAGCACTGGTTCCTGACGCTTGACGACGCCCGCCAGAAAATGGAGGAATGGCGTATAGACCACAACGAGGTTCGTCCTCACAGCGCCATCGGCAACAAGTCGCCGATATCGCTCATGAACGCCCCGGCGCATCCGGTCCGCCGTGAGTGTCACCCCGGGAAATTCCCCAGCCGGGCGGTCCAAAATCGGGGAGCACGTCAAACAGCCGGAAAACTCCACCTTCCGGCGGTCCAAAGAATGGTATCGGATCAGAAATGGTCGCGGCTCTAATCGCCACTGGATGACAGTTCAGTGGCAGGTCACCGAGGGCAAGCCCAAACGGAAACGAGGCCGCCCCCTTAAGGGCAGCGCTCCGATGTCCCCAGCCGAACGCCAGCGGCGGCGTCGCCAGCGACTCATTGAAGCCGCACGGCTGGGATCCTTGGTACGCCTATAGGCAGAGCGGATGGCGGGACGGCTTGAAAGGGCGGAGGAACAAATCCACGAGTTGACAATCGCGCTGCAAGCGAAGGATCGCCCAGCCTATCCTGGTCTGGTGGCCAAGATCGAATTCTCGATTGAAGTTCTGAGGGAGAACCTGACGCTGCTCCAGAAGGCGCTCCCACCAGACGGAAAACGCTCTCCGACTTGAATTTCGTAGCGGGTCACGGCATCGCAAACAGATGAGCCGCTTTTTGGCCATCACCGCGCTGCGGCGACTGCATGATGCGATCGCGCTATTCGCGTCGATGACTGAGGACGAGAATGAAGCGCCACCTTCCGGATGGGAGCGAGCCTCGACCTGATCTAGGGCGCGGACAACGGTCCGTCAGCCGACGCCCCGTCGTTGCTTGCGGCCGGATTCCCTCCGGGATGAACAGGAGCCGGCGAGGCCATGGCAGCCGAGACTCTGCGCGGGGCGTCCTGGCCGCTCGAGAGTTCGCGCACCTCGCGGCGAAAGCCACCAATACCTTTTCCTATATCGGCCAGGAGCGCCGAAATACGGCCTCGTCCGAAGAGCAAAATGATGACGGCAAAGACGATCAGCCAATGCCAGGCACTAAGTGATCCCATGATTATTTCAATCCACTACCCGTATCTCGTGAAAATGCTGCCAGCCGTACCCTCATTTAGCCAATATTGAGTGGATATTGTCGAATACGCCCTTTTTGTTAGCTGAAAACGTCGAAAGTTATTCAACGCACCAACGGCGCAAAAGAAGTAACCAGGGTGGCGCGCTGCTGCGCGGCAACCCCTCTTCTTCCTTGTAGAAACAGTATGCTCTAGTATTGCAAGAATGCAATGAAATAATTTTTAATGACTTTATTCTTGCAAATAATTCGTATTGACGAGCGCCACCGGATGCATCAATTTGAATATCAAAGCCGGCGACTGCGATCGCAACGGCCAATAGGGGGGCGTCTTGGCCCGTTTGCTTGATAGCAGCGGATTGCTGCTGCGTGGGAATTTGCCTGTTGGTTGGCAGGAGATTGTCAATCCCAAGCTTACTCGACGTGCATTGCTTGGTGGGCTGGTTGCTTCTCCTATCGTGCTCTATTCTGGCATTGTATCCGCAGCGGCACAATACAGTTCGAGCTGGTACGATCTTGAACTGGTCATCTCTGAGGACCAGTCGTCCGTCACTGTTCGCGAGATCAAGGTCGACATATACAAGGAGATCCTCGACAGGGATGGCAAGCCCACAGAGGTACTTTCCGAAGTTCGCTGCGTCGCGTGCTCGTGGGACGTGCCCGCCGGGGCATTCGGCAGAGACGCCTTTTTCGACATGGCCCAGCCGGACGCGCGCCCAGTCGATGCTAAAAATGCCTATGAACTAGTCCTCTATGTCAGGCAGGTCCAATATGGTCTGCGTTTCAGCAGACAGGACCCAGATGGCAAGACGTCCACCATCAAGGATGGCAAGGTCAACAAAGCCGGTTATGTCGCATTCCGGTTCACACGATCCGGACTGCGCTGGAAGATAGCATATGAGACGGATTTATGGCTCCGATCCAGCGGCAGCACCGAGTCGATCGTCAGCAGTAGCTCCGTTGAGTTGGAGCATTTCATCGGCGAGACACAAACGCAGCCTGACAAGGCGCTGACTAATGGCAATCCGACAATGTCGACCGCCCGGCTGCGTCCCGCTGAATTCGTCGAGGCGGGCCGGGTCGGCAAAACGCTGCAAGTCACGTTCGGTCAACTGCTCTATGCGGCCGCACCGTCGAGGAGCGTCTTCGACGTATCCCTTGACCGCCATCTCGTATGGCATATCGAGGCGCTCGACTCGGCGAGACTGCTCGCCCATGAAGGAAAGATTAGGACGTCCAGGCTGAGCTTTGCCTGGCGGCGGCTCAAGCAGCAGGAACCGAAACCGGGAAATTCCGACGGCAAAGAGCCGGGTGACAAAGCCCCCGACGGCAAAACGCCAGTCGACGTGGGAGGCGATGCCAAGCCAGCCCCCGGCGTCGCGATAGGCGACGTGGAGGCGGGAGCGCCGGACATCGTGTATTTCTCAGGCGAAGCGGAGGGAGAAGGCCTCTCGCTTGCCGCAACGGACGGACTATACCGCCACGGCAATGCCGGTGCTCACCATCTCGCAATAAGGTTGCCGCAAGGCAACACGTTAAGGCTCGACGTCATCGTTGGCGCCGCGACCTTCCTGCCGTCGCAATCGCAGGCAGTTTGCGCGCTGACCCTGACGGCGGCTGCCCTGGCCGTCCGCTCCGGCGAGACCGCGCTCGTGGATCGCGTCGCGGCGGACAGCCTGACGATCGCCCAGACCATCACTCCGGGCGCACGCGGCTTGAAGCGTGTCGTGCGTACGGTGCTTTGGGGTAATGCGAACGGCACCGGCGAACCTCTTGTCCTTCGGCCCGAGCTGCCGGAAAAAGTTGCGCCGAAGCCGAAAGAGGAGGGGCCGGAAAAGGAATTTGGTGGGGCGGGAACGATCGATTCTCCGATCGGCCCCCTTTCCGTCGACAAGCCCGTCCTGCGTCTTGACCTGGAGAAGGATCCCGGGCCCCCTAAAAAGGTGCCGACGGCAACCAGCAAGGACGCGCAAACGGCTGCCGGGCAACCCGCTGATGATGCGTGCAAGCCTCCCAAGATCGGCGAGGAGGTGCCACGTGCTGAAGAGCAGGATCGCAATCGGCTGGCTCGCTTTTTCCAAGCTGCGAACGGCGATCGCGGCGGCGTGCCCGAAGCCTCGATCCATGCGCTGGCCGACCGTGACCTGCCGAGCGCGGGCGACTCGCGCCTGAGACGCATCCATATTGACCTGACGCTGCTCGGCGTTGCCACGGCATTGCCGGACGCCAGCTTCAGCAGGCTGGCTTTTAAGCGAACGGAACTGCGCCTGGCCTTTGAGGACGGCGAACCGATTAAGGAACTGTCGGGCGGCGAATACCCGCGCTCATTGTCGACCAGCTTCGTGTGGATCGGCGCTCCCGCCGCGCTTGCGAAGCCGCTTGCGGTGATTGATCTTTCGCGCGCAACGTTGACCTGCGCCCGCGATTACGACCTGATGAAGGTGCGCCTGCGCTTCCACGATCTGCTGCTGCACTACAGTCCCAATCCAAGTATCAGGCCTGCCCGAGACGACGCCCGGGTGCGCGTGGGCGAGGACGGCGCGGTTCAGGATAGCCGTCCTATCCTCATCGCGGAGTTTGATCCGCAACACGTCATGGAGGAGGCGGTATTTCTCCCGGAGACCCCGCAACTGCCCGATATCGATCTTGAGCCCGGAGATAGTTCCGACATCGGGGACAAATGTTCGCGCCAGCAGATCCTGGACCATCTCGCAAGCCTCGCGGACGAGCAGGCCCGGGTCGAATACCGAACAATGGTGCAGAGCGCCAAGAAGAATAAGGAGGGGACGCAGGGTCCATTCCATGAGATTGCCGAGGGGTTGCCCGGCGAGATCGGAAAGTTGCCCAAGTCCTCGCCTCCGCCAGCGGACCAGCAGGTCTATATCGGCCCCTTCGCTCTCGATCCCGACGCCATGGGCGCCGCGCGCCGGCTGATGCGGGACAAGGGCAAGGCCGGTGTCAAGCAAAGCCTCGAGGACATGCTCGAGCGCGTGAAGGCGCAGATTGCCGGGCCGCTGGCACCGCGGCTGGAGAAAATTGACAAGGTCAACGAGGTCAATCTCCCTGACAACCAGGAAAACTTTGCGAATGCACTGCGCAACGAGGCGCTGCTCGAGTCGCTCGAGCCATTCTATGGCGTTTTCCGCGCCTTCTGGCGAGAAGCCGTTTCAGGAGATCCTTCCGCCGTTCCGGGCGGCATTCCGCAGTTCGATCCAAAACTCTGGATGCAATGCGAATATCTGAGCGACAGAAACCGACCGGCAAGCTACGGCGACATCAGCGCACTCTATGGCAGGATCGTGGAGGCCTTCCTCGATCGTGCATTGAGCCGAGATCCGCTGAAAGACCTGATGAACGCACGTTTGTCGGGTCCAAGCCGTCTGGCGTTCCGCGTCAATGGAGAGGCGCAGATCGGCGTCGATGCGCGCGAAGCAGGCACGTTACCTTCAAGCGGCGATGGTCCGGCCGGTGCTGGCGCGGGCAACACGCAGTTCAGGCCCATCCCGTTCACCTTCGAGGGCCTGACGGAATGGTCCCGGTTCGAGCCGGCGGTGACGAAACGTGCGCGCAAGCTGTTCCAGACCCTGCCGTCCGGGACGCTGCCACGACCCGGCAACCGTGCGGTGAACCCGAGCGACCAGGCGATGATGCGCTTCCAGGGCTTCGCCGAGGCGCCGACCACTGGTGAAGCGCGAATGGCAGAAGTCCGCAGCGCGCTCAAGAGCGAGCGCATTGCGTCGCTCGAAGACGGCCACGACCGTCCCTTTCCGGGCGAGCCGTTGGATTTTGAAACAGCTATCGAACTGCCTTCTCGGCTGATCCTGTCCACAGCGCAGGATGCGGTGTGGTACACAAACCGACGAATGCCGAAATCGGTCTTCGGCTCCGACAAGACGACGCCTGTCGAGGTGCCGCCGGCCAACGAGGCCCTGCCCGAGCTTGAGAATGGCGCTTCCGTCGCTGGCAACCCTCTCACCAACGAACTTCCCTACGACCTTTGGTCTGTACGGCTTGCAACCCAGGGCCAGAACCCGTGGGTCCGCGCCGTTTCCTCGCCGGACCTGCGTACGACGGCGCTGACCCCGCGCAGGCTCGACACCATTCCAAGGCTTCCCGGTGAAGGCCCGCCGCCGCGTGGCCCCTATGCCCCTTGGTTCATCGGCCTCGAACAGCTCGAAAACCAGACCCTCAACGAGATTGTCGCGCCGAAATTTCCTGGCTCGCGGCTAGCGCGCTGGCTCATGGAGCGCATGAAATTTCGCAAGGATATTCAGAAAAGCGGATACACCTATTTCCGGACATCGCTTGACGCGTTCGACAGGCATCAACTCGTCCTGCTGACCTCCGCCTATGGCCTACCGGTTATCGGCAAGCGGCTGCCGGGCCCGGACAAGGACTCTGACAATGGCGGCGGACTGATTGCGGAATCTGGCCAGATCGAACCAGGGGAAAGGTTCGTGCTGCTGGACGCGACCGACGACCAGGCTTTGCACAAGCCCGCGCCACTGGATGTGAAGGCTTTGTCGCTGACGGCACTCGGTGGGTCGTTCCTCCACGAAACGGCCTTCAAGCCCTCGGCCGGGGCAAACGACATCTTCGGCCGCAAGATTTTTGAAGGCTTCTCCATCGACACCCTGCAGCAGGACATCGTGCTGGGACGCGATATCCGCACCGAGGTGGTCTACAAGGGCTATCTTTTGCCCCTCGGTCATAAGGCGTCGTTCGTCAAATTGACGGAGCGCATCTTCTTGCGTGTTGAGGGCCACGGCATCAAGGCCATCCTGCGGCAACGCATGTTCCTGCGCATGGCGGACCCGGCAAAGCTCTACGGGGCCATGGGACAGCCGCATGGCGGGCGCTTGTGGTGCGCAAAGAAAGTGCGTCTGACGACGGACAAGACACCGGACATCCTTGACCCGACATTCCCGATTGATGGCGAGGTGAACAGTGCCAACCAGGTCAGCCTCAGCGGAAAAATATGGTTGAACAACGGCCCCGGCCTGGCGTTCTGGCCACGCACGGACGTTACGGACCAGGGCGTTTTCCGTTTTCCTGTCACCATAGACGGCGCATCGACCGAACTGCCGATGCTGTTCCTCGACAACATCGCGGCGACGTCGTCCCAATCGCTGAAAGCCGCGTGTGACTACTACAACAGCCTCGTGCCGGAGGCCGATGTCCAGGCGGGCGTGTTGCGTCCGCCCTACACTCGCACGCTCCGGCTGGCTGGCCGCAAGATCGACTACGCGCCGAACAGCAAGAGCGGCGAGGCGCAGTTCGAAACCGAGAAGATCGTTGTGCGCGCGCAAGGCCGCCTGCTGTCTGCAAGCAGCGATAGCTGGACCGGCCAACTCGAAGCCGAGGATAATTTCGCCACAACCGGCGTGCTCGAAGGCGCAAGCCAGCCTCCCTTTTATCCGACGATGCAATTCGCCAGGATCAGATTGGGCCAGGTTGAGCGCTTGAGCGCCGGCATACCGGCGTCGGTCGAGGTGCAGTATGACGGCCACTATGTCCTCTATGGCTTTCCCGGAGAGGAGCCGCCCAAGGGGCATTCGAAGCCGGAAGGAAAGGACGCGAATCCGCAGGAAGTGTTCCTGGTGCTGCGTCACGTGTACAAGCTCGACATGGGCAACAGCGGCGACCGCTCCGGCGGTATTGCGCGCCCCAACTCCAACATCGTCGGCATCAGCCGTAGCAAAGGCCCGCTCGGCGGTGATGAGGCCACGTGGTGGAGCACGGCGCCGGGACAAAAAGCGCCGGATGACCTGACGCTGCCTCCCTCAAGCAAAGCCGGTGAGCCCGACCAGAAAACACTCGATGGGCTCGTGGAGCGTGGCGTGCTCGTCTCGCTGGCGCCGTATTTCAATGTTGCGCTTCCGCGTCCGGGCATCAAGAACCCACCTCCGCTGGCGGACGAGGACAAGGATCCCTACGACGCCATCGACGTATCGGATACCATCAAGCAGGTCCAATCCTTCTTCAGCATGGACGCCAAGCTGCTTGGCACCATAAAGCTGAAACACCTGATGCGGTTGCTGGGCCTGTCGTTTGATAGCATCCCGGTGCTCAAAGAATTGCAGGAGTTCGGCACCGCCGCGCTTCGTGAGGCTAACGAACTGAGCGGCGACATACGCACCCGGGTGCTTGTTCCCCTGCGCGACGCCGTCGCCCTTTTGCGGCGAGAGTGGGATCTCTTCGACGAGAGGGTGCAACGAACCTCATCCAACCTGCAAAGCGGGCTGGAGGAGTTGGGCGGGAACAATCCGCTCAGCCTCAAGTCCATCTACCCTGAGGTCGATGGCGGGCTCACCAAGCTCGAGGCGGCGCTCGACGACGCGCTGGCGACCGAAGACGCAGCCAGCCTCATCCCCAAGCTTGCCGCCGTGCATGCGGCCGCCAAGCAGCTTATCCGTGGCCTTGCGATCATAGCGTCCAACCCGATCGAACGCCTGGAGGAGGCTGTAACCGCGAATCTGCGGGAAAAGATCGCTTCTCTCGAAGCAATTCTGAAAGAACTCAAGGGGCTTGCGGCCACGTTCAAGCTACTTGTCGATCAGTTCGCCAAGGCAGCACCCGACACAGCCGCCGAGTTCGTCACCAATTGGATATTCGAGAAGCTTGCGCGCAGTTCCGAGCCGAGCGTCCGGGATACAAAGGGTCCTTCAGAACTGGCCAGCCTTATGCCGCTGGCGTCTCTGCCTCCGGATCTGCGAGAATTGACGAAGCTGCTGGTCGTCGACGTTCAGAACACTGCCAAGGCCTTCTGGAACGCCGTTTCGAAGCAAGATGGCATTGCCGACACACTGGTTCTCGAAATTCGGAAGGTATCTGAGGACGCGCTCAAGTCGACCTTGACCAGCGCGCTCGCCAAGGTGTTCCGCGGGGAGGATCCTGTTCCCGCCCTAGAGGAGGGCCTGAAAACCTACCGTGACGCGGTCAAGGCCAAGGCCAAGAACGCGGTCGCCACCACCAAGCTAGCGCTCGACATGGCTGCAGCCGACGCCGACGCCGTGGTCAAGAGTGCCGTCACGCAATTGAAAGCTGCGCTCGAGACCTATCTCCGGCAACTCGAAGAGCAGGTGCTGGATGCTGTCTTCGATATCGTTGGCCAGTACCCCGATGAATTGAACGCCATCGTGACCGGTATCGATAGGCTCAACGTCACAGTTCGCGAAGGCAAGGCGTTCGCGAAGGCGCTCGAAGGAGGCGACAGCGAGACGATCCTGAAAGCAAGCGGCGCATTCGCCCAAAACGTGCTCGGTATGGACATCGCGGCGGTCCAGGCAGAGGCCGAAGGCATCGAGCAGAAACTGGTCATGGAAATCGCTACCCGGGCCAAGGTCGTCTTCAAGGAAGGCACTTTCGCGATCGTTCCAAACGACGGCCAGGGCGCTGTCCTTGCCAAGGAACGCGACGCGCTCGACAAGCTGCGGGCTCCAGACTACGTGCCCGCAACGCCGGGTCCATTGCCGCTAAAGAACAGCCAGAACTCGTCAATTGTCATTGCCAGCAACGAGTTGCTGGCTGCCATCGGCAGACAACTAAGCGAACTGGACAGCCTTCTCCTTCAGCCGTCCGAGTCTACGAGCTCGCTCGACATCCTCAGATTGCTGATCGAGGACAACAGAAGCCAAATTGACGATGCGGCCCAGAAAGCCGGCGAGACCGCGCTCGGCGCCGACGGTCTCTTGAATTTCGTCGCCGAGGTCCGTTACCTCGCCCAGGGTATAAAACTTGACAGAAAAGATTGCCTGATCGCCGACCTGGAAGGCCTCTACGGCGATGTCGTCGATATCGTCGTTGCGACCCGTGCCTTACAGAATTTCCCCGATCCGAACCCGAAAACCGTGCGCGCGCTGCAGACGGAACTCGGCGAACTCATGCGTCGGCTTCGCCAACTCGGTGAGAGGCTTGGCAGCGGGCTGGAGAGCATTGTCAAGCGTCTGGCGCAGTTTGCAAACAAGCCTAGCAACAAACTCATCATGGCGGCCGGCGGGATTGTCGGTGGCGCCGCAGTCGTTCTCCAGGCCTATCTGGACAAGAACCAGCTAGAGAACATATCCGACGACGTCAGGCAGGCGATCACCAAGGCCAAGGCCGCATTTGAGAAGACGGAAAAGGAGATCGTTACCCAGCTCACGACGGTCACGAACTTTGCGCTTGGGCTCGTCGGCGCCTCGGTGCTCGGCGCTGCTGACGCGGTCGAGCAAGTCGAGCAAGCCTTACCAAAGCTGGTAGGGGCCGCTGCTCGTTTCGGGTTCGACCTCGGGAAGGAAACACAGGCGCTGACCGAAGCAATCGCGCGGCTCCGGATCAAGTTGCTTGGCTTCAAGGATGCGTCCGTTCCCACCGGCCTTTCCACACTCAAGGAATTCATCGTCGCTTCAGTCGGTCCTGACGGCGCCAAGGCGAGGGTCTTGGAACTGTTCAATCCAGACGGTGTGGCCAAGAGCTATCATGCGGTGGAAGCAGCGCTGAGAGACGAAGAGAGCGCCGTCATACGCGAGTGGCGAAAGCTCGAGGAGCGCGTCGCCGGAGCACCGGAGAGGCTGCGACAGGAGGCCGAAAAAGCTCTCCTCTCAACTGGCGTCTTTTCTGCCCTCGACGCTGCTTATGGCGAGATCAAGAAGCAACGAAACGAACTGCTCGATTTGGCCGAGAGCGTTCCGGTCTTCAACGTCGCGGCGCGCAAGGCGCTGCTTGTCACACCCGTCCACGTGCTGGCCCGCGACGAGAACGAGAGCCTTGACCAGTGCAAGATAGACGATGCGACATCCGTCAACCCGATGACAGATTGCGACCGGCTGGCACAAGAGGCCAGCGTGGCCGAAGATGTTGCGGCGATCAAGGACGGCAAGCTTGAGCAAAGCCACCGCCGCCGTTTGGTGGCGCTTCTAAGCGGCTGGTCGGCCAAGACGGCGGCGCCGCTGGTGATCCTGTCCCAGGCCGATGACATGGCCAAGGACCTGATGCGTGGCGATGTGCTGGCCGCGATCGACTTCGGGGCATTCCGTGACCAGATCGAGGACGCGATCTCCAGCCTTATCCCCACCAAGGTCAACCTCAGTTACGATTTCAATTCAACGGTGGACAAGGACCCCGGCGCCCAAGCGATCTTCCGGCCTCTGGTGGGCTCGTCTTTCGGCATCACCATGCGGGCAACCATCGACCTTCTGAAACAGAAGTCCGATTTCAGTGCCACGGCAAGCCTCGGCCCGTTCGAAATCTACCTGATCGGCGGAGTGGTCGACGCGCTGCGGCTCAAATTCGGTGGCGCAGCCTTCACCGTGGCGAGCAACACAAGTGCTCGATTCGATGTCGTTTACCAGGATTTCGTGATCGGGCGAGACCTTGAATTCGCACAGAAGCT
This sequence comes from Mesorhizobium sp. B2-5-7, assembly GCF_006440875.1. NCBI lineage: Bacteria > Pseudomonadati > Pseudomonadota > Alphaproteobacteria > Hyphomicrobiales > Phyllobacteriaceae > Mesorhizobium > Mesorhizobium sp. B2-5-7. Next base: position 383,578 of record NZ_VFUO01000004.1, on the reverse strand, counting down.
GCAGAGCTACCTGTCGCCAAAGGACGGCAACGGCGTCTTCATCCAACCGATGACACGCACGGCAGGCATTGAGGCCGGCTACGGCATCAATCTGGGAACGATCGGCATCGGCGTGACATCCTTCTTCAACGTCTCGCTCAATGTGTCGGCCGAGCTTCCCTTCGGCAACGAGGAATCGCTGTTCAAGGTGTCGCTTGGGCGTCGGCTTTCGCCATTTACCATGGGCGTCTTCCCCTTTGTCGGCTCGGGCTATTTCGCCATCTACGCAGCCGCCGACGGCGTCAGGGGCTTCGAGGCATCGTTCGAATATGGCGGCGGTGCGGCCATCGGCTACGGTCCGTTTCAGGCCAGCTGCCGCATCCAGGTCGGTGTCTTCGTGCGGGTCATCAAGGCCGACGGCAAGAAGACGACTGAGCTATACGGCACGTTCTTCGCGGGTGGTTCGGCCAGCATCTGGATATTTCACTTCGCCACGTCGCTCTATGTGAGGCTGGGGACGGCGGCGGGCGGCGAGATGTATGGCGAAGCGATTTACTCGTTCTCATTCTCGATTGGCATCGCCGATTATGACTACTCGATCACGGCGTACAAGAAAGAGAATGCGCTTGGCAAACAGACATCGTTGTCCAGCGGCAAGACCCGCTTCGCCGCGCTTGACGCGGACATTGACTTCACGACGACCGGTTCGATCGACCCAGCCGGCACAGCCGCCTTCAGTGCGCCGGACGTCTCCGCGATCCTGATCAAAGCCGCCGACCAGGCGCGCGACTGGAAAACCTACGCAACCTATTTTGATACCAGCCTGACCAAGGAGTTCATGTGATGAGTGGTTCCACGGTCAAGCCGCTGTTCCGCGTCGTGGCAAACGGCGTCAAGGACGCAAAGACCCTGCGCCTGACGGTGATCGCCACGCCTCAGCAGAGTGCCGAGGCAGGGGCATTCGAACTGGCGGATTGGCCAAAAGCGATGGCGCAGGGATTGAGGGACGGGGTTTCACCGTTTCCGCATGGCGGACTGGTGCTTTGGGTCCGCGAGATCGGAGGCAAGATTCCCAAGATCGCGGAACATGACTGGACGAAGGTGACGATGCGACCGAGCCGAGCGGCTGCGTACTCAAAACCTTCGGATTGGCTGAAGATCAACGAACTGTGGAACAAAGCGCTCGTCGACCCGGGCGCAACTTGGGAGGAACTCGCGGCGGACATCGCCAGATCGCTCGAGGGATCAAAGCACGCGGCCGATTTGAAGGACAGCTATTCAGGTAAAGAAGGCACTGATCGGCAAATCGAAGAAGCAGACGAGGCAGCTGCCAGAGCCACCCTGGCCGACGACGGCTCCATCGCCGTGCATCGGCCGAAGTCAGAAGATGCGTTGACGGTAGGCGCGGTCCTGCCGATCCGGCAAAGCGACATCGCTGTGGAGGAGGAGACAGTGCGCGCGGCCCGTATTCTGGCAAAGCAATATGCGGGGCCGTTTTCAGTGCTCGATGAGCGCAAAGTGGATCTCGGGGCCGTCGGCTCGGCGAAAGACCGCTTCGCGGCGGCAATCAAGGCTACCCGAGACGAGCGCATTTACTCCAAGAATACCTACGACAAGATCAAGGAGGCGCTTAGTTCCGAAACCGCCACCGGGGTCGCGGACGGCGCACCCGTGCGGCCGTCCCTAATCCCAGAGGTTGCCGATGTGGTCGCTCCCGAGGCGGAGGAGGAGGACGATGGCAAATCCCCGCGCAAGAAGCGCCGAGCCACGCAGGAATATGGCGGCTGGCTGCAGCGCCGCTATGGCCTCACCGGCAAGAAGGATGAAAACCGCAAGGAGGGCGGCGCAATCATCCCGCCCGTCATCGACGATCAAGCCCTAAAGGACGATGACAAAACGGCCGCGCTGATGGCGATCCGAGGCACTTATTTCGCCATGCAGGGCGATCCTATGCTTTCGCGCCTTTTCGGCCTTGCGTTCGATTTCGAAGCGCCGCTCGACAAATTTCCTTCAAGCGCCTCCCTTTCGAAGCCCGGCTTCGAACTGCGACTGCACCTTGCCGTCTCGGCGGACGCGGGCGCGTTGTCTGATACGTGCCAGGTGGCGACGGCCGCGAAGCTCCACCTCCACGGCTTCTGGCCCGTCTCGGTATTCGACATCAAGGCGCCCGGGCAAGAAAACAAACAGGCGCACCTGGTGGAGCAGTCGGACGGTGTCTGGAAGCTTGGCGCAACGACCGTAGACGGACCACGCTACGAACTTGCTTCACTGGACATTCGTCGGTCCGTGGATTCCAAGTCGCAGGGACGAGACCGAGGCGAAGCCCATCGAACGGGCGGGTTCACCATCCTGGATCGCGGCAGGTCGGAACAGATCGTCCGCGATATAGCCCTCGCCGATATCAATCGCGACAAACTTGGCCGGTATGAACCTGTTGTCGTCCTCCATGCCGAGGAATTGACTATAGGGCGGCGGATCGACGTGGCCGTGGCCTCTGCGAACAAGCCGCTCGATAGGCTTGTCTGGCGAAGTCTCATGCAGCGCTTCGTGGATCTGGATTTCGGCAAGAACGACAAACTCGTCGAGTCAGTGCTCTATGCGCTGATGGGGACAAAGACCAACAGCAAGGGCCTTCTTGAGGAAACCTCGTTCCAGACCGCCGCCCGCTTCCTGCCGAAGACCTCAGACGACGGCAAGATTTCCGGATTCGAAGCTGTGGCCGATGAAGCCATATTCCTGTGGGACGGCACACCGGCCAGTGTCCTCACCGACGGCCGCCCAGGCAACGAGTCAATACCCAGCGGCTTGCCTTTCGGCCGTACACTCGACCTGCCAGGGTCGGGCGCCGGCGAAGCGGGGTTGCGTCCTCCGCCACTCCGCTTCGGCGTGCCTTACCTGTTCCGCTTCCGCTCCATGTTCTTGGGTGGCGGTTCGCCGTCACCGTCAACTCCGACCGAGCATGGAACGTTCGTTCCGGCCGAGCGACACGTCATGAAAGACGGACACTACGTCAAGGCGGTCACGCCCCGGCGGTATCTGCGCCATGAATCCATCGGTGCGCCGATCCTGCTGCTGCCACGGCATCTGGCCGACTATTGGTTGAAGCAGATGGGATACGAGCTGGTCGACCAGGCGATCGTCCGTTCCTGGAACGATGAGAATTCGAAACTTACGGACATCCTGCTTCCGGACGATATCAAGGGCGAATATGTCGGGAAGGACATCCGCACGAACCCGACGGAAACGATCCGCGTCTTCATCGCACCGGAGGCCCCGCACGACCTTGTTTCGGCCCATGGGAGGCTCGACAATCCCGATGCCGTTGAAGTCCGGAAGGGAGGCCTGCGCGATGTAAGCTACACGCCGCGCAAGAACCACGGCGGTGCCGTAACCCCTCAGGACGAAAGCGAAAGGCCGAGCGGGTTTCCTGTTGCGGTCAGCACGCGGCGCGATTCCCTTGACGACGAGGGCGTCATCTATCCGCGAACTGTCTTTCCGGTGAAAGACGGCACCCCGCGCGGCATCCCGGTGTTCGAACCCGGCGGCCATAACACCGCCCAAACGGGTGAGGTCGGGTATCTCCCCGACCCGGCCATTGTGGAATACAGCCTTAGGGCCAAGATAACTGGTAGCGACAAGTACCTGAAAGGTGCGCAGGCCGTCCCGCTCTATCAAGGAAATAGCTATCCCCACGCACTGCCTTTGGCTGTGAAAGTCGTTCGTGTCGCCGCCGTCCGCATTTCTCCACCGGGCTCGATATCTGACATAGCCAAGGCGCCGCAGCTGACCTCAATGGACCTAGCCGGCATGATTCCGGCCAAGGATGCGAGACGTGCCCGTGTTCAGTTCGTCGAGATCACGTTGTATCAGGGCGAGGACTTCGAACTCGAGGTGAGCTGCCTGCCAGATGTCGCCACGCTCGCCGACCGGTTCTCGGTACCCGAGACGATGGCGATGCAACTAAGCCGCGCCGCCAGCGATGAGGAAGCTCGGGGACGTCTTCGGGAAATCTGCGGCGACTCGGTGCTTGCCGCGTGCACCCCAGGCGGGGCAGACAGCCTCACCGGATTGGGCGGACAGCAGGTACCCGTCCCAAGCTATCGGCGCAAGGTCGCCGAAGCGCTGCTCGACGCTATGAAGTCGAAATGGCCGGTCGAGGAAATCGCAGCGGTCAAGAGCCTTCGTGTTCATCACGCGCTCAACAAGCCGCTGGCAAAGGCGATACGCTGGCTGTCGGACGATCCAAAGCTTCGATCCATCCGCACGCAAAATGCGTCAGTTTGCGTCAACATCTCCAACAAGAATAGCGATGAGCCGGATGCAACCGACCTCATTATCGACGGCACGGTTGAACTCGACCTCGATTTGGTCGAGTCCTTCCACGTCATAGCCACCACCGTCGCCACTAGCGGCTTCCAAATCGATGCACCTGAGAGGGGACGCAGTCTGACCTCCAGACGTTCCGGAAGATGGCCTGTCGTGACAAACCCCGATGGCGCCGACGCCTACGCTATGCCCACTGACGTCGTCGGCTTCGCCGTCGCCGAGGACGGCAGGGTGACGCTGCCGCGCGAGCCGGTGACGCTGCTGAGTCTCGGGAACCTGCCATCGACCAAGGCTATCGGCCCACTCTCACCGGTAAACGGCGATACCTGCGCGGCAAACGTTTTCACCTTGCCGAAGGACGGGGCGCGGCTGGCAGGAGTGTCGCTGTTGCCGCTATTTGCCGCCGCGATCAGCGGAACGTCAATTGAACAGTCCGTCGCCATGCTGCCCGAAGGCCGCGACCAAACAAAAAGGAAAAAAGCGCTGCAGATTAAGCGTCCGCATGTTTTCAAGGACACATTGGCCCGCAGGTTGACGCTGGATCTCGTCGCGGTGTCGCGCGGCGCGGCAGCCTTCGAAACCGCACCGACCTATATCCAGGGCAAGGAGCAGACCTTGTTTCGCCGCCAGCCCCTCAGGCGCATCGATCAGGCGACGCGGTCCGCCACGCCCGTCGAACTTTGGATGAAGTCGACGAAGGCGCCCGCCTCTCCAGAGGCCCGCCGGCCAGAGCCTTCCTTCATCTTCCGACGGTCGGCCACGGCGGTCACAGGCAAGACTACGATCGAACACGTCGTGCAGCGCCATGCGTTGGCGCGCATTTATCTCGGTCGCGGCTGGTTCAGTTCCGGCGAGGGGGAGCGTCTGGGCATCGTGCTCTGGCCGCCGCGATACGACGAGCTCAACTGGCAGGAACTGGACAACAACCTGGTCCTGAACGGTGGGCGCACTATGGAACTCAAGGACTTCCAGGACCGCGATCTGGGAGCCGCCGGGGCCTATGTCACACGCTGGGGCGGGGACCCCATCCGCCTCGACAAGAGCGTCCAGGAGGGCAACTTCATTCCGCCCAACGCCTTCGCCGACATGCCGCTGGTGGACAAGTCCGCCGGCTCGAAGCACGGCGACGATGTATCGTCTCTCAGCGAGGTTACATCCAACCCGCATCGACCAAAATTCGTTTCGGAAGCGCGCATGCCCGTCCCAAAAGCCGCTCCGCCGAAGAAGGACGACGAGAAGCAGAAGTCTGCGCCGCAGGGTGGAGAACGCGAGTTCCTTGCCGTGTCACTCCTGACTTATGAGCCGTGTTTCGACCTCGATCGCGAGGAATGGTATGTCGATGTCGATCTAAGGGCCAACCGAGCCTCGGAGCCGTTCGTTCGCTTCGGCCTCGTGCGCTATCAGGAAAATGCCATTTCGCCGGACCTGATGACGTCCGAGCCCGTCGCACTGCAACTGCAACTCCTGCCGAAGCGCAAAGTTAGCGTTAACGTGGAACTGTTGAATGACCCCGCGACTGCCGGCCGCAAAGTGACAGTCGAGGTTTCGGGTCGTGGTTCGCGCGGCATCAAGGAGCTCAAATTCGACGATCTGCCTGCGGAGACGGCTAAAAAGCAGCCAGAATGGAAAAACAGTTTTGACAGGCTGAAACTGCCGAAGATCCGAGCCGTCGTGTTCCACGAAAGCGGCGATGCCGGCAACCGCATCCGTAAGCCGATTAAGCCGGAGGGGTGGCCCATTGCCTTTCCGGAAGGCGATCTTCCGCTGGAAATGCCGGAGGCGAATGTCGACGGGGACCCTGACCTGGTTTGGAAGCAGTGTTTCGACCTGTCTGGTTCGGCGCTAGGCGAACTGGGGAAGGGGCAGTTGGTCATCTATCTCGAGGAAATAGATCTTCGCATGCCAGCGGCTTATCGCGAAGAGCCGGTCACGCTCGACAAGATGTTCGACAAGACGACCTTCGTGACATCAGGCCCCCGTTTCAGCGCCAGAGTGCCGTTCCTGGAGTTGTCGTAGTTAGATTAAAGCCGCGGATGTCCTCGAAGAAAAACAAGAAAATGAAGTTCTTATGAATGTAAGCTGTCAAGAATTGCTATGGACGTCAACGCTTAGCATTATAGACGCTTATTTGCTAAATATAAAATAGTTGACAGTGTCTATAAAAAACTGATATACTGAAAAATTCTGGAAAACGGAGGTTCTTCATGTCGAAGATAATTAATATTTCATTTTTGAGCAGAGCGTCCTTCTTCGTGGCAGCATGCGTCTTGGTCGGACTTGGCATTTCGGTCTCACCAGCCCAAGCAGCAAATACATGCGTTGGGGGGCAATCCAAAATAACCAACAAAACTTGCGACGCGATTCTCTATGTTTTTGCATGTTACGGTGATGGCGGTGCTTCGGGGCATGGGGCGCAGAGTTTGCAAAAAGGCCAAAGCGCAGACTTCAATTTTGCACCCAATTCCACATTCGCGGCAGTGTGTGGTACTCCTCCTGCAGAAAAGTGCGATGCGACTTGGTGCGCGGACGGAAAAGACCACGAATATTAGCCATGCTCGCTCCGCCCTTGAGCTGGCTCGTTGTAGAATGACGAGATCACTGGAGGTCATACATGCGTAGTTTTACTGTAAACCTTGTAGCGCTCCTGATAGCTGTTTCCACAGTACCATCCGTCGCTGCCGAAAAGAAATACATTGATAAGAAAGTCCGCTCGGAGAGCACCGAATACGCGGTCTCGCTTGCTGCGCAGGCCGGCGATCTCGGCCACGCCTTCGTGATCTGGAATAAGGGGGACAGCGCAGCGAACATGACCGCCCAGCAGGTCGTAGGTTTCTATCCGCAGGCCGATAAGTCCAAATACGAAGCAGTCTTCGGGTTGTCGCCGGGGCAGATATTGGACGACTCAAGGGAGAAGTCGGATTATGTGGTCATCGTCTCGGTGAACTCGGATGCTTACGAGAAGGCGAGGACGGTATTCGAAAGATGGAAGTCGTCCGGGAACTACATGCTAGGCTTCAGCGACTGCACCACCTTCGCAGCCGAAATAGGTGCGGCAATTGGCTTGAACATGCCAAGCCGCATTTTCGCACCTTATCCAATCGAGTACATCAAAGAGGTTGGGGAGAGCAACTAAGCTCGATTCTTTAAGTCTACCGAAATGGCCTAGTGAACTTTGGAGCCTGTGAACGATCGGCGCATGTACGGCGCCAGGATGAGGCACCAAACGTCACCCCGCATGGTGTCTATCAAATATTGCGATGGTTGCGGAGGCTGAGTTGGGTTGTGGATGATCGGCTGGCCTGGGCGCTTTCCAACAATCATCAGCGCATCTCGGCAAGATTTGTAAGCTGGCGCAGCTGAACGAGGACATCGTAACTGGAGAATGTACCGCCCATTCTGTTAGAACCCGATGGGGAATCGAAAAATGATCGGGGTTCACGATGGCGGGAGCAACCGCGGGGATATTTGAGAGCGGCGATCTTGTTCGTCTGAGAGGCCGGGAATGGGCGATCGAGGCCGTCCCGGACGGTTCCTCACCACTGCAAGCGTTCGATCTCGCCTGCATTGACGACGATGCTCAGGGCGAGCGCCTGCGCGCAATCCTTGAAACCGAGCTCGACCTCAGTCGCGTCGAGGATGACGTCTGGCAACGGATCGGTGAAAACGGAACCAACGATCCCGAAGTATTCGCCGCCCACCTCCGCGCCGTGACGTGGCGGTCGGCAACCGCCGCCGACCGAGATCTGTTCCAAGCGCCGTTCAGGGCTGGAATCCGGCTCGATCCGTACCAACTGTTGCCGCTTGCCAAGGCGCTCCGCCTGCCGCGCGTAAACCTACTCATTGCAGACGACGTAGGCCTCGGCAAAACCGTGGAAGCAGGACTCGTTCTGAGAGAGATGCTGCTGCGCCGTCGGGTCGACTATGTCGTCGTATCGAGTCCCGCAGCCATGACCGCGCAATGGCAGGACGAGTTGGCCCAGAAATTCGGCCTCGGCTTCACCATCATTGATCGTGACTATCTGGCGGCCGTGCGCCGGAACTATGGCTTCTCCGCCAATCCTTGGTCGGTCGGATCGCGCTTCATCATCTCGCACAGCCTGCTGGCGGACGAGTCCTATTCCGACGGTTTAATCCAGCTGTTCGGCAACTTCCGGCCGCGCGCCATGCTGATTCTCGACGAAGCACATCACGCTGCCCCGTCGAGTGGCATGGCATACGCCACGGACAGTCAGTTCACCCGCGCCGTGCGCAACCTGGCGGAACGGTTCGAGCATCGGCTGTTCCTTTCAGCCACCCCGCATAATGGCCATTCCAACAGCTTCTCCTCGCTCCTTGAGATCCTTGACCCGCAGCGCTTCACGCGTGGCGTGCCGGTCGAGCCGGATCATCTCGAACCAATCATGGTCCGCCGCCTGAAGAGCGATCTTCTCGAGCTGAACGTCTCCAGATTTCCCAGACGCAAGGTCGAACCGGTCATCCTCTCAAATCTGCCGCCAGACACGCCGGAACTGGTTCTCTCGAACCTGTTTGAGGATTATCGTGCATGGTGCGAGTCCGGGCTGCAGGGCACATCTCTGGCAAAGGCCAGGTTGGTGATGTCCGGCCTGCAGCAGCGGCTGCTATCATCGGTTCCTGCATTCACTCGCAGCCTACGCAAGCATCTCGAGACCCTGAAGCGGCATCGGGACAAGGCAGAGAAATCTCCTTCTGACAGGTCTGCGTCTCTGATGGCCGACATGCCGGACCTCGAATTCAACGAGGAGGCAAGCGAAGACAACTTGCTGAAGCTTGTCCAAGAGCAGGAGGAAGACGTCGCCGAGGCTGCTACCGATTCCATGGCGTCGATTGTCCGGAATTTCGACGAGGCGATCTCCCGGGTCGAAGCGATGCTGGAGATCGCGCGGCGCAACGAGCGCAAGCCGGATGCGCGGGTCGAATGGCTCGTCGACTGGATCGAGAAGAACATGATGTCCTCGGTGGGCAGGTGGAATGATCGCCGGCTCCTGATCTTCACCGAGTGGGAGGACACGCGGCTCTGGCTGGAGCGCCGTCTCAAGGAGGCCTTCGAGGATACGGATCGCAGCGACGAACGCATTGCCACCTTCACTGGCATTACGGGCCAGGACCGGCGCGAGCAGGTGAAGTTCGCGTTCAACGCCGACCCAGCGAAGGAGTCGCTGCGAATCCTTTTGTGTACCGACGCCGCCCGAGAAGGCATCAACCTGCAGACCCGTTGCCATGACCTCGTTCATTTCGACCTGCCGTGGAATCCTTCCCGCCTCGAACAGCGCAACGGCCGCATCGATCGCAAGCTGCAGCCCGCCGACACTGTGACCTGTCGCTATTTCGTCTATGCCCAGCGAGCCGAGGATCAGGTGCTGGCCGCTCTCGTCCGTAAGACCGAAACCATCCGCAGCCAGCTCGGCTCAGCCGGACAGGTCCTTGGAGAGCGCATCCACAAGAGACTCTCGAGCACCGGTATCACCCGGCAATCCGCGGCAGCGATGGCTCGCGAGATTGAGGCCGAGGATGGCGACGCTTTCGTCCGCCGCGCCCGCCGCGATATGGCCGACGAGAAGGACAAGCGCCTTGCCCGTCTGTCTCGCGAGCTTGGCGTGCTTGATCGCGATCTCACCGAGGCGCGCGAGCGCGTTGGCATCGAGCCGGACGAACTGCAATCGGTCATCCGGACGGCGCTCTCGCGTGACGGCGTGCCACTGACGCCTGCCGCAGACCTTGGCGTCGGTGGCGCGTTCCGACTAGACCCGACCCTGCCGGTATTCGCCAAGGACTCGTCCTGGAGCGATCTGTTCGACGAACTTCGCGAAGGTAGACCGCCGAAACGAAAGCAGCTGGCCGAATGGCGCGCGAAGAAGCCAGTGCGTGCAATCACGTTCGAGGCTCCGGTCCTTCCTGACGGCCGCGATGCCGACGGCGTAGTCCACGTGCATCTCGAACATCGGTTGGTGCGCCGTCTCCTGTCGCGGTTCATCTCCCACGGATTTCAGGCGAGCCTCAACCGTGCGAGCGTCATCTACGGACCCGGTACACAGGCGCGTGTCGTCCTCATCGGACGTCTTGCTCTGTTTGGTCCGGCCGCGGCTCGGTTACACGAAGAAATTCTGCCGGTGACGGCGTTCTGGAGTGAGGCTGCCCGCTCGGGTCAGCGCCTCAAGGCGTTCGGCGCAGTGGGTGAAGAAACAACGCTGGCTGAATTGCAAGAGGCGCTGAAGGCCGCGACCATGCCGCCGCAGGAGATCGTCGAAAAACTGCTCGCGGGCGTGCAGAAGGACCTCACGGACCTGCGCCCCTCGCTCGTGGAACGTTCGAAGGCAGCCGCCGCCGGGGCGAAGAAAGATCTGGCAGATATCGCCTTGAAGGAGTCCGCCGCGCTCGCCGGCCTGCTCGAGGCACAGCGTGACAGGATACGCAAGGCAGCGGATACGAAGGACTCTGATCAATTCGAGCTGGACCTTTCCGACCCCGTCGAACGTCGGCAGCGCGAGGCTGATCGCCGCCACTGGCAGCGGCGTCTTGACAGCCTGGAGCGGGAATTGATCGAGGAGCCCCGTCGGGTCGCGGAATCCTATGAAGTGCGGGCGGAGCGGCTGGAACCGATCGGCATCGTCTATCTCTGGCCGAGGCAGTCATGAGCGTCATGTTCGACAGCGCAATCGATCCGCAGCTCGAATGGCTCTACCATGTCGGGCCTGTCGGGCTGGTCATCGGCCCCAATGTTATTCGCGACGAAGACCTCAATTCGCCGCGCCAGACCGCTGTGGCCACCCTGGCGGTCGCCGAACTCCTGGACGCGGACGGCGATGGACCGGTCCTGCCAGATCCCTGGGCCTTCTTTGAACGAATTCTTGGTTGGGAAGCGCGCTATGTGGCCGGGGCGCCTGGCGGGCCGGCGCTGCCGACGAAACTCGCGGCCCGGGTCGACGAGCACGACGTGGTCCTGTCGCCCGACTGGGCGGTGCGTGATCTCGGCGGTGCCGGTCTGGAGTCTTTCCAAGTTCTCGTGAAGCTCCACACCGATCTGGAGGCCGACAAGCGCGGTGCGCTCGACGGCTGGGAGGCGACGCCGCATCAGCAGTTCGAGCGACTGCTCCGTGAGACCGGCGTGCCCATCGGCGTGCTGGTCGACCGCTCGCACCTCAGACTGATCTACGCGCCGCGCGGCGAGACATCGGGCTGGTTGTCCTTCCCACTTCGCAGCCTTGCCACCGTTGCGGGTCGCGCGATGCTCGGTGGCGTGAAGCTGATGCTCGGTCATGCGCGCCTGTTCACGGAGCCGGAACACCGCCGCCTGCCGAAACTGCTCGCGCGGTCGCGCGAGGCGCAGAACAAGGTTTCCGCCGAACTCGCCGAACAAGTGCTGGGCGCACTGCATGAGCTTCTGCGCGCCCTCCATGCCGCCGACCGGGAGCGCATCGAGCATCTGGCCGCGACGCAGCCGCACCATCTTTACGAGGGCCTGCTCACGACGCTGATGCGGCTTGTCTTCCTGCTCTATGCCGAGGATCGCGACCTGATCCCGACCATGCGCACCGGCGAGGCGGTGGAGATCTACGAGCAAGGGTATTCGGTCCGCAGTCTCTTCGCCCGGCTCATCGAGGATCGCGCGCTAAATCCCGACACGATGGACGAGCGTGTCGGCGGCTGGGGCCGGCTGCTGGCACTGTTCCGGCTGGTGCATGGCGGCCATCGTTCCGGCTGGATCACGGCTCGCGGCGGTAAACTGTTCGACCCGAAGGTGTTTTCCTTCTTGGAAGGCCGCGATGAGGGGGACCCGCTGACGGCAGCGAAGGTGCTGCCTGTCCGCGATGGCGCAATCTTGCGAATTCTCGAACTGCTGATGACAATCGAGGCGCGCGCGGTTACCGGCGAGCGGGTGCGCGAGCGGCTCTCCTACCGTTCTCTCGACGTCGAGCAGATCGGCTCGGTCTACGAGACTATCATGGGTTTTACTGTGCTTCGCGCGCCAAGCCGGATGATCGCGGTGAAGGGCGAGAAGAACCTGCCCGTTTTTGTCGAGATCGAATGCCTGGAGGCGAAAAGGAGCGCCGACCGCCAGAAGCTCCTGAAGGAATCCGGCGTTTCGCCGACGGCCAAGCGGCTGGAGGCGATCAAGAAGGCCGAGGGCGTCCAGGAACTCACCGAGGCTCTGGCGGCGATTGCCGACCCGCGCGGCTCGCCGGGCGGCCATGTGACAGCCGAGGGCAGCCCGATCCTGCAGCCGACCGACGAGCGCCGGCGCTCCGGCAGCCATTACACGCCGCGCTCACTCACCGAGCCGATCGTACGCCATGCGCTGGAGCCAGCCTTCGAGCGCATCGGAGCGGAGGCGACGCCGGATCAGGTGCTGGAGATCAAGGTCTGCGACCCGGCCTGTGGCTCGGGCGCCTTCCTGGTCGAATCCTGTCGCCAACTCGGCGAGCGGCTGGAGAAGGCCTGGGGCCATCACCCGGACCTGAAGCCGAGGATTCCGGCGGACGAGGATGAGGCGCTGCATGCCCGTCGGCTTGTCGCACAGCGCTCCCTCTACGGCGTCGACAAGAACCCGCTCGCCGTCGACCTTGCCCGCCTATCGCTGTGGCTGGCGACGCTGGCGCGCGAGCACGAATTCACCTTCCTGGATCACGCGATCAAGTCCGGCGACAGCCTTGTCGGACTAACGCGCGCGCAGATCGAGGCGGCGCATTGGGATCTGTCGAAAGATAGTGCTCCGCTTTTCCGTGGGCTCATTCGTGACCGCGTCAATGAGGTCGTTTCGGGCAGGCGCGACATCCAGTTCGCGCCGGACGACGTGGCGCGAGCGACACAGGAGGCAAGGCACCGTATTGTCGAGAAGAAGCTCGACCAGCCGCGCACCTATGGCGATGCCATCGTTGCCGCCTTCTTCTCCGCCGATAAGCCGCGGAAAAGAGAAGCCTTGAGGGTGGAAGTTGCAAAGTTGCTATCTGGTCTTGGCACAAGTGAGAAGGAGGACCGATTGGCGACCATCGCCAAAACGCTACGGCATGGCGAGCACCCGATCCGGCCGTTCCACTGGGAACTGGAGTTCCCCGAGGTGTTCTCTCGCGACAATCCAGGTTTCGATGGCATTGTCGGCAATCCTCCATTTCTCGGAGGCAGTCGAATCTCCAGTGAAATGGGAGACACGTATCGCGACTGGCTCAAAATCGTGCATGTGGGAGCACACGGGAATGCCGACTTAGTTGCTCATTTCTTCCGTCGGGTCTTTGCGCTGCTGCGTTCTGGTGGCTGTTCTGGATTGATTGCCACCAACACTATTCGGCAGGGGACACGCGCGCGACAGCGCTGGAAAATATTCTCTCTGCTGGCGGATCAATTGGCCGCGCTATCCGACGGCTTCAATGGCCAGGAGAAGCTGCAGTGGTGGTCTCAGTGGTACATATTGTGAAAGGAGCTTCACCAACTCCTGTATTGCAGCACAAGAGGGTGAGAAGAATATCGGCTTACCTTACGGTCGGAGATTTCGATGCGTCCCCTGAACGTCTGACGACCAACTCGCGTCAAGCGTTCGAAGGTTCCAAAGTGTATGGGGCTGGTTTCATTTTCGACGATTCAGCCGCAGAAAAAGGCGACTCTGAGCCACTTGATGTCATGAAAGCTCTTATCGCCAAGGATACCGCTAACTCTGAGCGCGTGAAGCGCTACATCGGCGGGGAGGAATTAAATAACAGCCCATCGCACGAAAATAGTCGGTTTGTTATCGACTTCGAAGACTTCCCACTTCTCCGTGACGCCTCATTAAAGTCCTGGAAGTCCATGATGGAGGTGGAGCGTCGAGCGGCTGTCTCTTCGGGAATAGTCCCAGCAGATTATCAACATCCTGTTGCTGCGGATTGGCCAGATCTGTTGTCAATTGCCGAAAGTCGAGTCAAACCGCAGCGCTCAAAGGATAAACGAAAAGCTCGGCGTGAGCGCTGGTGGCGATTTGGCGATCGGCAGCCAGGTCTATACCAAGCCATTGATGGCATGGGAAACGTACTTGGGCTGTCACGTGTTTCGCCCCAATTCGCAATCGCCCGTCTAGATAGCGGGATGGTTTACGCTGACAGCTGCGATATCATTGCTTTTTCAAATTTAGCTCCTTTCGCTGTCATTCATTCCCGGGCGCATGAACTATGGGCCCGACTGTTCTCTTCTTCGATGAAGGACGACCTCCGCTATGCGCCCTCCGACTGCTTCGAGACCTTCCCCTTCCCCAAAGCTTTTGACTCTGAGCCGGCGCTCGAATCAGCCGGACAGGCCTATCACGACTTCCGCGCCGAACTCATGGTCGCCCGCGACGAGGGCATGACCAAGACCTACAACCGCTTCCACGACGCCAACGAGACCTCAGCCGACATCGCGCGGCTGCGCGAACTCCATGGCGAAATGGACCGCGCGGTGCTGCGCGCTTATGGCTGGGACGATCTCGCCGACCGGGCGCAGCCGCAATTCCTGACCGAGGAGACCGAGGACGACTACACCTATCAAGATCGGCTGTTCTGGCCGTCCGAGTTCCGCGACGAGGTCCTTGCCCGCCTGCTGAAGCTCAATGCCGAACGTCACGAGGAGGAGGTGCAGCTGGGGCTGGTGAAGGCGGGGAAAGTGACGGCACGGGACGACGAGGACGAAGAACTCGATATCTGAGGGGGGGTCAATGGGAGGGATTTCAAATGCACAGGTTGAATGGGCGCTTATCAATCGCCTTAAGGCGATGTTGGACGATCCGCCGAAGACCAAGTTCAACATAACGCAGACATTCTCGCTCTTCAGCACGATTCTGCTTTGGAGCAAGAACCGCGCATGGGTTGGCGGATACAATCCGCCCCCGGCTTGGCCAGATCCGATCGATGCTCGCGCACATGCGGTCCGGCAACAGCTTCAGAATGAACGCATCGTCGATCCGCCTTGGTTGCTTTCTTTGCATGAGCCGGCGCTTGTTTCGGTGAAGAAGGATCAGGGAGCGGCGCTCGCCGCCGCCGAGGTCAACGCGGACTTCCAGAACATGTCCGCCGATCAATTCGTCAAATGGCTTCGCGATGCGTTCGGGCATGGTGATGGCCGGACCATCAGGCCGCTGCATCGGCACAAGGGCGACGCCGAGAAGACCTGGTTAATTGGCTTTGAAATCCGCTTCCAAGCATCAATCAACTCGCCGAACATACTGCATCTTCACCTCTATGAAGCAGATATGCGGAGGATTGGCTCTAGGCTTGCCGATCTCTTCTGTACGTCGCTAAGCGGCGGCAACAAGTATTTCGAGGAAGAGATCGGCACCAAAGAGCGGGTGACAGAAGCGAAGACCGCCTGAGGCAGAGGGGATCCGCTCAACTCGTGAGTGAGGATCGCCAAGGCGGAGATGCATCGACGTTGGTAGTGGACGTGACCATTGTCGAATTGGGGGGGCCATGATTTTCTGGAACGAGGACGTGCTCGACGATACGCAAGGCCTGGACATATTGGGTATCAGGGCTTTGGACCAAGGTTTGGAAGCCAACTTGGTCAACGGCATCACCACGATTTCGGCACGCGGCAGATATTTTTCGATTCTGCCTTGGGCAATCAAGCAATTTTATGTGGAGCATCTCAAAGCTGGAAAGCTGTTCGTCGCCGGCGAGCTCGGAGCGTATCTGCATCGCGTCGAGTTTCTCGTCATCGCAGCTTCCCTAAATGATCCTGGCGGTAAGCCTGGCGGTGCGATCCTGGGCAGCGACGTCTATTCGGACGACATGAAAAGGTTGAAATCGGGTCAGGTGATTTCGTTTCCCGATACGAAAGGCAGTAGGATGCTCAATACCTACTACAATCCTTGCAAAGCAATCGGTCTCCTCGATGATGGCCGGACGGGTAATCTCCCCTATAAACTCACACCGCGCGGCGATGAAATCTGGGCGGCCCGAAACAAAGTCTTGGAAGGATCAGAGATTCTGGCAGCACTTTATACCCAGAACTGCCTAGACGGCGAAATGGTCAAGAAGGCGGTCCCCCATTTCTCACTGGCCAGTCTCGATCCATCGAGCTCGGAGGCAATATCGCTGTGCGAGGCCTTTCATACGCCGTGGAAAGCGTCACCTGGCCACGAGCAGACCGTTCAAACAAGATACATGCGCTTCTCGGAAACGCGCGAATGGATCAATGCACGGCTTTCCGAGGGAGAAACCTCCGCCAACAAAATTCTCAGCGGGAACTTCAAATCCTGCAGTCAGGCGGATCAATCGGCCCACGCGTCGGTCGCGTGGGCCGAATTCGAATGGCGCCGCCGTCAGCACTACGGGTTGGAACTACTGCTTTCATCCGTCTGTGGAGTTTTGAAACTAGCCGGGGATTCGTCTATCGACGGGGTGTTGGCCGTGGTCAGGGAACAAACCGAAAAGGCCGATGACCTCTCCGAGTTGTGGCCCGAGGCGAGGCAGTCCTGGGGCGGATCGAGCCGGAATGCCGCCGATTCCGTTCCGGAAGATTTGATGCTCGGTAAGCCGCTGCCATTTTCGTCTTTCAACCAACTCAAATCTTCACAGCAAATGCTCGGCGCCTTCGCTCTGCTTTCTGCGCTCGAAAAACAGACCCAAAATTTCCGCACCGTCGATCTCACTAGGACTCAAACCTCGACAAGCGATCTGGCGTTGAAGCTGATCGTCGGCGCCGGCGCCGAGCCTTTCGAGACCCTGTTGCGGAAATTGGTCGAGACCTGCGCCGTGCTACCGCATCTCAAAGTGACTTTGAGAAAAATGTCGAACGGACAAAAATGCTCATTGAGATTTTTCCCTGACGGCAACCTGCTGAGACTTACCGCAAATCAAACGGGGGCCGGATTCAGCGGCAGCCGGCTCGACAACACGCTTGGAATTTTGGTCGATATTGGGGTGCTCACTCGCGAGTCCGATGGCTCTTTCGCAAAGAGGGCAGCGTGAAGCACGTCAACGTCATCGAGCAGATGTGCAAGGCGGTAGACAAAGCCACGACCGCGATCGTTCTCACCCACAATATCGACTTTCTTTTCGTGGAATCTCTTCTGCTTCCGCGGCTTCGCGGCATCGGACATCCCCAGTTGACCATATTCGCCGATGCCGCCTGCGCAGCGGGCTCGTATCGGGATCAATATGGACTGATCGAGCGATTGGGCATTCGTTACCGCGTCGTTCCAGTCGACCTGGGCGGCGCGCGGCGGTTTCACCCAAAGGCATTTTTCCTTTGTAGTGAGACCAAGGCCGCCCTTGCGGTCGGGAGTGGCAATACGACACATGGCGGATGGAGTGCGAACCAAGAAATCTGGTCCGACTTTTCACATCCAGGGAATGGTGGCGGCTCGGAAATCGCGGCGTTTCGCGAATACCTCGAAGCGATCTTAAGATATGTGCCCGATTCGGAAAACATCCGAAAAGATACGTTTGCGGCATTTACTTACGAGAAGAATTTATGGCTCGGCGATCTACCGGAACCAGGTGGATTGGCGTGGACCCCAAACTCAACCCCGATGCTGACGCAGATCACCAACTTCGCCGCCAGCGATGTTCGATCTGTCGACGTCTTGAGCCCTTATTTCGATCCGACGGGTGAGGCGCTCACAACGATAGCCGGTATCGCAACAGGTAATGTAAACGTCCTGCTTCAGCCTCGACGCGCAGGTCTTTCGAAAGACATCGCGGTCAAGCTACCCGGCACCGTCAAGCTTCGTGGCATCGACGACATGGCCGAGGACCGGCGATACAAGTTCATCCACGCCAAAGCATATGTCCTTCATACGGATGCGGACAACGTCATTGCGGCAGGGAGCGCGAATTGCTCAATGGCTGCGCTGTTAGCGGACAGCCACTGGGGAAACGCCGAATTGATGGCGCTCAGCCGCGCTCCTCGAGATGTTTCGGATGACTTGCTATCGAATTTCTCGATCTCGGATGTCGCGCCCGAACTGCCGGACACTCATCCCGCTGATGATTGGGGGATCGAAACACCTGATCTTCGGATACTGGCAGCGAGGAAAGATGGGCCGCATCTCGAAATTCATTACAAGTCGGTAGCCCCGCTGACTCGGTTGGTACTGTGTTCGTCCGACAAGGAATTCGGTGCCCGCGATTTCGACAGTGAAAAGGCCAGCTTCACTGTTGAAGGGGTCATAGGCACGATCTGGTTGAAGGGCGTGTCCACGGGAGGTGCAGAAATCCTTTCATCCCCCAGTTGGGTCGATGACGAAAGGTCGCTCCGAATGGCGGGACCAGAGCGGCAAATCCGGGAGAAGCTTGACGATGCCGCTGCACGGGGCAGTTTGACTGGCGTGGAGTTTCTTCAAATCCTTGAACTCTTCGATCAACATGTCCAAAGACCGGTAGCCACGGGTACAGCTACGAAAAGAAGCAGCACCGAAGAGTTGGCAGCCCCGATCCGCTTTACCGAGGACGACATTTATTCCGACGGGTTCGGCAAACCGCCTTCGCTCTTCAATGCGGCAGTGCCGGCCGGATTCAGCGAGACCGATACGCTAGCTTTGTTCCTTTCGTTCTTTCAAACAAAGCAGGAAGCGACGAGGCGTTATTCGTCTGCGCCGAGACATAGCGATGAAGAGAACGAAGACGAAAACAAAGAAGAGCAGGTCCAAGACATCCGCGTTAACGAGAGCGAAAAGGCCAAGCTTGGCGCCAAAATCTTACGCGTCTTGAAGAAAATCGAGTTGGCGTTGGCGCGTCCCGAATTTATCGCAGGACGGCCGGCTTCGCGCCTGTCCGCGGATATCGCCTTCATATCGCTTCTCATGACCAAATCCCGGTCGGACGGATATATCTCTCCAGAGGAGTTCCGCCTGCAGACACTTCAGATTTGGAAGGTACTGTTTTTTGGAAGCGACGGCTTCAGCGGAATCGTTCCACGTCAGCTCGAAAGTCTCACTGGTGCGGACAAAGACGCGTTCTTGGCAGAATTAAGCGGCCCTAAACTTAGTGCGGCCATGGCGCTTTGGTGCATGATGGAGTGGGATAGCACGGCGCTCGATGCGCGTAATTTCCGGTTCGCCTCGGCGTCGCTCGCCGCCCGCTATTTCTGGCTCGCACAGGGAGGAACAGTCGACGAGATCAATGCGGAACTCGATCGGATAGCAACCAAAATTCTGCCTTTGCGGGAGCGCGAACGTCTTTTCCGTGTCTGGGCAGATTGGGTCAAAGATGGCCAGGCATTGGAAACATTGACGAACGCTCTTGCTTCGAAGGACCAAAAGGAACTTGCCGACATTTGTCTGCGCACCACGTTCGAAGAAGACGAATTGGCTTGGCAAAACGGCAAGGGTTTTTGTTCCGTCGCTTCAACTGTCGATCGAAGGAGCCGCGACAGAGCAGAACTCATCCCAGTTAATCAATCAGTACGGCTCAAAGTGAAGACAACTTATATCGCGCCAGTTAGAGAAATTCTTGCAGCTGATATCGGCGTCTCGGAAAACGTGAAACGCCATGTGTTCGTCTTGATCCACGCCGCCGGCTTCGATTTAAGCGAAGCGGCTTGAAGTCTCAGTCGTACCCCCACATCAGCAGATTTCGCAATGAAATCTTGCATTCTCTAATTTGCAAGATTATATGGCGCGGGACGGAGCCGCCATGACCACTGCAACAATCAGTGCACGCCTTAAAGCCATTCGAGAGCAGCGCCGGCTCTCGCAGGAAGAGGTCTCGCGCCTATTCGGCTTCAAGGATCGCCAGACACTTTCCGCCATCGAAACAGGGGAGCGTCGCCTATCCGCTGAAGAATTGGTTCGCGCCGTCGAGATCTTCGGCGTGCCGCTGGATTTCTTTACCGATCCGTTCCTGCTTGTAGGTGAGGGCAAGTTCTCCTGGCGTCAGACGGGCATCATTGGCCGCGGGCTTGTCGAGTATGAGCGCGATGCCGGCCGCATGATCGCAGCGTTCCGAATGCTTGCCCCGCAAGTGGGAAAGGCGGCGCCGCTGCTCCGACGCGCACTCGGCCTTTCCAAGGATTCCAGTTTCGAGGATGCATCCGCAGCCGGCGAGCGTTTTGCCGCCGAATTCCGGCTGGGCGATGTGCCTGCCGCTCGGCTCGCCGAGATCATGGAGCAAGAGCTTGGTATGCTCGTGCTGATGGTCGATCCGATCGAGGGAGCGTCGGGAGCGGCGTGCCGTCTTCCAGAGCTCGATGTCGTGCTGATCAATCGGCGCGAGGTTCCAGGCCGCCGCCATTTCGACCTGGCCCATGAACTGTTCCACATTCTGACCTGGGATGCGATGCCGCCAGATCATGTCGAGGATGTCGTGCCGAAACGGCGCAACCGCGTTGAGCAACTCGCTGACAATTTTGCATCCGCAGTTCTGATGCCCTCGGATGTCCTCAGTAGGTATGGTGACTGGTCCAAGTTGGAGGGCGAGGAACTTGTCACTCGGCTCAACATGGCAGCCGACGAGTTACGGGTGACAGCATCCGCGTTGCGATGGCGTTTGGTTGGCCTCGGCTGGATCGGAAAAGGCCTCGCCGAGGACCGCTTGCGCAACAATGGCCGGGCCAAGCCTGCGGAAGAACGGCTTCCACATCTGTTTTCCAAGTCGTTCGTTGAAGTGATTGCGAAGGCCACCCAAGAAGGCCGAGTGGCGATACGGAGGGTTTCGTACCTGCTCGGCCTGTCTATCGACGATCTCGCGGAGCTCTTCATGGTTCATGGCGTGGAAGCGCCCTACGAGCTGTGAGGCGCGAAGATGGCCCGGCACCATGGTCCTGTCCTGGTCGATACCAACGTCATCATCGAATGCTGGCGTGTGTCGGCCTGGAAGGCTTTGACGAGCGGGTATGCGGTCGAGACCATCCAGATGTGTGAGATCGAAACTCAGACAGGGCTCCAGCGGCGGCGTCCAGAGCAGCAAATCGACGCCAAGGTTCTGAGGGACACGCTTAAAGCGGTACATCCGGTTAACGACGTTGAACGCGCGAGCGCGCTGTTGCGCGACGATCATATGCGCTTTCTGGACGCCGGAGAGCAGATGCTCTGGGCACACGCCATCACGCGCGGCGACGCCTGGGTCCTTTGCGGTCCGGATAAGGCTAGTCTTCGCATGGGACTGCGCCTCGGCTTGCGCGACAGGCTGGTCTCGTTGGAGCGACTCCTTGCCGATATCGGCCATCGTCCGAAGGTGGCCCTAAGAGAGGCCCATACCCAAAAATGGCTCGACCAGGCGCTGGTGCAGCTTTCTAACCTTGAGAGACCGACACCATGACGAACTCGCTCGAGGTACGAAACAAGCTGATCGACATCCTGCGCCGAGACCTAGTCGGCCCGAATCCTGGCCTCGACCAAGATCTTGCACGAGAGGTGCTGACGGAGAAACCATCGCGCTGGTACGTCGGAGGCTTTATCGTTCCCGCCTACGACGGTGTCGCGCCTGTGATACCTGACGACGAGCAAACCGCCGAAGAAACCGCCGACGATCTTCTCGCCAACGAGACGCTGGACTCCGCTGTTGAGGGGGAGGTCGACGAGAAGGATTCGACTGACCAACCGCCGCGGGACAGGTTTCTTCCGTCGTCGATAGGGTTGACGGTGGTTCTTCCGGAAACGGTGAGTCAGGTCACGCTGCACGCTACATGGGGGAACTACAAGACTGAGCCCCCATTGCCCGATGCGCTCCTCATTCCGGAACTCTCGGAAAAGGGCAAGCCAAAGCCAGAAAAGCCCGAGAACCTCCGTTGGGTTCGGGTTCCCGGCCAAGCCGCGATTGTCCTCGACGTCACTCGGAACCAACCCGGAATCCCGCTGTCGGAAAGCGCTGCCCCTCAGAGGCCGGGCGGCGGCATCGAAGTCACCGTTCACCAGCGTGTGCTTCGTCAGAAGACCCCGGAAGGGACTGAAGAGCGCCTACGCGTCATCACGGTCTTCTTGGTAAACCGTCGACGGAGCACAAAGGCTCCGTACAAGGACGTGGCCTACGCGTTCCAGACCCGGATCGAGCTCGAATGTGCGGATGGATTCTATCCGCGCAGCGACCTGTCTACCTACCAGTCCGATGATTTCGACCTTAGGCTCGGCGATCTTCATTATCGCGACGTCCGCGAATATGCCGTTGGTCGCAATACATCTGCAGGCTGGCAAGAACGGCGTGACGCGACGAACAATCCACTCCCTGTGACGCGTGTTTGGACCGATTTTCTTCCACAGCAGGAGGTGGAGCGTGTCGTCCCGGCAAGGATCGATGGCGTCGAGTTCGGCATGGAGGCTCTCGCTCGGGCTGCCATTTCCGGTGCCGAGGCGGTCAGTGCCGCCCTGGATTCACTGCCTGACCTTTACGCTGAGTGGCGGCGGGGTCAGGAAGGATTGATGACAGGGCTTGCGCCGAGACGGCTAGAGACAGGCAATGCACTTCTGGAAAATGTTGACACCGCCGGCAGCAGGATTCGCGACGGGATAGATCTCCTTAAGCGTGACCCGATGGCGCGTGAAGCATTCGGCCTGATGAACACAGCGATGGCTATGGCCAACCGCCAGCGCGAGGCAGTGATTCAGAAGAAGAAGCCGGTCGATGTAGACCCGCCAACATGGCGGCCGTTCCAGCTAGCCTTCGTCCTCCTCAACCTGGTTGGCATGACCGACCGCAACAGTGGTGAGCGCGAGATCGTCGACCTGCTTTTTTTCCCTACGGGCGGCGGCAAGACGGAAGCGTACCTCGGACTTGCTGCCTATGCGATTGTGCTGAGGCGGCTCCGGGGGTCTGGCGTGCTGGGTGCGGGCATCAGCGTCATCATGCGCTATACGTTACGCCTGCTCACTCTGGACCAGCTCTCCCGGGCCGCTGGTCTCGTCTGCGCGCTCGAACTCCTGCGGACGCGTGATGACAATGGCCGGAAGACGCTTGGCGAATGGCCAATCGAGATTGGACTCTGGGTGGGTGGCGCAGCCTCGCCGAACAATCTCAAGCCGCGAAATTCTTCCGACAAGGACGCCGCGACGACCTGGCTGAAGCGGTACCAAAACAGACCGAAGACAAAATCCCCGGTGCCACTGAAGGCATGTCCGTGGTGCGGTGAGCCCTTCAAGCCAGAGAGCTTCCACTTCACGCCCAACAGGATGGCTCCGCAAAACCTCGTTCTCAAATGCGAGAACGCCGAATGTGAATTCACGCGGGATCGGCACCTGCCGGTGCTCGTGGTGGACGAACCAATTTACCGCCGTCTTCCCGCATTTCTCATCGCCACGGTGGACAAATTTGCCTCCCTTCCATGGATTGGCAAGAGCGGCGCATTCTTTGGACACGTGGATCGGTATGATCCGGACAAGGGGTTCTTCGGCGCGTCTGAGCTAGGCGAAGGTCGCCCCTTGGGAAACGGGCATCGGCTCGATCCGCCGGATCTTGTCATCCAGGACGAACTGCACCTGATCTCTGGCCCGCTGGGAACGGTGGCAGCACTCTACGAAACAGCGATCGACCTGCTGTCGTCTCGGCCGGGTCTTCATGGGTTCATTCGTCCAAAAATCGTTGCTTCGACCGCGACTGTCCGACGGGCCGAGAAACAGATCGCAGCGTTGTTCGATCGTTCGGAGACGGCCGTGTTTCCGCCGCCCGGCATCCACCGCACCGACAGCTTCTTCGCCAAGACTGTGCCATCGACACGAGAGCCAGCCCGCCTCTACGTCGGCGTGGCGAGTCAGGGCCGCGGGCCCAAACTTCTCTTTCTTCGGAGCATGCAGACCCTGCTAGCAGGCGCGCAGGCATTGACTTCCGGCCCGACGCAAGAAGGGGACGATCCCGCCGATCCCTATCTGACCGTGCTCACGTATTTCAATGCGCTTCGCGAACTTGGAGGCGCTCGTCGCATCGTAGAGGACGAAATCCGCGAGCATGTGGCGAGCTATGGCGACAAGCGGCAACGCATCGTGCCTGCGGGCCCAGAATTTGCCAACCGACAGATGCGTCAACCGATCGAACTCACGTCGCGCGTGACGACGGACGAGGTGGCGTTGGCGAAAGAACGTCTCGGCAAGGCCCTGACGGAGGACGGCGCTCTCAACGACGACAGTATCGACGTGGCGTTGGCAACGAACATGATATCGGTCGGACTGGACATCAGCCGCCTTGGGCTGATGCTCGTTCAGGGGCAGCCGAAGACCGCAGCCGAGTACATCCAGGCGACTAGCCGCGTTGGACGGGCGAGCGGCAAGCCCGGATTGGTGGTCACGCTCCTCAACCTTCACAAGCCACGTGACCGAACGCACTACGAGCAGTTCAGGGCGTTTCACGCGTCTTTCTATCGCGCGGTGGAAGCGACCAGCGTGACGCCGTTCGCCCCGAGGGCGCTGGACCGGGCGCTAGCCGCCGTTATCGTTGCCGCAGCCCGACACTACGATCCGGCGCTTTCGCCATCCGCCGCCGTTAACAGGCTGGAAGACCATCCCGGTGTCCGTGACACGGTCGACGCTGCCCTACGGCGCAGGGCACTCAACGCTGGCGTGGACGAGGCTTCGATCGAACGCGCGGCCTCGCGTGCGCAAGAACTCTTCGACATGTGGGAAGAGGTTGCGGAAGCCCAGACGGCAACCGGTGGCACATTCACCTATGACGGCTCCGGCGTGGAAAAACGGCTTCTTCAATATCCGCTCGACCGGAGGGCCGAAACGCTCGATCCGGTCCACCAGCGTTTCGTGGCGGCGCGCTCAATGCGTGATGTTGAGTATTCCGTCTTCCTGAAGACATGCGATCCTTTCGGCCGCCCATTGCAGGAATCGGAGCACGATCAATGAGCCGACCGAAACAGAGCTTAAGCCAGCTGTTCACGTCTTTCGGCCCGGGCGCGATGCTGGACCTTCCAACCCGCTCGGTCATTGTCGCAGGGCTCGATCACTGGGACGGAAACAAGGGGGCCTTCAAGCGGATCGAGGAGCCCAGGCTGACGACGCTTCTTCAGACTGTTCTTTCGGGTACAGGACGCTGGGACCCGGCCAAGCCGGTCCAACTGCGGACACCGCCGATCGCACAGGACAGCCAAAACGAGACTGACCCAGCGAGCGTCGCTGTCAGGGTGTTTCCGACATGGTTCACCTGTGAGGGGATTGCCGAAGACGGGTCAGCGAGCGCACGCCGCAGGCGTCTCGCGCGATGGAACGAATTGGACGCGGGCAGCGGTCGGAAGAAATTCCAGCGCGACGACGGCAAGAAGGTCGATGTCACGCCGATCCGCTTTGTCGGCGCCTGCAAAAAGGGACACCTCCAGGACATCGATTGGAAATGGTTGGTACACCGCGGCGAAAAGTGCAGCGAGGCGCTGTGGATCGAAGAACAGGGAACCAGCGCCGATCCCTCTAACATTCGTATCGGCTGCCATTGCGGCCGGCCGTCGGTGTCGCTTGCCGACGCTTTCAAGCCCGGCTTCCTTGGAAGCTGCAAGGGGAGACGTCCGTGGCTCGACACGGAAGAACCCGGATGCACCGAGCTGTTGCATTTCCTGTCGCGCTCGGCGACGAATACCTACTTTCCCCAGGCGGTAACGATCATCTCGCTGCCCATCCACGAGGATGCGCTGAGCGACGCCATCCGCAAGCATTGGTCGAGCCTGCAATCCGCCTCGGATCCGAATTTCATTGGCGTGCTGAAAAACGTTCCCGAAATCGGATCGATGCTAGCGGCCTACAGTAATGAGGAAATCTATCAGCGGATCGTGCGCATGCGCGAAGCTGTCGTGCGCGAAGCCGCACAGGATCCGAAGATGGCCGAATATGATCTGCTCGCCAGTGGCGACAGGTTTATTGGCGCCGACGCGTCGGCAGAGCCTCTATTCGCGGAGACGATCGATGTTGCGGATATCGATCGTTGTGTCACGACGGACGGTAAGCCTCTGCTGGACGCAGTCGTTGCCGTGCATCGGTTAAAGGCGGTGACCTGCCTCTATGGCTTCACGCGACTGGAACCCGCGCCCACGCTTACGGACGAAATGCTCGACGACGTGCAACTTGCCGTGGACGGAGCGCCTTTGGCCGAGGCGACGGACTGGTTGCCCGCCATGGAGCAGACCGGCGAGGGTGTCTTCTTCAGCGTCACGCCCGTTGCGATACGGGAATGGCTGCAACGGAAACCAGTCGTAGAGCGGGCTCGAATTTTGTCGCGCGGAGCCAAAAACTACGAAAATCGTCACAACGTGAAGCAGCCGTTCAAGGGTATGCCGTACATTCTGCTCCATTCGCTTTCGCATGCCATCATGGAGGAGATTTCCCTGGACTGCGGCTATCCTCTGAGTTCGTTGAAGGAGCGGGTCTACGCCATGACCGGGAACGGCTCGGATCGGCCCGATCGTTTCGGAATCCTGATCTACACGGCCAGCGCCGGCGCGCAGGGAACGCTAGGGGGTCTAACCGAGATCGCGGCAAGGATTCCGCGTTTGATCGAAAGCAGCCTCGATCGTCTCCGACTCTGTTCCAACGATCCTGTGTGTGCCGACCACGATCCATCCGTCGCGGGGGACGAGCGCTCATTGATCGGCGCAGCATGTCACGCCTGTGCCTTGGTGTCCGAGACGAGTTGCGAGAGCCGCAACAACTTTCTGGACCGTACGCTGCTTATCGACACGGTGGCAGGAAACGACGCCCACTTCTTCGGTGCTTAAATTCTGACATGGGATCGGCGCGCCAGTGTCCAACGGCGGGGCCGGCTTGAGAACTTGGTGAGGATTCAGTCCGGTTGCGGCTTTCATGCCCCACATGAACGCAATCAAGCGGCCCGGATATCAAGTCCACCAGTGACGCATTGCGTACAAACCGCAGGACCGAACAACTTCATGCGGTTGTTAGAGTGGATGCTCACGTGGCAGCCTTGTCTGGCCTATGTAGGGGAATCGGGGATGGGCTCTCCGGCAAACCAGTACCCGTCGCCGACACTGACGAACTCCGGAGAGCTCCACATGACCTTCGCTATCCGCTTGACCGGCACCTTGGCGTCGATCTTGATGCTGGCGCGGTCCAATCGTTCGAGAATCTCCGATCTGGTCAATGGGTGACCGGTCTCCGTTAGTTCACGACGAACAAAGGAGCGGATGATGCTGGCTGCGCTGCCTTCGCGTTCCTTGTATATTCTTCCCCGTGATTTTCTGGGCCGCGGGGGGCGGGCGGGCTCGCCTAGCTGTGGCGTTTGTTTTGTAAACTGAGAGACCGGCTTCTGTCTGCGCAGTAGCCGCAGGGCTTCTTTAAGACGCGCCAGGTCTTCGACCCCCTGACGGATGTCGTCTTCACAAGCTGCAATCGCTGCAATGAGCTGCTCCTCAACCTTCTTGACGGCGAGTCCTGTCGAAGCTGAAACCGATCCGCTAGACGTGCTACCCTCGTTCGCTTCCATTCTTGTCTCCGTGAATTGACATGGAGTCGCGAATCAGATCTCTTACGCAGCCATGCACCTGCTGTGTAGCGGTGCGGAGTGCCCGGTACAGCGTTCAAAGTCAGAACCGCCAAAGAGGGCAGACCGATGAAATCCTTATCTCCTCAGTAGCACCGAGCACGAATGCTTCAAAGGACTCCTTCCGCAGGAGTCCTTCGAAACTTCAGGTTTCCACAGATGTAACCCGGTTTCGCGCTCGATGAGCGTGGATGGAGCTATGAATGTACGAACGCACCGAAGAGGACGGCCGTAGGGATCGGGCCATAATATGGCACCCCATTATCCTGGCGCTCAGGCAGGAGATGATAGCCTTCTGCTGGTCCTCCCCCCACGCAACGGGACGCGATTCATGCGCTTTGTTTTATGCGCGGTTACGGAAGAAAGAGCAGAAGCTGCCCCCGTCGGAGGTGGAACCGCTAATATGGCCTTCGAAGCCCACGCTCTCACGATGGATTCGAACTGCCGAAACCTTCGAAACACTCAGCGCACGCTACGGGCGGCGGATTGCCGGGCGTCGATACCGCGCAAGTCGGGATCCTTCGAGGCCTCCATTAACCTAACGATCTCGACGTTGTTCGCTTCCCGCACTTGCTCGGCCCATGGAAACGCTAAGGCTCCTCTCACGCTTAAATCCCCAACCGTCTGACGAAATGGAGAAAGGAATCATGAAAAGGAATCCAGACCCCCGAGACGTCGTGTCAATAGCGGCTGATACCCTCTCACAGAGCTTGACAGCGCAACTGCGTGAGGCGGGGATCATCATGCTTTTCATCGATGAGTTCAACGAGAGGGTTACAGCAACTCGCTCCCAGGGTGGAGAGCTGAAAAGCCTCCTGAATTCCGCCGCATGCTTACAATCCATTCTGTTGGGGGGCGAGCTGCGCGATGAACATTGAGGACCTTCAATGGCGGCTTGACAGCATTCGGCATGGATCGGGCCGCGACCACGGACTGTGGGGCTCGATCTCCACGAGTTTGGCCCAGCGCCTTGTAGCGAACAAACCTTCTAAGTTCGCTGAGGTGCGTCTGCTGCCCGACTCGACAGTCAGATCGCTCGCTCTGACGCTCCTTGACGGTTTCAAGAGGCCTGAATTAGCCGGAATCCCCACGTCACGACTGTGGACCACGATACTATCACATTTCCGCCGCGAGCGCTCCCGATTGCTGATCGTGGATGGCGTTCACCATCTCGATGGCAACGGTGAGAGGAAGCTCAGAAGTTCGACTGAAATACGTGATTTGCTAAAGTCGCTTCTCCTTCACGGCATACCTTTTATGTGCGTTGGGCCTGAATCGGGTGCACGTTTCCTCCTGGAGGACGTTCAAATTCGGGCGCGCTATCTAGGCTCGGTGAGCCCGTCAAAGGGATACCCGACATGACCAGGCACATCGGAAAATTCTGCGACAACGGTGTGGTCGCGAGAATCGTGAGATCCGTGGATGGAGGACCCATCCGGCAAATGGTGACGACTGGATCGACAAAGCCCACAGGAACGTTCGTTTCTCTGAAGGGCGGTAGCAGGGCGATGCCTTGGGAATCCATGAAGTGCGAGCTACCAGCCCTGGAATTGGCGGAAGTCGCCAGCCCGGTCGTCAGTCTGATGGCGCAGCCGCACCGGTTGGAACTGTTCGTTCGCCGGAGGCGCGATCCGCTGATCTATTTTCCTGATCTGGAACTGACGGTCGAATCCAGTCTCTACAGCCGGCTGATGGCGCCGCGGCCGTTCGCAGAAGCCCTGCTCCAATGGCGTCCTGATCCAGGCCGGTCGACCGGGTATCGGACCGTGGTGGTCGAGGTTAAGGACGACGACGATCCCAGGAACGACGATCCGGAGTACCAGAGAAAACTCAGCCTTGCCGCGAAGGTGTATCGGGGGCTCGGCTTCGGCTTCTTGGTGATCGTGCGATCACATGATCTCGCTTGTGTCGACCTCGATCTCGTACACAACGTTGCCCTCGAAAATTATACCAAGGTGTCACCCATCGACGTGGATGTTTGCATGCGATGGTTATCCAGCTCGGGAGGCGTCGGCCGTTTGGGCGGTCTCGTTATGAGGCTGGGAGGCGGTGCTACTGGACGAGAGAAGGCAGCGGCGTTGCACGTGAGGCGCGTGATCTCGGTGGATCTAAGTCAAGGGTTCCTACCCAGCACACCGGTCTCTCTTCTGCACCCCATGTCTTCGCCGGGCCTATCGAAGGCTGCGTAAGGGTTTTGATATGGACGCTGGTCTCGATATCCACCCAGGGGAACTCTACATCTTCCCGCAGCGGTCCTCCAAGGCGATTTACGAATATCTCGGCGTTGAGGATGACGAACGCCTTCTCTTCGTCTGCAAGTCCGGCACATCAACGTTCCGGCCAGATCGGGACCAGTTTCTGGAACTCCGCAATAGACCAGGCGGTGCAGTTCGGGTCCGCACCAGTGCGCCCGACCAGGCTGATGGCTTTGTTTATACAGACCCGGCCACATTCCTCGATCCCGACGCGGATGGGTTCTCTTCGCGAGAGCGTCAACGGATCAGAACACTTAAGAAGGACCGTCTGTGGGCACTGACGGTCCAGTTCTTTACTATCAAGTTCGACGATACGCCCGGAGTCGGGCTTACAGAGGCAAGGCTCGCGAAGTTCATCGGCGAACATGCTTCGGAGGCAGAGAGCGTTGGGCTAAAACGTTCGATCTCGGCAAGCACACTGCGCCGTGCCATTCACGATTGTGGAGCGTCTGGGGACCGGGGACTCCATCATTTTCTTCCGGACAAGGAGCGGGAGCGCGGGCCCTTCTGGGATCCGTTTATCCTTCAACTGAAGGCAGAACTGATCGATGAGTTCTGGTCTCCAGACCAACCGCGCCTCACAGAAGTTCAGGAAGCATTCCGCCTTAAGCTGCGTGAAAAGAACGAGGCGCTCCGACGTTTAGATGCCGATCTCTTGACCCAGCCTACAGGCGAAATCATGCGGCTGTGGATCAAGGGAGCCGAATGTTATTACCGCTACAAGGCGCGGTACGGTGTTCGTGCGGCGGGCCGCCGCTATAGAGGCCAAAATCGAGCAATCCAAGCACGCCGACCACTCGAGTACGTAATGTTCGACCATACGCGGGTCGACGCGTGGGCAAACGTCGAACACGAAAACGGGAAGACAATTCTTCAGGAGCGGCCATGGCTGATGCTGGTCGTTGATGTGTTCTCTCAAGTCATTCTGGCGGCGATTCTCACATATGAACCCCCCTCCATCTACACCGTTGTCATGGGCCTCAAGCAGATGGTCCGGCCAAAGGATTTCCTTCCCCCGGAATTGTTACGATTCAAGAATTTCGGTGATTTCTGGGGAAAGCCGAGTTTTGTCATCGTCGATCGCGCCTGGGAGAATACCGGAACGGCCTTTCAAACTATGTGCGAGAGCGTCGGCATACGCATCATCTGGGCCCCGGTTCGAACCCCAGAATTCAAGTGCCACGCCGAGCACGGCTTTCATCTCCTGAATTCGATTTACTGGCACCGGCTACCAAGCGGCATACCGCACAAGCCCCACGTCATGAAGCAACTGGGGCTCGATCCTCAGAAGAAGGCCGATAGGAACATCCAGCAAATGAATGATGGTCTCTGGTATGCGATTCGGAAGCACGCTTTCAGGGTCAATGATGGTCTCGGGATGGCCCCCGCGCGCGCTTGGCAAGAGGGGTTCCGGAACCACAACCGGCCGATGATGGACGACGTGACGGCGTTCGACACTTTCCTTGGAAAGGTTTGTCAGTGCCAGCTTTCAACATCAGGGGTAAAATTGGATCACCAGCGGTTCCACGATCCGAAGATCACCAGCGCGCTGCTCAATGATCTTCTGCGCTATGCCAAAGCATCGAAACAACGGAGGGCGCCCAACTCGAGTGGGACAGTGTCTGTGCATGCCACGATGGACTGGACCTGCGAGTCCATCCATGTGTGGAACCCGAAGGCTCGGCGGAACATCAAGCTCCCCAATATCCTGTCTCGCTTTTCGGCTGGGCTATCTTGGGAGGATGCAAAGGCATGCCGGGAGTTCGCACAGAAGGAGAACCTCTCATTCTGCACCGAGGACGAAATGCTCGAAGTCTCCGCCGCTCTGATGGCGACGTACAAGACCCAGGTGAAAGATCAGCCTTTCCGAGAAGCTCGAAAGGCGGCTCGTCGCTATCGCCCCCGTCCCCAGCTCGTACGGGGCTCGACGATCGAGGAGGCGTGGGAAGAACCTTCCGCTACAGGGATGGGGGGCACGAGCATCTCCCATACGCTCCCAGCGGCGGAGCGTATGGATGGTAGAAAAGTGATCAAATCCGCCCGCCGTGGCGGTAAGAAGGCCAGCGAGAAGGCCGCCAAGGCACGAAAGGCGAAAAAGGAGCAAAAAAGTCAGGCTTCCAACTTCCCTGAACCACCACGCCCAAAACCCGCCAACAAACAGGAACCTGCTGTTTGGGCTTCAATAGACGATTCAGCGGCTCGTCTTAAGCGGCTCGCAGAAGCGCTGGGGGTGGCTCAATGCTGATGGTCGATGGTCGAGTGCAGGCCGAATTCCTCAAGATGTGTATCCCGCATCCACGAATGTCGAAAGCACATCGCATTTACGACAACTTGCGTCAGATGAAGATATTGGCGCCAAACAAGCCACAGCGATGCGCGTGCCTTTTCGCCCCAACCCAATCCGGAAAATCGAAAACGGTTGAGACGTACATCGAGACGCAGATCGTGGATGAACTCATAGCAGAGGGATTGTTCCCGCCTGATATGGATCGTGATGAGATAGTTAAGCAACAACGGCGGGCGCTGTATGTGACGTTGGACGGCGCAGCGACTGTCAAATCTGCGGTCTCGGACATTCTCTTGGAGTTCAAGGATCCTCGAGCAACCCTGGGAACTGCGACCTCTTTGCTCGGCCGCGTATACGATTATATGAGGCGATGCGGCACCCAGATACTCTTCTTGGATGAGATCCAGCATTTGGACGACAGGCAAACGGAAAAGGACAAAAAGCCAAAGCGGGCAGCGATGTACGAAAGTACGGCAGTCACCGACACCCTCAAGACAATGCTCATCCGCGGATTAGTCCCGATCGTCTTCATAGGAGTAGACGACGCGGAAAGCATGATTTTGGGTGATCCTCAGCTCAGCGCCAGGTGTGTATCAAAGATAGAGTTTGAATCACTACGCGATGACGTTCCTGAAGAAAGAGACATTTTCTTAGACTACTGTGGAATGCTTGGCATTAAGCTGCATCAGCATGGGCTTTTTGATGAAGCATCAAACCTGATCGAAGGAGATCTGCCTGCAGTCATCCACAGGGTTGCATCAGGCCGATTGGGCATGGCTAGCAACCTCATTGCTGCAGCATGTTCGATTGCCAGAGAGCAGCGGGCGCCACGCGTCCTGAGGGAGCATGTATCCGGAGCCATAGATGAATGGGCAATTCCGATGGGGCATATTGATTACAATCCGCTCGCGCAGGGACTTCGCGATTATGAACGGAGGGCAGCATGACCTGCATCGGCCCCTCATCATCCGACCAAAGCGCCTTTTCACCCGCTGCGCCATTGGTTTTCTCGTCAACTCCCATTCCCGGTCAATCTATCGCAGAAGTCGTGTTGGAAGCAGCAGCGAACAACTGCTACCGCAACGCCGCCCATGTCCTGTCCGCCGCCGGAATCGAGTACCAGGGCGATCCTTCGATCTTCTCTCGATCACGGGGTAGAGAGGATAGCTTGGCGACTACCCTCCGCCTTCCGGATGGGAGTGATCTCCTTCATGCGATAACCCCGTACCCTGTCGCTGGGCGGCCAGGTTGGTCAGAGTTCTTCGGCGTTCCTTTAAGGAATGTTCATCGCGACATGAAGTATCGCCGGGTGTCGCCCAGGAGCTTGGCGCAATTGCTTCGTTTGAAAGCGATGTGGTCTGTTCGGGTCTTCTCTTTCGATCCCCTTACGAAGGAATGCCTACTCGACAGATGCCCAGAGTGCGCACGACGACCGACCTATCTCCGCACGTATGGAATACAGTACTGTGAATTCTGCTGCCAATCGGATGAGGAAGGATTTCCGCGCGGGAAGGTCGATTTTCGCGATTTCCCACAGCCCGTTGTCGAAATCGACGACATGGAGGCGCTAGGTTTTGCGGTCGGTCTGATCGACCCCGAACGCGGGGACATTCGGAAGCTGTACGACCGCTTGCACCCGGATTTGGCTGCGTTCGATACCGCTGATCTCTTTGAACTGACAATCGCCGCTGCGTGCGCATTGACCACCAGTTCCTCCTGGGAAGCAACCACGCTTGATAGACCCGCTCGACAGGAGGAGTACGTTCGTTTCACACCAGAGGTCCTTTCGAGAGCCGCGCGGATGCTTCTCGACTGGCCGGAAGGTTTCCACAAGGTAGCTGCCGAAGTGAGAGCGAGCGGGACGAGAAGGAGAGGGCACTTCGGGGTCCGCAAGGAACTGGGTCCCCTGGTCGCAATGAGCATGGATGCGCACCTCCTGCCCAGGATCCAGCGCCTCGTGAAACACAGGATCAAGCTGGACATGACCCTGACATCCGGGGTGACACCAACTGTGCGGCGAGCCGAGCATCGTAGTTCATCGGATTTCATCCCCATCCAGGAAGCCGCCCGAGATTACGGCCTATCTCGCCGAAGGATCTCACGCCTAGCAAAGCGAGGTCGGATATCTTCAATCAGAGTGTCGAAGGCCATTAAGGCACCCGTCCTTGTCGATTCGAGGGAACTGGCCGAAATCGTCGGGTCCCAAGTGCTCGGCGTCGGATCTCAGTCTGTCGCGGTGGAGCTGGGAATCCCCAGAGCCTGTCTAGGTTCCCTTGCTGACGCAGGCCATCTTGCTCGAATAGTGCAGGGACCATTTGGCCGACCTGGTGGCGAATTCTATCGTAAGGACTCAGTCGATGACTTGAGGCGCCGCTGCGAAATTATGGCAAGTGATGGACCCCGGCCTGAAGGGTGGGTCCGCATCACCAAAGCCGTGAACCGGTTGGGCCTCGTCGATGCGAATCCTTGGCCTCGCATCGTTGAGCGAATCCTTGCAGGTGAACTCCGGATATGGCGGGTTGAGGGCAGACTTACGGCTCTCATGACGTCCCACGCGGTGAAAGACGTGCACGAACTTGCATTCATGGATTCCTCGCAGGATCATAGGATTGACGAGGATGTGGTATTTACTCAGACTGAGGCTGCCGACTTCTTGAAAACCACATCCGTCACGATCAACGGGCTCATCCGGCTCGGTCTGCTGTCCGCGCAACCGACGGCCAGCGACCTGAGAGAATTCGCGAGGGCGTTCGTCATGACCGCCGAGATCACCGAGCAACTTGCTTCCAAAGGGAGGCGGCTCAGGTGGCGCGACGTCCCGAGTTTGCTGCGGGCATCGGGTGTGGAACCGGTAGCCACCTTGAACGGAAAGCTGGGGCTCGTTTGGGGAAGGGCCGAAGTCGAGGGCGTCATCGGGCGGGGGATCGAGTAGCTTTACCGAACCGCAAGATTTTTCATGCAAATTGCCGTCTTTCGAGGCGGTTTTTTTGTTTTGGGCTTGATGAATCAGACAGAGTTGCCGATTTTGAATCATGGCCATTTGCGTGCCATTGTAAAATCAATAGCTTAGCTGAATCATTCAAGCTTTGGCGGCTCAAGCGTACGGGCAAGTTCGCCCGCGGGTTCGCCAAACGGGATATTACCGTCCCGGGAGCACAATGATCGTGACGCAGAAAGGGATCACCCTGAAAGACGTGGCCGCCGCGGCCAACGTTTCGCGCGCCACGGCGGCGCGGGCGCTCAACAGTTACGGTTACGTCGGCGACGGGACGGCTTTGCGGGTGCTGGAAGCCGCCGAGCGACTGGGCTATCGCGCCAACCTCGTCGCGCAGGCCCTGCGCAGCGGGCAGCTGCCGATCGTCGGCTTCATTCCCGGCGACATCCAGAATCCGTTCTTCGCGCGCATTGCCCATGATATCGAGGCGGAACTGCGCAGGCACCGCCACAATCTTCTGATCGCCAGCAGCGAAGAGAATGTCGAACAGGAAAAGGAACTGCTCGAAAGCCTGCGTTCGCTCAGCATCCGTGGCTTCATTCTTGCGCCGACCTCGGCGACGGACAGCCAGCATATCGTGCAGCTCGCCCGTGAGGGCACGCCGGTCGTGCTGATCGACCGTGTCGTCAAGGAAGTGCACTGCGACAGCGTCGTCGTCGACAATGAAGGCGGTGCGCGCGCGGCCGTGGACTACCTGGTTGCCAATGGCCATGAGCGCATCGGCCTGTTGCGGGACGAATCGCGCATCTTCACCGCGCAGGAGCGCCTTGCCGGCTACCAGAACTCGCTTGCGGCGCATGGCATTGCCCTCGACCCGTCGCTGGTCAGCGTGTCACGCTCGACCGTGGAACATGCTGTCGAAGCCACCATTCGACTGTTCAGCCGCCGCGATCGTCCGACCGCCCTGTTCACCGTGGACAGCCTGATGACCCAAGGCGCGTTGCTCGGCCTGCGCTCGATGGGACTGTCGATCCCGCATGATGTTTCGCTGGTCGGCTTCGACGATTTCAACCTCGCCACCTTCACCGATCCCCAGATCACCGTCATTGCGCAGCCGACAGCCGAAATAGGGCCGCTTGCCGCCAAAATGCTGCTCGACCGCCTGGCCGGCAAGAAGCTGGTCCCGCGCCACACGCGCTTCCCGACCCGTCTCATCGTTCGCGGCTCGGTCTCGCGGCTGCACGGGCGCTGATCGCCCGATCCAAATAGGCTCTTCCGCGAATTCGTCCGGCAGGGGACTTGCCAACCTCTGAAATGCGTGCGTTAAATATGTGAGATCGATCTCACAATCAGCCGGATCGATGGTGGCCGTGGCGATCCGACGGCGGTGCCTGCAACGAGCGGACGCCCTGCCGCAGCGAAAATACGAGGAAGACCTGCATGCTCAACTTTGACAAAGACCGCTTCATCAAGATCCAGGGCGGAGCCGTCTCCTTCGCCGGAGAGGCGAGGGCGCTCATGCACCGGCTGCTCGGCGAGGGCGTCGAGCGGCTCTATTTCATGGGGACCGGTGGCGTGCAGCTTCTGACCCTTCCAGCGATCGAGCTGGCCGAGCGTCGTACGAGCTTCCCGGTGCGGGGAGAATATCCGGCGCAGGTCGTGCTTGATCCGCCCGCCGGGCTGGACCGGAAGTCGCTCGTGGTCATCCCGTCGCTGTCGGGCACGACCAGGGAAAGCGTGCAGCTGCTTTCCTTCCTGAAGCAGAGAGGCGTGCGCACGCTCTCGCTCACCGGCCATTCCGACACGCCACTTGCCAGGGAAGCCGATTTCACCTTCACGAACTTCGCGGAGGACGACACCTCTTCGGAGTCCTTCTATCTGCAGTCGCTGCTGATCGTGCTGGCACTGCTGGCGGAGCGCGGCGAATACGAGGACTTCGACGCCACGGTGGCCGAGCTCAAGAGACTGCCGGAACTGCTGGTTGGGGCAAAGGCGGCCTATGAAGACAGCGCGGCGAAACTCGCCGACACGATCAAGAACGAAACCTATCACATCTTCACCGGCGCCGGCTCCGTCTGGCCGCAAGCCTACTATTACGGCATGTGCATTCTGGAAGAGATGCAGTGGATCAGGACCAGACCGGTCCATGCCGCCGACTTCTTCCACGGCACGCTGGAGCTGGTCGAACCGGGTGTGAGCGTATTCCTCTTCAAGGGGGAAGATGCCAGCCGTCCGCTGGGTGATCGCGTCGAAAATTTCATCAAACGATACACCGACAAGGTGCACGTTCTCGATGCCGCGTCGGTCGAACTGCCCGGTATCTCGCCTGCTGTCCGCAAGCTGATCTCGCCGATCGTGCTTGCGACGTTGCTGGAACGGGTGAGCGCGCATCTGGAAGTGTTGCGCAATCACCCGCTGACGACGCGCCGCTACTACAAGCGCGTCGAATACTGATCACCTCACCTCATAAAAACGAAGAAGGGAACTGATCATGAAATATTCAACACAGGCGGCAATCGCCGCGCTTGCCGCGGCATCGGCACTGGGTCTGACAATGGGACAGGGTATCGGCGCCGAGGCGGTCCAGGCCGATCCGAACGCTAAGGTCGATTACCAGGGAACGCTGTCGGTCTTGACGAAATTCGGCGCGCAGCAGCTCGCGCCGTATTTTGTCGGCGTCGCCCAGGACTATGAGAAGCTTCATCCCGGCGTGAAGGTCGAACTCATCCAGGAAAGCGACGACAGCGTCAAGGACAAGACCAAAACGCTGGTCGCGTCGAACTCGCTCCCGGACATCTACTTTTCCTGGACCGGCAGCTGGGGCGGAAATTTCGTGCGCGGCCATCGCGCCGTCGACCTGACCCCGGTCATCGGGCCCGATACCGAGTGGGGCAAGACACTGACGCCGGCGGCCGTTCAGGCCTTCATGTACAATGGCAAATACTACGGCATTCCGCTCTATCTCGACGCAAAATTCATGGGCTACAACAAGCAGGCGTTCTCCAAGCTCGGCCTGAGCGCGCCCAAGACCTTCGAGGAGCTCCTGTCGTCCTGCGAGACGATCCGGAAATCGGGCATGACGCCGATCTCTTTCGGCAACAAGGAAGCCTGGCCGGCAATCCACTATGTGGGGCAGCTGCTCGCCTACGACGTTCCGCAGGCGGTACTCGAGAAGGATTTCGACCCCGGCACGGCGGACTATAGCGACCCGGGCTATGTCGCCGCGCTCACCCAGTACAAGCAGCTCATCGACAGTTGCACGGATGGCGGCGCCTCGGTGAACGGCACCTCCTATTCGTCGGCCATCCAGACCTTCAGCAACACGAAATCGGCCATGTACTACCAGGAAATCATCGAGTTCGATCAGAGCGCGTCGGCGGATTCCGCTTTGAAAGTATCCGATCTGGGCTTCTTCACCCTGCCTGTGCCGAACGGCGCGAAGGGCGACGCGAAAGCGATCGAAGGCGCGCCGGAAGGCTACATGATCAGTTCCGCCTCCACCAACATCCCGCTGGCGATCGACTTCATGAAATTCGTCACGTCCAAGCAGAATGGCCAGGTGCTCTCGGCTCCGCCCTACGGGCAGCCCAGCGCGACCATCGGCGGGGCGTCGGAAGCCAACATGAACCCTTCCGTCGTGGCCGGCCTCAAGGAGATCGCCTCCGCTTCCTACCTGATGCCGTGGCTGGACACGGTGAACCCGCCGCGCGTGGCCTCCGCCTGGCTGTCCAGCCTCCAGGCCCTCACCGGCGGCTCGATGACGCCGGAACAGGTCATGGAGCAGGTCAAGCAGGCGGCCGCGGCATCGAAATAGGCCAATGGCGAATCCCGGTCTGGCCAGAATGGAAGGCGCTGCCTTGAGCAACGCCAAGGGCGAGCCGGCGGCGAAAGCCGGCCGCCGGTTCCGCCACTGGGGCTCGCTCCGGTGGGTCGCCGTTGCGGTGATCCTGGTCGGCTGGTTCGTGTATTACCCGATCGTCGACAACTTCATCGTCAGCACCACCGACGAGGATATTTTTACCGGCGAGACCACGAATATCGGCCTCGCCAACTATGAGCGGCTGCTGCACGACCCGGTCGTCTGGGTGGCGTTGTGGAACAACACGCTCTACGCGTTGATCTCCATCGTCTTCCAGGTCGGCGGCGCCTTCGTGCTGGCGGCGCTGATCGAGGGGCTGGGCAGCGAGCGGCAAAGGCGCTTCTGGCGGGCGATTTATTTCATTCCGTCCGCGATCTCGATCACCGTGACCGGCCTGCTGTTTTATTTCATCTACCAGCCGGATATCGGGCTCTTGAACGCCGGGCTCAGGCGCATTGGCCTGGAACAACTCATCCAGCCCTGGCTCGGCGGCGAGCACACGGCGATCTACGCGATCATCGCGATGAGCCAGTGGCAGGGCTTCGGCTATTCGACGCTCCTGTTCGCGATCGCGATCCAGAAGATTCCGCGCGATCTCTATGATGCCGCGGTCATGGACGGAGCCGGGCCGCTGCGCAGGCTGTGGAGCGTGACGCTGCCACTGACCCGCGAGATGACCGGCCTGATGATCATCGTCACCATCACCGGCGCGTTCCAGGTGTTCAACGAAGTCATGGTCATGACCGCCGGCGGCCCCAACAACCGCAGCCAGGTGCTTGGCACATGGCTTTACCAGCAGGGCTTCATCCAGAACAATTTCGGCTACGGCGCCGCGATCGCGGCCGTGATCTTCGCCGTGACCATGATCACCGGAGCGGCCCAGCTTTGGTACACCAGGCGCCGGAGGGTCGAGCTGTGACGGTGATGGCGGCCAGCGAGCGGACCGCGCGCCCGACCTTCGGGAGCGCTCTTGCGAAAGCCTTTCTATACTCGTTCCTGATCTGTCTCGGCATCGTCGTGCTTTATCCGCTGGTCTGGATGGCGCTCAACGGCTTCAAGGATAATGGGCAGATCTTCGGCGACCCCTTCGCGCTGCCGTCGCGGTGGACCTGGGCCAATTATGTGCAGGCCTGGAACCGGGGCGTCCGCGACTATTTGGTCTCAAGCCTGCTGGTGACCGTCGCTTCAGCGATCTGCACGGTGCTGATCAGCGCCTGGACCGCCTACGGGCT
The DNA here is from genome assembly GCF_006440875.1 of Mesorhizobium sp. B2-5-7. Classification (NCBI taxonomy): domain Bacteria; kingdom Pseudomonadati; phylum Pseudomonadota; class Alphaproteobacteria; order Hyphomicrobiales; family Phyllobacteriaceae; genus Mesorhizobium; species Mesorhizobium sp. B2-5-7. The sequence continues at coordinate 343,333 of NZ_VFUO01000004.1, read as the reverse complement.
GACGCGAACGCCAATGCCCGGCAAGCCGCTTATCGTCGGTCTGGTTCTTGGCGGCCTCATGCTCAGTCCGACCGTGGCGCTGATCCCGCTGGTGCGGATGCTGCAGGCCATCGGCCTCTACAACACCTACTGGGCGCTGATCATCCTCTACACGGCGTTCCGGATTCCGTTCAGCACCTTCCTGATCCGCGCCTACATGCTTGGGCTGCCGAAGGATCTCGACGAGGCGGCCCGCATCGACGGCGCCAGCGAGGGGCAGATCTTCTGGCGCATCATCCTGCCGCTGTGCCAGCCGATCATCATCTCCTGCATCATCCTGCACGTGCTGTTCGCCTGGAACGAGTATTTGTTCGCGATGGTCTTCACCAATGGATCGGCGGTGCAGACGCTGCCCGTCGGCCTCACCTCGCTGATGTCCAAGAACGGCACCAATTACGGCGTCGTCTTCGCGGCGATGACGATCTCGGCCCTGCCGATCGTCCTGCTTTTCTTCGCCGCACAGCGGTACTTCATCCGCGGCCTCTCCGAAGGCATCGGCAAATAAATCACCGGGAAGGACATCCATGCCGCAATTCAAGGTCGACCAGCTGATTGGGGCCAACTTCGCCTTCCAGCATTACGCATTCGAGCGCGTTGCCGAGATCCTTCGCGGCTTCGGCTTCAAGGAGATCGAGCTTTGGGGCATCGCGCCGCATCTCGACCTGTTTCATGCGACAGACGCGCATGTTCGATCGGTTCGCGAGATACTTGCGCAGAACGGCCTGACGGTCTGGTGCTTCACGCCCGAGCAGGTGATCTATCCGATCAACATCGCGTCGGGCGACGGCGCATATCGCCGCGACAGCGTCAGGCGGTTCTGCCGCGCGGCGGACATATGCGCCGAACTGGGCGCCCGATATTTGTTCCTGACGTCCGGGCGTGGATATGAACACGACCCGCCGCAAGAGGCGTGGGCACGGTCGGCCCAGTCGCTTGCGGAGATCGCCGCCCATGCGTCCTCGCTCGGCGTGCGCTGCCTGCTCGAGCCGCTGCAACGCGTCGAAACCAACGTCGTCACCAATGCGGCGGGCCTGCGCGAAATGCTCGACCAGATCGGCGCCGACACCATGGACGTGGTCCTGGACACCGTCGGCATGGCCACTGCCGGCGATACCGTGGCCGACTATGTCAGGCTGTTCGGGCCGCGCCTCGCGCATGTTCAGATCGTCGACGGGCTGCCGGCGGGGCATCTTGTCTGGGGCGACGGCAAGCTTCCGATCGGCCGGTATCTCGACGACCTCGCTGCATCGGGCTATCGGGGGAAACTGACCTTCGAGCCGTTCGGAAATGGCTCCTATGCTCTGGACCCGGTCGCGGCGTGGACACGCAATCTCAAGGCCGTCGAGCCCCACATGACGCGGGCGCCGACAGCAGCATGACCGGAGGAGCACCGCCCAATCTGGTCGCCGTCGGTGACAACTGCCTCGACGTCTATCTCAACAAGGACCTCCTGACCGTGGGCGGGAACGCCCTCAACGTGGCCGTTCAATGGCGCCGCAATGGCTGGAGCGCACGCTATTTCGGCGCCGTTGGTGATGATCCTGAAGGTGAGATAACGCTCCGCGAGATCGAGACCGCCGGGCTGTCCCGCAACGATGTCGAGATGATCTCCGGCGATACTGCGGTGACCTTGCTGCGCGACCAGTCGGGCGACCGTACTTTCCTGTTCGAATCCTTCGGGGTCGGCGAGAATTACATGCCCGCGCCGCGCAACTGGCAGGTCATTTCGAAAGCCGACTGGGTGCATCTGGGCACCAATGCCAACGAGGATCTCGTGCGCCGCCTGGTTCGCGAGCGCGTGCCGTTCAGTCTCGACGTCTCGACCGCGCATCTGGCCTTGCCACTGGAGGGCGTGCCTCTGGTCTTCGCGTCCGGTCCAGACGAGCCGAGCGTGCCGGTCGAGCCCCTCATGACCGCGCTGCGGTCGGCCGGGGCGCGCCAGGTCGTGCTCACCTGCGGCAGCCGCGGCGCCTATTTCCGCGACAGTCAAGGCGTTCGCCATGTCGAGGCGTCGCCGACCGCCGTCGTGGACACGTGCGGTGCGGGAGACAGCTTTATCGCCACCTTCATCACCGCGTTCTGCTTCGCGGGTCTCGATGCCGACGATGCCATGCGAAAAGCCTCTCTCGACGCCAGCAGGACCTGCACGCATCTCGGCGGCTTCCCGCAGGAACCGCGCCCCATCCCCGACTGGCTGCCGCTGAAATATGCCGACGTGATCAATCGCGAGACGAGGGTCTGACATGGCCACTTTACGGATGAGACAGCCGGCGGTCGCGGCGACAGCCGATCGGTCGTTCTGGCTGCAGGACGTTGCCGCTGCCCCGGCGACCCAACCCCTGGTCGGCGGCGAGCAGGCCGACGTGGCAATCGTCGGCGGCGGCTACACCGGGCTGTGGACGGCGTTGCGGATCCGCGACCTGGCTCCCGAAACCCGCGTCATGGTGCTCGAGGCCGATCAGTGCGGCTCCGGCGCTTCGGGGCGCAATGGCGGACAGGTGCATTCCTGGTTCGCCGAGCTCGATCAGATCAGCGCCGTCGTCGGCGAGGAGGAGGGGCGGGCGCTTTGCGCCGATAGCGTCGATGCCATCGCGGAGCTGGAGAAACTTCAGCGCGACGGCACGATCGATATGGATCTCCGGCTTGACGGCTGGCTGTGGACGGCCAGCTCCACGGCCCAGGAGGGAGCCTGGAACCGCGCTGTCGCGATGACCAAGGCAGCCGGGGCCAACCGCTTTCGGCAGCTGACCGGCGAGGAGATCAAGCAGCGGACCGGGTCTTCCGCCTCCTATGCCGGCGTCGTCGAGGCGAATGCCGGAACCGTGCATCCAGCCAAGCTGGCCACCGGCCTGCGCGACCTGGCGATCGCTCGCGGCGTCGTCGTCCATGAGCGCAGTCCCGTCACCGAAATCGTGCCCGGCAGGACCTGTGTGGTCCGGACCGCGCAAGGCGCGGTGCGGGCCGAGAAGGTCGTGCTGGCGGCCAATGCCTGGCTGTCGGCGTTGCCCGAACTGCGACGGCATCTTTACGTGGTCGCGAGCCAGGTGGTCGCGACCGCGGAAATCCCTGACTTGCTCGACCGGATCGGCTGGCGAGACGGAGCCTCCATCTGCGACGCGCAGCGCCAGGTCCTCTATTATCAGCGCACCCCGAAAGGCCGGGTGGTCTTCGGCCGCGGCAGCGGCAACATCGCCTATGCGGGCAATTTCGGCCAAAGCTTCAACCGCAGCCCCGAACACGGACGGGACAATATCCGCGAACTGGCCCGCGTCTACCCCGAACTGCGAGGAGTGCCGATCGACTATGATTGGGCGGGCCCGATCGACTGCGTGCCGGAGCATGTTCCCGTCTTCGATCACTTGAAGGGTCATCCCAACATTTTCTTTGGCATGGGCTACAACGGGACCGGCATTGCCCAGACCCCAATCGGCGGCCGCGTCCTCGCCAGCCTTGTTCTGGAACGGAAGGATCGCTGGAGCGGCAGTGGGCTGGTGGGGCTCGATCGGCGCAAGACGATGCCGCCGGAACCGTTCCGCTATCTCGGCGCCAAGCTTGTGCGCGCCGCGATCGCGCGCCGGAACGACGTCGAGATCCGCAACGGGACGCCAGGCGCTCTAACGCGATTCCTGTCGGAACGCACGCCGGGCGGCGGGGGCTAGGCATCTTTAGACCCGCAAGGACCTGTTGTTGCGCCTTTCTGGTGAACACGGGCGCGGACGCTGGCGGTCCGATTATCCGAACGCCCTTCAGCTTTCCTTGTTGAGGTCGCCCGCGCCGGGAGTAATAGTTGCCCGGAAATTCGCGAGGAGGAAGGGATGACGGTGAATTTCGACCCGAGGGCGAAGGCCACGTCGCTCTACCATGGCGAATTCCGGCCGATGTTCATCGACGGCAAGTGGGTCGCAGCGCAGTCCGGCGAGGTGATGCAGGCGCTGAATCCGGCGACCGGCGAGGTGCTGGCGACGGTGCCGCGTGGCGGAGCCGCCGATGTCGATGCAGCGGTCGCGGCGGCGCGCGCGGCTTTCGAAGGTCCATGGTCGAAATTCTCGCCCTATGAGCGGCAATGCGTGCTGCTCAGGATCGCCGACCTGTTCGAGACACATTGGGAAGAGCTCAGCGTTTGCGACACGCTCGACATGGGGCTGCCGATCACGCGCACGCTGGCCAACCGGCGCCGCGTCATCGGCATGCTGCGCTTCTATGCAGGCATGGCGACGGCGCTGCATGGCGAGGCGATCGACAATTCCATTCCGGGCGAAATCGTCACCTTCACAAGGCGCGAGCCGGTTGGCGTCGTTGGCGCGATCATTCCCTGGAACGCGCCGACCGCGGCCTCGATCTGGAAGATCGCGCCGGCGCTCGCCACGGGCTGTACCATCGTGCTGAAACCGTCCGAGGAGGCATCGCTGACGCCGCTGCTGATCGCCCGGCTGATGCAGGAAGCCGGCGTGCCCGACGGCGTCGTCAACATCGTCACCGGTACCGGAGCCGAAGCGGGCGCGCGGCTCGCCGAACATCCCGACGTCAACAAGATCGTCTTCACCGGCTCGACGCTGACAGGTCAAGCGATCGCGCGGGCTGCTGTCACCAACCTCAAGCGCGTCTCGCTTGAGCTTGGCGGCAAGTCACCGATCATTGTCTGCCGCGACGCCGACATCGACAAGGCTGTCCCAATCGCGGCGATGGCGGTGTTCGTGCATTCGGGCCAGATCTGCATTGCCGGCTCGCGCCTGTTCGTGGCGCGCGAGATCCATGACGAATTCGTGCGCCGGCTGGCGGAGTTCGCCGGAAAACTGCGCATCGGCCACGGCATCGAGGCGGAGACCGAAATCGGGCCGCTCATCAATGCCAGGCAGGCCGGCAAAGTGGAAGGCTACATCAAGGCCGGCAGCGACGAAGGCGCCCAACTGGTCGTCGGCGGGGCGCGGCTGACAGGCGAACTCTATGATGGCGGCAACTTCATCGCGCCGACCGTTTTCGGCGCGGTGTCGGACACCATGACCATCGCGCGGGAGGAGATTTTCGGACCCGTTATTTCGGCGATGCCGTTCGACACGCTGGACGAGGCCGTCGCGCGCGCCAACGCGACGCCCTACGGGCTTGCAGCCGGCGTCTTCACCACCCACCTCGGCACCGCGCACAAGCTAGCCCGCCGCATCAAGGCCGGCTCGGTCTGGGTCAACATGTACCACGCCATCGATCCGGCCGTGCCTTTCGGCGGGATGAAGATGTCCGGCCATGGCCGCGAGGGCGGCATCGAGCATCTGCACGAGTATCTGGAGACCAAATCCGTCTGGATCCAGACGGATTGAGGGCGTGGCGATGTTCAGGTGAGGGCGCCCGCGGTCCGGGCCCGTCGCCGACTGCCGCGCATCGGCCGGAGCAAGGCCCTTGTTCAGGAACTTTTCGTCATCTGGCGATTTTCGATATAAGATCGAATCCCGAACAGAAGGGTGTTTGCGATGACGACGAAACGATTGGCGATCTGCGCTCTTGCTCTCGCGATGGGCTTCGGCATGTCCTCGTTGGCTTTCGCGGGCGCCAAGCACCGTCATCACCAGGACGAACAGGAGCGCTACGTTCCCGCCAATGACGATCTCATCGACTTCCTCTTCGGCGGCCCGCGCTACTACGACCAGCAGTTGTTCACAACCGCTGCTGGAGCCTGCTCCTACCACCGGACTGGTCCGGACGGTTTTGCGATAAACAAGATCAACGATCACCACTGCGGAAAATGACCGGCAGGCGTGACACGGCTCCCCGGCGCGGACACGCGCCCGGCGTTAACATCGCAATCTGCCCAATCAAAGGTTCGACGACATTCCAGGAGTCTGAAGGCTAGGCGTGGCAAGACGTTCCCCAGTCCAATGTCGTTCCTCCCATGCTTGCCGCGGCGTCTACGAGGCTCGCGTCAGCTTGCTATAGCGCTTGATCAGCCGGTCGCGCTTGAGGCGGGTCAGCCTGTGCGTCCAGAACAGCCCGTCGAGCTGATCGATCTCATGCTGATGGCAAACCGCCAGCAGGCCCTCGGCGTCCTCGAACCGCTCATTGCCATCCAGATCCTGATAGCGAACGCGGATGAGGGCGTGCCGTTCGATGTCCTCGGTGACACCGGGCATCGAAACGCTGCCTTCCTCATGTCGGATCATTTCGGTCGAGGCCTGGACGACGGCCGGATTTACATAGATCGCCGGTTTTGCCGCGGAAGGGAGCTGGATGATGACCAGGCGCTTCAAGATGCCGATATGCGGGGCGGTGATACCGATTCCGGGGGCCGCGCGCATGGTGTCGATGAGGTCGCTGGCCAAGGCCTGCAGATCGCCGTCGAACAGCTCCACGGGTCCGGCCACGGCGCGAAGGAGGGGATTGGGGAATTTTACGATCGACCGAACCGCCATGGACCTCGTCTCAACTCGGCAAGCCTGCACGGATTTCTGCGTCATGTTCGCCGCGCATGGGGCTTTTGGCCGGTGTCTTTTGTTCCCATCCCGAAAAGCGCGGCGCGGCCGCCGTCTGCAGGACACCGTCCACCGTCAGCCATGTGCCGCGCGCGGCCATGTGCGGATGCAGGGCCGCTTCATGGGGGCTGAAGACCGGACCGACACAGGCGTCCGAGCCCGCGAACAACTTGACCCACTCGTCGCGAGGTCGCGTGGCGAAAATCGCCGCCAGCCGGTCGCAAAGCCCGGGCCACACGTCGCGATCGAACTGGCTGGCGAATTGCGGATCGGCGGTCAAGCCAAGCCTGTCGAGGAAGAGCGCGTAGAATTTCGGCTCGACGCACTGGACGCTGATAAAGCCGCCATCCGATGTCCGGTAGACGCGGCACCAATGCGGTCCGTCGAGAAGGCTGCGGCCGCGGTCGGCGGCAAGCGCGCCGGACTGTGCGAGCGACATCAGCAGGTTCATCATATGGGCCGAGCCGTCGACGATCGCCGCGTCGACGACGATGCCCTGACCGCCGGCGCGCGCGTTCATCATGGCGGCCAGCATGCCGATCACCAGATAGAGCGCCCCGCCGCCGACGTCGCCGACGAGCGTCGGTGGCGCCATGGGCGGCTCTCCCGGCAAGGAGCCGTACCAGAGCGCGCCGGACAGGCCGATATAGTTCATGTCGTGGCCGGCGGTGCCGGCCAGCGGACCGTCCTGGCCCCAGCCGGTCATGCGGCCGTAGACCAGGCGCGGATTGGCCGCGATACAGACCTCCGGGCCAAGCCCGAGACGCTCCATGACGCCGGGCCGGAACCCCTCGATCAACCCGTCGGCGGTGGCGATGAGGCGCGTCAGCAGGGCCACGTCGTCCGTATTCTTCAGGTCGAGCGCGATGGAGCGCTTGCCGCGATCGAGCAGCGAGCGCGTGGCCGGCACGGACGGCTCCCTGCGGTGGACGACAATGACATCGGCGCCGAGGTCGGCGAAAAGCATGCCGGCGAAGGGCGCCGGTCCCAGCCCCTCGATCTCGACGATGCGGATTCCCCTGAGCATCCATCCTCTCTGGTGTTGCGCGTTTAAGCTATTGCGGAGGGCGACGGTGTGTAACCCTGTTCTTTCGCCATTGAAGCATGTGCTGCCCGCATATACTTCAGGACCATGAAAAAAATTGGTTTCCTGTCATTCGGGCACTGGTCGCCCTCTTCGCAATCGCAGGTGCGTTCGGCATCCGACGCGCTGTTGCAATCGATCGATCTCGCCGTCGCCGCCGAGCAGCTCGGCGCGGACGGGGCCTATTTCCGCGTGCATCACTTCGCCCGCCAGCTCGCCTCGCCATTCCCGCTGCTGGCGGCCGTCGGCGCCAAGACCAGCCGCATCGAGATCGGCACGGCCGTCATCGACATGCGCTACGAGAATCCGCTCTACATGGCCGAGGATGCGGGCGCGGCCGACATCATCGCCGGCGGCCGGCTGCAACTCGGCATCAGCCGCGGCTCGCCCGAGCAGGTGATCGATGGCTGGCGCTATTTCGGCTATGTGCCGCAGGAAGGCAAAAGCGACGCCGACATGGCGCGGCATCACGCCGAGGTGTTCCTCGATACGCTGCGCGGCGAAGGCTTCGCGCAGCCCAATCCACGGCCGATGTTCCCCAACCCGCCCGGCTTGCTCAGGCTCGAGCCGCATTCGGAGGGCTTGCGCGAGCGCATCTGGTGGGGCGCGGCGACCAACGCCACCTCTGAATGGGCGGCGAAGCTCGGCATGAATTTGCAGAGCTCGACGCTGAAATTCGACGAGAGCGGCAAGCCGTTCCATGTCCAGCAGGCCGAGCAGATCCGCATCTATCGCGAAGCCTGGAAGGCGGCCGGGCATGAACGCGAACCGCGCGTCTCGGTCAGCCGCAGCATCTTCGCGCTGGTCGACGACCGCGACCGCGCCTATTTCGGGCGCGGCAATGAGAGCCGCGACCAGATCGGCTTTATCGAGGAAAATACCAGGGCGATCTTCGGCCGCAGCTACGCCGCCGAGCCGGACGTGCTGATCAAGGAGCTGGCGCAGGACGAGGCGATCGCCGAGGCCGACACGCTTTTGCTCACGGTTCCCAACCAGCTCGGCGTCGACTACAACGCCCATGTCATCGAGGCGATCCTCACCCATGTCGCGCCGGCGCTAGGCTGGCGCTGACCGGTGCGGGGAGCGGTCGTCGGTCTAATGGATCGAGGGAGGTTGCCGCATGTCCAGGAAAGCCCTGATTGCCTGGGGAGGCTGGGAAGGCCACACGCCAGAGCGCAGCGCCAACATCATCCGCGACATGCTGGAGCGTAACGGCTTCGCGGTCACGCTCGGCGAGGGGACAGCGATGTTCGCCGATCCGAACCTTGCATCATTCGATCTCATCGTGCCTGTCATCACCATGTCGACGATCGAAAAGGCAGAGCTGAACAACCTGACGCAGGCGGTTCGCCTAGGGAGCGGGCTCGGCGGCTTTCACGGCACGATGGGCGACAGTTTTCGCGCGGAGCCCGACTACCAGTTCATGACCGGCGGCCAGTGGGTCGCGCATCCCGGCAACATCATCGACTACCATGTCGTCATCACCCGGCCGGACGATCCGGTCACGACAGGCGTCAGCGATTTCGCCTACCGGTCGGAGCAATATTACATGCATGTCGACCCGGGCAACGAGGTGCTGGCGACCACCACCTTTACCGACGCGCATTTTCCCGGAATTGGCGGCGTCGTCATGCCGGTCGTCTGGAAGCGCCGCTATGGCGCGGGCAAGGTTTTTTACAGTTCCCTTGGCCATACGGCGGACGAGTTCGCGGTGCCGGAAATGGCGCTAATCACGGAGCGCGGTTTGCTGTGGGCCGCGCGCGACTAGCCTACCAGTCCGCGACGCGGTCGCCGCCGGTGAATTGCGCGCTTTTGCCGGTGTATTCAAACAGTTCGATCTTCACCCCGTTGGGATCGCGCAGCCAGGCCTGGTACGTGTCGTCGCAGGCGCGTTTCTTGGCGGTGACGTCAATGCCCATGGACGCGATGTGGGCGATCGCGGCGTCGATGTCTTCGACTTCCAGGCAGAAATGGTTGATCTGGTCCGTCTCGCTGAACCGCGCGCCCTCTTTCTGGAAAACCTCGACATGGCTGCGGCCACCGCAATTGAGGTAGAAGCCGAAAACCGTGCCATCGCGCAGGAAATTGAACTGTATGTCCATGGCAAGGACATTTTCGTAGAAGCGCCGTGTTTCTTCCAGGTCGTTGGCGAAAATGCAGACATGGGCGAGTTGCTTGACTTTGATCATGGCTGGGTTCCGTGGCTTGGCCCGTTGTGCATGGTAAGGCGGCTCGTACGGCGCATCATCACTCGATTCCGCCGGTGACCACATAGGCGCCGGCGCTGCGTCCATCCTGTAGCCGCACCACCGCCGTGACGATCGAACCGTATGAGCCGCGCCAGACGCTGTGAAAGCGCCGATGCTCGACGGCAGGGACGAGCGCCCGCCCGCTGAGCCGCGTGCCGGCTTGGTGCATGTCAATCGCCTGGCCGTTGACATGCACGTTGAGGCTGGCGTGCTCCGCTTCGCTTGCCTCGACAGCCAGGTCGATTGTGACCGTGATCTCGTCGTGATCACCGGACGCGCGCGTTTCAGCTGTTAGCGCGATTTCCACTATCGGCGCCTTGCCATTGCCGGCTTGAGTACGCTGGCGCGAAAAGACATCATCAGGCAATTCAGGCGTGCGCGGCGGCTGGGTGCGGCGCTGCGTGGAACGTTCGAAGTCGCCGGCCATGCAAAGCAGCCTTTCATCGTCATAGGCCTTGCCTGCGAAGGTCAGGCCGACCGGCATGCCGATGTCGGCCATTGTGCCCATCGGCACGGTGACGGTCGGGATGCCGAAATGGCGCCAGACCAGATTGCCGTTGGCGACCCAGGTGCCGTTGCGCCAGGCCAGATCGGCTGACGCCTCGTTGACGTCGGCGTCGGCCGGGCCGACATCGGCGGCGGCCGGCAGGACCACGGCATCGAGGCCTTGTGCGTCCAGCCAGTCCTCGAAGTCGATGCGTCTTGTTGCTTCGAGTCCCTTGATGCCATCTGCGATCGTGGGAATGTGGGCCAAGGGCGCGACGCCGAGCTTTGCCCGCTCGACATACTCGGCCAGATCGAAGCCGCCTTCATAGCGGTCGGGCAGCGTGCCCGGTGGCTGCGGGAAGATTTTTGGGCCGTCGACCGAGGCGAGATCGGGCAGAGCAGGGTCGGCGTTGGCCCGCAGGAAATCGTCCCAGCCCCAGATGCAGAGATCCCAGATTTCGCGGTCGGCGAAGTCCCCGGGCACCAGCCCACGCTCGACCATGGTCCGCGCGCCTGGGCGGTCGCGCTCATAGTTGGAGACGAGGGGAAAGTCGACCTCGACCACTTCGGCGCCGAGCCGCCGCAGATCCGCGGCCGCCTGTTCCCAGAGATCAAGTACCGAGGCGCGGGTTTCGATCGGGCGATCTATTTCTGCGTCGCGGCCGATATACATTCTGGGTACGCCGAGCCGCTTGCCCTTCAGCGAACCCGCAAGCGTCAGGTCGGTATAACGTGGTGGCCGCATCCCGGAGCTTTTCGGCAGCGCCACCCAAGGCTGGGCGCGCCAGAAATCGCCTCGCGTTTCCGGATCGTCGGCGACGATGACGTCAAGCAGTTCCAGCATGTCGGGCACGCTGCGGGTGTGCGGCACCACGACATCCATGGTCGGCACCAAGGGCCAGTTGCCGCGCACCGAAATGACGCCGCGCGAGGGCGTGTAGGCGACCAGCGCGTTGTTGGTGGCCGGCGCACGGCCGGACGACCACGTCTCTTCGCCGAGCCCGAAGGCGCAGAAGCTGGCCGCCGTCGCGGTGCCCGAGCCGTTGGAGGAGCCCGACGCGAACGCGGCGGTCAGATAGTCGCCATTGTAGGGGCTTTCAGCGCGGCCATAGACGCCGCGCTGCATGCCGCCATTGGCCATGGGCGGCATGTTGGTGAGGCCGATCAGCACCGCGCCGCCGGCGCGCAGCCGGGCGATGGTGAAGGCGTCCTCATTGGCGACGAGATGCTCGAAGGCGGGCGAGCCGGCAGCCACCGTCAGGCCTTTGACCTTGTAGCTGTCCTTGGCGGTGTAGGGGATGCCGTCGAGCGGGCCAAGCGTCTTTCCTTGCCGGCGCCGCTCGTCGGAAGCGGCGGCATCCTCGAACATTTCAGGGTTGAGCACCGGCACGGCGTTCAGCGCGATGCCGTGCCGGTCGAAATACGCGATCCGCCTGACATAGGCCGCGACCAGTTCGACGCTGGTGATGGCGCCGTTGTCGAGCGCTTGGCGCAATTGGTCGATCGACGCTTCGACGAGGTGAAGGCTGGTCTCGGTCATCATTGGCCCCAGTGTCTGTACGCCATGGATGAGCGAGGCCGCCGGCTTCGGCAAGAGCCAATTGGAACTCTTTCGCGCCTCCCCGAAAAAATCGTTTTTTTAGGCAACCTCCGATGGACGCGTGCGTTACTGCGTTCCGGGGAAGGTTGAGGTTTGCATTGGACCGTTTCGAGATTTTGAATGAGCCGACAGGCACGTATTCCATTTTCGACAGATACACCGAATTGCCGGTGACGGTGCAAGGCAGGATTTTGATCGGGCTCTGCCGGCACGAAGTGCCGCTTGCCCTGCTCCGCGCCATGGAAGACGACGACGCGGGATGCCGTCGCTCTCCCCGTTGGGCGGCTGTCGATCATACGAACATCAACGAGACGACTTGCAAGGGTGAATGAATGCTCGCATAAGTTGCGGCAAGGCATACAGCATGAAGAAAATGGTGCCGTTATCGTAGCATGAAAGGGGAATCATGCCTGACCAGATTGCGCTTGTCCGCGCGGCCATCGCGCGGCTGCTTTCGGAAAAAACCGGGGCTCCCGTGATTTCGATGAGGGAGAGTATCGCTGAACTGCCGGCGGTATCGGGTGCGCCGCTGACCACCGAAAGCCTGCAGGATCTGCTGCTGGAAATGGCGGAGGTGCGCGGGATGATGGTGGTGCTCGATCTTTAGCAACTACTGGTGAAGCGCCACGCGCTTTTCCCAGAGAACCGCTAGTCCTGGGATTGCCCTCGGTCGGCTGGCAGCGGCCGGTCGCGGCCTCCCTCGATCGCCCTGTTCCGCGCCGGTTCAAGCGTACCGTCGCCGTAGATCATGCGGCCGGCGCGGAAGGTGGCTCGCACACGTGGCACCGGCTGGCGGTCGGCCACGACGAGATCGGCCAGGAGCCCAGCTTCGATGGCGCCGCGATCGGTGAGCCCGAGTGCGGCGGCCGGGTTGGCGCTCGTCAGCGCCGCCGCCTTCGCCAGGCCACCGTCGCTCAGTTTCGCCAGGCCGAGGACGGCCGGCAGGATCGAGGCCGGGTGATAGTCGCTGGCCAGCATGTCGAGCAACCCGGCCTCATAGGCCTGGCGAGCGGAAAGATTGCCGGAATAGGATTCTCCGCGCAGCGCATTGGGCGCGCCCATGGCCGTATACATGCCCAGCCGGCGGGCTTCCCGCGCCGCCTCCAGCGTCACCGGGAATTCGCTGAGCACGGTTCCCAGGCCGTGGACGAATTCCACCTTTTCCGGCGTGTCGTCATCGTGCGAGGCGAGCACGATGCCGCGGGCGCGGGCAAACGCCGACAGGCCCTGCAGCGTGCCGAGCACACCGCCATGCCCGTTCCGATCGGCCATGCGCTTGCCGACGACCTCGGATACGTCGGCAATGGACATGCCGCGCTCCTTGGCCAGGCGGGCGATATACAGTTCGACGTCGCGGTATTGTCCCTGGCCGGGCGTGTGATCCATCAGCGAAATCAAATGCAGCTTGCCGGCATCCATCAATCTTTCCAGCACGCCGACAGCCGCGCCGAACGTCACCTCGAAGCGGGCATGGATGCGGTGATCGACCAGAAGGTGGTCTTTCAGCCCGGCGATGGTCTCGATGATGGACGATGTGTGTTCTTCCGAGCGCAGCAAGGCGGCTGTGGCGCTGTTGCCGATGAAGGAGAGCGCGGCATAGGCGGTGGTCACGCCGCAGGAGGCCAGCCGCTTGTCGAGCTCGGCGATGCCGACTTCCATCGGCACGTGGACCCCGCTGCGCGGCTCCACTTCCCGTTCCACCATGTCGCCGTGCATGTCGATGAAACCAGGCAGCAGCAGGCGGCCGCCGCCGACGAAGTCGGCATTCTCGACAGGCCGGTCGCGGATCTCGGCGATCAGGCCGTCTTCGATCCTGGCCGCGCCATTGGCAATGACACGGTCGCGCAGCACAATCTCGAATTCGCTCAACCACAGATCGTGTTTCTTCGGCTGATCCCGATGGGGTGCGGCCCTGTCCGTCCGTTCAAGCATGGTCGTCTCCGAAAACAGCATTCCCGATCGCCCTCCGGCCGGGCGGTTTCAAGGCGTGTCGTGTGGATGGTTCATTCCCCAGGATCGGATAAGCTCAGTTGGTGACAGATGGATGAACCGGAACGACAGCGCGGCCGCGAAACAGGCGGTTAGGGACGAGTTCACCCACAATAGGATCCGGAAGCACATTAAGGCTGCGGCCGCGACCGTCGGCAGCCAGTTCGAACGCCTTTACGAAATGCTCATCGACTTCGGGGCGCACCCGAATGAGCGGGGGTTCTCCATCAATTCCGCTATCCGCAGGGACGGCGAGAACGTCCACTTTGCCACGATTTACCTACAGGCCGATGGGATGCCTCCCGACATGGGGCTGAAGATGGTCGGGCAGGTGGGACTATGAAGCTTGCATATCATGCAGCTGATCTACGCGGAGCGTTTCGAGTTACAGGTCATACGTGGGAGACCTCGAGGAAATTCGCACGCTTTTCTGACGCTCATCCTTCGACGATGATCTTGATCGCCGAAGGGTCGACCCCGAACGTCATGGCCAGGCGCCGCTTCGCCTCGGCGATCGTCAGCGGAACCTCGTCCGCGTTCCCGGACCCTTCAGCCTCGTCGGCGTCGGTTTCTTCGGCGTCCCACTGGCCGGCCTCGATGCTGGAGAGGGGGATGCGCCCCACGGCAGGGTTGTCCAGCCCGATCCCGGCTCCGACGAGCGTCACCGGGCTCTTGGCCTCGAGATCGTACATCGACAGCCAGATGCCGCGGCCGACAGGCATCTTGTAACCGGCCGCCTTCCGGGCAGCGTAGGCGCGGTCGAAACGCCCCCTCATTTCGTCACCTTCGACGAAGTGGACTTGCGCGAAGCGCGGTGAATCCTTCTCATCGACCGAGACGGCGACGACCACGTCGGTGCCTTCGAGCGTGCCCCATGCCGTGTCGGACTTGTTCCGCGGGAAGGCGACCCACGTATTCTGCGTCGTCCGGATCGAAGCGACCTTGCTCTCTCCGTCCTTGGTGATGCGCCGGACGCTGGACTTGCCTGTTCCCTTGATGCGGCTGACTTCCCAGCCCTCTTTCTCCAGCGTCATCAGGGCCGCCTTGAACAGCTTGTCGCGGTTGATCACCTTGTCTGGAGTTGAAAACACGTTGGTCATTTGGGTATTCCTCTCTGGTTAGGTTAGCCCTCTCTCTAGAAGCTAGCGACAGTGGTGTCAATGTTGTGCGTAAAAGGCTTCAGAGAGAAGCTGAGAGAGAAGCTGAGAGAGAAGCAGACGGGCAAAGAGCCTCTAGCCCGCAAACGCGCTGCGAACACCTTCTCGGTCCCTCCGGTAGGTGTTTCTCGGCCACTGCCCAAGACTCGGCGACGAATCCATGATCGGCTCGTGATCTGTGCGGTTCTCGTGGATGCGCGGCTATGGCAATGGAGACCAACTACAAGCGGCCGCACTCGTCGAGGCCGGAGCTTCGTCGCCGTCCGCCACTTCGCTCCACCCCGCGGCGCTCTCATAATTCGGCACAGAAATGCCCCAGCCCGCCCTAGGGTGGGCTGGCTACATCACCAAATCTCACGCCACTCGTTGACCGGCGGAGCCGGATCGTCCCGGAGTGATTGAAGAAGTGCTGGATGTGATTGAAGCGCACGGCGCTGAGGCTGAACGCGGTTGGGCGCACCTTGGGGTTCCGGCCTGGCGGTCAGCCGCCGCGGCCTTCCGCGCCGTTGCATTGGCGCTACCCCGGGGCGAAAATGCTCTCCATGAAAGCAGTTCCCAGGCTCACCGCACCAAGGCTCGTGCTTCGGGCGCCGGGCGAGCGGGATATCCCGGCTTGGTTCGCGCGCGCGAGCGATGTCGGATCCGCCTCCCTTGCCGGCGATCTCGTTGCCGACGACATCGGCGCGGGCGAGCGATGGCTCGCCCTTGCGCGTCAGCGGTTCGCCGACGGCCGGGCGATCAAATGGTCGATAGACCAGCCAGGCGTGGCGGACGCGATCGGGACGATAACCCTGTCCTTTGGCGCGGACGACGCCAGGTCGGCCGCATTGGGATTTGTGGTGGGGCGTGCGCATTGGGGGCAGGGGCTGGGCTCCGAGGCGGCCCGCGAGGTCATTCGCTACGCCTTCGAGACCCTGGCGCTCGCACAGGTGACGGCCGAGGCGGCGGCGCGCAATGTCGCGTCGCTGCGGATACTGGCGAAGCTCGGCTTCAAACATGTCGACAGCTTCATCGATGAGTCCGACGGCGAGCAATGCGAGCGTTTCGTGCTCGCCGCGCACATAGGACCGTTGGTCCTGGCGAACCAGGCTTAGAGCTATCGGAGCACGCCAAAGGCCGCCGTGTTTGCTCAGGTCAATCGCAGCTGGTCGCCGCCTTGAGCGCTTCGGCACGGGCCGGTTCGCGCAGGTCAGCGATCCGTCGAACGGAAGCGTAGAATCTCGGATAGTCGCTGGAGCACAGCTCGAACAGGCGAATAAACGCAGGAACCTGTTCGCCATAGACAGACGTCGCGGCGAGCTTTGCGTTGTTGATCGGCGCATTGAACCAGGCGTCGTATCCCCGGTATCCGGCCCAGCTTCCGTCGCGCATTTGCCGGTAGCGCGTCCGCAACCTGTCGAGCGTGGCTGCCTTGGCCGCCGCCATCCCGTCGGGGGGCCGGGAGCTTTCATAGACCTGCCGCAACTCGTCGCGGGTTTTCGACACCAGTGCGAGAAAATCGGCGCTGCGCTTGCGATCGGCCTCGTAGCGGCGCAATCCGGCGCGATCGCCGGCGGCGCGGAGCCATTTTCTCGTGCCGGTGGTTTCGACGGCGACCGCGAAAGCCTCATTGAATGCGGAATCGCCGTTCACATAGAGGCGCTGATGCGCCAGTTCATGAAAGACAAGGCTCGCCAGATAGGTGTCGTCCTGACGCAGCATGGTCGAGAGCAGCGGGTCGCTGGACCAGCCCAGCGTGGAATAGGCGGTGATGCCGGTGACATAGACGTCCAGCCCCTGTCGATGAAGTGCCACGGCGCTTTCGGTCGCGGATTTCCGATCGAAGTATCCCCGGTAGGGAACGCAGCCGAAAACCGGAAAGCACCATGTCTTGGGCGTGAGCGAGAATTGCGGGGCGGCAAAAACGGCCCAGGTCACGGCATCCCGGTGGATGTCGACATAGCTGCGATAGCTGCTGTTGTCGGGCAGTGCCAGCTCATCCGTCGCGAACCGCCTTATGGCGCTCGCCGACGTCAGCTTGGCGCGTAATGCCTCCGGCGTCGAAGGGGCCTGGATCAGTTTTCCAACGTCTTGGCGCGCGGCCATGATCCGGACATGGCCCTCCAGCGATTGCGCGTAGTAGGAAACGCTGGTGCAGCCGCTCAGCGCGGACGCCATGACGGCCGCCGCAAACAATCGAAAAACGCGCTTCACTTCTTTCCCACCGCTTCGTCACCTGCCCATGGAGCACATGTTGCGCCCCAATGTCCAAACCGGCGCACCAATTTTCGTCAAGATTGATAGCGAGCAGCGGCGCGGACCGTCGACCTGATTTCTGGCTGACGACAAATCTCCCCCACCGCTGACTCTTTTCCAGATCCTCAAACGTCTCAGCTACAGTGAAACACTGGAGCAGGGTCAAATGAGCCTCAGGGATAAGAAAATCGTGGTCACCGGCGGCAGCCGTGGGCTTGGCCTCGGATTGGTCGAAGCGCTGGTCGAGCAAGGCGCCGGCGTGACCGTGGTCGCCCGGGGCGCCGAGGCGCTGCAGGCGGTCGGTGCGCGGCTTGGGGTCGCCACCATCGCCGCAGATGTCACGGACGAGGACGCCGCCTATCGCATTCTTGGCGAGGTCCGCCCTGACATACTGGTGCTCAACGCCGGTGCCACGCCCCGCATGGGGCGGCTGGACCAGTTGAAGTGGGAGGACTTCTCCATCGCATGGGAAACCGATGTCAAGGCCGGGCTCTACTGGCTGCAGGCGGCGCTGAACCTGCCGCTCGGGCCGGGCAGCCGGGTGCTGGTCGGGTCGAGCGGTGCGGCCGTCACCGGGTCGCAGATGTCGGGCGGTTATGGCGGCGCCAAGCGGATGCTCTGGTTCATGGCCAAATATGCCAATGGCGTGGCGCAGGAGAAAGGCCTCGGCATCCGCTTCCAGGCGATCGTGCCGCGGCAGATGATCCTCGACACCGGCATCGGCGATGCGGCGGCGAGCGCCTATGCCGGCTCAATGGGCATCACGCCGGAACAATTCGTCACCCGCTTCGGCGCGCCGATGCCGCCCCGGGCGTTCGGCGACAGGGTGGTCTCGCTGCTGGAAGACCCGCAATATGGCGAGGGCGTCGTCTTTGGCCTCAGCGGCGACGCGGGAGTGACGATCATGGAGGGCGCGGGTCCTTGAACGACGGAAAGCCAGCGGGGGAGCGCAACCGGCAGGAAGGGCTGCTTGCCCTTGCCACTGCCTTGCGGCCGGAGCTGCACCGCTATTGTTCGCGCCTGATGGGCTCGGTCATCGACGGCGAGGATGTCGTGCAGGACACGTTCGCGCGCGCCGTCGTTGCCCTGGAGGAGTTGTGTGAGGTGCCTCGGCTCAGGCCTTGGCTGTTCCGGATCGCCCACAACCGCGCGCTTGACCTGTTGCGCAGTCGCGCGATCCGCGCCGCGGAGCCGATCGAGGCGGCGCTCGAGATAGCCGACGAAGCCGACCCGGTGGAGGTGCTGATGCGCAGGCAAGCCGTGCAAACCGCCGTGTCGCGCTTCGCCGAGCTTCCGGTGACGCAACGCAGCGTGGTCATCCTCAGGGATGTGCTCGACGAGCCGCTGGCCGACATCGCGGCCCTGCTCGGCATCACGGTCGATGCGGTGAAGGCGCATCTGGCGCGCGGCCGCGCCCGGCTTCGGCGGATCAACGCCGAGGCCAATCCGCTCCCCGATGCGCGCATCGCATCGGCGGCCATCCTGCGCTACGTCAATCTGTTCAACCGACGCGACTGGGACGGCTTGCGCGCGCTGCTGGCCGACGATGTGAGGCTCCATCAGTCCACGCACAAACCGCGCGCGGGGGCCGCCGACGTCGGCATGTTCTTCACCATCTACGCCAGGAGCGACGGCTTGTGGCTCAGGCCGGCATGGGTCGAGGGCCGCGAGGTGATCGCGGTGTTCGAAGACCGGGCCGACGCGAAACCCAGTCATTTCATGTGGCTGGAATGGCGCGACGGCCGGATCAGCTTCATTCGCGACTACCGTTATGTCCGGTACGTTCTCGACGACGCGGACCTGGTGCTGGCAAGGTGAGGCGCCGTGCCTTCACGAGATGAGGGCGGAGACCTCGCGGTCGGATGGACGCTCGCTCGCGGCCAGCCCGGAGGCCACGCCGGCGCGGTCGGCGGCGTTGCGGTTCTGGCTCATCTTGCGCTTGCCTTCGAGCCTGACGACCGGCATGCGCAGGCCGACAATGCCGCGAAGCTGCGACTGGATGAAGTCGGGCGGCGCGTCCGACACGGCCCAGGGCGCGGCGCGCGCGCCCTCATGCAGGTTGGTCAGCCGGGTGACGACTTCCAGCAGCCTGTCCGCATCCTCGAAGAACTCGACCGGCCCGTAGGCATGAACCGCGGCGTAGTTCCAGGTCGGCACGACCTTGCCGGTTTCCTGCTTGGTGGCGTACCAGGCCGGCGTCACATAGGCGTCCGGGCCCATGAAGATGGCGAGCCCGTCGCCGATCGCGGGAACGCGCCACTGCGGGTTGGCCTTGGCCAGATGGCCATGGATGACGCCGTGCTCGCCCTCGGTTTCATCGAGAAAAAGCGGCAGGGGGGTGGCGAGCGGCCCGTCCGCCGTGGCGGTGACGAGATTGGCCAGCCGCGCGGCGCGGATCGTCGCGATCAGGCTATCCTTGTCGTCGTCGCGGAAGGCGGGCGGCGTGTACATTTTCGAACTCCTCGCATTGCCCTCACAGATGCCACACAATCCGGCCCGTTGGAAATATCCAGTTCGAGGCATCCAGGTGGCCAGTCGATCGGGGACGGAGCTTTGCCACAGTGCTGGCCGGATGCCGCCGAGATCAGCCGAGAAGGTTGCGCGCGGTCCTCATGAAGATCTTCGAGCCGATCGGGATCAAATCGTCGGGAAAGTCGTAGTCGGGATTGTGCAGGGCAGGGTGCCGCTCGCCCGCACCGAGGAAGAACATCGCCGACTTGGCGCTGTGGCCGAACAGGCCGAAATCCTCCGAGGCGCGCATCGGCAAGGCTTCCTCGCCATGCGCGACGCTCTCTTCATCGAGGGCGCGCCGCAGGTGCTCGACAGCATCCGGCGCGTTGACGCTGGCGACGAAGATCTCATGATAGTCCCAACTGGCGGAGAGGCCGTGGCGTCCGGCAATCTCCTTGACCAGGGTTTCGGCGGCGGCGCAGAGGTCCGCCATGCGCTCGTCGCGGCGTGTGCGCAGCGTTGCCCAGACCTCGGCGTGGGCGGGCGCGATGCCGAACACGGCTTCCCCCATCCGCGCATGGGTGACGGTGACCATGGAGAAATCATCGTCGGCGAAAGTCGCGCGGCCGAGCGCGGGCAGGGCCGGCATCAGCTCCGAGATCGCCGGCATGGGCGAGGTTCCGGTCTCGGGCATGGAGGAATGCGCGGTCTTGCCCTCCAGCACGATGCGCATGCCGCGCGAGGCGCAATTGACCACGCCGGGCTTGAGCCTGACCTCGCCGAACGGCACGCCGGGCAGATTGTGCAGCGAGAAGGCGAAATCCGGCGCGATCTCGCCAAAGCGCGGATCGGCGACGACGCCGGCCGCACCATTGCCGGTTTCCTCGGCCGGCTGGAACATCAGCACGACGCGGCCGCTGGCGGGCCGTTCGCGGCCGAACTGGCGGCCAAGGGCGGCCAGGATGGCGGTGTGCCCGTCATGGCCGCACATATGCGACTTGCCCGGAATTTGCGATGCATGCGGCACGCCGGAAAGTTCCTCGATCGGCAGCGCGTCGAGTTCGGACCGAAACAGGACGGTTGGTCCGTTTTTGCCGCTGTCGTAGATGGCCGCGACGCCGTGGCCGCCGAGGCCGGTCAGCACCTTGTCCGGCCCGGTGTCGGCGAGGAAGGAGACGACCTCTTTCGCCGTCTTCTCCTCTTCGTTCGAGATTTCCGGCTGCCGGTGCAGCTTGCGCCGCCATTCGGTCAGTTCGACAATGTCGCGATTGGTCAGGGTCATGGTCTTTCGCCTCCACTGCGGTCCTGTGCTAGCGATAAACGGCCTTGCCTACCACGGTCCAAGTTCCGGGCTTTGGCGGGCCAGGCCTCGCGATCGGTCTACTTCACGCGGTTGGGGCAGAGCGCCTTGAACTGGTCCAGCGTATAATCGTAGCCCGAGGCGCCGGAGCCATCCAGCACCACCTTTTCGTCGACGGCGGTGATCCGGTAATCCGTCGTCACATCCGTGCCCTTGTTGCGGCCCTGGAACAGCATGGCGGCGCCATAGAAAGTGGTGAATTCGCCGGTCTTGCAGTTGGCGGTGATTTCGAAATGCAGGGGCGCCTTCATTTCCGCATCAATGCACTCCTCGGTGAAATCATGGCCGTATTCGCGGCAGTAGAGGCGGGCCTTGCGCCTGTCGTGCCTGGCCAGGATGCTGGCGTGCGTGGAGCCGATGCCCGACTTTTTGACGATGGTAAGCTCCATTCCAACCCGGGCGCCGTAATAGAGCGTCGCGGCGCCAGCCGGCGCGGCCAGCATCACGGCGCAAAGCACAGCCAACAGACGTCGCATGGAAATTCCTCCCTTGGCCGGGAAGGATTGACGCACGAGGCGGGGCGGTCAAGCCCCAATTGGCCCCACTGGCTGACGCTTCGCGGCCATGTTCCAGGTCGAGTGGACCGCATTTTGCCGCACCTGGCCCAATCGCCTCGGCTCGGGAAACGGATGGTCATTATGAGACGATTGTTTATAACGGTCGCTGAAAATCGCGATACCAAGGGGAGACGATGCGCTACATACGTCCGCTTTCAATCGAAGACGCCGTCGGCCAATTGGCCGGATCGGCCGGCCCGGCCGCCATCCTTGCCGGTGGCAGTGACCTCCTGGTGAGGATGAAGGGCGGCTTTGTCGAACCCGAACTGATCATCGACATCAAGTCGATCGCCGGCTTGCGCGACATCAGGGAAACCGCCGACGGTTTCAGCATCGGCGCCGCCGTGCCTTGCGCCGTGCTGGGCGAGAACGCCGCGCTGAAGAAGGCTTGGCCTGGCGTGGTCGAGGCGGCCAAGCTGATCGGCTCGAAGCAGGTGCAGGGACGCTGCACCATTGTCGGCAATCTGTGCAACGCCTCGCCGGCGGCCGACAGCGTTCCGGCGCTGGTGGCTGCGGGCGCCAGGGCCGTGGTCGTCGGCCCGTCGGGCAAGCGCACCATTGCGGTCGAGACGGTGCCGACCGCGCCGGGCCGGACCTCGCTCGCCAAGGGCGAGATCATCGAGGCGATCCTGCTCGGCAAGCCCGCGCCGCGTTCGGCCGATGCCTATCTCAGGTTCATTCCGCGCACGGAGATGGACATCGCCGTGGTCAGCGCCGGCGTGAACCTGACGCTCGACGGTGCTGGCGTCGTGACGGCTGCCCGTGTGGCGATCGGCGCCGCCGCGCCGACCGTGCTTTTGGTGGAAGAAGCGGCCGAGGCCTTGATCGGCCGCAAGCTCGACGAAGCGGCGCTGGAGCGGCTGGCCAAGGTCTGCGCCGGGGCGTGCCGGCCGATCGACGACAAAAGAGGCACAATCGAATTCAGGCGCAAGGTTGCGGGCGTGCTGGCCAGGCGGGCCGCAATGACCGCCTATGCACGTGCAGGAGGCAAATGATGGCTGGCGTAGCGGTTTCAACGACGATCAATGGCGACAATGTCGAATATCTCTGCCAGCCCGACGAGACGCTGCTCGACGTGCTGCGTGACCGGCTCGGACTGACCGGCGCCAAGGAAGGCTGCGGCACGGGCGACTGCGGCGCCTGCAGCGTCATCGTCGACGACCGGCTGGTGTGTTCGTGCCTGGTGCTGGGCGCGGAAGCGGAAGGCCGCCGCATCGAGACCGTCGAGGGCATGGCGCATGGCGACCGGCTGCACCCGCTGCAGCAGAAATTCCTGGAGCATGCGGCGCTGCAATGCGGCATCTGCACGCCAGGTTTCCTGATCGCGGCCAAGGATCTCCTGGCCAAGAACCCCGACCCGACCGAGGAG
Source organism: Mesorhizobium sp. B2-5-7 (assembly GCF_006440875.1). NCBI lineage: Bacteria > Pseudomonadati > Pseudomonadota > Alphaproteobacteria > Hyphomicrobiales > Phyllobacteriaceae > Mesorhizobium > Mesorhizobium sp. B2-5-7. Next base: position 320,299 of record NZ_VFUO01000004.1, on the reverse strand, counting down.
GAAATCCGCTTCGGCCTGGCCGGCAATCTCTGCCGCTGCACCGGCTATGACAAGATCGTGCGCGCCGTCCAGGACGCGGCCATCGTTATGAAGGGAGCCTGAGATGAATTTCGATCCGCGTTTTTCGGGGCGTAAATTCGCATCCGTCGGCACGCGCCCGATCCGTCCCGACGGTGTCGACAAGGTGACCGGCCGCGCCCGCTATGGCGCCGACTTCAACATGGCCGGCCAGCTGGTCGGCCGCGTGCTGCGCAGCCCGCACGCGCATGCCAAGATCCGCAAGATCGACACTTCCAAGGCGGAAGCGCTTGCGGGCGTCAAGGCGGTGATCACCGCCGCCGACCTGCCCGACCTCACCGACGGCGATGCCGCCATGTACGACATCCTCGACAATTGCATGGCGCGCACCAAGGCGCTCTATGACGGCCATGCGGTGGCCGCCGTCGCCGCGATCGACGCCCGCACCGCCAGGCAGGCGCTGAAGCTGATCGAGGTCGACTACGAGGTGCTGCCGCATGTCACCGATGTCGACGAGGCGATGGCGCACCACGCGCCGCTGATCAACGACACGATCTTCACCGAAGGGCTGGAGGAAAAACCGGTCAAGGCTTCCAACGTCACCAAGCGCTCGCAGTTCGGCCATGGCGACGTCCATCAGGGTTTCGGGCAGGCCGACTTCATCGTCGAGCGCTCGTTCAAGACCGAGCAGACGCACCAAGGCTATATCGAGCCGCATGCCTGCGTGGCCAATGTCAGCTCCGACGGCACCGCTGATCTCTGGGTCTGCACGCAGGGCCATTTCGTCTATCGCCAGCACTGCGCCCAGCTGCTTGGCATGGAAGCCTCGAAGCTGCGCGTCACCTCGTCCGAGATCGGCGGCGGCTTCGGCGGCAAGACCCATGTCTGGGCCGAGCCGGTGGCGCTCGCTCTGTCGCGCAAGGCCGGCCGCCCGGTGAAGCTGGTGATGACCCGCGACGAGGTGTTCCGCGCCTCGGGCCCGACCAGCGCCACCTCGATCGACGTCAAGATCGGCGCCCGCAAGGACGGCACCATTACCGCCGCCGAAGCGACGCTGCGCTACAGCGCCGGCCCCTATGCCGGCTCCTGGGCCGAGATCGGCGCCATGACGGCGTTCGCCTGCTATCGTCTCGATAACGTCAAGACGGTGGGCTACGAAGTGCTGGTCAACCGGCCGAAGACCGCCGCCTACCGCGCGCCGTCGGCGCCGATGGCGGCCTTCGCGGTGGAAAGCGCCGTCGACGAGCTCGCCAAGGAGCTCGGCATGGATCCGGTCGAGTTCCGCATCAGGAACGCCGCGCAGGAAGGCACGCGCTCCTCCTACGGCCCCGTCTACGGCCCGATCGGCATCGGCCCGACGCTGGAAGCGGTGAAGAGCCATGCGCACATGAAGGCGCCGCTGAAGGAGAACCAGGGCAGGGGCATGGCCTGCGGCTTCTGGTTCAATTTCGGCGGCCAGACCTGCGTGGACTTGAACATCGGCATGGACGGCTCGGTGTCGCTGGCCGTCGGCACCGTCGATGTCGGCGGTTCCCGCGCCTCGCTGTCGCTGGTCGCGGCGGAGGAGCTCGGCATCGACTATTCCCAGCTCAAGGCGGTGGTCGCCGACACCTCGTCCCTCGGTTACAACGACATGACCGACGGCAGCCGCGGCACCTTCTCGTCCTCGATGGCGACCATCTCGGCCGCACGCAACGCGATAAAAATCCTGCGCGAGCGCGCCGCGCAAATGTGGGACATCTCCGTCGATGACGTGATCTGGGAACAGGGCCACGCGGTCGCCAAGGGCGAGAAGCACGGCAATCTCGGCAAGCTGTCGCTGAAGGAGATCGCGGCCAAATCGGGCACCACGGGCGGGCCGATCGCCGGCCATAGCGAACTCGTCGCCGACGGCGCCGGCGTCTCCTTCGCCACCCATATATGCGATGTCGAGGTCGACCCCGAGACGGGTTCGACCAGGGTGATCCGCTACACGGTGGTGCAGGATGCCGGCAAGGCGGTGCACCCGACCTATGTCGAGGGCCAGTACCAGGGCGGTGCCGCGCAAGGCATCGGCTGGGCGCTCAACGAGGAGTATATTTACGGCAAGGACGGAAGGCTGCAGAACGCCGGCTTCCTCGACTACCGCATCCCGGTCTGCTCCGACCTGCCGATGATCGACACGCAGATCCTGGAAATCCCCAACCCCAACCACCCCTATGGCGTGCGCGGCGTCGGCGAAACCTCGATCGTGCCGCCGCTGGCGGCAATCGCCAACGCGGTGTCGAACGCGGCCGGCGTGCGCATGACCCACATCCCGATGTCGCCGCCGCGGATTCTCGCGGCGATCGAGGCGGAACGGGAAGGCTAAGCCATGATGAGGGTCTGATGGTCGAAGTCACGCTCTGGGGCGCGCTGGCCACGACCGCCGGAGGCAAGAGCAAGGTCGAGGTCGAGGCCAAGGACATCAGGGAGCTGTTCAGAAAACTGGCTGAACAGTATCCCGGCCTGGAGCCATGGATCGACCGTGGGATCGCGGTCGCGATCGACGGGACGATCTATCGGGATACGTGGAGCAAGGAGCTGCCGCCGGGGGCGGAGATATTTTTGCTGCCGAGGTTGGCTGGGGGGTGAGGGGGATGTGAGGTGTAAGTGTCAGCTTTGCGCCCTATTTCAGCCGTCGTAGGCAACTTTGGCTCTTCCTGAAAGCAGACCTTGCCGCCACCATGACGGAAGTCGTGGCTGCACGAATTCCTGAGGTTGGCCTCCACGTGGAAAGCGGACAATTGAATCGTCGACGAACGGCTCCTCGACTCCGACGCTGGGTGAGCAACAACGACGTGCCACTGACGGCGGCAGGCGGGCTGCGGCACCGTCCTGCAACGAGATCGGAGGCGGGCTACCTAACCCACGATGTCGAGCACGTCTTCGCGTATACAATTGCTCTAAGCGAGGAACGTGATATTACTGCAACGGGGCGGTGTGACTTCATGGTTTGAGGCGCGAGTCGCGTCTGCTGTCTACAGAACCACTTGCTTTTCCTGTGTTATGCCGCCCCGCTTCACGGTTCTCTCCAATGACATCTCTTTATGATTTCAGCCGCATTACGACACGTGAGGCACTAACGGCGGTGCTTGGCATAGACGAGACAATGCTAGATCTCGTCTTAACGTTTCAACCTCCAATCGATTCGCCAACGGCCAAGAACAGCCCTGAGGCGATCAAGACGATTACCATCCCAGTGTTCTTGCGCCATCGCGTTCCAAAAAAGAATAGAAACCGTGGATTTCGGACAGTTTGGGAACCCATCCTCCTCAAGAGCAGCTACAAGGGTCTTGCGAGAAAGCTCGACGCTTTTTTTCGTCATCACCTTGTGGGCTACCCACATGAGAGCGCTTTCGGCTATCGACCTGGTCGAAACATTCGGGAGAACGCGCAGGTCCATGCAGGAAGCGCCCGGATTTTGTCTCTCGACCTCGCCGACTTCTTTCCAAACATTTCCAAAGGGCACATCAAAAAGCTTTTCCTTGCAATGGGAGTGAATGCGACCGTTTCCGATTTGCTCAGCCGGTTCGTGACGATTGAGGGAGCATTGGCGCTTGGCCTTCCGACCAGTCCGGTTCTGTCGAACGCAATTGCTCTGCCGATTGATCTTGACCTTGGTATTCTTGCGGATCAATCGAACGCACGGTACTCCCGATACGCTGACGACATCACATTTTCGGGGAACGGTGAGCTACCGACCCTTGAACGCATCGAAGATTGTCTACGCCAGCATGGGTTCCAGATAGCAGAAGGGAAAACTCGTTGGTCAAAGCGCGGGCAGTCTCATTATGTAACGGGTCTCAGCGTCAGCGATCCTGCCCAGCCCCATGTCCCGCGCGATCGAAAGCAGGCGCTTCGGCAGCAGCTTTACTACATGGAAAAATTCGGAATTGATGATCACTTCCGACGGATCGGAACAAACGATTCTGATGTGATCCAACAAGCCCTCAACAGTATTGACGGCATGGTGAAGTTCGTGGCTCACCACGAACCGTGTATCGCGGCACCGCTAAAGATGCAATGGAATGAGATCTTGCGTGTGAACGGTAAGAAGCCGAGCTTCAAGCCGAAGAAACAAAATCGCGAGCCATTTTATATCTTTGTTGACGAAGCAGAATTCAAACGGGCTGGAACAACGGTGCTAGCGCTAGCTATGTCCGTTAGCCAACACGAGGAGCGGATCGTCCAAGAGACGCGCGAGGTGCTTGAGGCCGAAATGCAAGATTTTTGGGCCGCCGGGAATATAGACGCTCTTCGGAAGAGGGGACTGCACTTTGCCGATGCCACGGAAGACCTTCGCCATAGTTATGTGAAACGCCTGGCTTCGATGCCGTTCGAAGGCTACGTCGCGTTCCATCCTTGCGCCGATCCGCGCAACTACGAGGACACCTATTTGCGGTTGCTGGGGGCGATGATCTCACGCCGCTTGATCGCGGCCGAAAGCCAGTTCGTTTGCCTTTACTTCGAGGAAAACAGTAAAGTTTCGCAGGAGGCCGTGAGAAGTTTGGTTCAATGTGCACATGATCAGCTCAAGCGTGCGAACAACCGTCACCCGAAATTGTGTGTTGTAAAATTTGTCTCAAAACCGAATTTTGGTATCAGCGTGCCCGATTTCCTGCTCGGCGTACTTGGCAAATATCTTCATTCCAAACCGGCGGCTGCGGGTGGGCCTGAACCGCGAGACCGCTTGATGTTTGATCGCTTACGGGACAAATACCGACTTATCCTTGATCTTTCGACTTGGACCGAATATTCGCGGCGTCAACCAATCGAACCCTGGCAATAGTACATGCGTATATAGGGTTTGGCCGGAGGCCCACTTCGGATCGAATGATGGCCACCCACTCTCTCATATTCCGACCCTGCCAACTGCCAGTCTGCTTCTGGCCCCAAAGATGTAGCTCTGGCACTGAGCGCGAGTCGCGCGCGACGGGGCAGCATTTGACCCGGGACGCGTAAGAGCCTGAATAGAGGCATCGGAGAGTACACGAATGTTCACGGAACCTACGCGACAATATCACCGCTGCTACATTTCGGCGCCGTTCGGAATTGACCTTGGTGCCCTTACGTTGCTGCTTGGCGAGCGAGCTATTGCCTGGAATTGGGCGGCAACGGACGCGCCCGGAGATTTGCGTCCTGCGACCGGAATCGAGCGCTGCGATTTCTTGATCGCCATCTTCGACGGAAGCCGGAGTGACTATCGAGTGATGTACGAGGTCGGCATTGCGGAGGGCCTGCGAAAGCCGGTTCTCGCGCTTGCGACTAACAAGCGGGTCAACTCCGCAGTTCAGTCGTTGTTTCTTGTCGCGGAAGTTGGACTTAGGGAAAGAGGTACGCTCGGTTTTCAGCTTGACGCTTTCCTGGCGACGCCACACGAGGACATTTTTGAGCGGGGTCACTTAAATCCACCAAACCAAAGCAGTGTGCTGCCGAAATCCGAGTTTCCGGCCAGCTTGTCTGAGCCTCACAGCACTCTCGAAAAGCGAGTCTTCGATGTCGTCCTGTTGGCAGGGGGAAGTGCCATAGTGGAGCCTGCCAATCAGGCCGCCAAGCTGCGGCCGGATTTGCTGATTTGGCTGGCCGCTCAGGAACCTCAGCTTCTTGACCCAGCCGTGATTGAGGTAAAGCGCGAGACCTCGCCGTCTCTGGCACGCAAAGTCGAAGATCAGCTACTTCAGTTCATGAGTGCGAGCGGAATAAAGTCCGGTTTCTTGCTCACTGAGCGGGAACCGCCGCCCTCATTTAGATTCAAGTCGCCAAATGTATTTTGGCTTTCAGTCGACCATTTCGTTGCGCTCACAACCGATGGCCGTCTGGGGTGGTATGTGCGCGATCTTCGTAACCGCGCTGCGCACGGACTTATGTGATGGTCGCTATCCCACAACAACAGATCGTCGCGCAGCTCGCCGCAGGGGATCAGGGGAACACGGACCAGAAGGGCGACGCACTTGAGGAAGTGGTGCGCGCGACGCTTTGCCTCTTCAGTGGCGTAACACTCATCTACAAGAACGCCGAAGATGCTGCAGGATCTTGCGAGATTGACCTGCTACTTTCCAACAACGGTCATCCGGATGGACTGCCGTTTCTCCCGCCCTATCTCGTCATCGAGTGCAAGAATTGGGAAGCCTCAGTGAACACGGCGACGTGCCGTGCCTTTACTTCAAAGCTCAGGGTTTTCGGAATGAAGTTTGGCCTGCTTGTCGCGGCCAACGGGATTACGGGCGATCCTGCCGCCAAAACCGCCGCCCACGCGCATCTGAGAGAAGAATTCCTTCTTGGTGGTCTTATTGTCCTTGTCGTAACGCGTAATGAACTTGAGGCCCTTACCTCAACAGACGAATTGCTTGTCCTTTTGAAGACAAAATTCGGTCGGTTCGTGATGGGCATGGGAGGACTCTAAGCCCTTAAGGGGCAAAACGTCTGATACCTACTCTTCCAGACCTCGCCGCTGCGGTGATGAAGTGAGGCACTATCTGGGATTTTCGATGCGAAAGCCGAACAATGGCAGCTTTCCGGATTTCGGATTTCAACTGCAAATGACAGACATGGGTCGGTTGCCAATGCGCTGAGCTCGCTCGGATGGCGGACCGAGGGCTAGCGGCCCCTATCTAGCCACACGCGGGACGCTCTCCCGCACCGCCCTACGCTCCAAGCACCCCGCCGCCCGCGCCCTTCGATACACCAACCCAGCCACCGCCAGATCCCCCACGGCCAGCCCTCGAAAAACAAACGCCGTCGTCTCGCCTGCGCTCTCCCGCCCCGCAAAGTCCCCGCAGACCAGCCCGGTCAAATCCCCGGCAACCATCGCCAGGTCGACCATCGGCTTGGCCATGGTTCTCTCCTGCTCCAGATCGTCGACGATGATGCGGTCGAAGCGGGGCATGGTCTCTCGCAGCCAGGGCAGGGCCTGGTCGGTCATCACGGCGAAGCTTCCCGGCTTCAGCCAGTTGGCGTCGAGGAAGGGTTCGGGTTTGGGCACCAGAGTCACCGTCGTCACCACCATGTCGGCGCCTTCGACCGCGGCCTTTGCGGTGTCGCAGGGGATTGCTTCCAGACCCCGCGATTGCGCCATTTGGCACAGCGCGTCGCGGTTGGCGGTGCCGCGGCCGAAGGCGCGGATTTCGCGCAAGGGGAAGAGGTCGGCGAAGGCTTCGAGGTGGCCGCGCGCTTGCACCCCGCAGCCGATGAAGGCCAGGGATGACGCATCGCCGCGCGCCATGCGCCTGGCGGCGACGGCGCTCAAGGCAGCCGTGCGTTTCTCGGTCACCCAATTGCCGTCGACAAGGGCAAGCGGCAGGCCGGTCTCGGCATCGAGCAGCGTGATCAGCGAATTGAGCGTCGGCAGTCCGCGCTCGGCATTGCGCGGATTGACGACCAGCGATTTCGTCGCCAGCACGGGCGGCGTGGAGGCGACGCCCAGCGTCGCCATGATGTAGCGGTCGTCGCCCGGCAGCACGACCGCCTTCGGCGCGCACCAGACCTCGCCGCGCCGCTGGCCGACGATCTGGCGTTCGATCTCGTCGACCATGTCGACTGTCGAGATCGACAGGCGGTCGAGCAGCCGGGATGACAGATAGGGCAAGGTTTCGGCGGCGTTCATCTTGTCACTTTCCAACGGGACGGTCAGACTACACGATGTGGGCGGGGCCGAAAGCCTCGCGGCGCCGGCGGCGTGACGGCATGCGCGGGAGCCGGGAACCGCGTCCAGCCGGTGCCGGTCGTCCCGGGGGCCGAGCGGCAGTCGGTGACCTTGCTTAAGACCGCGCTCTCGGGCTGAATGGCGGGAGGAGGAGGGCATCGAGATGAGCCAAGACAGTCCACGGCCACTTGCCGAGATCGCCAGCTATCACGCGCATGTCTATTTCGACGGCCACGCCGAGCGGCAGCATGCCGAATGGCTGCGGCTGCGCATCGCGGAACGGTTCCGCGTGCGCCTGGGCAATTGGCACGACAGACAGGTCGGGCCGCATGACAAGGCCATGTACCAGATCTCCTTCGCGACCGGGATCTTCGGCGCGCTGGTTCCGTGGCTGATGCTGAACCATGGCGGCCTGAGCATCCTCGTCCACCCGAACACGAGCAATCCCAGGCGCGACCATCTGGTCGATCCCATCTGGATCGGCCGGCCGCTGGCGGTGCATGGCGACGTGCTTCCGGACGACCATGAGGCGGAAGAGGCGCTGGAACCCAATACCGAGCCGTCCCTGCCGGCGTAGACCGGCGTCGGTTCCACGCCGCGCAGGGCATTGCGCGATGGCGCTCCGTGCGCTTCTATCGCTGCCGCGCCATGGGGGGTCATCATTTGTCTGGCAGGAACCAAACGTCCACCGGCCACGAAGCGAGCGAGGCCGGCTGGCTCGATCTTCATTTCGAATCGTCGCGGCCCGAATACGAGGCGGCCTTGCTCGACGCCGGCATTCGCCCGGGCTGGCGCGTGCTCGATGCCGGTTGCGGCAGCGGCGGCTTCCTGCCGCTCATCGCCGGGGCCGTCGGCTCCTCCGGCTTCATTGCCGCGCTCGACCTCGCGCCCGAAAACATCGGCCGGGTCGAGGCGCTCGCGGGCACGCTGTCCGAGCCGCCGGAACTCGCCACGCATGTCGGCAGCATCCTGTCTCTGCCCTTCGCCGACGCATCGTTCGATTGCGTCTGGTCCGGCAATGTCATGCAGTATCTGACGCCGGCCGAGTTCGAGCTTGCCGTCGGCGAGGCCAGGCGCGTGCTGAAGCCGGGCGGCATCCTCGCGGTCAAGGATTTCGATTCGACCATCCTGCAGATCCTGCCCATGGACCGGGCCCTGCTGGCGCGCTTCATGGCCGCCAGGCTGCAGGGGTTTCGCGACCGGGGCGTGCTCGGCACCGATTGCGGTTCGACGCTTCCGGCACGCCTGCGGCAGGCGGGCCTGGAGGTCGTCAGCCGCAAGGGCTGGCTGGTCGAGCGCTGGGCGCCGGCGCCTCGCTTCACGCGCGACTATGTTCGCGACCTGCTGGCCTATTTTGCCAGCGTCGCGCCGGGCTACGCCCTGCCTGACGCCGACCAGGCCTATTGGCGGGAGCTGAAGCAGCGGCCGGATCGCCTGCTCGACGATCCCGACTTCTGCTACCGCGAGTTCTTCGTCATGGCGGTCTGCCGGACCTAGCGCTCAGCCGCGATGCCCCCGGCGGCTGCGCGAGGCCGGGGCATACCCGCTTCCGAGATCCAGGCCAAGCCGCATTCGCCAGTCATCCAGTCGAATGGCCGGCTTTCGATCGAATTTCTTTGCAACCCGTTAATGCGGCCATGTGTCAATAAGCATCTGCTAATTATCCGGTGGCGTGGGGTACGCAATGACCAAGAATCTTGGCAATGGACGCTATGTGCCGCCCAAGGACACAAGCGTCTCCTTCTTCGGCAAGGTCGCGCCGGCGCTGTTTCCGCTCGTCGCGGCGGCGCTGGGCTACGTGATCGGGCGGCAATTCCTCGGCCTGTAGGCGCAATTCCAGGAAAAGTGCGTAAGCGCCTTCCCCGGGGAATTGCGTCCTCTGGCAAGGCTGACAGGAATCAAGCCCCAGTCTCGGCTGCCGCCTCCTCGGCGGCGGCTTCGGTTCGGCGCACGCGGTCGCTGGCCAGAAGCACGACCGGGCAGGCGGCGGCGGCCAGAACCGCGCTCGCCGTGTCGCCGAAGAACAGTTCGTCGCCTGGCCGCTGCGTGACGCCCATCACCACCATGGCGGCGCCCTTGGCTGCTTCCCTGGCGATCGCCCTGTCGGGCGTGGCGCGCGTCCTGATCGCGGTGTCGACGGCGACGCCATAGCGATCGGCGAGATCGGCGACGTCCTTGAGCACGGCCTCCTCGCGGCGGTGCGAAACCGAGCTCGGCCGGCTGCCCTTGCGGGCCTGCGAGACATAAAGGACTTTCACGCGCGCCCGGTGCGGCCGCGCCAAGGCGAGCGCGAAATCGGCCGCGCGCCGCGCCACCTCGGTGCCGTTCACCGGAACCAGAATGGTCGCGCCGGCGCGCAGCATCGGCATCTTGCCATCAGCCTTGGCGCCATTCAGCACCAGGCAGAGCGGGCCGTCGAAGCCGCTGGTGATGGCGTTCAGCGTGCCGCTGAAGGTGCCTTCGGCCAGCGCGTTGTCCAGCCCGACCAGCAGCAGGCCGTAGCCCTTGCGGGCTTCCGCGGCGATCGTCTCGGTGGTGGCTTCAAGCTCGGTGCGGGCCGTCAGGTGGACCTTGTCGACGGGCGTATCCTCGGCCTTCCTGACAGCCTTGGCGCTTCTGGCCGCCCCCCTCTTGACCTGCTTGGAGGCCCGCTCGGGACCTTTGTCGCGGGCAGGGCCGGGCAGTTTGCCGTCCTCGAGGTGGAGCAGCGTGGTCGGCATGCCGCTGCCACCGCCGACGAGACCGGCGAGGTAGGCGGTGAATTTGCCAACCGGGCTGTCGTCGACGAGCAGCAGCAACCGTTCCAGCTTGGAGACGAAGCCGCGCTCGTCGAGCAATTCGCGGTCGACGCGCTGCTTTTCGGTGTCGCCGACCGGCAGCCGGCCGAGCGCCCAGCGCAGCATTGGCGGCATGGCCAGCGTGGTGATGACGGCCATGGTGACGATCATGGTGAACAGATTGTGGGAGAGGATGTTCATCGAGAGGCCGATCGAAGCGACGATGACCTCGGTCGAGCCGCGCGCGTTCATGGCGCTGCCGACGGCGGTAGACTCCTTCAGGGACATGCCGGCCAGCCGGCCGCCGAGGAAGGCGCCCGAGAACTTGCCGATGCTGGCGATCGCCACCAGCGCCAGCGTCAGCAGCGCCAAAGTCGGGTCGGCAAGCACGGTGAGGTCCGCTGACAGGCCGGCCATGCCGAAGAACACCGGCATGAACAGCGCCGTGATGACGCCGCGCAGCTGGCCTTCGATGTGGTCCGACAGGATCGGCGATTCCCCGACCAGTATGCCGGCGACGAAGGCGCCGAGCACCGTGTGGACGCCGATCAGGTTGGTGATCAGCGCCATCACGCCCATGATGATGAGGATAACGGTGATGACGGCGTATTCGCTGCGGAAGGAGTCGTTGCTCCAGCGGATCAGGGTGAACACCAGGCGGCGGCCGATGGTGAAGGAGAACACCATGAACAGCGCCACTTCGGCGACCGTCAGGACCAGTGGCAGCACCTGCAGGCTGCCATTGGTGGCGATGCCGAAAGTGACGGCGATGATCAGCCAGCCGATCGTGTCCTCGATGATCGCCGAGGAGACGATGATCTGGCCGAGATTGCGGCGCATGAAATTCATCTCGCGCACCACCATGGCGACGATTTTCACCGAGGAGATCGACAGCGCCGTGCCGAGGAACAGCCCGGCGACGATGCGTTCGCTCGGCTCGGGCAGAAGCGAATCCGGCAAGACCTGCGCCAGCGCGAAACCGCAGGCAAAGGGCAGGACGACGCCGGTGATCGAGATCGAAAAACAGGCCGCACCCACCCGCCGCACGAGCCGCAAATCCGTCTCCATGCCGGTCAGCAGCAGGAGCAGCAGGATGCCGAGCTGCGAGACGGCATCGATCATGCTTTTCTGCGCCGGATCGGTGGAGAAGATCAGATGCTGGGCGCCGGGCCAGAGCCAGCCGAACAGCGACGGCCCGAGCAGGATGCCGCCGATCAGCTGGCCCATGATCGCCGGCTGCCGGCAGCGCTGGAAGATTTCGCCAAGGCCACGGCCGACCAGAAGCAGAAGCACGATCTCGGCGACGAACAGCCCTTCGGCCGAGCCGCCCATGCCCGAGGCGTGGCCGGCCGGCTGCGCGGCCAGCGCCTGGCTTGCCGGGGCGAGGGCGACGATGGCCAGCGAAAGGGCGGCCGCGGTGCCGTGCGACCTTGTTGCCAGTGGGTGGATCATGGGTCCCTTCAAGACGCCGCCGCGGACTGACCATCACAACGCGCGGCCGGGGTTTGCGTTGCAGCCATCCATCACGAGGTATCGAACTCAGACGTGGACGTCGCCGAAGGAGAGTTCGCCGTCGTCGCCCGGTGTCAGGAAGGCGGCTGCCAGCAGGACGGCATAGAGGAGGGCAACCACGGCGACGATGACCACGCCCGGAATGGGACCGAGCGCCGCGGCGCCGACAGCTTCGCGCATCGTGCCGACAAAGCCGACCGGCACGCCTTGGTCAATCAGGCTCGGGGTCGACAGTTTGAGGATCCAGGCGAGCAGCAGGATCAGCATCATGTGCAGGTAGTTGCGGCGCAAGCGGCGCGCCAGCGCCACGCGCTGCGAGACCAGGAATTTTGGCGTGCGCAGGCTCTCGCCGAGGATCAGCAGCCAGTCGGAGGCAAAGTCGGGCTGCGGCGAGAAGATCTGCGCGAAATAATGGCGCTCAAACTGGCGCACGCGGGCGCGATAGACATCGAAGAAGCGGTAGCGGCGCGCCTCGATCCACAACAAGAGCAGCACCAGCAGCATGGCGAACAGCAGCACGCCGTGATGGGCACTGGCCGTCGACAGCGACACCGACAGCATCGCCGCGACAACGGTGATCGCCCAATTGCTGGTGCGGTCGAGGCGGTCGCGCCAGCCCGCCATGCGGGCGATCTCGGCGCGATGGAAATGGGACATCACGGTGACCAGCTCGCCAGGCGAAAGCGGCCTGCCGACGGGCGTTGCCGGCGCATCGTTCATGACTTCCTCCCCGCCGACAACGCTTATGAGGCAATGTCGTTCCGAAGTGCTTGCTTCCGGCCGCTCGCGCCGGCGTAGAGCCCCGATGCCGCTGGTGTCATAGGCGTAAGGGACGCCGAACGCCGCCCGAATTTATCGAATCCGATCAAGCTGCTGCACGGGATGGCTCAGGTGCGGATTCCAGGTTTCGAACGGTTCTGGCTCTTGAGAATCCCCGAACCTTCAGCAACATGGCCGCCATGGCCGAGGCACGACAATGAGCAAGCCGATTTCCGCCGCACCGCGCAAATCACCGCCACGCAAGGCGCCGATGGCGCTGACCGAGGCGCTGGTGGCGCGCACCTTGCGCGCGGTTGAGGATGCCGGGCCGGTGCCGGGCATGATCCCGATGACCGATGACGACTATGCGCGGTTTCGCGACGAGATCCTGGCCTCGGCACCAACCGGACCGCTGAAACTGTTCGCCTATGGCTCATTGTTGTGGAAGCCGGCGGGCGAGGTGAGGGGCGGCGAGCGGGCGGTGGCGCGGGGCTGGCACCGGTCGTTCTGCTTCACGGTGCAGCGCTTTCGCGGCACGCTCGAGCAGCCCGGCCTGATGATGGCGCTCGACCGTGGCGGCCAGTGCCAGGGCATGGTGTTCGAGATCGCCGAACCGGTTGCCGCCAATCTGGAAGCGCTGCTGCGCCGCGAAATGACCATCCTGCCCGCCGTCAACGTGCCGCGCTGGCTGCGGGTCAGCACCGAAAGCGGGCCTTGCCTGGCGCTCGGCTTCGTCGTCGATCCCGCCAACCCGCGCTATGCCGGCAAACTGGACAAGCCCGCGGTCGCCGCGACGCTGGCCAACGCCGTCGGCCATTGGGGCTCGGGCGCGCAATATCTGTTCGAGACCATCCGCCATCTCGACGCCTGCGGCATACGCGACCGCAATCTGTGGCAATTGCAGGAACTGGTGGCGCGCGAGATCGGTCGCAGCCACGTCGCCGTCTAGCACCACCGTATTCAGGACGCTGCAATCTTTCGCTTGACGAACATATATCCGTGTGGTTATACGTTAACCAATAGCCAACGGGTTATCGATTAGAGATGCCAGACGCTCATGACACGCTCTTCAGGACGCTCGCCGACCCGACACGGCGGGCGATCTTCGAGCGGCTGTGCCGCCAGGGAGAGCAGACGGTCGGGGCGCTGACCAGCCAGTCCGGCGTCTCGCAGCCGGCGGTGTCGAAGCATCTCGGCGTGCTGAAGCAGGCCGGGCTGGTGCGCGACCGCCATCAAGGCCGCCAGACGCATTACAGCGCCCAGCTTGCCGCGCTGGCGCCGCTGATGGACTGGACACGCCATATGGCGGGGTTCTGGGAAAGCCGGTTCGACGACCTCGAGGATTTGCTCAAAAGGATGGACCAGTGAACGACAGTGCACAGCAAACCCGCACTGTCGTCGTCGAGCGGGAGATCTCCCATCCGCCCGAAAAACTCTGGCGCGCGCTGACGCAACCGCATCTCATCGAGGAGTGGCTGATGAAGAACGATTTCAAACCCGCCGTCGGCCATCGCTTCAACATCAGCGCCGACTGGGGCGGCGTGCTGGACTGCGAGGTGCTTGCCGTGGAGCCGCACAAGAGGTTGTCCTACAGCTGGAACCTCGCGCATCAGGACCCAGCGTTCGATCTCAGGAGCGTGGTGACTTTCACGCTCACCCCGACGCCAACGGGAACCCATTTGCGCATGGAGCAGGCCGGTTTCCGGCCCGACCAGAAGCGGGCCTATGGCGGCGCCAAGGTGGGTTGGCCGCAATTCCTGGAAAAGCTGGAAGAGCTTCTGGCGCGGACGGACTGAGGCCTCGAACTGAAAGCCACACAGAAATATCAGAGGGCGGGTTCTCCGCCGGCAAAACCATGGAGAAAAAGCGATGAAGATCAAACTGACCAGCATCTATGTCGACGATCAGGAAAAGGCGCTTGCCTTCTACACCGGCGTGCTGGGCTTCACCAAAAAAGCCGATTTCAGCAATGGGCCGTTCCGTTGGCTGACGGTCGTCTCGGCCGAAGAGCCCGACGGCACCGAATTGCAGCTGGCGCTGAACGACAACCCGGCGGCAAAGGCCTACCAGCAGGCGATCTTCAAGCAGGGCCAGCCGGCGCTGATGCTCTTCACCGACAACATCAAGGGCGACCATGAGCGCATCAAGGCGAATGGCGGCGCCTTTGCCATGGCGCCTACCGACGTGACCGGCTCGACCATCGCCAAGTTGGAGGATGGCTGCGGTAATCTCATCCAGATCACCGAACTGGCGCGCTGGTAAGGCGCCGGGTTTCAACGCATAGCGCAAGAGGAGGCAGAATTGGACTGGAGCAAATGGATGCGGCAGGCGCATCGCTGGCTGTCGATCATCTTCACGGCGACCGTCGTCGCCAACTTCGTCACCATGGCGTTTGGGCAGCCGCCCGCCTGGGTGGTCTATTCGCCACTGCCGCCGCTCTTCCTTATGCTGTTCAGCGGCCTCTATATGTTCGTGCTGCCCTATGTCGCGAAAGGACGCAGCGCACAGCGGGCCAATGGATAGGAGGAAAGCGCATGGCCAAGGCGACCCCGGCCAAGGCTGAGCCGAAGCTGCTTTCCGGCGGCAACCCGCAGATCGCCAAGGGTTATGGCGACGCTCCGGTGCAGGCCTATATCGCGGCGATGCCGGGCTGGAAGCGCGAGATGGGCGGGCGGCTCGACGCGCTCATCGAGCGCGCCGTGCCCGGGGTGAACAAGGCGGTGAAATGGAACTCGCCTTTCTACGGCGTCGAGGGCGAAGGCTGGTTCCTCAGCTTCCATTGCTTCACCAGATACATCAAGGTGGCCTTCTTTCGCGGCATGTCGCTGGATCCGGTGCCGCCGGGCGAATCCAGGAACCAGGACACGCGCTACCTCAACATTCATGAGGACGACGCGTTCGACGAAGCGCAGTTCAGCGCCTAGGTGAAGCAGGCGAGCCTCTTGCCTGGCGAGCGCATGTGAGTGCCCTATCTAGCATTCGAAGGAGAAACGGCATGACGACCACCCAGGACAGCAAATCTCCCTCCGAGCTGATCGACGGCAGGATCAAGGACTTGGGCGACTGGCGCGGCGAGATGCTGGGGCGGCTGCGCACGCTGATCCATCAAGCCGATCCCGACGTGGTCGAGACGTGGAAATGGCGCGGCGTGCCGGTGTGGGAGGATGCCGGCATGATCTGCACCGGCGAAACCTACAAGGCCGTCGTCAAGCTGACCTTCGCCAAGGGTGCCGCGCTGCCCGATCCCTCGCGCCTGTTCAATTCCAGCCTCGAAGGCAACACACGGCGCGCCATCGATTTCCAGAAAGGCGAGGAGGTCGACCAGGAGGCCTTCAAGGCGCTGGTACGCGCGGCGGTGGCTTTGAACAAATCCAAGTCCCGAAAGTAATCGTTCATTGTGCATAGAGGTCACGGTCGGCGCTGCCCCTCATTGTCCTGCCGGACATCTCTCCCCGTAAACGGGGCGAGAGGGCTGCCCGCGAGGCCGACGCTCTTTCTGCAACGCCGGCGATTGGCGAAATCGGCGAGAACGGCGTCCCTCGCCCCGTTTACGGGGATGATGCCGGCAGGCAGGCGAGGGGCAGCGCGGACGGCAGATGATTGCCAACGGCTTCAACACGGCGGCCCGCGGACGCTGCCAGCCTCACCGCAAGACAGCCGCGTTTACGATCTGGGAAGCTTGATGGTGCTAGACATCGCGGGATGATGGCTGGCCAGCCGGGCCGGCCGGTTTGGATTCGCCGCCATGAACAGCAGCCCAATGCGCATGCCGTGGGTGGACACGGCCAAAGGCCTCTCGATCATCCTCGTGGTCATGATGTACTCGGCCTACAACACCGGCGAGTATACAGGCGGCGTCGGCTTTCTCCACTATGTCATCGGCTTCGCGACGCCGTTCCGGATGCCGGAATTCTTCCTGATCTCGGGGCTGTTCCTGTCGCAGGTGATCGACCGGCCGTGGCTGCGCTATATCGACCGGCGCGTCGTCCATTACCTCTATTTCTACGTGCTGTGGGCGATCATCTCGATCGGGCTGAAGATCGGCATCTTCAGCCGGGATCCCGCCGGCATGCTGCACGACCTGGCAATGGCCGTCGTCCAGCCCTATGGTGTCCTGTGGTTCATCTACATGCTGGCGGTGTTCGGTCTTGCCGCGAAACTGCTGCGGCAGCTTGCCGTGGCCGCCTGGATCGTCATCCCGATCGCCGCCGGCCTGCAGATGTGGGCGCCGCATCCCGACAGCTACGCGGTCGAACAATTCGCCGCCTATTTCGTCTTTTTCTACGTCGGCTTCGTCATGGCCCCGCTGGTGTTCCGGCTCGTCGAATGGACGCAAGCCCGCCCGGCGCTGACCGTTGCCGGGCTCATCCTGTGGGCTGTCGTCAATGGCCTGCTGGTCTATTCGCCGGGTTATGCCATGCAGCCGGTCGGCATGCAGATGGGCCTGGCGGCATGGCCGCCGCTGCATCTCGTCCTGGCCGTCGCCGGGGCCGTGGCGCTTTGCGTGCTTGGCGGTTTCCTGTCGAAATTTCCCGCCATGGAATGGCTGCGCTGGCTGGGCGAACATTCGCTGGTCGTCTATGTCGCCTTCACCATTCCGATGTCGCTGTTCCGCGGCGCCGCACTGGCAAGCGGCCTGCTGACCGACACGGGCTTGCTCAGCCTGGCGGTGCTGCTGGTCTCGATCGTCAGCCCCGTCGTGCTCTACTTCATCGTGCAGCGCATCGGCTTCGGCATGTTCTTGTTCGAGCGGCCGGCCTGGGCGCATATTGACGGCAGCGCCGCGAAAACAGCGCCGAAAAAGCCGCTGACCGCCGCCGCCCAGTCGAGCCGGACATAACCGGCCGCCCCATGGCGTTACGGCCGACCTCAACCATCGCGCAGCCAGACCAGCATCTCGCCCGGCTCGCGGTTGTCCCAGGCGAAATAGGGGACGGCGGTCAGGCGGGTCTCGACCCTGGCCGGCGGCTCGGAGCGATAAAGGCCGTCCTGCCAGCC
This sequence comes from Mesorhizobium sp. B2-5-7, assembly GCF_006440875.1. Lineage (NCBI taxonomy): Bacteria > Pseudomonadati > Pseudomonadota > Alphaproteobacteria > Hyphomicrobiales > Phyllobacteriaceae > Mesorhizobium > Mesorhizobium sp. B2-5-7. The sequence goes on along the minus strand of NZ_VFUO01000004.1, from coordinate 302,572 downwards.
ATCCCCGGCATCGGCTTGTGCCGTGGCTGAAAGCGTCACCACACCGCCGAGCAGATCCGGTTCGTCATGCGCCTCGATGCCGGCCGTGCGCGGCAGGGTCAGGCGATGCAGGCGGCTGTCATTGTCGGTCGCCTCGACGCAGTAGATCAGCGGCCCGCGCGACAGCGCGACGCGGCCGGCATCCTGCCTCACCTCGGGATTGGCATAGAGCCGCTCGATCGGCATTTCGAGATCGAGCCTGACACGGTCGCCCTTCTTCCATTGGCGCCGGATCGCGGCGTAGCCGTTACTGGTCACTTCTGCGAGGTCGATCGCCTCGCCATTGATATCGAGCTTGGCCTTGGAGCTCCAAGCCGGCACACGCAGGTGCAGCGTGAACTCTACCGGCGCCTGCGGCTCAACGGTAATCTCGACGGCACCATCCCAGGGATAGCGGCTCGCCTGCGTCAGCGTGACCGGTGTGCCTGCAATGTCGAAGCGGGCGGTGGAGTCGCCATAGAGATGAACCGCCAGCGCGTCGTCCGCCAGGCTGTAGAAATAGCTGCCGATCGAGGCGACCATGCGCCCGATATTGGGCGGGCAGCAAGGGCAGCGGTGCCATTTCCAGCGGTTATGCTTGCCCCGGCTTTCCAGCGGGTTCTCGTAGAAGAACAGCGAACCGTCGAGCGACAGGCCCGAGATCGAGCCGTTGTAGAGCGCGCGCTCCATCATGTCGGCGTAGCGCGCGTTCGGCCCCATGCCGAGCATGCGGCTCGCCCAGAACACCAGCCCGACCGACGCACAGGTCTCGGCATAGGCGGTTTCGTTGGGCAGGTCGTAGTCGCTGGTGAAGCCCTCATTGTGCGCCGACGGGCCGAGCCCGCCGGTGATGTAGAGGTTCTTGGTGGTGAGGTCGTCCCACAGCCGGTCGAGCGCCACCCGCAGCGTGTCGTCGCCATATTCGGTCGCGATGTCGGCCATCCCCGAATAGAGGTACATGGCCCGCACCGCGTGGCCAACGACCTTGTCCTGCTCGCGAACCGGTATGTGCGACTGGCTGTATTCGTAGGTCTTGAAATGATAGGCCTTTGGGTCGGCGCCACGGGCGCGCGCCTCCTCGTCGAAATAGTGCGGCTGCTGCCCGCGCTGGTCGATGAAATATTTGGCCAATTCCATGTACTTTTGTTCGCCCGTCACCCGCGCCAGCTTGACCAGCGCCAGTTCGATCTCCTCATGGCCGCAATAGCCTTTTTTCTTGCCGGGCTCGGGTCCCAGCACCGAAGCGATGTGGTCGGCATAGCGGCACATGATGTCGAGCAGCTTGCGCTTGCCCGTCGCCTGGTAGTAGGCGACCGCGCCCTCGATGAGGTGGCCGGCGCAATAAAGCTCATGGCAGTCGCGCAGATTGGTCCAGCGCTTGCCCGGCTGGATGCGCTGGTACCAGCTGGAAAGATAGCCGTCCTCCTGTTGCAGCCTGCCATACATGTCGATGACGGCATCGATCTTCTTCTCCAGTTCGGGATTCTTGCGCCGGTAGAGCGAATAGGCCGCGGTCTCGATCGTCTTGCCGAGATCGGAATCCCAGAACATCTGCGTGGTCACCGTCGAGCCGGTGAAGCCGGCGGAGGCCGCCTCGTCGGGCGATGGCGAGTGGAACGGAATGACGACGCCCGGCGAGGGCCGGTCCGGATCGATCTGCTCCAGCATGCGCGCCGCCACGCAGCGGTCGTAAAGGATGTCGGCGGTGCGCGTGGCAACCGCCTCGGCGCGGTCGCCCCAGAAGCCGCGCACGTCGACCTGCGGCACCGGCAGCGGGCGGAAGGCGAGCTTCGGCTTGCCCGTCTCCTGCGATTTATTTGGGGTGGCGTGCCGGGGGGATGGCGATGCGGTCATGAACTCACTCCATTCGATCTGACGTCTGTCTCTTGTTGGTGCATGATCTTTCCGAAAACCGGTTCCCACTTTTCGGGACCATGCTCTATTTGACGGCCCCGGCCATCAGGCCGCGGATGTAGAAGCGCTGCAAAGCCAGGAACAGGATCAGGCACGGCACCATCATCACGGTGACGCCCGCCTGCACCGCGCCCCAGTCGATGGCGCCGAAGCGGCCGGACTGAAGTGCGGTCATCATCACCGGCAGCGTGAACTTGGACTGGTCGGTCATCAGCACCAGGGCAGCGAGGAATTCGTTCCAGGCGCCGAGGAAGGCAAACAGCGCGATGGTGACGACACCAGGCCAGACCAGCGGCAGCATGACCTTTATGAGCATGGTGGCGTTGCCGGCGCCGTCCATGCGCGCGGCCTCCTCGATCTCGCGCGGCACCGCGTCGAAGGCGTTGCGCATCATGAAGATCGAGAACGGCAGCTGCAGCGTCACATAGACGCCGACCAGGCCGGTCAGCGTGTTGTGCAGGCCAAGCTTGGTCAGCACCAGGAAGATCGGCGTCAGGATCGACTGGAACGGGATCATGATCGTCGACAGGATGAGGACGAAGAACAAGTCCTTGAACGGGAACCGAAACCGCGAAAAACCGTAGCCGGCGAGCACGCTGACGATGACCGACAGCATGACCGTCATCACCGAGACATAGATGCTGTTCTGCGCCGAGGCCCACAGGCCGTCGCCGAAACTGTTCAGCGTTTGATAGTTCTCCAGCGAGAAGCCCGTCGTCGGCCAGGGCGGCAGCGGCGGCAGGCGCGCCTCCTGTGCCGGCTTGAAGGCCGACAGCACCGTCCACACGATCGGCGCCACGAACAGCACCGAGGCGACGATGCCGGTGGAATGCCTGGCCAAGCGCGCGGCAAGCTTGCCTGTGCCCGATATCGCCTGCGCCATCAGTCGAGCCCCTCGGGTTTGCGCAGCAACCAGAGCTGGACGAGGCTGAGCGCCACCAGGATGACCAGCAGCACCATCGAGAGTGCCGCGCCATAGCCGAGCTTGAACGAGACGAAGGACTGGTTGAAGATCCAGTACACCGCCGTCAGCGTCTGGTTGCGCGGGCCGCCGCGCAGGATGATGTAGAACTGGTCGAAGGCAAGGATGGAGCCCGCGACCGACAGGATCAGCGCCAGCGCCAGGGTGCGGCGCATCAGCGGCAAGGTGATCGCCCGGAACCTGGCGAACGGCCCGGCGCCGTCGATGACGGCGGCCTCCTGCAGATCCTGCGGGATCGACTGCAGGCCGGTCATCAGGATGATCATGGTGAAGCCAGCGACCTTCCACACCACCATGGCGATGATCGACCAGAAGGCCGGTTGGAAGGTGGCGAGCAGGTTGAACTTCTTGTCGATCAGGCCGAGATCGTAGGCGGCGGGGCTGAACAGGCCGGAATCGACGTTGAGCAGCCACGACCACAAAAGGCTCGCCGAGGCAAAGCCGACCACCGCCGGCATGAAGAACATGGTGCGGTAGAGGTTGGTGAACGGGCGCGGCCGCTCGATGAAGATCGCCAGCGGAAAGGCGACGGCGAAGATCGCGATGGTGACGATCAGCGTGTAGTAGCCGGTGAATCTCAGCGCGTTCCAGAACCTGGTGTCGCGCAGGATTGCCCAGTAATTGCCGAGGCCGATGAAGGAGTGCTCGCCCATCAAGGGCCAGTTGTGCAGCGACATCCAGGCCGTCATGCCGAGCGGAATGACGAAGAACAGCATGACCAGCGCCACCGCCGGCGCCACATAGAGCAGGCCAATCCATTGCCGGCGGCCGACGCCGACCAGCCTTCGGGCGCGGGGCGGGGCGGTGGTTGAGGCTGTGATGGTGGTCATGGCTGTTTCCCTGGCGCTGCGTCCCCTCCTCCTCAAGGGGAGGGTCCGGCCGAAGGCCGGGGGTGGGGTCCTCCGCCAAGCGCGCCGACATCAAGGAACGTCGGAGCACTGCCGAGACGACCCACCCGGACCTGCGGTCCGACCTCCCCTCAAGGGGGAGGTGGAGGCGGCGCTACTTCTGCGGCGCCTGGTCGATGATCGACTGCATGGTCTCCTGCGCGTTTGCTATGGCGCCATCGACGTCGTCGCCGAAGAACACCTCGTTGATCATCTGTGTCCACGGGCCGTTGGCGGAGTTGATCAGGTCGTTGAACACCACCGAATACGGCGTCTTGCCCTTGGCCATCGCCTCGGCGGCAATCTGGTAGCGCGGGTCGAGCTCCTTCAGCGCGTCCTTGGCGATGTCGCCGCGCACCGGCAGGCTGCCGTATTTGGCGAGGATCGTCTGGCCTTCGAGCGAATAGGCGAAGTCCAGGAACTCCTTCACCACGGCGAGTTTCTTGGTGCCCTTGGTGACGACGAAATTGTCGCCGCCGGCAAAGGACGACCAGTTGCCATCCTTGCCCGGCAGGAAGGTGACGCCGTAGTCGACATCAGGATATTGCGTGTTGAGCGCGCCGATGGCGAAGGCGCCGGAGGGCGAGATGCCGATATTGCCGGCGGCGAAGGCGGCAAAGAAATTGGCGCCCGTATCGGTCTGCGCGCCCGCCGGCACCAAATCCTTCTTGACCATCGAGCGGTAGAGATCGATGGCGCCGCGCAATTGCGGGCTGTCCAGCGTCGCCTTGGAGCCGTCCTCCGACAGGATGTCGCCGCCCGAGGCCCAGATCAGCGGCGTGAAGGTGAAGATGTTGCAGCCACCGCAATTGCCGGAGAAGTAGAAGCCCTTGATGTTGCCGCCAAGCGCGTTGACCTTCTCGGCGTCGGCTTCGATCTCGGCCCAGTTGGCCGGGCCTTTTTCAGGGTCGAGGCCTGCCTGCTTGAACAGCTTCTTGTTCCAGATCAGCACCGAGGCGTCGGCCGAGAAGGGCAGGCCGTAAATGCGGTCCTTGTAGGTGCCGGTCTTCACATGCGCGGGCGACAGGCTGGCGAAATAGGGGAGCGATTTCGCCCAGTCGGTGATGTCCTCCAACTGGCCGGCGGCCGCGAAGGAGGGCGTGTAGATCAGGTCGAGCGACAGCGCGTCGGGCGCCGTGCCGCCGGCCGCGGCCGCGCCATATTTCGGGATGATCTCGGCATTGGGGATGATGTCGAGCTTGACCTGGTCCTTGTTCGCCTTGTTGAAGGCGTCGACGATCCTCGGCATGAAGTTCGAGCCGTCGGCGCGTACCCAGATGTTGGCGGTTTCGGCGGCGGCAAATTGCAGGCCGCAACCCAGAACGGCAGCCGTCAACGTCAATTTGGTCAGGGCCAATTTGGTCGGGGCCAGTTTGGCAATCAAAGTCCTCATGTTCTCCTCCTCCTCATTTGGCCGCGATGCGCGGCTTGCCGCCGATCGCGGCGCTTCGTTTCTCAGCCGTCTTTTCAGCCGTCGGGCAGGCGGCCGCAGGACTGCCGCACCACCAGCCGGCACGGCAGTTTTCTGATGCCCGGCGCGGCGGGCTTGCCGCCGACCAGGGAAAGCAGGGTCAGCCCGGCCTCGCGGCCGAGCGCTGTCAGGTTCATGTCGACCGAGGTCAGCGGCGGGCGGGTCGCCTCGGCCACGATCTCCCAATTGTCGAAGCCGATGACGCCGACATCGCCGGGAACGCTCAAGCCACGCTCGCGCAGAGCATCGATGACGCCGCGCGCGATCTGGTCGTTGCCGCAGAAGACGGCGTCCGGCTTTTCTTCCCCGCCATCGAAAAGGATCGTCACCGCCTCATGCCCCCAGGCTTCCGACCAGGCGCCGAGCAGGGGTTCGATGACGGACAGGCCGTTCTCGATCAGCGCGGCGCGATAGGCCTGCGCCCGTTCATGCACCACGGCAAAACTGGCCGGGCCGGTGACATGGGCGATGCGCTTGCGGCCGAGCCGGCAGAAATGGTCGACGGCCAGCCGCGCCCCGCCGGCATCGTCGGAAACGAAGGCGACGGCGTCGGGATCGGGCTGAGTGAAGGCGTAGATCACGGGGATGCGCAAATTGGCGAGATCGATCGGCAGATGGCGGTCGATGCGCTTGCCGGTGGCGATGATGCCGTCGACGCGCTTGTCGAGCATGGCCTCGACATGGAGCTGGCCGAGGCGGGGATCCTCCTCGACATTGCACAGGAATACCGAGACGCCGGCATCGACCAGTGCATCCGAAATGCCCGACATCAGCGGCAGCGAAAAACGGCCATAGGTGTCGTTGGTGAGCAGGCCGACAGTGAAGGAGCGGCGCCTCAGCAGGCTCTGCGCCAGGCTGTTAGGCCGGAAGCCCAGCTTGCGCGCCGTCTCGCGAATGCGCTCGCGGGTCTCGGCGGTCATGCGCCCCTGATCGTTGAGCGCCTTGGATGCAGTGGCAACGCTGACGCCGGCCTGCGCGGCCACGTCGCGCAAGGTGACGGGTTTGGGAAAGACCGGAACTGGCTGGTCGTCCGATGCCATCGCGGCAGAAATCCTTGGTTGGAAAAAGGTTTTCCCTTACCGGCCGGAATAAAGCCCGGCTAACGGCCGAACCCCATCGGGACTGTCTGGAAAAACCTTTTCTCAACTTGAAGGCTAGGCCAGAACGGGGGACCGATCAAGAGGAAAATGGCCAGATCAGGGTTCCTCGGTACCATCCGCTATTTCGCGCGAGGCCGCGACGTTTCGCATCTTCGAGGCCGAAAGGCAGGTGAAAGGGAACGCGCCGCGGTGTGGAGCTGGACGCTCTTGCCCTTGGTCGGCAGGATCATTGCATGGCTGGAACGTCAGACGTGGCTTGAGCCGCCGCATTCCTTGACTTGGTGCAAGCCCAGCGGAAGACCGCTCACGTCCTTGGAGTGACTCTATGCCTTCTTGGCCACACGCTTCTTTTTCGGCGCCGGGTTCAGCGCTTCCGCCACGCGATCGGCTTCTTCCTTGGCCAGGCGCAATTCCCTCAGCCTTGCCGTCTTGATCTCCCTGGCCCTCGCCTCGGACATGTATTCGGCGGTTGCCTTGTTGCGCTCCGCGGTTTTCTTCTGCTTGTCGACAAAGCGGGCTTCAGCTTTTTGCATGATCGTCTGATTGCCGTCGGCCATTGAAGAAATCTCCTTCGCGCGTGAAATCGTGAAAATGAACTTCTCGATAAATAGGCGCGCGGAAGGAAAAATTCAATCTTTCGAATAATTTGGCCTCCTTGTCGGCGTCAGGAGACCGCGCTTCGAAATAATACTTTTGAAATTTTTCTCCCGCCGGAATCAAATCTTGCGCCGGGAATGGAGATAGCGCCAAGGCGCCAACGGACAGAATTTCGAACGGAAGACCGTTTCGCATTTTCCTGAAATTGCCTAGGATGGTCCGGTGGTCGTTTGGTGCAGGGTTTGCGGAAACGGAACCGCGATTCCCAGTTGGAGACAAGTCATGTTCGCGGCCCAGGCCATCGATATCTCAGGCAAGGCCGCGTTCTACCGCGACCTCGCCAAGCAATTGAAGGCGCTGCTCGAGGGCGAGCACGATTCGATCGCCAACGCCGCCAACACCGCGGCGCTGATCTTCCAGATGGTGCCCGACCTCAACTGGGCCGGCTTCTATTTCCTGGCGTCGGACGAAGAGTTGGTGCTGGGACCCTTCCAGGGCAAGCCGGCCTGCGTGCGCATTGCCGTCGGCCAAGGCGTATGCGGAACGGCGGTCGAGCTCGGCACCTCGATGCTGATCAAGGACGTGCATGATTTCCCCGGCCACATCGCCTGCGACGCCGCCTCGCGCTCCGAGCTGGTCGTGCTGCTTGAGGACGAGGAGGGCGTTTTCGGCGTGCTCGATCTCGACAGCCCGCTGCCCGGCCGCTTCGACAGTGCCGACCAGGCCGGCATCGAGGCGCTGGCGGCGATCTATGTCGCGGCGAGCTCGTTCCAGGATTAGTTACCCTGAGACCTTCACCAGCATCAGGCTGAAGCCGCCGATGAACAGGAAGGCGCAGAAGGCGAGCGCCAGCGGGCGCAGGCCGCGCGAGCGCAGTTGCGAAATGTCCGCCTGCAGGCCCATGGCGGCCAGCCCCATGGTGAGCATGATGGTGGTGGCCAGCACTACCGCCTGCTTCACTTCGGCTGGTATCGCAACCAGGGCTGTTCAATGCCACGACGGCGACAAAGGCGGCGACGAACCACGGCATGGGCGGGCGTGCAGCCGACTGGTCGTCACTTTTGCGGCGCGCCATCAGGCCGAGCGCGACGACCATCGGCGCAAGCATGGCGACGCGGGTCAGCTTGGCGACGGTGGCGATCTCGCCGGATTGGGTGCCGTTCTGGAAACCGGCGCCGATGACTTGCGCCACCTCATGGATGGAGGCGCCGGCCCACAGTCCGAAGGCGTGCTGGTCGAGGCCGAGCAAGCGCCAGCAGCGGGAAGCCGAGCATGGCGATGGTGCCGAACAAGGTGATCGAGGCGACGGCATAGGTGACGTCCTCGTCGCGCGCATCGGTGACGATGTTGGTGGCGACGATCGCCGAGGCACCGCAGATCGAGGTGCCGGCGGCGATCAACTGGGTGAGCTTGGCGTCGACGCCGATCAGCCGGCCGAGCGTGATGGTGAAGACGAAGGTGGCGCCAAGGGTCAGTGCGACGATGCCGACGCCGCCGGCGCCGATCGAGACGACCTGGCCAAGCGTCAGCTGGAAGCCGAGCAGCACGATGGCGAAGCGCAGCAGGCGCTTTTGCGAAAAGGCGATGCCCGCCTTGGCGTGCACCGGTGTGCCGAGCACGTTGGAATAGACCATGCCGGCGACGACGGCCAGGATCATCGGGCTGAACAGGGCAAAACCGGAGACATTGCGGGCCGAGAAGGCGACGGCCGTGATCATCGCCACCAGCACGATGCCGGGAATGATGCCGTTCCCCAGGAAATCGAGGCGCTTGCGACCTTGGGCCAGATCGGCGGAAATCAGGCCTTTCGGAATACCGTTTGCGATGGGAGTCAGGGACGACAATACAATTCTCCGTGCGAGTACGCCGGAGAAATGTCATTCCAAGACTAATCTTTCCAACGAATTATTTTCGTTAGAATGATCGATTTTTACGAACGGTCTTGGCCCCTCGAAAGCTGAGAAAGGGGCCGGCCTACAGCTGCGCTTCGATCGCCGCCTTGTCGATCACCGACCAGACGTGCCTGATTCTGCCGTCGAGAAACTCGTAGAAGACGTTCTCGCTGAAGGACACTTTCCTGCCGTTGACCGGCAGGCCGAGAAAAGTTTCCTTTGGCGTGCAGTTGAATTGAAGGCGGCTCGCTATGAAAGGCGTATCGGCGATCAGCAGTTGGATGTCGAAATAGAGATCGGGAATTTCGCGAAAATCCCGCTCCAGCATGTCGCGGTAACCCGACAGGCCGACCCGGTCGCCATTGTAGTGCACCTCCTGGTGTACGAAGCGGTCTAGGCTCCGCCAGTCCTGGGCGTTGAGGCAGGCGATGTAACCACGATAGCTATTGGCAAGATCTTCATCGGTCATAGCATGCTCCGGTGCTTTGCCAACCGCATGTCTTCCACGACTGTTCCGGACGGCGAGAAATGCTTGTTCGGGGAAGACATAGAGCGGCGATGCCGGAATGCGAGTGCGGCATCAGGGAAGGACTTCGAATTCCGGTCCGCCGATCACCTCGTCGATCGCCTGTGGGTCGACGTGCTCGCTGTCGACCGAGGCTTCGAGCTGCGACAAGGGGGCTTCAAGGGTCCAGGTGACGCCGTGGCTGTCATATTCGAGAACGCCGGTGCCACTTACAGCTGCTGGAGCGACGCGCTGGAGCACGACGGTGCCGAAACCGCCATGGCCGATGTTCTGCACCTGAGGACCATCGCGCTCTTTCCAGATCAGCTGGAACCGTTTCAGGGCGCCTGCCTGGCTCACCTTCCATTGCACCGATATCGTTCCCTCGGCGGCCGAAAGCACGCCATATTTGGCGGAGTTGGTCGCCAGTTCATGAAAGGCGATGCCGAGATACTGGACGGCATTGGGGTTCAGCGTCAGGGAAGGGCCAGCCATGGAAATCCGTTCCTCGTTGCCGAACGGTTTGGCTTGTGCCAGGAGCAACTCGAAAATCGTCGCGCCTCGCCAGTCGCCGGACACCAGCAGGTCGTGCGAGAGCGACAGCGCCATGATGCGCTCGCGCACCTGGCGTTCGAACTCCGCCGGTGTCGAGGACCTCTTGCTGGTCTCGCGGATCATAGAGATGATGACGGAATACTGGTTCTTGACCCGATGGTTGACCTCGCGCATCAGCATGCGGATGCGATATTCGCTCTCCTTGGCTATCGAGATGTCGCGGGCGATCTTGGAGGCGCCGATGATCCGGCCGACGGCATTGCGTACGGGCGAGATCGTCAGGGATACGGGCACTAGGCTGCCGTCCTTGCGGCGGCGGATGGTCTCGTAGGTCTCGACCTGCTCGCCTTTGCGGATGCGCTCCAGTATGCGCGGCTCCTCGTCCAGATGGTCATCGGGTATCAGCATCGTCACGGACCTGCCGACCGCTTCGTCGGCGGTGTAGCCGAACAGGCGTTGGGCGCCTGAGTTCCAGCTCTTGATGACGCCGTTCAAATCCTTGCTGACGATTGCATCGAAGGAGGATTCCACGATGGCCGACAGATGATGCCTGGCCTCGTCGGCAAGATGCCGATCGGTGAGGTCGAACAGCATGTTGACGGCGCCGACAAGCCTGCCTTGGTCGTCATGGAGCGGGGTGGGATAGGGAAGGAAGGGCACGCGCGTGCCGTCGGGACGCTGCGAGATGGCCGACTGGTTTCTGACCGGCCGGTTCTCCCGCAACGCAACGGCCATCGGGCATTGGTCGTGCGGCAACACCTGCCCGTCGGTCGTGAACAGCTTGTGCGTTACGCACCACTGGTCTTTTCCGAGCTCGGGCTCGCGCCCGGCAAAATCGGCCGCGGCCCGGTTGAAATAGGTGATCCTGCCTTCGCTATCGGTCGTGTAGATGGCGACAGGAAGATTATCGAGGATTTGATGGGATAGATCGAGTGTCGAACTGTTCGACGGGTCCGCCATGCGCAAGGTTCCATTTAACCACCGTGAACGCTGTCCGGCTGAATTGGTTCCTGGACCCGTAGGCTAGCCGCGATAACGCAGCGCATCGACCAGCAGCGTAAAGGCGGGCGTCGCCTGGCGGCGGCTGGGATAGTAGAGGTGGTAGCCGGGAAACGGCGGGCACCAGTCGGCCATGAGCCGCAACAAGCGGCCATCGGCGAGATGCGCCGTCACTTGATCCTCCGGGAGATAGGCGAGGCCGACGCCGGCCAACACGGCATTCATGCGCAGCCCCGCCGTGTTGAAGATCAACTGGCCGTCGACGCGCACCTTCAGCTCGCGTCCGGCCTTCTCGAATTCCCAGGCATAGAGCCCGCCATGGGTCGGCAGGCGCAGGTTGATGCAATTGTGATCGGTCAGGTCCTGCGGCGTGCGCGGCTTCGGCCGGCTTGCGAAATAGGCCGGAGATCCGACCACCGCCATGCGCATGTCCGGCCCGATGCGCACCGCGATCATGTCGCGCGCCACCTGTTCGCCCAGCCGTACGCCGGCGTCGTAACGCCCGGCGACGATGTCGGTCAGGCCGTAGTCGACGACGATCTCGATCCGGATGTCGGGATATTGCGGCAACAGCCGGGCAATGGCCGGCCATAGGACCGTGTTGGCCGAATGTTCGCCGGCGGTGATGCGGATGGTTCCGGCGGGCTTTTCTCGCAATGCGCTCAAGGCGGCGAGCTCACTCTCGATCTCGTCGAGCCTCGGTCCGACGGTGCGGGCCAGGCGTTCGCCGGCTTCGGTCGGCGAGACACTGCGCGTGGTGCGGGTCAAAAGCCGTACGCCCAGCCGCTCTTCCAACGTGCGCAAGGCATGGCTGAGCGCCGATTGGGATACGCCAAGCTTGGCCGCCGCCCTGGTGAAGCTCTTCTCGCGCGCGACGGCGAGGAAGGCGGTCAACTCATTCAGATTGTCGCGTGGCATTGATGAATTTCTCTCATAAGTACATGCCGGATATAGCAGCTACTCATGACCATCGCAGCCCCTAAATAGAACGCAATCGGCCCAACAAGCCGGCGCTCCTGGCCTGGCGGCAATGTCCTCCCGGCATGACGAAAGGACGGAAAACGTGGAGATCACACGAAGCGGCTCGCAGCCCTCGGCGAAGGGGCCCGCCGAATATTTCACCGGGGCGGTGCGCATCGATGCACCCTTCAAGGGCAGCGACCTCGCGCGCGTCGGCGGGGCCACCGTGACCTTCGAGCCCGGCGCGCGCACGGCCTGGCACACGCACCCGCTCGGCCAGACGCTTATCGTTCTGTCGGGCGCCGGTCTGGTGCAATGCGAAGGTGGGCCGATCCAACAGATCCGTTCCGGCGACATCATCTGGTTCGCGCCGGGCGAAAAGCATTGGCATGGGGCGTCGCCGACAACGGCGATGAGCCATATCGCCATTGCCGAAGCGCTCGACGGCAAGGTCGTCGACTGGATGGAGCATGTCACCGACGAACAATACGGGATTTGACCACCAGGCCTCGCCCACCGACGACACAAGAAGGAGATCCTCATGACCCATGCCCCAGCGCCTCCCAAAAGCCCGTTTTCCGACATCGCTCCAGCACTCGGCACCTATACCGACGAGGTGCTTTTCGGCGACGTCTGGAAACGCCCCGGCCTCTCGCCGCGCGACCGCAGCCTCGTCACCGTCGCCAGCCTGGTCTCGGGATACCGGATCAACGAGATGCCGTTCCACATGAAGCGGGCGCTCGAGAATGGCGTAACCCATGACGAGCTCATCGAGGCCATCACGCATCTTGCCTTCTATGCTGGATGGCCGCCGGCAAGCACCGCGATCGGCATCGCCCGCAAGGTCTTCGAACAGGCCGACGCCGAGAAGAAGGGACACTGACGATGCAAAAGCGCACACTTGGAAACAGCGGCCTCGAAGTCTCGGCCATCGGCCTTGGCTGCATGGGCATGAGCCAGTCATATGGGCAGCCGATGGAGACGCCGGATGCGGTCCGTCTGATCCGGACGGCATTCGAGCGCGGTGTCACCTTCTTCGACACGGCGGAGGTCTACGGACCGTTCAGGAACGAAGAGGTCGTCGGCGAGGCGTTGCAGCCAATCCGCGACCAGGTGGTGATCGCCACCAAATTCGGCATCGACATCGCCGGTGCGGCCGGACACCAGGGCATGGACAGCCGGCCGCAGCATATTCGCGACGTCGTCGAGGCCTCTCTCAAGCGGCTGAGGACGGACTACATCGATCTTCTCTACCAGCATCGTGTCGATCCGGTCGTGCCGATCGAAGAGGTGGCTGGCGTGGTGAAGGACTTGATCAGCCAAGGCAAGGTGAAGCATTTCGGCCTCTCGGAAGCGGGCGTGCGCACCATCCGCCGCGCTCATGCGGTGCAGCCGGTCGCCGCGCTTCAGAGCGAATATTCACTCTGGTGGCGTGAACCCGAGGAGGCGATCCTGCCGGTCCTCGAGGAACTGGGAATCGGCTTTGTGCCTTTCAGTCCGCTGGGCAAGGGTTTCCTCACCGGCGCCATCAACGCCGGGACGACGTTCGATGCCAACGATTTCCGCAACAGCGTTCCGCGGTTCACGGAGGAAGCCCGCCAGGCAAACCAGGCACTGGTCGACGCCATCGTCGCGATCGCGGCTGACAAGAGCGCGACATCGGCACAGGTCGCGCTTGCCTGGCTGCTGGCGCGCAAGCCCTGGATCGTTCCCATCCCAGGCACGACCAAGCTAAACCGCCTTGAGGAAAACATCGGATCTCTCGCCGTTGCCCTGACCGCGGACGATCTTCGCGATATCGAGAACGCGGTCTCGGCGATTGCCGTCCAGGGAGAACGATACTCCCCGCAACAGGCGGCGAGGATCGATCGCTGAGGGTCCCAGCCGTATCAGGCCAAGGCGTTGCCGACGGTTTGGCCCAATGACAGGCCGAGGCGGTGTCTTGACGCGGGACCGTTGCTGCTCCAGCTTGCCGCGATGTTCGTTCCCGCGCCCGTCATCGCCAAGCGACGCCGCTTCCGCCCAGCGTGGAGCGGCACGCTGATTGCGCGACGACAAAGGCCGGCAGGATAAATCCGCTTCGCTCGTTTCCAGCCCCGCCCGCGACAACAGCCGGCGGGGTTTTTCATGCCTGGAGCACTGTCATGATCATCGAGTCTGCCATCCGGTTTCGGCCGGCCGAACCCGCCGATGCCGCCGCCATCCGCGACATTGTGCGTGCCGCCTATGCCAAATGGGTGCCGGTGATCGGCCGCGAGCCGCTGCCGATGCGCGCCGACTACGAAAAGGCCGTCGCCGAGCATCCGTTCGACCTCGCCGTCGAGGACGGCCGCATCGTCGGCATGATCGAGACCACGCTGGCCGACGATCACCTGTGGATCGAGAACGTCTGCGTCGCGCCGGAAGCGCAGGGCAGGGGTATCGGCCGCCTCCTGCTGGAGCGTGCGGAAATCAAGGCGCGCGAGGCGGGCCGCAACGAGCTTCGCCTGTTGACCAACGGCGCCTTCGAAGCCAACGTGTCGCTCTACAAGCGGCACGGCTATACGGTCGACCGGGAAGAGCCGTTCATGAATGGGGTGACGGTCTATATGAGCAAGAGGTTGACATGACGATCAGAGCGCGACGATGGCTGCGAGGATAACGCTGAAGCAACTGTCCGGGCTCTACGCGATTTCGCGGCTTCAAGCCGCTGACGGTATTCCTGGCTGGGCGGACGGACCAGGTTTCGTCAGCATCACCAGGACCGACGACGAGCTCTCGATCACCTGCCTTCAGGATCGCGTGCCCGATGCCGTCAAGCATGACCGCGACTGGGTCGCCTTCAAATTGCAGGGGCCGTTCGCGTTCGACGAAACCGGCATCGTGCTGTCCGTCATCAGGCCGCTGTCGGAAAACGGGCTGGGCATCTTCCTGGTATCGACCTTCGATGGCGACCACCTGCTGGTGAAGGACAAGGACCGGCCGGCGGCAACACGGCTGCTGGGCGAAGCCGGGCATACGCTGCTATAGTCCGCTCATCGCTGGTCTGGCCGTCTGGCTCAACCACTGCCGCGCTGGCTCAACCGGTTCGGGGATTGCGTTTGACAGCGCCGTTCGCGCATCGTTATTTCTAGCCAGATATCACGGCCTGACCGGCCATGCGGCACCCCAAGGAGAGACCATGTCACACGATCTGCAGTTCTACATCGATGGCGCGTGGGTCGATCCTGTCGTGCCCAACACGCTCGACGTAATCGATCCATCGAACGAGGACGCTTTCGCGCGGATTTCGCTCGGCTCCAGGGCCGATGTCGACAAGGCGGTGGCCGCCGCCAAGCGCGCCTTCAACACATATGGCTTCACCTCGGTCGAGGAGCGCCTCGACATCCTCAACCGCGTCATCGAGGTCTACAAGAAGCGCAGCAAGGACCTGGCGGTCGCCGTGTCGCGCGAGATGGGCGCGCCGCGCCAGATGGCGCT
The DNA here is from genome assembly GCF_006440875.1 of Mesorhizobium sp. B2-5-7. Classification (NCBI taxonomy): domain Bacteria; kingdom Pseudomonadati; phylum Pseudomonadota; class Alphaproteobacteria; order Hyphomicrobiales; family Phyllobacteriaceae; genus Mesorhizobium; species Mesorhizobium sp. B2-5-7. The sequence goes on along the minus strand of NZ_VFUO01000004.1, from coordinate 287,233 downwards.
CGACAGCCAGGTCGGCATCGGCCTGGCGCATCTGGCCAAAATGGCCGAGACGCTGAAGAATTTCCAGTTCCGCCACGTCAAGGGCAACCATCTCGTGGTCAAGGAGCCGATCGGCGTCGTCGGCCTGATCACGCCCTGGAACTGGCCGCTGAACCAGATCACCTGCAAGGTCGGTCCGGCACTCGCCGCCGGCTGCACCATGGTGCTGAAGCCGTCGGAAATCGCGCCGCTCGATGCCATCATCTTCGCCGAGATCATCGACGAGGCCGGCGTGCCGAAGGGCGTGTTCAACCTCGTCAATGGCGACGGCCCTGGCGTCGGCCAGGCGCTGTCCAGCCATCCCGACATCGACATGATGTCGTTCACCGGTTCGACGCGAGCCGGCATATTGGTGGCCAAGGCCGCCGCCGACACCGTCAAGCGCGTGCATCAGGAGCTTGGCGGCAAGTCGGCCAACATCCTGTTCCCGGATGTCGACCTCGCCACCGCCGTCAGCAAGGGCGTCGCCGGCTGCTTCAGCAACAGCGGCCAGTCCTGCAACGCGCCGACGCGCATGTTCGTGCCGCGCGACCGCCACGACGAGGCCGCGGGATATGCCAGGACGGCGGCGGAAAAGTTCACGGTCGGTCCAGCCGACGGCGCCAACACCAAGCTCGGCCCCGTCGTCAGCCAGGTCCAGTTCGACAAGATCCAGGACCTGATCCAGAGCGGCATCGACGAGGGTGCCACGCTGGTCGCCGGCGGCCCCGGCCGCCCTGCCGAACTCAATCGCGGCTACTATGTCAGGCCGACCGTGTTCGCCGACGTCACCCACGACATGCGCATCGCGCGCGAGGAGGTTTTCGGGCCGGTGTTGGCGATCCTGCCCTACGACACGGTCGAGCAGGCTGTCGAGCAGGCCAACGACACCGTCTACGGCCTTGCCTCCTACATCCAGGCCAAGGACCTACGGAAGGCGCGCGAGGTCGCGGCCCGCATGCGCTCGGGCAATGTCTACATCAACTATCCCCAATGGGACGCCGGCCTGCCCTTCGGCGGCTACAAGCAGTCGGGCAACGGCCGCGAATACGCCGAATACGGGCTCGAGGATTTCCTCGAGATCAAGGGCATCGCGGGGTACGAGGCGGCGGAGTAGTGCAGGACTTTCGGGCCGGCGCAACGCCGGCCCGGTCAGAAGGGACAGGTCCCGTCAGAAGGCCCTATTTCAGCGGCAGAAACAATTCGCAGACCACATCAGGCACCGGCACATTCGGGAACATCGAAAAGTGCCGCTGGCAATAGATCGGGAAGTCACGCGCTTCCTCGCCGCTGGCAGGAAGCCAGTCGCGATAAAGGTAGAGCGCGGCTGGCTCCAGGTTGTTGGTATTGTGGACGACGCGCAACACCGCGCAGCGTCCGCCGGGGATCACGCCAGCCATCATCTGCCCGTCATCAGCGTCGATCGGCAGGTCAGTCCCGACACACAGGTCCATGCTGTAATCGGCTGGGTTGGCGGGGATCCTCTCGGAACGGAAGACGTTGAAGGTCGGGCTCGTCTCCGGTGACAGGCCGGCGGCCTTGCGCCAGGCGATGAACCGCTGGATGGTGTCGCCGAGTGTCGCCCGGTCGCCTCGATGTTCCATGATCGCCACCGGCGTCGGGGGCACATCGCGGATCGTCACGTCGTCGTGGTCATAGGTAATGTGCATGAGCTTGCTCCTCGCATTGTCCATAGGCCCGAAGGCCGCAAGCCACAGTGCCCAGTCGGGCGACTTCCGGAACGATGAAGGAGACTGCCCGAACCGTTGCCGAAAGGCGCGGGCGAAGGCGTCCGGTGCATCGTAACCGGCATCCATCGCTATGTCCGTGACGCTTTCGGCATCCCTGAAGGCCAGCCGGTATGAAGCGCGCTTCATGCGGGCAAGCTGGACATAGCGATGCACGGACAGCCCGAAGGTCGCCGTGAACTGCCGGTGGAAATGGTATTTGGAGAATGCCGCGATGCCGCTCAAAGCGTCCAGGTCCAGATTGCCGTTCAAATGCTGGTCGATATGATCCAACACTCTCTGCATCCGGGCATGGTAGTTTTGAAGCGCCGCCTTCATCATTCCGTCCTCCGTGGCAGCACCAGCTAAAGCGTACGCGGACATGACGCGCTCGACCGATCTTGCGGTTTGTCACGGGTCGCGGAACCGCATCAAGGACCGTTTAGCGGCACGCGCGACCTTAGTTGGAAATCCAACCACCGGGAAATTCGACCGTAATTGTTGATGCAATATTGTTCGGACCATCTAATCGCCATCAGTGCGGTCTTCACTGGCAATGGCTCCCCGCCTTGCCAATTGGCATATACATGCTATATATCTGCCAATTAGCGAGGTCTAAACATGCAGCTTCAAGCCATCACCGCCACACCGGCCACTGTCGGCTCAGCCATTTCGGATGAAGAGGCAGGCGCTTTGGCGCGCACCACGGTCAACCTGTTCAAGGCCTGGAACCTCACCGACTTCGAGGCCTGCGTCCTGCTTGGCGGCATTTCGGCGCGCACCTGGGCGCGCTGGAAGGAGGGCGGCATCGGCCGGATCGACCGCGACCTGCGCACCCGCATGGCGCATCTGATGGGCATCCACAAGGGGCTGCGCTACCTCTTCACCGAGCCGGCGCGCGGCTATGCCTGGATACGCAAGCCCAATGCCACCTTTGGCGGGCAGTCGGCGCTCGACGTGATGCTGCGCGGCGACATTTCCGATCTCGCGGCGATGCGCGAATGGCTCGACGCGGAGCGTGGTGCATGGTGAGTGGGCTCGCGGTCCGGCGCCGCGTCCACTGGCCCCAGACCTATCGCATCATCCGCTCCATCCATCCGCCGATCGATCTGTTCGAGGACATCGCCGATCCGCGCGACTGGGAGGCGCTCGCCGCCGTCGAGGAGAAGACCAACCCGCGCATCCGGCTGGAGCTTGGCGATCTCGGCAAGGTGCCGGCCGCAAGGCGGGTTTCCGGTCCTGGCGCCAGCTTCGTCATGGCACCTTTCGTGCATTGTTCCGTCCTTCGGCCCGGCCGTTTTTCGGACGGCAGCTACGGCATTTACTACGCCGGCGACAGCGAGGACGTGGCGCTGGCCGAAACCATCCACCATCACCAGAAATTCATGCGTGCCACCAACGAGGCGCCCGGCTGGACGGCCGATTTCCGCGTGCTGATCGGCAGCGTCGATCGCGACCTCGACGACGTCAACGCCGTGCCCGGCGTGCTCGATCCCGACGACTACACGGCGTCGCAGGCGGAAGGGCGGGCGCTGCGGGCCGCCGGCAGCGACGGGCTGGTGTGGAACAGCGTGCGCATGCCCGATGGGGAGTGCATTGGCATCTTCTGGCCCGACGCCATCGGTGTCCCGGTTCAGGGCCGCCACTACAGTTACCACTGGGACGGCGGCCGCGTCGATTTCGTGCGCCAGCACGACACGGGCAAGGTGCTGGAAGTGGTGTGAGCGAAGGCGGCCGCGGCGACCAGTCCCAGCCTTTACGTAGCCTTGCGTGCCTGCGTGACGGCCAGCCATACGGCCGAGACGAGAAAATAGAAGGCACCGAACGCGGCATAGGGCGCGATGTCGGTGATGCCAGGCGTCGCGGTGCCGATTGCCTGTTTGATGAAGAAGCCACCGGCCAGCGCCGACTGCGCACCGCTCAGCACCATCGCCCATTGCGCGCCTGCGCGCCAACGGCGCACGCCGGTCGCAAGCTGGAACAGGCCGGCGAGAACCGCCCACGCACCGAACACCGCCAGAACCGCGTGCGGGCCCTGCTCAAGTGCGATGACGACGGCAATGGCCGTGATCGTGCTGACCACCGCGTTGAGCGCCTGGCTGGGATTGGCTTTCAGGCCGCCGCTGCGCTGCGCGTCCAGAATATTGGCGATAGCGTCCCACAAGGGATAGGCGACAAGGAGTAGCGCCGCGACCGGCGGCACGCTTTTGCCAAGGGTGAAGGCCGCCGCCACCCAGGCGACCGAAAAGCCGGCCCGGAGGAAATAATAGGATTTCAGCCACTGCGATGCGGCACCGGGCGCCTGGATGGTTTGAGTGCTCATTGGAATTTCCTGTCTCGTTGTTGGACGGCGATTGACCCGCTTGATCGATTTGGAACCACGTTCGCCGAGTTGGATGATTGGAACAGCCCGTTCTCGCAGCCTTGGCTGCGGGATTGGTTTTGATCCAAGGAAAAAACGGCGCATAATCAGCACGAAAATGCGCTATCGTCGTAAGGAATGTAGGGGAGCCGGCCGGCCGCATCCATGATGGAATCGCCTGAAAATTTGACCATTCTTCCGGATGGAGGGCCGCGTGCCAGTGTCTCCGGGGACCTTCTCTCGCATGTGCTGGCGCAGATCAGGCTTACCGGCGACGAGGTTTTTTCACGCACGCTGGCACAGGCGGAGCAACTCGATCTGGACGAGGGCCAAGCCCATATCGTCGTGGTGACCGTCGGCGCGCTGCGCATGGAGGGCGGGGATCAGGCCGCTGTCGTCATAGAGGCCGGCGACCTCGTGCTCCTGCCTCGTGGTCCCGGCGCGTTGCGGCTGGTGGCGTCGCATCCGCAGGTGGCGATCGTCGCCTGCCGCTTCTGGTTCGATCCTGACAGCCTGCGGGGAATGATCTTCGCCTTGCCGCGGTGCATCCATATCGGGCGTGCCCACGGGGCAGGGTGGGTCGATGGAATGCTGCCTTTCCTGATGGTCGAAACCAGCGACGCCCAGCCCGGCGCGGCTTTGATGATTTCCCGCATCATCGATCTCATGGTCATCCGCACCTTGCGCAGTTGGGTGCATGAAGGACGCGCCACGGGCTGGCTCGGCGGGCTTTCGGATGCACGCATCGCCCGTTCCCTGAAAGCCATTCACGAAAGGCCGCTGCAGCGGTGGGGCATCAATGAACTGGCCGACAAAGCCGGCATGTCCCGTTCCAGCTTCTGCGAGCGTTTCGCCGCGCTCGTCGGGCGCTCGCCGCTGCGCTACCAGAATGAATGGCGGCTGGGCCTGGCTCGCGATCTGCTGGCCAGGCGAGACGCACGCGTGGGTGAGATCGGCTTGCGCATCGGCTACGAGTCCGAAGCCGCTTTCAGCCGCGCCTACAAACAGCTCTTCGGGCATCCGCCACGGGTTGAATATGCCCTGGCGAATGAAGCCGCACCGGTGAAACCGCGCTGACCGATGGCGCCAGCTTGAAAATATCGGGTTGTGGCCGCTACCGCACCACCAGCACCGGGATCTCGGTGTAGGACAGCACTTCCGCCGTCTGGCTGCCCAGAAGCAGCCTGCCGAGGCCCCGGCGGCCGTGCGAGGCCATGACGATCAGGTCGCAGCCTTGCGCCCGCGACAGTTCCAGGATCGCTTCGGCCGGCCTTTTGTCCTCGACATGGACCAGCGTGGCGGACACGCCGGCGGCGTCGGCGGATGCCTTGCACTTGTCGAGCACTTCCTTGCCATAGCGGCGCGCTTCCTCCCGATAGGTGACCAGTTCGTCGCCGGCGGCATAGCCGGCCATGGCGCCGCCCCAGGCGAAGATCGGGAATTGTTCCGAGACGGTAACGAAGGTGACGGCGGCGCCGATGCCCTTGGCCAGTGTGAGGCCCTGGGCGACACCCTTGCCGGCCAGGTCAGAACCGTCGGTGGCGATGAGCAGATGTTTGTACATGATGGTGTTGCCTGTCGTGCCTGATGACTATCCAGCAGAGATAGTTATGCCTCACGCTCAATCATTGTGCCAATGCGGCGGGAATCAGGGCCAGGCGAGGTTTCGCCAGTACCCCGGATTCCCCTTTGCCGCATCGTCCTCTAAGGTGCCGCCGACATCGAAAGGTACCCCATGAGCAGTGCGTTCCCCCAAATCCATCTGGTCCGGCATGGCGAGACGGCATGGAGCCTTTCGGGGCAGCATACCGGGCGCACCGACATGCCGCTGACGCCGGCCGGCGAGGCGGCCGCGCGGGGTGTTGCGGAGCGGTTGAAAGGCCTACCGTTCTCAGCCGTCTGGTCGAGCCCCTCGCAGCGCGCCTACAACACCAGCGTGCTTGCCGGCTTTGGCGCGACAAGCGTCAAGATGGACGATCTGCAGGAGTGGGACTACGGCGCCTATGAAGGGCGCACGACGAAAGAGATCCTGGCCGAGCGGCCGGGCTGGAACGTGTTTCGCGACGGCTGTCCGCAAGGCGAGCTGGCGGCCGATGTCGGCAACCGCGCCGACGGGATCATCGAGCGCCTGCGCAAGGCCAATGCCGACATACTGATCTTTTCCAGCGCGCACTTCCTGCGCGTGCTGGCCGCCCGCTGGCTCGGCCTGCCGCCGGAAGGCGGGGCGCTGTTCGTGCTCGACACGGCCAGCATCAGCGTGCTCGGCTACGAGCATGATTTCGGCGAGCCGGTCGTGCGCAAATGGAACGGGAAGTAGGGCGGGCACCGGCTCGGCGCGGAAGCGCCGTCTTTTCGTCATCCACGGGCGGAGCAAGGAGCGTAGCGACGCCGCGCAGACCCGAGGATCCATGCCGCGACCTCCGAGCGCGGCCACGGTGCGGAATCTGCTCCGCTGCACTCCACGGCCAGCATCGCGGCATGGATCCCAGGTCTCCGCGACGCCGCTTTCGCGGCTGCTCCGCCCTGGGATGACGAACGCGGGGAGGCTTCGGCAATTCCCAAACCCTAGCCAATCCCGACCGTCTCTATCTGTCAAACTTCCGGATCGCCTCGGCGGTGACGGGCTGGAAGAAATTCACCAGATTGCCGTCGGGGTCGCGAAACAGCAGCGAGCGGTTTCCCCAGGGCATGGTGGTCGGCTGCTGCACGGTCGTGTTCTTGATGAGGTTGGACAGCCGGGCGAATTCGGCATCGACGTCGCCGACGCGGAATTCGAGGATGGCCGTGTGGTTGTCGGCGGGGCGGGCGATGTCGCCGCCGAACAGCATCAAGGTGCGCGTGCTGCCGATCGCCAGCGTGCAGGCCGGCGTCGCCAGTTCGGCGAAGTCTTCGGTATAGACCGTCACCGGCATGCCGGTGACCTCACCGTAGAAGCGCACGAGGCGCTGGACATCCGATGTGATGATGCGGACTGAGACGAAATTCATCGCTTAGGTTCCTTGGTCGCTGAAGCCCGGGGCCGGGCTTCCCAGCCGATGCATAGCCCAGGTCTCCTGCCAGCTTTCTGTCAGGAGAGGGGGGTGCGATGGTCTATTCGGGCCTGAGCGACTCCTGGACGGCGCGAGGGAGAAATCATCGGCAGGTGTCAAACAGCGCAATCGGCAATCTGTTCTTGGCAAAGTTTATGGCTTGTCGATTTTCATGGCGTTGTTTCGACAGGAATACTCCATTTCATTCGGCAGAGTGTTGATAAGGGCGATCGCCGGGCCTTTACTCGGTTTTGTTCTGATAACCATGAATTGATTGGTATGGCTGTTTCCGTGATTTGAGCCTGGATTTGTGCCGTCATAAAATCGCCGGTGGGAAATTTCTGAAACGGGGGAAAAAATGTCTCACCGCGCGACAAGCACCATGGCCGGCCTGGCGCTTCTGGCTTTTGTGGTCAATCCGGCGGCTGCTTCCAACCGCATGTTCACCTCCCAAAAGACAGCGCTTTCGGGCCACGATGTCTATTTCTTCGGCGGAGCGAGCCTGAACGTGGATTGTTCCAGCGCGGGCAGGGACGATGTGAGGGTGGTCTCGGGTCCAAGCCACGGAAATGTAAAACTCGTCCATGACGGGGTGTTTACGCATTACAACAAGTCGAACGACCGGGCAAAATGCAATTCCCACAAGGTGAATGGCATCAAGGCGCTTTACAGGTCGAGCCCTGGCTTCAAGGGCTGGGATCAGGTGACGATCTCGGTTCACACCTATGACGGCGACGCGTTCAAATACGTCACCAACATCAAGGTGGAGTAGTGCTCGCCCGAACGCTTTGTTTTACGCAATTCCGGACGGAAAACCATTACGCACTTTTCCTGGAATTGCCCCTAAATCGCACAAGCAGGAGGATCGTTGAAATGAAGCGTCGGACGACAGGTGCGATAACGGCATTGGCGGTTCTGGGATGTGCCGCCTGGCCGGCGGCGGCGGAAAGCTATGGAAAGGCGGCGCTCTCCGGACAGGAGATCTATATTTTCAGGGATGCCAGCCTGAATGCCGACTGTTCCAGCGCCGGCGCGAACGATGTCAGGATCGTCGCGGGCCCAAGCCACGGGAAGATCAGGCTCGTGCATGCCAAGCTCTATACCGGTTTCAGCAAATCGAACGAGCGCTGGAAATGCAATGCCCACAAAGTGGACGGCATCAAGGGGTTTTACCGGTCGAACCCCGGATACAAGGGGCGCGACCAGGTCACGTTTTCGGTCCACACCTATATGGGCAATGCCCATCAGACCGCCGTCAGCATCAACGTCGAATAGTGGCTTCGCCGCCCACTCACTGCGCCAGCAGCGCCAGTTCCTCCGGCGTGAGGTGCCGCGCCACGCCCTTGGCGAGGTCGCCGAGCGGCAGGCTGCCGATGGCGACGCGGATCAGGCGCTTGACCTCGATGCCATGAGCGGCGAGCAGGCGGCGGATGTGGCGGTTCTTGCCTTCGTCGAGCACGATCTCCAGCCAGGCCGTGCGACCGCCGCTGCGCAGGAATTCGATCGAATTGGCCGCCAAGGCCTCGCCGTCGATGGTGGCGCCCGCGCGGAGTTTGTCCAGCAGCGTTTCATCCGGCACCATGGCGACCTGCACGTGATAGGTCTTGGGCAGATGCGAGGCCGGGTCCATCAGCCGGTTGGCGAAGCGTGTGTCGTTGGTCATCAGCAGCAGGCCTTCGCTGGCCTTGTCCAGCCGGCCGACCGGCGAAACGAAGGGCAGGTCGAGCCCTTCGAGACAGGCATAGACGGTGTCGCGCTCGAGCGGGTCGTCGCGGGTGGTGACCAGCCCGCGCGGCTTGTTCACCATCAGATAGACCTTGCGCTCGGCAACCACCTCGACGCCATCGACGACGATCCTGTCGCGGTTCATGTCGACGCGCAGCGCGGCATCGCGCACCACCTTGCCGCCGACGCGCACGCGGCCTTGCGCGATCAGCGCCTCGCCCTGCGTGCGCGAGCACAGGCCGAGTTTTGAGAGCGCTCGGTTCAGGCTGACGCCAGGGCCGGCGCTGCGTGGCTTGCCGGGTGGCGGCCTGCCGGGCGGTGGTGGTCGTGAAGCCATGCTGCTTGGGTCGATCCGTGGTATTGGACAGATGCCATGGGCAGCGTCAGCTTAGCAAGCTGCCGCCGAGGCCGCATCGAGGCCCCGGCGGCAAGCCGGCCAAACGGGGCCTTTCGACGCGTCACGCGGCCTGCTCGGTCTCGCCTGCTATGCCGTTCAAGACCTGGACGGCATCCGCCGGCAGCTTAAGCTCTGCGGCCGCCAGGTTCTCCCTGAGATGCCCGACTGACGAGGTGCCGGGGATAAGCAGGATGTTGGGCGAGCGCTGCAACAGCCAGGCGAGCGCCACCTGCATGGGGGTGGCGCCGAGTTTTTGCGCGACGTCGGCAAGCGTGCTCGACTGCAGCGGCGTGAAGCCGCCGAGCGGGAAGAACGGCACATAGGCGATGCCGTCGGCGGCAAGCTCGTCGATCAGCGCGTCGTCCTGGCGATGCGCGATGTTGTATTGGTTCTGCACGCAGACGATGTCGGCCATGCCGCGTCCCTGCGCGATCTGCTTGCGGGTGACGTTGCTCAAGCCAATATGGCGCACAAGCCCCTGGCGCTGCAGTTCGGCGAGCGTTTCGAGTTGCGGCTCGAGCGAGCCTTCGGCGGGCCCGTGGATGCCATGCATGGAGCGCAGGTTCACGACCTCGATCGCGTCCAGCCCGAGATTGCGCAGATTGTCGTGCACGGCCTGCGTCAGTTCCTGTGGCGACATCGCCGGGATCCACGAGGCATCCTCGCCGCGCCGCGCACTGATCTTGGTGACGATGGTGAGGTCCGCGGGATAGGGGTGCAGCGCCTCGCGGATGATCTGGTTGGTGACGTGCGGACCATAGAAATCCGATGTGTCGATATGGTCGACGCCGCTGGCAACGGCCTCGCGCAGCACGGCGATCGCGGCATCGCGGTCCTTCGGCGGGCCGAAGACGCCGGGTCCGGCCAGTTGCATGGCGCCATAGCCCAGGCGCTTCACGGTGCGGTCGCCGAGCTTGAAAGTTCCGGCCTTGCTGATGTCGGTCATGGGTCTCGATCTCCTTTGGATCGGCTCGATATAGACAGTCCCCGCCCGCGCGATAATATGGCGCAGTCGGCACAGGCTGTGCGGAAAGGCGAACAATGGCGACGGATCTGGGTGACCTCCAGGCATTCATGGTGGTGGCGCGCGCCGGCGGGTTTCGGCAGGCGGCGCGGACGACCGGCTTCAGCGCCTCCAGCCTGAGCGAGACGGTGCGACGGCTGGAAACGGGGCTTGGCGTGCGGCTCCTCAACCGCACCACGCGCAGCGTCGCCCCCACCGAAGCCGGCGCGCGCCTGCTGGAGCGGCTCGGTCCCGCGCTCGGCGAGGTCGAGGCCGCGCTCGACGTGGTCAACGGGTTTCGCGGCCGTCCGGCCGGCACGCTACGGCTCAACGTGCCGGTGGTGGCGGCGAAACTGGTGCTGCCGCGCCTTCTGCCGCCCTTCCTCGCGGCCTATCCCGACATCCGCGTCGAAGTGACCGCCGAGGACAGTTTCGTCGACATACTGGCGAGCGGCTGCGATGCCGGCATCCGCTATGACGAACGGCTGGAGCAGGACATGATCGCGGTGCCGATCGGCCCGCGGCGGCAGCGCTTCGCCACCGCCGCCGCACCGGCCTATCTCGATCGGCGCGGCCGGCCCGGCCATCCACGCGACCTGCTCGATCACGCCTGCCTGTGCGGCCGCTTCGCCAGCGGCTCCATGCCGCCCTGGGACTTCGAACGCAACGGCGAGACGGTGAGCGTCGACCCGACCGGCCCGCTGCTGGTCAGCACCGGCACGGCGATGGACCTCGCTGTCAGCGTGGCGGTCGACGGCGGCGGTATCGTCTCATTGTTCGAGGACTGGCTGCGCCCCTATTTCGACGATGGCAGGCTCGAGCCCGTGCTGGAGCCTTGGTGGCAGGAATTCTCGGGTCCGTTCCTTTACTACCCCGGCCGCCGCCTGACGCCAGCGCCGCTGCGGGCATTCATCGATTTTGTCGACGGGATGCGGTGGTGAGGGGGGCGCGACGGCCTGGCTCCTTCGACCAAAGGCAATCCCTGATGTAACACTTTGTTGTCATTGAGGGTCTATCGAGGAGGCGGTACGGCGAAAGCCCGGTAACAGGAAAGGCGCCCAATGGGTTCGCCCTGGTCCGAATTGCTGGCCAATCTGGCGGTCGTGGCGATGTTCGTGTCGGTCTGGATCCACACCCATGTGTGGCTGGACCGCTGGGCGCCCGCCGCAAAGGCGGCGACCTTCGGCCTGCTGATGGGCGCCGGAGCCATCATCCTGATGCTCACACCAATGCAGCTGCAGCCTGGCGTGCTCGCCGATCTCAGGGCGACGATGATTGCCGTTGCCGGCTTCTTCGGCGGTCCCGTCGCCGGCGTCGTCGCCGGGGTTATGGCCGGTGCGTTCCGGACTTTCGAGGGTGGCATCGGCGCCTTCGCCGGCGCGGTGGGGATCGCGGCCGCCATGCTGGTCGGTGTTGTCGGAAACCTTGCCCTTAGGGGCCGCCGTCCCACCATGGTCGACATCATGACCCTCGGCGCGGCGGCAGCGGCGGCGTCGCTGCTTGGCCTCAGCGTCCTGCCGCGGGATGTGCTGCAAACAGTCCTGCCGAAGGTTGCGCTGCCTTCCTCCCTGCTCATCTTCGTCTCGGTGGTGCTGTCGGGGCTTACGCTTTACCAGGAGCGGCGGCGCCTCGAGGCGCTGCAGTCGCGGCGCATCTACAAGGCCGTGGTGGAGACGCTGCCGGATTGCCTGAACGTCAAGGACCTCGACGGGCGGTTCATCGCGGCCAATCCGGCAACGGCCGAACTGATGCAGGCGCCAGACGCCAAGGCGCTGATCGGCAAGACGGACTTCGACTTCTATCCGCGCGAGACGGCGAAAGGTTTCCGCGAGGACGAGCTTGCCGTGCTGGCGTCGGGCGTCTCGTCCACCATCGAACAGCACCTTCACCACGAGGATGGAACCGAAGGCTGGCTGGCGACCTTGAAGGCGCCCTTTCGCGACAGGAGCGGGGCCGTCGTCGGCCTGATCACGCACAATCGCGACATCACGGCGCGCAAGCAGCTCGAGACCGAGCTGGCGGAAAGTCGGGTCCGGCTCGGAGACGCCTTGACACACATGGCCGACGGTCTGGTGATGTTCGACCCGGACGGCAGGCTGGTGCTGTGCAACGACCAGTATCGCGCCATGTTTCCTAAGACGGCTGAGATGAGGGTGCCCGGCGCCGACTATCGCGACATCCTGCGCGCCTCGGCGGCGCGCGGCGAGGGGACCACACCGCCAGACGCGGTCGAGGGCTGGATCGACGGCATCATGGCCTCGCAGAAGCTTGTCAGCCACCGCCAGGTCCGGCTCGCCGACGGCCGCTGGCTCGACGTACGCACCCGGCCGACAGGCGACGGCGGCAGCCTCAGCGTGTTTTCCGACATCACCGAGGCCAAGCAGGTCGAGGCCGAACTGCTGGCCGTCAACGAGAAGCTGAACCTTCTGGCGCACCGCGACGGGCTGACCGAACTGTGGACGCGCCGCGCCTTCGATGAAGCGCTGGCGCGCGAATTCTCGCGCGCCAGGCGCAATGCGGCGCCGCTCAGCCTGGTGATCATCGATGTCGACTGGTTTAAGCGGTTCAACGACCATTACGGCCATCCGGCGGGCGATGATTGCCTGCGTGCCGTGAGCCGCTGCATCCAGGCGACTGCCCGCCGTCCGGCCGACGCGGCGGCCCGCTACGGCGGCGAGGAGTTCGCGCTCATCCTGCCGGAGACCGACGCCCGGGGCGCCTTCGTCATCGCCGAGACCCTCAGGAGCAAGGTGCGCGACCTGGCCATGGCGCATGCCGGCAGCGAAAAGGGTATCGTCACGGTCAGCATTGGGGTGAGCACCTTCGATGCGGACGGCGCCGCGATGGAGATTGCCGATCTTCTGAGACGCGCCGACGAGGCGCTTTACGGCGCCAAGGCCGCCGGGCGGGACCGGGTGCATGGCTGGCGCCCGCATCTCAGCGACCAACGCTCGACCGGTTCCCGGCGCAAGATATGAGACTTGCAAGGCCACTGCCGGTGGATTTGGATCAAGGCTGAGCTGGCGATTGCCTGAACGAGGTCCGGGCGGGAAGCTCTCTCGGTGGCGCGTAAGCTTCAGCCGGAGTGAACTGAATCCGTGCTGGCGCGATCGAGCTTCACAAGACGAGCCTTCGCTTCGCCGACGCGTTGTTGCGCGGATCTTATCCTGTCACAAAGCCGCAGATTGATACCGACGCCACAGTCTTCGTCCAGCATCGCGTTTGCGCGTTCAAGGGCGAGTTCCGCCCGGTTAAGTCGCTGCCTCGCCCTGGCAAGTTCCAAGGTCAAAAGTTCCATTGCTGCTTCCGTGGTTTGCGGTCCCTTCCATTGGGAAACCGCTGCCGGGTGGTTTGGTTCCGGGCCGTTCGTGAAGCAGTATTCGCTGCCGGGGTCAGGCGTCTGCCTGGAGATGCCGCGGCCGCCGCGCTTCCAGGATTGGGCTGGTGATTGGCAGTCATGTCTTTGTTTATTGACCCCGCCAATGGCTGGCGTAACTTGTCAAAGGCCGTCCGCGACGCGAAGACACGTGGGCGCTTGGGAGCGATCATCCTGCTTCCACCCAAATCCAGGAGGAAGCTGTGCGCAGGCTACTACAGACGCGCCCTGGCGAATATCTCGATCACCGATTGGAGTGCCCCTTTTGCGGCACCATCCGCCTGCAAATCCCGGCCGATGCGACACCATCGACGCGGATCAGTTGCGCCGAGTGCGGCAGATATCTTGGTATCTGGGATGAGCTGCAGACCGACTTCGAGCAACAAGGCGGGAACGATGGCGTGTTCCGTCTCGACAAAGGGCGCATCCAGAAGCTCGACTAGGCTTGCCGCGAGCAGCGCTCGATAGCGCCGGCTAGGGTCGGCTCACGATCGCCGATGCCCATCAGGACGGCCTTGGATGGGCAAGGCCGGTGTCGAAGGTGCCTGGCAACACAGGTGGGCCACTGCGGCTGGTCGAGGCTGTCGCCATCGCGTCAACCGGCACGATGATGATCATGCGGGCATGCTGCTCCGGCCACAATGGCTTTCCGAAAAGGAAGAATGTGCTGGCGAGAAAACAGACCAGCAAGAGGATGGCCAAGGTGTTGGCGATGATCTCACCAAGCTGCATTGCTCTTCTCCAATTCACGCGTCCCTCTCGGCAACGAGCGCCAGCAAACTATGTTCAATGTTTGGGACCAATGCGCCTGGTTCGCAGGACTTCAGTCCGAGTTGCGGGTCGAGCGATAAACGCACAACCTGCCTTTGCACCGGCCGAGCCTCCGCCAAGTGTGGCAGCCGGAGCATAGCCCGGCCTGCTCGCAACGTGCCGAGCCCTCCGCCAAAGCAGGCCGGGCTCCTTTCTGAAAGGGTCACAAACGGACCGCGATTTCCACGGGCAGCGGTGAGCGCTGGTTGCGCAGCGAGGGCAAGGCCCGATCAGCGGGGTGGCGGAAAGCGCGCCGGTGCCGTCCGCCTTGCTCCACGGCGACAAAGGCGCGATTCTCCTCCCTTTGGCGGCTAGCCAGCATGGTCAGATTGGGCCAGCATGGTCAGGTTGGGATTGTATGGACGGATCTGTTGTCCCATGGCCTCAACTCGACCCCACGATTGGCGGTAAAGGCAGCAGGGCTGCTACCAGTTCAAAGTAAGGCTGACGAGCAGGACGGCGATCAAGGCCGACAACGGGACCGCCATCACCAGCGCCGCCTCCATAAGGCGGGTTTCCTTGTCGCTGAACATTAAACCTCCTCACTTATCGGCTGACGCCGAGGGTTTAGGGTTCGCTCACCGCCTGAAGCAGTGAGCGAACCCTATTGGCGCAGGAAGGGACGTAGCTGCGCCAATTCGCAAAAGACACACCCGCAGTGCCCGACATCCGTCAGGTATCCGCGATGAACTTGCAGCGAACAACGAGCGCGAAAGACGGCCGTTCCCGGCGGCGGCGCCGGCAGGACTATTGCGTTTTTCGATGGGACCTAAGTCCGGTGCTGGCCGGACCGAAGCCCAAGCCTGGAACATTCAATCATGCCTGAAGTTCGATCCGGCAGCGCGGTGACAATGTTGTGCTGTGCAGGTTTCAGATGGAGGTACTCATGAAAAAAGATCTTGCCGCCGTAGCCGCCGTTCTCTTGCTCGCAGGTGTCGGCGCAGCCGCTGCCGAGGACGTCGTCATCCAGCCCGAGCAGGAAACAGTGATCAAGGAGTATGTGCATAAGCAGCCCCTGGCTTCGGTCAAGGTTCCCGGCGTGGAACTCAACGTCGGCACGGCCTTGCCCGATACCGTCGAGCTTCACGAAGTCCCCAACGTCAAGTATCGCTACACCGTCGTCGACGACCGGACCGTGATCGTGGATCCAAGCACCCGCAAGATCGTCAAGATCATCCAGTAGCGGCGCCTGGCCCGCTGCCGGCTGGCGGCGGGCCAACCGTGCAAATGCGTTGCCTGACAATCAGAATTTGTGTGAGTGGATGCCGGCCTTGCGCAAGCTGAACGGGTGTGCGAACGCCGCCTTGAATGGGATCCAGAGTCAACGCGACAGGTCCAGCTCTCGCTCCTGGTGCCGCCGGGCGAGATCGCGGATCCGATCGGCGACCTTGCTGTCCACCGGATTGTAGACGGTCAGGCTCAGATCCGGCCGGCCATCCACCGCGAAGGCTGAATATTCCAGCTCGATGTCGCCGAGTTCGGGATGCTTCAGGCGCTTTGTCCCGTCGCCATGGCTGAGCACGTCGTTTTCCCGCCACAGCGCGTCGAATTCCGGGCTGGCGCTGCAAAGCTCCTCCACCAGTTGGGCGACCTCTGACACCGCGCCGGCGCGCGCCGCATCGGCCCGGAACGCGCCGACCACGAAACGGGCGAGGTTCTCCCAATCGTGCTGCTTGGCGCGGATGGTGGGGCTCAGGAACATAAACCGCAGGATGTTGCGCTGGCCAGCGGGCAAGGTGCTGTAATCGGTCATCACGACTTGCGCGGCGCGGTTCCAGGCGACGACATCCCAGGTCGCCGTCTTGATCAGGGCCGGGCTTGCCTCGAGCGTGTCGATAAGGCGCTGCAGCCTGGGGCTGACGCCGTCGGCGCCGATGTAGCGGACCTCGGGCGGGCGCCCGAGCCCCAGCATGAAAAGATGTTCGCGCTCGGCCTCGGTCAGCAGCAGGCCCTTGGCGATCCGGTTCAGCACGTCGGCCGAAGGCGCGCCGCCGCGTCCCTGTTCCAGCCATGTGTACCAGGTCGGGCTGATGTTGGCGCGTTGCGCGACCTCTTCCCGGCGCAGTCCCGGCGTGCGCCTGCGCCCGGAAAAGCCGAACGATGAGGGGTCGAGCCGGGTGCGTCTGTCTTTCAGGAATGCTGCGAGCGAACCGGCGGAAGTGTTGGACATCCTGTTAGCCATTATACCATGATAAGATCACTACTTTAATGGAATAATAGAGCAGCGATAGTACGCAGGCAACTGTGCAGGAGATTTTGCATGCGTATCTTTTTAACCGGCGCGACCGGTTTCATCGGTTCGGCCATCGTTCCCGAACTTCTTCAGGCCGGCCATCAGGTCGTCGGCGTCACCCGCTCCGATGCCGGTGCCGAGGCGTTGGCCGCCGCCGGCGCCGAGGTGTATCGGGGAACCCTCGAGAATCCCCAAGGCCTGCGCGACGGCGCGGCGGAGGCGGAAGCCGTGATCCACACCGCGTTCGACCATGATTTTTCGCGGTTCGCCGAGAATTGCGAAAAGGACAGCCGTGTCATCGCCGCGCTCGGCCAGGCACTCGCCGGCTCCGACCGGCCGCTGGTGATCACCTCGGGCGTCGGCATGGGCAGTCCCGGCCACGGCCAACTGGCCGTCGAGGATGTCTTCAACCCCGATCACCCCAATCCGCGCATCGCCTCGGAACTCGCCGGGAATGCGTTGCTGGAGGCGGGCATCAACCTGTCGGTGATGCGCCTGCCGCAGGTCCACAACACGCTTAAGCAGGGGCTGATTTCGCCGCTCATCGAGATCGCGCGCCAGAAGGGCACCTCGGCCTATGTCGGCGAGGGCCGCAACCGCTATTCGGCCGGCCATGTCGCGGACGCCGCGCGTCTTTACCGGCTCGCGGTGGAGAAGCGGCAGCCCGGCGCGCGCTATCACGCCGTCGGCGAGGAAGGCGTCGAGGTACGCGCGATCGCCGAGGCGCTTGGCCGGGGACTGAACCTGCCGGTGGTTTCGATCGCGCCGGAAAAGGCGGCGGAGCATTTCGGCTGGATGGCGATGTTCGCCCCCATGGACCTGCCGGCCTCCAGCGCGCTGACCCAGGCGCGGCTCGGCTGGCGTCCGACCGGCCCGACGCTGATCGCCGATCTGGACGCGATGCGATACTGAGGCGCGCAAGACGCGGCCTTAGCCAGGGGTGACGGCATAGCGCAAATGGACGAGCCCATGCGCGAGGGCTTTGCAATCCTTGAGCGACAACCGCACCTTGTCGGCAAGGCCGCTTTCACCGAACTCGACAAAGCCCTGGTTTGCCGCCCGCGCGTCGAGCGCGGGGGCAATGAGAAGGCTGAGTTCATCGACCAGCCCCGCCGCCAAGAAGGAGCCGTTGATGCCGGCGCCGCCTTCGAGCAGCAGACGGCGGATGCCGAGCTCACGGGCAAGCACGTCCAGCATGGCGGCGAGATCGATGCCGGGCGTTTGCGACACGATATAAGACACGCCGTCAGTGGCGAGCTCGGCCAGATGGCTGTCGGCCACATCATACCCGAGCAGCACCACGACATGGTCGCCGCCGATATCGGGTTTGGCGAAGTGCAGCTTGCCCGAGGCATCGAGCGCCACGGCAAAGCTGCCCGCGTCGCGCCGCGCGAAATGATGCGGCCGATCGACCTTGCCCACATGCTCGGGCGGATGCGCGGCGGCCTTGCTCATCTCGGCCATGGTGACGCGGCCGACGATCCAGGCGTCACCTTCGAGGTCGTTGTGGATCTTTTCATAGAGGCCCGACCACTCCGCCCGGCTGCCGTCGGGGCTTTCAGTATAGCGGCTTGGATGAAGGCTGCCGTCGAGCGAGGCAAGCATGTGGCAGATGATGCGCGGCTTCATATGGTGTCTCCATTTCGTCGGCCTGGCCGTCCCAAAGGTAGTGGCGCACCGGGAAAATGGAAGCCGCTGCGGTGTGCCTTGAGGCTGCACGCCCCGGCAGGTAAAAAATGACTGGATCTGCGCGACCTAGGGGCCGGTGCATGACGGACATCATCCTGTTTCACTCGGTTCTTGGCCTTCGCCCGATCGAGCGTCATCTTGCGGAATGCCTTCGCGCCTGCGGCCATGCGGTCGCACTGCCAGACCTTTATCAGGGTGCGGCGACGGATGATCTGGATGAAGGTTTCGCGATCAAGGCGCGGATCGGCTGGGGTGCCATCTGCCTGAAGGCGCGAGAGGCTCTGGCCTCGACGCCGGGGGATGCGGTGCTGGCGGGTATCTCGATGGGAGCCGGCGTGGTGGCGGAATTCTGGGCGTCGCGGCCGCTGGCAGCGGGTGTTCTGCTGTTGCATGGTTTGGCGACCGTGCCTGCCAACACACGACCCGGCTTGCCCATCCAACTGCATGTCGCGGACACCGATCCACTGTTCCCCGAGCCCGACGTCACTGCCTGGCAGGAAAGCGCGGAGGCAGCGAGAGCGGATGTGCAGGTTTTCCGCTATCCAAACGCGGGACATTATTTTTCCGACCCGGCACTGTCCGATTACAATGCAACGGCGGCCGCGCAGCTCTGGAGCCGCTCCTTGGCGTTCCTGACGTAGAAGGCCTTCGGACCGAAGAGTCCAAAATTCAGACAATTCCGACAAGTTGCTGTCCTGGCTGTTATATCGATGTTGCACAAATGGTTGACCCTGGGTTAGCATCCTCTTGTTGACGCCGATCGGAGGAATTTAGGCGGCGGTCAGCTGGAGCGGCATGCGTTCTTGGCGCAAGGAGGATGCTCCAACACTTTAACCGGCGCATGATCCTTCCTGAAACCGGTCCCGGTTTTTAGGGGCCGTGCGCTTCTGTGGAGGAGGAACCCATGAACAGACGCGAATTCCTGATGACGTCCGTGGCCGCGGGCGCCATGATGCTCGCCGCACGCTCGGCTTTCGCCGAGGACAAACTCACCATACTGGGCTCGGTGCCCAGTCTCGGCTTTCCGTTCTTCGTGCACATGCTGAACGAGATCAAGGCCGAAGCGCAGGCGCAAGGCGTCAACCTGACCGAGAGCGACGGCCAGAACTCGGCCACCAAGCAGACCGCCGACATCGAGGCGGCGCTGGTGCAGAAGGTCAACGCCATCGTCATCTCGCCGCTCGACGTGAACGCGCTGGCGCCAGCCATCGAGGAAGCGGTCAAGGCCGGCGTTCCCGTGGTGACGATCGACCGCCGCGTCGACGGTGTCCAGGGCATTCTGGCCCATGTCGGCGCCGATAATGTCAAGGGCGGCGAGGCGGAAGCCCAGGCCGTGGTGGCGGCGTTCCCCAATGGCGCCAAGCTGTTCCACCTGCAGGGCCAGCCGGGCGCGGGTCCCGCGATCGACCGCAACAAGGGCGTGCACAATGTGCTCGATCCGCTGAAGGACAAGTACCAGATCGTCTACGAGCAGACCGCCAACTTCGCCCGCGCCGAGGCGCTGACGGTGACGGAAGCCGGCCTTGCCGCCAACGGCAAGCCGGACGCCATCATCTGCGCCAATGACGACATGGCGCTGGGCGCGCTCGAAGCGTGTGCCGCGCGCAATTTCAGCGACGTCAAGATCTACGGCTTCGACGCGCTGCCGGAAGCGCTGGTCGCCGTGCGTGACGGCAAGCTCGCCGGCACGGTCGAACAGTTCCCAGGCAAGCAGTCGCGCACCGCCGTGCAGATCGCGGTCGCCTACGCCAAGGACAAGACCGAGCCGAAGGAGAAGCTGGTGCTGCTGACGCCGATCGTCATCGGCAAGGACAATCTCGATAAGGCGGAGAGGTTGAGCGAGACGAAGTAGGGGCGGGTGGACATCGGCCGATTGGCGAGGCGGGCAGGACAGCACCCCCCTCTGTCCTGCCCGACATCTCCCCCGCAAGGGGGGAGATTGACTGTTCGTCTCCTTTCGCCAACCTCAAACGTGGCAGGAAAAGCGCGGTCAGAGACACTGGTGATCTCCCCCCTTGCGGGGGAGATGGCCGGCAGGCCAGAGGGGGGTGTTCAAGCACAGCCTGAACCGCATCAAGGAGCACTCCTTGTCTCCATCTGAAGCCGCATCCCCCGTCCTGCTTTCCGTCGAAGGCCTCACCAAGCATTTCGCCGGCGTCACCGCGCTGAGCGATGTCTCGCTCGATGTCCGCGCCGGCGAAATCCTTGGCCTGCTTGGCGAAAACGGCGCGGGGAAATCGACGCTTCTGAAAATCCTGTCGGGCGTCATGCCACCGTCCGGCGGCCGCATCACCTTCGACGGCGCCGACTACCAGCCGGCGAGCCCGCAGGAGGCCAAGCGGCTGGGCATCGTCACCATCTACCAGGAACTCAGCCTGATCCCGACGCTGACCGTGGCGGAGAACATTTTCATCGGCCGCGCGCCGATCGGCCGGCTTGGGCTGGTGAGTTGGCGCAAGATGGAACAGGATTCCCGCGCCATCATTGCCCGTGTAGGCCTTACCATCGATCCGATGACGCCGGTTTCGGCGCTGTCGGTGGCCGAGCAGCAGCTGGTCGAGATCGCCCGTGCGTTGTCCTTGAAAAGCCGGCTGATCATCATGGACGAGCCGACCTCGGCGCTGACCGAGACGGAGGTGCAGAGGCTGCTGTCGATCATGGACCGGCTGCGCAAGGACCATGTCGCGATCATGTTCGTCACCCACCGGCTGGAAGAGGCATCCGCCATCTGCGACCGCATGACGGTGCTGCGCGACGGCAGGCTGGCGGGACATCTCGAGCGTCAGGGTGGGCCGGTCAAATTGCCCGCCATCATCGAAAAGATGGTCGGCCGCGCCGCTTCCGAACTTTACGCCCGTCCGGCGCAACGCGCGGCGGCCGGCGATGTGGTGCTGTCGGTTCGGGGCTTGCGCACCGTGCGCGATCCCGAAGCGCCGCACGCCATCGTGCTCGACGGTGTCGATATCGACCTCAAGGCGGGCGAGATCCTCGGCGTTGCCGGCCTCGTCGGCTCTGGCCGCACGGAGCTGGCGCGCGCCATTTTCGGCGCCGACCGCATCGCGGCGGGAACGATCACGCTCGACGGCAAGCAGATCGCGCCCGCATCGCCGGCCGACGCCATCGCGCTCGGCATTGGGCTCGTGCCGGAAGACCGCAAGCACCAGGCGATCTTCGCGGCACTTGGTATCCTGCCGAATTTCTCCGTCGCCTCCCTCGGGCGCTTCAGCAACGGCTTCGGCTTCATGGCCGAGCGGCGCGAGCGCGACGCGCTGTCGGGGTTCAGGAAGATGCTGTCGATCCGCATGGCTTCGGCCGAGCAGGCGATCGAGGGCCTGTCGGGCGGCAACCAGCAGAAGGTGATCCTGGCGCGCTGGCTGGCGCGCGACCCGAAAGTGCTGATCGTCGACGAGCCGACGCGCGGCGTCGATGTCGGCGCCAAGGCGGAGGTGCACCAGATCCTTGTGCAACTGGCGGCGCGCGGCATCGCGGTGATGATGATCTCGTCCGAATTGCCCGAGGTGCTGGCGGTGTCGGACCGCATCGTCACCATGCGCAAGGGGCGCATCACCGGCGAAATGCCGGGCGTCGAGGCAAACGAGGAAAGATTGATGGAACTGATGGCGCTCGACAGGCAGGATACGCCGGCACAGGATGCGGAGGGGCAGGCACGATGAGCATCGCCGAGGAACAGAGCCAGCGCGGCGGCGTGACGATCGCGCGGCTTTTGATGAGCTTTGGGCCGCTGCTGTTCCTGGTGGCGCTGGTCATCGTCTTCACCGTGCTGAAGCCGAGCTTCATCGACCCGATCAACCTGTTCAACATCACCAGGCAGATCTCGATCACCGGGCTGATCGCGCTCGGCATGACCTTCGTCATCCTCACCGCCGGCATCGATCTTTCGGTCGGCTCGCTGCTCGCCTTCTGTGGCATGGTGGCGGCCGTGGTCGCCAAGGGCGGCACCGCCAACACGCTGTCGCTGTCGACGTCAGGCACGCAGGGTTTTGGCTGGTTCGCC
The DNA here is from genome assembly GCF_006440875.1 of Mesorhizobium sp. B2-5-7. Classification (NCBI taxonomy): domain Bacteria; kingdom Pseudomonadati; phylum Pseudomonadota; class Alphaproteobacteria; order Hyphomicrobiales; family Phyllobacteriaceae; genus Mesorhizobium; species Mesorhizobium sp. B2-5-7. The sequence goes on along the minus strand of NZ_VFUO01000004.1, from coordinate 264,849 downwards.
GCCCTGCTGGCCGCTGTCGTGGTCGGTGCGCTCGCCGGCGGCGTGCAGGGGTTCGCCATCACAAGGCTGAAAGTGCCGCCCTTCGTCGTCACGCTGGGTGGGCTGACGGTGTTCCGCGGGCTGACGCTGACCATTTCCAATGGTGGCCCGATCTCCGGCTTCGACGCCTCGATGCGCTGGTTCGGCACCGGGCTGATCGGTCCGGTGCCGGTGCCGGCGATCATCTTCGCCATCGCCGCCATCCTGTGCCATATCGTGCTGCGCTACACCCGCTATGGCCGCGCCGTCTATGCCGTCGGCGGCAATGCCGAGGCGGCACGGCTGTCGGGCCTGCGCGTCGACCGTATCCTGGTCTCGGTCTATGTCATCGTCGGCTTCTTCGCCGGGCTCGCCGCCTTCGTGCTGTCGGCCAGGCTGAATTCTTCCGAAGCGGTCGCCGGCATCGGCTACGAATTGACTGTGATCTCCGCCGTCGTCATCGGCGGCACCTCGCTGTTCGGCGGCATCGGCTCGGTCGGCGGCACGGTGGTGGGTGCTGCCCTGATCGGCGTGCTGCAGAACGGCCTGCAGTTCAACAACGTCTCGTCCTACACGCAAAGCATCGTCATTGGGCTGATCCTGATCCTGGCGGTGGCGTTCGACCGCTGGCTGAAGTCGCGGGTGAGGCGATAGGAGCGAGAGGTTGTGCGCTCACCCCAGCCATTTGCCAGGAAGCTGCCCCATTTCTTGCAAAACATCCGCGCCTTGCTAGAAAGGCTTCGCGCGGGGCAGCGTGAAAGAATCTCATGGTTGCCGACATCATCGGGCCGATCAGCTTGAGTTTTTCGCTGCTGCGGCGCTTCTGGCCGCAGCTCGTGGCGCTGGTGCTGGCCGGGGTGCTGGCCGGCGATCTCCTGCTGCAGCTGGCTGCCAGGGTGGCGCTCGCCAACCATTTCGCCGGGCTTGCCATGCTGACGCTGGTGGCGCTGGGGCAGCTGGTGGTGACGGTTGCGATGTTCCATGTGCTGCGGCCAGGCCTGCCCAATGTGCTGGCCGCGCAGCGCGGCGCGGACAAGGCCGCGGCCTCCGAGAGCGAAGTCGCTGGCAAGGAGGCGAGAGGTACTGACCGGCGCGGCTCGCGGCTGGTGCGCATGATCACCATCGCGCTGCTGCCGTTCTTTGCCTATTACGCCGCCTGGGGGTTCCTCGGCGATATCGTGCGCCAATATTCGCGCGCCTCGCTCGAACAGGCCGATTTCGGCCAGAGCGGCAATGTGCTCGACGTGCTCGATTCGCGCTGGCTGCTGATTTCGGTCGCCGTGTCATGGCTGATCCGCCGGTTGGCCAAGTTCATGCAGACGAAGACGACGGCAACGTCGTTCTGGCAGATCGTGGTGGTGATCTGCGAGACCAACTGGATCTTCGTCGGTCTCTACGTCATCAGCCGCTGGAAGGACAGCGCGCTGCACTGGCTGATGAGCCGCAATCTCTGGTCCGTGCTGCAGGCGTCCATCGACGGGCTGGCGAGCCCGGTGACGGCGACGAGCGCCGCACCTGTGGTGACGGCGACGAGCGCCGCACCTGTGGTGACGGCGACGAGCGCCGCATCTGTGGTGCCGGTCGAGATCACCTCGATCGCGCCCTCGACGGTGGCGGTCAATCTGTTTTTCTACATGCTTTTGCCGCTGATCTGGCTGGTGATGGCGGCGCTGATCTATGGCTATGATGTGCGCGACGACGCGGCGTTGATGCGGGTCGACAGCCGCGTCGAGCGGTTCGGCCGGCGCTATGCCGGACTGCCGAAATTCCTGCGCGATTTCGTCGAGCATTTCATCGCCGGCTACCGTTCGCGCTACCTGCCGATCGCCAATGGCGTGCGGCTGACGGTGAGTTCCAGCCTGGTGCTTTTGTGCACGCTGATCGTCGGCTACCGCCTGCTCGACTGGGGCGCGGCCTGGCTGTGGCTTGGCGCGACGCGGCTGATTGGCCCGCACGAGCTCGATGTCTGGCAGATTTTCTCCCATGGACTGACGCTGCTGTTCGGCAGCCCGTTCCAGGATTCCTCCACCGGCATTTTGATCGAGCCGATCAGGATATGTTTTCTCGCCGCCGTGCTGGAGACGGCGTTCTCGCTGCCCAAGCGGGTGACCGGGACTGTCGAAGCGCGGAAGTAGAGGATTTGTTGGCGCCGGCCTTGCAGAGCCGAGCCTGGGGCGCTGTCACTTCGGCGGCCGCTGGAAACGCAGATACCACGGCCGTTCGCTGCCCAGCCCGACGGCGGGGCGAATGGTTTTCACCGCGTCCTCGGGCACGATGAAGGTGTCGCCGACGGTGATGACATCGCCTTTTTTGGCGCCGGAGAAGATGGCCGAAGCGCAATTCATCACGCCGTCGGGCAGGCTGACGCCGCTGATGAAATCGGGCAGCCATCGGCGCCCGGCGGCGTCGGTCAGCATCAGCTTGCAGCCCAGCCATTGTTTCTGCAGGTCTGGGTCGCCAATGGTCACGGTGAAGGTAGCGATGACGGCGAAGGCGTGGTTGGGCAGGCGGCCGGCCTTGCCGCCGCGCAAATCGGCCAGTTTCCAGCCGCTGCCGCCGAACGGCACGGATTGGCCGAACTCGACATCCCTGGCGATAAGGTCCTCGCCATGCAGCCATTCGCGGACGCTGTCATGGCTGGTCTCGGCCAGTGTCAGCGGCAGCAGGATGGCGAGCGCCATCAAGCCGCGCCGGCGCCATCGTCGCTCGGATTGCCGGTCCACGGTCGGGGTGTCTGTCGAAACGGCGCTCATGTCTTGCCCTGCGGTGTCTTGTCCTGCGGTGTCAGGCCCGGCGCCCCGTCGAGGTCGAATTCCGGCAGGATGTCGGCCGGCTGGCCGTCAGCGCCGGTCGGCAGCGCGTCGAGGCTGATGCGGGCCTGCGCGTCGAGCGGGCCGAACTGGCGCGCTGATATCAGCAGCCTGGCGCCGCGGATCTGGTCTGGTGGTACCTCGAAAACGAACAGGCTACGCTTGTCCAGGCCCGGATCGACGCCGTGCGGCGGCATGTCGGGGCGGTAGCCCAGCCGCTCCGTCTGGTGATAACGCAGCCCGGTCGGGCCTTGCCAGAAGCCGTCGGCGACCGCGGTGGAGGTGCTGGTCGCGGTGAGGTTTGTTGTTACCACCGCCCATAGGCCGCTGGTCGTCAAAAGCTTCTCCTGGCCGAACTGATTGGTCTTGAGCTGGCGCGCGAAGATCACCTTGTCCAAGCTGACAGCGAAGCTGCGCGCGCGCACCGTGTCATGCATCGAACCATCGATGGGGATAGGTGCGGTGAGGTCGGCATAATGCGGCTTCGTCATCTGCATGCCGTAGCTCAGCACCACGGTGGCGCAAAGGATCGCGAGATTGCCAAGCACGCGTATCCTCATGGGCCGCTTTCCGGCTGCCCACTCTGAGACTGCCCACTCTGCGACTGCCCGGCCGTCGGCAGGTCGGCGACCGGCAAGGTGACGGTGCCGAGCCGGTAGGGGTTGTACCAGCCTGGTGTGCCATAGAGATTGTCGCGCGGCTTGAAGATCTCGGCGGTGACGCCGAAGGCGAGGCTTGCCGGCACGGCGGCGTCCCCGGCAAGCGGCCAGACATAGGCCATGCGCTCGGTCATGCCGGGATGCAGTTCCGGCGTCATCGTGGGATCGCGTGTCAACACGATCATCGGCACGGGATCGGACAGGATGACGCCGTCCGGCGCGAAGACGTTGAAATAGCCCTTGTCGGATTGCGCGGTGCGGTTGGTCATGTCGACTTCCAGCACCAGCGCCTTCTGGCCCGGCTTCAGCGGCACGCCGTGGACCCTGGCATGGCCGACATAGGCGCGCACCGGCTGCAGGCGCCAGCGGCCGGCCTCGATGACGGCGTCTGGCGGCAATTGTGGTGGATCATGGGCGGGCAGGGCGCCGAATGCCCCCATCAGGCCGGCGACGAACAAGGCGGCAATGGTTCCCGCGCCGGCCGTTATCCAGGTCTGAACTTTTGAGCGGGCAGTCTTGAACATTCCAGATTATGCGCGTCGAACGAACAGCCACCCCAGGCGCAATCTAGAAAGAAAAATCAGGGATTGGAACCCGCAAATGGCTCGGTCCAGCCGTGCTCGGGCCTCAGGCTGCTTCGAGTACCCAAAGACGATGGCCGAAACGGCGGAAGAAGCGCGCCACGAGCCGCTGCTGCTTCGCCCTGGCGAGATCGGCCAGGCGCCGTTCCTGGCGCCAGCGCGGCATGTTGCGCCAGCCGGCGATGAAACGGGCTGCATCCTCGACGGCTTCGTGCGCCGACAGCGCCGGGCCGATCGCGGCCAGGAACAGCGGCTCGGCGCGCTTCAACTCGTCGATGGCGGCCTTGCGCCTGAAATGATCCAGGCGGGCCTGCGCGATGCCGGTGCGGCGGATCGCCTCGAAGGCTTCGAGCAAGGCGGGACTGTCGCCGGTGTAGCCGCAGGCGCGGGCGAAATCGGCGGCATCCATTCTTGCTCCCGGATCTGGCGCGAGGTGATCCCGCGCCGACTCACATTTGCAAGTGTGATATAAGCATAACTCAAACGTACATAGAAGGGAGACTTTTGGAGGAGTTTGGAAACTGCGACTCGACTCCTGCTTCGAAACACCGGAAGATAGGAACAAAGCACGAACAAAAGGACGGAGAAGTGATGGCGTTGCCAGGCAGGGAAGCAGTGATCGCGCAGGTCGCCTCGCTGTCGGTCGAGTGCGCCGATTGCGGCCGCAACAGGTGGTGGCGGCCCGATCAGTTGAAGCGCTTCGGTGTGAATGGGAGCACGCCGCTGGCCGCGCTGTCGGGCCGCATTGTCTGCTCGGCCTGCCGGGCCGACGGGCTGCCTGGCACGGCGATCTCGATCCAGGCCGCTTTCATCGACGAGCGCCAGCGCGTGCGCTCGGAAGCGCGCATGCTGAGCGGCCGCGACGTGCCGCTGGAGGGGTCGAGGCGGGCTTGAGGGCGCCGGCTGGCCAAGTCGTCAGCAGACGTCGTCTTCGTCGAAGAGGGCAACGTCTCGCCCTGCGTGAAAGGCTTGCAGATCGTCACGGTGTTGTCCCTGATGTTGAATGCTATCGTGGCTCGCGGGCGATAGCCCGCGGTACGCAGGCCCGGCCTAGTATCCCAGCAGTTCCTTCAGCGGAATCACCCGCCAGACGTGCTTGATGGCGTAGCGATTGAAGGTCAGCGTCTTGGGCGGATTGTACTGCTCGACCACCAGCTCACCCGCCGTGCGCCGGACCAGTTTCTTGATGAAGGCCTTGCCGTTCTTCTCGTTCTCGTCGGGAAAGGTCTCGATCACCACATGGTCGCCCGGCACCGCATCGCGGCCGCCGCAATAGATCATGTCGCCGGGTTCGTAGCGCGGCACCATGGAATCCGAGAGGACATGGAGCGCGAATACTCTCGGCAGGTTGCGGACCCCTGGCGGACGCTGCACGTATCCTGCCGGCTCGCCGTTGAAGGTGAAGTCGCCGTCGTCGCCGCCGACGGCGGCGCCCAGCACCGGAATGTCCATCGCTCCGGCCGGCAGCGGGCCGGCGTCGGTGACGATCTCGGCGTCCGCCACCGGGCCGGCATCGTCGAGGAAGACGACCTGCCCTTGGCCCAGCGCCACGGGGTCGACGCGCAGGAAGGCGGCGGTCTTCAGCAAGTTTTCGGTCTTGGGCAGGTTGCGCCCGGTTTCCCAGTTGCCGACGGCGGCGACATCGGTGTCGTTGTGCTCGGCGATGTGGCGCATGACCAGGCCACGCTGCTTGCGTGCCTGGCGGATCGCGGCCCCGACCCTGATCGACAGTTGCGTTTTCACCATGGCCTCATGTGACCGGCAAGTCCCGCTTTCGTCCATGAAAGAATGGCTTGCATCATTTTTTGAGTTATGCTTATATCAACTCATGCAAAAGCTCAACCCTCTCAGAGTCGACAGCACCTCCAGACCGGCCTTGCCGGCCTGCCCTCTCCCTTCCGCCCCGGCCGCCTCCTCCCCGGCCGGGGCGAAGCGCGAAGCCGATTGCCTTGGTGCATCGGCCTTGCGTCCGGTCCGCCCGTTCCCGGCGGCCGGAACGGCCGGAGCCGCCGCTCCCCGCGGCTCCGGCCCCCCATTCGACCCGGCCGCGGGTGTTGCCTGTCGCACGCAGAACGGCACCGTAGATCCTGTACGAGCCGATGACGGGCAGGGCTGGTTCGGCCCCCCGATAGAGACCTGGCGCGGGCGCGGCTTGCGCGCCTCGCCGCAGGTCGCCCGGCGAGGCTGAGAGCCGGCTCGTCCACAGCAATCCCAGCGGCCGACAGGCCGACCAGGCCCGACAGCGCCATGACGGCCGCGGGCAAACCGACGCTTGCCTGACGGCGCCGTCCACGGCGGCCGCTGGCCGCGCAATGGAGACGGACATGGCAAGCTACAGTGACAGCGAATTGCAGGCGATTGCCGCCTGGCTCGGGGATGGGCTTTCGGCCTCCAGGATCGCGGCGGCGTTCAGCGCACAGCGCGGCAGCCCAGTATCGCGCAACGCCATTATCGGCATCGTCCATCGCAATGCCATGCTGGGCGCGATCGGCTTCGCCAATGGCAAGGGCCCGTCGGCAGCCGGCACGGCGATGGCCAAGGCGGCGAGCCGAGCCGCCAAGGCGGAACCTCCAACGAGCCGTGCCGGCGCCATCCCGCAGCCGGGGAGCACACCGGCCGTGCGGCCGAAGCAGGCCCCTTCGCCCGTCCGGCCACGGCTTTTCCAACGCGAGGCGGGCGTGCTGATCGCTGATGGGCAAACCTACCGCTTCAAGGTGCCGGCGTCGCCGCGCGGTCCTATCGGCCGGCAGCCGCATGGCGTGGCCATGCGCTTCATCGATTGCCTGTTCACCCGCTGCCGCGCACCGCTCGACCTGGCGCTGGAGGAAGATGCTAAAAATGGTCAGCCCCGCGGACGGCCCGGCCAGGACATGCTGTGCTGCGGCATGCGCACCACGGCGTTGAAAAGCTACTGCAGCTATCATCAGGCGCGCTTTCACCGCCCTGTTTGCGAAGCCGGGTGAAGCTCGGTCCCTTCTCCCCGTTGAATGGAGGAAAAGGCGCTTCTCACGCCGCCGTCACCAGTTTCGATCGCCGCCGATACCGGGAGAATTACCGTGAACGCCTATCGCGCCGCACCGCTATTTCGGCATCTGGCGCCCTTGTTTGGGCGGCTGCACCGCCCGTCGCTCCAGCATCGTCGCCGGGCCGCCGCCGGCAACCAGAATGCCGGCAACCCGGGCAAAGCCGGTGAACACTTTCATCGCATCGGATTGCGAGATCTGCGCCGCGATGGCGGCGCTGCAGGCGTTGAGGGCGCTGCGATAGACGTGGCCCCGCCGCTCGATCGGCCAGCGCTGCAGGAAATCGGCGGCCTCGCTGACAGTCTCGATCTCCTCGACATGGCCGTCCAGGCAGACTTTGAGCGGCACTCCGGTCTTCATCGTACCCACGGCATTCACCTTCGGTGCGGGCGCGGCTTTCGAGCCGACGCTCATAAACGCACAAGGCCTGCCGCCGGTTGCATCGCGGCCGTCTCAGGGGCTCGCTGCCGCGTCGAGCCACTCATGTGCGCGGCTTCTTGGCTTGGCCACCAATATGCCTTGTTGCCTGGCCGCCTCGCGGAAGGCCTCGAAGGCGGGCCGCGGACAGCAAGTACCCTCGACCGCGAGCCGGACGAGCCGTGCCGCCTCGAGATAGCCCGGCGCGGTTTTGTCGGGCCATTGGTGACGAAGCGCTGTCGCCGCATCGGCCACCGAGCCGACCAGCATGGTCTTGTTGTCGCAGAAACGCAGGGTCACCGGCATGAAAGCCGTCATGGGCAATCCTCCCTTGGGCATGGACGCGTCACAACGTCCGGACCGGCGGCGGGTTCCATTAGCGCGGCTGTAAGAACGAGGTGGTGCACGGCATGAGCGAACGGCCCTTCATGCAGCTCTACGTCTCCGATTTCGTCGGCGACACGCTGCAACTCTCGACCGAGCAGATCGGCGCCTACATGCTGCTGCTGATGGCGATGTGGAATGCCGGGGGAAGCCTGCCCGATGATGACGCGAGGCTGGCGCGCGTGGCGCGCCTGCCGTTGAAGCGATGGCGCGCGATCAGTGCCGAGCTGCTCGCCTTCTTCGAGCGCGAGGGCGACGAGATCGGACACAAGAGACTGACGAAGGAGCTGCGCAAGGCGCGGCTCAAGAGCGAGGCGAGAGCGGCCGCCGGCGCGCGCGGCGGAGCCGCCACCGCCTTGAAAACAAAGGCGCATACCCAAGCAAATGCCGATGTTTTGACGCGGCATTCTCCAGAGTCCAGAAACCAGATGGAAAAAGCTTCGGCTTTTTCAGCGCGCGAAGGGCGCGAAAGACCGGGCCGGCTCAAAAAGCCGCCGGGCTGGACCAGGCCGAAAACCCACGGGGACGCCGCCAACGCCATCATCGAGGAGATCCGCGGATATGACCACGGCCGAACTGCAGCAGGCAACGAAGGCGCTGGCGGCAATGTTCTCCTGCTTCCCGCAATCCGCCCTGACTGACGTCGAGATGCAACTGCGCGGCTACCTCGGCGCGATCAGGGATGCCGAACTGGGCGACCTGCAGGCCGCCATCCAGCGCTTCGTGCGCGGCGAGGTGAGGAGTTGCAACGCGCAGTTCTGCCCTTCGAGCGCGCAGCTCTGCATCGAAGTGCGCGAGCGGCGGGTGATGCGGGAGTTGCTGGCGCGGAGGGGCGCCGGCCTGGTTTCCTCGCCTGTGCGAAGCGGGGGAGAGGCGGCCCGGCGAAGCCGGGACGGAGAGGGGGACGCCGTCGGCCACGCCAGAGCCGACTGAGAATTGGCCACCACTCGAACACAACCAAGGAGCCACCCATGCCCAAAAAAACCAAGGCCGCCAGGCCGCAAGCGCCGAAACTGCCGAGAGGCGAGGCCGAGCAGGTGCGCATCCGTCGCGAGGTCGGCCATGATTTCGCGCTGAAGGACGATGCCTTCGGCCGCAAGCGGCTGACACCGGGCACGGCCGAGGCGCGGCGCGTCTACGAGGTGTCGAATGACGGCCACACTTCCACCGGCGGCATCGTGCGGGTGCGCAATGTCGACCCGCTGCTGGGCATCACCTCGCTGACCCGCCAACAGCGCGAGGCCGGCATGCGCTACCGCGAGCACTTCCGGTGCAGCCAGCAGGCCGATATCAAGCCGATGCGCTGGACGGAGCGCGTCGACGGCGGCCGCATCGGCGGCGGCATCGCCGACAGCGTGCTCAACGCCGGCCGCACGCACGCCGCCGCGACACGGGCGCTCCGGCATTGGGACGTGGCGGCAATCGTGCGGAAGGTCGTCTGCCTGGAACAGCCGGTGAAGACCGTGGCCGAACAGGATGGCGAAGGCCGCGACGTGGTGACAAGGCTGTTGAAGGTAGGGCTCGACCTGCTGGCCGTGCACTATGGGATGATGATGGGGCGTTAGGGTTAGTTCAACCCCGACGATGCGGGCGCGCCGGCAGATGCTGGTGTTTTACGCAAGCCGGACGGCAATATTGATCCGGCCGGCTAACGCCGGCCGGGCCAAATCCCAAGGTCAGTAGCCGCAGACCCGCACTCTCTCGATTACACGGTGGTGGTGGCGCCAATGCTTCACCAGCTCGGTGTGGCAGCGGCGATGGTACATGCCGTAATAGCGCGGCCGGTAGCCGTCGTCGTACACGCCATAACGATAGTGGTGACGGCGGTAATAGGCACCATCATCGGAGTAGCCACCGTAATAGTCGCTATCGTCGGAGTAGTGACGGTAATAGTCGCGATGTCTGGGAACGTAGTAGTCGTCATCATAGCCGTTCCCGATGCCGAGCGTGATGCTGGCGGCATTTGCCGGAGCGATCACCGCCATCGCCGAAGCGACCGCGATCACGGATGCAAGCAAGAGCTTTTTCATGACAACCTCCTTCTTAAGGTGTGCCTAATAAACGCTGCAGCCGCGGCCCTGTTCCCATAAATCGGTGAATCGACGGTTAGAGCTGGTGCCGTGGCGGCAAAGGACCTGTCGGGCGATGCCGCCCTGGCCATACCTGTCAGCATGGTGAGGGGCGTTTTGAACCTTGGCCGCCGCCGTCCATTTCCCCTGGATGCAACGGGGCCGAGTAAGCGGGCGCGCTTCCTTTTCCCACAAGGGGAAAGGAACCCTCTAAAACAGCGCCTTTTCCAGCGGTCCTGCCAATGTCTCAGCAAAGGCCGTCGCCAGATGATGCCTGTCGCGGAAGGCGAGCTTGCCGTCGATGAAGACGTGGCATTCGGTCGGGCCGCAGAAGCGGTCGGTGAGGTCGACATAGAGCGTGTCGGGGATGCTTTTCACCACCGCGCGCTCGGCGGCGGCCACGTCGTCATTGGCGGCCTCGGCCCTCGGCGTGTCGCACAGCGACGGCGCCTCGCGCCACCACAGCGCGCGGGCGACGCAGGCGTTCGCGAAGCTGTCGCCGATCGGCGTGTCGCGGATGACGGCGGCCTCGACGCCAGCCTGGCTGAAGGCCTCCAAGGTGGAGCGCAGGCCAGCCTGCCAGCGAGCTATCTCGGCCTTGCGGCTGGCGGCGGACATGTCGCGTGTCAGATTGCCGATCGAGAACTCCGAGATCACCACCAGGCGCGGCTTGCTGCGGATAATGTCTGAAATCGCCTGTTCGCGCCAGGCGTCGCATTCGGTGTAGTCGCGCTTGAGCACGGCGTTGAAGGTCGACAGGCGTGAAGCGCGGCACGAGGATTTGAGGTAGGTGATCACTTTGGTGTCGTTGCGTTTTGCTGCCTCGACCAGCGGCGTCGACCAGTGGTCGGCATGCGAATCGCCGAACAGCACGATGGTGTGGGCGGCGTCGGCCGGCCCGAAGGTGCAAGGTTTCGGATCCACCGTGTGAAAATCGAGCAGGCAGTCCTTGTCGACGGCGCGCGCGATGGACGGCTGTTCGGCGGCCTCTTCGATGCCGCGCTGGGTGGGGTCGATGTTGCGCGTGGCCAGATGCGCGTTGGCGTAGGCCGCAGCCACGCCGGCGGCGGTCAGCACGAGGGCCGGGGCGAGGGCAAGCCCGGGGAAAAGCCGAAGCGGTCCTGCGGCCGGGCTGGCGTCGAAGCGAAAGGCTCTGGCTGTCGCCGCCAGCCAGTCGCCGCGCCGCGCGGGGTTTTCGATCAGCCGGTAGGTGGCCGCCGACAGCGCCAGCGCCAGCACGGCGCAGCCGATGCGCTGCGCCACGCCGAGGTCGGGCTGCAGCATGGTGGCATAGACGATGACGGGCCAATGCCAGAGATAGAGCGAATAGGAGAGCGTGCCGACCCACTGCAAGGGCGGCAGCGAGAGCATGGCGGCGGGCGCCAAGGCCCGCCAGCGAGTCCTGGCCGGGGCATCGCCCTGCTCGCCGGCGCCGTTCAACAGCACCAGCACGGAGCCGGCAACTGGCAGCAGCGCGTACCAGCCGGGGAAGGGCAGGTCTTCGCTCAAACAGAGATAGGCGACGGCGATTAGCGCCAAGCCCAACCATCCCTGTGCCGCCCGCAGCCAGGATTGATGCCGCCACAAGATTGGCGCGGCAAAGGTCGCCAGGCCGCCGGCGGCGAATTCCCAGGCCCGCAGCGGCGAGAAATAGAAAGCCCAGGCCGGCGAGAGACTGGTGAGCCAGAGGCACGCCGCGAAGGAGGCGAGGCCGACGGTACCGATCACGACCACCGTCATCCGCCGGCCCCGATGCAGCCAGGCGGCGAAGACAAGCAGTGCCGGCCAGACGAGATAGAACTGCTCCTCCACCGACAGCGACCAGAAGTGGATGAAGGGGTTGCTCAAGGCATCGGCGGCGAAATAGTCGAACGACCAGCGCAGCAGCCACAGATTGATGGTATAGGCCGCGGCATACATGGCGCCGCGCGAATAGAGCGCCTGTTCCTGCGGCGCCATGATGAAGGTGCCGATGGCGAGCGTGATCAGGATGACGAAGATGGCGGCCGGCAGAAGGCGCCGTGCGCGCCTGGCATAGAAGCGCCAGAGGTCGAGCCGGCCGGTCTCGGTGATCTCCTGCATCAGATGCGTGGTGATCAGCCAGCCGGAAATGACAAAGAAGATGTCGACCCCGGCAAAGCCGCCAGGCAGCGCCGTGAGGCCAAAATGGTAGGCGACGACGCCGCCAACCGCCAGCGCGCGCAAGCCCTGTATGTCAGGCCGAAACGATGCCGCCACGACAGCTCCTTCGTTTGCGCCCAGCCGTCACCTGTCCGGCCGGGTAGCCGATATTGCAATGCAGCATATATTTCGCAGTGCAACATGGCCAGAGCAAGGACGCTGTTTTTTCCTCTTCTTGAAAAAAGCGGGAAATGTGTTGATCGAGGCAAAAACTCGTGGGGTCAGGCACTTGGAGTGGGGGCCGAATGAGTAGCGGCAGGGCAAAGCACGGCGGTCACGAAAACAGCCCCGCGAACGGGGCTGTTTTCACGGCTGCGGCGCGTTATCAACTGCCGCCGTTCAATTTCACGCTGCTGCAGAACTCCGGATGCGTGTTGGTCGGGTTGGCGTTCTTGGCCTCGTCGGCGCAGGCGGTCTTCATGGCGGTCTGGTCCTCGGGCGTGAGGGCCTTCCAGGCTTTGACGAAGTCATCATTGCCGACCATCTTCTTCATGCCTGAGTCCGTGTAGAACGGCTTCATCTTGGCAGGATCGTCGAGAGCGGATGTTCCCGTGCTGCCTCCCGCGAGAGCCGAACCGGTGGCCATCGAAAGCGCCATCGCGCCAAGACAGATCATCTTGATGTTCATGACTGGATCCTTCCCTGTTGCTTTGTGATCGTCGAAGCAACGATCAAGGTTATAACGAAACAGGTTGCCCGAAAGTTCCGGTTTATCAGACCAAGATTCCCTAATTCCACCAAAATGTGTTCTGTCTAACCTTCCAAATATTTGCAATATTTGGAACGCGAGCCACGGCTCCAGGCGACTGCTTGGTTTTGAGCAATCTTCCCCGCTGCTGCTCATCGCCGTTGACGCTGGACGACCAGGCTTCAGGTCGTCTGGACAACTTCGCGGCTCGCGGATGGTTCCGGGTTCCGGCAGGACGGCCTTGTCGCCGCACAAAAAAGGCCTCGCGGGCGCAGCCAGCGAGGCATTGATTGGAGGGACTTGTCATCGCCTCAGGAAGCGATTGCGCAGCAACGAGGCCGGCTTGCGGAAAGTTTCAGCGCCCAGCGACCGTCAAGCGCCTCTGCTACGAAACCCAGCTTGCCGGCACCTTGCAGACTTCGTCTGAGCCTACAACTTCGCTCGAACCTAGGAGGAAGCCTCGCTATCCCGCTGGATCAGCGTGCGCGCCGCGTCTGCCCCTGCCGCCAGGATGCGTTCCGAGAGTTCCGTTCCGTCCACGGCGCGGGCCATCTGAAGGGCGCCGATAAGGGTCGCAAAGATGCCCAGCGCAACGCTTTCCCGATTCCGGGTCCGCGGCGGCAGTTCCGCCGCCACCTGGCGCACCTGGGTCAGCAAGCGCTCGGTATAGAGTTGACGTGTTTCGGAAGGCTCGCGTGCGATCTCCGGCAGCAATGCGGCGGACGCGCAGCCCTGTCCCGGATTGTCCCGGTGTGCCGTCGACAGATAAGCGTCGATGGCCATATCCAGGCCGCCGGCAGCCAAAGCTTCGCGGATCTGGTCCGACTGATCCTCCAAGGCCGCTGCCACGGTTTCACGGACAAGCGCCGCCTTGGATTGAAAGTGCGGATAGAAGGCCCCGTTGGTCAGGCCGGCGTCTTTCATGATGGTTGCGAGCCCGGACGCGGCGATACCGTCACCGCGAAAACGGTTGGCGGCAACCTCCATGATCCGGCTGCGCGAGGCGTCCTTCCGGCCTTTTTCATAGCGCATGGCTGCGATTCCTTTCTTCTATTGCATTATGAGTGTAATGTGATATTACGAGCATAATTCTAACGAGGCGAAAAAGCTAGCCCTCATGATTTTGGAGCACCAAATGAACAGGAATTCGGGAAAGACCGCGCTCGTCACGGGAGCCTCCTCGGGCATCGGCCGCGCCAGCGCGGAAGCGCTGGCGCGAGCGGGATTTACCGTGTTCGGTACAAGCCGCCGCAAGCTCGGCGACAGCCCGAACGGAGTAACCATGCTGGTTTGCGATGTGACCGACGACAAGGCCATCGATGCACTCGTTTCAACCATACACGCGCAGACCGGCCGCATCGATCTGCTGGTCAACAATGCCGGCGTCGGCATGTTTGGAGGAGCCGAAGAATCCTCGATCTCGCAGGTGCAGGCGCTGTTCGACGTCAATCTGTTCGGCGTCATGCGCGTGACCAATGCGGTGTTGCCGTCGATGCGGCGGCAGGGCGTAGGACGCATCATAAATATCGGCTCGATCCTGGGATTGGTACCCGCGCCATATTCGGCGCATTACTCCGCGGTCAAGCACGCGCTCGAAGGTTATTCGGAATCGCTCGATCATGAGATTCGTGCTTTCAATATTCGCGTCTCGGTCATCGAGCCGGCATTCGTGCGCACCGTCTTCGACCAGAATGGAATAGAACCGGATTCCGTGCTGAAGGAATACGATCGGGCGCGAGCCGGCTTCAAGGCGTTGCTTGCCGATGTGATGCCCAAAGCCGATCGGCCGGAAGTGGTGGCGGATGTGGTCGTCAAAGCGGCGACCGCCAGCCAGCCGCGCCGGCGCTACACCGCGGGCAAGGCGGCCCGGCAGGTCAGCCTGCTGCGTCGCTTCGCGCCCGCCGGGATGTTCGACAAGACCTTGCGCAAGCAGTTCCGCTTGCCTGCCTGAGCAAACGATTTTCAGAAAGTGACCATGATGAAAGCCTTTGTCGTCGACAAATATCAGAAGAAGGGCGCCCTGCGGCTGGCCGAAATGCCAGAGCCGGATCCGCGGGACGATGATGTCCTGGTCGAGATCCATGCCGCCGCCGTGAACCTCCTGGATGCCAAAGTCCGGGACGGAGAGTTCAAACCCATCCTGCCCTATCGCCCGCCCTTCATTCTGGGCCACGACGTGGCAGGGATCGTCGTGCGGGTCGGATCGAAAGTCCGCGGCTTCAAGCCAGGCGACGAAGTCTATGCCCGGCCGCGCGATGGCCGGATCGGGACATTCGCGCAATCCATAGCCATGAACGAAGCCGACGTGGCCCTGAAGCCAAAAAACCTCAGCATGGAAGAGGCCGCCTCGATCCCGCTCGTCGGCCTGACTGCCTGGCAGGTGCTGGTCGAGAAAGCCAAACTGAGGAAGGGGCAGAAAGTCTTCATCCAGGCCGGTTCCGGCGGGGTGGGGACCTTCGCCATCCAGCTGGCGAAGCATCTCGGCGCGACGGTCGCGACAACAGCGAGCGCGGCGAGCACCGATCTGGTCAAAAGTCTCGGCGCCGATATCGTCGTCGATTACAAGAAGGATGATTTCGAAAACGTCCTGCAGGGCTGCGACGTTGTCCTGAACAGCCAGGACGCCAAGATGCTCGAAAAATCGCTGCGCGTTCTGAAGCCGAGCGGCAAGCTGATCTCCATCTCCGGCCCCCCGGATTCCGACTTTGCCAGGAAACAAGGCCTCAACATCGTCCTGAGGCTGATCGTGGGCCTGCTCAGCCGTGGCATACGCCGCAAGGCAAAACGCGCCGGTGTCGACTATTCGTTCCTGTTCATGTGGGCGCAGGGCGACCAGCTGGGCAAGATCACGTCGCTCATCGAATCCGGCGCCGTACGCCCCGTCGTCGATCGGGTCTTCCCATTCGAACAGACCAACGAAGCATTGGCCTATGTCGGGACCGGACGGGCAAAAGGCAAGGTCGTCATCAAGGTCAGATAGAATGGCGCGGCAGCGGCGCGTCACCTGTACCCCGGCACTGTCCGTCATCATCCTTAGCCGGCGTCGCGGCCCACCGGTCCCATCTCGACCTCCCTGAGATAAAACGCCTTGCTCGGCTGCAGGTGGTCGACGCAAAGCTGCGCCAGCACCCAATTGTCGCTGCGCTTCAGCGCCTCGATCATCATCAGATGATGCTGGCGCGAGATTTCGAGCTTGTCCCGGTCGGCCAGCGAATTCGCCCGTACCGGCAGGCTGAGGCGCATATAGTGCTCGATCGAGGACACGAGATAGGCGTTGCCGCAGGCCGAGAACATGGTGAGGTGGAAGCGGTCGTTGGCCTCATGGATGCCTCTGAGGTAGCCGGCGTCGACATGGGTGCTGTAGACGCGGTGGATCTCGATCAGCTCGGCGATCAGCGCCTCGCTCGCCGGCAGCCGGATCATCAGCGCGGCCTGGCGCTGCAGCATCTCGCGCACCTCGTAGATCTGGCGGACTTCCTCGGGGGCGAGCCGGCGCACCGTGGCGCCCTTGTTGCGCTCGCGCGTGGCGACGCCAAGCCTTTCCAGCTGGTAGAGGGCCTGGCGGATGGTGTGGCGCGAGACCGGGAAGCGGGCCAGCAGCACGTCCTCGACCAACCGCGTGCCGGGCGCCAGCCGGCCAAAGATGATGTCTTCCTCCAGCGCATGGACGATATCGGCTTCCTTGCCGCCATAGTCGACCGTGTTGAGCATCGCGATCCTCTTGCTGGCCCGGCCAAATCGTCATTGGCCCCGACCACTCTAGCGTTCGCGCGCGAGGCTGGCCACAAGCTGGTCGAGGCGCGTGTCATCGAGGCTGACGACGCCGCACATCCGCATCGCGTGGCGCAGGCTGATCCTGCCGACTTGCTGGCGCATGATGACCGGCAGGCAGCCCGGCCCCGCTCCGGTCAGCACGAAGGCCTGGCCGACTAGGACCGGTTCGGAGAAGGGCGCCCACTGCACGGCCACGAATGGGACCTTCGGCCAATATCGCTGCTGGACATGGAAAGGCCCGCCACCGACGCGACTCGTGACGGGCCTTCCGAGTACGCCGGGCTTCCCACCGCCCGGCCATTTGCAAAACCAGCCGGCGGCGCGATCGTTCCATCAGGAAGCGCGGGCATCTCTGGGAGACGGGCTCACCGACCTTTGCGGGTCACTATTTGTGGATGAGCCATTCTATCAAGCCGGTCTCGGCCAGCTCGCAGCCGGTAAACTCGTGAACCAGGCTTTTGGCCAGATCGCGCCATTGACACTCGGGCACGTTCGCTTGCGAGACCAGATCTCGAAATACAGCGCGCAGAATGTCGGCATCGAACGCTGAGACGGCAACGGGAACCGGGTCTGTAGCTTCCCAGGCTTGACCGTTGTCATCGCGTTGGAAAAGGCGTTTCAGAAGCTCGCGCGATTGCGCGATCGCGCGCCTGGAATGGTCCATTTCGCGGCGAAAGGCGATGTTTCCAGCAATGGAACGATGTCGTAGCAGGAAGCTGGCTTCGATAGCTGCCCGCGCCACGTCTATATGGCTTCCAACCATCGCTACCTCCCTGAGGTTGTTTTTTACGCCTCCGAAGGTGCATCTCAAAGGGGATTCAGAGTACGGTTTGGTACAAAACCCGCCTATGCGGTTGAGCACACCCGCGCGGTTGCTCAATTCCTGTCGGACGGCTTCGAACGCATCCTCGACACCGTCTCGCGCTCGGCGCGTTTGGAGCGCAGCGGCGGCAGGCCACGGTCGATCAGGTCCATGTCCTCCAGCACCATGTCGCCCATGCGTTTGAAGGCGGTGTCGAGGGCGCCGGCGCGATGGGCGGAGCGCAGGAAGCCGGGCAGCGCGCGCACGGGATGGTCGACTGCCAGCGGCTCCTCGGGAAAGACATCGCTGGCGGCAAGGATGTGGCCGCTCTTCACAGCCGCCATCAAGGCGGGGAAATCGACCACGCCGGCACGGCTGAGCAGGATGAAGGCGGCTCCCTTGCGCATCCTGCCAAAAGCATCGGCGCCCAGAAACCCCTGGTTCTCGGAGGTTACCGAGGCGACGACGAAGACGAAGTCGCTTGATGACAGCACCTCGTCCAGCGAGGCCGGCTCGACGCCGTTTTCCCTCAGGATCGACGGCGGCAGCCAGGGGTCGAACACCTTCGTGTGGGTGCGGAAGCCCGACAGCAGGCGGTTGAGGGCGCGGCCGAGATCGCCGAAGCCGATGATGCCGACATCGGCTCCTGAAAGCAGCCGCGCCGTCTGGTTGCCGTCGCCGCCCCACAGTTCCTCGCCTTTGCGGAAAGCAAGGTCGGCATCGACGATGCCGCGGGCAAGGTTGAGCGCCATGGCCAGGCCGAGCTCGGCTACCGGCTCGGCGAAGACTAGGCCCGTCGTGACGACATGGACACCCCGTGCGAACAGTGTTTCGTAGGGCATGTTGTCGAGGAGGTTGCTCTCGACATTGAAGACGCAGCGCAGCGCCTTCATCGCTTCAAGCGTCCGCGGGGAGATCGGGGGCTGGCCGACGATGTAGCGGGCCTCGGCCAGCACCTGGGCCGGCAGCCGCGCCACGCCGTCGGGCGTCGTCTCGACGATGCGATAATGCGCCTTGAGGCGCGCCAGCTGCGGCGGCGTGAAGATCAGTTCGAGCGTGCGCGGCTCGGGCGCGCTGATCACCAGCGGCAAGGCGGTGTCTGACATTGGCAAGTCCTCCCACGCGCCTTGTGGCGCTTTCTCGATCCTAAATCTATCCCGTGCCGGCGGATTTGAAAGCACGGTAGACCAATTCACCCGGCGCGGGGCGTTTCGAACAATCACCACGGCCGTCCTGGTACGATTGACATTGGCGGCGAAGCCGGTCTTCTCTGCGGTTTCCAACAAGGGGAGATGGCTGGTGAAGAAATACGAGAAGCCAACCTGGCAGAAGCGCGAACGGCTTTCGGCCGTCACTGCTCTCGCTGGACCTTCAGGGTTACCGACCTGAACGCATTCGCCTGCTGAAACAAAGGCGCGATCGACCGATCGCGCCTTTTGCCTTTGCGAACGAGCAGGCCGTCACCCACGCCGCTTCGGCGGTGCGGGCTTCTGTCGCTCGCCGCTTGGCTCCGCGGACAGTCGCTGCTTGCGAAGGCGCTCGGTCTTTGCGTCGCGGGCCTGCCGTTCGGCGTCGAGGATGAGCCGCGACTCGCGATCGGCTCTCTCAAGCTTATGCTTGTCGACCAATCGGGCCACTTTGTCCTCCGGCAGCGTGTCGCATTCCATGAAACCAACGCCGTTCGGCAAGGTTCCGTTGGGTCCGAGCTTTGAGATCGCGTCAGGATTCTGCGTGGTCCGATCGCTCGGCGCGATGACCGGTCTGCCAACTGGTGAGTTGGCGCTCGGCCTCCGATATGGTCACGCTCATCAAGCCGTCAAATTCGGCCATGGCTTCCATATGCCCATGATCAATGATGGATTTGCGAAGAATGCGCATTGCCAGAATAGCATCCTGCAACGCGCGGTCGATATTCTTGACCATGACAGGATCTCCTGCGGGAATAACCTGTCGGCAAGCCGCTTGTTCCCACCGAACGGCACTGGATCTGCTTTTTGAGCGCGATGTCGCTGTCCCGGTGAAGCGCTCCAGCGGTTTCCTTCTCCGGGAGGGGTGGAGCCAGGTTAGAGGTACGGCCCTCAGGACAGAACCACGATGACGATAGAGGGTGGAAAGCCCCCTCACGCCATGCCCGGCTCCCGCCGCATTCCCAAATGGCGCACCTTGCGGCCGATGATCATCAGCCTGCGTGCCGTGTTGTTGCGCAGGCGCCGCGCGCGCCATTCCAGCCCGGTTTCGGTGGTGATCCGCCTGGCATAGACACTCACACGCATGCCGGCCTCATCGGAGGCCAGCTTGACCGGATCGTCATAGAAAGCGGCGATCTTGTCCGCCGCCATGCCTGGCGTTTCCAGCCAGCGTGGAATGTGAACGGAATGGAGCTGATCGACGTCGATCATGACCCGCCCTATGCCGACGCCCGGCGTCGGGCATGTCGTCCAGAACGCGTCACCGATGAAGACGACCCCGTCGCGGCGATGGCCTTGCGTCGTGGTCAGGTTGATCTGCCGGACCTCGACGGGACTTGAGACAGCGAAGTTGCCGCATTGCGCCGATATTTCAGGCATCAATTCGCAAAGCATTTTCTGCGGATTGGCCCGAAAGTCCCTCGTCCATTGTTCGGCCACGGTGCGATAGACGAACATGTTGGCCCGCATCTTGTCGCCGAGAGGAAAGACGGTGATGTAGGCGACGCGGTCGCTGGCCCGCCTGCCGTAGCAGGTGACGGCCTGGTAGCCGCATTCGCGCGGCGGAATGGCGAGGTCGAAACCCATCGACAGCGAATGAGCTTTCGATTGCTCGACCCGCTCGACGCCGATGGCGCGCCGCACCGCTTCGCTGTGACCGGTGGCGACCACCAGCAGGCGAGCCGTGATGACCCTGCCGTCGTTCAGCACAAGGCGCTGCCGGTCCGGTCCGGTCGAGACCTCGGCGACCTTGCCGACCGTTATCGGCACTTGCGGGGGAAGGGCATCGCGCAGCCCGTTGATCAACGCTCCATAGGAAAATGCGTATTCGGGCCTGCGCTCACGCGCGAACAACTGGCCAAGGCGGAAGACATGAATGTCGTCAAACGGCGTGACGAGCCGCATGATCGTTTTGTCGAGGCCGAGCTTCTCGAACAGCCGTATCTGATCGGTACCGATTTTTTCGGCCCGGAACTCGTCGTGATGAACGCGGTGCGGATCGATCAGTGCCACCTTGCGGCCGGCTTTTGCCAACACGGTTGCCAGCGTGGTGCCGGCCATTCCGGCGCCAACGATCGCCACGTCGACTTCGATGGGGTCAGCGTCGGCGGGGGTGATTTCGCTGCCCTTCATGCTGGTCATCTTCTGTCTCCACAATCCGTGGTGGAAAATATCTTCCGGACCATAATCAACCTCAAGCAACCAGCGCGGGTGGCCGGTAGTAACAAACGTTTAGGTTAACCACCGCCACCTCTTTTCCAGCGCGGCGCGATCGCCGAGCCGTCGATGAACTCCAGGCCGCCCGCCTCGTTGAGCGTGTGCAGCTTACGCCCACTCCATAGCGCGCCGGGGGTTAAGATCGTCTCGACACGCTGCTCCATGCCGTTCAAATCAAGGTGAGTGACGCGTGCGATGCCAAGGGCGCCGCCGTAGCTCCTGCGGCAGTCCTGTACCGGACGCAGCAACTGGCCGTCACGTTCGACCATGCGTCCGGCCGGCCGCGCCGAGGCGATGTCGATCAGCACCGGATTCCTGGGATGCGGCGTCCAGGGGCCGCGAAAGTCAGGCGCCGACCACAGATGCAGCGCGTCCGAGAAGGCGCCGCCGCCGTCCCGGGCGCTGCCTTCACCGTCCCGGACGGTGGCGAACAGCCACCACGAGCCGCCATGCTCGACCAAGGTGGCGTCGCTGGCGACGATGTCGGACAGCAGCGTCGCTTCCTTGACCCATCCGCCCGGGAAGGCCGTGGCGCGGTAGAGATCCACCGTCCGGTTGGCGCAGCTTTCCGGCACCATCCAAACCTCGCCATCACGCTCGAAGACGAAGGGGTAGGAGAGATGGTAGGGCAGATCGAGCACCGGCTCCGGACGGCCGATCGGCCCCGACGGACCAAACGGCACGGCGGAAATGATGGCTCGGCCCAGGCGGTGGATATAGTCCTCGACGAACAGGGTTACCTGTCCCTGATGAAGGATCGGGAACGGATCGGCGTAGAAGCGGCTGCCGTCGTCGGGCAATTCTCGCCAGCCAGAGGCCGGATGCGCGCGCAGGTCGAACAGATCCCGCCCGCCGGTCTGGCGCCAGCCGACCTTCCAGTGCGGGGCGTTGTAGCAGAGATGGTAGATCTTCTGGACGACGCGGCGCGCCAATGCCTTGCCCGCCCTGACGCCGAGCTTGCCGGCCGAGGGCAGCGATGGCGGCCCCCTGCCGTCCTCCGGCTCGGGCAGGGCGGGCAGGGCGCCCCGCGCCGCGCCCGTCACCGCCGCCAGGATCAGGCTTGCCGTGCGCGCCAGCATGTCTTGGAACGAGGCGAGCGCGATGCCGCCATATTCGGTGCCCAGGCGTCCTTCGGCGACGACGGCGCCGTTCTCCTCGATGCAGGCCCGCGGGGTCCGGCCATCGAGGATCGACGCCAGCAGGGCCGCTTCGCCGCCGGCGCCGTCATAGGTCACATGCCAGACGCGTGTTCCTTCCATTCGCACATCGCCGCAGAGGTCGAGCACGAGGTCGGGCGCGGCGGCGGGCTGCGTGCGGTAGGGTGCCAGCGCCGACAACGGCAGGCGCTTGGCCAGTCCGTCCGCGGGCAAGCCATGGATGACCGTTTCAAGCTGGAACAGTGCCGCGACGCTGCCTGGAATGCCGCTCCCGGCTGGGCGTGCGTCGACGCTGACCGCGACCTCGGCGAGCGCGGCCAGGCGCTGCAGCAGCAGCAGGTGAAAGGCACGGAGGCAGTCGCTGTCCAGGCGCAGGCTCACCTGCATGTCGCACCCCTAGAATTCTGATATTCGGTATTGGCCGGTGTTCGATTTTTAGGCACGATCGGTGGGCGACGGTCGGACTGGAGGAAGATGTTGCTCCATTCCATTCGTTTCCCGCTCGCTCGCGCCCTGTCAACACGGCCCATGCCTCTGCTACGCAAACTCCGTGCCAAAAATCAGAAGAGCTCCCAACATAATTAACAGTGTTTTAACAGTTGGAGTAGTAGCTAAGCTTAAGCCGCAATTTAAGCTTTTGGGGCACATGGAGTGTTGTCGGAGCGACCTTTGCAATCATCCCTGCTCTCGTTGCCGCAACAACACGCTCCAGAGGTGATGCAATATGCGCCGGAGCCACCGCCGGCCGCGTCCTATCCGTCCTCGACCGTCGAGCTGGGTGACCTGAAGCGCATTCTGGTGCGCCGCCGTTTCCTGATCCTCGCCACCGCCGCGCTGCTGACCCTCGGGGCGCTGCTCTATGGACTGTTCACGCCGGCGCTTTACAGCTCGGTGGCGGAGATCATCGTCGATCCGCAGGACCTGCAGGTGGTCACCAACGACGTCAATCCGAGCCGCGTTCCGCCTGATGGCGGCATCACCATGGTGGAAAGCCAGGTTGCCGTCGTCCAGTCGAGCGGCGTGCTGCTCAGGGCAATCGCGGCGACCAACCTGACCGAGGACCCGGAATTCAACGGGCAGGGCGGGTTGTTGAGCCGCCTGCTCGGCGGCGTGCTGGGCTCGGGCTCGGCCGAAACCGACAAGGCGGGCAAGACGCTCGATGCGCTGCGCCGGCGGCTTGCGGTCAAGCGGGCCGACAAGGTGCTGGTCCTCGACGTGATCGTTACCGCCAAGAGCGCCGACAAGGCGGCGAAGCTCGCCAATGCCATCGCGCAGGCTTACCTGGCGGATCAGGCGAGCGCGCGCGCGAAGATGGCCACGGATGCTTCCGACTCGATCACGGCGCGGCTGGACGAGCAGCGCAAGCGCGTCCAGCGGGCCGAGAATGCGGTCGAGGCCTACAGGTCGGCCAACAACATGGTCATGGCCGCCGGCAATCTGGTCAGCGACCAGGAACTGACCGAGATCAACACGCAGCTCGCCGCCGCGCAGAGCCGCACCGCGACGCTGAAGGCGCAGGTCGACCAGTTGCGCCGGTCCGGCGGCGCGCCGGACGCGACCTCGGAAGCGATGCGCTCGGCGGTGATTTCGAGCCTGCGGGCGCAGGAGGCGACACTTGTCGACCAGGTTTCGCAGCTCGGCACGGAGCTCGGGCCGCGCCATCCTTCGATGATGGCGGCCCAGCAGCAATTGCGCGACACGCGCGCGCTCATCGCGCGCGAACTCGGTCGAATCGCCGCCGCCGCCGAAACCGACTACGAGCGCGCGCTGGCCAACCAGCAGGCGCTGGAAGCGAAGGTCGCGGGCATGAAGAGCAAGTCGCTCGACACCGACCAGGCCTCGGTCAAGCTGCGCGAACTGCAACGCGATCTCGAGGCGGTGCGCTCCGTCTATGCCACTTATCTGCAACGGGCGCAGGAAACGCGCGAGCAGGTCAATGTCGACAGCACCAATGCGCGCATCATCTCCGACGCCATGCCGGCCCTGAAGAAGAGCTGGCCGCCGCTGTTGCTGCTGGTGTTCGGCGCGTTCTTCGGCGGGCTGGGGCTCGGCACCGGCATGGCGCTGATCGCGGAATATTCATCGCCGACGGTGCTTTCCAGCGCGCAGATGCAATCGGCCATCGACGCGCCCGTGGTGGGCGTGCTGCCGGCAAAATCAGCGCGCCGCCGCTGGTGGCCTTTCGGCGGCGCCGCCGCGCCGGCCGGACAGAAGATGGACGCCGTCGCCGGCCTGGCGTTGAGACGCCTGTTCTCCTCCAGCCGGCGCCCGCCGAACTGGCCACTGGTACCGTCGATCCTGGTGACGTCGGCGCCAGAGGACGCGGCGCAGCGGGGCCGGGTGGCGCGCCTGCTGGCCAACGCGGCGGCTGCCAGGGGCAGCCGTGTCCTGTTCATCGACACCAACAATACCGGCGGCAGCCAGAAGGAGCCGCAGCCAGGTCTCCTCGACGTGCTGCGCGGCGAATACGCCTTCGAAGCGCTCAGCCAATACGCGCCCGGCAGCAACGTCGCGCTTCTGGGCAAGGGTCGGCCGAAGGCTGCTTTTTCCGAGGCGCAGGGCGTCTATTTCACACAGCATATGCTGGCCCAGGCGAGCCGCAATTTCGAACTCGTCGTCGTCGACGGCGGCGCGCTGGCCGACAATCTCAACGCCTCACCGCTGGTCGCCATGGTCGACGAGATTGTGCTCGTCGCCACGCTGAACGCAACGCCGATGCGCGACGTCACGGCGGCCTCGCAAGCCATTTCGGTCATGGGGCGGTTGCCGACCGGCGCCTTGCTGGTCGACGAGGCGGCCTGACATGGCTGCCATCCGGGGCGCCGCCCGGTCCGCCACCCCGGCGGCCGGCTGGGCCGGCCAGGGTCAAGCCCCGACCGCGCCCCGCACCGGCAATTCCGTGGACTGGGTGACCGGCTACGGCCTTGTGGCGGTGGTGGCGCTGCTGTTCAGCATTTCGGGTGGCATGCTGTGGCTGGTGGGCTACAATTACGACGGCCTGACCGGCAATCCGGCGACCAAGATCCATCCTTCCACCTATCTGCTCGTGCTGATGTTTGCCTGGCGCGCCTGCACGTTCGGCAACCCGGTAGGCTATACGCTGGCCATCGCCGACAGGCGGCCTGCCAGCGCGCTGCTAGCCGTCATGTCGATCATGCTGCTGGTCGTCGTCATCGTCAGGCAGCGCCCCGGCATGGCCGGCATGATCGACACGTTCGTGGCGGCGGCGCTGCTGGCGATGATGCTGGCCGAGGCCGACGAAAAGACGTTCGCCCGCATGCAAACCGTGGTGCACGCGGTGATGACGGTCAACGCGCTGCTGGCGCTGTTCGAGTTCGCCACCAAGACGCTGGTCTTTCCCTACCGGCTCGACGGCGAGGTGTTCATGAACGACCTGCGCTCGACGGCGCTCCAGGGCCATCCTCTGTCCAACGCCACGATCACCTCGATCTATGTGCTGGCGCTGCTCTCCGGTTCGAAATCCCTGTCCATGCCGCTGCGGCTCGGGCTGATCGGCCTGCAATGCGCGGCGCTGGTGGTATTTGGCGGGCGCTCGGCGATGGTGACGACGATCGCGCTCGGCGGCATCTATCTGCTTTTCAGTGGCGTGGCTTATCTGCGGCGAGGACGCATCAGCCTGCCGGGTGCCGCCCTTGCCGTCATGCTCGCCTCGCTGCTGCCGGTCGTGGTGGTCATGCTGTTCTCCTACGGC
The DNA here is from genome assembly GCF_006440875.1 of Mesorhizobium sp. B2-5-7. NCBI lineage: Bacteria > Pseudomonadati > Pseudomonadota > Alphaproteobacteria > Hyphomicrobiales > Phyllobacteriaceae > Mesorhizobium > Mesorhizobium sp. B2-5-7. The sequence goes on along the minus strand of NZ_VFUO01000004.1, from coordinate 239,170 downwards.
TTCTTCGACGCGCTGCTGGAGCGCTTCGTGTCCGACAGCGGCAGCGCCAATGCCCGCGTCGAAATGTTCGAGTTGTTCAAGCATTTCGAACTGCGCGACTTGATTGTGGGGCCCGACATCGATCTCATCGAAAGCCTGCGCCGCATCAACGGCCTCGAACAGGGTATCGAGAACCCGATCATCCGCCTGCTCCTCTATCAGGGCGCCTTCTTCACCCTGCTGTTGTTTTTCGGCTTCGCGCTGTTCATGCACGAAGTGGCACGCCGCTGCCATCCCGGCATCTGGCTGCCGATGCTGGGCTGGCTGATCCTGCTCAACACCTCCGAAAGCCTGGCGTCCAAGACGACGCTGATGACCAAGTTCGTGGTGATCGCGCTGGCGCTTTACAGGCCGGTGAAGGTGGCGGGGCGTCCGGGCGCACAAGGGGTGCCGAGGTAGCGCTGCTCTACGGCGACAAGGAACTCGGCCGCATTTGGAAGGCGGTTATTCCGGCATCCTCAACCCGAGTGCATCCACCATCGCCGGGTCGAGCGAGCGGGTTTTGTCGTCCATCATGCCCATGCCGTCGAACAGGTCCCAGAAGGCCCAGGGGAAGCCGGATGCCTCGGCGCTCTGCCTGACATCGGCGATGTAGCGGGCGCGGTCGGGATTGGGGGCGGCGACGTAGCGGGCGTCGGTGCGCAGCGCGCCGAATTCGCCCATGATGACGCGCGTCGGGGCGATGCCGTGGCTGTCGGCCCAATCGCGCGCCTGGCCGATATATTTGTCGACCAACCAGCGATCTGGCCTGGCGTCGAAATAGACCTTCAGCACGCGTTCGGTTTCAGCATAGGCGGCCTGCTTGTCCGCTTCCGAGGTTTCGGTGTCCCCGGCCATGCGGGCCCTGACCGAGGCCAGCGTCCGTTCGAGCGAACCGGCGGAGGCTGGCCATGGCACGTTGTTTAGCGCGCGGTAGACCGGCTCGCGCATCCAGGGTGCGCCCTGATGGCTGAACAGATAGGGTTCGTAGAAATGGAAGGTGAACAGGATCGGCTCGAAGGCCACCAGCGGTTCCGGATCGAGCGCGGCAAGCCCGCTCACCATCGAGCCGCAGCCGCCGGTGACGACCAACGGCAACGTCTGGGATGACGCCCTGGCCGCCGTCAGGAGGGCCGCCTGGACGTTCGACCAGACGTTGGAGGAGCAGGATTGCGGCGGTTCGTTGACCGGCTCCAGTGCTACCATGCCCGAAGGGAACCGCTGCAGCCTGCCGGCAAGCGTGCCGACCACCGCGCGATAGGCTTCGAATTCGGGCGCGGCCGTGCTGGAGACCATGCGGTCGGGATTCCAGTAATGAGTGGCGCCGTTGGCCTGCACGTTGACGATGATGCCGAGATCCGCATCGATGACTGCCGCGACGGCATCGTCCAGCATCGCCAGCAATTTTGTGCGCGTGGCGGCATCGGCGGCCAGGAACGGGCCGGGATCGACCGGCAGGCGGACGAAGTCGAGCCCGGTCCGGCGCAGCCGGCGAAGGTCGTCCGGTGTCGGCACCGGCCGCTGCGACTGGAAGGGCGGCCAGTCATAGTCGGTGCGCGGCGCGGGAAACTCACGCGTCAGCGCGAACCAGGGCCAGGCGTTGACGCCGCGGTGAAAACGCCATTCGCCGGTGGCGGCCAGCGCGGGCGATGCGGACGAGAGTGCTGCCGTGGCGGGCACCAGCGCCGTCGACAGCGCGGTCCTCAGCAGCCGCCGTCGCGACCAGCCCGTCATACGGCGCCGGGCGAGGGACGGTCGACGGGCTGGGCTGCGGCGGCGCTCACGCCCAGAAGCCGGTAAGCTTCGGTTTCATAGGCAAGCAGGACATCGTCCCAGCGGAAAGCTTCGTTGGCGCGGGCTCTCGCGGCCGCGCCGCAGGTCCTGACCAGCGCGTCATCCTCCATCGCCTGCCGCATCCGCTCGGCGCAACTCCGCGCATCGGTGAAATAGATGGCGGCCGCGCCGGCGGTCCATCTGTTATAGGGATTGTCGTGAGCGATCACCATGTTGCCGGCGGCCAGCGCCTCGACCAGCGACGGGTTGGTGCCGCCGACGGTGTGGCCATGCAGATAGGCGCGCGCGTGAAAACGCAGCGCCTTCACCGCCGCCTGGTCGTAGATGGCGCCGGGCAGCACCACCGAGGCGTTCGCCGCCTTGCGGACGGCGGCATGGTAAGGGATATCGGGGGAAAGCGTGCCCAGCACCACCAGCCTCATGTCGCGCTTCTGGCTGCAGAAGGCCTCGACCATGGGCAGGATGTTGTTGTCGGGCTCGATGCGCGCGATCGAGATCAGGTAGTTGCCAGGCTCAAGGCCGAGCGCGCGCACCGGCGCCTCCGGGGCCGATGTCACCGGGTCGGCGCCATAGGTGATGGTGGCGATGGCGCTGCGCGGCCGGCGCGTCGCCAGGTGATCCGCGATCACCGGATGGTCGGCGACCAGGCGGTGTGAGGCCCAGGCGCCGATCCATTCGTTTAGCCAGAACCATGTGCGCGCAGCCATACCCCATTTTGGCCGGCGCCACTCGATGCCGTCCATGTTGGTGATGATCTTGCGCCGCATCAGCCTCAGCCAGGTCAGGAAGACCGCGCCATTATAGCCGAGCACCAGGCAGATGCCGGGCCGCCGGGCGGCGTCGAGCACGCATTGCCAGTCGAATTCCAGCGTCGCGCGGGGACCTTTCGAGGCGACCTGGACATGGATGAGATCGATGCCGTTCCAGGTGTCGACACGCACCCTTTGGTCGACCCGCTCGACCTCCTCCTGGCAATAGACGCCGACCTTCCAGCCGCGCCCGGCAAGAAACAGCGCCAGCCTCTCGGCGAAGGTTTCAAAGCCACCATGGGCCGCTGGAATGCCGCGCGTCCCGAGGATCAGGATGGTGGGAATTTCAGGTTTCATGGCTGCTGGCGCTTTCAAGTCCGCTCGATTCCGCAATGCGCGGCCGTCCCTCTGGAAACACAGCCCAGCGAATATCCGTGCCAGACTCAGTTCCAGCCATCATCGCACCGGGGTGTAAAATATTTCTTCCAGCGGCCGGAGTTGTTTCACTATCGGTCAACTATCCCAGCGTATGTGTATCGAAACAAGGCAATGCCGCGACCGGGCGACCTGCAGACGGAGAAATCAGGGCCGGCATGATCCTTGCTCGTGGACTTCTGTGCGCCACACCGGCGGAGGACGTGCAGCATTTGGTATGGTGATCCGGGTTCTACATCCGCTCGTCACCATGCCGGCAACAAGTGAAGTCCAAAGGGGTGTTGGGCTTGAAGTCTCCAGTCGCCTGTTCTGTCAGGCGGCGGGATCGTCAAACTACCCCTGGCAGAAAGATGCATGGGAATATGCGGATTGCATGCGTCCATCAGGGCTATGAACTCTATGGTTCCGATCGCAGCTTCGCGGAGAGCGTCGCCGCGTTGCGCGCCGCGTTTCCTTCAGCCGATATCGAGGTCGTCCTGCCGCGCAGCGGACCGATCTTGCGGATCCTCGAACCGCATGCGACCCGGATCGTCTTCGAGCCGCTCTGGGTGCTGAGGCGCCAGGCGATTGCGCGCCTTGCCACCATCGAGATGGCGCGGCTGCCGGTCGCGGTGCTGAGGGCCTGGCGGCGGCTCCGGGATTGCGATCTCACCTATGTCAACACCTCGATCGTGGCCGACTATGCGCTTGCCGCGCGCCTGCTGCCGCACAAGGCCGTGCTGCACATCCACGAAATTCCCGAAGGCGCCATGCGCAGGATCCTAGTCGGCCTGATGCACTGGAGCCATGCCGATCTCATCTTCAACTCGCGCGCCACACGCGCCGCGTTCGGCGAGCCCAGATACGCGCGCTCCCATGTGGTCTATAACGGCGTTGCCGGCCCGGCCGCGGCCGAAGCGACGACCTATGACGGCAAGCGGCCGCTCAAGGTGCTGCTGCTTGGCCGCATCAACAGGATCAAGGGCCAGGAAGTGCTTTTGGAGGCGATCGCCTCGTTGCCGGCGGAACTCAAGTCGAGGATCGAGGTGCGGCTGGTCGGCGGCGCCTTCGAAAGTACCGAGCGCGAACGCGCGCTCGCCGAACTGGTCGGCAGCATGGGGCTCGGCGGACGCGTCAGCGTGCTGCCCTTCATCCCCGATCCCTCCGAGCATTATCGCTGGGCCGATATCGTCACCGTGCCCTCGCGGCGTCCCGAATCGCTCGGCCGCGTCGCCATCGAGGCGATGGCCTACGGCCGGCCGCCGCTGGTGTCGGCGATCGGCGGGCTGGTCGAGGTGGTGAGCGACGGTGAGACCGGCTGGCATGTTCCGCCCGGCGATGCCGCCGCCCTTGCAGCCAAACTCGAGGAGATCATCCTGCGGCCCGAGGCCTGGCGCTCCTTTGTCGCTGCCGGGCGGGCGCGCTACGAGGCGGTCTTCAGCGAACCGGTCGCGGCGGCGGCGATCGCGGCGATAGCCGCCGACAAGCTGAAGACAGCCATCGCCAGGCCGGGGCGGACGGCAACCGCCCGCCAGGCGGAGACACGGCCGTGAAACTTCCTGGCCATCTGGTGCGGCGTCTCGTGCTGATGATCGGCGGCGAGGCGATGCAGAGCGGCTTCCACTTCGCCCTCAACATCGCGCTGCTGCATATGCTTTCGGCGCAAGGCTACGGCCTCTTTGCCATCGGCATGGTGATGGGCGGCGTCGGCCTGTCCTACATCAGGTCGCTCACCGCCGTTCCGGCCTCGATATGGATGGGCAAGAGCACCAACAGCGCCGGCGTCGATGCCTATGACGTTGCCTTCGGGACGGCGGCGCTGGTTGTTGCCTTGCTGATGGCCGTCGGCACGGCGATCGTGATGCGTCTCTTGGGCGACCCCAGCGGAATTGCCGCGGGCTGTTTCGTCGGCGCATGGTCGCTGCGCAGCCACATGCGCACGGCCTTCTTCGCGCGCCGCCAGCAGGTGATCGTTTCCGTCAGCGATGCCGCCTTCACGATCGCCGGCACGGTCATGGCCGGCCTGGCGATCTGGCTGGCCAAGGACGCGCTGCAGACCGTGTTCTATGCGCTCGCGGCGGCCAATGTGTTTGGCATCTTCGTCCTGGTCAGGCTGGCGCGCCGCACGATGCGCATCAGCTTCCGCATGCCGACACGGCGGCGCTATGCGAGGCTGTGGTCCCAGCTCTGCTGGTCGGCATTCAGCGCCACCACCACCAACATCCAGGGGCAATGCCTGGCGCTGCTGGTCGCGGGGATTGCCGGGCCGGCCGCCTATGCGCCGCTGGCGGCGGTGCTGGTGCTGTTCGCGCCGCTGCGCATCAGCAGTCTTGCCTTCGTGAACATGACGCAGCCCGAACTCGCCAAGCTGATGCGCAACAACGAAACGCGCCGTGTCTGGGCGCAGGCAAAGCTGTGGGCCGTTGTCATGGGCCTTGGCGCGGTTGTCTATGGATGCGCCATCCTGTTCGTCCTGCCGATGATAAAGTCCCAGGCTCTCCAGGACGCGTCGGTGGGATTTATCGGGTTTTTCGTCATCGCGAATTTCGTTCCGATCATGCTCTACATCATGCCCCGCATCGTGCTCGAGATAATGGGTGACTTCCGCATCGTCGCGTTCATCACACTGGGCGGCGCCATCGTCGGGCTGGCGTTGATCGCCATCCTGCTGTCGATCGCCTCCCCGCCATGGGCGCTGCTGGGTTCGGCGGTGTCCGAGATCTTCGTGCTCGTGGCATCATGGTATTTCGTGCATCACCGCATGTGGAACATCGAACACCCGGACCAGCAGCGCGACAGCCGCCTGGGCTCCTGGCGACGGGCGGTTTCGTTCGCCGCGGTCAAGCGATAGGAGAAGGATGTGACAGGCCACGCAGTGCAAATTGCCGCGATGACCGACTTGCCTGGCGGGCAGGTCTCGCATCCCACCTCCGTCGCGGCGAACGACGCCTATACGGCAAAACTGCACACCAGCCTCGAGGCGGTCAGGCCACTCTGGCTGCGCCTCCAGGAAAGCGGTGTGTGCACCGGCCACCAGAATTACGCCTGGGCGGAAGGGATCGCCACGCGGCTGCTGCCGGAAGGCGCCGAACTCCTCATCGTCGAGGTGGGCGACGCCACGACTGGCGAACCCAGGATGCTGGTGCCGCTGATGCGGCGCAGGGCCTTCCATCATTGGGTGGTCGAATGGTTGAGCTGTGGCGTCTGCGACTATTCGGCACCGCTGCTGGCCGATGCCAGCCCGTGGACGCGACAATCCGCGCAGGCTGCGTGGGCGGCGGTGCGCTCGGCGCTGCCGCCGGCGGACCGCGTCCACATCGTGGGGATTCCCCGACAGATTCAGGGCGTCGCCAATCCGCTGGCCTTGCTGTCGGCCACACGCGATTCCATCCAGACCACTTTCGGCCTCGCCATCGACGGCGATCCCGAAACAGTGCTCAAGCGTCTCTGCAGGCCATCCTTCGTCAAGGAATTCGGCAAGGACTGGCGCCGCCTCGAACGGCTTGGCAGCGTGGAACTGGTCGAGGCCGGGGCGCCGGCCGAGGTTGACCGTATCTTCGGCGAACTGGTGCGGATGCGGCTCGACCGCTTTCGCGAGCTTGGTCGCTTCGATCTGCTGACCCAGGAGAACATCGTCGAATTTTACCGGAACGCGGCTGTTCAGGGCCTGTTGGACGGTTCGGTGCGGCTTTTCGGGCTGCTCGTCGGCGAGGCTCTGATCGCGGTTCAATATCTGCTCGTGCATCAAGGGACTGTTCATGCTCTGCTGATAGCAATGGACCAGGGCGTCGTGCCCAATGTCTCGCCGGGGCTTGCAATCATGGGCAGGTTGATCGGCTGGGCGCGCGAACGAGGCTTTGGATATTTCGACCTGTCGGTCGGCAACCAGAGCTACAAGGAACATATGGGCGCCAAGGGTTCGGTATTGGTCGAACTCTGCCATGGGTTCACGATGCGGGGCAGTGTGGCGACCACCGCCATCGAGTTCCGCAGGCGGGTCGAGGCTTTCGTACGCTCCAGCCCAAGGCTGCTCAACGCGGTCCAGGGAACAATGCGGGGTTTTCGGCGCTTGCGTGGATAATGCCCATGCGCCCCAGAACGAATGGGAGAGGCATGTGGCAAGCCAGGCAGTGCGGTTGGTCGCGACAGCGGATGCACCGGTTCAACCGATTTCGCCGGTTAGAGCAGGCATGGGCGCCACCGCGCACTATACGGCGCGGCTGCACACCAGCTTCGACACCGTAAGGCAGCTCTGGCAGCGTCTTGAGGAGACCGGTTTGTGCACCGGCCACCAGGGCCTTGCCTGGGTGGAAGGGATCGCCGGGCGGCTGATGCCCAAAAGCGCCGCGCTGCTCGTCGTCGAGGTCAATGATGCCGCCACGGGCGCGCATGTCATGCTGCTGCCGCTGATGCGGCGCCGGGCGCTCGGCCACTCCGTGATCGAATGGCTGAGCTGCGGCGTGTGCGATTATTCGGCGCCGCTGCTGGCCGATGCCAGGCCTTGGACCAGGCAAAACGCCGACGCCGCCTGGGCCGCGGTCCGCGCCGTGCTGCCGCCGGCCGACCGCATCCATATTGCGGGGATTCCGCGGGAAATCCACGGCGTGGCCAATCCGCTGGCGCTGCTTTCGGCGGCGCGCGACTCCATTCAGATCGCCTCGGGTCTGGTCATGGATGGCGAGCCGGAGACGCTGGTCAAGCGTATCTGCAAATCCTCCTTCACCAAGAATTTCAACAAGCACTGCCGCCGCTTCGAACAACTCGGAGGCCTCGCACTGGTCGAAGCCGAGACGCCTGAGATGATCGAGGAGCAGTTCGGCAGGCTGCTCGACCTCAGGCTCAACCGCTTTCGCGAACTCGGGCGCTTCGACCTTTTGACGCAGGCGCCGATCGTGGAGTTCTACCGCAACGCCGCGCTGCAGGGGCTTTCCGACGGCTCGGTGCGGCTGTTCGGGCTGCGCGTCGGCCAGGCCTATCTCGCTGTCATGTACGTGCTGGTCATGAAGGGCACCTTGCACGCCCTGCTGCTCGGGATCGACCAGGACGCGGTGGCCAACGTCGCGCCGGGCCTGACGATGATCGGCAAGCTGATGGTGTGGGCACGGGCGCAAGGGCTCGGCTATTTCGACCTCTCGGTCGGCGGACAGGGATACAAGCAGCATATCGGCGCCTCGAACTCGGTGCTGGCCGAACTGTGCGAGGCGATGACGCTGAAGGGCAGGGGCTCGACCGCCTATATCAGGCTGCGCTGCAAGGCCGAGCTGTTCGTGCGCTCCAAGCCGCGGCTTTACAAGGCCGTGCAGGGCGTGATGCGCCGTTTGCGGCGGTTTAAGACCTGAAGGACGCCGCCCGCGAAATTGACAGGCGCGCGTGTCTCGGCCATCCTTGGGGCCAGTCGCCGGGCCGCCAAAGGCGGCCGAGTTCCGTGTCAGGCGACCGAGGGCGAAGCGCATGTCCACTGCCGTGAACGGCCAGAACTCCAAGCGCGCCGCGGTGCGCAAGGCACTTGACCGCCACAAGGTCTACGTCACCGCGCAGCGTTTCTCAGGCGGCACCTACAGTGCGCGCGTGCTGGTCGACGGCGAGGCCTACTGGGTGGATGAGTTTCGGCTGAGCCAGTTGCAGCAGGGTTTGTCGCCGGCCGAGCTGGAGCTGACGCCGGCGACGGACGACTGAGACCACGTGATAAATCGCGAGCGGTGCCAAGATAGCGCCCCACGGCGCGAAGGAACGAGGCGGTTGTTGGTTTCCGCCAGGCTCGGCTTTTGACATGCCGCCCGCCAAGCTCGGATCCTATCGCGCCAAGCGCGAATTCTCGAAGACGCCGGAGCCGGCCGGCGGGCTGATGACTGGGGGCGGCAACCGCTTCGTCATCCATAAGCATCACGCCACGGCGGACCACTACGATCTGCGCCTGCAGGTTGGCGATGTCTTGAAAAGCTGGGCGGTGCCGCGCGGGCCATCGCTCAACCCAGCCGACAAAAGGCTGGCGGTGGAGACCGAGGACCATCCGCTCGAATACATCGATTTCGAGGGCGTCATTCCCGAAGGCGAATATGGCGGCGGGCCGATGATCGTCTGGGACACCGGCAGCTGGGCGCCGATGGACGACGTCGACAAAAGCCTGCGCACCGGCGCCTTCAAGTTCCGGCTGGCCGGCGAAAAGCTCAATGGCGGCTGGATGTTGACCCGGCTGAAGCCAAAGCCCGGCGAAGACGAGAACAAGAAGAACTGGCTGCTGTTCAAGGAGCGCGACCTCGCCGCCGACACGGGGCTGAATATCCTCGAAGCGCGGCCGGAAAGCGTGAAATCCGGCTTGCGCATCGAGGAGCTGGCAGCGCCACCTAAGCCGGCCGCGAAGTCCGCGCCAAAGCCCGGTTCGCTGAAGCCGGGCGACCTGCCGGGCGCGGCCAAGGCGCCAGCGCTGAGCCGCATCGAGCCGCAACTGGCGAGCCAGGTGCCGAAGCCGCCGGGCGGCGAAGGCCTTGCCGAGAATACGAACGAGCTCTGGCTGCACGAGATCAAATTCGACGGCTACCGCACCATGGCGCATATCTCCGACGGGCAGGTGCGGCTGATCACGCGCGGTGGCATCGACTGGACGAGACGCTATGGCGACTTGCCAGATGCGTTCGCCAAGCTGCCGTGCCGCGAGACGATCATCGACGGTGAGATCGTCGTGCTCGATGCCAAGGGCATTTCCCGCTTTGCGCTGTTGCAGGACGCGCTGGCAGCGGGCGCCGGCAGCAAGCTGCATTTCTACGCCTTCGACCTACTGCATCTCGACGGCTGGGACCTGATCAAGGTGCCGCTCATCCGGCGCAAGGCGCTGTTGGCCGAACTGCTTGGCGGGCTTGGCGCCAACTCCGCCATCCAATTCTCCGACCATGTCGAAGGTTCCGGGCAAGCGCTTTACGACCAGGTGACGGAACTCGGCCTGGAGGGCGTGGTCTCCAAGCGCGCCACCGCGATCTATCAGAGCGGCCGCACCAAGAGCTGGACCAAGACCAAGGCACTCGAAAAGGACGATTTCGTCATCGCCGGCTACACCATTTCGGACGCGGCCGAGGGGCTGGCCGCGCTCGGCATGGCCGAGTGGGTGGACGGCGAACTGCACTATCGCGGCAAGGTCGGCACCGGCTTCGATGCCGGGACCGCGGCCGACCTGCTGGCCCGGCTTGGGCCGCTCACATCCGGCGCCACGCCGCCGGAAGGCGTGCCGCGTGAAATCATGCGCGAGATGCATTGGGTCAAGCCGCTGTTTTCGGCGCGCATCCACTACGCCAATCGAACCGCGGACAATTCGTTGCGCCACGGTGTGTTCCGGGGCCTCAGGGATGTCGGCCTGTCGACGCCGGTCTCCTCGACGCGCAAGCGCCTGATCGCCGAAGCCGATCTCGCCACCATCTGGGTGACAAACCCGACGCGGCGGCTGTTCGGCAAGACCGGCCCGACCAAGCTCGACATCGCCGTCTATTACGCGCTGGTCGGCGACTTCATGCTGCCGCACATCCTTGGCCGCCCGGTGTCGCTGGTGCGCTGCCCGACCGGCCTGCCCAAGGACTGCTTCTTCCAGCGTCATGCGTTCACCGGCATGCCGCCTTCGGTGGTGACATTCCAGGCGACCAATTCCGAGGGCGAGACCAAGTCCTATCTCTCGGTCGAGGGCGCGAAAGGATACCTGGCGCTGGCGCAGTTCGGCGTCGTCGAGTTCCACACCTGGGGCACGCATCGCTCGAGCCTCGACAAGCCCGACCAGATCGTCCTCGACCTCGACCCGGGCGAGGGGATTTCCTGGCGCGAGGTGGTGGAGGCCGCCGTGCACATCAAGGGCGAGCTGGAGGGGCTTGGCCTGGTGCCGTTCGCAAAAACCTCCGGCGGCAGCGGTATCCACATCACCGTGCCGGTGACGCAAAAGCAGAACTGGAAGAAGCTGCATCAGGCAACCAGCGCCATATCAACGCATCTAGCGGCCACCGCGCCCGACACCTTCACCACCACAATGGGCAAGGAAAACCGCAAGCGGCGCATCTTCATCGACTATCACCGCAACGCGCGCGGCCACACCTCGGCCGCGCCCTATTCGCTGCGCGCCCGAACCAACCTGCCGGCCTCGACACCGGTGAGCTGGGCCGATCTGGAGGCGATCGATGCACCGCAGGATTTAAATTATGCGTCGCTGCCGGGGTTGCTGGAGACGTCGGGCGATCCGTGGGCTGAGATCGACGACTTCGCCAGGGATCTGCCGGTGGTCTCGGGAAAGGTAAACGGGCTTTGAGGCGCCCTTCGACGACCAGGGCTCCTGAACTTCGTCATCCTAGGGCGAAGCAGGAGCGAAGCTCCGTCGCGAAGACCCTAGGATGACGAAGCGTGGAGCGTTCGCTGTGGTCGCCGGCGTGTCGGCTCAAACGCCATCGACGCTTTCGACAATTTGAATTATCTTGTCGCCGGTCCTCTCGCAGCCCCGGCGGGAGGATTTCGTCAGGGATTTGTCGGTATTGTGCGGGGTCGGTGTAGGATTTGCGCAGCCTTGTTCGTCCTTCGGACGAAGCGCTGCGAAGTAACAGTCAGTGCATGGCCGCGTAGGAGTTCATCATGGCGCCCAGGGCAAGTTGGAAGGGTTACCTCAAACTCAGTCTCGTCAGCTGTCCGGTGCGGCTATATCCCGCCACCAGCGCCAGCGAGCGCATCTCGTTCAACCAGCTGCACAAGAAGACCCACAACCGCATCAACATGAAGCCGGTCGACCCTGAACTGGGGCTCGTCGAGCGGGCGGATCTGGTCAAGGGCTACGAGTACGAGGACAAGCAGTACATCATCATCGACGATGCCGACCTCGACGCGGTGCGCATCGAATCCAACCACACGATGAACATCGAGGCTTTCGTCGATGAGGACGAGGTCGACGTCATCTACCAGGACGCGCCCTATTACATGGCGCCGGACGGGGCGATGGCGGAAGAGACTTTCGCCGTGCTGCGCGAAGCGATGCGCAAATCCGGCAAGCTCGCCATCGCCAGGCTGGTGCTGTCCAGCCGCGAGCGCGTGGTGACGATCGGCGCGCGCGAGAACGGGATGTTCGTGTGCACGTTGAGGAACCCGAACGAAGTGCGTGGCACGGCTGAATATTTCGGCAACATTCCAGCCGGCAAGCCTGACCCGGAAATGCTGCAGCTTGCCGAAGCGCTGATCAAGCAGAAGGAAACCACCTTCGATCCGAAGAATTACGAGGACCGCTACGAGGTCGCGCTGATGACGATGATCCGCGAGAAGCTGAAGGGCCACAAGCCGATCATCGCGGCGGCACCGGAGCGCGGCAACGTCATCAACCTGATGGATGCGCTGAAGGCCAGCCTGTCTCAGTCGAAGCCGCCGGCCAAGTCGAAGAGCAAGGCCGACGAGCCCGCCAAGCCCGCCGCGAAGAAGGCGGCTGCGGGTGGTGCGCCTGAAAATCCGCTCAAGGCCAACCTGCTCAAGGCGGTCGGCAAGAGCAAGAAATGACGGCTCCGGCCGTTCCGGGCGCTGTCTTCGGCACGATCGGCGCACTGGCGGCGTTTCCGCTCAGGCTTGCCGCACGCGAGGTGGAGCGCCAGCACGGCCAGCTCAGGCGCGGCGTCACCCGCCGCACCACGCATGTCGTGTTCGGACGCGCATTGTTGGTCAAGGCGGGGCTGACCAAGGCCGGACTAACCAAAAATAGCGATAGCGAGATCGAACGCCGCGTTGGCGCCGAGCGCGCGGCCGGGCGCATTCTCATGAGCGAGAACGGTTTCCTGCGGCTGCTCGGGCTGATGAAGGCGCCCGAGGCGTCTTCGCTGTCGCGCCAATCGCTGATCGACCAGTCAAGGCTGTCCGGCGCCGATCTCGACAGGCTCAGCCTGTTCGACGCCTTCGAGCATGATGGCGAGCCCCATTCCTTCCGCGACCTGATCCTGGCGCGCAAATATGCCGGGCTGATCGCCGGGGGTGCGACATGGGGTGCGATCGCGCGCTCCGTCCACCGCTCCGGCCCGGTGGCCTCGCTCACCGCCAAGTCGCTCAATGTCGGCTCGCGGCACGGGCGGCCCGACGCGATCTACCTCGAAGGCGGCCAGAGCGAGCTCGACGGGCAGCTGCTGTTCGATCTCGGCGCCGCGGCAGAAGGCGACGACACGCTGGAAGATTTGTTCGCCGAGGCGGAAGCCGCCGAGGAGGGCGGGGACCATGACGGGGCCGCCGCACTCTATCAGCGCTGCCTCGCCATCGATCCCACTGACGCCATCGCCGCCTTCAACCGCGCCAACTGTTTGCGCGGGTCCGGGCGCGTGGCGGAAGCCGCGCATGATTATGCCAGGGCGATCAAGCTCGATCCGGCCTTCGTCGAAGCCTGGTTCAACCTGGCCGGGCTGATGAGCGAGCAAGGGCGCGACGCTTCGGCGCGAAGGCATTTGCAGAAGGCGATCGCACTCGACAAGACTTATGCCGACCCGGTGTTCAATCTGGCGCGGCTGGAGTTTGACGCCGGCAATCTGCTCGAGGCGCGGCGGTTGTGGATGCGGTACCTGGAGCTCGACGCGGTCTCGGAATGGGCAGGGGTGGCTGCCAGGGGTGTGCAGTTCGTGGACATGCAGCTGGCGAAGTCGGCGGGGTGACGATGGTGGGCGAAGGCCGCGATGACAGCCGATCTCTCGCTTCGTGGGGGGAGATCGGCAGCTTCGCCGTCGCGCGGGGTGTCACATCATGACCAGCTTCCTCTTCGACGGCCACGAGACCGCTCCCGTCACCATCCTGCTTGCCCATGGCGCCAGCGCTTCAATGGACTCTCCCTCCATGACAGCCACCGCAAAGGCGCTGGCCGCCGCTGGCTTCCAGGTCGTGCGCTTCGAGTTCCACTATATGGCCGCGCGCCGCTACGGCCAGCGCAAGCCGCCGCCGCGTGCCGAGACGGTGAACCCGGAATACATCAAGGCGATCGCCGACCTCAGGGCGAAGGGCGTGACGGGCAAGCTCATCATCGGCGGCAAGTCGATGGGCGGGCGGGTCGCCTCGATGATCGCCGACGAGATGTTTTCCAAGGGCGAAATATTAGGACTGGTCTGCCTCGGCTATCCCTTCCATCCGCCTGGCAAGCCCGAGCAATTGCGGACAAAACATCTCGCCGGGCTGAAGACGCCGACGCTGATCTTCCAAGGCACGCGCGACGAGTTCGGCACGAAGGACGAGGTTGCGACCTACAACCTTTCCAATGCAATCGAAGTGATCTGGCTGGAGGACGGCGACCATGATTTGAAGCCGCGCAAGAGTATTTCGGGTTTCTCGATCGCGGATCATCTGACGACGCTGGCGGAGACGGTGAGGGCTTGGATGGGCAGGATCGCGCCCTGATCCCAATGAAGATCGCCAGCTTCAACATCAACAACATCAACAGCAGGCTGGACAACCTGCTGTCGTGGCTCGGCTCCGCAAAACCCGATGTGGTCTGCCTGCAGGAACTGAAGGCGCGCGACACGCAGTTTCCGCGTACCGCGCTTGCCGATGCCGGCTATGGCGCGGTGTGGAAAGGCGAGCCGACCTGGAACGGCGTCGCCATACTCGCGCGCGGTGCCGAGCCGGTGCTGACCCGCGATGTGTTGCCCGGCGACGATGCCGACCGGCAGAGCCGCTACATCGAGGCGGCGGTGAACGGCATCGTCATCGCCTGTCTCTATGCGCCCAACGGCAACCCGCAACCGGGGCCGAAATTCACCTACAAGCTCGCCTGGCACGCAAGGCTCGAAGCGCATGCCGAACAGCTCATCGACACCGGCCTGCCGGTGGTGCTGGCCGGCGACTACAACATCGTGCCCGAACCGCGCGACATCTACGCCACACGCTCCTATGACGACAACGCGCTGGTGCAGCCGGAAAGCCGCGCTGCCTTCGCCGCGCTGCTCGAACAAGGCTGGACCGATGCGTTGCGCAAGAAATACCCGAAGGAGACGCTCTACACCTTCTGGGATTACCGACGGAACCGCTGGCCACGCAACGCGGGCCTGCGGCTCGACCACATCCTGTTGTCGACGACGCTGGTGCGCAAGCTCAGGGCGGCAGGCATCGATCGTGACGTGCGCGGACAGGACGGCGCCAGCGACCACGCGCCGGTCTGGGTGGAATTGGGGTGAAGGCCGTCGCGACAGTCGTCGCGTAAACCACGCGACGGCAACGCTGTCACGGCCTCAAGAAAGACAGAGCATCCCTGCCTGCCGATCGGACAGTGCCCCCAACATTATTGGCGGATATGTTCCCGGGTACTGAAATCAGCCTGGCAGTATCGGCGCCGAGGGCCCGGCCGTGACCGACTTCAGATTACCCTTCTTGACCAGGACGGGTCGTTCATAAATCTTCTTCATAGTGCAAGCTCTCCACTATATCCCGTCACGATAGTGACACATCACGGTCATCTGTCAATGTTGTGAGGGCGATAGTCGAGGTTAGCCCACCGAAGCATTGCGGACTCTGGGCTCCAGGAGGCCGGGTGCCCTGGCGCAAATCCGAATACTGCGATCGGTGTACATCAGGGCAGGAAACAAGAGCGGCGCTTTGCGGCATCCACCGGCGCTGATAATCTTGTCCAAATCGGCGGGCGGAGGGCGCGATGAACAGGTTGGCTGACAAGGTGCTGGCGCTTGTCCTGGCTGTGGTCGCGGCCGCCTGTCTGGCCCATGTCTATCCGCTGATCGACATCCTCGCCGGGCGTGGCCTTGCCGGGCTCGACGCTGCCACGCTGCGGCCGGCGGCATATTCGGCGGCGGCACTTGCCTGTTTCATCGGCGCGTTGCTGTTCCTGGCGGGCCAATTGCCCGGCCGGCCCGTACACGCGGCCGGGGTGCCGCTGTTCGGCAGGGACGCCGAATTGGAGCCTGCGGGCCGCCCACGCCTGCGCCGGACTTTCCTGGTGCTGCCAGTGGTTGTCTTGCTGGCGCTGCTTGGCGACGGGTTCGGCTCGTGGTGGCCGCATGAGGGTGGCGAGCATGTCGCCAGCGCGCCGCCCATGGAATCCGTGCCAAAGCCGGAATCGCCGTCGCCGGTTGCTCGGACACCGCCCTTGCCGCCGGCCCTGCCGTCCGAGCAGGCGGCCACGCCGCCAGCCGCTGCAAACCCGCCGGCTTTGCCGGTGCAACCAGCTCCGCCGGTGGCCGAGCCTGCTGTTCCGCCGGCGTCTACGGCCCCGATGCCGCCGGAGGTCGCGGTCATTCCGCCGCCGACGGTGGCGCCGTTGCCGCCGTCGCCGCCGGCGGCACCAACGCAGCCCGACGGCCATCGCGATGCGGTCGTCTGGCTGGCGGTGGCGCCGGATGGGCGTTCGATCATGAGCGCCAGCACTGACCATACGATCAAGCTCTGGGACATGGGCGGCAAGCACCTGATGCGCAATCTCGGCGTTCACAAGGACATGGCGCGCACCGCGCTCTACATGCCCGACGGCACCAGCGCGCTGACGGCCGGCGACGATGGTGAGATCGTGCAGCGAAAACTCGCCGACGGCGCGGTGCTGCACGTCTTCCAATCCGGCCAGAACGGTGGCGTCAACAAGCTGGCGATCAGCCCGGACGGCAGGCGCGCCGTCAGCGGGCACGACACCGGCAACGTCATCATCTGGGACCTCGTCAACGGGTCCGTGCTGCATGTGCTGACCGGCCACGACTGGTCGATCAGCGCGGTCGCCGTCTCGCCCGATGGCAAGCAGGCCCTCTCGGGCAGCATCGACGGGACGCTGAAACTCTGGGACATCGACAGCGGCAAGCAGTTGCGCAGCTGGCACGGCCATGAGCAAGGCACCTATGGCGCCGTGTTCACCGCCGACGGGCATCATCTGATCACCGGCAGCGGCGACCTGACGATCAAGGTCTGGGATGTCGACAGCGGCCGCGAGGTGAAGCGCTTCGAGGGCCACGAGGGCACGGTTTACGCACTGGTGCTATCGGCCGACGGCAAACGCCTGCTGTCCGGATCACTCGACGGCACCGCAAGGCTGTGGGACATGGCGAGTGGGAATCAGATCGCCATGTTCGACAGCCAGACCGGACCGATCTACGCCGTCGCCTTCGCCGCCGATGGCACGGTGCTGACCGGCGGCTCCGACCGCACCATCAGGGATTGGCCGGCGGCCGGTGGTGACGGCGTCGTGCTGTTTGCAGGGGCGCCGGGGTGAGTGCCTGGAGAGGCTGGGCCGGGGCATGGACGCTGGTCAAGTAATCGGGGCGCTTGCCATGGTCGACGCGGACGGGGGGGCGCATTGTTGGGGTGTGCTCGGCGCCCGCGCCAACCAGGGCGGCTCGTACCGCCGCAACAACACCATCGCACATCGCCCACACGTCGGAAACTTCCGCGAAAGCGGAATAGGCAGGGGCTGCAAGACCCGGCATTCTAGCCGGGCATGATCGGCCAACCCCAGGCGGCTGGCGAGGCGGTAACGCAGTATGGCAAAGTGCTGGTCCATGGATTGACCGGGGACGTTGCGTTGCTATCTGACTCGATGGGCTGCGGCCTGCGGATCGAACTGATCGGTTTTCCTTGTAGGACCAAGGTCTTGTTTCGTGCGCCCGAAAGTCCGAGAGGCCCCGTTCGGTTCCGGCAATGTCCATTGGACGTTCCGCTATTTTATCCAATCGAGATATGATCACCCGGCCTCGCCGCCAGGTTCAAGAATGGTAGCCTGCTCGGACAGGCATGGGCTGGTGACCGCCCGGCAGGGGAAGACAAGCGCAAAAGTTCCGGCGAGAGCCGCTGCCAGCCAGCCTACCCGCGTGAAAGCGGGTAGCTCTTGAGGTCGTTTGTTTCGGAGCGAAAAACTTGACCGCTCCATGCAGGCAAGGGATCGAACTGCCTGGGCTTGCCGTTACCCCAGCCACCACCACAATGCCGCGATCACCGCCGCGATGGCGGCCATCGTCAGCCCCAGCATGATGTAGGAGCCTTTGATGATGTCGCGGATGATCTTCTTGATCGTTTCGCGGTCGTTCAGGTTGGGGAAAGTTTCGTTTGGCTGGGCGACGTCGAGGAAATGGCAGAGCGGCCCCCAGCCTTCGCTGACGTTGAACACCAGCAGCTTTTCCGGCGGCACGGCTGCTTTCACTTCGTCGACATAGCTGGCGTAGCGGGCAACCGCCTTGTCGCGGTCACCCATGACGCCGGCCAACGTGCGGCCCCAGATGAGCTTGCGCGACATGTCGCCGAACTTGCGGCCGAACGGTGTGAGCCATTCCAGGATCTTGAACTGCCACAGGTTCTCGGTGAAGTAGATCGTGTCGATGGTGCTTTCATACCAGGCCTCGGCGCCGCGTGGGTGTAGTGTCAGGAGCACCTTGGCGTCGGGGTAGGCAGCCATCAATTCCTTCCAGACGCAGCAGCCTGGATTGTCGACGGTGGCCGTATAGTTTGCGAACACGCGGTTCCAGTCGTGCTGGGTGCCGGGCGGGCTGTTGGCCACCGCGCGCCAGAAATCAAGATGGCCCTTATTGGCCTTGTTCATGATCACTTCCTGCATGTGATAGCAGGGCAGGCCGAGCCTGTTAAGCGCTGCAAAGGTCGACCATGTGCCGGTGCGGCCGAAACCGGCGCCGATAAGCTTGAGCGTCATTTCCAATCCCCACCGGACTTCTTTTCCCTGATATCGCGGTCCGTGAGCATCAAACTGCTCCTGCCGGGGCCGCCCCGCAACAAACTTCTACATGGATGCCTAGGTGGACGCCATACTTGCGTAGTTGCTAAAATAATGAAAGCCTGTGCGCGGGTATGGAGATGGGCAGGGAGTCGCCGGACCGGAATCGGTTCGGCGATCTTGATGGTCGATGTATTTTGGGTCTTTTCTCGTCGGGATGTCGGCGACCACGATCGTTGTCGCAGTGTGGACCTATATTGCTACCGGTTCGTTCTGGGTGGCGCTTGGCTGGACAGTGGTGGTCCTGGTCGTCCTGCAGGTCGGCTATTTCGTGCTCGTCGTGGGGCTGATCTACAGGCGCGCGCAAAACGTCGCGATGAGCCCGGATGCAGTCAACCCGGTGCCGCCGCTCCATCGGGACGGCGTCCGATTCTGACGAAGAGCTCCCGCTCCGGTATCGAGCGTTGCGCACCTTCCGCCAAATCGCGGCGGCCGGTGGAACGAAGCTGTGATGCGTGGGTTTTTCCTGCCGCGATCGGTGAGGCGCCACCTCCACCGGTCCGTTGAAGGCCCGTTCTGCTCCCGGCAGGGCGGGCCTTTTTTGGAGGCCCGGTAGAGTATTTGGAACGACACTCTTCGCTATACGTTAGTTGTTCCTAAGGAGCGGGCAATCCGAGAAAGAGGCGACATTGCTTGCGCTGCAACGCGCGATGCTTTTGCTATTTCCGCAAATTGGAAGAAGTTTCTTCAGAAAAGCAAAGCATATCAGTGCCTATCTTCACATGTGTGCATAATAAAATGTGGCATGTTTCTGGTTGCGCGCCACATTTATTTCATAAACAAGGATGGAACCTCCCAGTTGCGTGAGAGTTTTCCCTGAGGCGGAGCGAAATACCCAATCATGGAGGTTGTTATGAAGCATTATCTTACGAGCGCCGCGGCTGCCATCGTCCTGCTGGGCGGCGTCGGAGCGGCCCTGGCGGACACGATCGTGGTCCAGCCGGAACAGGAGACGGTGGTTCGCGAATACATCAAGAAGGAGCCGCTGGCGTCGGTGAACCTTCTGGGCGTCGAGCTCAAGCTCGGCTCGTCCGTGCCGGACAAGGTCGAACTGCGCGAGGTCCCCAATGTCAAGTATCGCGTTGCGGTGATCAACGATCAGACCGTGCTGGTCGACCCGGACACCCGTCAGATCGTGGAAGTTCTTCACTGATCCGTCTCATGCATCAAGCAAAAAGCCCATCACCGATTTAATCCGGTGATGGGCTTTTTGCTTGTCGCCCGCCAGTTCTCCAGAATTTACTCGGCGGCCAGCTTGTCCTGCGTCCTGGTGTCGAAGTCGCTGGCGTCATGGCGTTCGTGCAGTTGCATGGACGGTTCGCCAAAGGCGCGGTTGACCATGCGGCCACGCTGGACAGCCGGCCGTTCGTCGATCGCCTTTGCCCAGCGCTGAACGTGCTTGTAATCCTGAACCGACAGGAATTCGGCGGAATCATTGTACATCCGGCCGAGCGCCAACCCGCCATACCAGGGCCAGACCGCCATATCGGCGACCGAATAATCCTTGCCACCGAGATACTCGACCTCGGCCAACCGGCGGTCGAGTACGTCCATCTGCCGCTTCACCTCCATCGAGAAGCGGTCGATGGCGTATTCGAACTTCTCCGGCGCATAGGCGTAGAAATGGCCAAAACCGCCGCCGAGGTAGGGCGCAGAACCCATCTGCCAAAACAGCCAGGACAGCACTTCCGCCCGGGCCGGTTGTTCGGTGGGCAGGAATTCACCGAATTTTTCGGCGAGATAGACCAGGATCGAGCCGGATTCGAACACGCGGAGCGGGGTCTTGCCGCTGCGATCCATCAGGGCGGGGATCTTGGAATTGGGATTGACCTCGACAAAGCCGCTGCCGAACTGGTCGCCATCGTTGATCCGGATCAGCCAGGCGTCGTATTCGGCGCCCTTGTGGCCAAGCGCCAGAAGCTCCTCCAGCATCACCGTTACCTTGACGCCGTTCGGCGTCGCCAGCGAATAAAGCTGCAGCGGGTGCTTGCCGACGGGCAGGTCCTTGTCATGCGTCGGACCGGCGATCGGCCGGTTGATGCTGGCAAAGGTGCCGCCATTGGCCTTGTTCCAGGTCCATACTTTCGGCGGGGTGTATTCGGTCATTGCGCGGCCTCGTGTCGTGGGAAGGATGGATAGGCGTTTATAGGTAGGGCTGTGGAGGGGGAAGTTCAACTTGTGTTGAACTATGTTAATCTTGGGCCGCCGCATTGTCCTGCCGGGCGTTCGAACCTCGAAAGGCCAAGTGATTGGCTTCGTGGTCCATGGCCACCGTTCTCACCCCTTGCGCCTTCTCCCGCGTGGCATACCTATACAGCAAGCCGCCAGGCATTCGCATCGCAGGACAAAATCATGACCATCAATCCCAATCCGCGCTCCGTGGTTGCCGTGCGGGCGACCGTTCCGGAGGATGCCTTCACGGCCGGGGCCCTCGGCACGCTCAGGGAAGGCAGCGGCGTCGTCATCCGCGATGACGGGCTGGTGCTGACCATCGGCTATCTCATCACCGAGGCGGAAGAGGTCTGGCTGACCTCGCATGACGGCCGTGTCATTCCCGCGCATGCGCTGGCCTACGACCAGGAATCAGGCTTTGGCCTCGTCCAGGCGCTGGCGCCGACCGGCCTGCCGGCCGTGGCGCTGGGCGATGCCGGCAAGGCCAGGATCGGCGACGCGGTGGTGCTTGCCGACGGCATCGGCCGGGCAGTCGAGGCCAAGATCGTCACCAAGCAGGAATTCGCCGGCTATTGGGAGTATCTGCTCGACGAGGCGATCTTCATAGCGCCGGCGCATCCGTCCTGGGGCGGCGCGCCCTTGTTCAGCGCCGAGGGCGCACTGCTCGGCATCGGTTCGCTGCGCCTGCAGATGAGCCGCGCCGGCGAGGTGGCCGATATCAACATGGTGGTGCCGATCGACCTGTTGCCGCCGATCCTCGACGACCTGCTGACGCGTGGCCAGGTGGCTAAGCCGCCGCGCCCGTGGCTCGGGGCGCTGTCGGCCGAAAGCGACGGCAAGGTGGTGGTGATGAGCGTGACCGAGGGCGGCCCGGCCGCCAAGGCCGGCCTGCGCGAAGGCGACGTCATCTCCGAGGTTCGCGACGGCGCGGTCGACGGGCTCGCCGATTTCTATCGCAAGCTGTGGGAAAGCGGTTCGGCCGGTGCCGAGATCCCGATGCGGGTGGTGCGCGACGGCCGCGAAACGTGGCTGCGTGTGAAATCCGCCGACCGCGGCAGTTTCCTGAAAAAGCCGCAGCTGCAGTAGGCCGGGCGATTTCGGCCAGCCGATGCATCCAAGACTGCTCAAGACCTTCCTCGCGGTGGCGCGCTGCCGTACCGTCACGCGCGCCGCCGAGACGGTTCATCTCGCCCAGTCGAGTGTGAGCGACCAGGTCCAGTCGCTGGAGGCCGAGCTTGGCGCTGTCTTGTTCACGCGCTCGAAGTCGGGCCTGGAACTGACGCCGGCGGGACTGGTGTTGAAGCCTATCGCCGAGGAATTGCTGCGGCTCGATGCCGAAGCGCGGGCGGCGGTGCTCGCTGTGGCGGGACAGACCAGCGGAGCGCTGACCATCGGCGCGCTGGAGACGATCGCCTCGGCCCGGCTGGCGCCCTGGCTGCCGGGGTTCCAGGCCAGTTATCCTGATATCGCCGTGCGCATGAAAGTGACTGATAGCGGCGCGCTGCTGCGCCTGCTGGAGGAGGGCGACATCGATGTCGCCTTCTGTTTCGAGCGCCGCGATATGTCCAACGGCGGCGCCAATCAGCGCTTCGCCAGGCGCACGATTTTGGCCGAACCGCTGGCGCTGGTCACCGCGCCGGGGCAGAAGCCGGTTCCGTGCGACCTGGCCGCCCTTGCCGCGCTGCGCTTCGTGGCAACGGAGCCTGGATGCATCTACCGGCACATGTTCGACACCGCCTTTGGAGAGGCGGGCACTGGTACGCCTGAACTTGCCGCCGAAGTCGGCAGCATCGGTGCCATTGCCCGGCTGGTGGCGGCCGGCGCGGGGCTGGGCCTCATTCCACGTCTGGCGGTCAGCGACGCGCTCAAGCGTCGTGAGCTGATCGAACTGCCTTGGCCTGGCCCGGAACAGGCGGCGCCGCTGACGATGATCTGGCGGCGCCGGCGCGTCCAGCCGCCGGCATTGCGCCGACTGCTCGCCGCCGCGCGCGACATGCAGGCGCCGGCATCCTCGAAAGCCAGTTCAGACGCTGAATCCTCAAGCCGCTCCAAGGTCCTGCTTTAAAAGCATTTCGCAGAGCCGTCCGTTTTAGACGAGACGATGTCCGCCCTCGACGTGGAGCGTCGTGCCGGTGGCAAAGCCATTGCCGATGAGGAAGGCGATCGCGTCGGCGATGTCCTCGGGCTGGCCGATCCTGCCGACCGGCAGCCGCTCGGCCATCACCGCAAGCGTGTCTGCCTTCCTGTCGCCCGCCACTTGCGCCCAAATTTCGGTATCGACCCAGCCGGGTGACACCGCGTTGACGCGGAGCGGCGCGAGTTCTATGGCCAACGCCCGCACCAGCCCTTCGAGCGCGGCATTGACGGCGGCGACGACCGAGCCGCGCGCGGCCGGCCGGTAGGCGGCGATGCCGGAGACGAAGGTCATCGATCCAGCCACTGCCAACCGTGGCGCACCATGCTTGGCAAGCAGCAGCGGGCCGAAGAGCTTGCTGTCGACCACGCGTTGCGCCGCCTCGAGACCGAGCTCCGGCAGCAGCCGGTAGGCGCCTTCGATGTCGGCGGCGGTGCTGACGATATGGTCGAGGCCGCCGATCCCGGCGAACAACGCCCCGACCTGGTCTTCCCGCGCAATATCGACAGTGGCCATCCCCAGCCCTGCGGGATTGCCCAGCGCCTCACGCGCCTGCCGCAGCCTGTCCTCGCCACGCCCGGCGATGATGACTTCGGCCCCGGCTTCGAGGCAGCGCCTTGCAAGCGCGAGGCCCATGCCGGATCCGCCGCCGACGATCAGGATTCTCTGGTTCGAAATGCTCATTCCGCTCTGCCTTCGTTGGTTGGACAAGAGCAGGGAATTGGCAGCTCGATGCGGTGAGGGGAAACGGAAGAAACCGATGGTGCTATCGGAGATGCCGATTGGTCCCGACGCGGTGCGGTTTGGAAACCCGATTGCCTCGATGGCCGGAGCTTGCTCAACGGGCCAGCGGGCTATCCCAGACTGCGAACAAGAGCGCTTTAAGTTCGGCGAAGCGCTTCGGCCCAAGTTCGGTGCGCCAGTCCTCCTCGATGTCGCGCAATATGTCGACCATTTTCCAGAAAGCGGCGTGGCCGCGCTCGGTGGACCGCACCACGCGCGCGCTGCCTTCGCCGTCGGAGCGGACGAGATAACCGTAGCCTTCCAGACTGGTGAGCAGCTGGTTGATGGCCTGCTTGCTCATGCCGGCACGCTCGGCGATCGTGCCGGGCCGCGCGCCGTCCGGGCCGGGAAACTGCAGCACGGCCATATGCGGCAGACGCAGTTCGTCGAAGCCGGCGGCATTGAGCTCCCTGATCAGCCGGCGCTGGATCGCCTGGGCTGGCACGCGCAGCAGGGCGCCGATCAAAAGATCCTCGGTCTTGGTCTGCAGAACTTCGGTGGAGGTGGCCATTGACGATCCGGTAAATTGAGTTTACTGATGACTAGTAAATGTAATTTACCGGAGGGGTTTGCGCAATGTCATCCATGAATCCTGGGGTCAACCCAGCCGATGAAACCATCGGCACCAAGGGGCTGTCGGTCCGTTTCCTTGTGTCAGGCGAAAATTCGAACGGCAGCGTCGCCGCTTTCGAACTGATGGTGCCAAGCGCGCAGCGCTTGCCCGCGCCGGCGCACAGCCACGACCATTACGAGGAAACGATCTACGGCATTGACGGGGTTTTGACCTGGACCGTGAACGGCAAGCCGATCGAGGTTGGGCCGGGGGAGGCGCTGTGCATTCCACGCGGCGCCGTCCACCGCTTCGACAATAACGGCACCCGGGATGCCAAGACGCTGTGCGTCATCACGCCGGCGGCAATTGGTCCGGACTATTTCCGCGAGATATTCGGTCTGCTTAACGCCGCTGCCGGCGGGCCGCCCGACAAAGCTGCCATGATGGAGATCATGCGCCGCCATGGCCTGACGCCGGCAATGCCGCCACCGGCCTGATGCCGGCCGAAGCCCAGCGAGCCATTATTCCTGGCAAGCAGCGAAGGCGTCGCCCGAGTTCCAGTCCCGGAATGCGATGGTCTTGCCTTCCGCCGACACGGTCTTGTGCTTCGTGCTGCCGTCCGGCTGCTGCTTCGAGCTGGTGCCCTTGCCGGTCAGCACATTGTAGTCACAGGCGCTGGCGGCATTCTCCTGCAGGTAATCATCGGAATCGTAGGCGAAGCCGGCAACGATGAAGGCGCCGTTGCGGTAGGCCACGGTCAGCGTCTGGTTGGTGCGCTCGCTGCCGATCTCCGGCGCCGGCAGATGGAATTTGATCGACCCGTTGGGCAGCATTGTCAGCTCCGGCTCGGCGTCGGAGTTTTCGTAGCCCGCCCGGTCGTAGCCGTTCCACTCGCCACCGATCTGTTCGCGCACGATCTCGACAGGCTTGAGGTAATTGTGCTCCTTGTCCCCGAGGAAGAAATGGATGTCCATCGGGTCGGTCGGGCCGGTCTCGACCACCATGGCAAGGTCGGGAGCGCCGTCGCCGTTGAAGTCGCCGGTCAGCGCGGTGATGATCTTGCGGGTTTCGATCGGTTCGGCCAGCGCCACGCCCGGCAGCAACAAGGCAAGGCCGAAGAGCAGAGATTTCATTGCGGCATATCCCCCCGCGTGGCATTTGTGGTCCTATAGCACGGTGGGGAAGCGTCGTGCTCCTCCATCTGGTCGGGCGCGCTTCAGCCGCAACGCGGCAATCCATGGTGTGTTTCCAACTTCATGACAGCGTCTCCACTGCTGACGGGAATTGACAGTGGGCGATGCCATGATGCCGAGACCGCAGGATGACGGAGGCAAGATGACAGGGGCCCCAGCGACAACAATTCTGAGCCGGCAGGCCCGCTGATGGCTCCGGTCAAGGTCGATCCCGAAAAGGTCAGGGAATTTCCCGACGCGGCCAGTTTCCATACCTGGCTCGGCCAGCACCACGCCACGGAAACCGAAGTGTGGATCAAGGTTCACAAGGTGGGCTCGGGACTGAAGTCGATCACACCGAAGGAAGCCATCGACGTCGCGCTGTGCTTCGGCTGGATCGACGCCGTGCGCAAGGGGCTGGACGAGAACAGTTTCCTGCAGCGCTACACGCCGCGCGGCAAAAAAAGCATCTGGAGCAAGATCAACATCGACAATGTCGCGCGGCTCATCGAGGAGGGCCGCATGACCGAGCACGGGCTGAAACAGGTCGAGGCGGCCAAGGCCGACGGGCGCTGGGCACGTGCCTATGGCAGCGGCAAGGAGATGAAAATCCCCGATGATTTGCAAGCGGCGATCGATGCCGAGCCGGCGGCCAAGGCGATGTTGGAAAAGCTCAGCGCGCAGAACCGCTTCTCGCTCGCCTTCCGCACCCACAACATGAAGACCGAAGCCGGGCGCAAGAAGAAGATCGAAGCCTTCGTGGCGATGCTGAAGCGCGGCGAGACGATCTATCCGCAGGGAAAGAAATAGCAGCCTTCAGACGCGGTAGTGTGGGTCAAGGGTCCGGGAATTGTCCGCACGGGCGCCGACGCCATCAAGACATCGCCGCGGACGGCCTGGATAAGAAAGTCGAGCACCGTTGTCACACGCAGCGGGATATTCCGGCGGGACGGGTAGACGACATTGATCGGCAGGCGCGTCGGCGGAAAATCCGGCATCAGCTTGACCAGCCTGCCCGCTTCGATGTCCGATCCGGCGAGGATGTGGGAAAGCACCGCAAGCCCGGCTCCCGCCAGGGTCGCGCGATGGACGGCCATCGAATTGTTGGCGACGAGGCGGGGCTCAATCCGCAGAACCACTTCCTCCGCTCCACTGGAGAACGACCACGACCGGCCGTCCCCGCCACGGCTGTAGCAAATGCAGGAGTGATCCTTGATGTCTTGCGGCGTTCGCGGTGTGTCGCGCCCCTCGATGTAGGCTGGCGAGGCCACGAGAAAGGCTGTTGTCCAGCCGATCCGGCGGCAGATCAGGCTGCTGTCACAGACCGGCCCGAGGCGTACCTCTAGATCGATCGCATTCGCGACCACGTCCGACGGTTCATCCCGAAGGAGCAGTTCGACCTGAAGTGCCGGATGGCGCTCCAACAGCCCTGCCAGACGGTCGCTGAGGAAGAAGCCGAGGGGCGTCGGCAGGCTGAGCCTAACCTTTCCGGATATGGCTGCCGCTTCGGCGCCGCTGGCTTCGCCGAGCGCTTCGACCGCTTCGATGACGCGCAGCGCCATCGGCAGCATCCGTTCACCCTCCGCCGTCAAGGCGAGCGCGCTCGTCGTGCGATGCAGGAGGCGCGTCTTGAGATGCGATTCTAGCGCGGAGACCTGCCGGGATACAGCCGGCTGCGTCAGATTGAGGTCGATGGCGGCCGCTGAGAAGGATTTTGTCTGCGCCACCCGCAGGAACGTTCGCAACGCCGATACGACGTCCATCCTCGCCCTCATACTTTTCGACATAAGCCTTATGTTCGCATCGTAGGCGGGTGGCGCTTTACTGTCCAGTCATTATGGATATTAATTGTCCTTAAGGACACAAGATATCCAAAAAAAGGAAAAGCCATGACGCAGCGCCTGAACGCCGCCCAGCAATCGCCTGAACTCTTCAAGAAGCTCCTCGATTTCAGCATGGCCGAGACACATGGCGCGATCGAAGAGAAGCTCCGCGATCTGGTCCACGTCAGGGCATCCCAGATCAATGGCTGCGCCTTCTGCCTCGACATGCACGTCAAGGAAGCAAAGATCCACGGCGAGAGCGAGCTGCGGCTGTACCATCTCGCCGTCTGGCGCGAATCGATCCTATTCATTCCCCGAGAACGTGCCGCCCTTGCCTGGACCGAAGCCGTCACCAAACTCCCCGAAGGCGGTATCCCGGACGAGCTCTATGAACGCGTGCGCGGGCAGCTTTCGGAGAAGGAAATCTCCGACCTCACCTTCTCGATCATGGCCATCAACGCCTGGAACCGTGTCAGCGTCGCCTTCAAGACCGTGCCCGGCTCCGCGGACAAGCTCTACGGCCTCGACAAGGCCGGCCTGAACTGACCTCTCCCTCAACGAAACCAGCAACGACGCGGCGCGACCGCGAACGGAGACTATCATGAAAATCGTCATCATCGGGGGCACCGGGCTTATCGGCTCCAAGACGGTCGAACGGCTGCGCAAGCAGGGCTGCGAGGTGGTTGCCGCCGCCCCGAATACCGGCGTCAACACCATCACGGGCGAAGGCCTGGAGGCGGCGCTGGCTGGCGCCGAGGTCGTCATCGACCTCGCCAATTCACCTTCGTTCGAGGACCAGCCCGCCATGGATTTCTTCACCACTTCGGGCCGCAACCTGCTCGCCGCGGGCAAAGTTGCCGGGGTCAGGCACCACATCGCGCTCTCGGTTGTCGGGACCGAACGCCTGCAGGACTGCGGCTATTTTCGCGCCAAGCTCGTCCAGGAAGAGCTGATCAAGGCCTCCGGCATCCCCTACACCATCGTTCATTCGACGCAGTTCATGGAATTCCTGGCCAGCATCGCCAAGTCCGGCACGGTCGGCGAGGCCGTGCACCTGTCGCCGGCCTATGTGCAGCCTATCGCATCGGACGACGTCGCCGATGCGATGGCCGGGATCGCGCTCGGCGCGCCGATCAACGGCATGATCGAGATTTCCGGTCCGGAGCGTGCGCGCATGAGCGAACTCGTCGCCCGCTACCTCAAGGCTGTCGGCGATCCCCGCGAGGTCGTGGCTGATCCGGAGGCGCTCTACTTCGGCGCGAGGCTGAACGACACTTCGCTCGTCTCCGACAACAATCCGCGCCTTGGCCGCATCACCTTCGAGCAATGGTTCGCCACCGCGGCGCGGAAATGACCGCCAGGATGCGCCGTAGCTCAACACAAAAAGGAGTTTTCGAATGATCAAGTCAATCGCCATCGCGCTCGCCCTGACGGCGGCACTGGCCGGCCCGGTTGGAGCCAAGGAGGCCCATCGCGCCGGCGAGAAGGCCGCCAAGGTCACCCTCGTCTATGAGCATGAACTGCCGAATGCCCCCGGCAAGAGCATCAAGGGCATCCTCGTCGAATATGGCCCGGGCGGCTATTCGGAGGCGCATACGCATCCAAGCTCCGCCTTCATCTATGCCACCGTTCTGGAAGGCTCCATCCGCAGCCAGGTCAACGACGACCCGGTCAAGGTCTACAAGGCCGGCGAGAGCTTTTCGGAGATGCCGGGTGATCGCCACAGTGTTAGCGAAAACGGCAGCGAGACGAAGCCCGCGAAGCTGCTGGCGGTGTTCGTGGTCGATAGCGCCCAGAAGGAAATGACCTATCCGGCCAAGAAATAGGGGCGTAAGGCCGGTCGCCCTTCCTCGCGTCCGGCCCTGCCGCCAGCCAAAATACTGTCGGTGAGCCCATGTTCGGCGATTATCATTTCTTGGCTCTGGTCTTGATCAACCTTCTCGGGCTTGCCGGCATCGTCGTCTGGTATTTCCAGGGCCGTGGGCGTCCCATGGCACGCCTGAGGCCGCGAGAAGCGCGCCTGCTCCAGGACCTGGTGGTCGCCGCCATCTATCTCGGCGTGGCGCTGTCGATAACGGGCGCCCGGAACGATGCGGGCATGGCTAGCCGCCTGCATGCCGGCGACGGGAGACCGGCCGCCCGCGACGGTCATGCGGCCACGTTCATCCGGCGCGCTCTAGCACCCATTCGAAGCTGTTTTTCCAAAGCTCCGCGGGGATGTCGAGCGCCAACGCTTCGGTGAGGTCGGAAAGCCTGACGGCGCGCAATTTTGCGCGCCAGGCCTCATCGGCCTCCCACATGATGCGCGCCACCGGGCAAGGATTGCTTTCGCAATAGCCCTGGGGACGACACGGATTGTTCTCGCGGATATTGTTGCAGACAAACGTCCGCGCCTTGCCCTCAACCGCCTCCACGATGTCGAGGAAGGTCAGCTCTGCCGGCGTCCGCGCCAACCGGTATCCACCCGACGGCCCCAGCGTCGTGTGCACCAGTCCCGCCTGCGACAGGCTTTGCAGTGCCTTGGAGAGATATTCCTTGGGAAGGCCGTGGAACTCGGCAAGCGCTTTTGTGGAGAGATACCGCCCCTCGGGCAGACCGGCGAGAATGGCGCAGCAGTGCAGTGCCCATTCGACTTGGCTTTTCAGGATCATCCACGGGTTCCCGGGCCGGTACCGACCGACCTATTAAGGATAAAAAGTATCCCTATTCCACCGCGGTGTAAACAGAGACGGATTCTGGCGGGAGCCAAATCCGTCAGCGCATGCGCTCAGGCTCCGGAATGCGGATCGATACCGTAGGGATGGACGGGGTAGCCGGGTCCGATGGCATCGCGCACGCGCTCCGTCCATGCGGCGAACGCCGGATAGTCCGCGAGCGAAAAGCCGCAATCCCCGGCGCGATGGCTGTAGGCATAGACGGCGATGTCGGCGACGGTGAAGTCGCTGCCGGCGAGGCAAGGGGCGGCCGGCATCGTCTGGGCCGCGACCTTGCCGGACGACGGCCCGACCGGCGGCTTTTTTCGCGATGGCAAGAGATTGCCGTGGTGACGGCGGGACTGCCGTGGTGATGGCGTGCAGAATTCCTCGACCGCGTTCTACCCGGATTCCATCTAGATCCGTCATCAGGACTTTGCCGCCATCCAGCAAAGGCAAGACACGCTGTGCGAGGGCGGACCGCTCGCGGCATTGCCCGTGGGAAAAAGCCGCCCTTTTCGTGACGGGTTTCAAGGATGATGACTGCTCGTCACTGGTTGAGGTCGACCGGTGTCACACCGAGGAGCTTCAGGGCGTTGGCGTAGGTCCGGATGCCTTGCGCCTGCTTGCTTTCGGCACAGAACCGGTTCGCCTTGTCCTGCAGTGCCGTTGCCTGCGCGATCTGGCTCGCACTGGCACCGGGCCTGGCCTTGGTCTGGATGGCGCCGTCGAGTTGAAGACCGAGCCGGCTGCAATATTCGCTACGGGTGATCGCCGCCTCCGCACCCGACTGTGCGCCCGCGAGCATGGCCAGCGAAATGCCTGCTAGGGCACTCATCCATCCGGTCGAATGTCGTTGCATCGCGGGCAGCATCCCTTTGCATTGGTGGCGACCGCTGTCCGGTTGCCACGAACATGTTATGCCCGACGATGTTTTCCTCAGTTTTTCCCGGATGTTGAATCTTGTTTCTGGAGTGTTTCTGGCGGTCGGGATCACACCTCGTCGGCGTCGAACAACAGCATCGTCAGATCGTCGTCGCCCGGAGCCAGTATCCGCCGGTCGGCGGCGCAGGCGACGCCGACTTCCGAGGCGAAGGCGGCGCGGATGTCTTCGAGGCTGTCGAAATACAATGTTCCCACCAGATAAGGCATCTCGCCCGCCGAGAGCTTGACGATGGGCCGCCTGCTGACATCATAGCGCCGCAGCCCGGGAAGCTTCTTGGCAAGCGGTATGTGAACGTCGAAATAGTGGCGGTCGAAGGCGGCCGGATCGGCCGGGGTTTTGTAGATCACGAGCATCTTGGCCATTGCCATGGTCCTGTCCTGTTGGCGTTTCTGGTCTGGCCGTGCAGGCCACCGCGCCAAAGTCGTTCGAGAAGGGCGGATTTCGACCGCCCGCCGATTTTTCATGGACGCCGGCAGGCAGGAGCAGCCATGCAAACCGCCGATTTCCGCCAGTTGAGGAAATCGGCGCCTCGTGCTCCGCCAGGCATCTGCGGCGCTTCTGCCTCTTCCCCTGGCATCTTCATTCGCGTAAGGGCGCGGGCAAATCCTCCAATCTCCTTTGAGCCTCCCGGATCACCATGATCAGACTTGAAAACATCGGCAAGCAGAACGGCCGTCAGCTTGTCTTCATCGAGGCGTCGGCCACGCTGCAGAAGGGCGAGAAGATCGGCCTCGTCGGGCCGAACGGCGCCGGCAAGACGACCTTGTTTCGCATGATCACGGGCCAGGAGCAGCCTGACGAGGGCCAGGTGCAGGTCGATCGTGGCGTCACCATCGGCTATTTCAGCCAGGATGTCGGCGACATGGCGGGCCACAGCGCGGTCGCGGAAGTGATGAACGGCGCTGGGCCGGTGAGCGACGTGGCGGCCGAAATGGCGGAACTCGAGGCTGCGATGGCCGACCCCGACCAGGCCGACCGGATGGATGAGATCATCGAAAAGTATGGCGAGGCGCAGCATCGCTTCGAGGAACTCGACGGTTATGCGCTGGACGGGCGTGCCCGCGAGGTGCTGGACGGTCTGGGCTTCAGCCAGGAGATGATGGACGGCGACGTCGGCAAACTCTCGGGCGGCTGGAAGATGCGCGTGGCGCTGGCCCGCATCCTGCTGATGCGGCCCGACGCCATGCTGCTCGACGAACCGTCGAACCATCTCGACCTGGAAAGCCTGATCTGGCTTGAGCAGTTCCTGAAAGGCTATGACGGCGCGCTGCTGATGACCTCGCACGACCGCGAGTTCATGAACCGCATCGTCAACAAGATCGTCGAGATCGATGCGGGATCGCTCACCGCCTATTCCGGCAATTACGAATTCTACCAGCAGCAGCGGGCGATCGCCGACAAGCAGCAGCAGGCTCAGTTCGAACGTCAGCAGGCGATGCTGGCCAAGGAGATCGCCTTCATCGAGCGCTTCAAGGCGCGTGCCTCGCATGCCGCGCAGGTGCAGAGCCGGGTGAAGAAGTTAGACAAAATCGACCGCGTCGAGCCGCCAAAGCGCCGCCAGGTGGTGAATTTCGAGTTCCAGCCGGCGCCGCGCTGCGGCGAGGACGTCGTCACCTTGAAGAACGTGCACAAGGCCTATGGCAGCCGCACCATCTATGAAGGGCTCGACTTCCAGGTCCGCCGCCGCGAGCGTTGGTGCATCATGGGCGTCAATGGCGCGGGAAAATCGACGCTGCTGAAGCTGGTGGCCGGTGCTTCCGATCCCGATACCGGTACGGTGGCGCGGGGACCGAGTGTGAAAATGGGCTATTTCGCCCAGCACGCCATGGAGTTGCTCGAAGGCGAGCGCACCGTGTTCCAGACGCTGGAGGATAATTTTCCGCAGGCCGGCCAGGCGCCGCTTCGGGCACTTGCCGGCTGTTTCGGCTTTTCCGGCGACGAGATCGAGAAGAAATGCCGGGTGCTGTCAGGCGGCGAGAAGGCAAGGCTGGTGATGGCGCTGATGCTGTTCGAGCCGCCCAACCTCCTGGTGCTGGACGAACCGACCAACCATCTGGACATCACCACCAAGCAGATGCTGATCGAGGCGCTGTC
Source organism: Mesorhizobium sp. B2-5-7 (assembly GCF_006440875.1). Classification (NCBI taxonomy): domain Bacteria; kingdom Pseudomonadati; phylum Pseudomonadota; class Alphaproteobacteria; order Hyphomicrobiales; family Phyllobacteriaceae; genus Mesorhizobium; species Mesorhizobium sp. B2-5-7. The sequence goes on along the minus strand of NZ_VFUO01000004.1, from coordinate 206,146 downwards.
GCAGTATGAAGGCACGATGCTGTTCGTCTCGCACGACCGGCATTTCCTGGCCGCGCTGTCGAACCGCGTGCTCGAACTGACGCCGGAAGGCATCCACACCTATGGTGGCGGCTATACGGAATATGTCGAGCGCACTGGACAGGAAGCACCCGGGCTGAGGAGCTGATTTCCAGTTTCAAAATGTGCGCCGGAGCGCGTCGCACGGTCATGGCGACGCGCTTCACGCCACGAGGCTTATCTCAGCGAGATGGCGAGCCCACTCAGATCGGCGTTGACCTGCAGGCCAACCTGTCGGCCCGTGAGTTCAAGCTGGGCGCCCTTGTCGTTGGTCATCACGATCACCTGGGCGCCTTTGCCGAGCGTGCCGCCGCCGCCGGCGGCGCCGTATACGCCAGTCACATCCCGGACGCGCTTGATGTGGCGCACGGTGCCCTGGAAATAGGTCTTGGAGACCCCGAAGGCGAGGCCGCCCGAGACGCCGCCGATCGAGATCGGGTATTTGCGGCCATGGAAAGTCAGCGTGCCCTCGCCACCGGAGCCGCCGACAAAGAAGGCCGCCTTGTAGACGGAGAAGCGGATTTTACCGCTGTCGGCATGCGCGGCGCTGGCCAGGCTGACGCCCGCCGCGGCGATCGCGGCAATGGCGATTGAACGAAATCCGGACGAAATAGTCATGATGGGAACTCCTGAAGATGTCCGCCTTGCCCGCCGGCAAGAATGTCAGCGTCGTATCAAGTTACAACTGAACAGTCTCGCCCATCATTGGTTCCCAGCTGCGGTCCAAATCTGGCGACGGGCGGGCCCCAGGAAACGAGGCCGGGCTCTCTGGTCGCAACGCTTCCCTTGTGAGATGAAGGCGTCCATGTACTCTCCACGGTGGTTGGCAAAGGGCTTCTGGATGAAAATTGCGGTGGGGCTTGCAATGTCCGCATTGGCCGCGACGATGGCCGGATGCGCGACCTCTCCAGTCGATTACGGAGCCTCTCTTTCGCAGCAGGACCAGAAATGGGCGTCGCCGCAATGCCAGCAAGCTCGAGCGGCGGCTTCGGACTACGCGGTCCGCGAAAAAACGCATCCGGGTTGGGAATTCGTTGCACTTGGCCCGTACGGATTGGGGATCATAGCGGCCACCAAGGAGCACGAGCAGAAGCAGCGAAAGCTGCTCGCCCGCGACGTCCATCTGCAATGTTCGAGCCTTCCCCTGCCCAAGGAATTGCAGGGCGATCTCGGCGCTTCCGGTCCCGGTAAGGCGCAATATCCGTAGACGGGAATGGGGCGCGAGCGCGATCCTCGCCGGAAAATCGTTTTCCTGGGGTTGCTCTACCGCAGCAATCCTTCCGCCTCGAACGTGTCCCAGCCCTCGAGCTTTGGCGCATCGTCTTTTCCCGAATTCCTGGTCTTGCGGGCGTTGCCCGTCCGCTTGCCTGCTCGCGTCAGCGCGGCCTTGCCAGCTCCGCGCCTCCTGTTTTCGGATGTTTCCCGCGCGTCCTCCTCCCGCCAGGCGGTCGCCAGGTCACGATCAAGAACGTCCTCGATGTGGCGTGGATCGAAGACATGGAAGGTCACGGCCTTGGATCGCCCGCGCATCTTTACGGTGCGCGTGCCGATGCTTTTCAGGCGACCGTCCCTGAGCCACTTGTGCCGCTCGCGCGACGAGATGGTGAGAATGTCCTCCGCTTCTCGCGGAAGCACGGCCAGCGCTTCGATCCCCTCCAGCGTCCTGGAGATGGTCGCCGAGGCGGCCCGGAACGCATCCGCGTCGGCTTGCAGCATGCGCAAGACGATGCGGCCGGTCTCGGCCTTGGCAAATTTCCTCACTGTCCAGGGCAGCCTGGCTCGTACTTCGCGTTCGATCCCTTTCAGGCGCAAGGAGGAGCCAAGCGTCGCCGACGGCGGCAGCGGCCATTCGGCAACCATTGACGCGGTGCTCGCGCCTTGCTCGGCCCTCCGGTCAGGGGTGGTCGCAATCGCCGCTGCGATGCCACCTAGGACCTTCCGCAGGGAACCGCGCCGCTTGGCTGCAGGTTTCATATTTTATCTTCGCTCGTCAGGTGCCTGCCGTGCAACGATCGTTCGCACAACAGACAACCGAAATCAGGCTCGATCAGTTCCCCTAGCATGGGACCCGGCGGGTGTTCGGCTTCATCGGCGGGGCAGTTGGATTCGCCGCCCGATGGACACGCTTCATTCGCGTTCGCCAAACCACCGCGCCGCGGCCTTGGCAACTCCCTCCAGGTCCGGATCAGCGTCGGTGGGGCCGCCACCGCAGCCAATCAGCCAGCGCGCGCGAAGTGTCTCGCCGCCGGCGCGGACGGTCGTGCTCATCCGACTGCTCGAAGTCCTCGACTCCGAGGCCGCGCCTGATCTCGGCGCTGATCGCGCTTGCCCGCGCGGCGAGAAGGGTTGCGATCGCCTTCATGTCGGACGCGACGGGCGCTTGAGCAGCGTCCGATGTTCGTCGCGGGGATCTCGTGCACGAAGCCGAAGACCAGAACTTTCCCGGCGAAAGGAATTCGCTGGCGAAAGGAGTTGGGCTTGCCAAACCAACTCTGCCTTTTCCGACACGGGCTATATAAGGGGGTGGCGATTGATGCGCAGCAGGGTGCAATCAGAGGGCACGAGGACGGTTCCGAACAACAATGGCCAGGCGTTTTGCGTTTCTCCTCGTTCGCGACTTCACGCTGTCGCCGCTATCGTTGTTCATCGACACGCTGCGGCTGGCGGGCGATGAGGGCGACCGCAGCCGCAGGATAGAGTTCGACTGGGAGATCGTCGGCGAACGCGGCCTGCCGATCCGGGCAAGTTGCGGCGTCGAATTGCTGCCGACCGGGGGGATCGGCAACCCCGAGGATTTCGATAACGTGGTCGTGGTCGGCGGCCTGCTCGACACAAACCGCAGCCTGAGTTCCGAGAAGGAGGCGTTTCTTTTGCGTGCCGCCGGCAAGGGCGTGCCGCTGACGTCGCTCTGCACGGGAAGCTTCGTGCTGGCGCGCTACGGGTTGCTCGATGGCTACAGCGCCGCCGTCAGTTGGTTCCACATCAAGGATTTCCGCAGCCGGTTCCCGGAGGTCAACGCCCATGCCGACAGCCTTTTTACCGTCGACCGGGGCCGCGCGACATGCGCGGGCGGCACGGGTGCCGCCGACCTCGCGGGCCATTTCGTGTCCCAGTTCATCGGCCAGAAGGCGGCCGAGAAGGCCGCCAAGATCCTGGTGCTCGACCGGATCAGGAGCAGCCGCGACGTGCAGCCCGTCGGCGACCTGTTTCCGGCAGCGTCGAGCCGGGCGGTGAAGCGGGCCTTGCTGTTGATGGAGAGCAACCTGCAGGAGACGCTGTCGGTGGCCGAGATCGCAAGCCGCCTGAACTGCTCGCGGCGCCAGCTCGAACGGCTCTTCGGGTTGGAACTGGGCATCGGCCCGATGGCGGCATATCTGACGCTCAGGGTGCATCATGCGAAGTCGCTGCTGGAAGGCAGCGACTTGCAGATCGGCGACATCGCCTACCGCTGCGGCTTCACCAATGCCGGCCATTTCAGCCGTGTGTTCCGCCAGCAGACCGGCATCACGCCAACCCACCTCAGGCATCCGAACCGGGCAGTGGCGGCGGGAGGATAATGGTCAGTGACGGCCTGGTCGTGTCGCATACTCCGCCTGGCCGATTGCGTCGGTGCAGAAGCTGGTCATAGCATTGCGACGAGCGGCGGTGCCGCCGCTGCCTTGACGGTCAAATTCGCCAGCGAGAGCCATGCCGCATTATCCTGACGCCATGCCTGGATCAAAGAGCCTCTTCGAGCGCGCCAAGAGGGTGATGCCGGGCGGCAATACGCGCACCACCGTCTTTGTCGATCCGTTTCCGATCTATGCCGCGCGCGGCGAGGGGTGCAGGGTCTGGGATGTCGACGGCAACGTCTACTATGACTGCATCAACAATTTCACCTCGATGATCCATGGCTACACACATCCCGACGTCGCTGCCGCCGTGGTCGAGCAACTGCCGTTCGGCACGGCCTTCGGCGCCCCGACGCTCAGCGAGATCGAGCTTGCCGAGCTTCTCGTCGACCGGCTGCCCTCCGTCGACCGGATCCGCTTCACCAACTCTGGCACGGAGGGGGTGATGATGGCCATCAAGGCCGCGCGCGCCTTCACCGGGCGGCCGAAGATCGTCAAGATCGAAGGCGCCTACCATGGGTCGTATGATTTCGCCGAGGTGAGCCTGGACAGTTCCCCGTCCAATTGGGGCGACATGCCAAGCTCGACGCCTTACGCAAAGGGAACGCCGCGCGGGGTGCTGGACGATGTGATTGCCGTGCCCTTCAACGATGTCGAGGCGCTTCGCGCCGTCTTCGCCACCCAGGGCGACAGCATAGCAGGCGTGCTGATCGATCCTATACCCAATCGTGCCGGCCTCATCCCGGCACGCCGGGACTATCTGCACGCGATGGTCGAGATCGCCTGGGCGGCCGGGGCCCTGATTGTCTTCGACGAAGTCATCTCGTTTCGCCTTGGCTGGTCGGGCGCGCAGGGGTTGTGGGGCATCGAGCCCGACCTGACCGCGCTCGGAAAGATCATCGGCGGCGGCTTCCCCGTGGGCGCCGTTGGCGGGCGCGCCGATGTCATGGCGGTGTTCGATCCGACCAGGGGCAAGCCCGCTCTTCCCCATGGCGGCACGTTCACCGCCAATCCGGTGACCATGCGGGCCGGGCTCGCCTCGATGCGGGCGCTGACGAAGGAGAGCTTTGCCCATCTCGATACACTGGGCGCATTCCTGCGCGAAGGGGTGTCCGCCTCGTTCGACAGGCATGGCCTTGCCGGCCAATGCGTGGGCCTCGGTTCGCTGTTCAAGGTTCATTTTACCTCGCATCCGGTTACGGACTATAGATCCGTCTATCCGGACCAGGCCGAGCACCGGAGGTTCGAGACATTCCACAAGGGCTTGCTCGGCCGCGGCGTCCTGTCTGCCAGCTACGGCCTGTTCGCGCTCTCGACGCCCATGACACAGGCGGACGCGCGCAGCATTCTGCATGCGATCGACGACACCTTGGGCGAGATCGCCGCGCAGCGTGGATCAGGATGACGTTTGGTCGATTCGCCTCCCTATCCCTTGTCGAAGCATGATCTCTGGACAGACGGAAACCGTTAGTCCGAGAAAACCGGTTCCCACGTCTGGGATCATGCCTGAAAGCAGGTGACCCTATATGACAGCTTCCCTCCATGTCGTGGTGATCGGTGCGGGCACGCTGGGCCTATGCACGGCGCTCAACCTCCTCGAACAGGGCGCACGCGTGACGGTGCTGGAAGCGCAGTCGATCGCTTCAGGCTCGAGCGGCAGGTCGGTCGGCGTTGTCGGGTCGCAATTTACCGATCCGTTCGAGATCATGCTTCGCGTTCATTCGTTCCGCCGGTTTCGCCAGTGGGAGGGGCAGGGGCTTCAATTCAACCACATCGGTTATCTTCGGCTCGCGCGCACGCCCGCGCAGATGGAGCTGTTCGCGAAATCAGTCGAGATTCAGGGCGGGGCCGGCCTGAAGTCGCGCCTGATCCGTGCGAACGAACTCAGGGACCTTGTTCCCCACCTCAGCCCCGACGGGCTCGAAGGCGGTTTGTTCGGACCCGACAACGGCTTTCTCGATCCCTATGACATGTGCAATTTCCTGGCGCGGATCGTCCGCGAAAAGGCCGGCGACATCCACCAGTACCGCAAGGTCCTCGGGGTGGGAAGGCGGCCAGGCGGCTACAGGCTGGAGACCAATGGCGATCCGGTCGAATGCGATGCCGTGGTCAACGCAGGCGGCGCATGGGCGCCGCGGGTCGCCGAGCTCTTCGGCCAGCGCCTGCACATTTGGCCCGAGCGCCATGAGGCGGTCGTGATCCATCTGGACAGGCCGCTCGACTATACGATGCCGATGGTCATGGACCTCGTGGACGGCGAGGGCAGCGGCCTTAATTTCCGCCACGACAAGCCTGGCGCGCTGATTGCCGAGATCCACAAGGTGACGTCCATCGCTCCCGAGGATCCGGACAATTACAACGATCAGTGCGAGGAGCAATCGAAGGTCCACCTGGCCGAACTGCTGCTGGAACGGCTGCCCGATCTGCCGGGCGCGCGGCTTGGCCGTGGCTGGGCCGGCCTTTATCCTGTCACGGCCGATCATCGGCCGCTTGTCGGACCGATCGATGCCTCGGAACCGGCATTGGTCACCGCCGCCGGCGCCGGCGGCTATGGCATCCAGCTGGCGCCGGTGATCGGGCAGATCGCGGCGGATTGGGTTCTTCAAGGCGCGCCGGCTTCAGTGCCCGGAGCCGGGAGCCTTGCACCCACGGCCGAGCGCAACATCCGCAAAGTCGATCACTGACCGGTGCGAGTTGAAACCAGACCGGCGCTGCCGGAATTGCGCAAAACAAGCGTTTAGAGCCCCGATGGGAATCTGCAGACCCCACGCCTTCAGGCGGCTGGGATCTGGGCTGTTGCGCGAGACGGCACGGGCGCGTCAAATGGTGGCTGAACCGCACCAAGCGCCCGCGACCTTCAGGAAATCCGCTTCCCGGCCCCGTCCAGCAGCACGCAGCCGTCCGGGGCAAAACCCAACTCGATCGTCTCGCCTTCGCGAAGCACGCGGCCAGTGATCGGTGTATTGGCGCGGAGGCTGGTCTTGCCGCCGATGTCGATCTCGTAGATCGCGCTGCCGCCCAGATAGGAGGCCGAGATCACGCGGCCGGACAGCCGATTGGCGCTCGTTCCAGCACCGACCGAAAATTTCTGCGGCCGCACCACGACGGTGACCTTGCTGCCGTCGGCAAGCGGCCTTGGACAAGCCACGCTGACCGTCTGGCTGGTGCCAAGCACCACCGTTACCGTTCCTTGGCCGGACCGGCTCACGGTCCCTGCAAGCATGTTGGCCTTGCCGAGGAAGTCGGCGACGAAGGCTGTCGCCGGCGCCTCGTAGACCTCCTCCGGAGTGCCGATCTGCTCCACCGCGCCCGCGTTCATCACCACGATACGATCCGACATGGAAAGGGCTTCTTCCTGGTCGTGCGTGACGAAGATGGCGGTGATGCCGGTTTCCTTCTGAATCTTCTTGATCTCGACGCGCATCTCCTCGCGCATGTTGGCGTCCAGCGCCGACAACGGCTCATCCAGCAGCAACACCTGCGGCTCGAAGACGATGGCGCGGGCGAGCGCGATGCGCTGCTGCTGCCCGCCTGACAGTTGCGACGGCAGCTTCTTCTCGCTGCCCGGCAGCCGCACCATTTCGAGCGCCTTGCCGACCTTGCGCACGATCTCGGGCTTCGGCACGTTGCGGTACTTCAGGCCGAAGGCGACGTTGTCGAATACGTTCTTGTGCGGGAAGAGCGCGTAGCTCTGGAAGACCAGCCCGATGTTGCGCTTGTAGATCGGGACGTCGTCGACGCGCCGCCCGTCGATCATGATTTGGCCGCCCGAAATATCGACCAGGCCGGCGATGGAGCGCAGGATCGTGGTCTTGCCGCAACCCGAAGGCCCGAGCAAGGTGACGAAGCTGCCCTTGCGGATCGAGAGCGAGAAATCGCGCACCGCGACGAACTTGCCGTAGGCGATGTCGATGTCGCGGAACTCGACCGCCGGGCTGTTCGCCTCGGCGGCCGCGCTCGCGCCGGCTACCCCGGCCTGAACAGGCCGGGGATGGAGTGTCGTTTCCTGGCTGTCAGGCACCCTTCGAGATCCTGTTCCACTGCTTGGTCCAGGCGTCCTCGTTGGTCGCCCAGTAGGTCGGATCGGCAAAGGTCAGCGACTTCATCGTGCCCGTCTTGTCGAATGCCGGCAGCTTCTCGATCTTCTCGGTCAGCTTGACCTTGTTAGGATCGAGCGACGGCGGATAGCTCTGGCCTTCGGCCACCGCGATCGAGGTCGCCGGGTCGAGCATGAAGTTGATGAGTTCCTCGCATTCGGCCATGGGCGAACCCTTCAGGATCAGCATGTCCTCCATCCAGGCGTAGGAGCCGGCCGGATCGAGATAGCCGATAGGATGGCCCTGGTCCTGCAGCGCGGCGACGCGGCCCGACCAGGCATCGGTCACCACGATCTCACCCTTGGAAAGCAGGTCCATCAGCTCCGCGCCGGAACTCCAGAACTTCTTGGCGAGGTCGCGCGTTTCGCGCACCTTGGCCCAGATGGCGTCCATGTCCTTGAGGTTGTTGGGGTCCTGCCCGGTGGCGAGCGCCGCATACCAGACGCGCGTCGTCATGTCGGAATAGCCGCCGACCTTGCCGGCATATTTCTTGTCGAGCAGGAGCCCGGCGCCCTTCTCCTTGGCTTCCTCCGGCGAGATCACCTTGGTGTTGTAGGCGATGCCGGTCGTGCCGTAGTCGTAGGGCACGGCGGAGAGCTTCGGCGTCAGCTTGCGGAATGGCTCGATCATCGGCTGCAGCACGTTCGCCATGTTGGGAATGTTGGCCTCGTTGATTTCCGAGGTCAGGCCGGCGTTCACATATTTGATGTAGTAGTTGACGCCGGAGGAATGGATGACCTGGTAGTCGCCGGGCTTGGCGGTCTTGATCTTGGTGATGATCTCGTCCTCGTCGCCGAACGTGCCCTGGACCACCTTGATCTTGGTCTTGGTCGTGTAGGGCTGGAAGGCGAACTTGTCGATCGCATCCTGCACCGTGCCGCCCCAACCGTCGAAGCGAACCTCCTGGACCGCGGCGAGCGCCCGGCCCATCCAGGGCATGGAAAGGCCCGCCGATGCTGCCGCGGCTGCGGTCAGCGTCAGGAACGTGCGGCGGCTCAGGTCGCCATTGGCGTATCGATCGTGCAGCCGTTCCAGCCGCTTGGTGGTGGTGAGTTTCATTGTATTTCCTCCTTTGGTTCGCCACGTCTTCTCAGTTTTGTCAGGCTTTGCAGGATCAGGCCACCGATCAGCGGGATGCCGACGGTCACCAGGATCATCACGGTGCCGAGCGCGTTGATCTCCGGGCTGATCGAAATCTTGAGCATGGAAAGGATCTGGGTCGGCATGGTCTCGACGCCGGCCGGCCGCCAGAACAGGCTGGCCGAGGTGTTGTCGAACGAAATGGTGAAGGCGAGCAGGGCGCCGCCGACAACGGCCGGGATGAGCAGCGGCAGCGTGATCTCGCGGAAGGACGAGAAGCGAGAGGCGCCAAGCGACAGTGCGGCCTCCTCGTAGACGCGGCGGATGCCGATCATGCGCGCCTGGGCGATCAGCACCACATAGGGCACGGCGAGCAGGATATGGCCAAGCACCAGGAGCAGCATGGTCCTCGGCTGGTCGACGGCCTTGATCAGCACCAGCAGGCCGACGCCGAGGATGGTTTCCGGCACCAATGCCGGCAGGATCACCAGCGTGCTCAGCGCCTGCTTGCCGCGAAATTCGAAGCGGACCAAGGCAAACGCCGTGGTGACGCCGATGGCGGTGGTGACGATGGCGGTGACCAATGCGATCCACAAGGATGTTCGAAAGGCAGCCAGCACCGCCTCGTTGGCCATCAGCTTGCCGTACCATTGCAGGCTGAAGCCGGTCATCGGGAAGCCGCCGAACATCGAGGCGTTGAACGACAGGACCACTGTCGCCACGATCGGCGCGAACATGAAGATGTAGACGCAGACCGTGACAAAGCCGGTCAGCCGCCAGGCCCATCTGCCTTCCTGCCTGCGCCGTGTTCCCCTCATCCTGCAAGCCCCGTCATCCGCCAAGCCCTTTGACGATCTGCGACATGCCCATGTAGCGCGTGTAGACGGCGGCGAAGAAGCCGAGCACGATGAACAGTACGATCGAAAGCGTGGCCCCCATCGGCCAGTTCAACTCGCCCATGATGGTGTCGTAGATCAGGTTGCCGAACAGCGCGTCGCGGCCCGAGCCGAGAAGCTGCGGCGTGACATAGCTGCCGGCGGCCAGCACGAAGCAAAGCAGCAGGCCCGCCGCCAGGCCGGGCAGCGACAGCGGCAGCGTGACCTCGCGGAACGCCTGCGCGCTCGTGCAGCCCATCGAGCGGGCCGCCGAAATCAACGTGCGATCAATGCTCTCCAGGCTGACATAGACGTTGAGGATCATGTAGGGCAGCAGGAAGTGCAGCATGCCCAGAATGACCGCGCCTTCATTGTAGAGCATCTGCAGCGGCTCATGGATGATGCCCATTTTGAGCAGCGCGACGTTGATGACGCCCTGTTCCCCCAGGATGTTGATCCAGGAGAAGGTGCGGATGGTGAAACTGATCCAGAACGGCACGATCAGCAAAAGCAGCAACAGCCATTTGTGCTTGAAGGTCGTGGCCCAGATGAAATAGGCGGGGAAGTAGCCGAGCACGCCGCACAGCAGCGCCGTCATGGCTCCGACCCTCAGCGTCTTCAGGAGGAAGCCGTGATAGTAGCTGTCGGTGAGGAATTCGTGCCAGTTCGCGGTCGTCAGCGCGCTCGTTTCCACGCCGGCGGTGACAAAGGTGAAGAAGGTATAGCCGGCCATCACGGCGATCGGCAGCACCAGGAAAAAGGTTAGCAGCAAGAGCACCGGCGCGACCAGCATCCAGGCCAGCCGTGGATCATACAATGTCCATCGTCGTTCCATGAGCACCCGGAAGTCCGCGCCTTCTTTGAAGGCCTGTTTTGTTCCCGGGCCAAGATTGGGTGATTGGCGGCCCGATGTCTACAGTCGGCGATTGAGCCAGCGGACTTCAGCGCGTTGCCGGGTGCGAGAGATGCCGAAATTTGTCGGGAGACGGGGTCGCCACGCAACCCCGTTCGACCACACGTCGGGAACGGCTGGCCGGCGTCTCCTCAGCCCTTCGAAATACCGCGCGCGATCAGCCGGGCGAGGCGCTCCGAAAACGCCCTTGCGTCGGCCGGCTTGTCGCCGTCGAGGACGCGCGCCTCGTCGTAGAGAAGGTGGGCGGCATCCTCCTTGAAGGCTTGCTCGTCTTCGCCGAGGTTGGCGAGTGCCAGGACGCGCTCGTGGCGGGGGTTGATCTCGAGGATCGGTTTGGCCGTCTTGTCGAGGCGGCCGGCGGCGTTGAGCAGCCGCTCGAACTGCCGGTCGGGACCGTGTTCGGGCGCCACCAGGCAGACCGCGCTTTCGGTCAGGCGGTCGGAGGCCTTCACGTCCGACACGGCATCGCCAAGCGCCGCCTTGACGAAGGCCAGGAAGCCATCGACCTCGGGCGCCGCCGCCGCATCCGGCTTGTTCGCCTCGTCGAGCAGCGGGATCTCGGAAAGTTCAGCCACGCCCTGCGTCACCGACCTGAACGGCTTGCCGTCGAATTCGGGCGCCATCGACGTCCAGAAACTGTCGACCGCGTCGGTGAGCAGCAGCACCTCGATACCGCGTGCCTTGAAACCTTCGAGCTGCGGCGAGGCTTCGAGCCGTGCACGGTCGTCGCCGGCCATGAAGAAGATCGCCTTCTGGCCTTCCTTCATCGCCGAGACGTAGTCGGCAAGGCCGCGCCAGCCTTCGCCGGAGGCGGTTGAGCGGAAGCGGGCGAGCTTCAAGAGCTGCTCGCGCCGCTCATGGTCCTCGTAGAGCCCTTCCTTGAGGACGACGCCGAAGTTTTCCCAGATCTTCGCATAGGCCTCGGTCTCGTTCTCCGCCAGCTTGGCGAGATCGCCAAGCACGCGGTTGGTCAGGCCCTTGCGGATCGCGGCAAGCAGCGGGCTTTCCTGGATCATCTCGCGCGAGACGTTGAGCGGCAGGTCGGCGGAATCGACCAGCCCGCGCATGAAGCGCAGGTAGCGCGGCAACAGATCGGCATCGTCGGTGATGAAGACGCGGCGCACATAGAGCTTCATGCGGCCCTTCCGGTCCTGGTCGAAGAGATCGAAGGGACGCGAGCCGGGCACGAAGGCCAGCACGCTATATTCCTGCCGGCCCTCGGCGCGGAAATGGATGGTGGCGGCCGGCTCGTCATACTGGCCGGAGACGCCGCGGTAAAAGTCGGTGTATTCCTCGGGCTTGATCTCGCTCTTCGGCCTGACCCAAAGGGCCGTGCCATCGGCAATGTCGCGCGCCTCGGCACCGGGCCTCTCGATGAGCGTGATCGGCACCGGCACATGGCCCGACTGCGACTTGGCCAGTTGCTCGAGCCGATAGGATCCGGTGTAGGACACGGCGTCGTCCATCAGATGCAGCACGACGCGGGTGCCGCGCTTGGGGGCGGCTTCGAGCGGGGCGGGCGCGATCTCGTAGGAACCCTTGCCGTCGGACGACCAGCGCCAGGCTTCTTCGCTTCCCGCCAGGCGGCTGATGACGTCGACACGGGTCGCGACCATGAAGGCGGAGTAGAAGCCGACGCCGAACTGGCCGATGAGCTGCGTGTCCTCGCTCGAATTGCCGGCGCCGACGCGCTCGATGAAAGCGCGCGTGCCCGAGCGCGCGATCGTGCCCAGCGCCTCCGTCATGTCGTCGCGGCTCATGCCGATGCCGTTGTCCTCGACGGTGATCAGCTTGCCGTCGGGATCGGCTGAAATCGAGATGCGGGGCTTCGGATCGTCGGCCAGCAATTCGGGGCGACTGACGGCCTCGAAGCGCAGCTTCTCGCAGGCGTCGGCGGCGTTGGAAATCAGTTCGCGCAGGAAGACGTCCTTATCGGAATAGACCGAATGCACCATCATGTGCAGCAGCCGCGAAACATCCGCCTCGAATGCCTTGGTTTCCGTCGCTTTCGTGTCTGTCGTCATTCCGGGTTTCCCACGCTTTCCTCCGCCCGCCGCGCCATGCGCGATCAGGACTTCCTTTCACCAATTTTCAACTGTGCTGGCAACTGCCGTCAGCAAGGCCAACGCGCCGACAATATCGTGATGGGATGCTGGGGCCGCAAGGGGGTGGAAACGGTGCTGACGACGAAACAGCCAATCTCCCCCGCGAAGGGGGAGATTGGCAGCGTCGGCGCCGCGCCGGTCCTGCGCGCCCTACTTCCCCGCCATCTGGTCGGCAAGCGCCTGCGCCTGGGCAAGCAGCGTGGGGAAGGCCGGGTTGTCGCGCAGGTTCTTGCCCATGCAGGCGCGGAAGTCGCTGTCGCCTTTTGCCCAGGCGGCGTCGGCGGCATCGGATGTATTTTCGTCGCTGTCGTCGGTGGCCTGCTTGACCAGTTTCTGGGCGGCGGCGTCAGCCGCGGTCCACACCGCGTCGCAGGCCGCCATCCTTGGGACGGGCGGTGTCGCGGGCGCCTCGGCGATCATGACACTGTTGCCCTTGACCAGCGTGACGACGATTTCCTGGTCGTAGTTAGGTCCGACATCCTGTGCCCAGCCGCCGAGGCGGGCGATCGCCATGTCGGCGCCGTCGGGCGTCTTCAGGTTGAAGTCGAGCGTGCCGGTGAAAGCGGCGTCGCTGCCGATCGCCTGGGTGTAGAACGCATCGAGCTTCAGCGCCGCGTCGAAGCTGGTGGGCAGTTTGAGGTCGGCGTCCGTCTCGGCCGCACGCGATTGCAGCCAGCGCTCGACCAGCCCGCGTGTCGACGCCACGATGCTGGGGCCGTCCTCGGTGCCGTGACGCAGCCCGTCCAGCATGCCGAAGCCGACATCGGAGGAACTGAGGCTTTCGATATTGATCCTGCCGGCCGCCGGAAAACCCTTGACCGTGAAAGGTCCAAGAAGCGTCGAAAGGCGCTGTTCGAGATCGGCGCGGGCCTTCTCATTGGCCGCATCGAGCGTTTCCACGGGAGCGTTCGCGCTTTCCATCGCGGCGATGGCCGCGATCGCCTTGTCGCGCGCGGCGATGTAGTCGTCCTCCGGCGAAGCCGCATACGCCGCACCGCTCGCCAGCGCGAACACCAAAGTCCAGACCAGACGCATCGTGAAAACCTCCGTTTTACAAGCTCTTCGCGTGGCTTGGTGGCGATTGTGCGGCGGTGAACTCATGGCGAGACGTGGCGGATATCGGGGCACCAGGACAGCCCTGGCAAGGTCGCAAGCCCTCATGATGAAACCTTCCGATACCCAGGCCGTTATGGCCGTTGTGGCAGACATCAAACCCAAACAGAGGCCGGCCGGCGGCGCCAAGCCAAACGGTGCCAGGAAGCCCCGCCGGGAGAAGGTACCCGATGTCGAGGCCGCATCCGAGGTCGTCGGCGAGGCGGCGCCGCCGCCAGCGGCGGTGGAACCTGATCCGCAGCTGAGCCCCGAACAGGCCGAACAGGCGCGCAAGAAATACCTGCTGAAGCGCTTCTGGATCAGCGCGCGCGGCTATTGGAGCCGGCGGGGCGACAAGCTCGCCTGGCCATGCACGATCGCGCTCCTGATCCTGATCTGCGTCAATGTCGGCTTCCAGTACGGGATCAATGTCTGGAACCGCTCGATCTTCGACGCCATCGAGCAGCGCAATGCGCCGACCGTCTATTTCCTGAGCGCCGTGTTCGTGCCGCTGGTGCTTGGAAGCGTCAGCCTTGTCGTTGCGCAGGTCTATCTGCGCATGACGATCCAGCGCCGCTGGCGCTCGTGGCTCACTACATCCATCATCGGCCGCTGGCTCACCAACGGCCGCTACTACCAGCTCAATCTCGTCAGCGGCGATCACCAGAACCCGGAAGCCCGCATCGCCGACGATTTGCGGATCGCCACCGAATCGCCTGTTGATTTCGTCTCCGGCGTGCTCAACGCGTTCCTGGCGGCCTCGACCTTCATCGTCGTCTTGTGGACCATCGGCGGCGCGCTGACGCTGCCGATCGGCTCCTCGACCGTCACCATTCCGGGCTTTCTCGTCATCACCGCGGTCATCTATGCCGGCATCACCTCCACCTCGATGGTGGTCATCGGCCGGCATTTCGTCGAACTCTCCGAGCAGAAGAACCAGGCGGAAGCGGAATTTCGCTACACGCTGATGCGCGTGCGCGAAAACGGCGAGAGCATCGCCCTGCTCGGCGGCGAGGAGGAGGAGCGCAGCGGCATCGACAGGACCTTCGCCGGCGTGCTGGGGAAGTGGGCGATGCTTGCTGGCCAGCACATGCGCACGGCGCTGGTCTCGCAGGGATCGAGCCTGTTCGCGCCGGTGGTGCCGGTGCTTTTGTGCGCGCCAAAATTCCTCGACGGCTCGATGTCGCTTGGGCAGGTCATGCAGGCGGCATCCGCCTTTGCCATCGTGCAGGGCGCGTTCGGATGGCTGGTCGACAATTACCCGCGCCTGGCCGACTGGAACGCCTCGGCACGGCGCATCGCCTCGCTGATGATGTCGCTGGATGGGCTCGAGCGCGCGGAAGAGAGCGACGCGCTCGGACGCATCAATCGCGGCGAGACCAAGGACGACACGATGCTCAGCCTCAACAATCTGTCCGTGTCGCTCGATGACGGCACCGCCGTGGTCAAGGAAACCGAGGTCGTGATCCAGCCGGGTGAGCGGCTGCTGGTGGCCGGCGAATCCGGTTCGGGCAAGAGCACGCTGGTGCGGGCGATAGCGGGCTTGTGGCCGTGGGGCGGCGGCAGCGTCGATTTCCACCCGGGCAAGCGCATGTTCATGCTGCCGCAGCGCCCCTACATCCCCTCGGGCACGCTGCGCCGGGCCGCTGCCTATCCAGGCGCCGCCGAGGATTGGACGATCCCGCAGATCAGGGCTGCCCTCGACAAGGTTGGGCTCGGTCATCTTGGCGACCGGATCGAGGAAGACGCGCCGTGGGACCAGACCCTGTCGGGCGGCGAGAAGCAGCGCCTGGCCTTCGCGCGGCTGCTCCTGCACGCGCCCGATATCATCGTGCTGGACGAGGCGACGGCGGCACTCGACGAGAAGAGCCAGGACAGGATGATGGAGACCATCATCCACGAATTGCCTAATGTGACCATCTTGAGCGTGGCGCACCGCGCCGAGCTGGAGGCCTTCCACAGCCGCAAGATCACGCTCGAGCGGCGCAAGGGTGGCGCCAAGCTGGTCAGCGATATCGACCTCGCCCCGCGCAAACGCAGGGGCTTGCTCGGCCGCGCCCTGTGGGGTTCCGGCACTTCCGCCGAAAAGCGCGGCGCCGCCCGTAAAAAGAGTTGATGGCGCTCAGGCGAGTTCTGGTTTCAGCTCAAGGGATGGCCTTCTATCAGCCGCCCAATTCTTCCCGATGCGCCTTGGCGAGGTCGGCCATGCTGTCGAAGCGGAAGTCCACCTTCGGCATCTCGCCGGGATCCATCGTGGCGCCGAAACCCTGATCGGCATGCCGGCGGTGGATCCAGCACGATTTAAGGCCCAGGCGGTTGGTCACGGCATGGTCATGAAACAGGCTTTCGGCCGTGTGCAGGACTTGCTTGTCGCCGATCCCGAGCGTCGCCAGTTTTTCCAGCATATAGTCGAAATTCCGGGGCGACGGCTTGTAGGAGCCGATGTCCTCCGCCGTGTAGATCGCATCGAAATCGACGCCGAGCTTCCTGTTGCTGAAGGAGAAGCTGGTGTTGTCGACGTTGGAGAGGATGACGAGCTTGTAGTGCTGCTTGAGGTATTGCAAGGCGGCGGCTGTATCGGCAAAGGCCGGCCAGTCCTTCACGCTTTGGCCATAGGCGATGCATTCCTCCGGCGTGGTCACGACGCCCCATTCCTCGGCGAGCCGCTTGTAGACGACAGCCAGAAGGTCGCAGTAGCGCTTTTGCGGCGTCCAGTCCTGCTGGCTGGATTCGTGCCTGGCATGCGCCTGCAGGATCTCGTCGCGGCCGAGGCCGCGGCCAACCCGCCCGGTCAGCGGCTTCAGGGCGTCGATCATGCCGGATTCCCAATCGATTAGCGTGCCGTAGCAATCGAAGGTCAAGGCCTTGAAATCAGTCAGCTTCATGGTTCACTCCCTTGAGTTGGATAATTGGCTGGCGTTTGCGTGGATCGCGATCAATCGGCCGGCTGCCCGGCTGGGCGCAAACCTGCCTCGCCCTTCGATATGGTGCCACGCGACGATGTCAGCCAGACGCCGAACAGCGTCACCGCGAGGCCGAGGACCATCGCCGCCGAAAGCGGCTCGCCGAAGAGCAGCCAGGCCCAAAGCATCGTCACCGGCGGGCTGAGATAGATCACGCTGCTGACCTGCGCGGCGCTGTGGAGGCGCAGGCTCGCATAATAGACGCCGTAGCAGAAGAAGGTCGAAAACAGCACCAGCCAGGCGATGCCGAACTCGAACCGGCCATCAAGGGGCGGCATCAGCCCGCCTTTCCATTCGGCGCAAGCGGCAAAAAACAGCGCCGCCGTCAGGCATTGGATGCACAGGCTCTGGTGGATGGGCATGTTGATCGTCCCCATCCGCTTCTGCAGCACGGTCGCCAGCGCGAAGCCCATCATGGAAGCGATCGTGACCACGTACGCCCAGGCCGGCGCGGTGCCGAGACTGAGGCTGTTCAGCGAGACGACCAGCACGCCGAGCACGCCGAGAGCCGTTCCGGTCCACTGCCTCGATGTCAGCCGGTGGCCGAGAACGGGCTGCGACAGTGCCGCGATGGCGAGGGGGACGAGGTCCGAGATCAGCGCGACAAGGCCGGTCGGCACGCGCTGGCCGATGGCAAGCGCGAAGCCGCCGAGATAGAGGAACATCATCGCCACGCCGAACGCCATCTGCTGGAGCAGCGCCCGGACGCCGATGCGCGGCCCGACCATGAGCGCGAAGGGCAGGAGGACCAGCCCTGACATCAGGGTTCGCCAGAACAGCACCAGCATGACGTCGGCGCTCTCGCTGGCGTAACGGATGCCGACAAAGCCCGAGCTCCAGCTTACGACCAGGGCTGCCGCCAGAAGCGGCCAGGCCAGGCGACGGGACGGAGGTTTCGGGAGCGTCATGCAGTCTCTTCGTCGAAGCGGGTTCGCCAGCGGATCACGGCCGATCTCGAATGCGGGATTTATGGCGGCGCGCAAGCGCCTTTGCACATGACAAATTTCGATATATCCATGAAATAGGCGCGAGATGTGGCATATATGATTGACCTCAAAGCCCGTTCTCTGCCGAAACCTTGAAGCGCTGCTTTCGTTTCAAACGAGGATTGTCATGACTGGAGTGATGAGCCGCCGCCTGGATGTCGATGCCTTGCGGGCGATGGTGGCGATCGAGAAACATGGCGGCGTTACCCGGGCAGCCGAGATGCTCGGCCTGTCGCAATCGGCCGTCAGCCACAAGATCAGGCGGCTGGAAGCGAGTCTCGACTGCGAAATCCTCAGTCGCAAGGCGAATGCGCCGATGTTCACCAGTTCAGGGCAGGATCTGCTGGGCTATGCCAGGCGCATCCTGGGCATCCATGACGAGGCGATCCTGAGCCTGTCGAAGAGCACGCTGCAAGGCAAGATCGCTTTGGGGATGACCGAGGATACGACCTGCACGGACCTTTCGCGCATCCTTGGCCGATTTCGTCGGCTATACCCCGAGGTGAGCGTGCGCACGCAGGTGCGCATGAGCCTGGCCTTGCAGAAGCTGTTGGGCGAGGGCGCGCTCGACGCGGCCATCATCCAGGTGTTCCAGCACGACGTCCGCCCCACCGATGTCCCGCTGTTCCGCGAGACCCTGCATTGGGTGAAGTCGCCCGAGCTGACCCTTGGGAAAGGCGACCCGGTGCCGTTCCTATCCTTCGACGAGAACTGCTTCTATCGCCGTTGGGGCCTCGATCTCGGCCAGGACGAGGGAACGGTGTTCGAGATCGTGTTCGAATGTTCGAGCGCGGCCGGCATCATCGCCGGCGTGACCTCCGGCCTCGGCGTCGCGCTGCTCAGCCAGCGGCATCTGCGGCCCGGCATGGAGATCGTCGACAAGTCGTTCCCCAAGCCTCCGGACCTCGCCTACGTCATTCGCCGCGCCCGCAACGTCCGCAATCCCGCGCTGGAGACGCTGGTGCGGGAGATAGAGGCTGAGGTGAAGCGCCACGGGACGCTGCAGATCGCGGTGTGAGGGGTGTGATTAGCGCTTGCGCCCGTGCGCCCGGTTGATGATATCGCGCGCTCGAGCCTCATTTCCGGAGTATCTTCTCCATCGCTTTCCCCTTCGCAAGCTCGTCGATCAGCTTATCGAGGTAGCGAATTTCCTTCATCCGTGGATCCTCAATATCTTCCACGCGGACGCCGCAGACCACCCCTGTAATCAAATTCCGCAAAGGATTCAGTCGAGGGGCCTGACCAAAGAACTCCTCGAAGCTGGTTTTCGTCTCCAGTTCGGCGTCGAGTTCCTTCTCGGTGTAGCCCGTCAGCCAGCAGATGATCTCATCGACCTCGGCTCTGGTGCGTCCTTTCCTTTGCGCCTTGGCGACATAGTGCGGATAGACGCTGGCAAAGCTTGTGGAATAGATTCGATGCTCCGATATGACGTGCCCTTACCGGTGGCGCCTATCGCCCGCACTCGACTTTGCTTCCAATGCGCAGGTCTCAGCAATTGGCGCAGGACCGACTCCAATCTTCCCGCCGCCCTTCACCCGTTCCTTTTCTCCACCTCAGCCTTGCGCAACAAGAACCGTTGGATCTTGCCGCTAGGGGTCTTCGGCAATTCCCCGACGAAGTCGATCTCGCGCGGATAGGCATGGGCCGAGAGGCGTTTGCGGACATGCTGCGCCAATTCTTCGGCGAGTTCCGGGCTGCCCTCGTAGGCGGGCGCCAGGATGACGAAGGCCTTGACGATCTCGGTGCGCTGCGGGTCGGGCACGCCGACCACCGCCGCCTCGTTGACGGCGGGATGTTCGATCAGCGCGCTTTCGACGTCGAAGGGGCCGATGCGGTAGCCTGACGAGGTGATGACGTCGTCGGCGCGGCCGATGAAGGAGACCGAGCCGTCCGGCTCGTATTCCACCGTGTCGCCGGTGCGGTAGTAGCCGCCCGATATGGCCGGCGTTTCGGCCTGGTGGTAGCCGTCGAACCAGCGCAACGGCGAGTTGGCGATGTCGACGGCGAGGATGCCGGGCTGGTTGGGGCCGAGCTCGTTGCCGGCCTCGTCCAGCGCCACCATGCGATAGCCCGGCATGGCAAAGCCCGCCGAGCCGGCGCGGACAGGGTGCGCCAGGCCGTGATGGTTGTTGACCATCATGCCGTTCTCGGTCTGGCCGTAATGGTCGTGGATGGGCGCGGCGAGATGGGCGTCGAACCAGCGGATCACTTCCGGGTTGAGCGGCTCGCCGGCGCTGCTCACCACACGCAGCCGGCCTTTTGCACGCGCGGCGGCGTCGGGACCTTCGGCGAGCAGCAGGCGGAAGGCGGTGGGCGAGCCGGCAAGGCTGGTGACGCCAAGCCGCTCGATGACATCATAGGTGTTTTTGGCGGTGAAGGCGCCCTCGTTGAAGGTCGTGGCGATGCCGAGCAGCAGGGGTCCCGTGATGGCGTAGTAGAGGCCATAGGCCCAACCCGGATCGGCGATGTTCCAGAAGATGTCGTCTGGGCGCAGGCCGATCGCGTCGCGCATATAGGCGCCGAAGGCGAGCAGCGCGTTGAGCGGCACCGGCACGCCCTTCGGCAGGCCGGTGGTGCCCGAGGTCGACATCATCATGAACAGGTCTTCGCCTTTGCGCATCACCGGGTCGCAGTTGGGTGAGGCGGCGGCAAGCGCGGCACGGAAATCGATGTCGCCCGGGGACAGGGCGTCGCCAGCACCGAGGATGGTGGCGATTTGCGGAGGGTTCGCGACCTCGTCGAGCTTGCCGCGATTGGCCGGATTGGTCACCACCAGCCTGGCGCCGCTGTAGCCGAGCCGGTGTTCGATCGCCTTCGGGCCGAAGGCAGTGAACAGCGGCTGGTAGACCGCGCCGATGCGCCAGGCGCCGAGGATCAGCGCCACCAGTTCGGGGATGCGCGGCAGCATGCCGGCCACGACATCGCCCGGGCCGACGCCCAATTCCTTCAGCAGAGTGCCGACGCGGCCGGACATGTCGGCGAGATCCTCGAAGCTGAATTCGCTGAGTTCGCCGCCGGCAGAGATGGCGCGCAGCGCCAGGCGGTTTCCGCCGGTGTGCCGGCCGCAGCATTCGACATAGGCGTTGATGCCGGTCGCGGGGTCGCCCTGCAGTCTCGCGATCTCATCCTCAATACGAAAGCTTGCAACGGCATCGTCATAGCGCGGCAAGCCGGCTTGCTGCTTGGTCATGAAAATCCTCCCTGGCGGTGCGCCATCTCCCCATGGCGCGCTGTCGGGGCGACATTGACATCAGATGGCGCCGATGGGCAACGGCGAGTGCCTGTTCCTTTGTATTGACGCAACTCCGGACGAAAAACCGCTACACACTTTTCCCGGAATTGCGCTTACAGGTTCGCCTCGGCGAAGATGCGTGCCGCCCAGTCGAGAAAGACGCGCAGGCGCGGCGAAAGCTGCCGGTTCTGCGGATAGAGCGCCGAGAGCGGTGTCGGCGAGGGCGGATACCCGGCCAGCACCTCGACCAGTGTTCCCTCTGCCAAATCCTTCTCGAAGCGATAGCGCGGCGCCTGGATGAGGCCGAGGCCAAGCCGGGCGAGGTCGGCGGCGGTGTCGGAATTGTTGGCGGCGACGCGGCCGGGCAGCCTGACCTCGCGCGTCTTGCCGCCGACGGTGAATTCGAAGGGCAGCACTTCGCCGGTGCGGGAGGAGACGAAGCCGATCGCCTGATGGCCGTCCAGCGCATCGGGGGAGGCCGGCGTGCCGTGGCGAGAGAGATAGGCGGGGCTGGCGCAGGTCATCTCGCGGATCATGCCAAGCCGGCGCATGATCATGCCGCTGTCAGGCGGCTCGCCGACGCGGATGACGCAGTCGACACCCTCGCGCACTAGGTCGACCAGCCGGTCGCTCTGTCCGATCTGCAGGTCGATGCGAGGAAAGCGGGCGAGTAATTCCGGCAGGCGCGGCAACAGGAAGGTGCGGGTGAGCAGCGTGCTGGCGTCGATGCGCAGCAGGCCATACGGCTCGGCATTGCGGAAGGCGGCCTCGGCATCCTCGATCTCGGCCAGGATGGACAGGCAGCGTCCGTAATAGGCCTCGCCATCCTGCGTGGCGTTCACCTGGCGCGTGGTGCGCTCGAGCAGCCTTGCGCCGAGATGTTCTTCCAGCCGCCGGACCGCTTCCGTCGCGGTCGAGCGCGGCAGGCCGAGATCGGCGGCGGCAGCGGTGAAGCTGCGCCGCTCCAGCACGCGAACGAAGAGCCGCATCGTGTCCAGGCGATCCATGGTCTTTGTTCGCAGTTTCCGAATAGTGATGTCAAGACAAGGCTGATTATCCGGAAGTTGGTTCGGCCTATATCCGTCTCACCAACAAGAAGGAGAGACTTCCATGACTTCAGGCCAAACGAGCACGGGCCAAACTAAAGCGGCGATCGTGACCGGCGCCTCCAAGGGCATCGGCGCGGCGATCGCGCGGAGGCTGGCCCGCGACGGCATCGCCGTCGTCGTCAATTACGCGCGGGGACAGGCCGAGGCCGAGGCGCTGGTGCGCGCCATCGAAGCCGATGGCGGCAAGGCGATCGCCGTGCAAGCCGATATCGCGGTTCCGGCCGGTATCGCCAGCCTCTTCGACGCCGGCGAGAAGGCGTTCGGAGGCATCGATATACTGGTCAACAATGCCGGCATCATGAAGCTTTCGCCGATCGCGCAGGCCGATGATGCCTTCTTCGACACCCAGGTCGCGATCAATCTCGGCGGCGTGTTCCGTGGCATGCGCGAAGGCGCAAAACGCATTCGCGATGGCGGCCGCATCGTCAATTTTTCGAGCAGCGTGGTCGGCCTCTACCAGCCGGGTTACGGCGTCTATGCCGCCACCAAGGCGGCGGTCGAGGCGATGACGCACATCTTGGCCAAGGAGCTTGGCGCGCGCGGCATCACCGTCAACGCGGTGGCGCCCGGACCGGTCGAGACGGCGCTGTTCACCGATGGCAAGAGCGCGGCGCAGATCGAGGCCACGGCCAAGATGATCCCGCTCGGCAGGCTCGGCCAGCCCGACGACATTGCCGGCGTGGTCTCGTTCCTGGCAGGGCCGGACAGTGGCTGGGTCAACGGGCAAATCATCCGCGCCAATGGCGGCGTGATCTGAAGGAGGCTGGCCGCTGCTGCTGTGGCGGTCTGCCTCCCGTTCCATTCGAAACCTAGCCTAAATGATTGAGAAGACAAGGAAAACACCATGCCATTCGCCAACATCAAGATGCCGCAGGCGGCGCTCTCCAAGGCACAGAAAGAAGACCTCATCCATCGCACGACCGCCATGTTCGTCGACTTTTTCGGCGAGGGCGTGCGGCCCTACACGATGGTGCTTGTGGAGGAAGTCGCCGATGGCGGCTATGGCCGCGCCGACGAAGTGTTCGTGGTGCCGGACGCTTTTCGCGCCAAGGACTAAGGTTGCCGATGTCCGGCCGGCCTGCACATGGCTCACGCCCGCGCTTCCGGTACTCACATGCTCAAAAGCACCCTCCGTTAGCCGCAGCATGGCCCGGCGGAGGGGCCACAGCAGGCCTTGGCCTTCTTTTCCTCCTCCAGCCAGCGGTCGTGCGGCTTGCAACTCGCTGGCCGTGGCGCAAGCGCGACATGCACGGCGCCGTCGGCCAGCCGGGGCAGGGCGGCCCGGTAGAGCTGCATCGGGCGCACGCCGTCGCTGACCTCGAAGGTCAGCTTGGCCGCCTGGTCGAGACCGACATGCTCGGTCACTTTCCGGATGATCGCCGCGAATTTTCCAGCCGGCATATGGGTGCGGTCCTCATTGACGTCCCATAGCTGCACGAAGATCTCCGACCATGATTCCGGATTCCCGCCGCAGTCGAGCGCGTCGAAGCGGCCGGCCTTGACCTCGGTGACATGGTAGCCCGGCAACACCGGCCCGCCTTCATGGAAAAACACCAGTGGCTTTTCCCTGTGATCCGCCAGAAAGCCCAGCAAGCCGGCCATGGTGATGTCCCGCGGGTCGGCCGTGATCACGGGATCAATTCCCGATTGTCAGAGGCGAGCATGTGCGATAATCCTTGCTTCAATATTCATAGGATTGTTGAAATATGAATGAACGTCAAGCCCTGTCGGCCTTCGCGGCGCTGTCGCAGGAAACACGGCTGCGCGTGCTGCGCCATCTGGTGATCGCCGGCCCCGACGGCATCGCCGCCGGGGCGATCGCCGAAAAGGTCGAGGTTTCGGCGTCCAACGTCAGCTTCCACCTTAAGGAGCTTGAACGCGCGGGGCTGGTGAGCGTGCGCCGCGATTCCCGCTCCATGGTCTACAGCGCGGAGTATGACATGCTGAGCGGTCTTATCCGCTTCCTGATGGAGGATTGTTGCTCCGGCCGGCCGGAAATCTGCGCGCCGGCGGTGTTGCCGGGCTGCTGTGCGGCCGACACGCGGGAGCCTGCCCGATGAGTGGCGGCCACACTGTGCCTGGCGCATCCTCCATCAGGGACACGGCCGGTTTTGATTTGCCGCGCCGGCTCACGGCGGAAGCTCTCGGCACCGGCTTGCTGGTGGCCACGGTGGTCGGTTCCGGTATCATGGCGCAGTCGCTGACGCCCGATCGCGCGCTGGCGCTGCTTGGCAACACCTTGCCGACGGGGGCAATCCTCGTGGTGCTCATCACCATACTGGGGCCGGTCTCGGGCGCCCATTTCAATCCGGCCGTTTCAATGGCCCTGGCGCTGTCGCGCCGGCTGCCGGCGAGCGACTGCGCCTGGTATGTGCTCGCCCAATTCTCGGGCGGCGTCGCCGGCACGGTCGGCGCGCACCTGAT
The DNA here is from genome assembly GCF_006440875.1 of Mesorhizobium sp. B2-5-7. Classification (NCBI taxonomy): domain Bacteria; kingdom Pseudomonadati; phylum Pseudomonadota; class Alphaproteobacteria; order Hyphomicrobiales; family Phyllobacteriaceae; genus Mesorhizobium; species Mesorhizobium sp. B2-5-7. The sequence goes on along the minus strand of NZ_VFUO01000004.1, from coordinate 181,602 downwards.
GTTCGGGCTTTCGCCGCTCGCCTTGTCGACGCATGACCGAACGGGACCCGCGCTCTGGCTTTCGGAAGGGATTGCGACCTTCGGGTTGCTGGCGGTCATTCTCGCCGGCCTGCGTTTCAAGCGCTCGGCCATCCCCTGGCTAGTCGGCCTCTATATCACCGCCGCCTACTGGTTCACCGCATCGACATCGTTCGCCAACCCAGCGGTCGCGGCCGCACGGTCACTGACGGACAGTTTTTCCGGAATCAGTCCGGCAAGCCTGCCGGGCTTCATCGCCGCCGAACTGGCCGGCGCGGGCATTGCCCTGGCGCTGACGACATGGCTGCTGCAGCCGCACGTTCAACCGTTCCCCATCGAGGCCAGGCCATGACGATCACCATCTACCACAATCCGGACTGCGGCACCTCGCGCAACACGCTCGCCATGATCAGGGCGAGCGGCGAGGAGCCGACCATCGTCGAATATCTGAAACATCCGCCGCCACGTGCGCGGCTGGAGCAGTTGATAGCGACGCTCGAAATACCCGTGCGCGCCCTGCTGCGTGAAAAGGGCACCCCCTACGCCGAACTGGGCCTGGCCGATCCAAAATGGTCCGACGGCCAACTGCTCGATGCCATGCTCGAGCATCCGATCCTGATCAACCGGCCGATCGTCGAAACGCCGAGAGGGACACGGCTGTGCCGTCCGTCCGAGCTTGTGCTGGATCTGCTCGACCACCCGGTGAGCCGGTTCACCAAGGAAGACGGCGAGGTGGTGAGCCATGACCGCGGTGGGCAATGATGGAAGCCTTGCAAAAGCCGAAACCGCGGAGCGTGCGCCGATAGCGGCTGTCGCCGCGCTCGGGATCACCCAGATTATCGGCTACGGCACGCTCTATTACAGTTTCAGCATCCTTGCCGGCGACATGGCGAAGGATATGGGCTGGCCAACCGAATGGATATCCGGCGCGCTATCGGCCGCGCTGCTGGCCGGCGGGCTGACCGCACCCTTGCTCGGCGGCTGGATCGACCGTTTTGGCGCGGGACGGATCATGACCGCCGGCTCGGCCGTTGCTGCCGCTGCGCTTGCCGCCTGTGCCTATGCGCCCAACGGTCCAGCCTTCGTCGCCGCGCTGATTGCCCTGGAGGCAGCATCGAACCTTGTCCAATACGGCGCGGCCTTCGCGCTGCTGGTCCAGATCCGGCCGCGTGCCGCGCAGCGCAGCATAACCTATCTCACCCTCATCGCCGGTTTCGCATCGACCGTCTTCTGGCCGATCACATCGGCCATGCATGCGCATTTGCCTTGGCGAGACGTTTACCTCGTCTTTGCCGGGCTGAACCTTCTGGTCTGCCTGCCGCTGCACGCTTGGCTATCGCAGGGACTGGCCAGAAGCAGGCGCGCGGCGATCGAGCCGCCACGGCACGTCGCGGGATCGCTGCCGGCCCCGGCGCGGCCGCTCGGCTTTGCCTTGATGGTTGTCGCTTTCTCGCTCCAGAACCTGGTCAGCGCCGCGGTGTTGGTCCATATGGTGCCGCTGCTGTCCGGGCTCGGTCTGGGTGCCGTCGCCGCCATCGTTGGAACGCTGTTCGGGCCGTCGCAGGTGCTCAGCCGTTTCATCAATATGGTCTTCGGGATCAACCTGCCGCCGCTGCGGCTCGCCATCATCTCAGCCGTGCTGATGACGGCGGGCGTGGTCATCCTGCTCGGCACCGCACCTTCGATCGCCGGTGCGATGGCGTTCGCCGTCATCTTCGGAATGGGCAACGGGCTGTTCAGCATCGTCACCGGGGCACTGCCGCTGACGCTGTTCGGCAGCGAAGGCTATGGCCGGCTGCAGGGACGCGCCATGTCCGCCCGCCTGATCGTCTCGGCGGTCGCGCCGTTCGCCCTGGCATTGGCCATGGCCCATATCGGCATTTCCTGGTCGTTGGGCCTGATGGCGCTTGTTGGCTGTCTGGCTTTGCTGGTGCTGGCGGCGATCGCGAAAGTGTCGAGTGCCACCTGAAACCGGGCAGGGATGTCCAGAGGCGGCTTGCCCCACTCGGCCGGCTCAATTTCCCTCTCGCAACCGTCGTGGATCGGCTTGTGGTGCCTCAAATCATCCGCCGCAGCAGCGGATGTCGTTTCAAAACCGGCCCGCCGAACAGTGACTACGGGCCTTTGTCACGACGGCAGGTTCATCTGTTTTCGGAGGCTTTTGTCGAAAGCATGCGCCGGAACAAACCGTCGCAGCAGGTACAGGCGCCGCGCCTGCTTGCTGGCGGGATAGCGCAACTTCGGCGATGTCGCGGTGGCCGCGGTGACGACCGCCTGGCCGACGACCTCGGGAGCATCGCCGGTTTCGATCGCCCTGTTCCAGACCGCGGTCGCCGTTGCCCGCGCCTGGTCATAGACACTCATCATCCTGTCCGGCTTCGTCGCATTGTGATCGAGAGCCGTACGGGTGAAGGCCGGTTCGACCAGCAGGACGCGAATACCGAAGGGGCGGACCTCATGGTCCAGCGACTCGGAGTAGCCCTCGACGGCATGTTTCGTGGATGTGTAGAGCGCGCTGAACGGGCTGGGGACAAAGCCGACAACCGAGCTGATGTTGACGATCCGGCCGCCGCCCTGACGTCGCATGATCGGCAGCACCTCGTTTGTGACGCGGATGAGACCGAAGACGTTGACGTCGAAAAGGGTCTTTGCCTGTTCAACGGACGATTCTTCCGCACCCGCGATCAGTGCATTGCCAGCATTGTTGACCAGCAGGTCGATGCGCCCGGCCTGGCTTATCACTTGCGACACCATGCTTGCGACGGAGTCCGCGTCGGTCACGTCGCAGCTCAGCATCGTGATCCCGGGCGGTGACCCGGTCGCGGCTTTCCGGCTCGTGCCGAAGACGCGGTAGCCGGCCGACTGAAGGGCTTTGGCTGTCGCAAGCCCGATGCCGCCCGCTGCTCCGGTGACGACGGCGACGCCGCGATTTTTGTTGTTCATTTCAATATCCTTCGAGATGCATGATCATGACGCTTTGTGCCGACGGACTTGTCAGCCGTGTACGCTCAGATGAAGCATGGGGTGATGTTCGTAATGGCCGGCGCCATTTCTCACGATGGGGTCTTGTGAGGTTATCGCCTGGATGTCCTGGTCGTCGGCGATCCGGTATAGTGACAAGCCATAGCCGCCGCCTGGATCCATCACCGGACCGTGGGCGACGATCAGTCCGCGGTCGAGCAACTCGTCCAAGAAGGCGCCATGCTGCCTCATCCATTCCCGCTCGTCGCCGGTCATGGATGCAAGAAAGTCGGCACGGGGCGGGATGTACTTGCACAGATAGAATTTCATTTGGGACTCCCAGCGGCGCGATGACCGGCCGTCACCATCATTTTTCGGTGGAACGGCCTCGCGAGATCAGATACTATCAAATTAATAGTAAGTCACTATCAAAATGGTATCGACGTGAAGAATCTTTCCAACCAGCCCTGTTTGATCGCCCGCAGCCTCGGCACGGTGGGCGACACGTGGAGCATGCTGATCATGCGCGATGCCCATGCGGGGCTCAGCCGTTTCGACGAATTTCGCAAGAACCTCGGCATCGCTCCGACGATGCTGACTAGCCGGTTGGCGACCTTGACGCAGGAAGGGCTGCTGGAGAAACGGCGATATTCGGAGCGGCCGCCACGGGATGAATATGTGCTGACCGAGGCCGGTCGGGATTTGCTTCCGGTGCTGTTCTCGCTCGCCGCCTGGGGCAGCAAGCACCGGGGCGGTGGCAATTTCACTCGGTTCTTCGACGCCGAGACAGGAACCGAAATCGACCCAGTCAGCATCGATCGCGGGACCGGAACGCCGATCGGGAGCCGTCCCATACGGATCGTGATGCCCAAGCTGCCTGACGGCCCGTCGGACTGACTGGATGCGCCGGAGCGAAAGGCGATAGCTGGCCGGCAAGAGAGGGAATTCAGGTGGGCGTTCCTCGGATCAGCCGCTCTTCTTCGCACCAATCCAGTCGGCGGCCACTTCGGCGAACAGCCAGTCACGGAACGCCCTGATCTTTTTCTGGCGCAGCGCGCCTTCGGGATAGACGACGTAGTAGCTGGCCGCCGATTTCAGCGCGAGATCGAAGGGCCGGACCAGCCGGCCTGCCGCGAGGTCGGCCGAGACCAGCGCGCTGCGGCCGAGCAGCACGCCTTCGCCATGCACGGCGGCCTCGACGGCGAAGGTGGCGGAATCGAAGCGCACGCCGCGTGTGGGGTCGATGCCTTCGACACCGGCCTGCTCAAGCCATGTCGCCCAGTCGATGCGAAAGGCGTCGTGGATCAGTTTGTGGTGCCTGAGGTCCGCTGGCAGATGCAGCGGATGCTCGCCTTGCAGCAGTTCCGGGCTGCAGACGGGGAAAACCTCCTCGTCGGCGAGGAATTCCGCCGTCACCCCGCTATAGCCGCCGCGGCCGTAGCGGATGGATATGTCGATGCCGTCGCTGACGAAATCGGCCAGCACGCCCGAAGTCGCCAGCCGCACGTCGATGTCGGGATTGGCGCGATGGAAACGATGCAGCCTCGGCACCAGCCAGCGGCCGGCGAAACCGTCGGACGTGCTGACATTGAGGATGCGCGTCGAGCGGTCGGGTGTGGCGGCGATGGTGGCGGCGGCGATCTGGTCGAGCGCCTTGCCGACCTCCGTCGCATAGGCCGCGCCGACGCCCGTAAGGCGCACGGAGCGTGTGCCGCGATCGAAGAGCTGGATGCCCAGCCTGTCCTCGATGTTGCGGATGGCGCGGCTGACCGCGCCATGGGTGAGGTTGAGCTCCTCCGCGGCCTTGGAGAAACTCAAATGCCTGGCCGCCGCGTCGAAGGCGGGCAAAGCGGTGAGGGGCGGCAGTCTGCGCGGCATTGGATCGACCTGTGAGTGTTACTCACAAATCCTGCACAAGGAGTCGTTTGTCGTCCAGCCCTTAATGGCCCAATATCCAGGCGTACCAAGCATCCACACCGGCTTTCCGGTTCATCGATGCGCTGAATTGACCAGACAAGTGTGAGCAATCGTCATGCTCGCCCCACTCGGGCGACATCGGCAGGCTTGCGCCCAGTGAAACACAGGAGACGGATTATGACCTTGACCCTTCGACCCATCGGCGCCGCGATGAGCGGCCTTGCCATGCGAAGCGCGGCAGCGTTCGAGCGCCGCCGCACATTGCGCCAGATCTCCCGGCTTTCCGATCGCCGTTTGCATGACATCGGCCTGGAACGCGACTGGGATGGTTCGATCCTTGCTAACGAAATTCTGGGCAATGGGAGGGCGATATGACCAGCACCCTGATCATTGGCGCGACCGGACTGCTCGGCAGCGAGATGGCCAAGGCCAGCGCGCGCAATGGCGACAGCCTCCATGTTCTGGTCCGGCAGGCAACGTCGGCCAATGAAGCGCGGATGCGCCCGCTGAAAGACCTCGGCGCCACCGTGCATGTCGGCGATCTCGACGGCTATGACAGCCTCGTGCGCGCCGTCGGCAAGGTCGACCGCGTCGTTAGCTCGGTGCATGTGGGGTCGGCCAGCGAGATGACGCTGGTGCGCGCCATCAGGGATGCCGGTATCTCCCGCTATGTGCCGTCCGCCGGTTTCGGCCTCGACTTTGCCGCCGCCGCACCCGGCTCGATCGAACCGCTCGACATCAAGCGGGCCGTCTTCGACGCGGTCCGTGAGGCCGACCTGCCCTATACGGTGATCTACACCAACGGCTTCTTCTCGACCTGGGTGGCGACGCTGGGCGACCTGACGCGCTTCGGCTCGACGCCGCTGCCACCCGACGAGGTGACGCTCTATGGCGAGGGCAACGTGCCGGCGACCTTCGTCAGCGAGAAGGATATCGCTGCGGTCACCATACGCGCGCTTGAGGATCCCAATGCTGTTCGCAGCGAGATACGGATCGCACAGAACAAGATCACCCAAAGTGAAATGATCGAGCTGTGGCGGCAAGTGAGCGGCCGTTCGCCCCGCGTCAAGCAGATGAGCGCCGAGGAGCTGGAGGCGCTGATCGCGGCGGTTCCCGGCCTTGGATTGCTGCGCGCATTCTGGATCCGCGGCGAGACCGCGCTCGAGACGGCCACCCCGGAAGCCGGGACGCTTTATCCGGAGTTGAGGTTCGAGACGATTGAAAGCGCTTTTGTGGCGATGGCTGGCGCGGATGGACATAGGTTGTGAAGGCGGCGGACATGGTTGGCGTTGCGACAGCGGTTGACCGCGCTGTTCATCCGGCCGATAGGTCCGCGCAAACAGCCGAGACGCCGATGCCCAATCTCAAAGATGCGACCCGCGCCGCCGACACCGCCTGGCAGGACGATGTCCGCGCCGGCGTGCGCCATGTGCGCGACCTCGCTTCCCTGCCGCTCTCGCCGGCCGAGCGCGAAGCCGCGCACGCCGCCGCGGCGCTTCACAAGGTGCGGGCGCCAAAGGCCTATCTCGACTTGATCGACTGGAACGATCCCGCCGATCCGATCCGGGCGCAGGTGATCCCGTCGCCTGGGGAATTGGACGAGGCGGAGGGTGAGCTTGGCGACCCGATCGCCGATCACGAATTCAGCCCGGTGCCGCGGCTGACGCATCGCCATGCCGATAGGGTGCTGTTGTTCCCGACCTATCAATGCGCGGTCTATTGCCGATTCTGCTTCCGCAAGGAATCGCTGACGTCGATCGGCCGTGGTTATACGCGCGAGGCGCTGGAGCCGGCGCTGGCCTACATATCGGACCATCCCGAAATCCGCGAAGTGATCCTGACCGGCGGCGATCCGCTGTCGCTGCCCGACAAGGCACTGGCCGAGATCCGGGCGCGCATCGAGGACATCGCCCATGTGCGATTGCTGCGCCTCCACACGCGCGTGCCGGTGGCACTGCCGTCGCGCATCACGCCAGGGCTGGTCGCGGCGCTGCAGGGTCGGCTGATGGTGACGGTGGTCACCCACTTCAACCACGCGCGCGAGATCACCGACGCCACCGAAGTGGCCTGCCGCGCCTTGCGACAGGCCGGCTTCGTGATGCTCAACCAGAGCGTTCTGCTGAAGGGCGTCAACGATACGGTCGAAGCGCTGGAAGAGCTCTGCCGCGAGCTGATGTACCGGCTGGGGATAAAACCCTACTACCTCCACCATGGCGATCTCGCACGCGGCATGGCACACAGGCGCACCACGATCGCGCAGGGGCAGGCGCTGGTGGAAGCGCTGCGCGCGCGCCTGTCGGGCATCTGCAACCCTGTCTATGTGCTCGACCTGCCCGACGGGGGAGGGAAAGTGCCGCTTGGACCTTGCCATGTCGAGGAACAGGACGGGCAGCGCTGGCGCATACGTGGGCTGGATGGTGCGGTGAGGGCCTATCGAGAGGTGGTTGGCGAATAGGCCAACGCCTATCTGGCAACAAACGCCAGCACGACCACGCGCGGGGCGATACAGTGTGCGAGGCTGACCTTGCGGCCCGTCCTCGTTGTCGCGTGGCCGGTTTCGAGGTCCACGGCGATATCCTCATAGCCCAGCACCTCGCGATCCAGCGGATAGGCGGCCTTGTAGACCGCTTCCTTGGCGGCGAAAAGGATGCGGCCGGCAAGCTGCCGGTCGGCGGCGTCGATCCGGTCTTCGGGAATTGCCACGAGCGAGAAAATCTCATCGGGCAGGGGCAGCGCCGGCTCGACGTCGATGCCGAGCGAGGCGATGCGGCCAACAGGCGCGACCGCCGCCACGGCCATGTCGTCGTCATGCGCGAGCGAGCCCGTTATCCCGTCCGGCCATGCGGGTGCACCGGACGGCGTGCGCAAGAGGGCGAAACCGTCGAAGCCGGCATCCGTCAGCAGTCGGTGCGCGAGCAATCGCGCCGCGCCGCTGGCCCGCCGCATGGACGGCTGGCGAGCGGGGATGGAGCGTGCTTCCGCCGGCAACAGATGGGTCTCGTCGCCTTCGCGGATGATCCGGCAACCGGTGCGGACCCCGGCAGGAGCCATGGCGGCCATGGCGCGCGCCATGGCGATTTCCTCGGACGGATCGGCGGGCGGCGTCATCGGTCGCCGGTGGGCAGAATGAGATCCGCGATCATTTCGCCGTCCTCGTCGAGCCCCTGTTCGACGAAACCGGCACTGCGATAGAGCTGCCGTGCCGCCTCGTTCTCCGGTTCGTAGCAGATCGACACGTGCCTGATGTGGCCGAGCCCGTCGATTTCCTCCAGCACTTCACGCAACGCGGCCTTGCCGTAACCCCGGCCTTGCGAGGCACGGTCGATCATGAAGCGGTAGATGCGCGCCTCGTCATCGTCCCGCGGCGCCTCGTACATCAGGAACCCGACGATCTGGTCGCCTGCCATGACGGCGCGTGGCCGCGCGTCCCGATCGGATCTGGCCTCACGCAGGGAGGCTGCATTGCTGGCGACGAAATCCATCTGCTCCGGCGCCAGCTGCAATGCGGTGACCAAAGCGCGATTGGCTGGGGTCACCGGGCCGATCCGGATGTCCGCGGTGCTTCCGGATCGCTCTGCCACGTGGCCCTCCGACGATTTCGGGATCGAGCGTCAGGACGACGCCCTGGAGCCGTCTTCCATGACCGGCTCGACGAACCGGTGCAGCTTGGCCGGATTGCCGCGCCAGATCGAGTTGGGCTCCAACTCCTCGCCCTTCATCACGAAGGAATCGGCATCGACCATCGATCCCTTGCCCATCACCACGCCGTAATGGACAAAGGCGGAAGGTCCGAGCGTGCAGCCATCGCCGATACGGATGAAGTCGGACTTGAACGCACCTTCTTCCAGCGAGTGGGCCTGGATGACGCAGCCTTCATTGAGCGTGACGTCATCGCCGATCACCACGAGGGAACGCTCGGTCAGGTTGGCGCCGCCGTCATAGACGCGCTTGCCCACCTTGACCCCAAGCATGCGCAGGATCATCGGCCGGAACGGGGTGCCGGCGAACAGGCGCACAACAGGCGAATCCGCGAGCTTCCAGTGGCGCTCGTGGCGCCAGAATGTGACGTCGTAGATCGTCGTTATCTGCGGCTTCAGCTTGCGAAAACCGAGGCTTGCCCGCTCGACGAAGATGTAGAACGGAATGGTGATCGCCGAGGTCAAAAGCACCGCCACGAAGAGGGCGATCTCAGCCCATTCGGTGTAGTAGTTCAGTGCCCGGTCCCAGATCGCCAGCGTGGCGAACAGCATGATCCATTGCGTCGCCATGAACAGGAGGATCGTCACCAGGTTGTGACGGTTCTTGAGCGGGATGCGCTGGCGTCGGTCTTGCTCGTCGATGCCGGCGATGAGTTCCTTGTCGCGGTTCACCATGCGCGGGATTTCAAAGGGCGGCGAGCCGAGAAGGCCGACATTCTCGCGCAATGGCCCGTCGATGGGGACCATCACCTTGGTGCCGAGCAGGACGTTGTCGCCCGTGCGTCCATCCGGCGGATAGTAGATGTTGTTGCCGAGATAGTTGCGCTCGCCGATCCGGGTCGACTCGAGCCGGAACGCGGAAGCGGACTTGTGCATGTTGATCATGAAAAGCCCGTCCGACACCATGGTCTGGGTGCCGATCTCGCACAGGAGCGGGTTTTCGTGCTGCTGGTTGGAGCCGAAATTGGAGCCCGTCTGCACCACCTTGTTGAGGTTCCAGCCGATGGCGCTCATGTAATGGACGATGGCCGAGCTGTCACCGAACAGCAGCCCGAGCACGCGGGAGTTGCTCGAGAACTCGGCAACCGTCTGCAGCCAGTAGCGGAAGCCATAAAGCGTGTAGGTACGGCCGGGTTTCAGGATCAGGCTGAACAGGCGCGGCACCACCGTGGCCGCGAAAAAGGCCGCGGCGATGTAGCCGAACAGCGTGACCGTGGTGCCGATCGCCACAATGCCGATCGTCTCCTGATAGTCGTCGCCGATATTCTCCCAATAGCTGTGGAACAAAAGCGGCAGCGGGGTGACGATGGCAAACAGGCCTATCAGCTGCACGGCCTCGTAGAGGAAGCGCCGGATGAGGGGAGGATTGACGTTGCGCACCTTGCAATAGTCCGCCGTGGTCGGCACCGCGGGCGATCCATGCCAGTGTTCGCCGTCGGGGATGCTTTGCCCGCGCTGCAGCGAGGAGGAATGACCGAGCTGGCCGCCATCGCCGATCGCGGTGTCGGTGTCGAGCGTGCAGCCGACGCCGACGAAGGCGTCGCGGCCGATGGTCAGCGGCCCGGTGTGGATATAGCCGGCCTGGGCGCGATAGCCGAGGATCAATGATTCCTTGCGCAGGATCGTTCGGTCGCCGATCGAAATCAGGTCCGTGCACACCGGCACGGCCCGGGATTCGATGACCACGTTCTTGCCGATCCTGGTTCCCAGAAGCTGCAGGTAGAGGCTGTAGAGCGGGCTTCCGCGGAACAGCACGACGGGTGCCGTGCGGATCAAGGTTTTGACCACCCAGAAGCGATAGTAGCGCAGGCCCCAGATCGGGAACGCTTCCGCCTTCCAGCGGCCGACCAGCAGCCATTTGGCGGCAATGGCGAAGCCCGACATGCCGAAGAACACGCCGGCCGAGAGCACCACGCACCTCACATAAAGCTGCAGCGGGTCGTCGAGCGTGTCATAGACCCAGTTGAGGCCGTCATTGATCGCCCACAAGGCCACGTAGCTGTAGAGCGCGTAAAACAGCAACTGCGCCGCGCCGCAGGTCCAGTAGACGAAATTGGACGCCTGGCGGGTGAGAACGGGCTCGTTGGTGGCCGTCGTCATCTCTTCCGCGACGCTCAGGTGCTTGGCCAGGCGCGCCACCGTCGGATAGAGATAGATGTCGCGCATCGACGTCGTCGCCCATTCCTTGCGGGTGCGCACACGCGCGCAAAAATGCGCCATCAGCAACGAGTTGGCGCCGAGATCGTCGAAGAAATTGTCCTCGACGGACACGTCGTCGAACTTCAGCACGGCGCATAGCGCGTCGGCCAGGAAACGCTCGTCGTCATTGCCGGGCGGCACCATGGCGCGATCGGCCGAGAGCCGGACGCTGGTTGGTTTGGGCAACTGGCGAAGGTCGACCTTGTTGGAGACCGTCATCGGGATCGCCGGCAGTTCCTCCAGATAGGAGGGCACCATGTAGTCGGGCAGCCGCCGCTTCATCGTCTGGGCAATGTCGGCGCGCGAGAGCGCCGGCTGGCCGACCTTGGGCGCGTAATAGGCAACGAGTTCGACGCGGCCGGGCTCGATCTCCCAGGTGGTGACGGCGGCCTGCGCGATCTCGGGCTGGTCGAGCAGCACGGCCTCGATCTCGCCGAGTTCAATGCGATAGCCGCGGATCTTCACTTGGGTATCGATGCGCCCGGCATACTCGATCTCGCCGGCGTCACTGATCCGGCCAAGGTCGCCGGTGCGGTAGATGCGCTTCGACGGGTTGTTCGGCAGGCCGAGGAAATCGGCGATGAACTTCTGTTCGGTCAGGTCCGGCCGGTTGAGATAGCCGGCCGCCAGCCCGATGCCTGCAATGCCGATCTCGCCCAGTTCGCCAGGTTCGGCGAGCCGCGGCAGCGAAGGGTCGAGAATGACGATCGAGTAGGTGGGCAGCGGCGCGCCGATCGTCACCGGCCGGTCCGGCGTCAATGCACCCATGGTTGCCGTGACGGTCGCCTCGGTGGGGCCATAGGTGTTGAGGATCTGCCGGCCGGGCTTCGACCAGCGCACCACCAGATTGTGCGGGCAGGCCTCGCCGCCGACCAGCAGCGTGCGCAGGCTGGGCACGTCCGATGTCATGGACGACAGAAGCGTCGGGCTGCAGGCCATGCAGGTGATGTCGTGATGGCGCAGGAAATCGCCGAGCTCTTCGCCCACGAGAGGCATCTGGCCTGGTGCCGGCACGACCGTCGCGCCGGCGACGAACGGCACCCAGATCTCCTCGGAGGAAAAATCGAAGGCGATGGTCATGCCCTGGTAGACGCGATCGCCCGGCCGGTAGCCGTAGGATGCGGCGGCGACGCGGATGAAGTTGACGAAGCTCTGGTGGCGGATGGCCACGCCCTTCGGCCTGCCAGTCGTGCCGGACGTATAGAGGATGTAACAGATGTCTTCGACCGCCGTGGGGGCCGGCGCCTTGTGCGTCTTCAGCGGCGCGTCGGATTGGGCTGATATTTCGGCGGCGGCGCTGTCGATCAACAGGTGCGGAACCGGCAGCTGGTCGGCCCGCGAAGCGTAGGTGGCGATGGTGACGACCAGGCTGACGCTGGCGTCTTCGATGATGAGCGCCATGCGCTCTTGCGGAAAGGCGGTGGCCAGCGGCACGAAGGCGGCACCCGCCTTCACCACGGCGAGCAGGGCCACATAGGTTTCCGCGGACCGGTCGAGGATGAGCCCGACACGGTGACCCGGCCGCACGCCGCGCTTGACCAGCAGGCGAGCAAATTGGTTGGCGCGCTTGTCCAGCTCCCGATAGGTCCAGGTGCGGCCCTCGGAGATCACCGCCGGCAGCGTGGCGAATGTCTCGGCGAGTTGCTCGAAGACCTTGTCGAGTCGCTCGTCCGGTTGACCCGCCCGGGCAAAATCGGCGCCCGCCAGGACCTGGCCGTGTGCTCCGGAGGCAATTCCCGCAAGTGCATCGACGCTGTCGGAGCTGGTCTCGGGTCCTGCGCCCGATCTTGCCGCTTCCCTGTCCAGTTCGGCGATATCGATACCGTGGTCCATTTCCAAACTTTCTCGTCCTGGCAAGCCGTTACAGGCACATCTCGGTCACGCCGCCGCGCCGGCGGGCATTGCCGGCTGTGCCGTCGCTGCAATTTGATCGTTGTTCATGGAGGGGGAATGACTGAAGCTTCCAGAACGGAAGATTCCGGAATTCAGACCGGCGATCGCCGGCCGCACCCTCTTTGGCCGGGCGGTTATCACGGAATCGACCGCCCCGTCTTCACAGTTTCGGGAGCATGGGCGTAGGGCGCAAGCGCGCGCATTGCCTGGGCGCTGCCGGCGGCGAGCGACATGCCAGGTAGGGCACCCATCGATCCGTTCGAACCTCGTTGCATTGCCGTACCCAATTCCGTGCCCCTGTGTCCGTGCGCCTGCATCGTGCACTTGTGCGGCGGCCAGATTTCCGGCCGTTGAGGGATGCTTATGCCATCCGATCTTTTCGCCAGTTTTTCCGAACTGTTGAATCTTGTTTCTGAATTGTGTCTGGGCAGCCTTCCGTAGGGCCGCTTCCTGCAGTTTCAGCCCTTCCAGAAAAAATCTCATAGCGCCCAGGAATAAAGCGCGGCCCTTGCGGGTCTTCTCTGCAAGCGGGGCAATTTTGCGGTCCGCGACCCTAGAAAACGAAACAAGGATTTACCGAAATGACCAAGCTCGCTCTCAGCGTGGCTGCGATGTTGCTTGCCTCGACTTCTGCCTTTGCCGGCAGCGACCATTTCAACGCCAATGCCTCCAACCAGCCGGGCGTCGCCGTCGACACCAATGCCACCGCCTCGATCCCCTACGCGGCACGTCCTCATGGCGTCGATACCAAGGTGACGACCGGGCCGAGCCGGCCGGTGACCAAATCCGATGCGGACGAACCCGGCCAGGGCATCTGGGGCAACTGAGTTCACGGGTCGGCGCCGGATCCCGGCGGCGCCGATCCGATCCGCGATCAGCGACGGAGGGCCAGGGCTTGGCGCTCCGTCATTCCATTCGATCTTTCGCCTTAGCCTTAGCCACCACTCAACAGAGGAGATCACCATGTTCAGCATGTCACGCCGCACAGTGCTTCAATCCGCCGCCGCCGCTGCCGCCTTCGGCCTTGCCGGCAAGCTGGAATTCACCCGTCCCGCTTTCGCGCAGACGCCGTTGGAACCCACCGTCGGCTTCTACAAATACACGGTCGGCGATATCGAGGTAACCGCCGTCTATGACGGCATCTGGAAGAAGCCGCACGACCCGGCCTTCATCAAGGATGTTTCGGTCGACGATACCAAGGCAGCGCTCGCCAAGGCGGGGCTGACGACCGACTTCATGCCCATTCCGCTCACCGTAGCCGTGCTCAAGATGGGCGGCAGGCTGATCATGATGGATGCCGGCTCGGGCGTCGGCCAGTGGCAGGCCAACGCCACGCACCTGCCGGCCAACATGGCCGCCGCCGGCATCGACTACAAGGCGATCGACACCATCATGATCTCGCATTTCCACCCCGACCATGTCTGGGGCCTCATGGAGAAGGGCACCAACACGCCGGTGTTCCCCAATGCCGAGCTGATCGTCAACGCCACCGAATACAAGTGGTGGACCGATCCGAGCAGGCTGGCGAAGCTGCCCGAGGGCCGCAAGCCGGCGGGCAAGCGCATCGCGGAGAATTTCCCGAAATGGAAGAACTGGAAGCTGGTCGAGGACGGCGCCGAGGTCGCGCCCGGCATCCAGATCATCGCCGCCCCCGGCCACACGCCCGGCCATTCGGTGTACCTCGCCAATTCCGGCAAGGAACAACTGATGATCTCGGCCGACACAATGTATGTGCCGGCGCTTCTCGCACCGCATCCGGAATGGCAGGGCGCCTATGACCAGGACGGGCCGACGGCGATCGCCACGCGCCACAAGATCATCGACCGGGTGATCGCGGACAACATCCGCATTTCCGGTTCGCACTTCCCGTTCCCGGGCACCGGCGTCTTCGTCAAGGACGGCAATGCCTACGGCTTCACGCCTGTCGAAATCTGAGCGCGAGCTCCCAACCCAAGCGAGACAGACAATGAAACAATCCTTTTTGGGCAAGCACGCCCTGTTCGGCCTGCTCGGCGCCATTGCCGTGCTGACCGTGGTTCCCGTCGCAACCATCATCCCGGCCTATGCGGTCGACGACATCGAGGGCGCCGACGCGCCCGACCTCACCGCGGTCAAGGCCAAGATCGACGCAAAAGATTACAAGGGCGCGCTGGCGGACCTGCGCGACCTCGCGCAGGACAACCAGCAGGCCGACGTCTACAATTTGCTCGGCTTCACGCTGCGCAAGACCGGCGACTTCACCACCGCGCTGACCTACTACAACAAGGCGCTGGAGCTGAAACCCGACCACAAGGCCGCCCGCGAATATCTGGGCGAGCTCTATGTCGAAACCGGCGACATGGCCAAGGCCGATGAGCAACTGGCCTCGCTGCAGAAACTGTGCCCGACCGGCTGCGACGAGCTTTCCGACCTGCGGAAAGCCATCGATACCAAGGTGACGAAGTAAGTTCTCCCCCCGAATTGCCCCCACTTGCGAAGGGCAATTCAGGGCATCCGACCTCTCCCCCCAGGGAGGGTGGACACGAAGCGGCCGGATGAGGGGGGCTTGCGCCAACCCCGATGGATCGCAAAGTTCGGGCGCTCGTGGCTGGCGCCCATTGCCGGAGCCGGCGCCTCTCCCTCG
The DNA here is from genome assembly GCF_006440875.1 of Mesorhizobium sp. B2-5-7. NCBI lineage: Bacteria > Pseudomonadati > Pseudomonadota > Alphaproteobacteria > Hyphomicrobiales > Phyllobacteriaceae > Mesorhizobium > Mesorhizobium sp. B2-5-7. Next base: position 166,293 of record NZ_VFUO01000004.1, on the reverse strand, counting down.
AGCCGGCTCCGGCCCTTTCAAGCATCACATTCGGCAGGCGCTGTCCTCGCGCGGCGCCTGCACGGTGTCAAAATATCGGAGGCTGACCATGATCCTGAACGAACGCGCCGCGAAGCTGCACGCCCTCGCCACCAAACTCTATGTCAGGGATCTGACCCTGCTTGTCGGGCGCCTGCTCATGTCCTTCATCTTCCTGCATGAGGGGGTGACACTGGCCACCCATTTCGACGGCGCCGCCAAGGCGGTGGCCGCGCAAGGCGTCGGTCTGCCGCTGTTTGTCGCCACCATCGCGTTGCAACTGGGGGCAGGGCTCTCGGTGGCAACGGGCGTGCTGACGCGGCTGGGGGCGATCGGCCTCGGCCTCTTCTGCCTGGCAACGGCCACACTGTTCCACACCAACTTCGCCAGCCAGAGCGAGCTGCTGAATTTCGAAAAGGATCTGGCGATCGCCGGCGGCATGTTCGTTCTGGCCGTAGCCGGCGCCGGCCGGATCTCGCTGGATTGGCTGCTGGCCTGCACTCTGCAGCAGCGCCAGCGCGATCGGGAAACGGTGGCGTCGCTGCTGGCGGTCGAGAACCAGTTTTCCCAGAGGTGAGGCTGCCGGTCTGAGGAGGAGCTGAGCGCGCGCGACCCTTTCAAGCGCCTGCGACACGTACTTTGCTGGAACCAGCCTTGATGCTCCGCATTCTATAAGCAGGGGCTGAAGGAGCGTGACGTGAAAGCGATTTTGGCATTGGTCGGCGGCTTTGTCTTGACCCTTGCGGTCTTCGGCAGCGGGCTGGGCTTTGCCGCCTGGTTGCTCGCCGCCAAGCCCGCGCATGAGGCAAGGCCGACCGTCAGCGTGGCGGAACTGTGGACCAGGGACGCGCGGCCGGTGAACAAGGCGGCGCAAAATCTGCAACGCTTGCCGGCCGACCAGCCCGCGCCGCCCGATATCGCCGTCAAGCCGCGGGCACCCGATCCGGCCGCGACCGGATCGATCGCGCCGGCGGCTGGAGCCGACGCGCTGCCGGCGTCCCATGTCAGTTGGTGCGCGAACCGCTACCGCTCCTACAATCCGGATGACAACAGCTACATGTCCTATAGCGGGCAGCAGCGCCCCTGCGTCTCGCCCTATCTCGACGCCGGCGACGACCAGGGCGCGCAGCCATCGGCAGCCGTCAGCTATGTCGAGGGCGGTGTCGCCCCGGCGGTCGCGACGACGGCGCTTTCCGCCGACCATGTCGATTCCTGCTTCAGCCGCTACCGCTCCTACAGGCCCGACGACAACAGCTATCAGCCATATTCCGGCGGACCCAGGCGCCAGTGCGAGTAGCCGCCGTTGCCGTGCAGGCCTGGCTGAAGGGTTGCATCTTGTCGTCCCGACGATCACGCAGATTTTTTGGATCGTTCGCACCGGCGCGGCGTTCATGCCTCACATGAGTGGAGGAATGACATGAGCGACGACCGCGACGACAAGATCAGGAACCGCGCCTACGAGATCTGGCAACGCGAAGGCGGCGGCCATGGCGACCATGAGCGGCACTGGAGCCGGGCCGAGATGGAGATCGACAGGGAAGCCGCCCTGCCGCTGACGGCGGATGACGCGCTGCCACAAACCGGCGAGATCGCGAGCTCCGACGTTCTGACGGTGGAGGAACTGGCGATCCGCGCGGGCATATCGGGCGAGGAGGCGCAGGAGCTGATCGACCGTCTCGGCACCGACCGCGCCGCGATCGAGCAAGCCGCGCGCAGCCTCAAGCCAAAGCGCGGGCGCTGAACGCGCGAGCCTTTCGAAACAACGCGTTGGTGCAACTCGATGACAAGATGATTCATCGAGCCACCGAGCGCAAAACCATGATCGCCCCGAAGCCGGCGCTCTCTTGGAGCACTATCCCTGGTCATCTCCGACAATGTCGGAACCCTTGGCCGCCTCGGAGGTTCACCCTGTCCCACCGCAAAGGAGATGCACTCATGGACCACGCCAATCACGTAAGGCTCAGCCGCGCCGAACTGACCCCGGATACGCTTGAAGGCGCGACCATCTACGGCCCCAACGACGAGAAGATCGGCTCCGTCGACCATATGCATGGCAGCAGCCAGGTCGTCATCGACGTCGGCGGCTTCCTCGGCATCGGCGCCAAGCCGGTCGCCGTCGCCGCCAACGAACTCGATTTCATGCGCGACGAGGACGGCGACGTTCACGCCGTGACCAGCTGGACCAAGGACCAGCTGAAAGCCATGCCCGAACACCGCGACTGACAATAGGAAGGGCTCGGCGATCGTCGGGCCCTTCGTCCTTTCCTGAGGAGAGACCGATGATCAGGAAGCTGAAAGACGGAAAATATCGGCTTTATTCAAGGAAAAAGGACGAGAAGACGGGCAAGCGGCGGAATCTGGGCACGTTCGACAGCCGCGAAGCGGCGGAGAAGCACGAAAGGGAAGTGCAGTATTTCAAGCGGCATTGAAGGGATCGCTGTTGCATAGCGGTACACAGAGACCGAGGCCGCTGTAGGCCTGTCGGCCTCCTAGGGGGCCAGCAAAGCGGCGGACCTTTCAGCCGCGCTTGCAAGCCATATGGAACCAAATACGCGGCCACGCGTTAATGGCTTCGGCCTGATCCGGCCGGGGGTTCGCGTGGAGGGGTTTTTGGGCGCATCTCGGTTACCAAAAGAACAACTGGACTCTCGACAAATCCTTAGCGCTCTCAAAGCTTTTCGAAACGGCGATTTCTCCGTCCGCATCGAAAACGTCTATGATGGGCTGAGTGGCGAGATTGCAGACACGTTCAATCAAATCGTCGAACTCAATGACCAGGTGACGCGGGAATTCGCGCGGCTCAGCCGGGTGGTCGGCAAGGACGGGCGCATCAGCGAGCGCGGCCATGTCAGGAACGCCAAAGGTAGCTGGGAATCGAGCGTCCGATCGGTCAACGACCTGATCGAGGACATGGTGCAACCGACCGCCGAGGTGGCCCGGGTCATCGGCGCCGTCGCCAAGGGCGATCTGTCCCAGACCATGATGGTGGAGATCGACGGCAGGCCGCTGCGCGGCGAATTCCTGCGGATCGGCAAGATCGTCAACACAATGGTCGAGCAACTCGCCTCGTTCACTTCGGAGGTGACGCGCGTGGCGCGCGAGGTCGGCACCGAGGGCAAGCTAGGCGGTCAGGCCCGGGTCAAGGGGGTGGCGGGCACCTGGAAGGATCTGACCGACAATGTGAACGCGATGGCGACCAACCTGACGAGCCAGGTGCGCAACATCGCGGAGGTGACCACCGCAGTCGCTTCGGGCGATTTGTCGAAGAAGATCACCGTCGACGTGAAGGGCGAGATCCTGGAGCTGAAGTCGACCATCAACACCATGGTCGACCAGCTCAACTCGTTTGCCGGCGAGGTGACGCGCGTCGCGCGCGAAGTCGGCACCGAAGGAAAGCTCGGCGGCCAAGCCCGCGTCGAGGGCGTCGGTGGCACCTGGAAGGACCTGACGGACAGCGTGAACCTGATGGCCGCCAATTTGACCGGCCAGGTCCGCAATATCGCCGATGTGACGACCGCGGTCGCGCTCGGCGACCTGTCGAAGAAGATCACCGTCGACGTGAAGGGAGAGATTCTGGAGCTGAAGTCCACCATCAATACGATGGTCGACCAGCTCAACTCATTTGCCGGCGAGGTGACGCGCGTTGCACGCGAGGTCGGCACGGAGGGAAAGCTCGGCGGGCAGGCGCAGGTGCGGGGTGTCGCCGGAACCTGGAAAGATTTGACCGATAACGTCAATTCAATGGCGGCCAACCTGACCGGCCAGGTGCGCAACATCGCCGAAGTGACCACCGCAGTGGCTCTTGGCGATCTGTCGAAGAAGATCACGGTCGACGTGAAGGGCGAGATCCTGGAGCTTAAGAACACCATCAACACGATGGTGGACCAGCTGAATTCCTTCGCCTCGGAAGTGACGCGCGTCGCGCGCGAAGTCGGCACCGAGGGAAAGCTCGGCGGTCAGGCGGAAGTCCGTGGCGTCGGAGGCACCTGGAAAGACCTGACCGACAACGTCAATCTGATGGCCGCCAATCTCACCGGCCAGGTGCGCAACATCGCCGATGTGACGACGGCCGTCGCGCGGGGTGATCTCTCCAAGAAGATCACGGTCGACGTGAAGGGCGAAATCCTCGAGCTCAAGAACACCGTCAACACGATGGTGGACCAGCTCAACTCATTCGCCTCCGAAGTCACGCGCGTTGCCCGCGAAGTGGGCTCGGAGGGAAAACTCGGCGGCCAGGCCCATGTCGAGGGGGTCGGCGGCACCTGGAAGGACCTGACCGACAACGTCAACGCCATGGCCGGCAACCTGACCGTGCAGTTGCGCGATGTCTCCAAGGTCGCGACCGCGATCGCGACCGGCGATCTCACCCAGAAAATCACCGTCGATGCGCTGGGAGAGATTCTGCAGATCAAGGACGTCATCAACACGATGGTGGACCAGCTGAACTCCTTCGCATCCGAGGTGACGCGCGTGGCCCGCGAAGTGGGGTCGGACGGCAAGCTTGGCGGCCAGGCACAGGTCCGCGGTGTCGCCGGCACGTGGAAGGACCTGACGGATAACGTCAACGCCATGGCCGCCAATCTGACGGGCCAGGTCCGCAACATCGCGGAAGTGACGACCGCCGTTGCGCTGGGCGACCTGTCGAAAAAGATCACTGTCGACGTTCGCGGCGAAATTCTCGAGCTCAAGGACACCATCAACACGATGGTGGATCAGCTCAACTCTTTCGCCTCGGAAGTGACGCGTGTCGCGCGCGAAGTCGGCACCGAGGGGAAGCTTGGCGGCCAGGCACAGGTGCGCGGCGTCGCCGGCACCTGGAAGGACCTGACCGACAACGTCAATTCGATGGCCGAGAATCTGACCGGCCAGGTGCGCAACATCGCCGATGTGACGACCGCGGTGGCGCGAGGCGATCTGTCGAAGAAGATCACCGTCGACGTCAAGGGCGAGATCCTGGAGCTGAAGTCCACCATCAACACCATGGTCGACCAGCTCAACTCATTCGCGGGCGAGGTGACGCGCGTGGCGCGCGAAGTCGGCACGGAGGGAAAGCTCGGCGGCCAGGCACAGGTCGAGGGCGTGGCGGGCACCTGGAAGGACCTGACCGACAACGTCAACCTCATGGCGACCAACCTGACCAACCAGGTGCGCGGCATCGCCGATGTTGTCACCGCCGTGGCGCAGGGCAATCTCAAGCGCAAACTCGCCGTCGATGCCAAGGGCGAGATCGCGTCCCTGGCGGACACCATCAACGGCATGATCGAAACGCTGGCGACCTTCGCCGATCAGGTGACCAACGTCGCCCGCGAGGTCGGCATCGAGGGCAAGCTCGGCGGCCAGGCGAGGGTGCCTGGCGCCGCCGGCCTGTGGCGCGACCTGACCGACAACGTCAATCAGCTGGCGGCGAACCTGACCACCCAGGTGCGGGCCATCGCCGAGGTGTCGACCGCGGTCACCAAGGGCGATCTTACGCGTTCCATCAGCGTCCAGGCTTCCGGGGAGGTCGCGGCGCTCAAGGACAACATCAACGAGATGATCCGCAACCTGAAGGATCAGACGCTCAAGAATGCCGAGCAGGATTGGCTGAAGACCAACCTCGCGCGGTTCTCGCGCATGCTGCAGGGCGAGCGCGATCTGGCCACGGTGTCGCGCATGATCATATCGGAACTGGCGCCGCTGGTGAACGCGCAGTATGGCGTTTTCTACGTAACCAATCGCGACGAGGATGAGTCCTATCTGGAACTGGCAGCGTCCTACGCCGCCGAGGGCAAAGCCAAGATCCGCCAGCGTGTGGACTTTCGGGAAGGCCTGATCGGTCAAAGCGCGGCCGACAAACGGGCGATCATGCTCGACGAGGTTCCCTCGAGCTTCCTGCGCATCAGCTCGGGCCTCGGCGAAGCACCGCCGGCCAGCGCCATCGTTCTGCCGGCATTGTTCGAGGAAGAGGTCAAGGCGGTCATCGAACTCGCTTCGTTCAGCCGCTTCAGCGACACGCATCGCCTGTTCCTCGAGCAATTGATGGAGTCGGTCGGCATCGTGCTCAACACGATCGCCGCGACCATGCGCACGGAAGGGCTTCTCAAGCAGTCACAGCTTCTGACGTCCGAACTGCAGTCGCGCCAGACCGAGCTCACCAAGAAACAGGAAGAGCTTCACGCCACCAACGAGGAATTGCAGGAGAAGGCGCAGCTTCTCGAGAACGAGAAAAAGCAGGTCGAGAACAAGAATCTCGAGATCGAAATGGCCAGACGGGCACTCGAGGAGAAGGCGGAACAGCTGGCGCTGACGTCCAAGTACAAGTCCGAATTCCTGGCCAATATGAGCCACGAGCTGAGAACGCCGCTGAACTCGCTGCTGATCCTGTCCAACCTGCTCGCGACCAACCAGCAGGGCAACCTGAACGACAAGCAGATCGAGTTCGCTCGCACGATCAACTCGGCGGGCACGGACCTGCTCAGTCTCATCAACGACATACTGGATCTTTCGAAAATCGAATCCGGCACGGTTTCGATCGAGCTCAACGACATGCCGCTCGCACATCTGCGCCAGCATATGGAGCGGACCTTCCGGCAGCTTGCGGCCGACAAGGGGCTTGGGTTTACGATCGAGATCGATCAGATCCTGCCCGAGACGATCCGCACGGACGAAAAACGGCTGCAGCAGATCGTCCTCAACCTTTTGTCCAACGCCTTCAAGTTTACCTCTCAAGGCGACGTGACGCTCAGCATCCATGCCGAGCGGACCGGCCGCGGAAACGGCGCGGCGGCACTGCCGCAAGCGCTGGCCATCGCCGTCACCGACACGGGCATCGGCATTCCGGAGGACAAGCAAAAGCTGATCTTCGAGGCGTTCCAACAAGCCGACGGCACGACCAGCCGCAAATATGGCGGCACTGGCCTCGGCCTCTCGATCAGCCGGGAAATCGCCCGCCTGCTCGGCGGCGAGTTGCGCGTCGAAAGCCAGCCTGGAACGGGATCGACCTTCACGCTTGTCATTCCCTTCGACGGCCCGCGCAGCAGCAGTCTTGCACCGCAGATCGAGCTTTCGCCGGCCGCCGTTTCCGTTGCGGCCAGCAGCACGACAGGAACGCCGGAACTCGCCGACGACCGTGATGCGATCGACCCGTCGGACAGGGTGGTGCTGATCGTGGAGGACGACCCCACTTTTGGCGGGCTGCTGCTTGGTCTTGCGCGATCGGCCGGGTTGAAAGGCGTGCTCTCCACCGCCGGCTCGGGAACGCTGGCGCTTACGCGCAAGCTCATGCCCGATGCGATCACGCTGGATCTCGGCCTTTCCGACATTGATGGCTGGGTTCTCTTCGACCTTTTACGGCACGATCCGAAGACCAGGAACATACCCATCCACGTTATCTCCGGCGCCGAAGACATCGAGCTTCTCACGCGCCGAGGCGCCGCAAGCGTTTCCAGCAAGCCGGTGTCCGCCGGCGAACTTTCACGTGTCTTCGACGACATTCAGTCGAGGACGCTCAGGACACAACGCAATGTGCTGGTCGCGGATCCGGATCCCGAGCGTCGCCTGGCGCTGGTCGAAGCCATTCGCGACGGCGTCACGTCGGTCACCGCCATCGGCCGCGTCGCGGCCAATGCCGACGGGGGTGGTATTGCCGGATATGATGCCGTCGTGTTCGGTTTTGGCCGTTCGGCCAAGGACAACGCCCAGATGCTCGATGAGATCATGTCGCAGTTCGGCGATTTTGTCCCGCGCCTGCTCTTCTTCACGCCCCATCCGGACGCCTTTCAACAGCAGATCGCCCTGCATCCGCCGCTCAGCGATGTTCCGCGTGCCGACAACTTTGCCCAGCTTGGCTTGTTGATGTCCGCAGCCCTTCCAGGCGACAGGCCCGACAAGGAAATCCTGGCTTCCGAACAACTCGACAACGCCGATCTGGCCGAGGCCAAGGTTCTGATCGTCGACGACGACATTCGCAACATCTATTCGCTGACCAGCGTGCTGGAAACTTACGGTATCGAGGTGCAGCATGCCGAGCGGGGGCGGGACGGCATAGCCATGCTTGAAGAGGCACCGGACGTCGATGTCGCCCTGATCGACATCATGATGCCCGAGATGGACGGGTACGAGACAATGCGCCGGATCCGCTCCCAGCCGGAAATCGCGCACATTCCGCTGATTTCCGTCACGGCCAAGGCGATGAAAGGAGATCGCCAGAAATGTCTGGACGCCGGCGCGTCCGACTACATCGCCAAGCCCGTCGACCTCGACCTGCTCCTCGCCCTGCTGCGGGTTTGGGTCGGTCGCTCGCGCTCGCGAGCGGGGACATCGCGGGCAGACGGCGACGACCGCAATCTGATCGCGCCCCGGCGGATTTAGCCAATGGCGGCGATGGAAGCAGAAAGCAGCGAACCGTTCGAAAAGCTGGGGCCGGTTCGCGTTCTCGCTGTCGACGACGACGCGCGAAATCTCCTTGCCATTGAGGAGGCACTTGACGGGGTCGGGCAGGTGATTTGCGCCCAGTCGGGCGACGAGGCGCTGCGCTTTCTGCTCAAGGACGACTTCGCCGTCATTCTGCTGGATGTGCTGATGCCCGGTCTCGACGGCTACGAAACCGCTTCGCTGATCCGGAGGCGCGAACGTTCGAACGCCACGCCGATCATCTTCCTGACCGCCATCAACAAGGAAGAAGCACATATGTTGCGCGGCTATGACGCCGGCGCGGTGGATTATCTGTTCAAGCCATTCGACCCGTCGATGCTGCGGTCCAAGGTCATGGTCTTCGTCGATCTCTATGAAAAGACGAGGGAAATCGAACGGAATGCGGCCAGGGAGCAACTGCTGCTTGAGCGAGCGCTGAAGGCGACCTCCGACAAGCTCGACGCCGAGCGGGCGCTGCGGCATTCCGAGGCCCGGCAGGAGACGATCCTCGCTTCGCTGCCGATCTGTTTTCACGCCCGCGCGGCCGAGGCGCCATTCGCCGCAAGCTATGTTTCCAAGGGGGTCGAGCGGTTGACGGGATTTTCTCCGGACCGGTTCATGGCGGATCCAGATTTCGGCATCAGCCGGGTCCATCCGGCTGATCGGGACGCGGTGACAAGATCGCTTTCGGCCGCCCACGAGACCGGCTCTTATGCGTGTGAGTTCCGCTGGCGATGCGCCAATGAGGAATACCGGATATTCCTCGACCAGGGAGTGGTCGCCAGGAATGGCGCCGGGCTCGAACTGCTGGGCACCATGCAGGACATCACCGAGCAGCGCCATCTGGAAAGCCAATTGCTGCAATCGCAGCGGCTCGATGCGATCGGCAAGCTGACCGGCGGACTTGCCCACGATTTCAACAATCTGCTTGCAGCGATCCTCTCAGGGCTGAGCCTGCTCGAAAGGCAAGTGAGCCTCGACGGCAAGGCGGCCCAGGTTCTCGACATGACGCGCCGCTCCGCTTCCCAAGGCAAGGACCTCATCCAGCGCATGCTCGCCTTTTCAAGGCGCCAGGATCTGAAACCGGTTGCCGTGCGGATGTCGAGCCTGGGAGACACGATGACCGGCCTTGTGGCGCCGATCCTGGGCGGCCTGGTGCGCTTCGACTGGCATGTCGGTGACGACATATGGCCGGTGCATGCGGACCCGGCGCAGCTTGAGCTTGCTCTGATGAACCTGGTCTTCAATGCCCGCGACGCGATGCCTTCCGGCGGGACAATCTGCGTCAGGGCCCACAATCGCAGCGTCGGCCATTCCGGCCAGGGGCTTGCCGCGGGCGACTATGTCAGGCTTGCGGTCGAGGACACCGGGACAGGTATCGCCGCGGATGTCATCAGCAAGGTGATCGAGCCGTTCTTCACGACAAAGCCGATCGGGAAGGGCACGGGTCTGGGCCTCAGCACTGTCTATGGTTTCGCCAAGCAGTCGGGTGGCACGCTCAGGATTGACAGCGAGCTTGGCCACGGCACCACCATGGAGCTCTGGCTGCCCCGTTCACGCGAGGCGCAAGACGTTACCGCCAGGGATGAGCTCGTTTTCGAAGCCAGTGCCGCCAACAATGCCGGCACGGACCTCCCGACGGCGGTTGAGGATCAGTTGCCGACTGTTCTGCTCGTCGACGACAGTCAATCCCTGCGGGAGTTGACGGCGATGTCGCTGCGGCAATCGGGTTTCGACGTGACGGCGTTTTCCGGCGGCGCCCAGGCACTGGCCGCCATCGAAAAGGAACCGGACCGTTTCGACGTCATCGTAACCGACTTCGCCATGCCGCTCATTTCGGGCATCGACGTCATCCGCTTCGCCCGAAGCCTGCGCGCGGATTGGCCGGCACTCATCGTCACGGGCTACGCCGATGCCGAGAAGATCTCGGACCGCCCTCACGACGTGGCGTTGATCAGCAAGCCCTTCGAAGATGCCCATTTGGTAGCAGCCATTCGATCAGCTTCGCGCCGCCGCTGAAGGCCGTGGTTCGGGGGAGCCGCGCTTGTCGTCGGTCTCCGCAGGCGCTTAGCCGACCTCCCAATTTCTCGCACCAGCTGCCGAGTTGCCCCTTGCCGTTAACCATTCGTTAACCATTAACCCCCTAGCGTTTACCTCTCAGTAAGGATTCGCTGGCCGTGACCTTTGCCGCCCCCGTCGAAACAAAATCCATTCGTTTTCGCGCCCGTTCTTTCGTGGCCTTTACGCTCACGCCGGAGGCGCCGATTTCCGCCTGGCTGGAGGGGCTGGATCACTGGATCGGCAATTCGCCGGGGTATTTTGCGGGGCGGCCGGTGGTGCTCGATCTGAACGTGCTGAAGCCCGACGTTGCCGGCATCGGGCTGCTGGTTGCTTCGCTCGGTGCGCGGGGCATCCGGGTCTATGCGATCGAGCTTGAAGGGGCCTCGCTCGGGCTTGACCTGCCGCCGTTGCTTGGCGGCGCCAAGGAGGCCACCACGGATGGCCTGCTGTCGCAGCCCGGCCGCAAGGGCAAGGCTGAGGCGGCTGATGAAGCCGGCAAGCTGGAAACGGTGTTTTCGGATCGCGGCAAGGATGCCGGCGAAGTCAAGGGAGGCGAGGGCAAGGCCGGCGAGGCCAGGGCCGAGGTGGGCAAGGGCAAGGCGGCCAAGGCGGAAGCCGGCGCGATCGAAACTGTCCAGGCCGGCACGCTTATGGTCAAGTCGCCGATCCGCTCGGGTCAGTCGATCTTCCATCCACATGGCGATGTCATCGTTTTGGGCTCGGTCGCGTCCGGCTCCGAAATCATCGCGGCGGGCTCTATCCATGTCTATGGCACCTTACGCGGCCGCGCCATCGCCGGCTCGCAGGGCAATCGCTCGGCACGCATCTTCTGCCGCAAGAACGAGGCGGAGCTGATTTCGATCGACGGCTGGTACACCACCGCCGAAGAGATGGAAGGCGTCTCGCGCGGCAAGGCCGTGCAGGCCTTCCTCGAAGGCGACATGCTCGCCGTCGTGCCGCTGAACTAGGGCGGCGCGATGCTGACGCCCGGCTTCACGGTTCCGGCCCGGACAAGCGCCGAGGCACCATCGCCGCGCGCAAGCCTCGGACCGGTTTGGGATGGCATGATGGCAGGCTCTGACAACAGCCGTGCGGCGCACGGCACAACAAACGACAACAGGCAACGGAGGCTTTTTCCATGGGCAAGGTAGTGGTCGTCACATCGGGCAAGGGGGGCGTCGGCAAGACCACCTCGACGGCCGCGCTGGGTGCCGCGGTCGCCAAGACCGGCAAGAAGGTGGCGCTGGTCGATTTCGACGTCGGCCTGCGCAATCTCGACCTGATCATGGGCGCCGAGCGGCGCGTCGTGTTCGACCTCGTCAACGTCATCCAGGGCCAGGCCAAGCTGTCGCAGGCGCTGATCCGCGACAAGCGCGTCGACACGCTGTTCCTGCTGCCGGCGTCGCAGACGCGTGACAAGGACGCGCTGACCGAGGACGGCGTCGGCGAGGTGATCGACAAGCTGCGCTCGGTCTTCGACTATGTCTTCTGCGACAGCCCGGCCGGCATCGAGCGCGGCGCGCAACTCGCCATGCGCTTTGCCGACGAGGCCGTCATCGTCACCAATCCGGAAGTGTCGTCGGTGCGCGATTCCGACCGCATCATCGGCCTGCTCGACGCCCGCACCATGCGCGCCGAACAGGGCGAGCAGATCGCCAAGCATGTGCTGGTCACGCGCTATGACGCGGCGCGCGCCGCACGCGGCGAGATGCTGTCCATCGACGACGTGCTGGAAATCCTGTCGGTGCCGCTGCTCGGCATCATCCCGGAAAGCCAGGATGTGCTGCGCGCCTCCAACCTCGGTTCGCCGGTGACGCTGTCGGAACCGCTCAACAACGCCGCCAAGGCCTATCTCGAAGCGGCACGGCGGCTTGAAGGCGAAGACTTACCGGTGGTGGTTCCCTTCGAACGCAAGGGTTTCCTCGACCGTCTGCTCGGAAGGAGGGCCGCATGAGCATCCTCGACCTCTTCAAGCGGCGCACCAGCGCGCCGGTGGCGCGCGAGCGGCTGCAGGTGCTGCTCGCCTATGAGCGCCGCAGCCGTGGCCAGCCCGACCTCGTCTCCATTCTGCGCGAGGAAATCATGGCTGTGATCGCCAAGCATGTGCAGATCGACCAGGACTATCTCCAGGTGTCGATGGATCGGGGCGAGACCATGTCGACGCTGGAAATCGACATCCAGATCCCCAACAAGAGCGCCGTGCCGCTGGCCATGGCGGGGTAAAAAACGGTGCGCCTTTTCCTCGCCCCGCTCCACAGGGGGCGAGGAACCCGGATTGCCGGGCCGGCAGCGCCGGTTTTCGTCCAGATCAGTTCAGCAAAAATCTCGACCTGAAGCCCGCGGCGCTGTTGCGATTGGGATAATCCTGATCCGGTATCGCAACGCCCAGATGAGTGCACAGCGGTTCCCAGCCGTCGCCAAGAGCGTGGACCAGCAGCCGCTCCCGTGGCACTTCGGCGTACACGGCACGGACATTGGCCTCGTAGCAGGCAATGGCATGCGCTCGATCGCCGGGCCGGCCGCCGAACACCTGCCTGGCGATCAGGGCGAGGCCCAGCGATTCTTGATCGACGCTTTGCTCAAGTCCCGCCGCGATCGTTTTTTCAAAACTTTCCCACCAGCTTTCGGCCGAGCGGTAGGTCAGGATCACCCTGGCATTCGGATAGAATTCGATTAGGTCGCGCCAGTAGTACGCCGAAGGCCAGTCCAGGCAGGAGACATAGCCCGACAGCAGCTGGTTCCAGTCCGGCGCGGCACCTTGGGCCAGCGCACGCCACATCCGTTTCTGCTCCTCGTTGCCGATCACTTCATGCATGTGATGACAGGGGCCGTAGCCGAGAATGGCCAGCGCCTCACGCATCGAATCCGTGCCCGTTCGGCCAAAGCCGGTTCCGATCACCTTGATCGACATCTCCATCCCCTCCCGTTCGACCTGCAAGCCGTTTGCTGGCAGCATATCAGGCTGCACACCGAATATGCACGAGAAGCGTTGACATCGCCGCGAACGCTACGGTCTGTGCCAGCCCGGGACCCGGCACTGGCTGTCGCGGCGGTGCAAATCCCCAAATGTCTGAAATTTACATTTCCCTAGGGGGGCTTCCCCTGCGGAATAAGCGGATGTAAGGATACATATTAGCAGTTTGTTAAATATCTGGTTTTCTTTGCGTAAGAGGGAGTTCCGTATGAACTTCAAGAGCCTGATCAAGCGTGCTGAAGACGTAGACGACGCACTCCAGGAGTTGCAGGACGATCTGGCGGACGCCCTGGATGCCAGCCTCGACAGCGAATTCGAGGCACCGCCGCAGGGCGACGATATCCCCGATGACGCGTCAACCGTCTCGCCACCCCAGGCCGATGCGGCGCAAGCGGAGGGCGCGGACAATCCCGACGATGCGGGCAACGCCGACGCCGCCGAAACCACGCCACGACTGACGCCCCATGCCCAGACCCGGCTCGCGGCGTTGAACGCCTTCGAAGGAATGTTCCACGACGCCAGGGATTATCTGGATGAGATCAACGGCAAATTGTCGGAAATCTCGACCTCGCATCATCTGACGCGCGAATTCCTCAACATCCTCCACACCGACATTCTTCGCGCCAACGAGCTGGAGCTCGCAAATGCCGGCCTGATCGCCGAGCAAAGAGCGCTGTCGGAAAAGCTGCACGACACGGCGGCGAAGCTGCGCGAGCGTGACAGCACGTGCGAAGTGCTGCAGCAGCGCGAGACAGACCTGGTCCAGGACCGGGATGCGCTTCGCACAGCGCTCGCGGCGGCAAGGCTCGATCTCGCCGAGATGGGCAATGCCAGCGCCAAACGCGACGCGGAATTCGGCGACATCGCCAACCGGCTGACGGCAAGGACGGTCGAGGCCAACAGGCGCTTGCGCGAGAGCAAGATGCTGCGGGAAAAACATGTCAGCCTGTCGGTCGAACTCGACAAGGTGCTGAAGCGGGAGAGCCAGGCGCGCCACAGGCTGGACGAGCTTTCGGCAGTCCACGCCAGCGAAGCGGCGCGCCTTGCCGAACTGATGGCGGCGCTTGGCAAGAGCGAGAAAGAGGAGATCCGGCTGCAGAAGGCGCTCGAGGCCACACAGGCGAAGCTGGCGGAAAAGACCGAAACGGCCAGCCTGATGGAAGGCGACTGGGAAGCCGAACGGGCTCGCGGCCAGACGGAGATGCGCGGATTGCGGTCCGAGATCCAAGACCTGGAATCGCGGCTGGAGCGGGCCTCGAACGAGAACAGTGCGGCCGCCGCCGAAATCGCCAGGCTCAAGACCGACCTGGACGACGCAGTGGCCGAAAAGAAAATCGCCGATGAAAGATTGTCCGCGCTCACCGACGAGAACGAAGCCGACAAGCTGAGCCTTTCGAAAGCGAACGCCAATCTTTCGCAACTTGCGCTGCAACAGGCATCGGAGGACATACAACGGGATGTCCAGCGGCAGGAATGCGAGGATTTGCGGGCCGAAATCGCGTCGCTCAATGCCCGGATCAAGGAATTGCTGCCCTACGAGCGGCTCCACAAGGCCACTAACGGCAAATCGCGCGAGGGCGAGGTGGTGGAGATCGCTGCCGTGGTGGCCGAGAAAGCCCGTGCAACGGGCAGGCGTCCCATCCGCAGGAATCTGCGCGCCACGTCGTAGCGCGCTTCGCAGGCCTCGTTGCTTGGCAGTCCCCGCATTGGGCTGCCTTTCGCGATGTGGACGGGCCTGACCCAATCACACCGCCGCGAACACCACCGTCTGCGCCAGCCCGCCGCCCTGGCGGTTCTCCAGCGTCACGGTGCCGCCGTAGCGCTCGATGATCTCCTTGGCGATGGCGAGGCCGAGGCCGGCGCCTGGAATGGATTGCTGGCGGCCGGGGTCGACGCGGAAGAAGGGCTCGAAGGCCTTGTTGATGAGGTCGGGCGGAATGCCCGGGCCGACGTCCCATATGGAGAGCACGGCGCGCCTGTCGGCGAGGTCGAGCGCGATCGTGCAGGCCTTGCCGTGGGTGGCGGCGTTGACGACCAAATTGCGCAGGGCGCGGCGCAGGCCGAGCGCGCCGGCGCGGACCGCAACCTTGTCCAGATGCCCGATCGAGACGGAATGGCCGAGCGTAACCATCTCGGCAGATATGTCGCGCACCATCTTTTCCAGGTCGAGCGGCTCGACGGCATCCTGGTTCACCTCCTCGCGCACCAGGCGGATGGCGCTGTCGGCGATGCGGTCGAGCTCGTCGAGGTCGTGCAGCCACTTGTCGCGCTCCTCGTCGAGGAATTCGGCGCGCAGCCGCATGCGCGTCATCGGCGTGCGCAGATCGTGGCCGGCGGCGGCCACCAGCCGCATGCGGCTTTCCATGGCGGTCTTCAGCCTGGACGAGAGCTGGTTCAGTGCGTGCGCCGTGGCCTTGACCTCGGCCGAGCCTACCTCCGGCACTGGCGCCAGCACGCCGTCGCTGCCGATCTTGGAGACGGTGGCCTCCAGCATTTCGAGCGGCCGGATTAGCACCGAGGTGAAATAGACAGAGACTGCGGTGGCGCCGGCCACGATCAGCGAGATCCAGCCGGCCAGCACCAGCCATTCGCGCCTGGGCGGATCGATATGCGCAATTTCGAGGATGGCCCACCGGCTGTCGGGCAGGCGCATCGAGGCACGTTGGCTGGGTTCACCCGGTTTGTCGCTGACGATGGCCAGCACGTCGAAGCCGCGGCGGCGCAGCAGATCATTGAGCATCGCCGTCTCCTGCCGGTCCACCTTGCCATCCGCCGGCCGGTCGCTGAATTGCACCCGCAGCACATCGGGTATGGGTCCCGGCAGCAGCCCCACGACGAGTTCCATCTGCTGGGCAACCCAGGGCACGACGAGTTCCGGCGGCGGCCCGCCGCCGCGCACGCTGAGGACCGCCGCCGTCGCCAGGCCGACGACGCCGACGATCGAGGCGACCAGCAACAGGATGAGGCGGCGGCGCAGCGAGTTCACGCCTGCGCCTCCACCGTCTCGACGCGCGCGGTCAGCTGGTAGCCGCCATTGCGCACCGTCTTGAACAGCGGCCCGTCGCCGGTGTCGGCGAATTTGCGGCGCAGCCGGCTCATCAGCACGTCGATCGAGCGTTCGAGCGGGTCGCGTTCGCGGCCTTGCGTCAGATCAAGCAGCTGGTCGCGCGACAGAAGCCGGCCGGGGCGGTCGAGGAACACCTGCAACAGGTCGAATTCGGCGCCGGTGAGATCGACGGCCGCGCCCTGCGCATCCGTCACCTTGCGGGTGTCCGGCTCCAGCCTGTAGCTGGCGAAGCGGTAGGCGCGGGGCGGAGGCGCGGGCGCCGCTTCTTCCGGCGTCGAGCGCCTGAGCACGGCGCGGATGCGGGCGATGAGCTCGCGCGGGTTGAACGGCTTGCCGAGATAGTCGTCGGCGCCGAGTTCCAGCCCGATGATGCGGTCGACATCCTCCTTCAGCGCCGTCAGCAGGATGACGGGAATATGCGGCTTGCGGTCGCGCAAGCCCCGGCAGATGTCGAGCCCCGAACCATCCGGCAGCATGACGTCGAGCACGGCCAGGTCGAACTGGCCAGTGGCCAGCTTCTGCTCGCATTCGCGCCTGTCGGCCGCCACCGAGACGCGAAAACCCTGGCCATCGAGATAGCGTCCGAGCAGTGTGCGGATTTCGCGGTCGTCGTCGACGACGAGGATATGGGGTTGTGACTGCATTATCGTGCCCTTGCCCATGATCCCGGGCTTGTCCTGATTATAGGGAGCGCGCGTGCAAGCGGCATGGAAAATTGCAACCCAATGTTTCTGGCCGGGGGATGGCAACATTCGGAAACAAATTGCCCTTTTGCGGAAACCTTCGGCAACATGCCGACGCGAAGCAGACAAACACGCTTCCTATCCTCCTGACGTCCAAAGCAGGGATGAAAGGAATACCGTCATGCGAAGCAGACTTCTTGTGCTCGGCCTGTTTTCCGCCGCCGCCATCCACCCCGCGCTGGCGGCGCAGCCCGACCCGGGCGCGGCGCCAGGCGGGCCGCCGCCTGCCATGGCAATGCAGGATGGAACGGACCATGGCTCGATGCCGCATCCTTCGCAAGGATGGGGTCCGCAAGGTTTTGGCCCGCACAGTTTCGGCCCGCAAGGCTTCGGCCCCCGCCGCGTGGGGCCGCCGCCGGAATTCATGCTGGCCGCCCGGCTCGCCGCGCTCGAAACACGCGTCGGCATCCGCAGCGAACAGCTCGACGCCTGGCGCGACTACACCAGCGCGCTGCAGGCGGTGCTTTCGCCACCGCGGCCGGACCGTGGTCCGGGTGGCACTGGCGGGCCTGGAGGGCCGGATGGCGGGCCGCAGGCGAAAGGCCCCGATGCAGGGCCGGCCGGCAAGCCCGATCCGTTCGCCTTCCAGGAAAGGCTGGCAGACGACGTCACGGCGCGTGCGGCTTCGGCCGCCAAGCTGAAGGACGCGATCGCCGAGCTGCGCGCCAAGCTCACGCCTGAACAGCTCGAAATCCTCGTTTCGGCGGAACGCCCCCATGGACCACCCCCCGGTCCATGGGGCGGCCCGCCGAATGACGCAGTCGGTCCGGCAGGCCCGCCCAATGATGGCCCGATGCCGCCGCCCCAGCCCGGGAACGGCTGACAACCGACCGGCTGCGCCGGCCGGCCCCGGTACCCAACCCGTTCCCGGGCCGGCCGGGTTTCCTTCTCCGGGATGGCGGATCGCGCCTTCCCGGATTCACCCCATGCAACAAGGCACGACAATGTGGGAAGCCCTGATGCTGCTGCGGCTGATCGCATCGGCCAGCCCGAAATATTCGTTCGGCCGGCGCATCGATCATGCCGCAACGCCGCCGGCCTTGCCGGTCGACACGCTGCAAGGCGCGATCCGGCTGGAATTCGCCGCCTGGCGCCTGTCGCTGCCGATCTCGCGGCACGCCGATGGCCACGGAAATCATGACCGCAAGATCGCGTGAGACCTGGCAAGGCGCTTGGCATGTCGGTGCTGATCGGCATAATGGCGCGGAGGGCATCGCGGCCAGCCATCCGATCCTCGGGTGCGCTCCAGCCAGGAAGAAGGAGCGCGACATGAGCCGCTTCGAAGCACCGCTCGACGCCGCCCGCAAGTGGGCGCGACCCCTCGTCACGACATCGTCCGCCTCAAGCCTCACCTGCGACCGCCGGCGTTCGGCCTCGCTTTGCATTGGCCAACGCCCAGGCGGTCGCCGCACCCCCAGCGAAAGATCATTCAGCCATGTCCATGCAGTCTAGCCAGTCCTCCCCGCCGGTTCGCCGGCTCGCGTCCTGGACGGCTCTTGCCGCAGCCCTTCTCCTGGCGGCCTGCTCACAGGAGGGCGGCAAGGCTCCCGCAGGCATGGGCGGCGTCGGCAAACCGGAAGTCGGCGTCGTCACGCTGCATCCGCAATCGGTGGCGATCACAGCCGAACTGTCGGGGCGCACGGCGGCCTCGCTGATCGCCGAGGTGCGTCCACAAGTGAACGGCATCATCCAGCAACGACTGTTCAAGGAAGGCAGCGAGGTGGCGGCGGGACAGCCGCTCTACCTCATCGACCCGGCGAGCTACAAGGCGGCTTATGACAGCGCGGTCGCGGCGCAGCAGAAGGCGGCGGCGGCGGTGCCTACCGCGCAGGCCAAGTTCGACAGATACGCCGGCCTGTTGAAGCAGAACGTTGTTTCCAAACAGGATTATGATGACGCCGCCGCCACGCTTGCGCAGGCGCAGGCGGATGTGGCTTCCGCCAAGGCGAGCGCCGAAACCGCGCGCATCAGCCTCGACCGCACCTCGATCACCGCGCCGATCGCAGGCCGCATCGACAAGTCCACGCTGACACCGGGCGCGCTGGTGACCGCCAACCAGGAGACGGTGCTGACCACGATCCGCTCGCTCGATCCGATCAATGTCGACGTCACGCAGTCGAGCACCAATTTGCTCAACCTGCGCCAGGCGATCTCGGAAGGGCGGCTGAAGTTCAGCGGCCCCAATGTCAGCGTCAAGCTGAAGCTCGAGAACGGCACCATCTACGCGCAGACCGGCAAGCTGGAATTCGCCGGCGCCAATGTCGACCAGACCACCGGCACGTTCGCGCTCAGGGCCGAGTTTCCCAATCCCGACCGCCTGCTTCTGCCGGGCATGTATGTGCGGGCGCTGGTCGAGGAGGGCGTTGCCCAGAACAGTTTTCTCGTGCCGCAGCGCGCCGTCACCCGCAATACGAAGGGTGAGGCGACGGCCATGGTCATCAATGCGCAGGGCAAGGTCGAGACGCGCGTGCTTGCCGTGCGCAACACCGTCGGCAACAGCTGGCTGGTCGACAGCGGCGTGGGCGATGGTGACCGTGTCGTCGTCGAGGGCCTGCAGCTCGTGCGCCCCGGCGGCGATGCGACCGGCGTCGAAGTGACGATTGACGAGGCGACCGGTGAGATCAAGGATCGCGGCCAGACCTCCGCCTTGCCGGCCCCATCCAAGGTGGCCAGCACCGGCCGGCAACCCGCCGCGTCGACCGGGAACTGAGACGATGTCAGCATTTTTCATCAACCGGCCGATCTTCGCCTGGGTGATCGCCATCGTGATCATGCTGGGCGGTCTGCTCGCACTCACCACGCTGCCGATCTCGCAATATCCGCAGATCGCGCCGACCACGGTCAATATCAGCGCCACCTATCCGGGCGCGGACGCCCAGACGGTCGAGAACTCGGTGACCAAGGTCATCGAGCAAGGCATGACCGGCATCGACAACCTCGATTACATGACGGCGACGTCGACCTCGACCGGTTCTGCGTCGATCACGCTGACCTTCACCAGTTCGGCCGACCCCGACACCGCCCAGGTGCAGACGCAGAACAAGCTGCAGCTGGTGCAGTCGCAACTGCCGCAGGTAGTGCAGAGCAACGGCATCACCGTCTCCAAATCCTCGACCGGCTTCCTGATGGTCATCGGCTTCGTCTCCAGCGACGGCAAGATGAACTCGACCGACCTCGCCGACTATGTCGACGCCACCGTCAACGACACGCTGAAGCGCGTCGAAGGCGTGGGCTCGACGCAGCTCTTCGGCTCGGGCTATGCGATGCGGATCTGGCTCGACCCCGACAAGCTGGCCAAATACGCGCTGATGCCAAGCGACGTGGCGAGCGCCATCGAGGCGCAGAACACGCAGGTTTCGGCCGGCCAGCTCGGCGGTCTGCCGGCGCGCAAGGGCCAGCAGCTCAACGCCACGGTGACCGCCAAGAGCCGGCTGCAAACCGCCGAACAGTTCCGCAACATCATCCTGAAGAGCCAGACGGACGGCTCGCTGGTCCGCCTCAACGACGTCGCCACCGTCGAACTCGGCGCCGAAAGCTATACGACGCAAGCCAACTACAACGGCAAGCCGGCGGCGGGCGTCGCCGTCAACCTGGCGACCGGTGCCAACGCGATCAGCACCGCCGAAGCGGTGCGCTCGACGATAAACCGGCTGAGCTCGACCTTCCCGCAAGGCGTCGAGGTCGTCTATCCCTACGACACCTCGCCCTTCGTGCGGCTGTCGATCGAGGAGGTGGTCAAGACGCTGGCCGAGGCGATCGTGCTGGTGTTCCTGGTGATGTTCATCTTCCTGCAGAATTTGCGGGCGACGATCATCCCGACCATCGCGGTGCCGGTGGTGCTGCTGGGCACGTTCGGCGTGCTGTCGCTGTTCGGCTATTCGGTCAACACGCTGACCATGTTCGCCATGGTGCTGGCCATCGGCCTGCTCGTCGACGACGCCATCGTCGTGGTCGAGAATGTCGAACGCGTCATGCAGGAGGAAGATCTGTCGCCGAAGGAGGCGACGCGAAAATCGATGAACGAGATCACCGGCGCGCTGGTCGGCATCGCCACCGTGCTGTCAGCGGTGTTCGTGCCGATGGCCTTCTTCGGCGGCTCGACCGGCATCATCTACCGGCAGTTCTCGGTGACCATCGTCTCGGCCATGGTGCTGTCCGTGTTGGTGGCGCTGGTGCTGACGCCGGCATTGTGCGCCACGATCCTGCGGCGGCCGAAGGACCATGCCACGCAGACCGGTCCGTTCGGCTGGTTCAACAGGATGTTCGATCGCGGCACGACGGCCTATCGCGACGGCTCGCATGGCATCATCAACCGGTCGTGGCGATTTCTTGCCATCTTCCTCGCCATCGTCGTCGCCATGGGCTGGATGTTTGCGCGGCTGCCGAGCTCGTTCCTGCCGGAAGAGGACCAGGGCATCCTGATCACCAGCGTGCAATTGCCGGTCGGCGCCACGCAGGACCGCACGGAGCGCGTGCTGAAGCAAGTCACCGACCACTATCTCAGCGACGAAAAGGACGCCGTCGACGGGGTCTTCACCGCGTCGGGCTTCGGCTTCGGCGGAGCCGGGCAGAATGTCGGCATCGGCTTCGTGCGGCTGAAGGATTTCGCCCAGCGCAAGTCGTCCGCAATGGCCGCGCAGGCGATCGCCGGCCGCGCCATGGGCGCGTTCTCCAAGATCAGGGATGCGCAGGTCTTCGCGCTGGCGCCCCCGGCCATCCAGGGTTTCGGCAACACCAACGGCTTCGATTTCTACCTGCAGGACGTCAATGGCGCCGGCCATGACGCGCTGATCCAGACGCGCAACCAGCTTCTGGCCTTGGCTGGGCAGAGCAAGGTGCTCGCAAACACGCGTCCCAACGGCCAGGAGGACCAGCCGCAATTCTCGGTCGACATCGACCAGGAGAAGGCGAGCGCGCTGGGCGTCAGCCTTGCCGACATCAACAACACGTTGTCCAGCGCCTGGGGCAGCGATTACGTCAACGACTTCATCGATCGGGGACGGGTGAAGCCGGTCTACATGCAATCGGACGCGAATTTCCGCATGCAGCCGGAGGATCTCGACAAATGGCAGGTCCGCAATTCAAGCGGCGCCATGGTGCCGTTCTCGGCCTTTGCCTCCAGCCACTGGACATTCGGTTCGCCCCGGCTCGAACGCTATAATGGTTCGGCCGCGGTCGAGATTCAGGGCGCGGCGGCAGCGGGCGTGAGCTCGGGTGCGGCGATGGACGAGATCGACAAACTCGTCGCGCAACTGCCGGCCGGCTATTCGCATGAATGGACCGGGCTGTCGCATCAGGAGCGGCTTTCGGGCAACCAGGCGATGTCGCTCTATGCGATCTCGGCCTTGGTCGTGTTCCTGTGCTTGGCCGCGCTCTATGAGAGCTGGTCGATCCCGTTCGCGGTGATGCTGTCGGTACCGATCGGCATCTTCGGCGCGCTGCTGGCGGCAAGCCTGTTCGGCCAGACCAACGACGTCTATTTCAAGGTCGGCCTGCTGACCACGATCGGCCTCGCCGCCAAGAACGCCATCCTGATCGTCGAGTTCGCCATCGAACGGCAGGCGGCCGGCATGGGGCTGGTGGAGGCAACGCTCGAGGCGGCGCGACAGCGGTTGCGGCCGATCCTGATGACGTCGCTGGCCTTCATCCTCGGCGTCACGCCGCTTGCGATCGCCAGCGGCGCGGGCTCGGGCGCGCAGAACTCCGTCGGCATCGGCGTGATGGGCGGCATGATCGCCGCGACCGTGATCGGTGTGTTCCTGGTGCCGCTGCTGTTCGTCACGGTGCGGCGCATCTTCAAGGGCAGGGTGGCCAAACCAGATCCCGGGCAGGATAAGGGCGAAACGCCGGTGACGGCCAACCAGCAGTAAGGGTTCTTCACATGACAGGTTTTTGAACGTGGCTCGGTGGCCGCGAGGCCCAGCGCTCGCTCTACTCGGCCGAGGTTCGCTGTTGCAGAGCCGCGTCCTTCTGGCGACCGACTACATCGCCCTCAACAAGGCGCTCTGCGGCGGCTGGGACGGCGCGGTCGACAGCGCCAGGCCCGAGATCGTCGACGGCAAGACCGGTCCGCGGCTGGCGAAGGTGGCCGGCCAGAGTTGACCGGTTCGGGTTCCTGCAGGGGTTCCAGGCTGGGGAACGCTTGCAATGCGATGCCATCATCAAGGTGAATTATCTTGGCGACGGCCTGGATTTCACCATGGCGCTTCCGTTGCGCGGGACCAGGCCGGCGCGGGCCTAGTCCTGATGCCGGTGAAAGTGGCACTTTTGGCGATAGCTCGCGCATCGCTTCGCTGATATTGGTGGCGTCCAGAAAATTCCTGGATGCAAGAGATGACATCGAATTCAGATAAGGCGGAAACGGTCGAGCAGTTGCTGGAAACGCCCGACCTTGCCAGCGCGCTGGAAAGCGAACAGTTCAAGAAGTTCCTCGACCAGGTGCCGATTGCCATCGCCGTTTCGGACCTCGGCGGGCAGGAACGTGTCGTCTATGCCAATCCGGAGTTCGAGAAACTGTCGGGCTTGAAGGCGGCCAGCCTCGCCCAGAAGCATTGGGCGGCACTTTCCGGCATTGGCCTGCACCAGCAGAAGGACAGCGCGCTGTCCGATGCGGTGGTCGACGGGACCGATTTCGTCGGCACGTTCCGGCTCGAGCGGGCCGAGGACAAGCCTGCGATCGTCGACGTCTATTCCAACGTCATCGAGGATGACAACGGCAAGGCCTGCTTCCGGCTGGTGGCACTGGTCGACGTCTCGGCCCATGGCGAGACCGAAGATGCGCGCTCGATCGAGGAGCGCGTCCGCGAGAAAGACACGCTGCTGCGGGAATTGCAGCACCGGGTGAAGAACAATCTGCAGATGATCACCGCCCTGATCCGCCTCGAAACGCGCAATGCGACCGAGCCGGACCGGAAACGCTTCGAAAGACTGGCCGGCCGCGTCGACGCCTTGGCCATCCTTTATCAAACGCTGTCGGGCGAGGAGCACAAGGAGGAGGTCGATCTCGGCGTCTATCTGAGCCAGATCGCGTCAGCCGTGATGAGTTCGCATGCTGTCGAGGGCATTCGCCTCGACATGAAGGTGGACACCTACCCGGTTTCGATCAACGTTGCCATGCCCACCGGCCTGGTGGTCAACGAATTGCTGACCAATGCGCTCAAGCATGCATTTCGCGGGCGTGACAGCGGCACGATCACGCTGCACAGCGTCGTGAACGGGGATGGCTGTCGCGTCGTCGTCGCCGATGACGGGATCGGGTTGCCGGAAGGCGAGAGCTGGCCCAAGCAAGGCAAGCTCGGCGCGCTCATCGCACAATCGCTGACAGAGAACGCCAAGGCTGAGTTCGACGTGACTTCCAGCGCCGACGAAGGCACCCGGGTCACGATCGTGTTCAAGCGCTCCGCCGCCGCGGCCTAGGGCAATTCCAGGAAACCAACTGGTTAGGGCGGGTTCGGCGTTCTGCCAAATCCAGTCTGGAGCGGCGATCCTGCGCGTGCTGCGCGACGACGGTCCGCAGTCGTGCCGAACTGGCGCGGCGCACGGCGCTTTCGCCCACCACGCTGACCGACTACGGCGCATCTGCTCAGGGCAGGGACCGTCGTCGAACTCAACCAGGCCGCCGCCAGCGACGCGTCCGTGGGCCGGCGGCCATCGGTGTCGCGCCGGTGCCGGATGCCCTGTCGGTGGCGGAATCGCCCTACGGCATCGGCCGCCTCTGGCCGTGCCCCCATCGAGGCATCCGCGCTGTCTCACGACAGCCAGGCCGGTTCATCCTATTGCATTGCTGCCGGGCAGGTTTTCGCCTCGGGGCATGGAGGGATGAAGCACAAGTGACATCAATGCCGGTTGCCAGCCGCGAAGCCGCACCCTTGCCGGTCGCGGCGCTGATGGGCGCCATGGTGTCGATCCAGATCGGCGCCACCTTCGCCAAGACGCTGTTTCCGGTGATCGGCGCGCAAGGCACGACGACGCTCAGGCTGGTCATCGGCGCGCTGATGCTGATCGCGGTGCTGCGGCCCTGGCAGGTACGGCCGTCGCGCGCCACCATGCCGTGGCTCGTCGCCTATGGGGTGACGCTGTGCGCGCTCAACCTTCTGTTCTACGCGGCACTTGCCAGGATCCCGCTTGGCGTCGCGGTAGCGCTGGAGTTTTCCGGTCCGCTGCTTGTGGCGACCCTGACCTCTCGGCGGGCCAGCGACTTCGCCTGGATCGCGCTTGCGGTAGCCGGCATCGTGCTGTTGTCGCCCTTCATCCACTCGCTAAAGCCGCTCGACCCGATCGGCGTGATGCTGGCGCTGGCGGCCGGCGGGTTCTGGGCGCTCTACATCGTTCTGGCGCAGAAGGCGGGCGCGGAACTCGGCACCCGCACCACCGCCTATGGCATGGCGATCGCCGCTGTGCTGGTGCTGCCCTTTGGCATTGCCGAGGCGGGAAGCGGCCTGCTCGCGCCGTCGATCCTGGTCAGCGCGTTGCTCGTCGGCCTGTTCTCCAGCGCGCTGCCGTTCTTCCTGGAAATGGTGGCGCTGACCCGCATGCCGGCGCGCATCTATGGCACGCTGACCTGCCTCGAGCCGGGGCTCGGCGCGCTGGCCGGTTTCCTGTTCCTGCGGGAAAGCCTGACCACGCCGCAACTGGCCGGCATCGCCGCCGTGATCGTGGCCGCCGCCGGCACCGCGCTGACCTCGAAACCGCCGGTGCCGTCGCCGGAGTAGGGGACAGACGCCAGGACCGCCCGCGACGTCAATTTGGCGCGAGCCGGCGGCCTGTTGTCGTCAGAACTTGACGCTGAGGTTTGCCTTGGCGCCCTTGTCGACGGCGCCACCACCGAACTGCCCGGAATAGGACAGGCCGAGCGTGGCATTGGGCGACACTTTCATGTCGATGCCGGCTTCGATAACCGCCGCGTCCCTGGCGATCGGCACGCCGGCGATGGTGAAGGCGTCGCCGCCGGCGAAGGCGAAACTTGAGGTCGGCGTGACGTCACCGAAAGCGTGGCGCCAGCCGAGCATGCCGCGCGCGGTGGCATTGACGCCGCCAAGCGCAAAATCGGTCGAGCCGCGCAAGCCGAGCGTAGTGAAGGTGGCGTTGCTGCTCGCGCCGGCGCTGGTCAAGGCCGCCGCACCGCCGGTTTCGCTGAAGCCGTCAGTGTGCAGGCTGACATAAGCGAGGTTGGCGAAGGGTTCGAACTTGAAGCCCCCGCTGGTCTCGGCCTTGTAGGCGAGTTCGCCGAACATCTGCGCGGTGCCCGCATCATAGTCGGCCGAGAGCTGATCGGCAAAACCGGTGAAGGCGACGGACCGCTTGGTCGAGAGGCTGCTCCAGCTGTAGGCCGCACCGGTGCGGAAGGCGATGGCGCCCCAATTGGTGCCGCCATAGAGGCCGAGATGGTAGCCGTCGCTCTTGCCGGAGGAATTGCGATCGTCGGCGTCGAAGGAGGAATGGCTGTAGCCGCCGAGAACACCGACGCGCCAGCCGCCGACCAAAGCGTCGGCGCCGGCCAGCAGGCCGCCGGTCGAGCGGTCGAAGGCGGCGGCGTTGCCGTCGCTGTCGGTACTGCCCCAGGAACCGAACGCCTGGCCCCAGACTGCGAAGCGGTCGGTATCGGCGGCGACCATTTCCGGGCCGCCCTCGCCATAGGCTATGACCGGAAGCGCCGCCGCGCCGGCATCACCGAAGGCGGCAGCGATGCGGCTGTTGGCGGCGTCGCGGATGAAGCCGGAGTCCTCGATCAGCAGCCCCTTGGCCGAGGCGTGGATTTCGCCGGAAAGCTGGTCGAAGGCGTCTTGGGCGGCTGCCTCGCTCGGCAAGGCAAAGATGGCATCGAAGAGCGGATTGCCGGCGCCAAGGCTTTCGGCGCCGCCGCCGGTGGCGATCTGGTTAGGCGTCAGGCCTACACTGGCAAAGCTTGCCTTGGCCAGGTTGAGATAGACATTGTTCGCGTCATAGGTGAGCGTCGGCGCAATGAAGATCGAGCCGCCTTCGAGACTGGCCTTGTCGAAGGTGCCGGTGACACCGCCTGCCGCCGTGACGATCGTATAGGTCGTGCCGGTCGCATAATCCGGATAGGGGATGACGTCGACCGTGCCGCCGCCGATCGTCACCGTACCGGTGGCGCTGATCCGATCGGATGTGCCGCCGATTTCGACTTCAACTGCATAAGTCGAACCGGCCGAGAAGGCTGTGTTGCTGACATTGATCGTGCCGATCGAATTGCCCGGTGCAAAGGTGCCGCCCGAAGCAATGGTCACGTTGCCTACCGTGCCCGACCCGCCAAGCAGGCCGCCGGTGACGTTGATCGCGCCACCGAGCGAGCCGTTGACATAGAGGCCGCCGCCGAGAACGTTCGTCGTCCCGGTGAAGCCGGAGGAATTACTGGTCAACTTGGTGTTGCCGGCGATCTGGTTGATCGTTCCCAGTCCGCTGATCGCCGAAGCGAAGCCATTGTTCGCGCTGGTATGGTTGAAATTGAGCGTGCCGGTGCCGGAGCCGAACTGCAACGTTGCCGAATCGAGGACGCCGGCGCCCGCCGCCGTGGAGCCCGCCGCGCCGCCGATGTTAAGCGCGCCGACAGAGCCGGCCTGGCTGGCGATCACGGTAGAGCCGTCCACCAGAGCGGTGCCGCCGTTGGAGAGCGTCACCGAAGCAGTGCCGCCGAACCCGATATCCAGGTCGCCGTGCATCTCCCACAGTGAGGCCGGGCCATCAACGGTTGCCTGGCCGGTGGCACCGGCGGCGAACGCCATGTAGGTGCCGCCGCCGGATGCGACGCCGCCATTGGTGACGGCAAGAGTGCCGATTCCCAGACCGCCAAGGTACATGCCGTTCTTGTTGGTCCATTTCGAGCCCACGCCGTCGACGGTAACCGCACCGGTGGCTGTCGCCGCCTGGCCGACAAAGACGGAATCTGCATCCGCTGAACCGCCGCTGGAGATGGAAAGTGCCGCGTGACCGGCGCTTCCCAGGATAAGATTGTCATCGGTGCTCCAGGAGGATCCCGCCCCGTCCACCGTCACGGTGGCGGTTGCGGTTTCAAACACTGCGAGGAGCGCGGCCTGGTTGAGGACATGGCCGCCATCTGCCACCTGGAGCGTGCCGGCGCCCTTGAAACCGAGGAACAGGTCGCCGGAATTCGTCC
The DNA here is from genome assembly GCF_006440875.1 of Mesorhizobium sp. B2-5-7. Classification (NCBI taxonomy): domain Bacteria; kingdom Pseudomonadati; phylum Pseudomonadota; class Alphaproteobacteria; order Hyphomicrobiales; family Phyllobacteriaceae; genus Mesorhizobium; species Mesorhizobium sp. B2-5-7. Next base: position 137,905 of record NZ_VFUO01000004.1, on the reverse strand, counting down.
AGCTCGAACCCGGTCCATCGACCGTGACGGTGCCCATGGACCCGACGTCGTAGCCCGCAGAGCCAGTCTGGTTGCTAACGGCGCCGCCATTGGTGATGTCGAGCGTGCCGGTTCCTGATTGGCCGACAATGAGTTCGCCCGTATTCGCCCAGGTTGAGCCGGTGCCGTCGACGAACGCCATGCCGATGGAGCCCGTCTTCGCGCCGACAGCGGCCCAGGTGTTGCTGACCACGCCGCCGTGAGTGATCCCCAGTGCGCCGTTACCCAAATTGCCCACAATCAGGTTGGAGCTGTTTGTCCAGATCGAGCCGGCGCCATCGACGAACGCGATGCCAGTCGAGCCCGTCTGCGCGCCGATCATACCGATGGTGTTGCTGACCGCGCCGCCATTCGAGACCGTCAGCGTACCCTGGCCCTGGAAGCCGATGAAGAGGTCCGAAGTGTTGGTCCAGGCCGAGCCGACGCCGTCGACCACCACCAGGCCCTTGGAGCCCGCGGCATAGCCGGCATAGCCCACCGAACTGGTGACCGCGCCGCCATTCGTGACCGTCAGCGCGCCGAAGCCCGCGTTCCCAACCGCAAGGGCCGCGTTCGCCCAGGTCGAGCCAGCACCGTCGACAGTTGCCGTGCCACTGGAGCCCGCCAAGTTGCCCAGGATACCGCTCAGATTGCTGACCTTGCCGCCGTTTGAGATTTTCAGCGCACCGGTGCCCTGATCGCCGACGTATAGGTGGGAGGAGTTTGTCCAGGTCGAACCCGCTCCGTCGACCGTCACCGAGCCGGTGGAGCCTACATGCCAACCGATGGTGCCCATGGCATTGCTGACCACGCCGCCATTGGTGATGTCCAGCGTGCCTGTGCCAAATTCGGCGATATAAAGATCTCCGCTGTTGGTCCATGTCGAGCCCGAGCCGTCCACCGTTACGGTGCCGGTGCCCGCGCCGTAGCCGACATGACCCACTTTGTCGCTCACAGCGCCGCCGCTGGAGATCGTCAAGGTGCCGTTGCTGTTCGTACCCAAGGCAAGGAAAAGGTCCGAACTGTTGCTCCAGACGGAGCCTGCTCCAGTGACGCTCACGGTGCCGCTCGCGTCCGAAGCGTAGCCGAGATAGCCGGCAGTGTCGGAGAGGGTGCCGCCATTGGTGATCGTCAGCGAGCCGGAGTAACTCGAAATGGTGCCGACAAACAGATAATGAGCGGCCGCATTCGCCGCATTGACCACGGTCGGGTGCGGGAACACCGGATCGAGCATAACATCGTCGCTCGATGTCGGAACAGCGGCGGGGTTCCAGTTTCCGGCGGTAAACCAATCCGTGGAGGCGGCGCCGGTCCAGATCTCGGCTGCCGATGCGGGGATCGGCAGGCCAAGGCAGACCAGTGACGTCGACGCCAGCGCCAGGTTTTTCAATGCGTTGGCCTTATGGCCTCCAAATGCATTCCGCGGCATTCGATCCCCTGACATGACAGTCGTTTCACCCTGAGGCTGACATGTCATTGGAGCCCGGCCTTGTCTTGGGCAGGGCCGCACCGGAATTGGACTGGAGTGAAAAGCAGCGTGTTTTGCGCGCATTGTGGCAGTTCGGCGTCATCGGTGGCGCAAGCCGCTGCGGAACGGCCTCGCACGGGCGGTACCGGACTGCTGGCGAAGGCTGCAAAACTTATCTGGCGCTTGTCGGCGTATAGCCGAAACGGCGACGAAAGCAGCGGTTGAAGTACGATACGTCGCTGAATCCGCTTGTCAGGGCGATGTCACTGACCCGCATGTCGCTGTGTTTGTGCGAGAGCATCCTGTGGGCGCTCTGCAGACGCAGTTCGAGAACGCGTTCGGAGAAGCTCATTCCCGTCTCCTGAAGGAGGTCGTGGACGTAGCGCACCGACAGGCCGAGTTGTAGAGCGACACTTTGGGCGGAGATGCCGGGGTCGATAAAATCCTCGGCGATCCTTGCGAGGACGGCCTCCAGCCTGGCAGCGCGCAGGCCCCGAAGCCCGACCAGTTCGGCAGCTCGACCTTTTGCGCCGGTCGCCAGGCCGATCAGATCCACGATCGTGTCCGTCGCGTGCGTGATCAGATCCGCGGAGGCAAGCGGGCTGCCGCTTTCAAGAAGCAGGCAATAGCGTTTGAGAAGCTCGAGGGCTTCGCTGTCGGCGCCGATCTTCAGCCCCAGCCTGTCATCGATCTGCGGGAAGGCGCGCAGGAGGATCGCGCGTGGGACCACCACATTCGTCCAGACATTGCTGTCGGCACCGTTCATTTTCAGAGCTTCCGATGCGGTGACAAGCACGGCCTCTCCCCGGCCGACGGCATATTCGCGGCCGGCATGTACCCCTGACAGCATGGTGTCGGCCTTGTTGATCATCAGCAGATAGCCGTCCTTGTCGTCATTGGCGATGTTGCTCGCTTTGCGTGTGGCATGCTTGACGGGTCCGGACATCTGGCCGAGAACCGCTGAACCGACGGCCGTGGCTTCGATGGCTTCGAAGTGCAGGTTTTCCGGACTGTCGTATTCGGCCGACCGTATTTCCGCGACAGGGATGTCTTGCCACGGGGAAAATCGTTCTCGTTCATCAAGATGCGGTGGCAACCGAGCCGATGAAAGCACCGTCTTTCGCGACAATGGGAAACCTCGACAACTGTCCACGGCTTAAAAAATATCGAACGCGATGCTTTCCATTGCGACAATAACCGGCAACAGTGGCGGCCCGGCGTTCAAGCGACCAAGTTCAACCCATAGTCGAGAGCGGCCGCGACTTGCGTCATCCAAAAGTATGATGTCACAAATTCCTCCGAGGCGAGATCGGGGCGTGCCTGGAGGTGTGATGGAAAGGCTGAGCAGCGAAGTCCTGAGTTCGATTATCGGCGATATCTACGATTGCGTTTTGAACCCGGAAGGCTGGGCCGGAGTCATGACCCGCGTCACGAAAGCTGTCGACGCGGCCTATACCACCATCGCGCTTGCCGGCACCGCCCATAATAGCGGCCGTTTCGCGGCTCAGTCGCCCTGGGATCCCGTGCAGATGCGGGCCCTCGAGGAAGACTATGACTTTGATGGAATTCCCGGGCTGAAGGCAGCGGTCGTCGGCGATGTCGACCGGCCCGTTGCGACGCTGTCGCTCATGAGCGAAAGCGAACTCCAACTGACGCCGTTTTTTCAGAACTGGGCCAAACCGCAGGGACTGCGCGAGGCTTGCATCACCAAATTCGTTCATACGCCGGACCGAATCGGGCTTCTGGGCTGCACCACGCGAGCCAGCAGGGGAGGCATCTCGATCGAAGAGCAGCATTTCCTGGCATTGCTCTCGCCGCATCTGCGCCGTGCTTCGCTGATCGGCGATCTGCTCGACCAGGGCCGCATCACCATCGATCTTTATCGTCAGGCGCTCGATCATTTGGCTGTGCCTGTCGTGCTTACCCACGCCAATGGAGCAATCCTCCATGCGAATGCGGCCGCCGAACAGATGTTTTCGGTGCAGGGGCCCATTCTCTCCAGGAACGGCCTGCTCCAGGCACAGAATCGGGTGGTGGCCCGCGCCCTGCTCGACGCGATCGCCAGCACGGCGAGCGCGGATGCCTCGCTTGGCGCGCGCGGCATAGGGCTGCCGGTTTCGGCCCAAGGCCAGCCGCCCGCCGTTGCCTATGTGTTGCCGTTGACTGAAGGAACGGCGCGCGCGGTTTTCCGGCCGGCATGCGCGGCTGTGTTCATATCGACGACGACATCGGCTTCTCCCCTCCCGGAGGCCGTTCTGACCACGCTGTTCGATCTTACGCCCTCGGAGGCGCGGGTGCTGCTGCGGATCGGCAGCGGATTGTCAGCGTCCAAGAGCGCGTTGGCGCTCGGCATTGGCGAAAACACCTTGAAGACCCACCTCAACCGAATCTTTGCCAAAACCGGCACGAGACGCCAAGCCGACCTCGTCAAACTCGTGTCGGACATCGGCATGCCGCTGGCGGCTCATGGGCCCTGAAGCGCGCAGTCTCTACCGCGAGCGGGTCAGCGGCTTTACCGCCAGGGCGGTTCCGGCGCGAAGCGCTTGCCGATCCAGTCGGTGAAGGCGCGGGTCTTGGCGGCTTTTCCCTTGGCCGAGGGCGTGACGACATAGACGGCGCCTTCATCCGCCAAGGTCCACTCCTCCAGCACAGGCACCAGCCGTCCATCGGCAAGCTCGCGCCCGACCAGCCAGTCGGTGCTCATCATCAGGCCGAGCCCCTGCACGGCGGCCTCGACCAGCACCTCGGCATCGTCGCTGACCAACGGCCCGGAAACCTCGACGCGCGCGCGCCGGCCCTCGCGGTCGGTCATCTCCCAGGCCGGAAAGGTCTGGAAGCCCGAGAAGCCCAGGCAGGAATGATCGAGCAGCGCCTGCGGCGTCTCCGGCGTGCCCCTGCGGGCGAGATAGGAGGGAGCCGCGCAGAGCAGCCTGCGTCGCGTCGCCACCTTGCGTGCCACCAGGCGCGAATCCTCCAGGCTGCCCAGCCGCACGGCGACGTCGAAATTCTCGGCGACCAGATCGGTGAAGCGGTTGGAGAATTCGGCCTCGATGCGGACATCGGGAAATTCGGCAAGGAATTGAGGCAGCAGCGGCCCGATCCACATGCGCCCGAACGTGCCGGGCAGCGCCAGCCTGAGCACGCCGCGCGGGCGGCCTCCGGCATGCGCGGACGCGACGGCCTCGGCCTCGTCGACGGATGCAAGGATGGCGCGCACGCGCATCAGGAATTCGGCGCCCGCTTCGGTCAGCGAGACGCTGCGCGTCGTGCGCGAGAGCAATCTCACCCCCAGCCGCGTTTCCAGCGATTGCAGGCGCCGCGACAGAATGGTCGCGTCGCGCCCGACCCGCGCCGCCGCTTTGGTGAAGGAGCGCGCCTCGGCGATGGCCGCGAACGCAGCCATCTCGGCAAGGGCAGCGGGTTCGTGAGATTGCTGCATCATTCACAGTTCTCAATTTCGCGAAACGAGGATTATCCAGAGATAACGCAGCAAATAGGTTCACTCAACCACCAATCGTCCACCGGAGTGAAACCATGAAAGCCATCGAACTCAGCCAGCCCAGGCTGGACGCCTTCCGCGCCGCCACCGTTGCAACCCCCGAACCGCAGCGCGGAGAGGTGCTGATCCGCCAGCGTGCGGCGAGCCTCAATTTCGTCGATGTGGCGGTGGCAAGCGGCAATTATCCCGGACCGAGCTTTCCGCTCATCCCCGTAGCCGACGGCGCCGGCGAGATCGTCGCGCTGGGCGAGGACGTTGCGAAATTCGCCATCGGCGATCGCGTCATCGCCCATGCCAAGCCGCGCTGGATCGGTGGGCCGCCGCGGCCTTACGAAATGACGCAGATGCGCGGCATTTCGCTGCCGGGGTCACTGGCCGAATATGTCGCGTTGCCGGCCAATTCGCTGGTGCCGGTGCCGGCTCATCTTTCCTTCGAGGCGGCGTCGACGCTGCCCATCGCCGGCACCACCGCCTGGAACGCCATCCGCGCCGCCGATGTCGGGCCGGGCTCGGTCGTCGTGCTGCTTGGCACTGGCGGCGTCTCCATCTTCACCCTGCAGCTCGCCAAAGCCGCCGGCGCGACCGTCATCATCACCTCGTCGTCGGACGAAAAGCTGGAGCGGGCGAAGGCGCTCGGCGCCGATCATCTCATCAACTACCGCGCGACGCCCGAGTGGGATGGCAAGGTGCTGGAGCTGACCGGCGGCCTCGGCGCCGACCTTGTCGTCGAGACCGGGGGCAGTGCCACCTTCGCCCGCGCCGTCAACGCCACCGCGCCCGGCGGTACGCTGTTCACCATCGGCTTCGTCACCGGTGCCGAAGCCACGATCAATCTGCTGCCGATCATCATCAAGGCGCTGAAGGTGGTCGGCAACAACACCGGATCGGTGTCCGATCTCAGCGACGCCGCCCGCGCCGTCGGCGCGGCCCGGATCGAGCCGGTGGTCGACAAGGTGTTTTCGCCCGACGAAGCGGCCGAAGCCTACGCCCACATGGCCGCCGGCGGCCTGCACTTCGGCAAGCTGGTGTTCGGGCTGGAGTGGTGATCGGCGCAGGCGCTTTTTTTTCAATGTTGAAAATTGGCGGAACCGCCGCGACATCCAATCTCCCCCACGAGGGGGAAGATTGGCAGCCTCACCGTCAGATCAGCTTCTCCAGCGTGATCGGCAGATCCCGCACGCGCTTGCCTGTGGCATGGAACACCGCGTTGGCAATGGCCGGCGCCATGCCGACGATCGCCAGCTCGCCGACGCCCTTGCCGCCGAGCACCGAGGAGTGCGGGTCGGGAATCCCCACCGAGATCACCTCGATGTCGGGGATGTCGGCATTGGTCGGGATGAGATAGTCGGCGAGGTTGTTGTTGACGATGCGGCCGTGGCGGCGATCGACGATGCCTTCTTCGAGCAGCGCCTGGCCGATGCCCATGATGATGCCGCCCTTCCACTGGCTCTCGGCGAGTTTCGGATTGTAGAGGCGGCCCGAATCCAGCGCCGACACGACGCGCGACACACGCACCGTGCCGAAATCCTCGTCGACGCGCACCTCGACGAAATGCGCGCACCAGGAATGGCGCGAATAGTCACCCTCCGTGTGTGGCAGCGCCATGGCGATGGTGGTGTAGTTCTTGTAGCGATCCTCGACGCTCGAATTGGCCGGCATGGTGTCGCCCGTCGCCTCGATGCGGTCGCGGCCAACGCTTTTGAGCAGTTCGGCGATCGAGACGTCGGGGCCGTCGCCCCGCGGCGCGGTGATGCGGCCATTGACGACGACCAGCGTGTTGGCCTGCAGCGCATGGAAGGGCGAGCGCGGATCGCTGATCGCCAGGCCGACCAGCTGGTCGAGCGCCGAGGTCGCGGCCTTGTGGACGGCGCCCGTCATCACGCCGGCCAGCCGGGAGCCGCCGGCGACGCCGGCGCGGGGGAAGCGCGAATCGCCGAGCTTCACCACCACGTCGTCGGCCGCAACGCCGACCGTTTCGGCGGCCGTCTGCGCCAGGATGGTGTAGGTGCCCTGGCCCATGTCGATGGAGGAGCTTTCGACCTCGACCGAGCCGTCGGCCAGGATGCGCACGATCGCCTCGCCATAGGCGCGCCGCACCGGATAGGTGCCGGCGGCCACGCCCCAGCCGACCAGATGGTTGCCGTCGCGCATCGAGCGTGGCTCAGGCGTGCGCCTGGCCCAGCCGAAGCGTTCGGCACCCGCTGCAAAAGCCTCGCGCAACTGCCTGGTCGACCAGGCTTTTTTCGCGTGCGGATCCTGTTCGGCGTAGTTGCGCAGCCGGATTTCCAGCGGATCGATGCCGACCTCGTAGGCGAGCTCGTCGATGGCACTTTCGATGCCGAAGGCCGACGGGTTTTCACCCGGTGCGCGCATGGCGCCCGGCACAACCGAATTCACCCGCACGACATTCTGTTTCGAGGAGAAGTTCGGCGTCGCGTACATGATCGAGGTGACCGAGCCCAGCGGCTCGACCCACATGCCGTCGATGGAGGTTTCGTTGACGCCGCGATGCACGATCGACTGGATTCTTCCGTCATGGTCGGCGCCGATCGTCACCGTCTGCCGCGTCGCGGCGCGGCCGCCATAGCCGGTGAAGGTCTGCGGCCGCGTCATGACCAGCCGCACCGGCCGGCCGAGCATTTTCGCGGCACTTGCGGCGATCGCGCCATGGCTGAGCGCCAGCGCCTTGGAGCCGAAGCCGCCGCCGACATAGGGCGACACCAGCCGCACATTCTCGAACGGCACGCCGAACCATTCGGCATAGGTGCGCGCCATGCCGTCCAGCCATTGGCTCGGCTCCCACACGGTGAGATGGTCACCCTCCCAGCGAGCGATCAGGCCATGCGGTTCCATCGGCGCCTGGTATTCGCGCGGTGTGTTGTAAGCGGCGCAGATGCGCACCGGGGCGGAGGCGAAGGCGGCGGCCGCGTCGCCCCATTCCTTGGTCATGGCGTCGACCGGGATGCCGTCGCCGGCCTTGCCGTCGCTGAGGTCGACGATGGCCGAAGCCTCATCATAGCTGACCTTGACCATCGTCGCGGCGGCCACGGCCTGCTCGAAGGTCTCGGCGATGACGGCGGCGACGTGCTGGCCCGAGAAGGTGACGTCGTGCGCCAGCGGACAATAGGGTTTGTCCGGCGGTGGCGTGCCGAACCAGTCCGAGGCGGTTTTCAGGCTGATGATCGTGTCTGGTGTCAACACCTTGAGGACGCCCGGCGCAGTCTCGGCCTCCGCCGTCTGGATGGCGCGCACCTTGCCGGATGCGATGGTGCTTTCGACCAGCACGGCATAGGCGAGCCCTTCGAGCTGCTGCTCGACGGCGTATTTCGCCGCACCCGTGATCTTGGCCGGGCCGTCGACGCGCGACAGCCGGCCGCCGACGGCCTCCACCTGCGCGCCGTCGGACGCGTCGCCATGTCTTCCGACGTAAACAGTGCTTGCGATGTGAACAGTCATGCCGCTTCTCCCAATTTGAGGATGGCGCGTGCGACGACGCGCGGCGCGAGTTCGATCTTGTAGCGGTTGGCGCCATGGTCGACGGCGCCTTCGACGGCGAGCAGGCTGGCCGTGCGAACAGCGTCCGGCTCCAGCACCTTGCCTTTCAGCGCGGCTTCCACGGCTCGCGCCCGCCAGGGTTTGGTCGCGACGCCACCGAGCGCCACGCGCAGGTCGCGGATGGTGCGCCCGTCGGCCTCCAGTTCGAGCCCGACAGCGGCACTGGCCGCGGCGAACTCATAGGACTGCCGGTCGCGGATCTTCAGATAGGTCGAACGGCTGGCGACGGCGGAAGAAGGGATTTCGATGGCGGTGATCATCTCGCCCGGTCCGATCGCGTGTTCCCTGTCGGGCGTCGTGCCTGGCAGCAGGAAAAAGTCCTCCACCGGCACGCGCCGTTCGCCGAGATGGACCGTTGCGTCGAAGGCGACGAGCGCGGTGGCGAGGTCGCCGGGATACATGGCGATGCAAGCCTCGCTGGTGCCAAGCACGGCATGGCCCCTGGTAACGCCGCCGATCGCCGAACAGCCGCTGCCTGGTTCGCGCTTGTTGCAGGCGGCAAAGTTCGAGGGATCGCGGAAATAGGGGCAGCGCGTGCGCTGCATCAGATTGCCGCCGATCGTCGCCATGTTGCGGATCTGCGCCGAGGCTGCCTGCCAGAGCGCTTCGGAGATGGCGGGGAAGCGGCTCTTGATGTCGTCATGGTCGGCGACATGGCCCATCCTGGCGAGCGCGCCGATGACGGCGCCGCGCTCGTCGATCTCGATCTGGTCGAACCCCTCGAGATGGGTGATATCGACCAGCGTGTCGGGCTCGGCGACACCGCATTTGGCGAGGTCGATCAGCGTGGTGCCGCCTGCCAGAAGCATGGCGCCGGGGAGCGCGGCCGCCTGGCGGGCGGCATCAGCCGAGGTGGCGCGAAAATAGGAAAAATCCCTCATGACGCGGCCTCCAGCGCCGCCTGGCGCACGGCGGCGACAATGTGCGGATAGGCGCCGCAGCGGCAGAGATTGCCGGCCATGTATTCGCGGATTTCCTCGTCCGAGCCGGCATGGCCCTCGCGGATGCAGGCCACCGCCGACATGATCTGGCCTGGCGTGCAGTAGCCGCACTGGAAGGCGTCCTGCTCGAGGAAAGCAGCCTGCACGGGATGCAGTTCGCCCTCCCGTGCAAGCCCCTCTATGGTGGTGATGGCGCGGCCCTCGGCCTGTGCGGCCAGCGTCAGGCAGGCCAGCACGCGCTCGCCGTCGACATGGACGGTGCAGGCGCCGCACTGGCCGTGGTCGCAGCCCTTCTTGGTGCCGGTCAGGCCGAGCCTGTCACGCAAGGCGTCGAGCAGCGTGACACGCGGCTCGAGTTCCAGCGTGTGATGCTGGCCGTTGATATCGAGATGGACGGGAATCGTGGTCTTGCTCGTCATGGGCGTCTGGCTCCAGTTGCTTGACGCTGGGGGAATGAATTGAAACTGGGCAGGGCGCTCCAACCGACCGCTTGCCTGCCCTAGAGCCGGATGATTTCAGGTCCGTTCGACCTGAAATCTGAATCCGCGTCTAAATCAAAGAGATAGAGCATGATGTCGTCCGAAAACCGGTTCCCACTTTTCGGCATCATGCTCTGGCGCAGGCCTGTCGTTTCGGGCGGACCGCTCGTCACCCCAGCAGGTCCTCGATCCGGATCGGAAAGCGCCGTGGGCGCACGCCGGTCGCGTGCCAGACCGCATTGGCGATGGCGCCGGCAGTGCCGGTGATGCCGATTTCGCCAACGCCCTTGATGCCGAGGGCGTTCACGTAAGGGTCGTCCTCGTGAACCAGCAGCGCCTCGACCGAGGGCACGTCGGCATTCACCGGGACATGATAGTCCGCCAGGTTGGCATTCTGAATGCGGCCGGAACGCCGGTCCGTGACGGCTTCCTCATGCAGCGCGAAGGAAACGCCCCAGATCATCCCGCCATAATACTGGCTGCGCACCAGCCGCGGATTGATGACCCGTCCGGCGGCGAATGCGCCGACCAGCCGGGTGACGCGGATCTGGCCGAGATCCGGGTCGACCTTCACCTCGGCGAAGACGGCCCCATGCGCGTGCTTGGCGTACGTCTCCTGGGAGGCCGGGTCCGGAGCGCCTTTGCCCCGGCCCTCGATTTCGGTCAGGCCCGCGCGGACGAGGATCTCGGTATAGCTTTCGCCGCGGCTTTCGTCATCGCGCCGGTAAAGGCGTCCGCCGCGTGCAACAACGCCTTCATTGCCGGCGCCGAACAGCGGCGAGGCTTCGTCGCCGGTGGCGAGACCGGCAAGGTTGGCGATGACGGCCGCACCCGCATTGTGGATGGCCATGCCGGCCGTCGCCGTGTGACCCGAACCGCCGGCGATGCCCGCATTGGGCAGGTCGGAACTGCCGGCCCTGAAATCGACCTGGTCGATGTCGAGCCCCAGCCCGTCTGCTGCAATCTGGGCAAAAGCCGTCCAGGCGCCTTGGCCCATGTCCTGGGCGCCGGTCTCCATCAAGCCGGTGCCGTCGGCCCTCAGCACCGCGCGTGCCTCTGCCTGGAACATGAGTGCCGGGAACGTCGCCGTGCCCATGCCCCAGCCGGTGAGGAAACCGTCGGCGTCGCGCATCCGCCGCGGCTGCAGCGGGCGGCTCGCCCAGCCGAACGCCTGGGCGGCCTGTTCGTAACATTCGCGCAGCGCCTTGGAGGAGAACGGCTTGCCGGTCATCGGTTCGACCTCGGCGTAATTCCTGAGCCGGAATTCCAGCGGGTCCATGCCGCAGGCATGGGCCGCCTCGTCGATGGCGCTCTCAAGCGCGATCGATCCGGTGGCCTCGCCTGGCGCCCGCATGAACAGCGGCGTGCCGGTGTCGAGCCGCACGGCATCGTGCGAGGTGGCGATGGCCGGACTGGCATAGAGCGTGTGCGAGGCGTCCGCCGCCGGTTCGAAGAAATCGTCGAACGTGCTCGACGTGGTCCTGGCGTGATGGGAGATCGCGGTCAGCAGCCCTTCGCCATCCATGCCCATGCGCAATGTCTGGCGGGTCGGGGCGCGGTGACCGACCGGGCCGTACATCTGCTCGCGCCGGAGCACCAGCTTGACCGGGCGGCCGACGAGACGCGCCGCCAGGATGCCGAGCACTTGCGGTCCGGAAATCATGCCCTTGGAGCCGAAGCCGCCGCCCAGGAATGGGCTGCGGATATGGACGTTTTGCGGCGCGATGCCGAACAGGCCGGCGATGCGGCCCTGCGCCATGGCCAGGCCCTGGCTCGGCGTGTCGATCGACAGCCGGTCGCCATCCCAGGCAGCGACGATCGCGTGGGGCTCCATGGCGTTGTGGTACTGGGCCGGCGTCTCGTAGGTCGCCTCGATCCGCGTCCTTGCCGATTTGAGGCCGGCCTCGACATCGCCCTTCTCCTGCACAGCCGGATTGCCGACGCCGACGCCGCGCGGCACGAAGCTTTTGGCGCCGTCCAGACCAACGCGCGCCGGCAACTCCTCATAGCGAGGCGACAACAGTGCCGCCCCTTCGGTCGCCGCTTCCAGCGTCCGCGCGATTACCACGGCAATGCTCTGGTTGGGGTAGCGAACCCCATCGTTCTGCAGCAGGTCGAGCCGGAACATGAAGGGATGGTCCTTGGCATCCGGATCGACGGCGAGCGCCGGCCGGTTCAGTGGCGTCATCACCTCGACCACGCCCGCATGCGCCTTGGCCGCCTCGACATCCAGCGAGACAACCCGGCCGCGTGCGATGCTGGAGACGGCAAGCACGGCATAGAGCATGCCGGGCGGATTGTTATCGGCGGCAAAGCGCGCGGCCCCGGTGACTTTCAAAAATCCGTCGCGACGCGTCAGCGGCTGGCCGATGCTGGAGCCCTGGCGCGTATGGGCAGGCTGTTGGTTGAGGCCGAGTTCAAGCGTCATGACGCACTCCGGGAAGGGAGGAAAAAGGGGAAGCAGGCAAAGCGGGCATCAGAGCGGGCGTTCCCGCCTGTGCGGACATCAGCGCCCTGACGACAATGCGGCGGGCAAGCTCGATCTTGAACGCATTGTCGCCGGAGGGGCTGGCGTCGACCAGAGCCGCATCCGCGGCCCGAACGAAGCTCGCTTCATTGGCATCGGCGCCGAGCAGCACCGCTTCCGCCGAGCGCGCCCGCCATGGCTTGGCCGCGACACCGCCGAGCGCCAGCCGCGCGGCGCGGATCTTGCCGTCGGCGACCGTCAGGGCCGCGGCAGCCGAAACGACGGCGAAGGCGTAGGAGGTGCGTTCGCGAAGCTTCAGGTAGCGGGCGTGGGGGGCGAAGGACGCTGCTTCCGCCGGCAGGCGCACCGCAACGATCAGGTCGCCCGGCTGCAGCACGGTTTCCCGCTGCGGCGTGTCGCCCGGAAGCCGGTGGAATTCCTCCAAGGTCACGTGGCGCCGGCCTCCCTTGCCCTCGATCTCGACGACGGCGTCCAGCGCCACCAGCGGCACACAGAAATCGGAGGGATGGGTGGCGATGCAGGCATCGCTCCAGCCAAGCACCGCATGCAGGCGGTTCTCGCCGCCAAGCGCCGAGCAGCCGGAACCGGGTTCGCGCCTGTTGCAGGCGCTGGCGGTGTCGTAGAAGTAACTGCACCGCGTGCGCTGCAACAGATTGCCGCCGACAGTGGCGGCGTTGCGAAGCTGCGCAGAGGCGCCCGAAAGCAGCGCTTCGGCCACCGCCGGATAGGCTCTGGCGAAGGCCGCATCATGTGCGAGATCGGCATTGCGGACCAGCGCGCCGATGCGCAGGCCGCCATCATCGAGCGTTTCGATGCGATTGAGTTCCGGCAGGCGGGTAATGTCGACGATCCGTTCGGGGCTGGTGATGCCGCCCTTCATCAGATCGAGCAGATTGGTGCCGCCGGCGAGATAGGCCGAACCCGGTTCGGCCGCCGCCGCTATGGCGTCGGAGACGGTGGCCGGCCTGATGAAATCGAAGTCTCTCATGTCGCGGTCCTCCTGCGTGCCTCGGTGGTGGCGGTGTCGGCCATGTTTTTCTGGGCTTCCATGTTTTTCTGGGCTTCCAGGACGGCCTCGACGATGCCGCCGTAGGCCGCGCAGCGGCAGATGTTGCCGCTCAGCCCCTCGCGGATGCGCTCGGGATCGTCGCCAGCCTGTCCTTCGGCGATCAGGCCGAGCGTGCTCATGATCTGCCCGGGCGTGCAGAAACCGCACTGGAAACCGTCATGGGCGATGAAGGCGGCCTGCACAGGGTGCAGTTCTTCACCGTGAGCGATACCTTCGATGGTCAGCACTTCGGCGCCGTCATGGCTGACCGCCAGCGCCAGGCAGGAGTTTATGCGCTTGCCGTCGACCAGCACCGTGCAGGCGCCACACTGGCCGCGGTCGCAGCCCTTTTTCGTGCCGGTGAACTCAAGCCGCTCGCGCAGCAGGTCAAGCAAGGTGACGCGTGGGTCGACCTTCAGTTCGTGTCGATGTCCGTTGACGGTAAGCGAGATGGGAAGGCTGGTCATGGGCGTCTGGCTCCAGTTGCTTGACGCTGAGGGGAATGAATTGGGGTAGGGGCGGGGAAGGGCAAGGGCAAGGTCAGGCAACGGCCAATCTCCCGCGGGTTGGGAAAGTGGCGGGTTGCGGCTTGGAAAGACGTGACATACCGGTTCCCCTGATTATATGATGAGGGTTCTCCACTAAAAGCGGAGGTGCCTCCGTTTATTTACGTGGGGGCTGGCCAGGCGTGGTTCAAGCCCCCATATCCCTGGTGGAGAAAAAAATTGGCTTTTGCGCCCGTCACAACCGCTGACCAAAAAACCGCCGCCGCCGACAAGCCGTTGCGTGCCGATGCACGGCGCAATCGCGACCGGCTGGTCGAGGTGGCGGCTGCGGTCTTTGCCGAGCGCGGCATCGACGGCTCGCTGGAGGAGATCGCTCGGCGCGCCGGCGTCGGCATCGGCACGCTCTACCGGCATTTTCCGACACGCGAGCACTTGGTCGAGGTGGTCTACCGCCGCGAAGCGGAGGGGTTGTGCGCGGCGGCCGGCGAGCTCGCTGCAAGATATCCCTCCGATGTGGCGCTGGAAGAATGGATGCGCCGCTTCGTCGACTACATCGCCACCAAGCGCGGCCTGGCGACCAGCCTGCGCATCCTGTTCACCACCAATTCGACGCTGTTTTCCGACACGTCGGGACGGGTGTCGCAGGCGCTGCGGCAACTGGTCGAGGCGGCGGTGGCCGACGGCACCATCCGCGGCGATGTCGATGCCTCCGACGTGCTGCATGCGCTCGGCGGCATCTACTCGGCGCCCGACACGCCCGAATGGCGCGACCGCTCGCGCCGCCTGGTCAAGCTCCTGATGGACGGGTTGCGGTTCGGGGCGAGGAAGGCTGGATGAGAGGGCGAACGCCGCTTGCCCCGGCATGAGGCGAGCGATGACAAACGCTGATCGTGCGATCGTGTTTGGGGGCGGCTGAATTTGGCTCCGGCATGGCAGCTCGGCGACTGCTCCGGGTCCAGGAACAGGATCAGTCGGCCCGCCGTCGATCGGCCACCAGACTTCCTGCCGTCGCCGGCTGCTCGAGCCGGCGAACCGCGCTCGGAAACTCCTTGAAGATCAACGATCGCAGCCAGCGATGCACGGGATCGGCATCCATGCGGGGGTGCCATGCCTGGGTGATGGTGAAGCCTGGGATTGCCACCGGCAGATCAAACATCTGGGTACGGCCTGTCGCACCCAGATGGTACGAGCGCGGCACCAGTCCAACGAGATCGGATGCGGCTGCGACCGCGACGACCGCCGGATAGCTCGGCACCACCAGATCGACATTTCGCGAAAGGCCGAGTTCGGCGAGTGCTTCATCGATCGGTTCGATGAAATGGCCTCGCCGGGATGAGACCACGTGCCGGCACGCGGCGTAACGCTCAGCGGTTATTTCGGTCTCCAGAAGCGGATGCCCCGTTCTCGCCACACCGACAAAACGGTCATCGAACAACGCCTGACCACGCAATTCGGCACCATCACCCGAAAGCACGCCAATATCGAGGTCGATCGTGGCTTCTCTCAGCAGTTCGATGCGCTTGTCCGGCCGGGGCGCGAAGCGCAGCCTTATGCCGGGCGCGGCACTGGTGACAAGGGCATGGAGACGCGCGGCGTAGAGCAGCACGAAGGCTTCATTGGCCCGGATGGTGAAATCGCGCCGCACCTGGCTGATGTCGATCTCCGGCGAGGGGCTGAGCACGGACCGGACCTCCGACGTCAGCGTGTGCACCTGTTCGGCAATCGCTTCGGCATGAGGCGTCGCCACCATGGCGCGTCCCGCCGACACCAGGATGGGATCGCCCAGCGCCAGCCGCAATCTCGACAGTGTGCGGCTCATCGCGGACGTGCTGAGGCCAAGTTTCTTGGCGGCGCCCGAGACGCTGCGCTCCCGCAGCAAGGCGTCAAGCGCCACCAGAAGGTTCAGGTCGAGATCGAGCATGAGAGAGCCTAACGGGATGAGGCGTTTGACGCAACGGTCAATTTACTCCGTTGCGTCTGGTGCAATAATGGGGTGAGCGGTATCGATGCGGCGACAATCCACGAAGCGGAGCCTCCGATGTCCATAGCCGCAACGATCACTCCCGCCCATGACGGCCTGCCGTCGCCACGCCGCTACCTGGCCATCGGCGTCCTGCTGATGACGCTGGTGCTCGTCGTGCTGGACGGCGCCATCGCCAATGTCGCGCTGCCATCCATCGCGGCGTCGCTCAATGCCAGTGCCAGCAGCACCGTGTGGGTGGTGTCGAGCTACCAGCTTGCGGTGCTTGTGGCTCTTTTGCCTTGCGGCGCGCTGGGCGAGATCCACGGCCCCCGGCGTGTCTTTCTTCTGGGTGTCGCGCTGTTCACGGTGGCTTCCGCGGCCTGCGCCTTCGCCGGCAGCCTGCCTGTTCTTGTGGCTGCCCGGTCCATCCAGGGACTGGGGGCGGGCGCCATCATGGCGACCGGGCCGATGAACCTGCGCGTTTCGGTGCCGCAGCGGCTGCTCGGAACCGTCATCGGCTTCAACGCGATGACGATCGCGATTTCCGCGGCCGCCGGCCCTGGTGTCGCCGGCGCGATCCTCTCCGTTTCCAGCTGGCCGTGGCTGTTCGCCGTCAACATCCCGATCGGCATCATCGTCCTGTTGTCTGGCGGGTTGCTTGCGCATCTGGATGGCGTGAAGCGTCACCTCAACCTCGTGGCATTGCTGGCCAACACACTGATGTTCATCCTGTTCTTCACGGGCGCCGACCGCATCGCCGGTGCGCCGGTCAGCGGGTCGATCCTGATCGGTTGTTCCGTCCTGTGCCTCGTCATCTTGTTGTCTCTCGAACGCAGGAGTGCCGCACCGATCGTGCCGACCGACCTCTTGGCCGATCCAGCCTTCCGGGTAGCCGTCATCGCTTCGATCTCGTGCTTCACCGGGCAGATGCTCAGCTACGTCGCGCTGCCATTCTACCTGCAGCACACCTTGCACATGAGCCCGGTCCAGGCGGGCCTCTACATGATGCCATGGCCCATCGCGACGATCATCATCGCTCCGATTTCGGGGCGGCTGGCCGATCGTTTCAAGACAGCGTGGCTGTGCGCCGCCGGCGGCGGGTTGCTGGCGATCGGCCTTCTGATCGCGGGCCTGACACCGCCCGGTCCAAGGGCGATTGCCTTCCTGGTCGGAACCGTCGTCGCGGGCACGGGTTTTGGTCTTTTCCAGACGCCGAACAATCGCATCCTGCTTCTCTCCGCACCCAAGGCGCGCAGCGGTGCGGCGGGAGCCATGCAGGGCACGGCACGGCTGTTGGGACAAACGCTTGGCGCCATTTCGATGTCGATCATTTTCGCGACCGTGCCGCTGACAGGCGCACCCAGCCTCGCGCTGGTCCTGGCCGGCATCTGCGCGGCCATCGCCTGCCTGGTCAGCCTGAGCCGCGCCCGCTACGAGAAGGTGGCATGAGACCAGCTGGCGCTCGACACGCTGTCCTCGATGTGCGCGCAAGGCATCGACATTCCGATACCACGGTCGATCTCGGCCTGCGCTCGGCAATCGAGATCGCCAAAGGCTACCGGCTCGTGGCGTCCCGATGACAAGGGCGTCGCCGAGGCGCTTGCCATGATGAAGTCGCTTATTGGTGAACCCACGCCGGCGTCGATCGGAGTCCAGGCCTTGCCGACGGTGCAGTCCGGTGCTGCTGGAATCCTTCAAGACGGTCTTCCACAACCACTCGCCGGGCGGAACTGGCGGACGCCTGCAACTCGCCAAGCCGAAGTGCAATTTAAATAGGGGGAACGATCACGGGCGCGGGCGAGATCCTGTGCCCATGGCGGCGTCCTGCGCACACCGCGGTCGACGGCTCTTCGCCCTGTGCAAACGATATGATAGGCGTCAGGCTACCGGTGGTCCGATTGCCGCCCGTTCGTGATTGAGGGGCATTTCAATGTATGTAGGCCGTTCCTACAAGGTGATCGATTTCGCACTGTGGTCACGGCGCAGCGTCCTCTACATGGTGGTGGTGAGTGGGCTGGCCGTGGCTGCCTACCGCTTTCCGGGCATTGCCGGGTTCTCCGTGCCATGGTCGGTGGTGCTGGTGCTCGGCACCACGGTGTCGCTGGTCGCCGGCTTCAAGAACTCGCAGGTGTTCACCCGCAGCAGTGAGGCGCTGCAGGCCTTCACGCAGATCACGGCCAGCAGCCGCGTATGGTCGAATTTCTGTCGGGATTTCCTCGATACGCCGACGGCCAGGCAGCTCATCTACCGCCATATCGCCTGGATGACGGCGCTGCGATACGCGCTGCGGCGGCCGATGCCGTGGGAATCCATGGGGAACGCCGCCAATATCGAATACCGACGGCGTTACCACATTCAGGAGGACAAGGGTTCGATCGCCGACGAATTACGCCCGCTGCTGGGCGACCAGACCGCGGATGTCCTGAAATCGCCTCGTCCGGCGATAGCCCTGCTCGAATTGCAGTCCGTCCAGGTCAATGCACTGTTCAAGGACGCCAAGGTCCCGCCGCAGATCCATGGCGAACTGACGAAGCTGATCCGCGACTTCCACGACCAGCAGGCGCGCTGCGACCGCATCAAGAACAATCCCTATCCCCGGCAATACGCCATCGTCAGTTCCATGTTCGTCATGATCTTCTGCACGCTGCTGCCGTTCGGCGTGGTTCCGGTGTTCGCCGACATGGGCAAGCTGGGGGGCATGCTCGGCTCGATCGGCATCTGGCTGACGATCCCGTTCAGCACGCTGCTGGGCTGGGCCTACATGTCCCTCGACCAGGTCGGCGAGAGCAGCGCCAACCCTTTCGAGGGCAACGCCAACGACGTGCCGATCTCGCAAATCTGCCGCGACATCGAGATCGAGATGCGCGCCGGGCTCGGCGAGAGCGATCTTCCCAAGCCATTGCTGCCGGTCAATGACATCGCGACGTGAGGTCGGGCGCCGGAGTCGGGCAGAGCCATGCCTTCTCAGCGCCTAGCGGCGGGACATCACCCTCAGCCACGGCGCCAGATGGAAAGCGCTCATCAGCAGATACATGGCCGGCATGCCGGTCAGGATCGAGCCGGCCAGCGGCGAGGCGCCCATGCACAGCATGGTCCCGTCGCCGCCGTGAAGACGGGAAAGCAGCGCCATCACCGCAAAGGTCGGCGCCGCGGCGAGGCATAGCCAGTCGGCTATGCCATGGGGGACGACATTTTCGGGGGTCACGCTGCCGATGCCGGAAGGGATATCGCTCATGATCTTATTCCCTTGATGGTTGCGGCCCGTCATGACCTGGGGTCCTCGGCCCTGCCGGAGGCGGGAAGAGGAACCCAGGCTGGACGGACTTGCGCCAGCTTACTGGTTGCCCTTGTCGCGGAACGCGGCCTCGCCGGCAGCTGACACTTCGGCCCATTTCTTGTCGGCTCCGGCATCGTAATTGTCGTGCCAGTTCCACCAGCTGTAGAGTGGCGTCTGCGGGTAGCCTTCGGGCGAGTCTTCCCACACCTCCTGGCGGCCGAGCGGCGTGATGTCGAGATAGCTCCAGACGGTGCCCAAAGCCTCGTCGCCGCGGTTGTTGATGAAATAGGTGCGGAAGATGCGGTTCCCGTCATGGATGAACACGTTGTGGCCGTGCCATTCGTCGACGCCGAAGTCCTTGTCGAAGCTATCGGTGATCGTATACCAGGGCATCTCCCAACCCATCCGTGTCTTCAGCCGCTCGATGTCTTCCTGCGGGGCGCGAGAGGCGTAGGCGAGGGTGGTGTCGCGGGCGTTGAGATGGGCGAGGTGGCCGACCTGGTCGGCGCCGAGCGAGCAGCCGCGGCAGGCATGATCGGGCCAGCCATAGACGCCGGGCTCGAAGAAGGCGCGGTAGACGATGAGCTGGCGGCGGCCTTCGAACAGGTCGAGCAGGCTCACCTTGCCGTCAGGGCCCTCGAAGACATAGGCCTTGTCCACTTCCGTCCACGGCATGCGCCGGCGTTCGGCCGACAGCGCGTCCCTGGCGCGCATCGTCGCCTTCTCCTTCACCAGCATCTTTTCGTGCGCGGCGTTCCAATCCTGCTGTGAGACGATCGGTGGGGTGTTCATGGTCATGGTCATTGGTCTTCTCCTTTGCCGGTCGTGGCGTCGTTGCGGTGTGGTGTTGCCTGGACGTGTGGGGGAGCCGTAGGCGCGGCGAAATCCGAAAGATCCGGCCCGGCGCAGCAGGGGTGGCGTGCGGCGCGCTTGGCCGTATCATTGGCCGCGTCGAGGTCGAGGTTGGTGGAGGCAGGCATTTTCTGGTTCTCCCATGCTGCCGTCATTGCCGGCACGTCTTGCTGGTTGACGGTACTGACGTAAGTTAGGGCGGCGCTGCGCCGAGATGGGAGTTACAAGTGTGACGGGATTTGAATGGACTCGCTGATCACCGCGGCAGCGCTGGCGCTGGCGGCCGGCGATCCGCTCGGCGCGCTCGACCGCGTTGCCCTGCGCGAGGATGCGCCGGCGCTGGCGCTGCGCGGCATTGCCATGGCGCAGCTCGGCGACTTCGATCGCGCCAAGCTCTTGTTGCGGCGGGCCGCGCGTGCCTTCAGTCCGAAAGAGGCGGTGGCGCGCGCCAGATGCGTCGTCGCCGAGGCCGAGATCGCGCTGGTTTCGCGCGATTTGGGCTGGCCGGCCAAGGCGCTCGACGCGGCCCGCACGGCGCTGGAAAAGCATGGCGACCGGTTGAACGCAGCGCATGCCGGTCACCTCAAGGTACGGCGCCTGCTCTTGATCGGCCGCCTCGACGAGGCCGAGCAGGTGCTCGCCGGGCTCGACCCGGCGCCGCTGCCGCCGGCGGCAAGAGCCGCGCACGAACTCGCCGTCGCCGGCATCGCCATGCGGCGCCTGCGGACCAGGCCGGCGCGCGCGGCGCTGGAGTGGGCGCGCCATGCCGCTCGCAAGGCCGGCATTCCCGGCCTCATCGCGGAGGTCGACAGCGCGTGGCTGGCACTGGAGACACCCGCGGCGCGGCTGATCGCGCAGGGCAGGGAGCAGCCGCTGCTGCTCGAAGAGGTCGAGGCATTGCAGGGATCGCCGGCGCTGGTCGTCGATGCTTTCCGCTACGCCGTGCGCGTTGGGCGGACCACGGTTTCGCTGGCGAGCCGGCCTGTGCTGTTCGCCTTGGCGCGGACGCTCGCCGAAGCCTGGCCCGGTGATGTTTCGCGGGGGGAACTCGTGGCGCGGGCCTTCGGCGGCAAGCATGCCGATGAATCGCATCGCGCGCGCCTGCGCGTCGAGATCGGGCGGCTGCGTGCCGAGCTTCGCGCATTGGCCGGCATCAGCGCCACCAGGCATGGCTTCACGCTGGTGCCGCGCCAGGCCCATGCGGTGGTGGTGCTGGCGCGGCCGATCGAGGAACGGCACGCGGCCGTGCTTGCCTTGCTGGCCGACGGCGAGGCCTGGTCGAGCTCGGCCCTGGCGCTGGCACTTGGAACCGGCCAGCGCAGCGTGCAGCGGGCGCTTGAGCCGCTTGCCGAGGCCGGCAAGGTACAATCCTTCGGCCATGGCCGGGCGCGCCGCTGGATGACGCCGCCGGTGGCGGGTTTCACGACCACCTTGTTACTCCCCGCGCCGCTTCCCAATGGCTAGAAAGTGACGACGACCACCATCGAGGGACAGGACATGAAACATTCGGCAGCCGAAATCTTGAGGGAATACGGGCCCTTTCCCGGTGCCAATACAGTGGCCGGGGTAAGCTTTGACGGCAAGAATGTCTGGTTCGCCTCGGGCGACAGGCTGAACGCCTTCGATCCGGAGAGTGGGCAGGCCTTGCGCTCGATCGATGTCGCGGCACATGCCGGCACCGCCTATGACGGCCGGCATTTCTTCCAACTCGCCAAGGACCGCATCCAGAAGATCGATCCCGACACGGGCGAGGTGCTTTCCACCATTCCAGCCCCCGGCAATGGCGGCGATTCCGGGCTGACCTGGGCCGAAGGCACGCTATGGGTCGGCCAGCACCGGGAGCGCAAGATCCACCAGATCGACCCCGAGACCGGCGCGATCCTGCGCACCATCGAATCCAACCGGTTCGTCACCGGGGTGACCTGGGTCGACGGCGAATTGTGGCACGCCACCTGGGAGGGCGACGAAAGCGATCTGCGCCGCGTCGACCCGCGGACGGGCAAGGTTCTGGAGAAGCTCGACATGCCTGCCGGCATGGGCATCTCGGGGCTGGAATCCGATGGCGCCGACCGACTGTTCTGCGGCAGCGGAAACGCCGGCGTGGTGAGGGCGGTGCGCCGGCCGAAATAAGGGTCCGCGAATTTTCCCCAATCGACTGGCCGTTGTGCGGTGCCAAACCTAGATAGGCTGGACCATCCCCCACAAAAGGATTCTCCCATGCCCGAACAGATCACGTTGAACGACGGCACCGCCATTCCCCAGCTTGGCCTTGGCGTCTGGCAGGTCGATCAGGACATCACGGCGCAGGTGGTGGGCTGGGCGATTCAGGCTGGTTACCGGCTGATCGACACCGCCGAGGGTTACCGGAACGAGGAAGGGGTCGGCGAGGCGATCCGCGCCGCCGGCGTGCCGGCGGCAGAGCTGTTCATCACCTCGAAGCTGCG
Source organism: Mesorhizobium sp. B2-5-7 (assembly GCF_006440875.1). Classification (NCBI taxonomy): domain Bacteria; kingdom Pseudomonadati; phylum Pseudomonadota; class Alphaproteobacteria; order Hyphomicrobiales; family Phyllobacteriaceae; genus Mesorhizobium; species Mesorhizobium sp. B2-5-7. Next base: position 115,367 of record NZ_VFUO01000004.1, on the reverse strand, counting down.
CAACGGCGCCCACCAGCGCGATGCGGCGCTTCGGGCCTTCGACGACACGATGAAGAAGCTCGGCGTCGAGCAGCTCGACCTGTTCCTGATCCATTGGCCGGTGCCCAGCCAGGACAAATATGTCGAGGCGTGGAAGACGCTCGTCGAGCTGCAGCAGGCCGGCCGCATCAAGTCGATCGGCGTTTCGAATTTCAACAGGGATCATCTGGAGCGCATCATCGGCGAGACGGGCGTGACGCCCGTCGTCAACCAGATCGAGCTGCACCCGCGCTTCCAGCAGCGCGATCTGAGGGAATTTCACGCCCGGCACGACATCCATACGGAAAGCTGGAGTCCGCTGGGCAGCGGCCGGTTGCTGAGCGACCCGACCATATCAGGCATTGCCCGCAAACACGGCAAGTCCACCGCGCAGACAATGATCCGCTGGCATCTCCAGCAAGGGCTGATCGTCGTCCCGAAGTCGGTGCGCCAGGACCGCATCGCGGCCAATTTCGATGTCTTCGATTTCGAACTGGACGCACAGGACCTGGAGACGATCGCCGGCATGGATTCGGCTGACGGCCGTAACGGTCCGAATCCGGTGACGGCGGCGTTTCTGTTCTGAGAGGACGAAGCGGCCGGCGCGCTAAATCCCCGAGCCGTCCAGCTGTTGCGCGTCGTCGCCTTCCCACGGCGCTGGCATCGAGGCGCCCCGGCTGAGATTGGCCGAGGGCATCGGCATCCAGCACTTCAGCTCCGGCTCGGCATATTCGACGACGCGGCCGGGCGAGGAATCGGAGGCGCGCCAGCCCTCGTCACCGAACTGATCGGCGCGTGACCAGTAGGCGAGGTCGACTTCCGCCGGCCCCTGCTCGGATGGGCGGACCGTCACGAGGATCCGGCTGCCGTCTTTTGGCGCGCTCGACATGTGGCGCCAGCGGTCGGGCTCGTCCATCGTATTTCCTCCTGCCTTGCTGTGGGATGAAGTGTCGCCTCGTCGTCGGAGACGGTCAACCCAAACTTTGCGCAACCCATCCTGTTTCGATAGGCTGCTCGTTCCGCCCGGCGCGCGGGGAGTGGATGATTTGTCGGATTGCACCAGTCGCATCCGTCCTTGATCTGGCGACGGTCGCCGAGACAAGGAGAGGCATTCATGAGTGACGAAGTCGAGCCGATGCCGGCTGGGGTGGAAACAAAACTGTACTTCAGCCGCAACCCCAATCCGCGCCTGGGGGTCGCGGTGGCGCGTCATCTCGGGGCGAGGGTGACCTTCGAATTCGCGTCGCCGTTCGCGCCGGGGCAAGCGGAGCGATTTCGGCCGCTCAATCCCAACCTTTCCCTGCCCATACTGGTCTGGCCCGGCGGAAGCCTGTGGGAGGCCGACGCCATAGCCTGCCGGTTGTCGCGCGACATGGGGTCCGATTTCTGGCGCAGCGGCGACGATGAGCCCGAGATGATCCGCTGGCTGAGTTGGGGCAAGGAGAATTTCATGCGGGCCTGCGACATGGTGCATTTCGAGCGCGGCACCAAGCAGCGTTATCACATCGGGCCGATCGATCACCAACTGGTCGAGGATGGGCTGAAACTGTTTCACACGACGGCGGCGATCCTGGAGACCGCGCTTGTGGGCCGGCAATGGCTGGTCGGAGACGAAGTTTCTTATGCCGACTTCCGCATGGCGACCTTCCTGCCTTTCAACGATGTCGCGGGCCTGCCGCTCGGCGACTATCGACTGGTCGATCGCTGGTATCGGCGGCTTGGAGCGATCGACGCCTGGCGTGATCCCTTCGAGGGTCTGGACGCGCCGCGATTGCCGCCAGTCCCAGGACAGGTCGAGCCGCATGAGGCGCCGAGGCTGTAGTCGAAAGGGGTGGCGACCGGCGTATACGTTTGGAGAGAAACTTGAAAACGCCGGCCGCCATTTGGGGGCGTTGGGGTGCATCGCTTTGGGGGGCGATGCAGAGGCCAGGCTAAGCGGATGGCCGGCCGCCGCAATCGAAACGCCGGCCCATGGTGAACAGGCGGTTACTATCCACAGGTCAGGGCCGTAAACGGCAGGCCCGCCGGATTGCGGCCGTCCATCGCGGCCAGGTCGTCATTGTCTCGGCTGTGCGCAACGCGAATCGCCGGCCATGCCCCGCTCGACGGGCCGCGATCGGATTGCTAAGCCCGTCCGCGAAGGAGCTGATGAGTCTGGCATGACCGTTGCGATCGAGATGGGACAGACGACAGCGGGCGCGCCGGCGAAACTCGATCTCGAGGAGTTGCTGGCGACCCGCCTTCTGGTGCAGGGCAATTCGGGCTCCGGCAAGTCGCACCTCTTGCGGCGTCTCCTGGAACAGAGCGCGCCTTGGGTGCAGCAGACCATCATTGATCCGGAAGGCGACTTCGTATCCCTGGGCGAACGCTACGGCCATCTGGTGATCGATGCCGAGGAGCACACCGAGCGCGGCCTGCAGGCGGCCGGCGAGCGGGCGCGCATCCACCGGGTCTCGACCGTGCTCAACCTCGAAGGCCTCGATGCCGAGAACCAGATGCGGCGCGCCGCTGCTTTTCTCGGCGGGCTGTTCGAGGTCGCGCGCGACCACTGGTACCCGATGCTGGTGGTGGTCGACGAAGCTCAGCTTTTCGCGCCGGCGGTGGCCGGCGAGGTGTCGGACGAGGCGCGCAAGCTTTCGCTCGGCGCCATGACCAACCTGATGTGCCGGGGCCGCAAGCGCGGGCTTGCCGGCATCATCGCCACGCAGCGGCTGGCCAAGCTCGCCAAGAACGTCGCGGCGGAAGCCTCCAATTTCCTGATGGGCCGCACCTTCCTCGATATCGACATGGCGCGCGCGGCCGATCTCCTGGGCATGGAGCGGCGGCAGGCGGAGGCGTTCCGCGATCTGGAGCGCGGCCAGTTCATGGCGCTGGGGCCGGCACTGTCGCGCCGGCCGCTCGGCCTGCGCATCGGCCCGACCGACACCAGCCCGCGCAACGGCACGCCCAAGCTGATGCCGCTGCCGGAGGCGGCGCTCGAGGATGCCCGCGCCATCATCCTGGCCGCCCCGCCGCCCGAGACGATGCGCGCGCCGCGCCGGGTGGCGTCGCCGGACCTGCTCGACCAGTTGATGGTGGCGAAGTCGGCTGCGCTGGAAATCCGCCCCGAACCGGCGGAGCCGCAAGTCAGCGCCGAGGATCTGGCGGAGCGGCGCGAGCGGGTGGACCGCGTGCTGCGCGCCATTCTTGCACAACCCGACGCGGGCTTCCGCGTGATCGGGGTGCTCTACCAGGAGTTTGTCGTGCGCTGCCGCATCGAGGGCCTCGCCTCGGTCGTGCCTGACCTGCCCACCTTCCGGCGCATGTTGACGCGCGCCCGTGCCGGACTGGGGGCCGAAGCCAGCGAGGACGATGTGTGGCGCGACGTCTCGGTGCGCGCTTCGCTGCTGCCGGAGGACATGCAAGGCGTGTTCATGATGATCGCGCGCGCGGCGAAGGAGGGCTGGCCGTGCCCGAGCGATGGCGCGATTGCCCGCGCCTACGGCTCGCATTCCATGCGCCGCGCCCGGCGGCTGCTCACCTATATCGAGGAGCAGGGCCTCATCGTCTGCCAGCTCGACGGCACGGGGAAGCGCACCGTGACGCTGGTCGAACTCGCCTGGGCAACGGCGCCCGGCGATCCCAATGCCGAGGGGGCGGAACAGGGAAGCCTGGCTTTGTGAGGGCATCCAACGCGGCTGTGGCGGCATTGCGATCTCATCGACAAACGCTGATCCGCTGGTTCTCGATGGCGGACCTGGCGGCGGCCGGCATCGCCTCGCTGGCGCTTGCGCGGTCCCCGGCAAGCGGCGCAAGGTGGCTGGTGCCGGGAACCTGCGGCTCGATCCTTGCCGGGCTCGGCGTGGCGCTGGTCAATCATCGTATCTGAAGCTTGCTTGCAGATGGCGGGTGCGAAGGCGATGGTGAGGTCGCTGGTCGGCTTCTGGTAAGGTCAGCACCGCGCGATGACGCCGCCCTTACTGGACCGTGATGACACCGTCGACCGCCCGCCATTCCGATGGGGTGATGAGCCGGTGGTGGGCGATGTGGACGGAGTGAAGCGGCCCGTCCAATTCGCGCTCCCAATAGGAGAGAAAGCCCTTGAGTTCGGGGAACTCCGGCGCCAGGTCGTAGTCCTGCCAGACATAAAGCTGCAGCAGGCTCCGATGGTCAGGCAGACGGTAATGGATTTGTGCGGTGGTCAGGCCATAGCCTTCCATCTGGAGGCGGAACTCCTTGCTGACGCTTGCGATCATTCGTGTCTCCTTTCGGCGGCAGCGGTGGCCGCAACGGCGAAAAAGTCTCTCGGCCCATCAATGTGCGCCGTCGGTAAACAACTCCTTCAGAGGGTGAGCGGTTCCGGCGCCGGCGATGGTACCGGCTCGGATAATTTTGCCGGATCTAGGCGTAAATTCAAGGGGCGGCTCCCGACGCAGAGCGAATAAGACCGCTATAACAGTGAGTTGGCACTCCGACGGCGTGAGTGCTAAAATTTTCTGGCCGGCCTCTTGAAACCGAAAAAAGGGAAAACTAGCTCGATATGCGCGCGCGATGCCTGACAAAGGGTCGCCGCATTCCGCATCGGCCCGAATTGCCGGTCCGGTGTGGAGGAAGCTGAAAACCTGTTTGTCCCAAGAGGAGAACGACATGGCGTTCCGTCCATTGCATGACCGTATCTTGGTCCGCCGCATCGAGGCCGAGGAAAAGACCTCCGGCGGCATCATCATTCCCGATACCGCCAAGGAAAAACCGCAGGAAGGCGAAGTCATCGCCGTCGGTCCCGGCGCGCGCGACGACAGCGGCAAACTGACCGAGCTGGATGTCAGGGTGGGTGACCGTATCCTTTTCGGCAAATGGTCCGGCACCGAGATCAAGCTCAATGGCGAGGATCTGCTCATCATGAAGGAAAGTGACGTGATGGGCGTGATCGAACAGACCGCGCAAGTGAAGAAGGCCGCCTGACGGCTTCTTAGAAAATCCACCAGTCAACGAATGCTGCCTAGAGATAGAGGAGTGATCCAATGGCTGCCAAAGAGGTAAAATTCCATACCGAAGCGCGCGAGAAGATGCTGCGCGGCGTCGATATCCTGGCCAATGCGGTGAAGGTGACGCTCGGCCCCAAGGGGCGCAATGTCGTCATCGAAAAGTCGTTCGGTGCGCCGCGCATTACCAAGGATGGCGTCACTGTCGCCAAGGAAATCGAGCTTGAGGACAGGTTCGAGAACATGGGCGCGCAGATGGTGCGCGAAGTAGCCTCCAAGACCAATGACCTTGCCGGCGACGGCACCACCACCGCGACCGTGCTGGCCCAGGCCATCGTCAAGGAGGGCGCCAAGGCCGTTGCCTCGGGCATGAACCCGATGGACCTGAAGCGCGGCATCGACAAGGCGGTGGACGCCGTGGTCGCCGAGCTGAAGGCCAACGCCCGCAAGGTGACCCGCAACGACGAGATCGCGCAGGTCGGCACCATCTCCGCCAATGGCGACGCCGAGATCGGCCGCTTCCTCGCCGAAGCGATGGAGAAGGTCGGCAATGAAGGCGTCATTACGGTGGAGGAAGCCAAGACCGCCGAGACCGAGTTGGAAGTCGTCGAAGGCATGCAGTTCGACCGTGGCTATCTCTCGCCCTATTTCGTCACCAACCAGGACAAGATGCGCGTCGAACTTGACGAGCCCTACGTGCTGATCCACGAAAAGAAGCTCGCCAACCTGCAGGCGCTGCTTCCGGTGCTGGAAGCGGTGGTCCAGTCGGGCAAGCCGCTGCTGATCATCGCCGAGGATGTCGAGGGCGAGGCGCTGGCGACGCTGGTCGTCAACAAGCTGCGCGGCGGCCTCAAGGTCGCGGCCGTCAAGGCGCCGGGCTTCGGCGACCGCCGCAAGGCCATGCTGGAAGACATCGCGATCCTCACCGGCGGCACCGCGATCTCCGAGGATCTCGGCATCAAGCTCGAGAATGTGACGCTGGAGATGCTGGGCCGCGCCAAGAAGGTGGTGATCGAAAAGGAAAACACCACCATCGTCGACGGCGTCGGGCGCAAGGAAGAAATCCAGGGCCGCGTCGCGCAGATCAAGGCCCAGATCGAGGAGACCACCTCCGACTATGACCGCGAGAAGCTGCAGGAGCGGCTGGCCAAGCTTGCCGGCGGTGTCGCGGTGATCCGCGTCGGCGGCTCGACCGAGGTTGAGGTCAAGGAGCGCAAGGACCGCGTCGACGATGCCTTGCACGCGACCCGCGCGGCTGTCGAGGAAGGCGTGCTGCCCGGCGGCGGCGTCGCGCTGCTTCGGGCCGCCAAGGCGCTCGATGCTGTCCAGACGGACAATGCCGACCAGAAGACCGGTGTCGAGATCGTGCGCCGCGCCATCGAGACGCCGGTCCGCCAGATCGCGGAAAATGCCGGTTCTGAAGGCTCGATCATCGTCGGCAAGCTGCGCGAGAAGAGCGAATTCGGCTGGGGCTGGAACGCTCAGACCAACGAGTTCGGCGATCTCTATGGCCAGGGCGTGATCGACCCCGCCAAGGTGGTGCGCACCGCGCTGCAGGATGCCGCGTCTGTCGCCGGCCTGCTGGTGACCACCGAGGCAATGGTGGCCGAGAAGCCGAAGAAGGAAGCCGCCAGCCCGGCAATGCCGGCCGGCGCCGGCATGGACTTCTGAGGTCCGACCAGTCCGCCCGCTCCCTCGACAGGGAGCGGGCATCGATTGAAGGGAGAGAGATATGGATGCGCTTGCTGACCTTGGGCCCGTGCCCGCGCCGACACATCAGGCAAAGGAGTTCCTGGCCTATGAAAGCGAATGCCGCGGTGCGTTGAAGCCGCTGCTGGCGGAACTGCTCGACAGGGCCGAAGCCGCCGGCTGGAAGCGGCGGACCGTTGCCGCGACGCTGATGTTCCTGGCCGCGCAACAGGTGTCGGAGGCGTCCGAGGCCTCGGCCGGCGGCTGAGCGCTGACATTCAATCCCATGAACCTTACGGGCAGTCCCATGAACCTTACGGGCAGTCCCATGAACCTTACGCGGCGGGCCGCGCCTTCCGGTGTTCGGCCCGCCGCGGGTCCGCACAATCGAGAGGAGGCACAAGCCATGAATCGCTGGCAGTTTGAAGAACCGGTGACCATTCTGGTCGGAATGGGCTTTCCGAGGAAGATCGAAAGCGTGATGGAAGCCTACGCGCTGTTGCAGGACTGGCCGGCCGCCAGCCGCAACGGCGCTCATGCCGTCGCCCTCAATGCCTGCAAGGCGGGCATCGCCGGTGAGATCGACCCGGAGACGGTGCGCGCGACGCTGGTCACCTTCGCACGCCGCAACGACATATTGCTGCCGGATATGGTTTCGCCGGCCGCTGCGATGGACAATGCGCTGCAGGCGGGGCGAGGCGGCAGGTCCGTCTGATCTTCAGCGATCCGCCTCGCGGCGGTGGCGGGCGCGAGCCCGCGGGGAACCAAGCGATGGCCATCGGGTTGAATCAGCGTTGGTTCCCCGAGGCGAGGCGACGTCATGAGCATCCTGCAAAGCATCAAGAAAGTGGCCGAACAGGTGACCGGTGCCGCAATACCGGACAGCCGTCAGGCGGCCGACCTTGTCAGGCCGCGCAAAGCGAACGAGTTCAGGTTTGGCGATGATGGCCTGGTGCCCAATCATCCGTCCTGGCCGCTGGTCGTCTATCGCGGCGCAGTGAGATTGCCGGAAGACTTCGATCCCGCAGCCGTGTTAGAGGCGCTTTTCTCGGCCAATGGCTGGGGAGACAGCTGGCGCAACGGCATCTACGATTATGTTCACTACCATTCGCGCATCCACGAAGTGCTCGGCGTGGCGCGTGGCACGGCGAAAGTCCGGTTTGGCGGCAAGAGGGGCCGAACGCTGGCGCTGAAGGCCGGCGATGTCGCGGTTCTTCCGGCCGGCACGGGGCACCAGCGCATCTCCGCTTCGGACGACTTTCTCGTCGTTGGCGCCTATCCGCCGGCCGGTACCTATGACGAATGCACGACCACCGCGGACCACGCCAAGGCGGTGGTGACGATCCCCAAGGTCGGCCGTCCGCGCAAGGACCCCGTCTATGGGAGCAAGGGCCCGCTGCTGGCGGCGTGGAAGAAAGATTGAGTTCGCCGAAGGCGAAAGAGAGCAGGCCCCGCCTCGAAACGATCGAGGGGCAGATCGAAGCATAGTTTCATCACTCCGGTGGAACGCTCTCGGGCATTGGAGGTTGGTAGCCGTCGAATGCTTTATCAACGGACTGGAAAACGGAGAGAGCCCGCCTTCGGTTGACGCCGGGGCGGGTTCTTCTTTGTCTGAGATTCTCGGGATTGATGGCGCGCGGGAACATGTCCGGCATGCCAGGCGCAATGTTGGGAGCAAAGCCTGGGGAGAGCAGGTGGTGAAGAGATTGCGCCTGCCTCGTAGCGGACAGACGACTGACGTACCGTCTACATTCCGTAGGTGAGGGCAACATAGATCGCCGGGATAAGCGTCAGGCAGATCGCCATTCCCACGACAACGGCGATGGCCAAGCGCTCGGTTCGCCTGACAAGATCGACCATGTTGGCGTCTTCGCTCAGACAGACGGGCGGGACCGAGGGGATTTCCGGGGCCTGAACATCATTGTCATTTGCGGGGCGATTGTCGTCGTGGATGCTCGGTCTCTGGGCTGATGTCACTGCTTGCCTCGCTCTCAGAATATCCGGCGGTCGAGCTGGATTCCGCGATGATGGGTGATTGGCTGCGTTGCTCCGCGCGAAACCCAACGTATCGGCAAGAAATGGGTTGCCGCATACGACTTCAGTCTTGCCAATTCTTAGACCTAAGCCTTGCCCGGGAACGCAATGCAGCGGGAGCCGTTGGTGACCGGTGACAACTCAAAGAATAGGAGAGGAGAAAGTCATGGCTGACGGTCCAACTGTTGTTAATTCTGGAGGTGGTGGCGGCACTGCGGTCGCTATTGTTCTTGCGATAATCGCCATCGTTGTCCTGCTGATATTTACCGGTGTCATCCACATCGGTGGCGGCGGCGGGAAGGACATCAACGTGAAGGTTGAGGCGCCAAAGGTGGAAGCTCCGGCCACTTCAGCGCCCGCGAAGCCCGCGGCACCTGCCAATGGTGGCTGATTGGCTGCGGCAGAGGCCAGAAGAATTCTGGCCTCTGAAAATGTTTCTTAGTTCACAAAAGGACTTGTCATGAAAAGATATCTTGTCGGCGCTGTCGCGGCCCTCGCGCTTATGGCTGGAATTGGTGCTTCCTTCGCGGGAGACGTCGTAATTCTCAAGCCCGAGCAGCAGACGGTCGTCCGCGAATACATCCACAAGCAAAAACTCGCGTCAGTCAGCCTGCTCGGCGTCGAACTCAACGTCGGCTCCGCTCTCCCTGACACAGTCGAGCTTCATACAATCGACGTCCCCGACGTCAGATACAAATACACTGTTGTCGGCGATCATGCGGTTCTGGTTGACCCCGATACACGCAGGGTCGTGCAGATCATCGAGTGATGCCGGTAGTTCGTCCCTGGCCAACGGGGGCGGCCCGCCGTGCCGCAAATGGCGCGGCGGGCTTTCTAAACGAAGCCACCTAATCCCTGTGAGCGCCGCCGAAACCTTCACCCGTCAGGCCTTGGCGTGGGTTAACCGCTCCAGCGCATCGACGATCAGGCCGCAGAATTTCGGATGGTCAAGTTTCATCGCCACGGTATGGCGGAAGTCGACCTGCTCGCTCGCAGTGCCGCCAAAATGGTGCATCCCGCCCATCTTCTCGAAATTGCACACCGTCATGCCCTTGGTCCACCGCCCGGCGATTTCGACGCGGATATCGGCCTTCTCGGTGGTGAAGACGGTCGGGTCGATCATGGCCGCGACGCAGCACGCGTCGTGGACGGCTGGATACTCGATCTGCAGGAGGCCGCCATGCGTGGTCGCTATGAACTCCCAGATATCGAGGATGAACTTGGCGATCGGGCCGCCGACGGCGCGCACCCTGTTTTGCAGGTCCGGAGTGGCCAGCGCCTGGTGCGTGAGGTCGAGGCCGACCATGGTGACATCCCAATCGGCGCGGAACACGACGTCTGCGGCCTCCGGGTCGCCATAGACATTGAACTCCGCCGCTGGCGTGATGTTGCCGCGCGTGTAGGCTCCGCCCATCGCGACGACGCCCTTCACTCGATCGATGATGCGTGGGTCCTTGCGGATGGCGAGCGCGATGTTGGTGTAGGGACCGACCGGCACCAGCGTGATGGTTTTCGGCTCGTGTGCCATGACCGTGTCGATGATGAAGTCGACGGCATGCCGCTTGTCGAGTTCGAACGAGGCGGGCGGCAGGACGGGGCCGTCGAGCCCGGTATCGCCATGGATTTCGACGGCCAGCACCTGGTCGCCGATGAGCGGGCCGGGTGAGCCCTTCGCCACCGGCACCTTGATGCCGTAGGCGGTGCATACGGCCAGAGCATTGCGCGTGGTGTTCTCGACATTGTGGTTTCCCGAAACCGTCGTGATGCCGAGAAGGTCGATATTCGGGTTTCCCGCCGCAAGCAGGATGGCGATGGCGTCGTCGTGCCCCGGATCGCAGTCCAGGATGATTTTTTCCATGATTTCGTCTCCCTTGTCGCCAAAGCCTGTGGCTGCCCCGTGCCAATAGTCGGCCCGCGCCTACTTGTCCTCGACAATGCGCAGATAGGCCGCCGTCACGAACAGGACGATCAACCCGAACAGGATCCGCCTCGCTCCCTCCGGCATCTGCAAAATCGTCAGCAGCGTCGTCAGCACCGTGAGGATCAGCGCGCCGATGATGGTGCCGGTGTAGCCGCCGCGGCCGCCGAAGATGGAGGTGCCGCCGATGACGGCCGCCGCCACCGAGGGCAGCACCAGCGGTTCGGCGAGCGACAGCGACGGCGCCTTGATCAGGCCGATATAGAGCAGGCCGGTGACGCCGGCGAGCACGCTGGAGGTGACGTAGAGCGCCGTGATGACCTGCCAGTATTGCACGCCCGACAAGCGCGTCGCGCGCTCATTGTCGCCGACGGCGTAGAGCAGGCGGCCGAAGCCGGTGCGGGCAAGCGTGAAGACGATGAGGGCCGCCAGCGGCACGAACAGCAGCAGGGCGTTGGGGAAGGCAAAGCCGAGTACGGGGGTGACGCCGGTACCCAGCCAGGCGAGAAAGTCGGGGATCTTGGCGCCGGACGCGATCACGGTGCGCTGGTAGACCTGCAGGCAGCCGGTGCCGATCAGGCTGGTGCCCAGCGTCATGATCAGCGGGTGGACGCGGAAGACACCGACGCCGATGCCGTTGACGAGGCCGATCAGCACCGCCGGCATCATCGCCAGGAGGAAGGCCACAGCCGGGTCCTGGCTGACGATCTGCGTTGCCATGATGAAGGCGCTCATCGTCGCCACCGTGCCGACCGAAAGGTCGATGCCGCCGGTCAGCATTGTCATGGTCTGGCAGCCGGCGAGGATCGCCAGCGGAATGGCGAATTTGATGGTGTTGGCGATCCAGCGCTCGTTGACGATGCCGGGGCGCAGGATCTGCAGGATCACCACCAGGATGACCAGCAGGATGATCAGCGGGATGAGAGGCCGGTCGGCCATGAAGCGTTTTATGCGGCGGCCGAAGGAGACCGGCGCGGGCGTGATCGCGGTGGTGCTCATGGGGTGGCTCCCGTTCGCGAGGAGGGGGGCTTGGTGGTGGTGTTCTGGAGGGATGGTGCTCTACGGCGCCGTACAGCGCTGCGGGTGAATTTCATGATTGCCGCCCTCGCATCGTGATGAAGGCGCCGAACATCACCACGGCGACCATGATCAGGCCTTCGATGATGGCGGTGACGTTGGGGTCGATGGCGAGCAAGGTGAGATCCGTGCGCACCAGCCGCAGCACGAAGACGGCGACGATGGGGCCGAGCAGGCCGCCCTTGCCGCCGCCGAGCGCCACGCCGCCCAGCACGACCGCGGCGACGCTGGCCAGGAGATAGGGGCCGGGGATCGGCGCGCCGATGCCTGTGCTCATGGTCAGCGCCAACCCGCCCATGGCCGCGAACAGGCCCGAGAGCGCGTAGGCGATGACCCTGGTGCGGGCGACAGGCACGCCGCTGCGGAATGCCGCCAGTTCGCTGGAGCCGATGGCGTAGATGGAAAGGCCGAGGCGCGACCGCCGAAGCGGTATCCAGATGATGCAGAGGCAGACGATCAGCACCAGCAGCGCCTTGGGCAGCCACGCGTCGACGGCGTCGGGCAGGCCCGGTATCGGCACGGTGCCCGAGATCAGCGCCTTCAGCCATTCGGCCGCCGCGCCGCCCGGGGCGCCGAGCACCAGAAGGGCCGCGCCTTGCAGCACGAACAGCATGGCCAGCGTGACGACGATGTCCGGCACGCGGGTGACGACGATCAGCATCCCGTTGAGCGCGCCGAGCACGAACCCCATGGCGAGCACGAAAGGCACCACGAACAGCGCGTATTCCTCGCTCGCGCCCGCCATCATCGAGGCGGCGGTGACGCTGGTCAACGCCATCATGGCGGCGACCGAGAGATCGATGCCGCCGGCGATGACGACGACCGTCTGCGCGGCGACGGCAAAGGCGTAGGGCAGCACGGCCCGCGCCAGCGAGCCGAAATCGCCGCTGCCATAGCCGGGCTGGATGATCTTGGTGGCGATGAACAGGATGACGAGGAGGGCGAACAGACCTGTTACCCAGCCTTGCCGGCGCAGGAAATGGCTCATGGCGTTGCCTCCGGCGCATCGGAGGCATTCGCCGTGGGTGCGGCCAAAATACCGATATCCGCCTTGACGCCGCGCGGCAGGCCGTAGGCGGCGCGCATCAGCGTCGGCTCGTCGGCCTCCTCGACAGGGAAAATATCGACCAGGCGGCCGCCGAAGATGACGATGACGCGGTCGCAGACGCGCTGCACTTCTTCCAGTTCGGAGGTGTAGAACAGAACCGACTTGCCGTTGCCGGCGAGCTCGCGCAGCAGACGATAGATCTCCTGCTTGGTGCCCACATCGATGCCGCGCGTCGGGTCGAAACACAGGATGGTGCGCGCGTCGGCCGCGATCCAGCGGGCGATGGTGACCTTTTGCTGGTTGCCGCCGGAAAGGCGCTGCACCTCGCCTTGCGCGCGGGTGTCGATCTGCAGGCGTTGGATGGCGCTCGCCACGGTGGCGCGCTCCTTGCGCATACGAATAGGCCCCCAGTTGCGCAAGGCGGCACTGAAGGGGAGCGCAATGTTCTCGCGCACCGAGCGCTGCATGGCGAGCGCCTCGGAACGGTCGCCCGGCACATAGGCGATCCCCGATCGGATGGCGTCGATCGGGTGGGCGAATTTCACCGGGCTGCCGTCGACCTCGATCGTGCCGCCCGATGGTTTGATCGAGCCGGCAAGTGCGGCGAACAGTTCGTCCTGGCCCTGGCCTTCCAGCGCCACGACGCCGGCCACCTCGCCATCGCGGAGATCGAAGGAGACGTCGCTGAGCTTGGTCCCGACGCGCAGGTTTCGCACGGCGATGCGCGGGCGGGCAGGGGGGCGGGCCTTTTCGCTGTCGCCGCAGGCGGCGACATGGGTCTTGACGATGCGAGTGCCGAGCATCAGCTCGACGATCTTCTCCTCGATGCCCGGCACGATGTCGACGACGCCGACGGTCGCGCCGTCGCGCAGCACCGTGGCGCGGTCGCAAAGGGCCGAGATTTCGACGAAGCGGTGGGAGATGAAGATCACGGCGCGGCCGGCGTCGCCCTGCCTGCGCACCACTTCCAGCACCTTTTCGGCAAGGTTGGCGGGGAGTGCGGCCGTCATCTCGTCGAGCAGCAGCACGTCGGGCTCGACGGCGAGTGCGCGCGCCAGATCAAGCACGCGCAGGATGGCGAGCGGGATGTCGCGCGCGGTGTCGCGCAGGTCGAGGTCAGGTATGCCGAGTTCGCGTACCCAGGCGCGGAACGGCTCGACCGGCGTGCCGGTCAGCCGCAGATTGGACAGCACGTCGAGATCGGGGATCAGCGACGGCTCCTGGTAGACGGGCAGCAGCCCGGCCCGGCGCGCGGCGGCGGGCGAGCGTATGTCGCGCGCCTCGCCACGGATCAGGATGCGTCCGGCATTGGCTGATATCGCGCCGGTCAGGATCTTCACCAGCGTCGACTTGCCGGCGCCATTGGCACCCATCAGCGCATGCACCTCGCCCGGCAGCACGGAGAGCGACGCATCGCGGAGAGCCGCGACCGCGCCGTAGTTCTTGGCGACGCCTGACGCGTCGAGGAGGGGACTGGTGGTCAAATGATTTGGGTCTCGATTTGAAGCTCAAACAGTTTGCAGCGTCGGCGCCGCCCCTCACCTGCCTGCCGGCATCCTCTCCCCGTATAGAGACGGGGAGAGGGGGCTTGCCCTCCGGCGTTGCGGCCAGCTTCTCTCGCCCCGTTTTACCGGGAGAGATGTCCGGCAGGACAGTGAGGGGCGGCGCCGACCATGGTCAGCAAAGCCGCTGCTTACTCGCCCGGGCCCTTGCAGGCCACGATCTGGTCCTTGGTATACGTCGTCCAGTCGGGGATCATGATCGAGACCGGCCATTCAGGGCTCAGCGACGGGTCGGCGGCGGCTTTCAGCTTGGCCTTGCCTTCCTCGGTGGCATTCTCCCACAGCTGCGGGTCGACCAGCACGGTCTGCTGGGCCGGCTTCTTGCCGTCGAGGATCTGCAGCGCCAGCGTCACGCCGGCACCACCGATCGAGCCGGGGTTGGTGACGGCGGCACCCACGAGGCCCTTGACCGAGCTCAGCTGGCCGACGAAGCCGGCATTGTCGGCGCCGACCACGGGCACCAGCGGCGCCTGCGATTCGACCAGCGCGTCGACGATGACGTTATCGATGCCCGACGTCCACACGCCGTTGAACGGCGTGCCGGTGGCCAGGAAGGACAGCATCTGCTGCTTGGCCTGGTCCTGCTGCCAGCCGGTGAAGACCTCCTGCGCCACCTTCACGTCGGGGAATTCGGCCAGTGCCTTCTTGAAGCCTTTGTCGCGATCGCTATCGGCCGAAGCGCCCGCCGCGCCGCGCATGTAAAACACCTCGCCCTTGCCGCCCATCTGCTGGAACAGCCATTTGGCACCGAGATACGCGTACTGCTCCTGGTTGTTGGAAATGATGTAAGCCGACGGCTCGGTGACCGCCTGGTCGACGGCGACGACGACGATGCCGGCCTTGGTGGCTTCTTCCAGGCCGGCCTTGATGCCGGCCGGGTCGGCGGGGTTGACGACGATGGCGTCGACCTTGGCGCTGATCAGGTTGCGGATGTCTTCCAGCTGGCCGGCGGCATCGGTGTTGCGGTGGGCGATGTTGAGCTTGGTCACTTCGCCGGAGGCGAGCGCCTGCGCCTTCATGGCGCAAACCATTTCCTCGCGCCAGCCATTGCCCTGCACGGTGTTGGAAATGCCGATCGTGTATTTGCCGGCAGCGGACGACACGCCCACCGAGGCCAGCAGCGCCGCGCTGGCAAGCAGCGGGACCATGGTCAGATAGTTCTTCATTTCAGTCTTCCTCCACATTGTTTTTCAGTTCAGTTTTAACCTGTTGGGCCGCGCCACTCACAATCAGAGTCAAGTGGCTCGCTTTGCCGTTACTTGACGAAGGGACGCAGCACGTCGCGGGCGAGCAGAAAGCCCCGCTTCACCTGCTCGTCGCTGCCTTCAAATCGCCTGTCCTCGTGTTCGATGATGACCGATCCGTCATAACCGGCGCGGTAGAGGCCCGAGAAGAAGCCGCTCCAGTCGACATCGCCCAGCCCCGGCATGCGCGGCACCTGCCAGCCTATGCCCGCCGACAGAATTCCGCGCTCGTACAAACCATCACGATCAATCATCAGGTCCTTGGCGTGGACATGCAGCATATAGGGGCCGAATTCCCGGATGAAGCGGGCCTGGTCGATCATCTGCCAGACCAGATGCGAGGGGTCGAAATTCATGCCGACATCGCCGCCCCAGGCTTCGAGAATGCGACGCCAGACCTGCGGCGAATAGGCGATGTTGTGCCCGCCCGGCCATTCATCATAGCTGAAGATCATTGGGCAGTTTTCGAAGGCGAGTTTTACCCCGTGGCCGCGCGCATGGGCAACGATTTCCGGCCAGACTTTCAGCGCGTCCTGCCAGTTGACGTCGACTGTCTTGGAGGCATCGCCGCCGCAGAAGGTGTTGACCAGGGGAACGCCCATGTTTGCCGCCAGGACGATGACCTTCTTCAGGTGGCCGATGACCGCCTCGCGATGGGCGGTATCCGGGTGCAGCGGGTTGGGGTAATAACCGAGACCGGAGACCGTGAGGTTCTTTTCCGCCAGCGATGCAACGATTTCTTTCGCCCGCGAGACCGAAGTGCCATCAGCATCGATATGGCTGGTGCCGGCATAGCGGCGGGTCGCGCCGGAGGTTTTCGGCCAGCAGGCGATTTCCAGTGCCTCGAAGCCGACAGAGCTTGCCCAGCCGGCGACCTCGCCAAGCGGCGTGTCCGCGAACGGTGCGGTGAGCAGCCCAAGTTTCATCATGCCTCCCCTGACCGAGAACCCGCGATCGATGCCTATAATGCCGATTGTTTGGATCGCTTCAACCTCGCGACCTCATCTTGTTCGAGACTGTGACGGACTGCCGCCATCGGATCGCCCGAAAGCAGTTCGCCAAGCGCTGACGTGACGGCCTGCCGGAACGTCTCGTCGGCGGCAAGGCCCGGGTCGAATATCGTGTCGATGGCCAGGATGGCGGAAGCCAGCGCCCGCGCATCGTGGCCGGTTTCGTCCGCAATCGCGGCGACCTTGCCGGCATAGGGATCCGACACCGGCCAGCGCTTGCCGAAGCGCGCCGAGGCCAGGATCAGATAAGCCATCCAGCCGGCGACCGGCACCGACAGCAGGCCGATGCTGGCCCCCAGGTTCAGGCGGTCGCGGATCGGGTTGAGCAGGCGCTGCACGATTTTTTGCGAGCCGTCGGTGGCGATCTGGTGGTTGCGATGGCGGATCGCGGTGTTCTTCAACCGGCCAAGGCTCTGCTCGACATAAGCAGATGGATTCATGCCAGCCACCGGCATCAGTGTCGGCAGGGTTTGCTCGACCAGCATGCGCCTGACAAAGACCGAAAGCAGCGGGTCGGCGATGGCATCCGACGTGTGTTCGAGGCCGGCCAGTACGCCGAGCGTGGCGAGTGTCGTCTGGGCGCCGTTGAGCACCCGCATCTTGAGATGCTCGAACGGGGTGACGTCGTCGACAAAGGTCGCGCCGGCCAGGTCCCAGCGCGGCATGCGGCCGGCGAACTTTTTCTCGATCACCCATTGCCGGAAGGGTTCGCCGACGGCGACGGCGGCGTCGCGATAGCCGAACCGTCGCTCGACGCTGTCGAGATCGTCCTGTGTCACCGCCGGAGCGATGCGGTCGACCATGGCCGAGGGGAAGGCGGCATTGGCCGCGATCCAGTCGGCCAGGCCATTGCCGCGCCGTTCGGCAAAGCTCCGCACGACATTTTCCAGGATGACGCCGTTGGTCGGAATGTTGTCGCAGGAGAGCAGCGTCAGCTTCGGGCCATGCGTGGCCCTGCGTTGCTCCAGCGCCCGCGTGAGGATGCCGGGCACGCTGCGCGGCGCTTCCGGGTTGGCGAGGTCGTGGACGATGTCGGGATGATCGAGGTCGAGCGCGCCAGTCGAGGGGACGTGGCAATAGCCTTTTTCGGTCACCGTCATCGTCACCAGTTCGATGTCGGCGGAGACGAGCACCTCGAGCGCCGGTGCGGCGCTGTCCTGGCTGTCGACCACCTTCACGATGCTGCCGATGACGCGTGCCTCGACATCATCGTTCTCGCGGATCAGCCTCGTGTAGAGGCCGTCTTGCCGGCCAAGCGTCTCGGCCAGGGCGGGCGGGCGAATGTTGATGCCGACGATGCCCCAGCGGTCGAACCGGCGCGAAAGCAGGTCGTCGGTGTATTCGGCCTGGTGACAGCGATGGAAGGCGCCGACGCCCAGATGCGCCATGCCTGGTGAGAGTGCCGCGCGGTCGTATGACGGCTTTTGCACGGCTGGGGGAAGCCGCTCCAGCAGTCTGGGCCCGAGCCTTTCGATGGCGTTCACCGGTTCGCCCCGATCACCGACTGTTCCTGGTCGATCACGGCGCCGGTCATCGGCCCGGCCGCGTCGGAAAGCAGGAACACGGCGAGATTGGCGATATCGTCGGGCTTCAGCAGCCGACCGAAGGGCTGCGCGGCATTGGCGGCGTTGAGCCATCCCGGGCCATTGCCCAGCGTCTGCGCCTGCATGATGCGTTCGGCCGGCGTGTCGGTCCAGCCGACATTGATGCCGTTGACGCGGATGCGGTCGAAGCGGTGGGCGTTGGCGGCATTCTTGGTCAGCGTCGCCAGCGCACCCTTGGTGGCGGAATAGACGGCGAGTTCCGGCGAGCCGCAATGGGCGTTGATCGACAGGATGTTGACGATCGCGCCGCCCTGGCCACGCTTCTTCATGTCGGCGATCGCGGCCTGCATCAGGAAGAAGGGCGCACGGGCGTTGACGGCAAACAGCGCCGACCAGTCGTCCGGCGTGGCGTCGAGGAAGGAGGCGCGGTCGGTCAGGCCGGCGGCGTTGACGAGGCCGTCGATGCGGCCGAAGCGGTCGATGCAGGCCTGCGCCAAGAGGGCGGGAGTTTCCGTGTCTCCAAGGTCGGCGGCGACGAAGAGCGTCGGCGTACCCAGGGCCGACAGTTCCGCTGCCACGGCCTCGCCGCGTTTGCTGTCGCGCCCGGTGATCAGCAGGCCGGCAGCGCCGGAGCGCGCCAGCGTCTCGGCGATGGCACGGCCGATGCCTTGCGTCGACCCGGTGACCAGCGCCACCTTGCCTTCGAGCCTGATCTCCATTCCTCCTCCCGGAACAAAGTTTCTATTTATTGAAATATGGAATGTTGATTCCCGATAGTCAATTGTACCAGCGGCGCCTCATGTGCCGCGGCGCGCCGCGACGCCTTGGACCAGCGCCATGCCCACCGCCAGCGACGCCGCCAGCGAGCGGAAGCCGGCGAAGTCGGATTCCACCACTTCCAGCCAGCTGTCCGACAGCCGGATCAGCGGCGAGAAGGTGCTGTCGGTGATGGTGACGATGCGCGCCTTGCGCTCATGCGCGACGGCCACCAGGTCCGGCGTGATCGAATTGTAGGGGCTGAAGGACACCGCCAGCACGGCGTCGCGTGCGCCAATGCAGCCGACCTGATCGAGCGCAGTCGAGCCGACATTGTCGACCAGCACATTGCGCACGCCTTGCTGCGAAAGCGTCAGCGACAGATAGGTGGTGACGGGAAAGGCGCGCTTGGAGCCGATGACGTAGATCAGGTCCGCCTTGGCCAGTGTTGCCACCATCTTCTCGAAGCTTTCGATATCGAAGCCGCTTTCGATGCGGCCGAGCGAGGCCTGCGAGGCGCCAACCATGCCGCGCAGGAAATGCGTGGCGGCATTGGGCTCGGCCTCGGCGCGCTGCTCGCCGCGGCCTTCCGGCCACGATCCCTTGACGTGGTCCTTGAACAGGCCCTGGAAATCGGAAAAGCCGGAATAGCCGAAGATCTGGGCGAAGCGCACCAGCGTCGAGGGCTGCACGCCGGCCTGTGCCGCCACTTGGGCAATGGTGCCGAGCGCCACCTCGCTCGGGTGCTGCCACAGGAAGATCGCCACCTGGCGCAGGCGCTTGGGAAAATGCACGGTGCCGGAAGACAGCACCGCGCGCAACTCCTCATAGGTTCGCGGCTGTATATAGCCGAGTGCCGCCAGCGAACGGCCGCGTTTGCGCGTCGCTGCCTCATCGGCACTGGATCGTCCGGATGGTTTTCTCTCCCCGCTCATGAATTCAGGCTAGCGCGATACGATCGTTTTACAATATGGATTTTGGAAATGGTGTTCGATGAGGATAGGGCGAGGCTCGGCGATTTCGTCATCCCAGGGCGAAGCAGCCGCGCAGATCCTGGGTCTACGCGCGTCGCTTCGCTCCTTGCTACGCCCTGGGATGACGACCCCGCTAGTGATCAGCCCGAGGAGAAAACATGGTCTACGCAACATCGGATGGATCGACGCGCCAGCGTCTGCGGGTCGGCATGGTCGGCGGCGGCCGCAATGCCTTCATCGGCGCCGTGCATCGGCTGGCCATGCGCCTCGACGACCAGATCGCGCTGGTTGCCGGCGCGCTGTCGTCCGACCCGGACAATGCCGCCGCCTCGGCCGCCGAGATCGGCATCGCGCCGGAGCGCAGCTATGCCGAGTACCGCGCCATGGCCAAAGCGGAGGCCGCGCGGCCGGATGGCATAGAGGCGGTCGTCATCGTCACGCCCAACCATCTGCACGCGCCGATCGCCACCGCCTTCCTCGAGGCCGGCATCGACGTGATCTGCGACAAACCGCTGTCGACGACGCTGGCGGACGCCGAGGCACTGGTTGCACTCACGAAGGCGAAAAACCGCCGCTTCGTCGTCACGCTCAACAACACCGGCTACGCGATGGTGCGCCAGGCGCGCGAGATGGTGATGGCGGGCGAGCTTGGCCGGGTCGTGTCTGTGCATGGCGCCTACATCCAGGACTGGCTGACCAAGCCGATCGATGCCGACGGCCAGAAGCAGGCGGAATGGCGCACCGATCCGGCGAGGGCGGGGCAGTCGGCGGTGCTGGCCGATATCGGCGTGCATGCCTTCAACCTGGCAGGCTTCATTTCGGGCCGCGAGGCCGAGACGGTGTCGGCCGACCTGTTCACCGCGGTGCCCGGACGCCGGCTCGACGACAATGCCCATGTGCTGGTGCGCTGGACCGATGGCGCACGCGGCACGATCCTGGCCAGCCAGACGTCGCCCGGCCACTACAACGACCTCTCCGTGCGCATTTATGGCGACAGGGCCGGGCTCGAATGGTCGGGCGGCCGGCCGGAGGAACTGCGCTTTTCCAGATATGGCGAGGAAACCCGCACGCTGGTGCGCGGCGGCCATGGCTCGACGGAGGAATCCCGCCGCGTGTCGCGCATGCCGGCGGCGCATCCCGAAGGCTATATCGAGGCCTTCGCCAATTTCTACCGCGACGCCGCCGACATCATCCGAGCCCACCGCTCGGGCGGCGCGGTGGATCCCGCCCGCGCGGCGCGGGTGCCAGACGTGATCGACGGCGCGCGCGGCGTGAAGTTCGTCGCCGCCGCGGTGGAGTCGAACGCGGCTGGCGGGGCTTGGACCGCGGCCAGGTTTGCGGGATGAACAGCCGACCTCCGAGGGGAGATCGGCGGCTTTTGCCGTCGGCAACTATTCGATACCCAACTGTTCTGCCAAATCCGACAGCATAGGGCGCTGACCCTGCAGAATCTTCACCCCGGCCTCGGCCAAGGTGAACCAGCCGGCCCTGTCGACCTCCGGGAATTCCTTCATCGATCCCGACCGCGGCGGCCATTCCATGGTGAAGGTGTTGCTCTTGATGGCGGTCACATCGATGTCGGCCTCGACGGACCAAGCCATGACGATCTTGCCGCCCGGTTGCCGATAGTCGCCAAGGCGAGCGAAGGGGCCTTCGACCTTCATGCCGAGCTCTTCCTCGGTCTCGCGTCGTGCCGCCGCCAATTCGTCCTCGTCCTCGTCGATGAGGCCCTTCGGGATCGACCAGGCGCCATCGTCCTTCTTTGCCCAGAAGGGGCCGCCGGGATGAACCAGCAGCACCCCGATACCGTCATCGCTCCGGCGATAGATCAGCAGACCCGCGCTGCGTTTTGCCATGTTTGCATGTCCGTTTGCGGCACCGGTGCGAAGCCGGCCGATTCTGAGATCATGGCTGCCGATCTTGCACCTGGAAATTGCGACGCTATGTCAGATGCATCCGCATTGCACCTCATACGCGAGTCCGGCAAACTGATAGCATCGTTTCTGGGGCGGCGTCGAAAATCAGGTGAGGCGTCCGAATGCAGCTGGGTCTGATCGGCTACTACAGCGACTTCGTGGTCTATCCCCTGGTGATCGCGATATTGGGGGTGGCCGGACTGATCGAGGCCGGAGAAGAAAGCGCGCCGGACTGGGTCGGCACGATGCTGATCTGCCTTGGCCTGTGGACGCTGATCGAATATGTGCTGCACCGTTTCGTGCTGCACCACGTCCCCTGGATCCGAGACCTGCACGACCGTCACCACGTCGAGGAGCGCAGTCCGGTGGGCACGCCCACCTGGCTCAGCCTGGGCGTGCATGCGCTGGTGGCGTTCCTGCCCGTCTGGATGGTCTCCGACTTCGCGACCGCCAGCGCGGTGAGTTGCGGGTTGATGCTGGGCTATCTCTGGTACATCAGCGTCCACCACATGATCCACCACTGGCATCCGGCCCATCCGAGCTATCTCTACACGCTCAAGCGCCGCCACGCGGTGCACCACCATATCGACGACAACGCCAATTTCGGCGTGACGTCGATATTCTGGGACCGGATTTTCGGCACCGCTAGGCTTTGACGTGGGGAATCTTTCGACCAGGCGACCAACTTCATTCGTGGTCTGCCGGGCGACGGGAAACGCCCAGCCTGAAATCCATATCAGGCCGAGCGATCTGGCCAGAATAGCCAGATGAGCGCGGCGGCCATCAGAACCCAAAGTCCGACAATGAATGCGAGACCGCCGCGGCTGGTCGGCCTCGATCGGCGAATGGCCTCCGCGCGAAACTCCGCCATCAGATCGGCGGGGATCAACTTCACCGCAAGCAGGATGCCAAGCGGCACGATGATCAGATCGTCCAGATATCCGAGTACGGGAATGAAATCGGGTATCAGATCGATAGGACTGAGGGCGTAGGCGGCGACCATGCCGGCGGCAAGCTTGGCGTACCAGGGAACGCGAGGATCGCGGGCGGCCAGCCACAGGGCCATCACATCGCGCTTGATGGCTCTCGCCCATTGCTTTGTCTTGTCGAGGACAGTCACCCGGCAACTCTCTTTGGAAGGCCCCGAACATCGGCGTCTCCGCTCCTTCCTCGATCATTGCAGCGATGTCGACGGTCTGCAAACTGACCCCGCCGCCCAACGGGCGTGCCGTGAAGAAGACCTGTTGAAAGCCGGCGCTGGTGACGACCACCGCGCCGCCTGGTTCGGGACGTCGATCCGCAAAGCGTGAGCGACGGGGAGGGCTCCTCCGCTCACAATTCCTTCTCCGCCAGTTCCCTGAATGCGTCGGGCACCGAGCGGGCCGCTTCCAGGGCCACCGTACCGTAGCCGACCGCCTGTTTGCCGAAACGCTGGCGGATTTTGTCGATGGCGCGGTCGGCGCCGAAGCGCGCGAGGCCTTTTTGGCTGCCCGGGCGGCGCTTCTCGTCGGCGAGGCCGAGCGGCAGGTCGAGTTGCAGTTCGGCGCTCTCCTCCAGGTGCGAGACCGAGATCGCCAGCAGCGAGATCGTTTTCTCCCGGGGATGCTCGGCGAGCACGCCGCGCACCAAATCCCCTGCGATCTCGGCTAGCATGGCGGTCGCCGAGATCGGCTGTTCCAGCGTGATCGAGCGCGTGACGGCGCTGAGATCGGCAAAGCGCACGCGCACCGTTACCGTGCGGCCGGGGCGGTTCTTGGCGCGCAGCCGGCTGGCGACGCGGTCGGCCAGATGCAGCAGTGTCGGCACGATCACTCGCGCCACGGCCGGCTTTTGCCCGAGCGCCGATTGCGCGCCGGCCGAGTGCGCCCGGCGCTTCGTCTCCAGCTTGCGCGGATCGCGGTTCCACGACAGCGCCGCGAGCTTTTCGCCGGCCGCGGGGCCTAGCAGCCGGATCAGGGCGCCGCTGTGGGTCCTGGCCAGCTCGCCGATGGTCTCGATGCCGATCTCGGCCAAGCGCGCCCTGGTTGCCGGGCCGACGCCCCACATCAGCGAGACCGGCAAATCGTGCAGGAAGACAAGCTCGGTGCCGGGATCGACCACCACCAGCCCGTCGGGCTTGGCGACTTGCGAGGCGATCTTGGCCAGATGCTTGGTGCGCGCAACGCCGATCGAGATCGGCAGGCCGAGTTCGGCCCGCACACGGCCGCGGATCGCCGTCGCGATTTCCCGGGGGGAGCCGAACAGATGCGTGCAGCCGGCGACATCGGCGAAGGCCTCGTCGATGGAGATGCGTTCGACCACCGGCGTGAAATCGTCGAGCACCTTGATCGCCGCGTCGCCCAGCCGCTGGTAGTGGCTGAAATTGCCGCCGACGAAGATCAACTGCGGGCAAAGCTCGCGCGCCTTGCGTCCCGGCATGCCGCCGCGCACGCCAAAGGCGCGCGCTTCGTAAGAGGCGGCGAGCACCACGCCGCCGCCAACCGCGATCGGCTTGCCGCGGAGCGACGGGTCGAGCAGTTGCTCGACCGAGGCATAGAAGGCGTCGAGATCGGCATGCAGGATGGTGGCCGTCGTTTCCATCCTGTTCCGCTCATCCGCGATTGCTGATAGACAGGGAACCTATAGTGAACAAACAGAGATCGTTGTCAACTGGGTCTTTGGTGCATCGGTGTCCGTTGGGCGTAACCGAGGCGCGTAAAGTGCCTCCTTTTCCCACAGGGGGAAGGCGGCAGCGCCACTTCCTAGACAACATGCTCCGCCCGCAGTGCCGCCTTCATCCGTTCCAGCGCCGGCTCGCCGCCGGCCGCCAGTTCGTCGGCGATGCGGGCAAGCTTGTCGTCGGACTTGCGGTGCTTGCTGCCCCAGGCGCCGAGCGTGGCCAGCACAGGCAGGAGATCGATGCCGGCTTCGGTCAGCCGGTAGATCGCCTTCAGGCCGTGGCTAGGGTCGTCGCTGCGAGTGAGGATGCCTTCGTCCTGCAGCGTCTGCAGCCGCTCGGCCAATGTGCGCGAGGAGATGCCTTCATCGGATTGCAGGAACTCGCGAAAATGCTTTTTGCCGGCGAAGACCAGGTCGCGGATGATGAGCAGCGTCCAGCGATCGCCGAGCAGTTCCAGCGACAGGCTGATCGGGCAGCCGGATCTTTCACGCGTTGACATCTCTATGGTTCCATTTTTAAATCACTTTACTATTGACATCGTTCTTTCCATCGGTCAAATGCTTCCAAAAGTAAATCGTTAGATCGCAACTTGGCCAGCAGGAGGACGTCATGAGCCAAGCCGTCGGGAAAATCAGCACACCAAGAACCGTCGTGGTCATCGGGGCCACCAACGAGGTTGGCAAGGCAGTCGCCCGGGTCCTGACCGGGCGGGGGCATATTGTGCGCGGCGTGGCGCGCAGCCTGGGTGTCGCGCTTGACGATAGCGACGCGCTCGCCTCCGCCTTTTCCGGCGCCGACAGCGCCTATGTAATGATTCCGTTCGACGTCACGGCGCCGGATCTTCATCGCTTCGAAGATGAAGTCGGCGCACGGCTGGCGGCGGCGATCGCGAAGTCAGGCGTGCGCCGCGTCGTGCTGCTCAGCGGCCTCAACGCCCATCTCAGGATGGGAACTTCGCTCGGCGCCGCCTTGATGGAGGACCGGCTGGCGGCGCTCGGCCTCGACGAACTGGTGTTTTTGCGCGCCTCGTTCTTCATGGAGAACTTCGCCAACGGCATGGGCTTTGTCCAGCAGGCCGCTTCCGGCATCTTCATGACGCCGTTCCGGGGCGATCTGCCGATGCCTTTGATTGCTGCCAGCGATCTCGGCCAGCGCGCCGCCGCGCTGCTGGACGCCACGCGTTTTCCAAGCGAGCGGATCATCGAATTGCATGGCGGCGGCTATTATACCTTCGAGCAGGCCACCGCGATCCTGGGCAGCGCGATGGGGAGGCAGGTCGCTTACAAGGCGGCTCCATTCACTGAGGCGCGCGCCGGGATGATCGCCAACGGCCTGTCACCGAGCTTTGCCGATGCGCTCGGCGAAACGGCGGCGAGTTTCAACAAGGGTGAGCGCTGGGCGCTTGAGGCACCGTCAATCCGCAACGCCACGCCGACCACTTTCGAGAGCTGGGCACAAGCCTTTGCCCGTTCGCAAAGCGCGGCGTGATCCTTCCTGCCTGGAATCCGGAAACGAGGAGAACCCCATGAAAAAGCTGATCCTTCAGATGCAGATGTCGGTCGACGGCTTTGTCGGTGCCAATGAGAACCACCCCTGGCAACTTTGGGGATGGGGCGACGACATCGGCTGGGACGAGGAACTGAAGCGTGATTTCAACGCGGTGTTTGCCGGCATCGACACCATCCTGCTCAGCCGCAAGATGGCTGAGGAAGGTTACCTCACCCATTGGGGCAACGCGGCGCGGAAATATCCGGCCGATCCGTTCTATGCCTTCGCCCAGCGTATCGTCGAAGCGCGCAAGGTGGTGCCGAGCGACAGGCTCGAGACCTCGCGATGGGAGCGCACGACGGTGGTGAGCGGCGACCTGCCGCGCGAGGTCAACGCATTGAAGGCGGGTGAGGGCGGCGACATGGCCGTCTTCGGCGGGGCGGGCTTTGCGTCGGCGCTGATCGCGGCCGGGGTGGTCGACGAGTTCCAGCTGTTCGTCAATCCGGCCGTGCTGGGCGCCGGCCGCCGCATCTTCGACCAAGGCGGGTTCCGAAACCTGCTTCTGCTCGGCTCGAAGGCTTATGCCTGCGGCATGGTGGTCAGCCGCTACGCGCCGGCGGGTTGATCGCCGGCGTGCGGGCCGCACGCCGGTAAAAAGACGTTTGGCCGGAATCCTTTGCCCACTTCTCTTCGTCTTCAAGGTGGGTCGCCGGAAGGGCGGCCACATCAATGCTGAATGGAGAGACAGATGATCCTGGTGACAGGCGCCACCGGCCTGAACGGCAAGGCAGTCGTGCGCGAGTTCGCGCGGCAGAAGCATCAAGTGAGGGCGCTGGTTCGCGATCTCAACCGGGCATCCGCGGCAGGGCTCGGCGGACTTGCCGGCGTCGAGCTGGTCGAGGGCGACATGCGCCGGGCGGAGACGCTTGGCGCGGCTCTCGATAGTGTCGATCGCGTGCTGATGATTTCGACCGCCGCGCAAGACATGGTCGAGACGCAGTGCCGTTTTATCGACGCCTGCAAGCAGGCCGGCGTCGCGCATGTGGTGAAGTTTTCCGGTGCCGAATCCAACATCGGCTATGACGCGACGAAGTTCCGCTTCACGCGCATGCATGAGCAGGTCGAGCGCTATCTCGAAGGAGCCGGCATGGCGTGGACGCATCTGCGCCCCAGCCAGTTCATGCAGGTCTATCTGCGCGACGCGCCGACCATCGCCGCCGAGGGCGCCTTCTATCTGGCGCTTGGCGGCACCGAACTGTCGCCGGTCGATGTCGAGGATATCGCCAAGGTCGCCGTCCGTCTGCTGCGCGATGGCGGCCATGAAGGCGAGAGCCTCGACATGACCGGACCCGAGGCGCTGACGATGAGCGACATCGCGGCGCGGATTTCGCAGGCGATCGGCAAGCCGGTCCGCTATGTCGACATCAGCCCGCAGGACCGCCGGCGCAACCTGCTGGCCGCCGGCGTCCCCGCCGACTTCGCCTATGCGCTGGACGAGCAGTTGACCGAGCGCCTGCGGCGGCCGAAATCGCGGGTGCATCTTGCCACCCACGATATGTTCGGCGTGCGCGCGACGCCGTTCGTCGAATTCGCCCAACGCCACGCGGCGATGTTGCGGGGCGAGGCGTAGGCCGCCGAAAAAAAATCTCAGGTCGGCACGTATCCTTTTTGCCTGCCCGTCCGTCTCTTGCCTGAAGGTCGCGCCGGACCGCGATGGGCCACCACGGAAAAACGGTCATGGCGAGCATGCAAAGTCAGGCAAACAGGAACTACTACGCCGCGCTCGCGGCCAATGCGGGCAAGTTGACCAGCCCGCAGGCGGTCATCGACTACAACGACGTCAATTGGACGGCGCTGACCGGCGAACCGGGCGGCGTCGACTATGTCGAGGTCGACGCCGGCGGCGTGCCGGCGATGTGGATCGTGCCGAAAGGCGCCAACGATGAGCGGGTGCTGTTTTACGCGCATGGCGGCGGCTTCATCGGCGGCTCGATCTACACGCACCGCAAGCTGGTCGGTCATCTCGCCAAGGCCGTCGGCTGCCGGGCGCTGCTCTACGACTATCCGCTGGCGCACCAAGCCAAGCATCCGGCCCAGCTCGAGGCCGCGACATCGGCCTGGGACTGGCTCGTCGACCAAGGCTTCGACCCCAAGCGGATCGTGATCGCAGGCGACTCCTGCGGCGCGGTGCCGACCTATGGCGTCCTGCAGCGGCTGCGCGCGCAAAGGCGGCCGCTGCCGGTCGCCACGCTGATCATCTCCGGCTGGTTCGACATGGCGTTGACCGGCGCCAGCTACGAGACCAACCGCGACAAGGACCCGGCCTTCGCTAGGGAAGCCGTCGACTGGCTGGCGGCCAATTTCATCGGCGATGCCGATCGGCGCGATCCCGAAGTCAGCCCGCTCTACGCCGACCTCTCCGGCTTTCCACCCGTCTTCCTGCAGGCCGGCGCCGACGAGACGCTGGTCGACGAAAGCCGCATGTTCGCCGAGCGGGCGAGGCAGGCGGGGGTCGAGACGCGGCTCGACGTCTTTGACGGCATGCTCCACTCCTTCCAGATGATGGCAGGGCGGGCGCCGGAGGCCGATGACGCCATTGCCCGCTTCGCCGCCTGGGTGCGGCCGAGACTGGGGCTGCCGGCTCCCGGTGAGAAGACCAGCGAAAAGGCGGCGTGAGCATGCGGCGGCTGATCGTGTCGAGTTTCGTCTCGCTGGATGGCGTCATCGAGGCGCCGATGACGTGGGCGTCGCCATTTTTCGTCGGAGAGAATGTGGACCATGCCTTGCGGGCGCTTTCGAACTTCGAGTTCTTCCTGCTTGGCCGCGCCACCTACGAGATGTTCTTCGCGCGCTGGCCCGGGACCAAGGGTCCGTACATGGACCGCATCAACGGCCTGAAGAAGCTGGTCGCCTCGACGACGCTGAAGACGGTGTCGTGGAATGCCGCGCTGATCGAGGGCGACGTCGCCGAGGCGCTCGCGGCGCTGAAACGCCAGCCGGGGGGCGACATCCTGAAATATGGCGTGTCGCAGCTCGACCGCACCTTGCTTTCCACTGGGCTGGTGGACGAGTATCATCTGTCGATCGTGCCGACATGGGTCGGGCAGGGCAAGCGCGCCTTCGACGACGTCGGGCCGATCGATCTCGAACTGGTCGACATCAACCGTTTTGCCAATGGCGTGGTGACCCTGACCTATGTGCCGCGATGAACCAGCAGATCCGCAAATCCCCCGACACGGCACGAGGCATGCGGGCCTGGCCTGAGCCCGACCGCGTGTTCGACCTGCGCTATGCCGCGTTCCTGGAGACGGTTTCGCATCTGCGCGCCAGGCTGCATCGCTATTGCGCCCGCATGACCGGCTCGGCGCTGGATGGCGAGGACATCATGCAGGAGGCGCTGTTCGAGGCCTATCGCAAGATCGAGCTGCTCGACGATGCGCAGGCGCTGCGGCCGTGGCTTTTCCGCATCGCGCATAACAGGTGCATCGATTTCATCCGCAATCGCCGCACGCGGCACGCGGCAGAGGCCTTCTATGCCGACGACGACGTGGTGCAGCCGGTCGAGCCGGCCGGTCCGGGCGCCGGCCGCGCCATCGAGCGGTTGGTGGTGCATCTGCCACCGAAGGAGCGCGCCTGCGTGCTGCTCAAGGATGTCTTCGACCATTCGCTGGAGGAGATCGCCGAGCTGGTCGGCTCGACACCGGGCGGCGTCAAATCGGCGCTCAATCGCGGCCGCGCCAAGCTCGCCGCTCTACCCGCGCAACCGGCCGCGGCGCCGCCACACGATCCCGAACTGGAGCGGCTGCTTGATCGCTATGTCGCGCTCTTCAACGCCAGGGACTGGGACGGCGTGCGGGCACTGACCAGCGCCGATGCACGCCTCCAGGTGTCGGACTGCTACAGCGGCTTGCTGTCGGCTTCGCCCTACTTCGTCGAATATGAGCGCAGCGAACTGCCCTGGCGCGTGCGGCCAGGCGCGTTCGAAGGGGAGATGGTGCTGGTCGTCGACAGGCAATATGGCGAGGTCTGGCGGCAGGCATATCTGGTCCGGATCGGCGCCACTGGCGGGGTGATCGACAGCATCAGCGACTATTATGCCTGCCCGTGGATCCTGGAGATGGCAAACGCGGAGGGGATCTATCCTGGCCTCCTCGCCGGTATCGTTTCCCTGCCTACTTCACCGAGTCCACCGCCGCCAGGATAACATCGGCGACTTCGCGAGGCTTGGCGAGCATGGCGACGTGGCTGGTCGGCAACTCGGTGACCTTGGCGCCGATCGCCTTCGCCATCGCGTCCTCGGCCGCCGGCGGGATCATTCCGTCGTGCCTGGCGACGATGTACCAGCTCGGCTTTGTCTCATACGCGGCCGCGGTGAGCTTTTCGTCGAAGATACCGGAGAAGGCTGGTCCCTGGGTGGCGGCGATCACCCCTATTTCCGCCGGGGGCAGGTCTTGCGCGAAATATTTGGCGACACCCTCGGCGCTCAACCTGAGATAGCCGCCGCTGTCGGGTTGCAGCGCGCTTGCCCAGGGCGGCGGCGGCTGACCCTTGCCGAGGTCGTTGATCGAAACGCCCTTTGGCGGCGCGAAGGCGGCGACGTAGACCAGCGCCTTGACCTTGTCGTTCACGCCGGCCTGGCTGATGACGACGCCGGCCCAGGAGTGACCGACCAGAATGACTGGACCAAGTTGTGCCTCGATGACGCGCATGGTTGCGTCGACATCGGCGGCAAGCGAGCTCAACGGATTTTGCACGGCCACCACATTGAGCCCCTTGGCCTGCAGCAAGGGAATGACCTTGCTCCAGCTCGATCCGTCGGCGAACGCGCCGTGCACCAGGACGACCGTTTTCTTCGGGACATCGGCGGCTGACGCCGGTGCTGTCGCCGTCAGGAGAACGGCGGTTCCCAGAGCCAGGAAATGCTTTAACGGCATAGAATGTCTCCCATTGCCGCGACGGGCCGCACCCTTGCTGGGCGCGCTCCCGCTCGGCTTCATCGTTACAAAGGTCGCCCTGGCAGAGCCCGCGGTGGCTGAAGCGGTGCTGTTACTTGGCGAGGAAGTCTGTAATCAGCGTGACGGTGGCGTCCGGGTTTTCCTCCATGATCCAATGGCCCGATGCAGGCACGATGGCTCCGGTCACGTCACTGGCGACCAACCGCAAGATGTCGGCCTGCGTCGTGCCGGCCGATTTTTCCGCACCCGCCGCGAGCACTGGCATGGTCAGCTTGCCGCCCGTGGTGAGCATCGCCTGATTGTCGATCGCATCCTGGTCGAATGCCTTGAACTGCTCGAAGGCGTCGTGCATGGCATGTGGCCGGGCGTAAAGCTTGGCGTAGTGGACGCGCGTCGCCTCGTCGATCTTCTTGGGGTCGGCCGACAGTTCGTTGTAGAAGCGATCGAGGTAGATGCGCTCGCGGCCCGCCACCAGCCGTTCCATATCGGGGCCGCGGAAGTTGAAATGCCACAGCAGCGGGCTCTGCTTGATCTTGTCCCAGTCGCCTATGCCCGGCAGCGGCGCGTCGATGACAACCCATTTGGTGATGCGCTTCGGATACTGCGCGGCCAGCGCATAGCCGACCATGTTGCCGATGTCATGGGTGACCAGGTCGGCCTTGTCGATCTTCAGCGCGTCCATCACGCCGGCGATGTCGACGGCTTGGTTCTTCTTCGTGTAGCCGTCGTCGGGATGCGCCGAAAGGCCCATGCCGCGCAGGTCCGGCACGATCACGGTGTGGTCCTTCATCAACGCTATCGCAGCCGGCGCCCACATGTCGCCGGTGTCGGCGAAACCATGCAGCAGCACGACCGCCGGCCCTTGTCCGCCGACACGGACGTTCAGGCTGGTGCCGTTGGTCTCGATCGTCTGCGTCTTGAAGCCGGCCGGAAACGCGACAACGCGCGCAGAGGCCGGAACACTCATGGCCAGCAGACCAAGGACGACAACGAACGGACGAAACATGCTGCACTCTCCGAGCTTTTGTTCTGTGATCGCGGTATCGCGACCTGCACAATTATGGCACCATGTCCTTGATTTCGTTAGGTGGCTGTCGCCTGACGGTGAATTCGGGAAAGCCGAACAATGCTGAAGCTCGAATCGGCCGCCGCGTTTGTCGCCGTAGCGGAATCCGGTTCGATCAGCGAAGCGGCCAGGCGCATGAGCCTGTCGAAATCCGTCATCAGCGAGCGACTGTCGGAACTGGAGCGCGGCCTCGGCACAAAGCTGCTGGACCGCACTACCCGCAAACTCTCCATCACCGAGGCGGGACGAGGTTTTTACGAGCGCGCCAAGCGCATCATGCAGGAGGTGGCCGATGCCCGCGCCGAAATCGCCGAGCGCCGCGGCGAACTCGCCGGGCCGCTCAGGATATCGGTGCCGACCAGTTTCGGCATCCTCCATCTCGGCCCGGCGCTATATGGCTTCCTGGCCAAGCACCCGGGAATTGAACTGACGCTCGATCTCGAGGATCGTTTCGTCAGCATGGTGGCCGATGGCTACGATGCCATTGTGCGTCATGGGCCGGTCGTCGAAGATGGACCTGTCATCGTCAAGAAGCTAGCTTCCAGCCGTCGCTTCCTGGTGGCCTCGCCGGATTATACCGAGCAATTCGGGTTGCCCGTGACCACCGATGAACTGAAGCGCCATAAGGGCATCATCTATTCCATCCGAGGTGCCGCCGACTGGCGGTTCAAGATTTCGCGGCGGCTGGTGACGATCCGCCCGGAAACCGCGCTGCGCGTCAACAATGGGATTTTGATGCGCGACGCCGCGCTTGCCGGCCTGGGCCTGGCGCTGCTCCCCGCCTACTTCATCCGCACCGAGATCGCCGACAAGCGATTGACGGTCGTCGATGTGGGTGCGGAGCCTGAAGGAGCCACCATCTATATCGCTTGTCCCGAGGATCGGCGCGGATCCGCCAAACTGCGCGCACTTACCGCATGGCTGCGCAACGCTTTCGGCGATCCGCCCTATTGGGAGCATGAGCCGGCGCTCACTTCGCATCGTGAAAAATGATGCCGACCGTGTGGCGCATGCCGGAGCGCAGGCGGCTGACGCCGTGGCGCAGGTTGACGCGGTAATTGCCCTTCGTGCCCTGCACCGGCCGGTTGTGGACCGCGAAAGCCACCGCATCGCCCTGGCGCAAGGGCACCACTTCGACCCGGCTCTGCATGCGCGGCCGCTGTTCGGTCAGCGCGAACTCGCCGCCGGTGAAATCCTCGCCCGGCTCGGAAAGCAGGATCGCCACCTGGAGCGGGAAGGCGAGGTCGCCATAGAGGTCCTGGTGCAGGCAGTTGAAGTCGCCGGGCACATATTGCAGCAAAAGCGGCGTCGGCCTGACCTGACCGGCGGCATGGCACTGGTCGAGAAACGCGCTATGCGTCGCGGGGTAGCGCATGGCGATCCCCATGCGCTCGTTCCAGCGGTTGGCGACCGCGGCCAGCCTGGGATAGAGCGCGCCGCGCAGGCCGCCGACCAGATCGGGCAAGGGATAGCGGAAATAACGGTATTCGCCCTTGCCGAAACCGTGCCTGGCCATGTGGATGTGGCTGCGGAAATGTTGCTCCTGGGGATAGAGGCCGGCGAGTTGCCGGCACTCATCGGCCGAGAGCAGCTTTTCCATCACCGCGCAGCCGAAGCTGTCGAGCTCGGTGGCGAGCGCCGGCCAGTCATAGGCGGTGATGCGTGTCTCGGCGGCTGCGACCAGCGGTGGCGCGACCCTGGCGTCGGCGTTCATATCGCGGCCTCCCTTTCCAGCAAGGCGCGCTTGCGCTCGATGCCCCAGCGGTAGCCGGACAGCGAGCCGTCGGCGCGCAACACCCGGTGGCAAGGAATGCCTAGCGCGACGGCGTTGGCGGCACAGGCCGTCGCCACGGCGCGGGCGCCATCCGGCATGCCGAGGCGCCGGGCAAGGGCGGTGTAAGTGACGGTGGCACCGCATGGGATGGCGCGCAGCGCCTCCCACACGCGCTGCTGGAAGGGCGTGCCGTTGCGCATGTCGAGCGGCAGGTCGAGACCGGCGCCGGGCGTTTCGATGAAGCGCGCTATCGCCGCGAGATCATCGCGCAGGCCGGCCGCGTCTTCGAGCAGCACCCTGCCGGGGAAGCGGTTGGCGAGGTCCTGCCGCAACGTGCCGGCGTCGGAGCCGATGAGGATGGCGCAGACGCCGATGGGGCCGCGCGCCGCCAGGATGTTTCCAAGCGCGGACTGGCCGATGGCGTAGCTGATGGTGTCAAGGACGCTGGTGGTTGTCGCCTGCATATCGGTTTGAATGTGGTTCATTGCCTTCACTCCTGTCTATGCCTTGACCCTAACGAACTCGCCGGTGCCGCTCACTCCGATGCTTGCTTTCAAATTCAATCCAGGAGGCTGAACGGCGAAAGCAAGTGCGGTTTGGACCGCCTCAAGCGACACGGGTGACGCCGACCTCGTCCAGCAAAAAAACTTCGCCTGATATCAGCCGCAGCTCGAACTCGCCGGTCGTCGTGCGGCTCCACTCGGCCTTGCCATCCTCGACAAGCGTGCCGATGACGGCCAACACCAGCGCCTTCGCGTCCTCCAGGCTGACGGCAGCGCCGTTGGCGACCTGACCGTTCGCACCGGTGGTGGAAGAACTGGCCATCGCGCGCATTGCCGTCAGGCCCCCGAGGACCGCGAGGCATTGTCCGCAGCATCGCCGGCCTCGCGGTCGAGCAGCGCGCGTTTGCGCTCGGCGCCCCAGGCATAGCCCGACAGGACGCCATCCTTCCTGATCACACGGTGGCAAGGGATGGCGACCGCGAGGGCGTTGGCGGCGCAGGCGGCGGCGACGGCGCGGGTTGCGTTCGGCGCGCCGATGCGGCCGGCGATCTCGGCATAGGAAACCGTGCGGCCAGCCGGGATATCCCGCAAGGCCTGCCAGACGCGCTGCTGGAACGCGGTGCCGCGCACGTCGAGCGGCAGGTCGAGACCGAGCGCCGGCGCCTCGACGAGGCCAACGACGCGGGCCACCAGCGCCTCGTAGTCGCTGTCGCCACCGACCAGCCGCGCCTTGGGGAAACGGTCCTGCAGGTCGCGCACCAGCGCGTCGGGGTCCTGGCCGAGCAGGATCGAGGCGACGCCTTTCCGGCTCGATGCGACCAGGATGGTGCCGAGCGAGGTTTCGCCGACGGCGAAGCGGATCTCTTCGTTGGCGCCGCCGGCGCGATAGCGCGTCGGCGTCATGCCGAGCATGCCGGTCGATTTCTCATAGAAGCGCCCGCTCGAATTGAAGCCCGCATCGTAGATCGCCGATGTCACGCTGACGCCGTCTTCCAGGCCCTGGCGGACCCGGGCGGCACGCCGGGCCGCTGCATAATCCTTCGGCGTCAGCCCGGTGACCGCCTTGAAAACGCGGTGGAAATAGCCGGGGCTGCGGCCGGCGGCATCGGCCAGTTCGATCAGCGACGGTTCAACCTCGCTCTGCTCAATCCTGCGGCAGGCGTCGGCGATCATCGCGGCGTTGGCGGCCTCGAGCGAAGGGCCTTCCGGATTGCAGCGCCGGCATGGGCGAAAGCCTGTCGCCCTCGCCGCCTGTAAAGTGTCGTGCAACTGGACATTGGCTGGGTTGGCGCGCCGCGACGGACAGGAGGGCCGGCAATAAACCCCCGTCGTCGCCACCGAATACCAGAATGCGCCGTCGGCCGACTTGTCGCGGGCGACAATGCGCGCCCAGCGTGGATCGTCGGCCAGCAGCGGCGCGGGTTGCAGATGTTTGGCCAGAGCGATGAACATGGCTGGCATTGAAGCCGCCAGAAGCCAGCCCCGCCACCCGTTTCCTGCCAACTGTCAGGAGGCGCACGCGTGATTGGAACCGGGATGTTGCATGTGAGCGCAGCCGAGACGCCTGCACAGACGGGACCGGCTGCTACGCCGCGCGTTTGGGTTCCACCGCGAACGGGCTGAGCCCCAGCCAGGCCTGCATCTTCCTGCCGATGGACTGGTCGCCGGTCAGGACGACCTTCGGGCCGGCCTTCTCGACGGTGAGCACTCCCATCCAGATCGCCGTCATCGTGTGCAGGTCGGTCGAGACATAGAGGTCGACGTCGAAGCCCGGATCATACCAGCACAGATCGACTTCGCCGTGCTTTTCGACGATCAGCCACCAGGAGCGTTTGGAGGCGGGGAGTTCCTGATACAGAAATTGTATCACCGTTCGTCCTTCCGGCAGCGGCGAGGGGTTCAAATTGCGCCGCATGTCCCACATCAGCAGCGACGGATCGAGGTTCTTGAGGGACAGGCGGGACTCGACCCATTTCTGCCCCCAGAAGCCCATCGCCTCGACGACCGGGCGCAAATCGCGGCCGGCTTCCGTCAGCCGATAGTCGAAAATTCCTTTTTCTCCCGGGACCTCCTTGCGCTCGACGATCCCCGCCAGCTCGAGCTCCTTAAGCCGTTGCGACAGAAGGGTCGGCGACATTTTGGGCACGCCGCGGCGCAAGTCGTTGAAACGGGTCGAACCGGCCACAAGCTCACGCATCAGCACCATCGTCCAGCGGGTGCACAGCACCTCGGCGGCCATCGATAGCGGGCAGAACTGTTTGTATCCGTGCTGGGTCATGACCGTGCCTCTCCCTAGAACCTGCGGGCAACATTAGTCCTTCGTGATCGAAGCGGCGAGTACAGAAACTGTACCGGCCCAGTACAGATCGCGGACTGGTCGGCTTGGGCCTAGCCATGCGAGCCCTCTGGACGGTTGCACGGGATATCCCTGTGCGCCGCAACCAGGAGACGACAATGACTGCTTACGTTATCGCCGACATCAAGATGAAGGACCCGAAATGGGTGCCGGCCTATGCCGCCTCGGTGCACGACCTCGTCCACAAGCATGGCGGCAAATATCTGTCGCGCAGCGGCAATGTGAAGACGCTCGAAGGCAAGCCGCTCGACACCACGCTGATCGCCCTGATGGCGTTCCCGTCGGAAGCAGCGGCGCGCGCCTTCACCACCGATCCGGCCTACGCGCCCTTCGTTTCGGCCCGCCAGGGCGGCAGCGACAGCCGTTTCCAGCTGATCGACGACACCGATCTGGCCGGAACGATCCCGTATCTGCCGAAGGGATGATCCCTCCCGGCATTCCTTGCACCGTATCCGGGATCACCAAGCAACAACAGCCACGGCGCTTGCCTGCCGGGCCGCCGTATGTTCGGCGGCCGGCCCGCTGTGCTTTTTCAAGAAGAATGGAACAAACATGATACGCGATTTTCGCAACGGGCTTTTCGTGGCAGGGGCCATTCTGGCCGCCTGCACCACCTTTGCCCAGGCGCATCAGGAGGCGGCTGAAACCGCGTCCGGTGCCAATCCGCTGGCCGAAAAGGTGCGGGCCGCCAACAGCCGGTTTCTCGACGTCAACGCCGCGACGGCGGAAGGCTATGCGCCCATTCCCTGCGCCAGCGGCATCACCGGCGGCGCCATGGGCATCCACTATGTCAATGGCGGGTACCTGAAGGACGACAAGATCGACATCGCCCGTCCCGAAGCGGTGATGTACGAGCCGATGACCGACGGCACGCTGAAGCTGGTGGCGGTCGAATACATCACCTCGAAGGGGCCGGCGTCGCTCGAGGGACAGCTGTTCAACTTCAACAGCGCGCCCAACCGCTATGGCCTGGGTGAATTCTACGAACTGCATGTCTGGGCCTGGAAAGGCAACCCGACCGGTACGTTCGCCGACATGAACCCGAAAGTGTCGTGCGAACACGCGATGGCGCCGAGCCAGTAAGCGGCATAGCCAGGCGGCGGCAATGCCGCCTGGCCCCCACCTCGGTTCTGCGTGAGATTTCTCAGGCGGGCTTGATGAGGCCGAGCTGGGTGAGGGCGGTGACGCCGTCGTCGAGACCGATTTCCTCGACGATCCTGCCGTCGATCACCTTGAGCACCGTGGTGCCGGTGAAGCGCATCGTGCGGCCGGTGGCGGCGGGCAGCGAACCGATGAGAAAATCGCCGAAGGCCGGGCCGGTATGCGTGCCGCCGCCCTCCCATTGGCCGACGACATAGTCGCCCTCAGCGATGAGATCGGCGGTGGCGCAGAAGTTGAGATCCGGGAAGGCTGCGCGAAAATCGGTCATGAAGGCCTTGATGTCGTCGCGCCCGCGGCGCGGCTCGTGCAGCGAGTATTTGAGCAGCATATCGGGGGCCGCGACGGCGTCGACGACGGAGAGGTCGCAGGTTTCACCCCAGAAGTCGGTGAACCATCTGACGACGACGGCCTTGTTGTCTTCCTGCTTGGTCATTGGGAGGTCCTTTTCCTGTCTTGCTTCGTGATCACCGGACTGGCTGGTGAACACGGCCATTCCTATGACCAATCGAGGCGCGCCAAACTCCGGTTCTTGCCCGCCAATCGAAAGGCCGATGCCAAGACTGTCGCTAGGAGCGTGGACATCCCCTCTTCCGCCGCCCGGTAACGGTTTCTTTTCTGGTTTTGCCGCAGATTGCCGCGGGTGGAGCGGGCAAAACGGACGAATGGCGGGTCAGGATAAGAAAAGTCGTAGCGGAGCGTTCTGGGCCAAGGCCCTGGAGCGCGCCCATCTTGGCGTCTGGGACTGGGATCTCAGCACCGGGGACTGCTTCTATTCGGCGACCTGGGCCCGGATGCTGGGTTACGAGGACGGCGAACTCGCCAATACCAGTGACCTATGGCTGCAGCTCACCCATCCCGACGACCGGGAACGGGCGCAGGCCAGCGGCGACCGCCACATTGCCGGGCTGACCGACGCCATCGAGACCGAACTCAGGCTCAAGCACAAGCAGGGCCACTGGGTTTGGGTGCTCGACCGAGGCGGCATCGTCGAGAGCGACGCCGACGGGAAGCCGCTCAGGCTGATGGGCGTGCAGACCGACATCTCCAAGCAGAAGGCGGCCGAAGCCGCGCTCGAACAGGTCAATATCCGCTTTCGCCTGGCGCTTGCCGCCAGCGGCACCGGCATCTGGCACTACGACATCGCTACCAACAAGAGCTATTGGGACGCGCGCACAAGAGAGATATTCGGCCTCGTCGCAGTGACCGACGAGGTGGCGGCCGATCTCTGGCACAGCTACCTGCATCCCGACGATAAGGACGCCGCCGAACGCGCCCACAGGGTGCCATTGGGAACCGACGGCGTCATCGCCGCGCAGTACCGCATTATCAAGCGCGACGGCCAGATCCGCCATGTCGAATCGCTGCTGCGCTTCATCGCCGCCGCCGGTGCCACCGGCCAGGTGCTGGGCACCGTGCGCGACATCACCGAGGACAAGCTGCGCGAACAGGAGCTTGCCTTCGCCGCCCGCCACGACGCGCTGACCGGCCTTTGGAACCGCGCCGCCTTCGACCGTCTGCTCGCCCACCATATCGCCACGGCCGTGCCGCTGGCGGTGTTCTATGTCGACCTCGACTACTTCAAGGCCCTCAACGATTTCGCCGGCCATGCCGCGGGCGATCTGGCGCTGAAGAGCGTCGCGGCGGGTATCGGCCGCTGCCTGCCGCCATCGGCGCATGCGGCGCGGCTCGGCGGCGACGAGTTCGCCCTGATGGTGCCCGATTGCGACGCCGTGCAAGCCGAAGGTCTGGCCGGCGCCATCCTGGCGGCCGTGCGCGACGCCGATCTCGGCCTTGCCGCGACGTCGCGCCGGCTGGCGGCCAGCATCGGCATCACCGTCGTCCGCGACCGTGCCACCACGGTTGCCGACGCGCTGGCCTGCGCAGACGATGCCTGCTACGCGGCCAAGGCCGCCGGGCGCGATCGCTTCGCGCTGTTTTCGACCGATGCCGTCTCCGGTTCGGCCGGCCTCAATGCGGCGCGGCTCGCCGCCGACACGGTCGACGCCATGGATGACGGCAGGCTGAAATTGTTCGGCCAGCAGATCCACCGGCTGGGCAGGCCCTGGGAAGAGAGCCGCCATGTCGAGGTGCTGGCGCGGCTTGCCGGACAGGGCGGCCGGCTGATCCCGCCCGGCGAGTTCATTCCGGCGGCGGAGCGCTTCGGCGTTGCCGCGCGGCTCGACCGCTGGATCATCCGCACCGCCCTGTCTCGGCACGGCGCGGCGATGAAATCCGGCGCGATCACGCTCGGCTTCAACCTGTCGGCGCAGACGCTGAGCGACCCAGGACTGTGGGACTTTGTCGACCGGGTCATCGAGGAGACCGGGGCGCCGCATTCCGGCATCGGCTTCGAGATCACCGAAACCGCCGCCGTCACCAATTTCGACGCCGCCGAGGCATTCGTGCGCAAGGCGCGCGAGCGGCGCTGCCGGGTCAGCCTCGACGATTTCGGCGCCGGCATGAGTTCGTTCGAATATCTCAGGCGCTTTCCGGTCGACGCCATCAAGATCGACGGCTCCTTCATCGAGCACGTCACCGAAAGCCGCTTCGACCGCGAGATCGTGCTGGCCATCACCAGCATTGCCCGCAGCCTCGGCTGCGCCGTGGTGGGCGAGAAGATCGAGCGGCAGGACACGGTAGCCATGCTGGCCGATATGGGCGTCGAGTTCGGTCAGGGTTTTCTGCTGCACCGGCCCGAACCGCTGGAGCGGGTCGTGGCGCAATCGGCGCGAATGGCCGGTGCCGCGTCGAGACGCAAGGCGTCCTGAGAGATCAAATGCATGTCGCTCCAAAAGCGGCCCGGAGCGACATGCGTCAAGACGAAGATTTGATCCGCGCGGGCTGAACAACGCCACGCGTGCTGTTCAGCCGAGTCGGCGCACCGATGCTCGCGGAAATTCCAGCACCCCGGGTTCCGGCTTCCTGTGTTGTGCTTCCGCTACCATCTCGATTAACAGGTCGAGGGCCTCGCATGTGGCGCGGCTCGTCTCGTCATTGCCGCGCAGATAGTGGTAGGCGCGTTCGAGATGGAGACGGGCGGCTGAAAAATCGCTGGTCAATGGTTCCCTCCATGATCCCGCCCTGATGGATATTGGCCTGCCTGGCGCAAGGTGGGGTAAATATCCACAGGCGCCTTTTATTCAAATGCCGGCGAACGCCGTGCTGCTGGCGGCGCCATCGTGTCAGGAGTGACGGCCCTGCCGGCTTTGCGCGGTTTGGCGGCTTGTCTAGACTGCGCTCTTTTGCCCGAGGTGAAATCGATGATCGTCCAAGCCTGCATCAACGGCGCGCGTTCGCGCGATTTCCATCCCAGGCTGCCGCTGACGGCAAAGGCAATGGCCGGCGATGCGGCTTCCTGCGTCGCCGCCGGTGCCGCCGAACTACACATCCATCCGCGCGGCGCCGACGGGCGCGAAAGCCTGGCGGCGGTGGATGCGACGGTCCTTGCCGTGCGCCAGGCCTGTCCGGGCACATTGATCGGCGTGTCGACCGGCGCCTGGATCGAGAACGATGTGGCGCGCACCCGCGCGGCGATCGCCGCCTGGCGGGAACTGCCCGACTATGCCTCGGTCAATCTTTCAGAAACCGACGCGCCCGCCGTGATGGAGTTGTTGCGCAAGCAGGGCGTCGGCATCGAGGCGGGCCTGGCCACGACGGAAGATGCCGAGCGCTTCGTGGCGCTCGCCGATCACGGCCGCGTACTGCGCACCCTGATCGAGATCGACATACCGGACCTGCCTGCAGCCCTCGACGAGGCGCACGGCATCGCCGCCATTCTCGAACGCGCAGGCGTGCGGCGGCAGATCCTGCTGCACGGCGTGGACGGCACGGTCTGGCCGTTCGTGGACCTTGCGCGGCAAAAGCGCTGGTCGACACGGGTCGGGCTGGAGGACGGCAAAACACTCGCCGATGGAACGGTGGCGAGGGACAATGCCGAGATCGTGGCCGCGACCGCCGCGAATTTCCACTCCACGAGTATGAGCTGAACCTTGTCGGGCCGCGCGCCGGCGAACTCGGGGATGCCATTCGCTCGGGCAAGGCGATTGAGGAACAGCTGAAATAAGGCCACATTTGCGGGCGAGGGGAGATGTCCAACCGTTTCGGAGCTCTCGCATGTCGCTGTCCGGCACGACAACCCGCTATGGGCGCCTCGCCCAGGCATTGCATTGGCTGACGGCATTGCTGGTGCTCATTGCCTTCCTGGTCTCGGCGGGAGGTCCGCCGGAGCGGGTCTATTCAGCGGCCAGGGCGTCGACGCTGCTGCTGCACGAGTCGCTCGGCTTCACCGTTTTCTGCTTGCTGGTCGTTCGCCTGATCTGGCGCCGGTTCGATCGCATTCCCGATGCCCCGGCCATGCCGTCCTGGATGGAGGTCGCCTCGAAGGCAACGTATTGGGCGCTCTACGCGCTGCTGTTCGCCGTTCCGGCGACAGCCATGGTCGGCGCCTTGTTCGGCGGCCACCCGGTCACTGTCTATGGGCTGGGAGCCATCGGTCCGTTTTCCGGCAGCTGGGGCGCGCCGCTGGCGGAGATTCACGGCACGCTCGGCGACGTCATGATGTGGATCGCCGGCCTGCACGCGGCCGCCGCCATCTTCCACCATTTCTTCCTTCGCGACCGGGTGCTGAGCCAGATGCTGCCGGGCCTGCCCGATCCATCGTCGCGGCAGGGCGGCTGAACGCGGTCAGTCGAGAATGATGCGGATCGCCCGATCGACGACCGGGTGCAGGCCGCTCGCCTGGAAGGAGAGGCGATTGCCGGAGCCGACATTGCTGGTCATGGCGATGGTGAGGTCCGTCTCGGGATCGTGCAGCATGACGGCGACATAGCCCGGAATGCTGCCCTGGTGCCCGTAGAAGGCGCGGTCCGCATAGGTGCTCTGGAACATGCCCGCGCCCGTCTCGCGCATGCGGGTGCCGGGGAAACTCGCCGGCACGCGGTGTTCGAACATCTCGGCGAAGAACGGCGGCGACAACAGTCCGCCGGAGAACAGGCCGCGCATGAAGCCCACCATGTCTGACGGCGTCGACACCATGTCGCCGCAGCCATAGGCGGCGCCGAAGGGGAAGGAGTCGGAGGAATCTTGCAGTTCATTGGAGTAGGGCAGCACGCCGTCCATTTGCCACATCTCGCCGCCCGAGGCGATGTCGGTGGGCGCGTTCGGCGCCCGCGGCGGCCGGTGGTAATAGCCGCGCACCATCGATTTATCGGGGAAGGCCTCGGTCGCCGGCGACCAGGTGTTGTTCAGGCCGAGTGGCTCAAGGACCGCGCTTCTGACATAGGCGCCCAGCTTCTGGCCGGTGACGGCCTCGATCACCATGCCGGCCAGGACATAGCCGGTGTTGTTGTAGACGGCCGGTCCGCCCGGTGGCTTCTGTTTGTCGGAGGCGAAGGCGATGTCGACCAGCTGTTGCGGCGTCCATTGCCGGCTCGGGTCCATTGGAATGTAATATTCGAATTCCGGCAGGCCGCTGCGATGGTTGACCAGCTGGCGTACCGAAATGGTTTTGGCGCCAGGCAGGTCCGGGAACCAGGAGGCGATCGGCGCGCCGAGGTCGAGCTTGCCGGTCTCGGCGAGCTTGACCAGGGCCGCGGCGACGAAGGTCTTGGTGCAGCTGCCGATCTTGAACAGCTGGTCCGACGTGACGGGCGTGCCCAGCGCGCGATCGGCGAGGCCTGATGTGAGGGCGGTTGGTGTGGTGTCACCCCTGGCATAGGCGAGCGACGCACCCACCGCGCCATCGGCGATGTAGGTGGCGAGAAGAGCGTTCAGGTCTTTTGGCATGGTGGTCTCGCTTTTTGTGGATCGCGGGATCTTCGCAAAATCGGCCGCGTAGCGGCCGGATGAGGGGGGTACCCAGCGCGACAAGCCTCACTCCGCGATATCGACGGCGGCGAAATTCTGCCGGCCGAAGGGGTCGAGCACGTAATTCAGCACGCTCTTGCGGATCGGGATCGCCACCATCGAATGGGCGATCGGCGCCACAGGCACCTCGGCCTTCAGGATGGCCTGCGCCTTTCCATAGATCGCGGCGCGCTCCTTCGGGTCGGCGGCAACGCGGCCCTCGTCGAGCAGCTTCTCGAAATGCTTGTCGCACCAGCGCGAGCGGTTGGAGCCGCCCTTCACGCCGTCGCAGGAGAGCAGATAGCTCAGCATGTTGTCGGGATCGCCATTGTCGCTGCTGCCGCCGAGCAGGAAGGCGTCCTGTTCGCCCGCCGCGGTGCGCTTGAGGTATTCGCCCCATTCGAAGCTGACGATCTCCGATTGCACGCCGACCTTCGCCCAGTCGGCCTGGATCATCTCGGCCATGCGCTTGGCATTGGGGTTGTAGGGGCGCGACACCGGCATCGCCCACAGGCTGATCTTGAGGCCGCTTTCGTGGCCCGCTTCCTTGAGCAGTTTCTTGGCGCCGTCGGGATCGTAGTCGATGCCGGCATCGGTGACGGCGCCGAGCTGCGCCGGCGGCACGACGCTGCCGGCCACCGTGCCGGCGCCGGCGTAGACCGCATCGACGATCGCCTTGCGGTCGACGGCCTTGGCCAGTGCCGTGCGCACGCGCACGTCGCCCAGCGGCTGGTGCTCGACATTGAAGCCGAGGATGCCGATGTTCTGGCCCT
The DNA here is from genome assembly GCF_006440875.1 of Mesorhizobium sp. B2-5-7. Taxonomy (NCBI): domain Bacteria; kingdom Pseudomonadati; phylum Pseudomonadota; class Alphaproteobacteria; order Hyphomicrobiales; family Phyllobacteriaceae; genus Mesorhizobium; species Mesorhizobium sp. B2-5-7. The sequence goes on along the minus strand of NZ_VFUO01000004.1, from coordinate 71,037 downwards.
TGAGATCGAGAACCGTGATGTCGGGATCGCTGCGCAGGTCGGCGACGGCACTTGGCGGCGGCGGCGCGGCGACCTGGCATTCATTGGCCTTGATGCGCTCGACGCGGGTGGTCGGCTCGGGCGTGACGGCGAAGACCAGCGTGTCGATCTTCGGCGCGCCGCGCCAGTAATCCTTGTTTGCGGCATAACGGACCTGGCTGTCGGGCACATAGGCCTCAAGCACGAACGGTCCGGTGCCGACCGGCATGCTGTCGATCAGCTCCGGCGTGCCGGCCGCGACCATCTTTTCGGTCTGCTCCAGCGACAGGATGGAGAGATAGTCGAGTGCCAGCCCGGCCAGGAATGTGACGTTGGGAGCCGTCAGCGTGAAGCGCACGGTGTAGTCGTCGACCTTTTCTATTCTGTCGATCAGCGTGCCCATGCCCAGCGCGTTGAAGTACTCGTAAGAGCCGCCGCCAAGCTTGTGATAGGGATTGTTGGCGTCGCGCTGGCGGTTGAAGGTGTAGAGCACGTCGTCCGCGTCGAAGTCGCGCGTGGGCGAAAAATGCTCGTTCGACTGAAACTTCACGCCGTGCCTGAGATGGAAAGTGTAGGTCTTGCCATCAGGCGAAACCTCCCAGCTTTCTGCCAGCGCCGGGCCGACCTCGGTGGTGCCCGGCTTGAACTCGACCAGCCGATTGAAGATCGTCTTGGCGGCGGCGTCCATGGTGGAATCGGCGATGCCGATCGCCGGGTTGAAGGTCTCGGGATTGGCTTCCGAGCAATAGACCAGCGTCTTGGCGTAGGCCTGTCCGCCGAGAAGGATGGATGAGGCCAGAACGGACGTGGCCAGAAGGGACGTGGCCAGAAGGGACGGGGCAAGCACCGCGCGCAGAGATTTCATCGCAAACGCTCCTGATGACACATTCGGGATTGAGGGAAGGAACTTCATGGCGTCGTCGCCGGGGTAAGGAAGCGATCGGGCGCCAGCGCCCCAGCGGTGACGCCGAGTGCGGTGACGTCGTTGGGCAGGGGCTCGCCGCGCATCAGCGCCGCGCTCAGCCTGGCCAGCGTCAGCGACACCTGAAAACCGTAGCCACCTTGGCCGCCGAGCCAGAAGAAGCCGGGCAGGCGCGGGTCGAAGCCGGCGACCGGCGTGCGGTCGGGAGCGAAGGTACGCAGGCCCGCCCACGGCGTCGACGGGCGGCCGATGCGCATAGACGTCGCCTGTTCGATGCGGTCGACGGCGATGGCGACGTCGATATCCTCGGGATACGCATCGCAAGGCTCGGAATCCGTCTCGTCGGCGAGCGAACCGATCAATCTGCCGGCATCGGGCTTGAAGTAGAACTGCTCGTGCAGGTCGACCACCAGCGGCCAGCCGGCGATGTCCAACCCGGCGGGCGGATCGAACAGGAAGGCGGTGCGCCGTTTCGGCTGGAAGCCGAGGCCCGGGAGTCCCACCATGCCGGCGACGACATCGACCCAGGCGCCGGCGGCGTTGACGATGATGTCAGCCGAGTAGACGCCGGCGCTTGTTTCAACCCTAAAAGCGCTGCCGTCGCGTGAGATGGCGCGGACCTCCTCGCCGGTGCGGATGGTGCCGCCGCCGGCTTTGAGCTTGGACGCGCAGGTCGCAAGCATCTTGTCCGTGTCGACATCCACCGCGTCCGGCTCATAGACACCGCCGCAAGTGGCTTGCTGGGCAACGACCGGAACCAGCGCGTGGAGCTCGGCCGGCGAGAGGCGGCGCACTGATGGCACCAGCGCCTGCAAATCACGAGCCAGCTTGTCGATGGCGGCATCGTCACCGGTCCATCCGACATGCAGCGCGCCACGCCGGTGGGCGACGAAACCGCCCTCGACGATTGCCTGCCGGCTGGCCAGCGTCAGCCCGCGCACGAGGCGGTTGCCATAGGTCTCGGTGAACAGAGCGGCGGAGCGTCCGCTGGCGTGGTAGCCGAGATGCGGTTCGCGCTCGATGACGGTGACTTCGGCCGAGGCCGCCACCTCGGCGGCAAGTGAGAGGCCGGCAACGCCGCCGCCGATGACGGCAATCTTTTGGAAGGACTTTGACTGCATTCATCAGTCGTAAAAATATTTTCGTATCCAGTCAATATTTAGCGTATAAGAAAATTTCGGTGTTGTTGATGGCTGCGGGGAGTTCGACTACCTAGGGTGGAGCGGCGCGATCCCGCGCCTTGGAGCTGGCAATGTCGGAGCAACCCAATCTCGGTGATTGTCTGCGGGCTTTGAGAAAAACCCATGGCTGGACCTTGCAGGAGGTCAGCGCGCTCACCGGCGTCGCGGTGTCGACGCTGTCCAAGGTCGAGAACGACCAGATGTCGCTGACCTACGACAAGCTGCTGCAGATCTGCGAGGGGCTCGGCATCCATGTGACGGAACTGCTCAGCGGCGACCGCAAGCAGCCGGCAGCGCGCACTCGCCGCTCGGTCACCTCGCAGTCCAACACGCTGCGCCAGCTGACCCGAAATTATGACTACCGGTATCTCGCCAACGACCTAGTGCGCAAGCGCATGGTGCCGATTCACGCCTATGCGCGCGCCCGCACGCCGCAAGAATTCGGCCCGCTGACCAGGCATGCCGGCGAGGAATTCCTGATCGTGCTCAAGGGCGAGATCGAACTGCATACCGACCAGTACGCGCCGGTGCGGCTGAAAGCGGGCGAGAGCGTCTACATCGATTCCACCATGGGCCACGCCTATCTGTCGGTGGGTGAGGGCGACGCCGAGATGCTGTGCGTCTGCTCCGGCGACGAGCCCGACATGGAAGGCACGCTGCTGAGCGAGCTGGAGACGGTTGAAGGATAGGGCGCAGCTCACCGCGCAAGTTTTCTGCAGCTCGATTCAGGCTTTCTCGTTCGAACTGCGCGGCCAAACCGGCTATAGGACCGCTGAAACCGTAGCTCCCGCCAATCTGAAAAGGAAATCCGATGAGTGTAGAAAAGACAGCCGTGATCGTGGCCGGCGGCAGCGGCATGGGGGCGGCGGCGGCCAAGCGGCTGGCGGCGGATGGTTTCAAGGTCGCCATCCTGTCCTCGTCCGGCAAGGGCGAGGCGCTGGCCAAGGAGCTTGGCGGGCTCGGCGTCACCGGCTCCAACCAGTCGAACGACGATCTGCAGCGGCTCGCCGACCTGACCCTGGAGCGCTATGGCCGCATCGACGTGCTGGTCAACAGCGGCGGCCATGGGCCGCGCGCGCCGATCCTGGAGATCACGGACGAGCAGTGGCACACCGGCATGGACGTCTACCTGATGAACGTCATCCGGCCGGTGCGCATCGTGGCGCCGCAGATGGTCAAGCAGAAGGGCGGGGCCATCATCAACATCTCGACGGCCTGGGTGGCAGAACCGAACGCGATGTTCCCGACCTCGGCCGTGTTCCGCGCCGGCCTTGCCGCCTACGCCAAGATTTTCGCCAACACCTACGCGGCCGACAATGTGCGCATGAACAATGTGCTGCCCGGCTGGATCGACAGCCTGCCCGCCGCCGAAAAGCGCCGCGACAACGTGCCGATGCAGCGCTATGGCACATCAGAGGAGATCGCCGCGACGATCGCGTTTTTGGCGTCGGACGGGGCAGGGTATATTACCGGGCAGAATATCCGCGTGGATGGGGGTGTGATCCGGGCGCTGTGAGAGGCGGCTGGCGGCGATCCCATACCTCTCAGATTAGCCGAAGCCCTCCCTCCCTTCGTCATCCTAGGCGTAGCAAGGAGCGAAGCGACGCCGCGCAGACCCTAGGATCCATGCCGCGACGTGGGCCGAAAAAATACGGCGAACGAGGATAGTCCCCGGACGGGTTGGCGGTTACCGTCAACGCATGACCGGCTATGTTTACATGACCGCGAGCCAGAAGGGCGGCACCATCTACATCGGTGTCACCAACGATCTCGGTCGCCGCATGCCGGAGCACAAATCCGGCGAAGGTTCGCGCTTCACCAGGCGCTACGGTGTGCAGCGGTTGGTCTGGTACGAGGAACATTTCGACATTCGTGACGCCATTCAACGCGAGAAATCGCTGAAGCGCTGGTCGCGACAATGGAAGATCGAACTGATCGAGAAGACCAATCCGGAATGGTTCGAGCTGTTTCGCGGAACAGGTTGGTCGCGGTTTGATGGCGTTTCGTCGGAGGTTGGAGCCAGGTTCGGCACAGTTTTACCCGTCGCAAGCGTCGCGGCATGGATCCTAGGGTCTGCGCCGCGTCGCTTCGCTCCTTGCTCCGCCCTAGGATGACGAAGCGAGGGGGGCTTCGGCTAATCCCCACGTCAACTAGCGACCCTTACGACGTGGCTTCCCAGTTCACTGCGACCGCTTCGCCGCCTGATCCGCATCCGTCAGCGTCTGCAGAAACGCCACGATATCGTCGATCTCGGCATCGTTGAGCGCCGGCTTGTCGCCGGGTTTCTTGCCGTCGAAGGGCGGGTCTTGATTCAGGTTCGGCCAGTAAGCCTTTGGCAAATCGTCATATTTGTCGACCGTGCCGTAAGCGTTTTTCGGGTACCAGCGGCCGGGGTCGGTGTCGCGGCTGGCGTAGAAGGCCACCGCTTCGCGCAGCGTGTGGAAATATCCGTTGTGGAAGAAGCTCTTGCGCAGCGCCACGTTGCGCAGGCTCGGTGTCTTGAACAGGCCGCAATAGTCGGTGCGGCCACGGAAATCGGTGCGCAGGGGACCGCACAGGCCGAGATCGACATAGGTCGGGTCGGCGTTGGCCGGGATGGCCGGATTGCGCGGCACGGCGATGGCGATGAGGCCGAAATCGGTGAATTGCGGCGGCTCACCGTCATTGGCCGGTTCGCTGAGGTGGCAGGAGGCGCAATTGCCTTTCGCCTCGTCCTCGAACAGGGCGCGGCCATGCAGTTCCCGCGCCGATAGCGTCGCCTTGCCGGCGAGGAAGGCGTCGTAGCGGCTGGAATAGGGGTAGAAGTCGACCGCGCTCTGCTCGAACGTGCCAAGCGCCTCGGCGGCGGCGTCGAAGGCATCGTCCGGGCGGTCGAAGACATCGTTGCCGAAGGTTGCCTTGAACTCATCGGCATAGGCTGACTTGCGCAAGGCGGCGGTGACCGCCACGGCATCCTTGTTTGCCATCTCGAACGGCGAGAGCAGGGGGATTTTCGCCTGGTCCACACCGTGATCGGCGCGGCCGTCCCAGGTCAGACCGCCGGTCGGGCCATTGTCAACGCTCTCGTCGCCCTCGTCCTCGGAATCGTGGAAATGCTCGGTGAAGGCGGGTGCCGCCTCGAGGTAGCGCAGCGACGGCACCGCGCGCACGCCGGACTGGTCGAGGTTCGGGCCGCCCATCTCGACGGGAGATGCCGAGGCCGGACCGAAGGCATGGCGCGGATCGTGGCAGGAGGAACAGGCCTGTTTTCCCGAAGCCGAGAGCGCCGGGTCGAAGAACATCTTTCGCCCCAAGGCAGTCAGCGCCTCGGCCCGTGCGAAGGCTTGCGCACGCGACAGCGGACCGGGATGGACGCCGTCCGGCCCCGCCGTATTCGCGGGCGCGGCAAAGCCAAATGCCGAGATCGCGGCACTCGCGATCACCAGGCTTCTCCATCGTCTCGTCATCATGGGGCACGGTCCGCTTTGGCCCGGAAATAAGAACGCAGTGCAACGGATTGATGACCGGTCCCAGTGCTCAGGAAACCGTGTTCGCCGCGGCGGCGGATGTCACAAAGGTGACAAGGCATCCACGTTAGCTGCCCATGGTTCCCGCGCCATAGCCGCATAAGCCCCATAGCCACAGTCAAGCCACGAGGTCTTTCCATGACGAGGCCCAAGTTCCTCACTTCCTTTTGTCTGGCCGGTTCGGCCTTGTTTCCCCTTGCGGCCGCCAATGCCGCCCCTCCCGGCTTCGACAAGATCGACACCGTCGTCGTCATCTATGCGGAGAACCGTAGCTTCGATAATCTTTATGGCGGCTTCCCCGGCGCCAATGGGCTGGCCAATGTCTCGGCCGACCAGGCGCGCCAGCTCGATCGCGACGGCAAGCCGCTGACCGAACTGCCCCCGGCCTGGGGTGGGCTGACCGGAAAGGGCGTCACGCCCGTGGTGACGGAGGCGCAGACCGCGCATCTGGCCAACGCGGCCTTCGCCATCGACGATCCCAAAGGCTTCAACGAAGGCACCAATGTCATCACCCACGATTTGTGGCACCGTTTCTACCAGGAGCAGATGCAGATCGACGGCGGCAAGAACGATAAATTCGTCGCCTGGGCCGATTCCGGCGGGCTGGTCATGGGCCATTATGACGGCTCGGCCTGCCGATGTGGCAGGTGGCGAAGAAATATGTGCTGGCCGACAATTTCTTCCAGGGCGCCTTTGGCGGCTCCTTCCTCAACCATTTCCAGCTCGCCTGCGCCTGTACGCCGGTCTATCCGCATGCCGACACGAGTCCGATCAAGGGCCAGATCGCCGTGGTCGAGGCCGACGGAACGACCTTGAAGGTGGCCGACAATTCGCCGCCGTCGGCGCTGGGCGGCGTGCCGAAATTCGTCAATGACGGCGCCATCACGCCCGATTTTTACGCCGTCAACACCATGCAGCCGCCCTATCAGCCGAGCGCCAACAAGCCTGCCGAGGGCGGTGACAAGGCGCTGGCCGATCCGGCCGCTCCCACCACACTGCCGCCGCAGCACGACATCACCATCGGCGATCTCCTGTCGCTGAAGGGGGTCGACTGGGCCTGGTACGCCGGCGCCTGGCAGACGGCGCTCGACGGCAAGAACGCCACGCCGGTGCCGAACTTCCAGTTCCACCACCAGCCGTTCAACTATTTCGCCGCCTACACGCCCGGCACCGCAGCGCGCACCGAGCATCTCAGGGATGGCGGCCTGGATGGCGCCGAGTTCATCAAGGCGATCGACGACGGCAAGCTGCCGCAGGTCGCCTTCTACAAGCCGCAGGGCAATCTCAACGAGCACTCAGGCTATGCCGACGTGACATCGGGCGACCGGCATCTGGCCGACCTCGTCGCGCATCTGGAGAAGAGCCCGCAATGGAGCCACATGCTGGTCGTCATCACCTATGACGAGAATGGCGGCTTCTGGGATCACGTCGCGCCGCCCAAGGCCGACCGCTGGGGCCCGGGCAACCGCATCCCGGCCTTCATCGTCTCGCCCTATGCCAGGATGGGCACGGTCGACCACACGCAATACGATACGACGTCGATCCTGCGCTTCATCACCGCGCGCTACGATCTGCCGGTGCTGACGGGCATCGTCGCCCGCGACAAGGCGCTGGCCGCCAATGGCGAGCCGCCGATGGGGGATTTGTCAGCCGCGCTTAATCTCAGCCGCTAGGGCGGAGCGAACCGCGAATATGCCACCGCGCCGCGAGGCGCGGTGGCTCAGCCGCCATTGACCAGGGCAAGAATGAGCTTTTGCAGATTGCCGCCCTGGCCGAGTTCGATGCGGTCGAAATCGCGGCTTGCCTGCCGCTGCGCCTGCGAAAGGGCGGACAGGCGTTTGGTCATCTCGACCCGGATCTTGCTGCATTTGGGATCGTCGGGAACGGTGAGGCCGACCGTCGCCGCCTCGATCTTGCGCGCCATGTCGACAATGGTCGCGCCATGCACCTTTTCGTGGGCGCTGACGCCTGCGAGGAAAACCTCCCAGTTCTTCTGGATGGCGGACGGCAGCGGCGAGGAGGGGCTGGGCAAGGTGTAGGTGATGATGAGCTTTGGCTTGGCCGAGACCAGCACGCAGGCTCCGGCACGCGGCTGATAATCCCTGGTCCAGGTCAGCTTGAAATTGGTGTGAGCAATGGCGCGGGTAATGCCGACATTCGGCCCGTTCTCGCCAATCGACCGGTAGAGCTCGAGCCCGGACTGGCCTGAAATGGCGTAGGTCTCGACCTTCTCGACAGGCTTCCACTCGGCATGCGCCGCAAGCGGCAAGGCCACCAGGGCGGCGGTCGGAAGATACAGGCGAACACAGGCTCTCAACACTGCTCTCTCCGAGGCGCGCGGCCTTGCCATTCAGGCAACGCTATTCAACGGCTTTTCCTATATGCTGCCGGCGGGCGCTGCAAATGGCCCGGAGGGGAAGTCATGAGAAGAAATCTCGTTGCCGCCGGTGCCTTGGCGGCGGTGCTTGGCTCGCAATCGGCCTTCGCGGCATCCTGCGGCGGCTGGAGCGCCAAGATGGAGGAAGACGAGGGTGGCAGCGTGCTGACCGCTTCGGTCTGCGGCGGGCCCAGGGGCGACGCCTATCTGATGCTCAATTGCTACGACAAACCGGTGCTGAGCTACGATCTGGGCGCCAGCGGCCAACAACTGGAGCCGGGCATCAGCGGCGCTTTCGACTTCAAGGCCGACGGCAAGACGGTGACGAAAACCCTGCAGCTGGAGGCGATGTACAATTATTTCGTGGTCGATCTGGAGAAGGGGGACCCGCTGCTCGACCTGTTGCGGTCCAAGGGGGACGTGTCGGTCAGCGCTGCCAAATATGGTTCGATCAGTTTTGCGCTGAAGGGTTCCAGTGGGGCAATCGGCAAGGTGCTGGCGCAGTGCGGCAAGGCGAAGCCCGCGGGCGACGGGGATTGAACCTCGAGAGGTTGCGCCGCCCCTCATTGTCCTGCCGCCCATTGATCCATTCCATCAGCGGCTTGCCGCCAGCGCCGGGCGGCCGTATCTCACGTCCATGACCGACATCCAATTCCGCAAGGCGCAAGCCTCCGACTTGCCAGCCATCGTCGCCATGCTCGCCGACGATCCGCTGGGTGCCGCCCGCGAAGACGCCTCGTTGCCGTTGGCGCAGGGCTATATCGATGCCTTCGACGCCATCGATGCCGATCCCAATCAGCTGCTTGCCGTGGCCGTGGATGGCGCGGAGGTAATCGGCACCCTGCAGATCAGCTTCCTTGCCGGTATTTCGCGCAAGGGCGGCTGGCGCGGGCAGATCGAGGCGGTTCGCGTTGTCAGCGGCAGGCGCTCCGACGGCGTCGGCAAGAAGATGTTCGAATGGGCGATCGACGAGTGCCGGGCGCGGGGCTGCGGCCTTGTGCAGCTCACCACCGACAAGGGGCGAGCGGATGCGCACCGCTTCTATGAAGGGCTCGGCTTCAGTGCCAGCCATATTGGTTACAAGAAGAGCCTTTAGCGGAAACCCGTGCCGGTTCGGGCCTGGCGGTGACTGGCGTATAGCGGAAGCCCTTCAGGCACTATTCAAATCGCCTGGCAAAGCGGATATAGGTCAGTCAGGTTGACCTATTGTAAAAACGTCCGGGGAGGCGTGTCGTGACCCTTTTGAACCTTCTGGCCTCGCGCTCATCGCGCATGAAGGCCTCCGAAATCCGCGAGCTGTTGAAGCTGCTCGACCAGCCCGACATCATCTCCTTCGCCGGCGGCATTCCCGATCCGTCGCTGTTTCCGGCGGACGCCATCCGCGATGCCTATGCCGACGTGCTCGGCGGGCCGGAAGCGGGGGCAGCACTGCAATACCAGGTTTCGGAAGGCTATCTGCCGCTGCGGCGCTGGCTCGCCGGGCAAATGGGCAAGCTCGGCGTGGCCTGCGACGAAGCCAACATCTTCATCACTTCCGGCTCGCAGCAGGCGCTGGATTACCTCGGCAAGCTGTTCCTGTCGCCAGGCGATACCGCGCTGGTGACATGGCCGACCTATCTCGGCGCGCTGCAGGCCTTCAACGCCTACGAGCCCCGCTATGACCGGCTGCGGCCCGAGGGCGGCAACATGACGCCCGATGCCTACCACACTGCCGCCGCCGCCAATGGCGGCAAGGTGAAATTCGCCTATCTGGTGCCCGATTTCGCAAACCCGACCGGCAACACGCTGGACCGAAAGCAGCGCGAGGCGGTGCTCGACCTTGCCGGCGAGCTCGACATCGCCGTCATCGAGGATGCCGCCTACCGGGCGCTGCGCTATGACGGCGAGGGTGTGCCGCCGATCCTGGCGCTCGACTGCATCAGGTCCGGCGGCATCGACAAGGCGCGCACGCTCTATTGCGGCTCGTTCTCGAAAATTCTGTCGCCGGGCATGCGTGTCGGCTGGGTTTGCGCGCCGCGCCGCGTGGTGGAAAGGCTGGTGCTGATGAAGCAGGCTTCGGACCTGCACAGCCCGTCAGTCAACCAGATGGTGATGCACCGCGTCGCCGAAGCCGTGTTCGACGGCCAGGTGGAAAAACTCATCGGCGCCTACCGCGAGCGCCGCGACGGCCTGCTCGGCGCGCTTGAAGCCAACATGCCGGAGGGGGTGACCTGGAGCCGTCCGGAAGGCGGCATGTTCGTCTGGGTGACGCTGCCGGAGGGCACCGACGCCACGGACCTCCTGGCACGGTCGGTGAAGGAGGCGCGGGTCGCCTTCGTGCCCGGCAACGCCTTTTACGCCGACGGCACCGGGCGCAACACGCTGCGGCTGTCGTTCACGCTGGCCACCCGCAGCGCGGTGAGCGAGGGCATTCCACGGCTGGCGGCGCTGCTCAAGGGTTAGAGCAAATCCAAGAAAAGTGTGAAACGGTTTACCGGGACAAGCGCGCAGCACCTTCCCCAGGAATTGCGCAATAGCAAAGAGCGGCAGGCGCCTAAGCCGGCACGTTCACCAGCTGCTTGAGCTTCGCAAGCCTGGCGCGGGCGAGCTTGCGGATCGGCTTTTCGAAACCCTCTTCGCCGGCTTCGATGACGAAGACCAATGTCTTGAAGTCCAGCATGAACTCGTCGATGGCCCGCGTCGTCTGTTCGGACCTGTCCTTGAACCGGCGCAGCAATGCGTTCGCTTCCTCGATGGCATCGGCATTGGCGCCGTCGACCAGCGCTTCAAGCTTCTGAAAACAATCCAACCGAAAATTCTCCCGCCGCGCCTCCAAACTTGCCATCGGTGCAAAAGTTCCATCGGGCTCGAAAAATTGTCGCTGGTTGTCAGCAGAGGCTCGCGCCCCGCGTTGACGCCCTGCCAACCGCGCCTAAATTCGAGGCCTTGCAAGGAGGCGCTTTCATGGAAACCCAGGAATTGCATCGCGGCCGGCTCATCGACCACCTCCAGCTCGTGGTCCGGGATCTCCCCGCCAGCCGGCGTTTCTACGAGGCGGTTTTCCAAGTCCTTGGTGTCCCGATCGGCGGCACCGGCGAGGATTATTTCTGGGCTGACGAATTGTTCATTTCCAGCGCCGACAGCCGGGCCGCGCTGGGAAAGCTGACCGGACGTCATCATCTGGCCTTCCAGGCCAGGGATCACGCCATGGTCGATGCCTTCTACAAGGCCGGGCTCGAAGCCGGCGGCACGGACAATGGCGCGCCGGGCGAGCGGTCCTATCATCCCGGCTATTATGCCGCCTTCCTGCTCGACCCGGACGGCAACAATATCGAGGCCGTCCATCACGGCCCCGCCAACCGCAGCGCCGCGTCGGTGAAGATCACGTTCTAGGAGCAATCGGTCGACCGCGTCGAGGCGAGGTGATTCCGATGCCGCATCTCCGGGGTATTTTGGAGACTCGGACGCCACACCGGCCAATCCGATCGGATTCTTGACCTGGGCAGCACTGAAATTGTCCTGCGGAGCATGGATGGCGCCGTCTCTGGACAAGAGGCAAATCGGTCCCATACGGTGCGGTTTCAGGGAAGACGCGTGCGCGGGAAAGGCCGGTTGCTCGTTGAAAAAGAACGTCTTCTCTTCGCTCGATCTGCCGTCGCATCTCGACGACCGCGCGCGCTTCGCGCTCTGGCAGGACATTCATGTCGCCGAGATCTGGTCGGTCGAATATGCCATCTCCGGCAATGTGCCGTTCCAGGCGCATATCGAAGCCACCGCCATCGGGCCGCTGGTGCTCGGGCGGATGGCCGGGACGATCAAGCATGCGAGCCGCAAGACGCGCAACATCGCCGACGACGGCCGCGACGGCTATCTGCTGCTGGTCAACGATGGCGACACCAGGCTGAGCGGTGTGCAGACCGGCCGCGACTACAGCATCGGCAGGGGCGAAGGCGCGCTGGTCTCGGCTTCGGAAGCGCTGGAAATGACCGGCGGCGACCGCAATGTCTGGACCAATGTCGTGGTGCCCCGCGAAATCATGGAAAATGCCTTCGCCCATGTCGAGGACCGCCTGGCGCTGACCATCGGCGTCGACAATGAAGCGCTCGACATGCTCAAGCGCTATTGCGGCTTCCTGGAAGCGGGGCCGGCATTGCTCTTGCCCGATCTTGTCGCCCATGCCACCGAAACGATCGTCGACCTGATCGGATTGGCGACGGGCGCCAAGGGCGAGATCGCCGAGCTGGCGGGCGTGCGAGGCCTGCGCGCGGCAAGGCTGCAAGCCATCCTGCAGACGATGCGGGACAATTTCGCCGATCCCGGCATCTCGGCCCAGCACATCGCCCAGCGTTTGCGGCTTTCCGCGCGCTACGTCCATGATCTCCTGCAGGAAACGGGCTCGAGTTTCGCCGAGCATATTCTCGAACTGCGCCTGCAGAGGGCCCACCGCATGCTGCGTGACCGGCGCAACGACCGCATGCGGGTCAGCGAGATCGCGCTGTTGAGCGGCTTTTCCGACGTCTCCTACTTCAATCGCTGTTTCCGCCGCCGCTTCGGCTCGACGCCGAACGCCGCCCGTTAGAGCGAATCATCGTCTCACAGAATCGATGGCCGCTCTAACTCCTTGTTTTCGCAATTCTGGGCGGAAGCGCGGCACCAAAGACAAGGACTCGAAGCGAGTCGGATCAGTTGTCTTCGAACCGATCGACTGATGCCGAACGGCCACACTGATCGCCCCGAGTGCCGCAGCGCTCTCCACGACAATTCCAATGCGGCTCAGCCCAAGACGCCGCCCGCGAACAATGCAAAACCTCGACGATACCCGGGTCGCCGCGGAGTATTTTCCACGGCCGGGGAAAGCAACATCATTGGGGTAGCAAACAGTGAAAACGATTCTTCTCGCCACCATCCTCGTGCTTGCGCCAGCCGGCATGGCGTCCGCGGCGGACGTCAACGAAACCTTGCCGGTTGCTGCCGGCTATGACTGGTCCGGCCTCTATGCCGGCGTTCACTTCGGTTACGTAGCCGGGAAATCCAATCTCTTCATCGGCGGCGCCGGCATTGGGGGCACCGACGTCAATGCTGCCTTCGATCCGGACGGTTTCATTGGTGGCATCCATATCGGCGTCAATCAGGAATTGGCGAACCGTTTCGTGCTCGGCGCCGAGGCTGACCTTGCCTACAGCAATGTCGATGCGGTGGGGACCTTCGCCGGTGCCGGCGCGTTGTTGTCGAGCGAACTCAAGTGGTCGGGTTCGGCCCGGCTGCGGGCCGGCTATGCGTTCGATCGGACGTTGCCTTATATCAGTGCCGGCGTGGCAGCGGCCAAGTATGAAATGAGTGTGGTCAGCAGTGGTCCCCTCGGTACAGTAACAATCCACGACGAAACCCATCTTGGCTGGACGGTTGGGGCCGGCGTCGAGCACGCTTTCACCGACAAATGGATCGCCCGCGTCGAATATCGCTATTCCGACTTTGGCAAAGAGGATCTCTCGGTGCCGATTTTTGGTCTTGGCACGGTTTCGAACATCGATCTCAAGACGCACGATTTACGCGTCGGCCTCAGCTATAAGTTCTGACACGCCGGTTCGAACAAAACCCTGGCGTCCGCGCCGGGGTTTTGCCTGCGCCGCGGCTGATGCTGAACGGCCACACCGGCCGGGCGGGGTGCGGCGGCGCGCTCCAAGACAATTCCGATGCTGTCCAGCCCAAGACGCCGCCGGCGATCAATGCAACACCGTAGCTTCGACTGACCGCCACTGACCATGTCGGTCGTGGTGCAGCATCCCGGGGACAGCAGACAAGCAATGAAAACGATTCTTCTCGCCACTGCCTTTCTTTTCGTTCCCGCCGGCATGGCGTTGGCCGCCGACCCCACCGAGACCTTGCCGGTCGCGGCCAGCTACAACTGGTCCGGCGGCTATTTCGGAGCACAGGCCGGATATGCCCGGAGCTACGCCAGGGTCGGACAGACTTTCGCGCCGGGCAGCTTCGACAATTACGGCTGGGGTTACAGCCCGTCCGGCGGTTTCGGCGGTGTGTTTGCCGGCTACAACAAGCAGTTCGACAGCGGATTGGTTGTTGGCGTCGAGGGAGACTACAGCTTTGCAAGCGTGAACGACACGACGCTCTACCGGGCGCTCGGCGTCGACGACCCCGCCTTTGGTGGCGAGCTCGAGCTTGAGGCGGTAGGCACCGTGCGCCTCAGAGCCGGTTATGCGATCGATCGCTGGCTTCCTTTCGTCACCGGCGGCCTGGCGGTGGCAAGCTACAAACACACGACCACCAACATTCCGGGCGGTCCCTATGCCGACGTCCGAGATACCGTCGCGGGTTATACGCTGGGTGCGGGCGGCGAATACGCCGTCACCGACAATTGGGTGGTTCGGGGCGAATACAGGTTCGCCGATTTCGGCCGCCACACCTCCGTGCGCCACGCCTTCTCCAATGGCGCTCCCCTCAATCGGGATGCCATCGAACTGACGACACAGGATCTGCGGATCGGCGTGGCCTACAAATTCTGATCTCCACGGCCGGACGCTGGTCCGGAAATTCGCATTCGAGGGCTCTAATGCATCGCTTTTCAATCTTCGCCGCGTCGTCGCTGGTCGCCGCGACCTCCGCTTACGCCGCCGATACGCAGCAGCCGCTGGCAGCGGAGACGGTGGTGACGCCGCATGTTTCGGGCTACGGCGAACTCTATCTCGGCGGGCTTCGCTTCGTCGGCGACGACTACACGACCCGGGCCGGCGGCGGCGCCGTGCGCGTCAACATTCCGTTTGCCGAGCGCTGGAATTTGCAGGGCGACCTGACCTACGACCGCATCTGGGGCCATTACGATCCCCTGGATGACACGCGCGGTGCGGTCCATGGCTTCTACCGCGATCCCGACCGTTTCGCCGCCGGCATTTTCGCCGCCTACACATCTGTCGGCGAAAGCGGGGTGACCGTAAACAACTATGCGGTCGGCCCGGAAGCACAACTCTATTTCGGCAATCTGACCCTCTATGGCCAGGCCAGTGTCGGCCAGCTCACCATCAGCGACTTTCATGGCGACCAATGGGGTATACGCGCGGTGGCGCGCTACTTCGTCCGGAAGAATCTTCGCCTCGATGCGGAGCTCGACTTCAACCGAACCGACTACAACGGCACCAACGAAGACGTGGTCGGTGCCGCCGTGCAGGCCATGTACCGGTTCGACGAAACGCCATGGGCGGTGTTCGGACGCTATGAATTCGAGCGGAGGAAGTTCGAAACGTCTACGCAGGACACCAGAGCCAACAAGGTCGTCATCGGCCTGCGCGCCAGCTTCGGCAGCGATACGCTGTTCGACGAGGACCGCAACGGCGCGACCATGGACACCTATCGGGCCGCTTCGGTGATCAATACGAAGTGAGCCGGCGGCACGACTGGAAAGGCGCGACCTGGCTTTTGCCTTCGACCTGCATGCCGAGCGGGTTATCGGACTGGTCGCACGGCCGATGCCGCCTTCGCGGCGCGTCCTGGAAAAACACGTTTTTCGCTTCGAAGGCGAGGTGACGCCGCACGGTGCGCCGACCGACCTCTTCGCTCTCGAAAGAAGGCGGGAAACAACCGGCACATCCGGTCAATGACAGGGCTGCCAGCCGCAAGCGGGCTTTCTCGCGCCGGCACATTCGCAAGCGGCACGAGACGGTGGAGACTGGCGCCGATCAGCCTTGTTGAGCCGTGCCTTGCGTTGCCAGATTGGTGGCCGCGGTGCTAACCGGGAAATGGCGGACGGGAATCGACCTCAAAGCAATGCGCGAGGTCTTTCCCAATAACATCCCGAACAGACCATCTCTTGCCCACCGTGGAGAAACAATTTTTATGCAAAAATCAGCCAGGGCGATCCGTGTCGCCGCGCCGTTGCTTGCGATTTTGGGCATGGCCACACCATTCATATTAACAATTTCTCATATATCTTCGGCGCAGGCTCAGGAGGAATATCTTCCGACCCAGAAGGACTTTGTCGGCAAATGGCAACTCAGCGGCGCGACCACCCGGCCGCCGCGCGACATGAAGGATGCGGCAACGCCGGAACAGGAAGCGGCCGCCAATGAGTTCCAGCAGACGGTGACCGCGTTTTACGGCGCGTTCGATTATCTGGAGATCACGGCGGACGGCCGCTACAATTTCCATCAGCCCGGTGACCCGGCATCAGGTTCCTGCGTCTGGTGCGGAACCTGGTCCTTCAACAAGAGTTCGCTATGGCTGGAACTGGACACGGCACCCCGGCTTGATATCTACGCCAAGGGCGGCGACATCCAGATGACCTATACCGCCGAACCCGACGAAAAATCGAAATACGCCTGGCTGGTTTTTGGCTGGACGAAGGTCGAGTAGACGCCGCGGCCCTCGACAGGTCCGAGCGGCTTTTCTCCAATCTTGTATGCTCGTATACGAGTTGAAGACCCGGGGAGTTCGCATGAGTCCATTGCCTGAAACCGTGCCGTTTTTCAGTCAGTGGGAGACGCCTGACATGACGCTGGCGGTGCTCGCCGACGGCGCCGAAGCCGCGTTGCGGCGGGATCCGCTATGGCAGGGATCAGGCGCTGCCACGCTCGATGAATACACGGCCTGGGCCGCCAATGCCTGCGGCATGGCGTGTCTCAAGATGATCCTGGCGACGCGCGGCGAGATCGTGCCGACGATCGAACTGGCCAGGCGATGCACTCCGTATGGCGGCTATGTCGTCAATGAAGGCTCGATCAAGGGGCTGATCTATGCGCCCTTCGTCACCTTCGTGAAGGCGGAATTCGGCCTCGATGCCGAGGTGATGACCGGTGTCGCGACGGCGGACATTCCGTCGATCCTCGGCCGGTCGCGGTTCTTCATCGCTTCGGTCAGCAGTTCGATCCGCTGGCCCGAGCGCGAGCCGCCATCGAAGGGCGGACATTTGGTTCTGGTCACCGCCGCCTCGGATGAAGGGTTCCGCTTTCACAACCCATCCGGCCATACCAGTGCCACACAGGTCAACGCAGTGTTGGCGCCAGCCGCTTTCGACCGCTTCTTTGCCAATCGCGGCATTGCCGTCGCCATTTGATTTTGACAGTTGAGGGATTTCGATGACCGGAAAGATCAGGGTTGCGATCCTCTATGGCGGGCGCTCGGCCGAGCATGACGTGTCGCGGCTTTCGGCCGCCAATGTGCTGAAGGCGATCGACCGGACGCGCTACGAGGTGGTGCCGATCGCCATTTCCAGGGAGGGCAGATGGCTGCTGCAGCCGGCGTCCGAGGCCATCGGCGAAGGGGCGGGAGCTCCAGTGTCGCAGGATGGCGTGGAGATAGCCCTGCTGCCCGGCGGCAAGGGCCGGCTGATCTCAGCGTCGCCTATGGGAACGCGGGCTGACCTGGCGCCGGTCGATGTCGTCTTCCCCGTGCTGCACGGTCCTTTCGGGGAGGACGGCTCGGTGCAGGGCTATGCAGAGGTTGCCGACGTCGCCTATGTCGGCTGCGGCATCCTCGCCTCGGCCGCGGCGATGGACAAGGATGTCGCCAAGCGGCTCATGCACGGGGCCGGGCTTGCCGTCGCCCGCTCGGTCACTGTCCATCGTAACGACGTCGGTTCCTTCCAGGAGATCGCCGGGGCGCTGGGGCTGCCATTCTTCGCCAAGCCGGCGCGCCAGGGCTCGTCGTTCGGAGTGAGCAAGGTGAACGACAGGGATGGTTTCGATCAAGCCCTCGAAACGGCTTTCCGCTATGACGGCAAGGCGTTGATCGAGGAGTTCGTCGAAGGCCGCGAGATCGAGTGCTCGGTGCTGCAACGGGCCGACGGCTCGCTCACGGTGTCGCTGCCCGGCGAGATCATCCCGGCCGGCAAGCACGGCTTCTACACCTATGAGGCCAAATATCTTGACGCCGACGGCGCGGTGGTCAAAGTGCCCGCCGATGTGCCGGCAGCGGTGATCGACCGGGCGAGGGAAATGGCTGGGCAAGCCTTCAAGGCACTCGGCTGCGAGGCGATGGCGCGCGTCGACTTCTTCCTGCGCGCCGACGGCTCCCTGCTGGCCAACGAGGTCAACACGCTGCCCGGTTTCACCGACATATCGATGTACGCCAAGGCGCTGGCCGCGATCGGCATCGGCTACAGCGAGGTCATCGATATCTTGATCGAGCATGCGCTGGCGCGGCACGGCGCGCGCTGATCCGAGTCAGCGGCCGCCGTATCGGATAAACCGCCCTTTGGACGGCGTGTCTTTCCACCTCTGGCTAATGTTGCTGGCCGGCTCTATATGCCCGATCATGGGACTGGCAGGGGAGGCATGGAATGGCGGCCAATCGTCGAAACGGGATGGCGTCGCCCGCGCATGGCTTGGAGGATATTCTTTCGCCCGCCGCCCCGCACCCCCGAACGTCGTTGCCCAATGTAGCCACCATCGTCACCACGGTGGCGGCGTTGTATTTCGGGCGTGAGGTTTTCCTGCCGATAGCGATCGCGCTGTTGCTGACTTTCGCGCTCGCCCCCCTTGTGTCCGCGCTCAAACGGGCCGGTATTCCCCGGATTGCCGCCGTCATCGTCAGCGTATTGGGGGCTTTCGCCGCACTTGCCCTGTTCAGCTTCATCGTCGCCACGCAGGTCAGCGAACTGGCGCAAAACATCCCGGTCTACCAGGCCAACATCCTGACCAAGGTCCGCTCGCTCAAGGAGACTGGCGTTGGGGGAGGGATCATTGCCAGGTTGAGCAAGGTGGTCGAACGTGTCGGCCAGGAGATCGACAGGCAGGAGACGCCGCCGCCGGCCGCCGCCCCGGAAAAGCCGCGTGAACCGGTGCCGGTCGAGATCGTCTCGCGCGAAAGGCCTTTGGAGGTTCTGCAGAACATAGTCGGGCCGCTGATCAGCCCGCTCGGATCGGCCGGGCTGATCATCGTCGTCGTCATCTTCATGCTGCTGGAGCGGGAGGATTTGCGCGACCGCTTTATCCGCCTTGTCGGGTATGGCGACCTTCACCGTACCACCGAGGCGCTTCAGGATGCCGGCAAGCGTGTTGGCCGGTACCTGCTGATGCAATTGGTCGTCAACATCGTGTACGCCGTACCAATTGCGGCCGGCCTGTGGATCCTGGGCATTCCGAATGCCTTGCTGTGGGGGCTGCTGGCCCTTGGCCTGCGTTTCGTTCCCTATATCGGGCCGGCGATCGGCATGCTGCTGCCGCTGTTCCTGGCGCTGGCCGTGGCGCCGGGCTGGTCGCTCGTGCTGTGGACAGCCGCCCTGTTCGTGGTGATGGAACTGATCACCGGCAATGTCGTGGAACCTTGGCTTTATGGCTCGCGAACCGGGCTGTCATCGCTGGCCATCATCGTTGCGGCTATCTTCTGGACGTGGCTGTGGGGCCCCCTCGGGCTGGTTTTGTCAACACCGCTCACCGTGTGCCTGGTGGTGCTGGGCAGGCACGTGCCGCAGTTTGAGTTCCTCGATGTCCTGTTTGGCAACGAGCCCGTGCTCGAACCCCACGCACGCCTCTACCAGCGTCTGCTGGCCGGTGACCCTGACGAAGCCACGGACCACGCCGAGGAGATGCTGGAAGAGAAATATCTGGTCGAGTTCTACGACAAGGTGGCCATTCCCGCCCTGCTGCTGGGCGAGCAGGACCGTGCGCGCGGTGTCATGGGCGACCAGCAAAGGCGTCAGGTGGCCGAGAGCGCCCTCGTGATGGTGGCAAACCTCGACGACAGTGCGCATGAGGAAGCAGAGGAAGAGGATGGCCCGCCGGCGGCCGAAGAGGAGCCGGATGACAAGGATCGGTCCGGCGAAGACGAGACCGAACTGCCCGACGGCACGGATCTGTCGGTGCTTTGCACAGGCGGGCGCGGTGAACTGGACGATGCCGCCGCCGCGATGCTGGCACAGGTGCTGGAAGTCCAGGGCACGACGGTGTCGAAGGCCGGCTTTGCCGATATGGAACCCGCCAACATCCGCCGTCTCGAGCTCGAAGGCATCGATACCGTGGTAGTCGGCTTCCTGAACCGGGATTCCGTCAAGCATGCCCGGTTTCTGGTTCGCCGGCTGAAGCGGGCGAAAGCGGCGTTGAGGGTGGGAATCGTGTTCTGGTCGCAGGGCCCCAATGAGGACAAGGAAGCGGCCGGGAAGCTCGCCCGTGACATCAACGCGGATTTCGTGGCGCATGGCATGGTGGACGCAGTGGTCGGCGCGCTGTCGAACGAGCCGCCAATTGCCCTCAAGCTCGTCGCCAAACGCCGGATGCGGCGACAGCGCGCCACCTCCCAAAAGGCCTCGGCGGCCTCGACCTAGGTGTGGGTGCCGGCTGATCTCAGAGACTGGGTCGATCTCGGTCGTTCACATATTGGAAGCGACATCGCGGGAGGAGGGCGACCTTGGCTTGTGTACCGGCCTCACCGTCGCGGCCTGGCGGGGGACGCGGGACACGGGTTTGACTGAATTTCCAGCGGGTGATTTCTGCACCTTGCGGCGCTGGAGCCAGCTGGACGACAGTTCGGCAAGCAGACTGCGCAGGACCTTCACGACATCCTCCTCTGCT
This sequence comes from Mesorhizobium sp. B2-5-7, assembly GCF_006440875.1. Classification (NCBI taxonomy): domain Bacteria; kingdom Pseudomonadati; phylum Pseudomonadota; class Alphaproteobacteria; order Hyphomicrobiales; family Phyllobacteriaceae; genus Mesorhizobium; species Mesorhizobium sp. B2-5-7. The sequence continues at coordinate 50,539 of NZ_VFUO01000004.1, read as the reverse complement.
GGACGATGCGGTAATCTCCGAAGGCCGGACTGGTTCCATGGCGCATGGAGCCGTCGCACCTTGGCGCTTCTGGCTATTGCATCGAGCCTGATCGATGTAGAGCGAGAGGGATCATCGAGCTCTCATCACGGTTCTCGACGAGTCCGGTTCCAGGCGGGGCCAATCCGTTGCCCAAAGCGTCGAATTCGATCGCAGCACCAACCAGTTGGGCAGCCTGCAGGACCAGATGTTCAATGTCCTCGAGGGCGACGTTCTCGGCCAGGTTCCTGACCCTGATCCTTTCCGCCACCACCGACACGTTGATGATGCCCGCGGTCTTGAACGCTGCGCGGACGCTCGCATAGACGTCTTCACGCAGTCGCGTGGAATAATCGTATCGCATTGAAACCTCCCAAAGCGAGTTGGTTTCCTCAAGCTGGCAGAATGCGCCCCATGGCGGCGCATGGCAAGTTAAAAGTGAAAAAAGCGTGAACAAAATCAGCTAGTTAGCATAGTTACACGAATGGGCAACCTGCGTTGGATGATCATCATTGGTGCGACGCTGCATTCACCCACTGACCGCGCTTGACGCAGGATGCCGAAATTCCTAACTGTAAGTAGAATGAGACGGTTACTAACTCGCCTGATCTTTGCGCTTGGAGGCGCACATGGCTGACCTGGAACGCCCGGAACGACTGCAGATCATGTTGACCCAGGATGAACTGGCCGCACTGGAAAACTGGCGTTTCGACAAACGCATGCCCAGCCGCTCGGCGGCGGTACGCGAATTGCTGCGCCGTGGCCTTGCCTCCGATGGCTTCCTGACGGCCGAGGTGGGCGCCAAGTCGCAGGAATTCGGCGTGCTCCTGCCCAATGGCGACGGCAAGGCCCCGCCGGAACAGGCGGAGTAAAACTTTCGCGGTAAGCCTTCCATTCTCGCGCCGGCGATTGCCTTGATCCGTTTGCGCCTTATCTGATCGGGAAAGATGCAATTGCGGGTGGCGATGAACGACATCGATGGCAGCGACAGACAGGGGGCGACCGCCGACGCCCGGCTCGCGGCAATTGTCGATTCCTCCTTCGATGCCATCATCAGCAAGGACCTGAACAGCGTCATCCAAAGCTGGAACCAGGCGGCGGAACGCATGTTCGGCTACACCGCCGAGGAGGCGATCGGCCAATCCGTCCTCATGCTCATTCCCGATCACCTCAAGAGCGAGGAGACCGAGATCATCAGCAAGATTCGCAGCGGCGACCGCGTGGCGAGCTATGAGACGACGCGCAAGCGCAAGGACGGAGCGCTGATTTCGGTCTCACTGACGATTTCGCCGATCAAGAACGGCGATGGCGAAATCATCGGCGCCTCGAAAATCGCCCGCGATATTTCCGCCGCCAAGGAGAGCGAGCGCCGGATCAGGCTGCTGATGCGGGAGGTCAACCATCGGGTCAAGAATCAGTTCGCGGTCATCCTGTCGATGGTCAGGGAGACCAGCAAGCGCTCGAATGGTCCGGGCGAGTTCGAGGAATTGATCCGCGCCCGCATCATGGCACTGTCGCGGTCGCACGATCTGCTCGTCACCTCGGAGTGGGCGGGGGCGAGCCTGTTCGACCTTATCCAGGAACATCTCAAGCCCTTCGGCCTCGAGGAGCAGATCCTGCTCTCCGGCCCGGTCCTGACGCTGCAGTCGAACGCGGTGCAGAACCTCGGCATGGCCTTTCACGAACTGGGCACCAACTCATCAAAGTATGGCGCGCTGGGCAGCGAAGGCGGCCGGGTCGAGATTACCTGGACCATCGGCTCCGGAGCGCATGCTCCGGGCTCCGCGGGCGAACGGGAATTCCAGCTGACCTGGGAGGAAAACTGCGAACCGCATCCCGGCGACCGGCGCGATCAGACCACGCGCAAGGGGTTCGGCACTGTCGTGCTGCAGCGTGTGGCGCCGCAGTCGCTGGGTGGCTCCGCCATTCTGGAGCGGTCGCCCGGCCATCTCAAATGGCAGCTGAGCGCGCCCCTGGCCTCCATCATCGTGGCGCAGGCCGGCAGCGAGGCCGATGGTGTTTCGCCGGGTTTCGGCATTTAGGGCGATCCGCCGGTGTGGACGCCGCCCCCTATTCCCTGTCGGGCTGCACCTGCTCGACCAGGATATGCGCCTCGCGCGCGGCCTCGACAAAGGCCTCCCTGGCGGTTTCGGGGGGCAAGTCGCCGCTCGTTGCCCTGCGGCAGGCGCGCAGTGCGGACTGATGTTTCAGGCTCCCGGCATCGCGCCAATGTGTCGTGAGGAGTTCGATCGCCTGTTGTGTGTTGGACAGGTTGCGGATGGCTCCGGCAACGCCTACCGAAACGACGACGGGCTTGGAGAACCATGCAGTTTGCATTGGAACCTAGACCATGTTTAGCCCGTGGAACGCGTTGGGCGGCATGAGGTTTCATCGCCGCCGATCACTGTAGCGTGAGGCTTTCGGGCATCTCCGCGCGAACCAATCCCTAGAGGATGCTGGTCGTCACTTCGACAATGATCGCGGCGCCTTCCAGTCCACCGTTGGGAACGTGCACGACGCGCGAGACCCGCAGATCCTGTGGGTTTCCGTCGACCGACAGGGACACGCTCTCGCCAATGCGCGGCACCGCCTGGAAAGTAACATTGGTGGCGTCGGGCCTGTTGTCGATGGATATGCGGCAATTGACGGTCATGGACTCTCTCCGGTGTCTGGCGATGCCCCGGTCGTCAACGCGGGGTCCATGAAATGGTTTCAGGAGGTTAGCTTCAAACACCTGCCGACCGCGGGCGAAATCACCAACTGCCCGGTAGCCCCGGCGTCCGGCCTCTGATTCAGTCGTCGGCTCTCGGAACGAAATAGCTGGTGGTGACCGCATCGCCGCCGATTCCACGCGTGACTTGAACCGAGGCATAGCCTTCCGGGGCAATCGAGCCGGTCGCCATCCGGTCGACCTGCTTGCACCGGCCGACCATTTCGCCGCTCGGCCACGGTGCCAATCTGATTTCAAGCGCCGCTTGGCACTCCGCCATCGATGAATAGACGACCGGGCGCGACTCCATGGGCCGACAGAGCGATGCGTTGCACGACAGCATGATCATCACCGCCGCGGTTGCCGGATCCATGAAACTCTCCTGTTGGCCGACGATGAACGTCCAACAGGCCGCAAGGTTTCATGCTGACGGGAGGAAGTGACCCCAATCAGATGGTCTGATTGTCGAGAAGCTCAGGACGTGCGGGAACAGGCCAGGACCGAGATCTGACGGCGCACTCACGCCTTATCAAAGGCCCGGCGGCTTCGGTCTCCGCGCCTCTGGGCAGCCAGAATTCCGGGAACATCAAAGGCCAAACGAGGACATGGTCCAAGGGTTTTGGTACCCAAGGCGCGGCTTGGCATTCGCTGCGTCGGTCGGGGTCGATGTTGCTGTTCCGGTTGCTGTGCAGTCCAATTTTGCTGCCACCGCCGCCTTGATCGACAGACCAGCGCATGCCTTCGAGGCGGTGACGGTCGCCTTCTTTTCGTGTGCCGCAGCGACATTTGAGCCGGCGAGGACAAGCGCCAGGCAAATGAAAACCATCTTCATTAGATCCCCCTAGTTTAGCTTAAGCTAAATTAAAGTTAACGTAACGTTACCTGGCCGTCAATCGCGACGGAGGTCCAGGGAGGAAGCCACCTTCCTCCTGCCCGGATACCGGCCGGTTCCTGTCCCGGATCACGGCATCATTGATCGGAGAGGATCGGGAGCTACCCGACCTGGTTCCGGCTACTCGTTGGCTTGCAGCTGCCTGGTTCCCGCTCATGGGCTCGAACCACGATTCACGCCTTCAAAGGGCGCTGTCCTACCATTAGACGAAGCGGGAAAGCCGGCACGTTATGGCGCCCAGGCAGCTTGCGGTCAATTCGGGAAATTGTTGACCGGCTCTTCGCAACGATAGACCGGGCAGTCCCCGTCGCGGGACGGGACATAGGCCGACATCGGCACTTCAGGCCAGTCGCACTCGTTGCCGAACTGCCTGACATAGCGATCGTAGGTGTTGGGGCCAGTGGTCAGCACCACGGCGCGGTGGTTCTGGATCATGGCCCGGATCTGAGCGCAGCCCATGGAGCGGCTGTCGGGCCGGGCATCGGCCAGACCGGTCGCCGCGAGCACGACGGCCATGGCCATCAACAGGGTCGGAACGCGAGCGGACATGATGGTTCTCTTCGGTTTGACGGAATTGCGAACGCGGCTGGCCCGGATTCGCCGGGGAATGGCCGCATGCATTGTCGCACATAACCCCCTATCGTGTCCGTTGGTTCCGCGACGGGCCTTGCCGGGCGCGCGTTGGCGCGCCGCGCAACCAAATCAGGCGTCGCGCATTGCTGGGCATGGACGGCAGGAAACCTTACGAAACACCGCAATGGCGGCCCGGAAACGAGGGCCGCGAGGCGATGTGCTGCTCCTTCTGCGGCGGCCGCGACCATCGGTTCGAGGAATGTCCGCGAATGCCCGATCCTTTCCGGCCCGGCGAGCCCGAGGGCGAGGATATAGCGGAGGAACCAGCCGGCTGATCCGAGGTGCCCGGTGGCGGGTGGCTAACCGGCATCCGACTTGAGCCCGCCGAAGAAATCGATCAGCGCACCTGCCGTTTGCGCGGGCGCCTCCTCCGGGAAGAAATGTCCGCCCGAGATCGCGCGGCCGCGCACGTCGTCGGCCCAGTTCCGCCAGAGCGCCAACGGCCCACCTTCGCCGGCATACCATTGGGCGAGCGCGCCTTGCCCGCTCCACAAGGCCAGCACCGGGCAGGCGATGCGCCGGCCGGCGGCTTTGTCCGCCCGGTCGTGATCGCGGTCCAGCGTTGCCGCGGCCCGGTATTCCTCGCAGATCGCGTGGAGGTGGGCGGGGTCGCGCAAGGCTTCGACATAGGCCTGGCGGATGCCGGCCGGAAAGACATCGGGCGACGACCCCCAGCCACCCAACGCATTGTCGACGATGGCGTTGGCGGCGCCCGCCAGGATCTTTTCCGGCAAGGGTTCGGGCTGTGCCAGCAAGGACCACGGCCAGAAGCCGAGGGCCAGCCGGGCGTCGGCCCGATCCCAGGCGTCGGCCGTGGGGACGATGTCGAGCACGGCGAGTTTTTCGATACGGCCGGGATGGTCGAGCGCCATGCGGTAGGCGACGCGCCCGCCGCGATCATGGCCGGCGACCATGAAGCTGGTAAAGCCGAGCCTGGCCATCATCGCCACCATCTCCGATGCCATGGCCCGCTTGGCATAGGGAGCATGATCGGCGCTCGAGGCCGGGCAGGCGCTGCGCCCATAGCCACGCAGGTCGGCGCAGATGACGGTGAAACGATCGGCAAGCAGCGGCGCAATATCGCGCCACATCAGATGGGTTTGCGGAAAGCCGTGCAGCAAAAGCACCGCCGGTCCGGCACCGGCGCGGCGCACGAAGATGCCGGCGTCCTCGATATCGACGTCGATAGGCTGGAAATGCTCGAACATGGCTGGCCTCCGGCACAGGCAACGGCTGGAGAACGGGATTGGTTGCGGCGCCTTCGCAAGCGCCGGCCGCAACGGGCCGATCCCGCGCAAGCTCTCCCCCAATCCCTTGGGCCAACCTTTTGGGCCGGCGGACGTTGTCCCCGTGAACGGAAGGCCGCCGTGGGGCGGCTTCAACGAAGGAGGCCGAGATGAAATCCCTCGTCATTGCGTCATGCGCCGCGATGCTGGCCCTGGCATTGCCGGCAGCGGCACAGACGGCCCAGCAGTCGCCGAACCAGCAGGCCGACAAATGCCGGGCACAAACGGATCAGGGCGGCAAGCAGCAGCCCGGCAACGGCGATCTGAGCGAGAAGCTCAATGATTGCGGTGGCGTGCTGAAACCGCCGCCTACTGGCGATCAGGGCATGGCCGCGCCGGCGCCCGACGAAGGCAAGACGCCGGTCATCAAGCCGGGCGAGGTGCCGCCCCAGCCGCCAAAGCAGTAGAGATCGTTCAGCAGCATTGTCATGACGGCGGAGGAACTTCGCGGATCAGGAAACGTTTCTGTGACAAAACCGGATCTGGAAAGGATGGAGCCGTGAGAGATGTTGCCAGTACCGCCGCGTTGCTTGCCTCTATTGCCATCGTCATTGTCCTGATGCTGACGGCGCCGAAGAGCTTCGGCTTCGAGGCCTCCCACCCGATCGTGGACGGCGATCTGCCAGTGTAATGACCGAAAGCGGTTCCGCAACAAGAAAGCAGGCGAGTTCGCCTGCTTTTCGTTTCCATGGTGCCTTGACTTACCTGACCAGAAGGCCGGCGTGATCGCAGAGCGCGGTGAAGGCTTCCTGCGCCTGTGCCGCGCCCTCATTGTTGGCCAGCGCCGACTCGATCTTTTCGCGCGCGATCTGGTAGAAGGGGCCGCGCCTGGCTTGTGGCCAGTCGATCAGGATTTCACTGGCGTCCTGAAGCGTGGCCACCTCGCGGATCGTGTCCGAGCCATGAGGCTTGACCCGCAGCGGTGTCGACAGCATCAAACCGGCCATTGGTTTCTCCCGCTACTGGGTCCTCATTGCCCGCTACCAGGGCCTCATTGCAGGATGCGCGCCTCGCGCGCGGCGTCGATCATCGCCCGCATCGCCTTTTCCGCCGGCGTCCAGCCGTCCAGCGCATCGCGGCAGCTGCGCAGTGCCGCCCGGTATCGGCGGCCTTGGCCGGCCGGCCAGTCGCCAAGGCATTCCAGCCCCTCCCAGGCGCTGCGCACCACGCGCTCCCGCTCGGGAGCGAATTTCAGGCGGATCGGTCGGGGAAACATCTTGTCGTTCAACGGTCGTCTCCATGAATCATGCACATCGGCCGACATGCACCGAGGAAGCGCCGGATAACGTCGACGACAGGGGAGGGTTCCAAGCCCGGACAATCAATTTTTAACCATGCTTTCAGTCGCGCGCGACGGCGTCCGACAAGGGCCTGGGCGCCGGCAGATCGACATCCTGTGCTTGCGGCCGGTCATGTTCGAACTGCTCGGCGTCGGGCAAGGCATGCAGCCAGGTTTCGCGCCGGCCGGTCCACAATTCATATTGCGGTGCCAGATCCGTCGGTGCGACGTCGAGGCTGCCGAGCATCACCTCGGCCTCGTTGTCGTCGACCCAGGCGACGCGGCTGCCGCAGGTCGGGCAAAAGCTGCGTGTGCCGTAGCTGGCGACCTCGCCCGATGTCTCGAACGCATCGCGCGGCCAGATGGCAAAGGCCGAATAGACCGAACCACCCGCCTTGCGGCAATCCTTGCAATGGCAAAGGCCAACCCGCGACGGCTGGCCGTTGACGACGAAATGCACGCCACCGCACAGGCAACTGCCGGTCCTGCGTGTTGTGTCGGACATGGTTGCGCCCTCCGTTTCGCCAGCCTGGCTTTGCCTGCCATACGGGTGCTCCAGCCGTGGCCGGCTCCGTCAGTTTGGCATGCCGCGGGCCGGGCGGGACAGATGCTCGTCTGCCATTTCGTTGGCCAGGATGAGAAACCGGGAAAAAGACATCCTGTTCACCGTACCGCCGAGCCCGGTTGACGCGGCCCGCAGCATTCTTCAACGCCATGCCGGCGAATTGGTTGCCGCCTTGCGGCCAGTCCTTCTATCCGCGGGCGGCCATGTGGTTGTCGAGCTTCTTGCGCGAGGGTCCGTAGCGCTTGATGATGGTCTGGGCCTCGCTCTGCGGAATGCCATATTTGCGCGCGAAGGCCGCGACCTCGTAAGTTTCCTCGCTCGAGACCAGCTTGCGGTCCTGTTTGGTCTTGGATTTGTCGTCAGGCATGTCGGGCCTCACTTTCTGTAAGCCGCATGGTCGCGCGGACACCTATATGTCGCGGTCACACATAACACGGATCGGCGATGCTGGTTCCATCGCGGAGCAATCCAGTTCAGCCTAGGCCGATGAAGAGGTCGGGTCGGCGCTGTCGGTGTCGCTGCATTGGGCGCAGCGCGCGCTGGCGCCGGGACAGCCGCGGCGATGCGTGCCAGCGGGGCAGCAAAGGCCGCTGGAACTCGTCCAGCGCGGGCATTGGAAAACCTGTCCGGTGCCGCCGCAGCCTTCGCACTCCAGAACCGGTGTCCGGACCAGATAGGACTTCGTCCCCAGCCTGACGCTTGCGCCCAAAACCCACCCACCCATATCGTGCACCAGACACAGCTGTGCATTAGCCCTGGCTAACAATATCACGATCAGGGTTACGGACAAGTTTCAGGATGATTAAGAATTTCTAAAGCTGGGCCTGCCGGGAAGCGGTCTTGCTTCTTCCTTCGAGCGGTGCGCTGCCATTGCATCGGGCGTCAAACCGGAACCGGTGAAAATTTTCGCCCGGCATGTCGGATCGGCACATGGCGGGGCGTCCTTGGGGCTGATGAAGCTGGAGAACAACCATGTCGCCCCAAATCGCACAATCGCCGTGGCAGACCGCGGCCCTTCTCGTCGCCCGCCTGATCTTCGCCGCCGTCTTCCTGATGGCGGTGACCTTCAAGTTCCTGGGCATGGAGGCCACGGCGGGCTATATCGCGGCCGCGGGCTTTCCGTTCCCGCTCTTCCTGGCATGGTGCGCGGCAATCCTGGAGGTGGCCCTGGTGCTGTGTTTCCTCAGCGGCGCCTTCTTCACCCAAGCCGCCCTTGTCGCCGCCGCCTATGTGCTGTTCCTCGCCTTTGCCTTCCACGGACCCAGCCACTGGGCCGGCAACCAGGCCGAGTTCGGTTTCTTCGTCGACCATTTTTCGTTCCTGGCCGGACTGCTGTTCGCGGCGGTCCACGGACCTGGAAGAATTCTGGCGCTGAACCTGGGATGGCCGGGCAGGGCGTAATGAGCATGCCGGGGGCAGGGCACGAGGAGTCCGCCAGGGGCAGGGATCTCACATCTGATCGTTGTAGGGCTCCTTCATCTGGCCGACCATGCGGGCCAGCTTCGAGAAAGACGGCATGTCGGCCTCCGGCTGGCACTGGTTGGCGAGTTCCAGCAGCCGGATCGGAAAATTGACGGCGTCGCGGTTCGACGCCGACATGCCGTCCGATCGCTCCTCGCCGGTTTCCGACGCCTCGGCCTTGCGAAGCGCGATGTCGATCTCCTCCGACGTCAGCACCCCCTTTTTGACCAGGACGTGGTTGATCGAGGCGACGGCCATCAACAGGCCTTCGAGTTGCAGGTTGGCGACGTTCATGGATTTCTCCCTCCGTTGATCGCAGTGGAACGCATCAGCGGCGTTTCCGATCCGGCCGGCGTGCGGGAACCAGCGCGCCGATCGTGAGCGGTCAGGCGCTACTCCTGCGTCAGGCGCTCGCCATACTCGCGCCAAAGCGCCCTGACTTCCAGGCTGCCGAGGCGTGGGATCGAAGGGTCGCCGCAATCTATGGCGACGGTGCCGATGTCGTAATTGGGGTAAGCGTTGGCGACGAAGCGGATCGCTTCGCCAAGCGAGTGCACCCGGATGACCGGATCGGCCTGACCCTGGCCGGTGCTGCGCACACCGGAAACCGTGGCCGGAGCGTGCCGCATCCTGAAGACGGATGCCATGGCTGGTCTGTCCATCGTCCTCTCCCACAAGGCCGTGCGACGGGAATCATTCCATGAGCTGGCGCTGATGATTTCACAGGTGCCGGTTCATGAACAGCCGGATAAACGTCAGCCGCCGGGATCATGCCTCCCGGAGAAATATGAATTTTTTCCTATTTGGCATTGACCGGTGAGGGCAGCGATGCTATAAATCCATCCATGGTGCTGATTTGCGCCACCGACCCGCCGCCGAGGCGGGTTTTCTGTTTCTGGCCCTGGTTGGGCTGCCTGCCGATGCGGTGGCGCCGTAGAGCGCTGCTTCCGCGAGATGCGAGAATCCCATGCCCCGCTATGCCAGCATCATCACCGGCGATGACGGCCGCGAGATCGTCAGCGCCATCGGCGAATTCGAGGGCGCCGGCCCGGTGGCGCGCCTCGGCCGCGTCGAGGAGGTTCCCGCCGGCGTGCTGATCGGCATGGTGCGCGATGCGGCCGGTGGCTTCTGCTTTCCGCAGGCCGGTATCGGCGCACAGCTCGTAGGTCTCGCAATGGCGCGGCTCAAGGCTGCAAGGCCTGTGGCGAGGCCCGCACAGGCCGCGAAGCCGAAGCGCGGAAAGGCCAGGAAGAAATCCGCCCGCTTGAAAAAGCGGGCCAGGCAGGCGCCGCCGAAGGCCGCCGCCGATGATGTCAATGTCGGGGCGCGGACCCATGACTGATGAAACCGGGCCGGCGCGCCGCAAGGCCAGGGCGGCAAGGCGCAAGCCCGCTGCCAGTCCGGTAGCCGCCAAGACGCCCCGGCCGAAGCGGACCAAGAAAACATTGGGCGATGATTTCCTCGCCGCCGTGCGGGCCGATTTTCAGGCGCATGGCGCCGGTGTCCTCGCCGAGGTGCGGACCGACAAGCCGGACCAGTATCTGAAGATCGTGCTGTCCGTGCTGCCCAAGGATTTCGGTGTCGCCGTAAACCAGCTGGACGCCCTCTCGGATATTCTGTTCGAGGTGATCGTGCGGAAGTTCAGGCCAGCCCCGGAGGACTGACGGCCGGCCCTGCTTTGGGACCGGCACCTGAGGCCTCGATCGAACCAAAAGCCCGCCTTGGCTCACGCCAGGGCGGGCTTTCTCGCGTTTCCGGGCAGCTCGCCGTTTCACGGATACGAGGCCCGGCTCCTCTTCGGCGCAAGGTCGGAAAACCGTACTCAGGCCAGGATGTTGACGGCGCGGGCCGCGACCAGCGCGATCGTGAGCAGCGAGATCATCGCCTCCGCCATCATCAAAAGCTTGGCGCGCTGGGAAAGCGGCAAGGTGTCGGTTGGTGAAAACGCCGTCGCATTGGTAAAGGCGAGGAAGAAATAATCAACGAAGCCAGGCAGCCAGTCGCGGATCTCGCGATCGTCCAGGGTCATTTGCGGAAACAGGAAATCGGCATGGGCGCGTTTGACCAGTCCGCAGGTCGGCGGCCCGCCGCGATCGGTGCTCCAGAACCACAAGGCGAAGACGATGATGTTGGTGAGCCAGATGTTGAGCGCGTCGACGAGCAATGTCTGGCCGCTGCTGCCGGCATGTCCCGCCAGCAACACGCGCACCAGCAGCACCAGCGAACCGCAGTTCATGACGCTGACGACGCCGGTCATTACCAGGGCCGTCCTGCGGATCATGACGCGAAAACGGCCGACGAGATACCAGTGCTCTTCCTCGACCGCTTTCTGGGTGGCGACCTGCGTCCAGGCGGTGGCCACGGACAGGGGCACCAGCAGGGCGGCCTCCAGCGCCGGCGCCAGCCAGCGAGGGCCGAACGAAAGATCGTTGATGACCAGAAGCTGCAGGCAGATGATGACGAGGACAGCCGCGCGCGCCAGCCAGAAGTCGAGCGCGCGGTGATGGATGACGGCATGCTGGTGACGCATCGAATGTCCGGGATGCTGAAGTGGGATCAGGTGTGCGGGCTGTTTTGCCCGGGGAGGGCAATAGAACGCCGAGATTCCCGCTCAATCTTGGTATTGCAATGGCGCACAAGTATACTTTTTTGTAAGCTTTGACCTTGGGGCTATTCGGCAAACCGGGCGATGTGATTTAAGCGCGGCATGGCGGGAATTGACGACTCCATGGATCGTTGGGTGCCGGCAGCACTGCCTGCCGTGGGCCTGGACTCGTCATTGGTCTGGTCCGCGCTGCTTCGGCACCCTTGGGGTTTGCTGGCACTTTTGTGCCTGGTGCAGATCCTGTTCTGGACCCTGGTGCCAACACTCATCGATCCCGCACCGCCCGGCGACGTCGTGGAAGGCTTCATGTGGGGCCGCGAATGGGTGCTTTTGACCTACAAGCATCCGCAACTCCCCGGCTGGCTGCTCGAGATCAGTCATCTCCTGACCGGATCGTTCCGCTGGCCGCAATATCTGCTGGCCCAGCTGACGATCTCGGCCACTTTCGTCCTGGTCCACCTGCTGGCTCGCGACACGCTCGGCCGCGACAAAGCGCTGGCCGCCGTGCTTTTGATGCCGTCGGTCTATTTCTTCGGCTGGCCGACGCCGCAATTCAATCACGACTATGCGCAGATGCCGTTCTGGGCGGCGATCTGCTGGTTGCTGTGGCGCGCCAGCCGCGGCGGCGGGCCGGGCTGGTGGCTGGCGCTCGGATTGGTGTCGGGCGTTGGGCTCTACGCCAAGTTTTCCACCGGCTTGCTGCTTGCCTTCGGCGGCCTCTGGCTGCTGTGCGACCCACGTGCGCGCAGCCGGCTGGCGACACCCTGGCCATGGCTTGGCCTGGCTGTGTTTCTCGCCGCCGCCACGCCGCTTGCCATCGCACTCTACCGCATCGATTTCCTGCCGTTGACCTATTTCGCCGGCCGCGATGCGTGGGTGAGCGAGCACCGGGCGCGGCTCTATTATATCGGCGTCCAGATGGCCGGCCTTTCCGGCTTTCTCCTGGTGTTGGCGCTATCAGGGCTGTTGCGGCGCTCACCAGCACCGCAAGTGCCGGTCGAGCGCGACACGCTCGTCTATCTTTGCTGGATGGGGCTTGGGCCGGCGGCGCTGATCATGGTGGTCTCGCTGTTCACCGGCACCGGCGAAGCCTGGGGCGCACCGATGTACAATCTTGTCGGCGTCGTCGCGCTCGCCTTTCTCGGTCACCGGCTCGGTGCCGTCGAGATGAGGAGGTTGGCGATCTGCGCCTTCATCTGCATCGTCGCCATGTCGGGCGCCTATGGGGCGATCCGATGGACGGACTGCAATGTGCGGGGACGCATGGACGCCGTCTGCTGGCCGGCGCGGCCGATCTCGGACGAGGCCGAGGCAATCTGGCACGCGGCGGCGCCGGGCAGGCTCGACATCGTCGGAGGCGACACCAATCTTGCCATGCTGGCTGGCCTCAACGCCTATGACAAGCCGTCTATCTTCACCGATCTCGATATGCGGTTCGCACCCTGGATCACGAGGCAGCGGTTGCGCGATCACGGCATGCTGATGGTCTGGTCGGGTCGTCACGTGCCGTCAAGATTTCTGGCGTGGGTGGACAATATCCCGGTCAAGACCGTTCTTTTCAACTGGTCGCGCGAGGCACCGCCGGTGGCGATCAGCTTTGCCGTCATTCCGCCCGGCACGCGATATCTGCCGGCTGCCGCTAGCAGCCGGACCCGGCATCCGCGCAGCTAGGGTGAGCGGCGTCGTGCGATCCCATTCCCTATAATACAACCGGACGGCCGCTCGTCTGACTGGACGAAGCTGGCAACAATGCCCATTTATGCACTATCCAAGTTTGTGCCGCGCAATTCCCGACGGAGAGCCGCTACACTTCCCCGGAATTGCCTTTTGAGGAGACGTGACATGGCGACTTCGAGCGAACGTGCAGTGCTTGCCGGCGGCTGCTTCTGGGGCATGCAGGATTTGATCCGGCGCTTCCCGGGTGTCCTTGCCACGCGTGTCGGCTACAGTGGCGGCGACGTGCCGAACGCCACCTATCGCAATCATGGCACGCATGCCGAAGCCATCGAGATCACCTTCGACCCGGCGAAAATCAGCTTTCGCCAGCTTCTGGAATTCTTCTTCCAGATACATGATCCGACGACGCGCAATCGCCAGGGAAACGATGTCGGCATGAGCTATCGCTCCGCAATCTACTACACCGATGAGGAGCAGAAGCGTGTGGCGGAGGACACCATCGCCGATGTCGACGCCTCCGGCCTGTGGCCCGGCAAGGTCGTCACCGAACTTGCGCCGGCCGGAGCGTTCTGGGAGGCCGAACCCGAGCACCAGGACTATCTCGAGAAATATCCCAACGGCTACACCTGCCATTTCGTCAGACCAGGCTGGAAGCTGCCGGTTCGTGAAAAGGCGGTTTCATAAGGTTCACCAGCCGTTTTGGCAGCAGGTGGGGTATAAACGCCCGTCGATTGCCAAGGATCATACGCATAGGGGCTGTTAGCCGCCGTGGCGGTTGACAGTTCGTTGCGTTGCTGGCCAACTGTGTGGGTTGATCGATCATCGGGGATGAGCATGAAGAAGATCTACGAAAAGCCGGTGTTGGTGAAGCGGGAAAGACTCTCAAGTGTTGCGGCGGGACCGCTTTCTTCCAAGGCAGCCTGACCGGCCAGGCCGGCTTTCGGGCCTGGCTGGCCGAGTTGTAACGGTGATCGAATTGCTGGCGCGGGCAGGCTACGTCTCGCCCCGCTGGGCTTGAGAAGATGATTTCTTCCGAACCCGCGGCCCGCGCCGGGGAACTCAATGCAATTTTCATCCTGGATGTTTCTGCTTATACCGGGCCGCTGCTTTCCGGATGGATCGAGGCGGGAAACCGTGTTGGTGCGATCATCGTGCCTGGTTTTCAACGCCCATCCAGAGGCTTCAGCATTGGCAATTTTCGGCGCAGGCTGAGGCGCCGGCTTTTGCTCAGGCGCCATCTCGGCAACACGCCGGTAAAGCTGATCGAATTCCGCCGGCCTTACGACTGGAACGAGCTTGCCCGGCAATTGCCTGACATCGCCGCGGATGTGCTGATCTGCTTCGCTTTCCCGACCTTGATCCCGCAGCAGCTGCTCGACCTCTTTCCCAAGGGCGGGCTTAATTTTCATCCGGCGCTGCTGCCCAACTACCGGGGGCCGCATCCTCTCCATCGTCTTGTCGCGGATGGCCAGCATGCGGTCCATGGCGGCGTGACACTGCATAAGATGTCGGCCAATTTCGACGACGGCGACATCCTCGGACAAGTGCTGTTCACCGAAGCAGACTGGGCATCGCGGCGGGATATGGTGGACGGCGTGGCGAGCGCGATGCGCCGGTTGGTGCGTGAGGTGGCGCCAGGCTATTGCAAGAATCTGGTGTCGGGGATGCGGCAGCCAGCCGGTGATTTCGTCTGGGCTCGACTTGAGCGGGACCACATGGCGATTTCGTCCGACATGTCGATCGGGCACGTTGCCCGGATGTGGCACGTATTGGGCGCTAAACCCGGTATCTATCTGGATGTCGCCGGCCGCAAGGTCAGGCTGGCCTTCCAGGTCAGGCGACTGGGTCCGCCAACCGGAAAGGGTCCCGTAAGGCGGTGGGGGATGGTGGAGTTCGATCTTGCCAATGGCCGGGTTCGGCACCTCACCTACGGGCGCCTGCTCAAACGGCTGATGAAAATATACGCCTCATTCCCACGCCCCCGGGCCGGCAAACCGTACGCTGAATTAAGGGTCTTTGGCCGGGTGGGCAGTGAAGCGGCACCAGAGCCGCAAGCGGGTAGTCGCGGACACTGAATCCCAATAATGGGAACCGCGGAAACTGCGTCCGCGGTTCTCATATCGCGATGGCAAACTACTTTCCGCAGTTGTTGTCGTTCACGGTCGGCGCGGTGGCGTTGCCATTGGCGTCCGTCTGTGCACCCTGCGGGTTGGTCGGGCAATTCTTGTCCGCATTGGAATTCATGTCGCCCGGCGTGGTGGTCGTGCTGTTGGTCGCGCCCGGATCGATCGTACTGGGTGAAGCCGGGGTGCTTGGGTCCACAGTGACGGACTTGCCGCTACCGCCGGGCCCATCCGCGCCCGCTGCGCTATTGCTTTGTGCCATGGCGGATGTTGCAACGGCAATGGTGAAGGCCGAAGCCGCGAGGATTTTCATGAACATGATTTGTCTCCATCTTCTGTGAACTCGTCGCCGGGAACGGTGCACGGTTTCGCGGAAATCATGAACCGCTCAATCTCTTGTTTTGACACAATCCCGAACGGAAAATTGGTCCTGGAATCGCGTCCAGCGACTGGTGGGACAACCCCTCGGAATGGCGAAGGTTCCAGACAAATTTCCGCGCCGGCGATGTCCAATTGCCCTGGAGCTCGGGCAATGCTTTAGCGCGGCTTGCCAAAAAAACAGCTTTCCCAACCGTCCGAATGATGCTTTAACGCGCCTATCCACAGGGGTGCTCCGTACGGTCGGGGCTGAGACGGGGGCGGCAAGCCCACAGACCCTAGAAGCTGATCTGGGTAATACCAGCGGAGCGAGGCGGGCGATGTTTTCAGGCGCACAGGTTTCCCTATATCCAATGGCCGACGATTTCGTCGGCATCATTCTGGGCGCGCTCGGCGCGCTCGATCCGTACCGCGATAAGCTCAGGATCGAGACCGACGACATTTCGACCTTGCTGGTCGGGCCCCCCGAGGTGTTATTCCCTGCGCTGCGCGACCTTTTCGTGGCCGCGTCTGGCAGCGGCAGGCATTGCGTGCTGTCAGCCACCATTTCGCGTGGCTGCCCAGGCGAGCCGGATGACCCGATCTGCCGCTCCGACACGTTCGGCGGACCTGCCGGGCCACTCGGCCCGCGCAAGCAAGCCGCCATCACCGCAGTGCGCGGCGCGCCGGCCACTGGCCAGCCGGCGGCGGCGCAGTTCTCGCTCTATGTGATGGGCACTGACGACCACATGGACGAAATCTATGGCTGCATAGATTTCCTGAAGCAGTCCGGCGTCTACGATCGCTCCAAGAATTTCTGCACCAAGCTGCGCGGCGATGCCGGCGCGATCTTCTCGGCCCTCGATGAAGCCTTCTGCCGCTTCGGGCCCGGCGCCGGCCATGTAACCCTCGATGTCACGGTCTCGGCCAACAGTCCCACCGCCGTCTGAACCGCTCGTGGTCTCATCGTCATTCAACCCGCGTAACGTCGCGGGCTTCTTCGCAAAAACAGCGCCGGCCGTGATATCGATCGGTTTGGTGCTCGTGGCCTGGGAACTGTACGCAAACATTTCCGGCATCAAGCCGACGGTTCTGCCGGCGCCCTCGCGCGTCTTCGAACAGGCGATGCTCAATCGGGAAGCCTTGGTCGACAACGCCATTCCCACGGTCCGCGCCACGCTGATCGGTTTTGCCTGTTCGCTCAGTGCCGCCTTCGCCCTTTCGATGCTGGTCGACTTCTTCCAGCCTTTGCGGCGAGCGCTGTTTCCCATCTTCATAGTCAGCCAGACTTTGCCGCTGGTCGCCATCGCGCCATTGGTGGTGCTGTGGTTCGGCTTCGGGCTGGCGCCCAAGATCGTGCTGGTGGCGCTGGTCACCTTCTTCCCGATGCTGGTCGCGCTGGTACAGGGCTACGAGGCTACCGAGGTGGAGATCGGTCAGATGCTGCGTGCCATGGGAGCAGGGCGTTGGCGTGTCTTCATGCTGGCACGATTGCCTTCGGCGCTGCCTTATTTCTTCGCTGGCCTCAGGATATCCATCACCTATGCCGTCGTCGGCGCCATTTTCGCCGAATATGCGGGCGCGGCCAAAGGGCTGGGCATCTACATGCTCAACGCCAAGAACAATTTCCGTCCCGACCTGGTGCTCGCCGCCGTCTGCGTCAGCGCAGCGCTCACCCTTGTCCTGTTCGGGCTGACGATGCTGCTGCAGCGTCTTGCCATGCCCTGGGAACGAGCCGCTGGCAGGCAAGGCCCTGGAAAAGGTCCAGAAGCATGAGCCGGCTCGAATTGCGGCATGTTCGCAAGGCGTTTGGCGGGCTCGATGTGCTCGCCGACATTTCGCTTCGTGTCGATGCCGGCGAATTCGTCTCGATCCTTGGACCTTCGGGAGCCGGCAAGTCGACGCTGTTCCAGCTTCTGACCGGCGCCGAGCATGGCGAGGGTGAGATGTTCTTCAACGGCGTGCCGCTCGACGATCACGGCAGGCATTTCGCCTTCATGCCGCAGCGCGACGCGCTGATGCCGTGGCGGCGCATCCTCGACAACACCACGCTCGGACTCGAGGTGCAAGGCGTCAGCCGCAAGGCGGCACGGAAGCGTGTGGCTCCGCTGTTTGCCGAATTCGGCCTTGCCGGCTTCGAGTGGCACTTTCCAGCGCAGATCTCGGGCGGCATGCGCCAGCGCACGGCGCTTTTACGCACCGTGGTGCAGGAACGCGATATGTTGCTGCTCGACGAGCCGTTCGGCGCGCTCGACGCACTGACCCGCGCGGCCATGCAGCGCTGGCTCGAACAGATGTGGCGGCACCACCACTGGACGGCGTTGCTGATCACTCATGACGTGCGCGAAGCCCTGTTCCTGTCCGACCGCATCTATGTGCTGTCCGCGCGGCCTGCCCGGGTCGTGCGCGAGATCAAGGTGCCGCTGCCCCGCCCGCGCGATCCCGCCAGCGCGGCCACGCGGCAGGCGGGGCCACTCGAGGCCGAGATTCTCGACATTTTGCTCAACCCCCAGCCATCCAAAGGACATGACCATGACTGACTTGACGCGCAGGCAAGCCCTGCTGCTCACCCTTGCCGGCAGCGTACCGCTGATCACCGGATCGAGCCGCTCCTTCGCGGCAACGCGGACGGTCACGGTCGCCCTCGACTGGACGGTCAACACCAACCACATTGGGCTGTTCGTCGCCCGCGATAAGGGATTTTATCGCGAAGCCGGCCTTGAGGTCGACATCCTGCCCTACAGCGATACCGGTGCCGGCACGCTTGTCGCCAACCATGTCGCCGATTTCGGGATCAACGGCACCATCAGCCTGTTCACCCAGAAGACCGCGGGCGCCGATCTGAAGGGCGTCTATGCCGTCGTGCAGTCCGAGACAGGCCGGCTGGTGTTCAATGCCGCGCGCAGCGAAATCAAAAGCCCGAAAGATCTGGATGGCCTGACCTATGGCGGTTTCGGCAGCGCCTGGGAGACCGCGCTGATCTCGACCATCATCCGTCACGACGGCGGCAAGGGCGATTTCGAGACGGTGACGCTGGGCACTTCCGCCTACGAGGCGCTGGCCAACGGTTCGGTCGACTTCACGCTGGAAGTGTCGACCTGGGAGGGCGTCGAAGCCGAACTCAGGGGCGTTAAGCAGCGCAGTTTCGTCTATGCCGACCATGGCGTCCCCGATGAGCACACCACGCTTATCTCTTCGAGCGAAGCGTATCTCCAGGCGAACCCCGAATTGTCGTCATCCTTCATCCAGGCAACGCGGCGCGGTTACCAATTCGCCGTCGATCATCCAGGGGAGGCCGCCACGCTGCTGATAGCCGCCAACAAGGATGCCCTGACGAATCCGGCCTTGGTCCACGCCTCGCTGAAGGCACTGCTCGAGGGCAATTATCTACGCGGGCAAAATGGTGCCATCGGGACGTTGGACCCTGCCAAGATGGAAGCGATCGGCAACTACCTCTTCGCCGCCGGCATTCTGCGCGACACCGACGGTAAGGTTCTGCCGCAGAGCCCGGATTTCGCCAGGTATTTCAGCAACGCATTTCTGGGGTAGCTGGCCAATCCCTTAAGGAGAGGATCAACTCGGGCGAAACCCATTCCTGGCGATCCTCGAAGCGGAGACAATCTGCACGGCCGTGCCTTGTGTCTCTTTCGGCGGCGCCGTCGCCGTTTCTGATGCCGATATGATCTTCTCGGTTAACCGCACAGCAATGGTTGCGTGCAAAGGTCCCTCCGAGGGATGATCGGGGTTCTTGCCTTGCTTGCACCAAAAAGCGAAACGCTTCCGCGCGTCAACCAGGGCGGGATGATATCCGAAGCGCGCAAGCGCGAGATCCTGGCCGACTTGCGCGAAGGCTTCTTTCGCATTTGTGCGCTCGCATGCGCCGCGCTGTTTGTGTACCGGGGCGTGTATCACTTCGTGCAGGATCCCACCCGGTTCAATATCGCGCTCGTGGCGGTCTCCGAGACGCTCACCTTTACCTGGCTGCTGCTATCGCGGCGGCCGGTGACGCGTGACTGGAGCCCGCTTGCGGTAGTCGCTTCGGTGACCGCCAGTTTTGGTGTCGCCTTGATCACCATGGAACCGGGCATCCCCATCATCCCCATCTATGTCGCCGCGCCGCTGCAGTTCCTGGCACTGTGGTTCGTCATCTGGGGAAAGCTGTCGCTGGGTCGTTCCTTTGCCATCCTGCCCGCCAATCGCGGCGTGATGACCGGCGGCGCCTACCGCCTGGTGCGGCATCCGATCTATGCCGGTTACCTTACCGGCCATGTCCTTTACCTGCTGTCGGCCTTTTCCTTCTACAATCTCGCCGTCTATGCGGTTATCACCTATCTGCAGGTGTACCGCATTCTGCGCGAGGAGGCCTTGCTTGCCGCGGAACCGGAGTACCGCTCTTATATGGAGCGCGTGCGCTATAGGCTGTTTTACCGGATATTCTGAAGGCCAGACTGTCACGCGAGAGTGGCCGGTCCTGTTTGATCCAGAGTTGGCCAACAGGGCTCCTTAGCGGCTAGTGGTCCGGAACTGCTCCGCAGGTGAGGTGCTGTATCCTGGCTGTTCGGTAGCAAGCAGCCTGGCACCAAATCATCGGCTCTCCAACAGCTGGCTCTAAATCGTTTTTTCTCGTAAACTTCTCAAAATATAGACATTGCAAACGTCTGCCATTAGATATTTTCTACAAGTATATTATATTTTTATTATCATTACCGCTTTCTTGTTTCGACAGTTAATACCATGCCGCTCACATGTATAGCGTGAATTGAAACTCAAAACTCTCTTCGACGTAGTTGCCATCGCAATCGGCTGCATGCCGACTGCCTAGCGCAACGACAACAGGAGAGTGTTATGGCCTTTACCATCAAGACAGTCGCCAGTGTGTTGGCGGGTAGTGCAATAGTCTTGGTTCTGTCCGTGCCAGCAAACGCAGCAGGTCTTGGCGTCGGTGTCGGCGCCTCGGTTGGCGGTAGCGGCGGTGTCAATGCCGGTGTCGGCGCCTCGGTCGGCGGCGGTGGCGGCATCAATGCCGGCGTCGGTGCCTCGGTCGGCGGCAGCGGTGGCGTCAATGCCGGAGCCGGCGCCAATGTCGGCGGCTCGAGGGGCGTCAGCGCCGGGCTCGGCGCGTCGGTCGGCGGCAGCAATGGCGTCAATGCAGGAGCCGGCGCCAATATCGGTGGTTCGGGCGGCATCAACGCCGGGCTCGGTGCCAATGTTGGCGGAACGGGTGGCATCAATGCGGGGCTTGGCGCCAGTGTTGGCGGCGCCGGTGGCATTGGTGTCGGCGCGGGCATCGGCAACGGCACCAATCCCAGCAATCCGTCCAACCCGAACAACCCATCCAATCCCAATCACCCCAACGTTCCTGGTGTCGTGGCCCAGATGTCAAGCTCGCAGGTGACGCGCATGAAGAAGCGCTGCGTCGATGTCCTCAGCAGCGAAGGGACCTATGACCGCGACTTGCGGCAGCTCTGCCTGCTGATCGCACGCCGCTGAGGCTGAGGGAGGTTGCGGAACCAGCCGTAGGCCTGACCGCACTCTCCTGGCCTCCGGCCGGTTGGAAAGCCCGCCGTCCAGGCGGGCTTTCTGCGTTGCGGGCTGTGTGTTCCGTAGCCGCAATAGTCCAGCGGAACGCCAGCCCCTCTAAAACGTTCATACCTCGCGACATCCGAAATGGCGCGATGTTGAACCAGCGCGAAAGCGCGCATTCAGGAGCAGGGAAGGCCATGGGTCTCGGAACGATACTTATCATTATTCTAATCCTCGCGCTGCTCGGCGGCTTCAGCGGTCTGGGCGGTGGCCCGTTCTACGGAACCGGTTACTATGGCGGTGGCGGTCTCGGACTTGTGTTGATCATCGTCATCATCCTTGTCGTCCTGGGACGCATCTAGCCGGCTCCTCTTGTGTCGCCGGCGTCGCGGTCCCGTGAGCGAACCCGCGCCGGCGTGCACTGGAATGTGATGGAAGCAGGCCGGCTTGTGATCATGCGCCCCGCAGGACGGCTGTATGGTGATTGCGGTCCACACCCCCCGTGGAAACAAGAGGAGAGGGTCCCACCCCTTCATCCTCCTCCAAGGCCCGCCCCGGTTCCCGGAGCGGGCTTTCGTTCTTCTGCAAAGCGATTGCCTTCGGTCTTTCTGCCGCTCTCGGCCACGGTCTTTTTTCTCCGTCATGACCGACCTGCCGCTGACGGGAAAGCCGTGGGCGTTCACGCTGGGCAATTACGCCGCCTTCTTCTCGCAGAATCTCTATCTGACGCTGCTGCCGGCTTCACTCCGCCTCGGCCTCGAGGTGACGGGCTATCGACGACTCGCTGATCGAAGCCGGGCGCTCGCTCGGCCTCGCGGCTGCGCCGGCCAGACGTTGAAAGTCATCGTCCAAAATACTGGCGCCGACAGGCTGGTGGAAGGTCAGGATGTGGTGCTGCGCTGGTCGCCGGAGAGCACAGTGCTGATTGCGGCGGCGGGCTGATCGTCGTTTCGGCTCTTGCCAGACCGCTGACAATGAGGAACGCATAGCCGGGCCCAAGTTAAGCCCGGAGCACCTTGATGACGCTTGACCTGACGGCCCGCGACCAATCCATGCTCGATGGCGAGCAAGGCCCAGCCGCGGCCGCCGCCATGAAAATCCTCGTCGCCTTCTCCAACGCGGTTGGGGCCGGCAGCCTGCTCGACATCTCAGGCGCCCATATCGATGGCTGTCTCTATCACGGCAAGGCAGGGCTCGATTTCGTCGAGCGGCTGGTCGAGGGAAGCGGACGTGTCCGGGTGCCGACGACGCTCAATGTCGGGTCGTTCGACCTTATTCATCCCGGCATGGTCAAGATGCCGGCGGCTGAAGAAATGCCGGCGCGGCGGTTGATGACGGCGCATCTGGAACTTGGCTGCCAGGCCACATTCACCTGTGCCCCCTACCAGACGCGGTTCCGGCCTGAATTCGGCCAGCAGATCGCCTGGGGCGAGTCCAATGCCATCGTTTTCGCCAATTCGGTGATCGGCGCTCGCACCAACCGCTATGGCGATTTCATCGACCTGTGCTGTGCCATGACGGGTCGCGCACCGGGCTGGGGCCTGCATCTCAGCGAGAACCGGCGCGGCCGCATCCTGTTCGAGCTGGATGTTGCCGACGGGGAGCCGAGCGACAGCCTGTTCGTCGGCGTCGGGCTGATCATCGGGCAAGCCAGTGGGGACCGCATTCCTGTGATCGTCGGTCTGCCGCAACCGCGCCACGAGGACCAGTTGAAGGCGCTGGGCGCGGCGGCGGCAACGACCGGCGCGGTGGCGCTGTTCCATGCGGTCGCGATCACGCCGGAAGCGCGGACGCTCGACGAGGCGTTCCATGGCCATGCGCCGGAAGAGACGATCCGCATCAGCCGCGCCGATATCGACCATGCGCTGGCCAGACTGTCTGGAGTGCCCGACGGCGCGCTGCTTTCAGCCGTGTCACTGGGCACGCCGCACTTTTCCCACCAGGAATGGATGCGCCTGTTGCCGCTGCTGCGTGCGGTGGCGCCGGGCAGGGGCATCCCGATCTATGTCAACACCGGCCGCGCGACGCTGACACAATTGCAGGAGGAGGGGGCATTGGCTGGCATGGAGGCGTTCGGCCTGGTCCCGGTCGCTGACACCTGCACCTATGTCACCTCGATTCTCGAGCGTCTCGACGGCGTGGTGATGACCAATTCCGGCAAATGGGCGCATTATGCGCCGGGCAATATCGGCGTGACCGTCGCCTTCGCCGAAATGAAGGATTGCATCCGCTCCGCCGCCGCAGGGCACGTCGTGCGGAGCGGCTCATGACGCGGTCGATTGAAGTGAAGGTCGTTGAAAGAGCCGGCACATTCCAACTGGCCGGTGCCGCCGAGGGCGAGGCGCTGGTGTTCTCGCAACCGCTCAGCTTCTGGGGCGGCATAGACGCCGAGACCGGCGACATAACGGATCATTCGCACCCAGGCCTTGGCCAGAATGTCTCCGGCAAGATACTGGTCATGCCGAGCGGGCGAGGGTCCTCGTCTTCTTCCTCTGTCTTGGCCGAGGCAATCCGCAGGGGCACGGCGCCGGCCGGCATTCTTCTGGAACGGCCGGACCCGATCCTTGCCGTTGGCGCCATCGTCGCCGAGTTCCTCTACGCGATCAGCATGCCGCTGGTGGTTTGCGACATTGGGGGCATTGTTTCCGGCGAGCGGATCGCGATCGGTATCGGGGCAGATGGTGAGGCGGTCGTTCGCAAGGTCTAGGACCATGCGTTCCTGAAGCTGGCGCGGGAGCTGCAGATTGAAGTCGCCGCTGCCAGAGCCATGTTCCCTGGCCAAATCGCGTTTCTTCCAAGACAGCCTCATCTCGAACAAACGTGCCGGCGCGGCCTGAAACATTGGCACGATATTCTAAGCTGCCCGGTTGACCGCAGATGCGCCCTCAGGCGTATAATCCTACTAAGTTTATAGAATAAGTACCTGCATGAAACCGCTGCAACGGAGACATCGATGCCGAAAACCGAATCCAACCCGATCGAGCTGGGCACCAGGGCCGCCGATTTCCTGTTGGCCGACGCGCAAGGCGTGCTGCACAAGCTTGCCGATTTCGATGCCAAGCCGGCCCTGCTCGTCGCCTTCATTTCCAATCGGTGCCCCTTTGTCGTGCTGATCCGCGAGCAGCTTGCTGCATTCGCCAGGGACTATGCGCCGAAGGGCCTGCAGGTGCTAGCGATCAACGCCAACGACCATTTAGAGCATCCCGAGGAGACGCTCGCGCGGATAGGCGAGGAGTCCGAAAGGTTCGATTATTCCTTTCCCTATCTGAAGGATGCGTCGCAGCAAGTGGCCAAAGCCTATGGCGCGGCCTGTACGCCTGACTTCTTCCTGTTCGGCGCCGACCGGCGCCTTGCCTATCACGGCCAGTTCGACGATGCGCGGCCGGGCAACGGCAGGCCGGTGACTGGTGCTGATCTGCGCGCGGCCGTCGACACGGTGCTGGAGGGCGGCAGGCCCGCCGCAAGCCAAGTGCCGTCGATCGGCTGCAACATCAAATGGAGCGCCGGGAACGAGCCGCTGTGGTTCCCGGGTGCGGCCCGCGCCGCATAACGCCAGCCGCCTCACACTCCTTCGCCGAGCATCCATGCCCAAATCGCAAAAATCAGCTTCCGATGCCTTGCAGCTCCAGGTCGACGTGCTGGTGCTGGGCGGCGGCCCGTCCGCAGCCTGGGCAGCCGTCGCGGCCGCTGAAAGCGGCGCCAAGGTGGTGCTGGCCGACAAGGGCTATCTCGGCACCAGCGGCGCGACCGCGCCGTCGAACACCGGCACATGGTGCGTGCCCCCGGGCGACAACAGGCATGCGGTGGTCGAGCGGCGCTGGCAGCGCACGGGCGAGCTCGCGGACCAGCGCTGGATGCTGCGCTGCGTCGACACCGCCTACCGCAATTTGCTCAGGCTCTCGGAATGGGGTTATCCCTTCCCGAGCGAGGATGACGGCCGGCTCTACATCGCCAATCTGCGTGGGCCCGATTATATGCGCTTCATGCGCCGCCGGGTGCTGCTTGCCGGCGTGACCGTGCTCGACCACCATCCCGCGCTGGAACTCTTGTCCGACGGCGATGCCATCGTTGGTGCCGCCGGAGTCGCCAGGCAGGCCGGCCACGATTGGCGCGTCGAGGCGGGCGCGGTGGTCCTGGCCACCGGCGGCTGTGCCTTTCGCGAGCGCATCCTCGGCGGCACGGGGCTGACCGGCGACGGCTATCTGATGGCGGCCGAGGCCGGCGCCCGCCTGTCGGGCATGGAATTCACCGGCAAGTATACGTTGGCGCCTTATGGCTCCTCGCTCAACAAGGGATTGCCCTTCCGCTGGGCCTCGTTCCACCGCGAGGATGGTTCGCCGATCCTGGGCTCTACTGGCGAACCTTTGCGCAACGGCATCGGCGACCGCGAGGAGGAAGTGGCCCGCGCGCTGATCGACGGCCCGGTCCATGCGCGGCTGGACCAGGCCGAACCGGCGCTACAGGGCTGGCTGCGCCAGGGCCAGCCGAACTGCTTCGTGCCTTATGACCGTGCCGGCATCGACCCGTTCAGCGAGTTGTTCCGTATCACACTGCGCGCCGAAGGCACGGTGCGCGGCACTGGCGGCATCGACATCGTGTCCGACGATTGCGCCACCGGCGTGCCCGGCCTCTACGCCGCCGGCGATGCGGCCAGCCGCGAGATCGTGACCGGCGCCGTGTCGGGCGGCGGCGCCGTGAATTCCTCCTGGGCGCTGGCCAGCGGCTGGTGGGCAGGCAAAGGGGCTTCGACCCACGCGAAGCGGCGTAGCGGCAAAGCGTTTCGGGGCGCCGCACAACCGCTCGGTCAGGCCGGTCTGCGTCCGGCGGCGGCGCCGCGTGCCGGTATCGCGGCAGGCGAGGTCATTGAGGCGGTGCGCAACGAGGTGACGCCGCTCGATAAGAACTTCTTCCGCGATGGTGGCCGCCTTGAGAAAAGCAGCGAGCGGCTGGAGAGCATCTGGCGCGACGTGCGTGACCATTTCCGGGGCGAGGGGGCCGACCGGATTCGCACGCGCGAAGCGGCGTCGATCGCCGCAGTCGGGCGCTGGTCGGTGGCCGCGGCATTGCACCGTACCGAAAGCCGCGGCATGCATCGCCGCGTCGACCTGCCGGGCAAGAATCCGGCACTGGCGCATCGCCTGATCGTCACCGGTGTCGACGAGTTCCGCATCGAAGGGGCGCCCGGGCGGCTGGCGGAGCTGGCGTCGTGATCGAGATCGTCTCGGCCACGCGCTGCATTGAGTGCGACATCTGCGTCAAGGTGTGCCCGACCAATGTCTTTGACGCGACTGAGCATGGCGCGCCCGTCATTGCTCGCCAGGACGACTGCCAGACCTGTTTCCTGTGCGAAATCTATTGTCCGACCGACGCTCTTTACGTGGCCGAGGCAGCCGAAGGGCCAACCGGCATCACCGAGGCAGAGGTCGAAGCGCGCCTTCTGTTCGGCTCCTATGCCCGCGCACTCGGCTGGACACGCGGCAAGGCCGGCGGCTCCGAATTCGACCCGACGCACCGCATCCGCGTGGCGCAATAGGAAGCGACAAGACATGAACCGCATCGTCGTCAACGACATCAGCAAGACCTTCCAGCTCAAACCAGGACAGTTCGTCACCGTCGAAGGCGAGGCGACCGATCGCGTCACCGTTCTCGACGGCGTCGATCTTGCCATCCGCAAGGGCGAGTTTGTCACGCTGGTCGGTCCGAGCGGCTCGGGCAAGTCGGTGCTGCTCGACATTATCGGCGGCCTGACGCGGGCGACCGGCGGCGACGTCCAACTCGACGGCAGGCGCATCACGCGTCCCGATCCCAAGACCGGCTACGTCTTCCAGCAATATGCGCTGTTTCCCTGGCGCACGGCGCTCGCCAATATCGAATATGCGCTGGAAGTGCGCGGCGTGGCGAAGACGGAGCGGACGGCGACGGCCAGGCACCTTTTGTCGCTGTTCGGGCTTGCCGGCTTCGAGGATCGTTTCCCCAACCAGCTTTCCGGCGGCATGCAGCAGCGCGTGGCGATCGCCCGCGCGCTCGCCAGCAATCCAGAAGTGCTGCTGATGGACGAACCCTTCGCCGCGCTCGACCAGCAGACGCGCGAACTGCTGCAGGGCGAGTTGTTGCGCATCTGGGGCAAGATCAAGACGACGGTCATTTTTGTCACCCACTCGATCGACGAGGCGATCTTCCTGGCCGATCGCGTGGTGGTGATGACGGCGCGGCCGGGCGCGGTGAAGGAGATCATCGATATCGACCTGCCGCGGCCGCGCGACGGCGACATCCGCGCCAGCACTGAATTCAACGCGTATCGCGCCCGCGTCTGGGACGTGCTGCGCGACGAGGTCAACAGGGCGCAGAAGGACTGGACGCTGTCGCCGGCCTTCGGCCATTGAGGAGTTAGAACCATGGCCTATCTGACCGAAAAGTTCGGCCCTGCCATCGGGTTTCGCGGCGAGGCCGCCGTTGTCGCAAAAATTCCTGCAATCAAGGCGCGTGGCGCAGCCCAAGAGGTCAAAGCCCGGAGGAAAGAGACGTATGGCGGCACCTTCGTCTATGGCCTGCCGCTGCTCGGCCTGTTCTTCCTTTTGTGGGAGATTGCGCCGCGGCTCGGCTGGCTGAACCGCATCTTCTTTCCACCGCTGAGCGAGGTGCTGCTTGCCTGGTGGGACCTGCTTGCCTCGGGTGTACTGGTCGAGCATATCGGCATCAGCCTGCAGCGCGCGGCCATCGGCTTCGCGCTTGGCGTGTCGGTGGCCATCCCGCTTGGCCTGCTCATGGGCCGCTACTCTCTGTTCGAGAAGGTCAGTGACCTTTTGGTGCAGACGCTACGCAACACCTCGCAATTCGCGCTGCTGCCGGTGTTCATCCTTTTGCTTGGCATCGGCGAGGAATCCAAGGTGGCCATCACCTTCTACTCCTCGGTGTTCTTTCTCCTCGTCAACACGATCAGCGGCGTGAAGTCGGTCGATCCGCTGCTCATCAAAGCGGCGCGCTCGATGGGCACGTCTGACTTCGACCTGTTCCGGAAAGTCATCCTGCCGGCCAGCATTCCCTCAATCGTCGCCGGTGCGCGGCTGGCGGTCAAATCCTCGCTGTTCGCGGTGATCGGCGCCGAGATGCTGGCGGCCAAATCCGGCCTCGGTTTCCTCATCCAGAACTCGCAACTGATGATGGAAACGGCCGACATGTATGCCGGCATCCTGACGCTCACCGTCATCGGCCTGACCGTCAACTACCTGCTCGTCTGGTTCGAGCGCTGGGCGACCGCCTGGAAGGGCCAGTCCGAGCCTTCGCTCATTTAAGCCATTCGCTCCAAGTAGGAAGGATTTTCCCATGTCCAGCATCGCATTCGATGGATTTCGCCGGCTGTTTCTGAAGGGCGCCCTTGTGGTGGTGATCGGCCTTGGCGGCATGCCTGCCTTCGCGCAGGAAAAGCCCGACGTTATCCGCATCGGCAGCACGGCGCCCGGGCACCTCAAATTCATCCTCGCCCAGAAAGATGGCTGGTGGGAGAAGGAATTCGCCAAGGACGGAATCAGGGTCGAACTGGTGACCTTCAACGGCGGCTCGGAGGCGACGACGGCCTTGGCCACCGCCGCCATCGAGTTCACTTATACCGGCAACAACCCGGCGCTGCGTGTCGCCGCGTCCGGCGCCGACGTCAAGCTGATCGGCCTGTCGAGCTATGTCAGGGCGGGCGGCTCCTACATCGTCGTCAAGACCGATTCCCCGCTGAAGACGCTGCAGGACCTCAAGGGCAAGAAGGTCGCCTATCTCACAGGCACGGTGCGGCACTCCAATTTCAGCAAGGCGCTGAACAGTGTCGGCCTGACCACGAACGATGTCGAGGGTTTGAACCTGCCATTCGAGGCATCAGGCCCAGCCCTGTTGCGCGGCGATATCGATGCCATCGTCGAGACCGACTCGACGGCGGCCAAGCTCGTCGACTCCGGCGAGGCGCGTCTGCTCTACGACACCAGCACGCATCCGGAATGGAATGTGCCTAACGTCATTTCGGTCAACGGCGCCTTCGCGGCGAAATATCCCGATCTGGTCAAGCGGCTGCTCAAGGTCGACATCGAGATTTCGCGCTGGGCAGACGCCCATCCCGACGAGACGATCAAGACCTTTGTCGAGGCGACCAAATCGTCGGAGAAATCCGTGCGCAAAACCTATGCCGATGGCGCCTTCCACCAGGATCCGAAGCTCACCGATGATGCGATCGAAGCCCTGAAGGCCGAAGAAAAATTCATGGCCGGCGCCGGGCTCCTCAAGGGATCGATCGACTACGGCAAATGGGTCGACAAGAGCTTTGGCGAAGCCGCGTCCGCGGAAGTCGCCACAGTCCAGTAGACGGAAGGGTCGAGCCAGCGGGCGTCTCCGCACCGCGCCCGGCTCATCAGTACCGCTCAAATCTCCGGGATGTTCTCCTTGAAGATCACCTGCAGCCTCGGCTGGTGCAATTCATAGGGGAGGCCCCGGACGGCGTGGGTCAGGATGTTGAGCGCCTCACGGGCTTCGACGCGCGGGTTCTGGTCGATGACGGCGTCGAGCGTGCCGTCGAGCAGCAGTTCCTTGGTGCCGTCCGTCGCCTCGTGGCCGAGGAAAACCATGGATTGCGCACGGCCGCGTTCCTTCAGCGCACGCGCTATGCCGGTGTTGCCGGCGCCGACATTGTAGATCGCGGCAAGGTCGGGGTGGCGTTCCAGAAGGGCTGACGCCTCCGAATAGGCCTTTTCGCGGTCGTCGAGCATTTCGCGCATCTCGACGATCTCCAGATTGGGCGATTCCTCGGTCAGTATGTGCCGGAAGCCCATCTCGCGTTCCTCGTGGCCGCGATAGGACAGCGAGCCTGCAAACAGCGCCACCTTGCCGGGGCTGCCTGAGCCCATGAAACGGTTGAGCAGATAGCCGGCCAGCCGCCCGGCGGCGCGGTTGTCGATGCCGATATAGGCAACCCTTGGCACATGCAGGATGTCGGAGGCGATGGTCACCACCTTGACGTCGTTGGCCGATAGCGAGCGGATCGCCTCGCGCACCGTCGGATGGTCGAGCGCGATGACGCCGACGCCTTGCGTCTGGCCGCGCAAATCCTGCAGCAGGCGGGCGAGCCGGTCGGGATTGAAGCCCTCTATGGTGGCGATATGGACGTCGAGATCGGGGCGCGCCAGGGCTTGTGCCTCGATGTGGCGGTGCAGCATCTTGATGAAGGAATTGGTGCCGGCCGGCAGCGCGAAGTCGAGCCGGATGACCTCGCCGGGCACCGGCCTGGGCGGCGCCCCGTTCGGGCCTTCGGCGATGTAGCCGAGGCGCTGCGCCATTTCGAGCACGATCTCGCGTGTGCGCGCCCGCACGCCGGGGCGATTGTTGAGCACGCGGTCGACGGTGGCGGCGGAGACGCCGGCTTCCCGGGCTATGTCGGTCAGGGTGGAACGCACCGTCTCATCTCCTCAATGCATCAGGAATGACGCAGTGCCGGCTGGCGGCTGATTGCGCCCAACGCCCCGCGATCCGCGATTCTGATGGGAAATGATGTATCCGGCCTTGGCCGATGCGCAAGCCGCCAAGCTAAATCAACTCGTCCGGCACGATCGTGTCGGAAAGGGAGATCACATTTCCCATCAAATCGACGCATTCGGAGGGGTCTATGAACCTTGGTATGACGCATTTCCTCACTCTATGCGATGTTGTGATGTGTTTTGATTATTAATGATGTTGACAGCCTTCCGATCCTGCCGTCAATATCCCTCATGGGCTCGTGGAGGAAACATTGGGCCTGAGGGAGGAATTCCAATGTCTGATTTGATCCGCATCTCGCGGCGCCGGTTGCTGGCGTCCGGAGGAAAGGCGGCGGTGTTCGTGGCCGCCGCAGGTATCGCTCCGCAATTCATTCGTCCCGGCCGCGCCTTCGCGGCCGATGCGCTCGCACCTGGCATGATCGGCGGTCCGACGGGCTTCGATGGCGCCGAACGCTATCAATACGGTCCCGACACACCGGAGGGCCGCGCCATTGAGGCCGCCAAGGCTTTGAAGGGCGCCGGCAAGGCGCCGGCCAAGATCGTGCTTGGCCTGTCGGACGGCTCGATTGGCCAGCTCACCCAGCCTTTTCCGGCCGGGGCGCCGTCGATCAAGGAGCTGTGGGAAAAGGAAACCGGGATTCCGATCGAGATCGTCGGTCTGCCGAACGGCCAGGAATTCACCAAAACCATGCAGGACATCTCCACCAAGGGTGGGGCCTACGACATCTATTCGACCGAGTGGAATCGCCTTGGCGATCTCGCCGAGACCGGCGGCATCGCCAAGCTCGACGACTTCGTCGCCCAGTACAAACCCGAATGGGACGATCCCAAGACCGGCTATGTCGACGGCGCCAAGGGTGTATCGCTGCTCAACAAATATCGCGGCTCCAACTATGGGGTGTCGTTGGACGGCGACTTCCAGACCTGGGTCTACCGCACCGACCTGTTCGGTGACGAAGCCGAGAAGAAGGCCTTCAAGGACAAATACGGCTACGATCTGGCGCCGCCGAAAACCTGGAAGCAGCACGGCGATATCGCCGCCTTCTTCCAGCGTCCGGACAAGGGCCTGTTCGGCTCCACCGACCTGCGCAACCAGGGCTGGGGCTACACCAACTGGTATCAGCGCTATGTGTCGATGGCCTCGCCCAACCAGTTTCTGTTCGGCGATGACGGCAAGCCGCTGATCAATTCCGAGCATGGCATCGCCGCCACCAACGAATATGTCGAATCGCTGGTCCATCATTCGCCGGACGCGATCTCGTGGGGCTGGCCGGAGCAGTACGGCAATTTCGCCAAGGGCGGCGCGGCGATGACCTGTGCCTTCTCCAACCTGCCGAAATTCCTCGACAATGCCGGCAACAAGGACTCCAAGGTCACCGGCAAGATCGGCACGATGCTGCCGCCCGGCCGCGAGATCGACGGCAAACTGATCAGCCGCTCCGTATTGTGGTTCTCGCTGACCGGCATGGTCTCGTCGCAGTCGAAAAACCAGGAGGTCGCCTATCTCCTGCTGCAATGGCTTGGCTCGGCCCGCATCTACGCCTGGATGAGCGCCAACCCCGGCGGCTATCTCGATCCGTTCCGGCTTTCGGATTTTTCCGATCCGCTGGTGCGCCAGACCTACCACGCCTACCACATGGACGTGGTGCGCGAGACGGTCGCCCGCACGGTGCCGACCATCAACTATCCCGGCGCCACCGCCTTCCACAACGCGCTGGACGAAAACCTGATGGCCTCGCTGACCAAGGCCAAGACATCGGAGCAGGCGATGGCCGACACGGAAGCCGAGTGGAAGAAGATCGCCCGGCGCATTGGCGAGGACAAATTGCTCGAAGCCATCAGGACCAACAAGGAGGCATGGCCGACCGTTCTCGATCCGATCAGCTGATCCATCTCCCTGGATCAAAGCCGGAGGGGAGGAGCATCCGCTCTTCCCCTCCGCAACCGACGCCACCAGCAAAAGCAGCCAGATGAAGCGTTCCGTCCCCTTCGAGATATTCCGCTACGCCGCGATCCTCGCGGCGATGGCCGTCACGCTGGTGCCGATCCTGTGGATGGTGTCGATGGCCTTCAAGCCGATCGCCGAATGGTCGGCGACGGGTGCGGACCTGACATGGTGGCCGAAGAACCCGACGCTCAGCAATTTCCAGTTCGTGTTCGGCGAGTCCACCAACAATCTGATCGTTGCGCTCGACCGCACCGCGCTGAGGCCGATCCTGTCGTCGCTTCTGTCGGCGGTATTCGGCACCGCGATCGCCATGTCGGCGGGTACCGCCGCCGCCTATGGCCTGTCGCGCTTCGGCTCCGGCCAGAACCTGCCGCTGGCGCTGATCCAGCTCAGGCTGTTTCCGCCGATGGCCGTCATGATCCCTGTGATGATCATGTGGGCCTTCCTGAATTTCACCGACAGCTGGTGGGGGCTGGCGCTGATCTACGGCATCGTCACGCTGCCGTTCGCTTTCTGGCTGATGAAGACCTTCTTCGACGACATGCCGCGCGAGATCGAGGAAGCCGCCTTGGTCGAGGGCTGCTCGCGGCTGCGCGTCTTCACCCGCATCACGCTGCCGATGATGCGCGCGCCGTTGGCGAGTGCTGCGCTCTTCGTCTTCATCCTCAACTGGTCGGACTATCTGATCGCGCTGCTTCTGACGACGCGCGAATGGGTGACGATCCCCGTCTACATGGCCTCGCTGTCCTCGTCGATGACCGGCCAGCTCTATGGCGCCAAGGCCGCACTCGGGCTGATCGCGGCGGTGCCGCCGGTCATCATGGGCATCGCCATCCAGCGCCATCTGGTGCGCGGGCTGACTTTCGGAGCGCTCAAGCAATGAGCGCGGTGGTTGCGACGATTTCGGAGGGTGAGATGGACGCGGCCCGCGCAAAGCCGGCGCTGCGCGACGAAGGCATGCGGTTGGGCTTTCGCCTGACCTTGCCGGCGCAGATCCTGGTGCTGTTCATCTCGGCCTTTCCACTCTTAATGCAGCTCTACATCAGCGTCACCGACTGGTCGCCACTCTCGGGCCTCGGCTGGTGGAACGCCTGGGAGATGTGGAACAGCTTCGCCAACTACACCGACCTTGCCGCCGACGCGCGCTTCTGGAGCGCGCTGAAGCGCACGGTCATCGTGATGGTCGTCTGCGTGCCGGCCGAATTCCTGTTAGGCTTGGCGCTGGCGACGCTGTTCGCCGATGATTTTCCGGGCAAGCGCATCTTCTATTCGATCCTGCTGATGCCGATGATGGTGGTGCCGGCGGTGGCCGGCTACATGTTCTTCATGCTGTTCCAGTCCGGCGGCCCGGTGAACGACATCCTGTCGGCAATCACGGGCACGCAAGTCACCATTGCCTGGCTGTCGGATCCGACACTGGCGCTGATCGCGGTGATGATCGCCGACATCTGGCAGTGGACGCCGCTGATGTTCCTGATCCTGCTCGCCGGCCTGGTCGGAGTGCCGGAGGACCAGATCAAGGCGGCAACGCTGCTCGGCGCCAATCCCTGGCAGCGCTTTACCACCATCGTGCTGCCGAAGATGAAGACGATCATCATCATCGCGCTGGCGATAAGGGTGATCGAGAACTTCAAGATCTTCGACACGCTGTACATCATGACCGGCGGCGGCCCCGGCGTCGCCACCGAAACGATCTCCGTCTACATCTACAAGGTCACCACGCAGGATCTGATCTGGGGCTATGTGGCGGCGATCGCGCTCGCCATCCTGGTCGTGCTCTCCATCGTCGCCGTGTTCGCCATGAAGCGCATGGCCCGGGCAAGGCAGGTGGCGGCATGAGCACGATCCAGCTCAAGCACCTCACCAAGACATTCGGCGACTTCACGGCGCTGAAGACCATGGACCTCGATATCGCCGATGGCGAGTTCATGGCTCTGCTGGGGCCTTCAGGCTGCGGCAAGTCAACGACGATGAACATGATTGCCGGGATGGAAGAGCCGACCAGCGGAAAGATCCTGTTTGGCGAGCGCGACATGGCCGGCGTGCCGATGGGCCGGCGCGGCGTTGGCTTCGTGTTTCAGAACTACGCGATCTTCACCCATATGACGGTGCGCCAGAACCTTGCCTACGGGCCAAGGATGCGTGGCGCCGCCACGGTCGAGATCGATCGTCGCGTCGGCACGATTGCCGAGCTGCTGCAACTGACGCCGCTGCTCGACCGCAAGGCCGACCGGCTGTCGGTCAACATACTGCAGCGCGTGGCGATCGGCCGCTCGGCAATCATGGAGCCGGCGATCTTCCTGCTCGACGAGCCGCTGTCCAATGTCGACGCCGCCTTCCGCGCGGTGATGCGCACCGAGCTGAAACAGCTGCAACGCCAGTTCAAGCAGACCATGGTCTACGTCACGCACGACCAGCTGGAAGCCATGACCATGGCCGACCGTATCGCGGTCATGGACCACGGCGTGCTGCAGCAGGTCGGCACGCCGCTCGAGGTCTACAACAATCCGGCCAATGTATTCGTCGCCCGCTTCATCGGCGCGCCGGGCATGAACCTGCTCAAGGGCCGACCTGCGGAGAGCGACCGGAGTCTGGTCGTCGATCTCGGGGCGCTTGGGGTCTCGCCGCCATTGCCGGATGAGCTGGCGGCCAGCGTGCGCGGTGCTCGCGGGGAGGTGCTCTACGGCTTTCGGCCGGAACAGGTAGCCCTGGCGGAGAATGGACGCGGGCTTGCCATGCCTGTCACTTTCGTCGAGCGCATCGGCGCGCGCACCATCGTTCACCTCGGCCAGGGCGACGGCGCCGTGAAAGCGGTCTTCGACAATGATGTCGGGCTGTCGATAGGGCAAACCGCGGTCGTCGCACCCGCGGCGTCGTCAGTGCGGGTCTTCGACGCCGTTAGCGGCCTTGCGATGAGAGCGGGTTGAGCCATGGCCGACATCGTCTTCCGCAATGTCACGAAACGCTACGGCACGATGCTCGCCGTCGACGACGCCTCGTTCACTGTCAACGACAACGAGTTCTTCTGCTTCTTCGGGCCGCCGCTGTCGGGCAAGTCGACAATCCTGCGCCTGGTGCTCGGGCTGGAGACGCCGGATGCCGGCGAAATCCTCATCGGCGGCAAGCCCGTCAACACGGTGTCGCCAGCAGAGCGCAATGTCGCCATGGTGTTCCAGAACTTGGCGCTGTTCCCGCATATGAGCGCGCTCGACAATGTCCGTTTCCCGCTGGTCGAGCGCCGGGTCGCCGAGGTCGATATCAAACGGCGCGTCGCCGATGTCGCGGCCAAGCTGCATATCGGCCATATCCTGCACAAGCCGCCGGCACTGCTTTCGGGCGGCGAGCGGCAGCGGGTGGCGATCGCCCGCGCCCTGGTGCGCGACCCCAACGCCTATCTGATGGACGATCCGATCTCGGCGCTCGACGCGCGGCTGCGCGAGGAAACGCGCGTCGAACTGAAGCGCATCCAGCGTGAGCTCGGCAAGACGCTGATCTATGTCACGCACGACCAGGAAGAGGCGATGTCGATCGCCGACCGCATGGCCATACTGGAAAGCGGAAGGATCCGGCAGATCGGCGCGCCGGCCGAGATCTATGATCGCCCGGCCAGCACCTACGTGGCGCGGCTGCTGGGGTCGCCTGTCATGAACATCCTCAAATCCGTTCAAGGCGAGGGCGGCATCGAGGCCGCCGAAGGCGCGATCAGCATCGCCGATCGCACGGCTCCGGCCGACGCCGTCGAGATCGGGCTGAGGCCGGAGGATATCAAGGTCAGGCCCTGGAGCGACACCGAGAAGGAGAGCGCCGGCCGCCCGGCGCGGGTGTTCGAGGTCGAGCCGCTTGGCGGCTATACCGTGGTGACACTCGCCGCCGGGCAAGCGCGGCTGAAGGCTTTGCTGCGCGGCCAGCCTGACATCAGGCCCGACGCGATGGTGGCGATATCCTGCGAGCCGGCGCGCGTGCATTATTTCGGACAGGGCGGAGGCGCGTTGGCAAGATGAACGCGGCCGCAAGGACAGGATTTCGGGAGGAAGGCATGACAGGCAAGGGCTTCGAGCCGGATGTGAAGGTCCGCACGAAGGAATATCGGATCGGCTGCGTCGGCGCCGGCATGATCATGGCCGAATGCCATCTGGCCGCCTATAAGGACGCTGGCTTTCCGGTCGTGGCGATCGCCTCGCGTACCAAGGCGAATGCGCAAAAGGTCGCCGACCGTTGGGGTATCCCGACCGTCCACGACACCCCGGAACAGCTGATCGAGGATGCAGATGTCGAGATCATCGACCTCGCGTTTCCGCCGGACCAGCAGCCGGCGCTGATCCGCCATGCGCTGAAGCAGAACCACATCAAGGCGATCCTGGCTCAGAAGCCGCTGGCGCTGTCGGTCGAGGAAGCCGTCAAGTTGCGCGACGAGGCGGCGAAGGCCGGCAAGATACTCTCGGTCAACCAGAACATGCGCTACGACCAGTCGATGCGCGTGTTGAAGCAGCTCATCGACAGTGGCGCGCTCGGAGACATCGTCTTCGCGCAGATCGACATGCACGCCATTCCGCACTGGCAGACCTTCCTTCAGGGTTACGACCGGCTGACGCTTGCCAATATGAGCGTGCACCACCTTGACGTGCTGCGCTTCCTGTTCGGCGATCCCGATGAGATCACGACGCTGACGCGCAAGGATCCGCGCACGACATTCGACCATTCCGACGGCATCACCGTCTCGACACTGCGCTTCCCGTCGGGTGTGCTCGCCGTCTCGCTGGAGGATGTGTGGTCTGGCCCGCGCCAGGACGGCTACAAGGACGACCAGCACATCAACTGGCGCGTCGACGGCACCAAGGGCGTTGCCAAGGGCACGATCGGCTGGCCGACCGGTGCTGCTTCGACGCTGACCTATGCTTCGGCCGAAACGACCGGTGGCGAGTGGGTAACTCCAAGCTGGGAGACGATGTGGTTCCCGCATGCCTTCATCGGCGTCATGGAGCAGCTGCAGCACGCCGTGAAGACCGGTACGCCGCCGGCGCTCACCGTTGCCGACAAC
Source organism: Mesorhizobium sp. B2-5-7 (assembly GCF_006440875.1). Lineage (NCBI taxonomy): Bacteria > Pseudomonadati > Pseudomonadota > Alphaproteobacteria > Hyphomicrobiales > Phyllobacteriaceae > Mesorhizobium > Mesorhizobium sp. B2-5-7. The sequence continues at coordinate 12,915 of NZ_VFUO01000004.1, read as the reverse complement.
GTCAAGACCATGGCGCTGGTCGAAGCGGGCTATCGCTCGATGGCATCGGGCCGCACGGTCAAGCTTTCCGAAATCTCCACAAACGCAACTAACTGAAATCGCAGACAACTGAATCGCTTACAGGGAGGAATTCAAGATCATGATGCAGGCAGGTATTTTCACGGGCTATTTCCCGTACGGCCTCGAAGAGACGGCAAAGAAGATCCGCGGGCTCGGTTTCAACACGGTGCAACTCGACCTGCACTTCAGGGATGTCGACCTGTCGGCTGGGCAGATCACCAAGGACAAGGCCAGGAAGGTGCGCGACGTCTTCCGCGACCACAACCTGCCGGTCTGCTGCGTGTCGGGCTACACCAACATCATCCATCCCGACAAGGCGGAGCGCGACAAGCGCGTCGGTTATCTCAAGGAGATCATCCGCAATGCGCGCGAGTTCGGCAGCCCTTACGTGATCTCGGAGACCGGCACCTACAACACCGAATCCGACTGGGTGCATCACCCCAAGAACAAGACCGAGGAAGGTTTTGAGGAATGCCGCAAGGTCATCGCCGATCTTGCCCAGACGGCTTACGACCATGGCGCGGTCTTCCTGCTCGAAACCTATGTCAACAACGTCGTCGGCTCGGTCGAGGAGACGGTGAAGATGTTCGCGCAGGTCGACCATCCAGGCCTTGGCCTGCTGATGGACCCGACCAATTATTTCGAGACGCACAACATCGACCGGATGGACCAGATCCTGAACCAGGTGTTCGACACGCTGACCGACAAGATCAGAATAGCGCATGCCAAGGACGTCAAGCGCTCAGGCGATGACAAGTCGGAGAAGCACGCCGACATCGGCGATGCCGACGCGATGGAAAGCCATACGTTCCGCGGGGTTGGCGAAATCGAACTGCCGGCGCCCGGCCTTGGCTCGCTGAACTACGACCTCTACCTCCAGCGGCTGGCCGAAAAGCATCCGAACATACCGGTGATCATCGAGCATCTGTCGGAAGACGACGTGCCGCGCGCCAAGACATTCCTCGACGGGAAATTCCGCGCCAACGGCCTGTGACGGCTAGCCGCGCCACCAGTGCACGGCGGCGCGGCTTCAAACAAGGGAGGAAAGAATGTTGAAATTCGCATTGAAATTGGCGGCCTCCGCGACAGTGCTCGCCGGCGTCGCCCTTGGCACGGCGGCGCAGGCGCAGGACGGCCAGAAGACCTTCTATCTCTTGTCGCATGGCGGTCCGTCGGATGCGTTCTGGATCGACTGGAACGCCGGTGCGACCAAGGCCTGCGACCAGCTCAAGGTAACCTGCAAGATTTCCTTCAGCGGCGGCGACATGGCGGCGCAGAAGGAAGCCTTCAACTCGGCGCTTGCCGCAAAGCCCGACGGCATCGCCACCACGTCCGCGCAGCCGGGCCTGTGGACGGAGGAGGTGAAAGCAGCCAAGGCGGCTGGCATCCCGATCGTGTTCTTCAACACCGACGATCCGGCGACAGGGCGGCAGGCCTATGTCGGCGCGGACCTGAAAGAAGCGGGTGTCATCTGGGCCAAATATCTGGTCGACCACAAGATGGTGAAGCAGGGCGACAAGGTTTTCCTGCCGGTCGAGGTTCCCGGCGCCAGTTACCAGCAGCTCGAGACCGAGGGCATCGCCAGCGTTTTCGATCCCTTGGGGATCAAATATGACGTGGTCGATTGCGGCACCGATCCGGCTGGCATCATCGCCAAGATGACCGACTACATGGTCGCCAACAATCCGCCGGCGATCATCGCGCTCGGCGATTCCGTTGCCGCCAGCGTCAAGCGCGTGTTCGATGGCGCCGGCGTGCCGGCGGGCAAGATCCCCGTCGTCGGCTGGGGCAATTCGAAGGAGACGGCACAAGCCGTCAAGGACGGCTTCGTCAATGCCGCCGCCTGGCAATATCCCTCTGCGCAAGGCTTCATGCCGGTGGCGCTGCTCGGGCTTGCCGCGTCAGGCGAGCCGATCGGCTACGACATCCACACTTTCGGTCTCTACGACGCCTCCAGCGTCGACCCGATCCTGAAGCTTTACGACAAGAAATGAGAAAAACAGCGCCCGCCGGAAAAGCGGCGGGCGTCTTTTCAAGCATGGTTCAAGCAGTCATGACAATTGCCGCAGAAGACGAAGTGCCGGGGGTGAAAGGCAGATCGCGCCTGCTGCGCTCGCCGCAATTCTCCTCCTTCGTCATCCTCCTCATTTTGCTGGCGGTATTCGCGGTCGCCGACGCCAATTTCCTGTCGCCGCTCAACATCTCCAACATGATGGCGTTCCTGCCCGAGCTCGGCATCATCGCACTCGGCATGACGCTGCTTTTGACGGCAGGCGAATTCGATCTTTCCGTCGGCGCGGTGTTTGGGCTGGCGCCGGTGGTGGTGATGCTGCTGGTGCAAAATGGCGGGGTGGATATAGGTGTCGCGCTTCTGGCCGGGCTGCTGCTTTGTATCGCGATCGGCGCGATCAACGGGCTGATCGTCACCAAGATCGGCATCTCCTCCTTCCTGGTGACGCTGTCGATGTTGCTCGTCGTACGCGGGGCAGCGCTTTACATCACGCAAGGCTTTCCGCTGAAATCCTGGGACCAGCCCGGCTTCTTCGTGACGCTGCTCGCCGGCAGCTTCAACATCGGCTCGTTTCGCTTCTACACCTCGCTGTGGTGGTTCATCGGCCTCTCGCTGTTTGCCATCTACATCCTGCGTTACGCCAAGCTCGGCAACTGGATCAGCGCCATCGGCTCCAATCGCAACGCGGCGGTGGCGCGAGGCGTGCCGGCCGATACGGTCAAGATATGGCTGTTCATCGCGACCTCGGTGCTGGCCGGCCTTGCTGGCATGATCAGTGCCTTCCGCATCTCGGCCGCCTCACCGGTGGCCGGCACCGGCTACGAGCTGGAAGTGATCGCCATGGTGGTGGTGGGCGGCACGGCGCTGACCGGCGGACGCGGCACCATCCTCGGCACCATCGTCGGCGCGCTGATGCTGCGCGCCATCCGCAACGGCATCGTACTGATCGGCGTGCCGGGGCTCGCCTACAACATCTTTGTCGGCCTCATCATCCTCGCCATGCTCATCCTGCACGCTTTGCTGCAGAAGAACGCCGCAAGGGGCTGACGATGGTGCAAGAAGTACTTCGGCTGCAGAACCTGCAAAAGTCCTTCGGCAGCGTGCGCGCGCTGAAGAACGCTTCGCTGACACTGCGGGAAGGCGAGGTGGTGGCTCTGCTAGGCGACAACGGCGCCGGAAAATCGACGCTGATCAAGGCGATCTCGGGTGTCTTCCCTGTCGATCGTGGCGACATCTTTGTACGCGGCGAAAAGGTTTCGATCCGCTCGACTCGGGATGCGATGGACCTCGGCATCGAGACCATCCATCAGGACACCTCACTGGCGCCTGATCTCAGCATCGCTCGTAATCTTTTCCTCGGCCGCGAGCCGGTCAATTTCGGCTGGCTCGGCGTGTTCGCGCCGCTCGATCTCGCGAAGCTGCGCAAAGCCGCTTCCGAACTCCTCAAGCGCGTCGGCATCTCGAAGAAACTCGACGCTGATGCGCTGGTCTCGACGCTGTCGGGCGGCGAGCGGCAGTCGATCGCCATCTCGCGCGCCATGCAGTTCGCCGCCAAGGTGATCATTCTCGACGAGCCGACCAACAATCTCGGCGTCGAGGAAACCCACGGTGTGCTGCGTTTCGTCAAGGAGGTACGCGACGCCGGCCATTCGGTGCTGCTCATCACCCACAACATCCACCATGTCTTCCAGGTCGCCGACCGCATCGTCGTGATGCGGCGCGGCGAGATCGTCGCCGAACAGACGGTCGCCGACACCGACCTCCTGACCGTGGAAAGCATCATCACCGGCGCCGACATGTCGGCCTTGCTCAAGGAGGCGAGGGCAAAGTGAAGGGCGTCGCATGGTAGAGCTTTACGGCAAGACGCTGTCGCGCCGGCAAGTGGCCGAGCGGTCAGGCCAGCTGTCGCAATTCGCGGGCGTGCGGCTGATGACGCTCGGCGACGGGTTGGAGCGCGGCATCCGCATGCTCGAATTCCGCACCGGCTCGGGCCTGCGCTTCACCGCGCTCGTCGACCGGGCGCTCGACATCGCCGATTGCGACTTCAAGGGCCAGGCGATCGGCTGGCATTCGCCGAGCGGCTTTCGCCATCCGGGCTTGCACGACTATGAAGGGGAAGCGGGGCTGGCCTGGGCGCGGTCCTTCTCGGGCCTGCTCGTCACCTGCGGCCTCGACCACATTCTGGGGCGGGAAGAAGTGCCGGCCGAGAGCTACAACTATCCTGGGAAGAAGACGGTGCTTCATTCGCTGCATGGTCGTGTCGGTACCATCCCGGCGCGGCTGACCGGCTATGGCGAGCGCTGGGAGGGCGACCGCTGCGTGCTGTGGGCAGAAGGCATCGTGCAGCAGTCGGCGGTGTTTGGCGAGGATCTGCATCTCACTCGCCGCATCGAAGCCGATGTCGGGGGTAACGAGATCCGGCTTTCGGACCATGTCGTCAACCACGGCTTCAACCGCACCCCGCATATGTATTTCTACCATGTCAATGTCAGCCATCCCTTGCTGGACGAAGGCTCCCGTTATCTGGCGCCGATCCGCGACGTCGTCTGGGCCAGCCATGCCGGCGAGCGCTACGAGGCGCAGAGTGTCGGCTATCGCACCGCGCCGGCGCCGCAACGGCACTTCAGGGAGCAGGTCTGGCAGCACGAAATGGCCGCCGACGCCCATGGCGAGGTTCCGGTGGCCGTCGTCAACGACCGGCTCGGCCTCGGCTTCGAAGTGGCGACCCGCAAGGATCAGTTGCCGTGTGCCTACCAATGGCAGAATTTCCAGGCCGGGCAGTACGCTCTGGGGATAGAGCCATCGACCCACCATGTGCTCGGCGATCTCGCTGCCCGCGAGCGCGGTGAGATGATCTGGCTGGAGCATGGCGAAAGCCGGGCCTACGACGCGGTGTTCCGCGTCCTCGACGGCAAGGAGGAAATCGCTGGCGCCGAAGCCAGGATCGCGGATATCGCCCGGCAGCCCGAGCAGGATTATCCTCAGCCTTCAGAAAATTTTCCAAGACTGGCCGGCAGGACATGAGCGCGACATTTATTCAAAGCAAGCCCTCCGGCCGGCGGACCGGATTGCCAGCGCTGCGCGACGATTGGAGGCCAATTTGACGACGATGGCGAAAAAGCGCGACTACAGCCTGGTCGGCGAAAGCACCAGGGCAGCGATCGAGACCGGGCTTGCCTCGGCCGAGTGGTACCATACCGACGTGCCGCGCAAGGCGATGAAGGAACTGATGCAGCGTTCCGACGGCCCGGCGATCCGCGACACCATCATCTGGATTGTCGCGATCCTGGGTTCGGCCGTGGGTATCATCTGGTTCTGGGGTTCGTGGTGGGTGGTGCCGTTCCTGTTCGTCTATGGCGTGCTCTACGGCTCGTCGAGCGACTCGCGCTGGCACGAATGCGGCCATGGCACGGCTTTTCGCACGCGCTGGATGAACGATGTCGTCTACCACATCGCCTCGTTCATGCTGATGCGCAATCCCGTGCAATGGCGCTGGAGCCATGCCCGCCACCACACCGACACCATCATCGTCGGCCGCGACGCCGAGATCGCGGTCATGCGTCCGCCGGACCTGTTGAAGGCGGCGCTCGCCTTCACCGGCATTCTCGACTTTCGCTATTCGCTGCCGACGCTGGTGCGGCAGGCATTCGGCACGTTATCCGACGAAGAGAAGAGCTATATCCCCGAGATGGAACAGCATAAGGCCGTGGTCGCGGCCCGGTGGCATGTCGCGATCTATGTGGCGACGATCGCCCTCGCGATCGCGCTGAGGTCATGGATACCGCTGGTGCTGATCGGCCTGCCGCGCCTCTACGGCACCTGGCACATGGTCACGACCGGCCTGCTGCAGCATATCGGGCTCGCCGACAATGTCGTCGACCATCGGCTGAACACACGCACCGTCTACATGAACCCGATCAGCCGGTTCATCTACTGGAACATGAATTACCATGTGGAGCACCACATGTTCCCGATGGTGCCGTATCACGCGCTGCCCAGGCTGCATGAACTGATCAAGCACGATCTGCCGAAGCCCAATCCGTCGATGTGGCACGCCTACCGCGAGGTCTGGCCGGTCCTGCTCAGGCAGCTGAAATACGAGGATCATTACCTCAAGCGCGAACTGCCGCCGACGGCCAGGCCCTATCGCGGTGAGTTCCACGAGGTCGATATGTCGGCGGCGGCCGAGTAGCGATCGCGAATGTCCGCAGGAGATAGAGATGGCCGATTGGGTTGAAGCGTGCGCGGTGGACGATGTCGAGGAAGAGGATGTCATCCGCTTCGACCATGGTGGGCGGACCTTCGCGATCTATCGCTCGCCGGATGACGAGTTCTTCGCCACCGACGGTTTTTGCACGCATGAAAAGGCGCATCTGGCCGACGGGCTTGTCATGGACGACATCATCGAATGCCCCAAGCACAATGGCCGCTTCAACTACAAGACCGGCCAGGCCAAGGGCGCGCCGGTCTGCGTCAATCTCGCGACCTATCCGGTGAAGATCGAGGCCGGCAAGGTGATGATCCAGATCTGAAGCGCTGCATGATCCACCGATCCGGCACCGCGACGGCAAGCAATAGAGGGGAACGCTTTAATGAGCCGAAAGAGACCGACCGTCGCCGATTTGCGCGCCATGAAGGGCAAGCGTCAGCTGACAATGCTGCGCGTGCTGACGCTGGACGAGGCGGAAGCCGCCGAGCGGGCAGGGGTCGACATCGTCTCGGTGCCGCCCGAACTGGTGCTCAACCCGCAATATCGCGATGCCGCACCCAGCCTGTTCACCATGCCGGGCGACAATTTCTTCGAGATCGGCACCGCGGATGATTTCGTGCGCTGGGCCTTCCGGCTCTACAAGGCCGGCGCCGACGCGGTCTATTGCAGCGCGGGCTACGCCACCATCAAACGGATGGCGGACGATGCCATTCCCGTCATCGGCCATGTCGGCCTCATTCCTTCCCGCGCGACCTGGACCGGCGGCTTCAAGGCGGTCGGCAAGACCGCCGATACGGCGATGCAGGTGTTCGAAGCGGTCAAGCAACTGGAGGCTGCCGGTGCGATCGGCGCCGAAATAGAAGTTGTACCAGTCGAGGTGGCGAAGGCTATCTCGGAGCGCACCTCGCTGATCATGCTGTCGATGGGTGCGGGTACCGGCTGCGACGCGCAATATCTGTTCGCCGACGACATTCTTGGCCAGAACCGTGGCCACATGCCGCGCCACTCGAAGATCTACCGCAATTTCGCCGCCGAATACGATCGGCTGCAGGCGGAGCGGGTGGCGGCATTCTCCGAATATGTCGCCGACGTCAACAGCGGCGCCTATCCCGAGGACAGGCACATCGTGCATATGGACCCAGCCGAGCTAAAGCTGTTTCTGGACAAGGTAGGCCAGTCGTAAGGTCGCTTGCTGGTATCCTGTGGCCGAGCCACACGATTTTTCGGGAGCAATGCGTCAATGAAAAATGTTCAATTGATCGATGGAGCCATCAATTCGGCGTATAATATCTATGCAGTGTCGGATGAGGACTTTGAATTGATGTTTCCGAACGGTCAGGATATAGAATTCATTGAAGATTTCTTTAAGCGCGTTGGAAGTAAGAGAGGCAAACGATTTCAGGATTCCTTAAATAAGGGTCGACAAAAGAAAACTGAAGTCAACGGAATACATGGAACACTGTTTTATGGGCTGAAGTGGCAGAAGAAGCATCTCTACCCAAATAAAAAATTTTCTGATGACCCTTCGTCGGCATATTGATGGCATGTCAGAAACGGCATAAGGCCTGCCATGTGCCGCCGGTCAGCGCGGCGTAGAGTGCTTCGGCGTAGATGCCGAGAGGCCTGTCTTCCTTCAGGGTTGGGACGAGCCCGCGCACGGCTGTTTGAACCGCTGCGGTGCGTGGCGCCGGCGTCAACCCTTGACGCATATCCACGGCCTGGGCGGCGGCCATCAGTTCGAAGGCGATCAGCCGCCGCCACAGCGCGATCATGTCGGCGCATTTCGAAACCACCAGCGGCGTCTGGGTGGCGTGATCCTCCACGCCTTCCGAAACCGGCAGGAAGTCGAGCATCACCGGATTGGCCTTGTGGCGGATGGCGGCCAGGATCGACGTCACGGTCTTCTGCAGCGGCACCAAACCAGCCGAGGCGCCACCGACCGGCGAGAGATATTTGGGCAGACCGTTGCGGCCCGAACCGGTGAGCTGGATGAAGCGGGCGGCACTGGCGGCCGCACATTGAGCGATTGCCAGGCTTAGCGTCTCGAAGGCGAGCGCCAGCGAAGCGGTGTGAAAGTTGCCGGTCGACAGCACCAGCTCGTCGTCGCTCAGAACCAGCGGGTTGTCGGCGGCGGCATTGAGTTCGGTCTCGACGGCGCGTCTTGCCTGGCCGATCGCCTCGATCAGCGCGCCATGGATCGAGGGCATGCAGCGGATCGAGAGCGGGTCCTGTATGGTGGTGGTCGCGGGCGCTTCGTCGCGGGCGAGAAGATCATGCAGCGCCTTGGCGGCTTCCTGCTGGCCGGCGGCGGGCCGCGCCATGTGCAGGCGGGGATCGAGGATGGTGCGGTTGGCGCCGAAACCTTCCATGGTCAGCGCGCCGGCCTGGTGCTGCTGGGCAAGAGCCGACAGCGCGTCCGTGACCGCAAGCGCGCCGCCGCCGACGGAGATGGCAGAAGCGTTGATCAGCGACAGCCCATCCTTGGGCGCTAGGCCTATGGGGCCGAGGCGGGCCATCATCAGTGCCTTGACCGCCGGCATGCGCCTTCCCTGGTAATCGGCTTCACCTTCGCCGATCAGCAGGCGGGCGATCGCGGTCATCAGCACCAGGTCGCCGGCGCCGATCGAGCCGAGCGACGGCATCACTGGATGGACGCCGGCGTTGAGGACTTCGACCAGGGCTACGAACACGGCGGGCGACAGGCCGGAGCCACCGGCCGACAACATTGTCAGACGGGCAAGCATGGTGGCGCGCACGGCCTCGACGGGCAGCGCTTCGCCGACCGCCCCGCTGCGGCCCTCGAGCAACTGGCGCTGGAAGGCGCTGGCGTCACCCTCGACCGAGGTGCGAAGATTGGCGCCGAGCCCGGTGTTCAGGCCGTAGATCTGCTGGCCGGAGGCCGCCGCCTGGTCGAGCACCTTTCGCGCCTTCTCCAGCCTGCCGATGACATTGGCTCCGATCTCCACCTTGCGTGCCTCGCGGGCGACGGCGGCGACATCGTCGACACTGACGCCGGCCCCGGTGAGGACGAGCGCGCTCATGCGAAGCGCAGCCTTTGGCCAATGCCTTGCGCCTGCGCCTTGGCCAGCATCGCCTTGCCGAGCGCAATGTCGGAGAGCGACAGGCCGCGATGCCAGAAGAGGATGGTTTCGTCGTCACCCTGCCGTCCCGGCCTGAGGCCGGCGGCGATCTGGCCGAGTTCGGCATGCAGCGTCTTTTCGCTCAACCGCCCGGTCTCGACATGCGCGCGCAGCGAGCCGAATTTGCCGCCCTTGCACTGGCCCCAGTCGTCGACGACCAACTTCTGCATGATGTCGGTCAGCGACAGCTCCACCGCGCTCATCGTGCCATAGGGAACGACAAGCGCGCCCGGCTTGATCCATTCGGTCTTGAGAAGGGGCTGCGGCTCGGGCAGGCGTGAGGCTTCGACGACGATGTCGGCGCCTTTGACGCAGCTCTCCCAGTCGGCGACCGCGGTGACGGGCTTGCCGAGGTCGGCGGAGAGTTTTGCGGCAAAGCCATCGCGACTTTCTGGGCGACGCGAATGGACGCGGATCTCATCGAAATCGAAGAGATGGTCGAGCAGGCGCACATTCCAGTACGCAGTGCCGCGCGCGCCGATATGGGCGAGCACCTTCGCGTTCTTGCGTGCCAAGTGCTTGGCGCCGATGGCGGTGACGGCGCCGGTGCGCATGTCGGTGATGACCGTGGCGTCGAGAATGGCGCGCGGCGTGCCGGTGCGTGGATCGAACAAATTGAGGATGCCGAATTCCGACGGCAGGCCGTGAAGATAATTGTCGACATAGTCGCCGACGATTTTCACGCCGGCCGTATCGAGCGGCGCGACGTAGCCGCGCAAGACATTGAAATGGCCGTGGAAGGATGGGTCGGGTTCGAGGTGGACACGCGGCTCGATCACCGTCTGGCCCTTGCCTTGCGCAACGAGCCCGGCCTCGACGGCGTCGATGATCTCGCCATCGGCCATGGCAAGCGCTTCGATGTCGAGGGCGTTGAGGTAGTCGATATAGATAGGCTTCATGCGCGCACGGTTCCTGTTGTTTAAGACCGAGGCCCATTCATTCCATAACAGGCGGCGATGCGACACGAAAGTTTGTTGGTCCATCTCTGGACGCAGTTGGCTAAATGTTGTTGAAACCGACCCGACATGACGGCCATTCCCGAAAATGAAGCCTTGCCCGAGACAGCCACGAATTCGCGGCGCGTGGCGCTGATCGTCGCCATCGCCTTCTTCATGCAACTGCTGGATTCGACGATCATCTCGACGTCGCTGCCGCAGATGGGCGCTTCCTTCGGCGTGCCGGCGGTGGCGATGAGCCTCGGCATCACCGTCTACATGCTGACCATGGCGGTGTTCGTGCCGCTGTCGGGGTGGCTCGCCGACCGGTTCGGCGCGCGTAACATTTTCCTCGCAGCCATCGCGCTGTTCACGCTGGCGTCGCTCGCCTGCGGCTTCTCCGGGAGTCTGACCGAATTCGTCGTTGCCCGTGCCGTGCAGGGCCTGGGCAGCGCCTTGATGACGCCGGTCGGCCGCATCCTGGTCCTGCGCAACGCGTCGAAATCCGAATTGCTCAACGCCACGGCGCTGATCACCTGGCCGGCGCTCTTCGCGCCCGTGGTCGGCCCGGTGCTTGGCGGTTTCATCACCACCTATCTGTCCTGGCACTGGAATTTCTTCATCAACATCCCGCTCGGCGCGATCGGGCTGGTGTTGGTCGCCCGCTTCATACCGGGTGATCGTGAAGCCGATCCCAAGCCGCTCGACTGGCCGGGGTTTTTCCTGACGTCGCTGGGGCTCGCCTGCCTGCTCTATGGTCTCGAGCGCATCGCGCATCCGGAGGATGGGGCCTTGCCTACGGTGGGGCTGATCGCGGCGGGGATCGTCGTCGGCTGGCTAGCGGTGCGGCATCTGCGCCGCGCGCCGCATCCGCTGCTCGACCTCTCCTCGTTCAAGGTGCAAACCTTCGCCATCTCGACGCTTGCGGCCGGCACCATCTTCCGGGTGGCGATCAATGCCACGCCGTTCCTTTTGCCGCTGCTGTTCCAGGTCGGCTTCGGCCTATCGCCCGTCGATGCCGGCATGATGATCCTGGCCTATTTCCTCGGCAATCTCGGCATGAAGACGGTGACCACGCCGACGCTGCGTCGCTTTGGCTTCCGCTCGGTGATGGTCATCAACGGCATCATCGCCTCGATGTCGATCATGGCCTGCGCGGCGATCTCGCCGCAGACGCCGCAGGCGCTGGTGGTGGCGCTGATGCTGATCGCCGGCCTGTCGCGCTCGATGCAGTTCACCGCGCTCAACACGCTGGCCTTCGCCGATATCGCCGCCGCCCAGCGTAGCTCCGCGGCGACCTTGTCCTCGATGCTGCAGCAGGTGGCGATGCTGTTCGGCGTCGCGGTGGCGGCGGCGATCCTCAACCTGTCGCAGATCGCGCGAGACCGGCCGGCGCTCGACCTCGTCGATTTTCGAGCAGCCTTCCTGCTGATCGGCGTCATCGGGCTGGTGGCGTCGTTCCGTTTCCTGGTGCTGCCGAGAGGTGCCGGCGCCGAGGTCTCCGGCCATGTTGCCGGGAACTGAAATCGAATTTTCCGCCAGATCGCAGGGTTAAATTCCGTCTTCGCCTTTCGCCTTGGTGTTGTGCTTCGCCAAGCGCCGAGACGGTGCAAACAATTGCCAAAAGTGCAGGAGTTTCCGGGCATTGCGCCAGATTCGGCAATCAATGCGTCCACTTTGCGAATCTCATCGCCAGCCTACGTTTTGAACGCGGATTCATTTGACGAAGCGGCGTTGAGCCGATTAGCTTTCTCTCCAGGGGTGGCAGCGCTGCCACCGGGGTGAAAGCAGACAATGAACATGGCCGGCTGGCTGAACTTCAGAAGCCTGAATCAGGAAGGCATTGTCTTTGCCATAGCGGTGGTGCTGTTCGTTGCCGCGGCTATAGGCCTGCCAGGCTTCATCGATGCCAACAATCTGGTCGCCATTATCCGCTCCGTCTCGGTGCTGGGTATACTGGCGCTGGGCATGGCTGTCGTCATCATCGGCCGCGGCATCGACCTGTCGGCGGTTGCGATCATGGCCATGTCGGTCGCCTGGTACCTGCAACTGCTCAACAGCGGAACGCCGGACGGGCTCGCCTTCGCCTATGTGCTGGCCGGCGTGCTCGCCATCGGCCTGCTCAACGGCTTTCTCGTCGCCTACGCCGATGTACCGGCGATCTTCGTCACGTTGGCGACCGGCTCCTTGGTCTTCGGCTATGTCCGTTCGCAATTGATCACGCAGGACGCCGTGCCGGTGCCGCAGGGCCATTGGGTGGAACTGCTCGGCGGTCTGCGCTTTCTCGACGTCCCGATCGAGGTGTTCGTCTTCGCCGGGCTCGCCTTCCTGTTCTTCCTGTTCCTGCGCTACACCAAATGGGGCCGCTACATCTATTTCGCCGGCGACAATCCGGTCGCGGCGCGCAATATCGGCATTCCGGTGCGGCCGATGCTGGTCCTGCGTTACGTGCTGTCAGCATTCGTCGCCCTGATCGCCGGCCTTTTGACCGCGGCCAGCCTGCATTCGATCAACACGCGTGTCGTCAATTCGACGCTGCTTTACGACATCGTGCTGGTG